>CAWFGG010000001.1:0-436713 GCA_963815325.1 uncultured Gemmatimonadales bacterium
CATCGCTCACCACAACGGTCCAGTTGAACGGCGAAACCGGGCGCGGAACGGCGTCGACGCGATAGCCCGGCATGCCGATCCCCTGGGCATAGGTCTCGCCGAACTCCACCGCCTGCGCCTTGAGGGTTGTCTGCAACCCGACGTAACCCAGCAGGAGCGCCGTCGCCGCGACCGCCGGAACGCGCGAGCCGCGCCAGATCACCGATAGCAAGAGACCGGCGAGGATGATGGCGGAAAACCATAGATCGATGACGAATGTCGTCCCCCAGGCGAAGCGCTGGTTCGACAGCGGCGCCAGGATCATGGTGCCGAACGATGTGATGAGGTCGCCCAAGATGTGCGCGGCGATGCCCAGCGCCGCCACGAGCGCGTAGGTCTTCCACGATTCGCGGCGCCGAAACGCCAGCGCCGCGAGGTATCCAAGCAAGAGCGCCCACACCGGCAGCAGCAGGACCGAGTGAGTGACTCCGCGATGGCCGGTGAGGTAAGCCAGCGGAGAAACGAAGCCGAGCAGGAAATCGATGTCGGGAAAAGCCGCCGCCGCCGACCCGACGACGATCCGCTGCCACAAAGGCATCGCCTCGGAGGCGGCGGGCCGAGCCGCGCCGGCGCGGGCGAGCAAGGCACCGCTGAGGGCGTGAGTGAGGGTATCCATGCGGGTCGAGCAATCTCGTGCTGTGGTGGACCGGCGATCGATCCAGCCGTTCCTTGGCCAGCCAACGCAATCGGGCCGCAAGATCACCCTCAAAGCGCGGGCACTCACATGCAAGCCGACGGATGATGACGCGACCCCTGGATCGCCAGGGGCGGTTGCCGAATGACGCGGAAGAAACGGTGTTGCGCCTGCCGCGCGCTACTCCACCTCGTCGATCCACGCCATCTGGATCGCTTCGAGGATCTTTTCGCCGCAGTGCTTGGGGTCGTCGTCGAATCCTTCGAGCGCCATCACCCAGTTGCTCAGGTCCACGAAGTTGATTCGCGTCGGATCGACGTCGGGATGCTGCGTCCGCCAGCGCGATGGCGATGTCGAGCGAGTCGGTCCATTTCATCGTGCTTGCCCTCCGAGACCATGTTGATGGTGTACTTCGGAATCTCGATCACCAGCGGCGTGTCGGTGACAAGCGCCTGGCAGGACAGCCGCGAGGTCGGTTCCAGGCCCCAGGCCTTGTCGAGCAGGTCGTCTTCCTTCTCCTCCGCCGGTTCGAGCGCGTCGAAGCCCTCGCGCACGATCACGTGGCAGGTGGTGCAGGCGCAGGACTTCTCGCAGGCGTGCTCGATCTCGATGCCGTGGGCGAGCAGGTTGTCGCAGATCGACGTGCCCGGCTCGCGCCTCGATCACGCGCGCCCTCGGGCACAGAGCTCCTCGTGCGGCAGCACGGTGATTCGGGTCATGACTTCAGGCTACGCGGGTTGACGGTCAGACGCTGATCTCATCGACTTTGTGGCCCGCCAATGCGCGCTTGACTCGCTTGGTCCATGCGCCGCGCGGCGAACTCCGCGGTGCCGGCGTTGAGCGCCTCGATCGCCGCCTTGAGCGCGCGTGTGTCGCTGCCCTCGCGGCAGCCGAGCGCAGCTTGCGCGCCACCTCCTCGATCGTCGCCGCGTTCCTCAGGCGTCAAGCAGATCGCCGTCCTGGCGCAGCGCCGCCTCGGTCGCTTCGATGCAGCCCGCCGCGCCTCGACCTGCTGCTCGCGCAGCGCGCGCGCGTCGCATGTCGTCGGCGCGTGGTCGAAGGACTCCCGCAGCATGCCGGCGATCTCGTCGTCGCTCAGGCCGTAGGACGGCTTGACCGTCACCGACGCCTCGACGCCGCTCGACATTCTCGCGCGCCGAGACCGACGAGCAGGCCGTCGGCGTCGACCTGGAAGGTGACGCGGATGCGCGCCGCGCCCGCCACCATCGGCGGAATGCCGCGCAGCTCGAAGCGCGCGAGCGAGCGGCAGTCGGCCGACCAGCTCGCGCTCGCCCTGCACGACGTGGAAGCTCATCGCGGTCTGGCCGTCCTTGAAGGTGGTGAATTCCTGCGCGCTGGCGACCGGAATCGTCGAGTTGCGCGGGATGATCTTCTCGACCAGCCCGCCCATGGTCTCCAGGCCCAGCGACAGCGGGATCACGTCGAGCAGCAGCCAGTCGTCGTCCTCGGCGCGGTTGCCCGCGAGCACGTTGGCCTGGATCGCCGCACCGAGCGCCACGACCTTGTCCGGATCGAGGTTGTTCAGCGGCTCCTGCTGAAAGAACTCGCCCACCGCGCGCTGGATGTGCGGCATGCGCGTCGCGCCGCCGACCATCACCACGCCCTTGACGTCGGCGACGCTGAGCCCGGCGTCGCGCAGCGCCTTGCGCGTCGGCGCCAGCGTCTTGGCGACCAGATGTCTTGGTGATGTCGGCGAACGTCGCTGCGCGGTCAGCGTCAGCTCGACACCGCTCGCCGGTGGACAGGACGGCGACGATGGCGGCCTCCGTCGCTCGGCGTCAGGTGCTCCTTGGCCTCGCGCGCGTGCGTGAGCAGCCGCCGCGCGTCCTCGTGGCCGACGGCGGCGCGAGCCTGTGCGTGCGTCGAGAATCCAGCAGATACACGCGCTGGTCGAAATCGTCGCCGCCGAGCGCCGCATCGCCGTTGGTCGCCAGCACCTCGAATACGCCGCGCGACAGCTTGAGGATCGAGATGTCGAAGGTGCCGCCGCCCAGGTCGTAGACGGCGTAGATGCCTTCCGCGGCGTTGTCCAGACCGTAGGCGATGGCGGCCGCGGTCGGTTCGTTGAGCAGTCGCAGGATCGGCAGCCCGGCGAGCGTCGCCGCGTCCTTGGTGGCCTGACGCTGCGCATCGTCGAAGTAGGCCGGCACGGTGATCACCGCGCCGGCCAGCTCGCCGCCGAGGCTCGCCTTCGCACGCGCGCCCAAGACCTTGAGGATTTCGGCCGAGACCTCCACCGGACTCTTGACGTCCGGCGACGGTGCGCAGCCGCACCATGCCCGGGTTGTCGACGAAATCGTACGGCATGCTTTCGACATGGGCGACATCCTTCAGCCCACGGCCCATGAAGCGCTTGACCGAGACGATGGTGTTGCGCGCGTCGCGCGCCTGCGCCGCGGTCGCCGAATAGCCGACGTCGACCGCGCCATCGCGCCGATAGCGAACGACGGACGGCAGAAGCGCGCGCCCCTGCTCATCATTGAGCACTACCGGCACGCCGTTGCGTACCGTCGCGACCAGGGAATTGGTGGTCCCGAGGTCGATGCCCACCGCCAGCCGGTGCTGGTGCGGGGCGGTTGACATTCCCGGTTCGGCGATCTGCAGTAGGGCCATCAGGTTTCGAGGTGTTCCAGTGCGTCGTTGATGTCTTGTTGCAGCTTGTGGACGAACATGAGGCGGCGCACTGCGTCCGCCGCCGCGGTGTAGTCCTTGGCTTCGTCGATCGCGCCTGCCACCTCTCGAAGCACCGCGTTCGACTCGGTGCGCAGACGCGCGAGCAGTCTTTCAAGCGCATCGAGATCTTCGGCGGCGCGCGCTTCGGCGACCGCTTCACGCCATTCCATCTGCTCCATCAGGAACTGCGGCGGCATCGAGGTGTTCGACTCTTCCCCGACGGCGACGCCATTCAGCGACAGCAGGTATTGTGCGCGCAGCAGCGGATCCCTAAGCGACACGATAGCCTTCGTTGACCAGCGTCGCCCACTGCATCGACAGACGGCGTTCGGTCTCCGGCGTTTGTGCGTAGCGATCGGGGTGGATCGCCGACTGCAAGTCGCGGTAGGCACGCTCGAGCGTGGTCGTATCGACGTTGAATGCAGGCTGCAAGCCGAAGAGCCCAAAATATTCTTGAGTGAAATCTTGCTTCATGGCAAAGCGCAGGTCGCAAGTGGCCAGGCATCGGGAGACAGACCACCGGCGGCCCGCGACGAGCAACTTGAACTCAGACGTTGAAACTCTCGCCGCAACCGCACTCGTCTTTCACGTTCGGGTTGTTGAACTTGAAACCTTCGTTCAAGCCCTCGCGTGCGAAGTCCAGCTCCGTGCCATCGAGATAGGCCAGGCTCTCGGGTCGACGAGAACCTTGACGCCGTGGCTCTCGAACACCTGGTCCTCAGGCAGCGGGTCGTCGGCAAATTCGAGCTTGTACGCCATCCCCGAGCAGCCGGTGGTCCTCACGCCGAGGCGCACACCGATCCCCTTGCCGCGCTTGGCAAGAAAGCTGCTCACGTGCTGGGCGGCCCTCTCGGTGAGGGTGACTGCCATGATTTCTCCTTACGCGGTTACTGCGGCAGCGGAACTCTCCTGGCCCGCGGCCGCCTCGCCGTGGTTCTTCTTGTAGTCCTCCACCGCCGCCTTGATCGCGTCCTCGGCCAGGATCGAGCAGTGGATCTTCACCGGCGGCAACGCCAGTTCCTCGGCAATCTGGGTGTTCTTGATCTCCATCGCCTGATCGAGCGTCTTGCCCTTGACCCACTCGGTGACCAGCGAACTCGAGGCGATCGCCGAGCCGCAGCCGTAGGTCTTGAATTTGGCGTCCTCGATGATGCCGTCCTGGCCCACCTTGATCTGCAGCTTCATCACGTCACCGCAGGCGGGCGCGCCGACCATGCCGGTGCCGACGCCTTCGTCCGTCCTTGCCGAAGGAACCCACGTTGCGCGGATTCTCGTAGTGATCCAGAACTTTTTCGCTGTATGCCATATGAACCTCCTTCGTTAGCCCGCCGGGATCGCCCCGGCCTACCTCAATTCGCTGCCCTCAGTGCGCGGCCCACTGCACGGTGTTCAAATCGACACCTTCCTTGCACCATCTCCCACAGCGGGGACAGTTCGCGCAGCTTGCCGATCTTGCGATGCAGTAGTTCGATCGTGTAGTCGATCTCCTCTTCGGTGGTGAAGCGCCCGATGGTGAAGCGGATCGAACTGTGCGCCAGCTCGTCGTCGCGTCCGAGCGCGCGCAGCACGTACGAAGGCTCCAGACTCGCGGACGTGCATGCGGAACCGCTCGACACGGCGACGTCCTTGATCGCCATGATCAGCGACTCGCCCTCGACATAGTCGAAGCTGATGTTGAGATTGTGCGGCACGCGCTGCTCGATGTCGCCATTGACATAGGTCTCGTCGATGTCCGACAGCCCCTTGTAGAGCTTGTCGCGCAGCATGCGGATACGCTCGTTCTCGGTCGCCATCTCTTCCGCGGCGATGCGAAACGCCTCGCCCATGCCGACGATCTGATGCGTGGCCAGGGTGCCGGAGCGCAATCCGCGCTCGTGGCCGCCGCCGTGCATCTGCGGCTCGAGGCGAATGCGCGGCTTGCGCCGCACGTAAAGCGCACCGATGCCCTTCGGGCCGTAGGTCTTGTGCGCCGAGAAGGACATCAGGTCCACCTTGAGCTGCTGCAAATCAATCGACGATCTTGCCGGTCGCCTGCGCCGCATCGACGTGGAAGATGATGCCGCGGCTGCGGCAGATCTCGCCGATCTGCGCGATCGGCTGGATCACGCCGATCTCGTTGTTCACCGACATCACCGAAACCAGGATCGTGTCCTTGCGCAAGGCCTGCTCGAACCGATCCAGATCGACCAGGCCGTTGTCCTGAACGTCGAGATAGGTCGCCTCGAAGCCCTGCCGCTCAAGCTCGCGGAAGGTGTCGAGCACCGCCTTGTGCTCGGTCTTCAGCGTGACGATGTGCTTGCCTTTGCCCTGATAAAAATGCGCCGCGCCCTTGAGGGCGAGGTTGTTCGACTCCGTCGCACCGGATGTCCAGACGATTTCCTTGGGGTCGGCATTGACCAGCGCCGCGACTTGCTCGCGCGCCGTCTCGACCGCCTTCTCGGCCTCCCAGCCGAACGCGTGCGAGCGGCTCGCCGGGTTGCCGAAGTGCTCGGTGAGATAGGGAATCATCTGCCTGCGCCACGCGCGGGTCGACCGGCGTCGTCGCCGAGTAGTCGAGGTAAATGGGTAACTTCAGCATCGTTGCTAACTCCAGAGTTTCCAATTCGTTCAGACCACGATCGCGCTCATGTGTTGCAGTTTTCCGGTGAGTTCGTGCAGCGTCCGCAGGAACTGCGCGATCTGCAGCTGAGTATTCGCGCGGCCGACACTCACGCGGACCGCGCCGCGCGCGATGTCCGGCGCTATACCCATCGACAGCAGCGTGCGCGAGGGTTCCGGCGACGCGCTCGAACAGGCCGACCCGCTGGCCACGGCGAAGCCGGCTCGGTCGAGCTGCGCGACCAAGGTTTCGCCGTCGATGCGCGGCACGCTGAAGAACGCCGTGTTGGGAATGCGCTCGGCGGCGGCGCCGAACACCCGCACACCGATTTCCGCCAGGCCGCGCTCGAGCGCATCGCGCAGGCCCCGCAGATGTGCCGCGGTCTCGTCGAGCCGAGCGAGCGCAAGCTCGCAGGCGCGGCCGAAGCCGACGATCGCCGCGACGTTCTCGGTGCCCGAGCGCAGCCCGCGCTCCTGCCCGCCGCCGGAAATCAAAGGCTGCAACTCGACACGCTTGTCCACGATCAGCGCGCCGGCGCCGAGCGGGCCATATGCCTTGTGGGCGGATAGCGTCAGCGCATGAACGCCGAGGGCGCGGAAGTCCAACTTCAGCTTGCCCAGTGCTTGCACCGCGTCGGTGTGAAACCAGGCGCGCGCGGCGCGCGCCTGCCCGGCGAGGTGCGCTACGTCCTGCACCACGCCGGTCTCGTTGTTGGCCAGCATCACCGACACCAGACGCGGCCGCTTCGCCAGTGCACTGGCATAGTCGTCCGGTTCGATGCGACCGGCATTATCGACGGCGATCTCATGCACCGCCCAACCGGTGCGCTCGAGCTGACGCGCCGGCTCGCGCACACATGGATGTTCGATCGCGCTATGGGCGATCATCGACGGCTTGAGGCAAGCGGCGGCGCCTTTGATGAACAGGTTGTTCGCTTCCGAGCCGCCGCTGGTGAACACGACCTCGGTCGGATGCGCGCCGACCGCCGCCGCGACCTGCTGGCGTGCCGAATCGATCGCCGCGCGCGCCGCACGCCCATACTCGTGCCGGCTCGACGCGTTGCCGCTGCGATCACTGAAGAACGGCAGCATGGCCTCTAGCACGCTCGCGTCCACAGGCGTTGTCGCGTTATGGTCGAGGTAGCAAGGCGCGAACATGGTGTGAAATTTCGATTCCCGCCCAATCTCAGGCGGAGGCGGCGATGCCCAGCGGCGCCGGAAGAGGTTTCATCCGCTCATCGTGGATCACGCTCACCTCGGCCGGCTTGCGCTGCTGCGCGACCAAATCCGCCAGCGCGACGGAATTCAGGTACTCGAGCATCTTCTCGTTGAGCTTGGCCCATAACTCATGCGTCATGCAACGGTGATCGTCCTGGCAATTCTCCTTGCCGCCGCACTGTGTCGCGTCAAGCGGCTCGTCGACAGCGAAGATGATGTCGGCCACGGTGATCTTGTCCATGCCCTTGGCGAGGCGATAGCCCCCGCCTGGTCCGCGCACGCTGGCGACGAGCTCGTAGCGCCGCAGCTTGCCGAAGAGCTGCTCCAGGTAGGACAGTGAAATCCTTTGCCGCTCGCTTATTCCGCCCAGCGTAACCGGCCCCTCGTGCTGCCGTAGCGCCAGGTCGATCATGGCGGTCACGGCGAATCGTCCCTTCGTGGTCAGTCGCATAGTCGTCGTCCCCGTAGTGAATCGCCCGTCCGATGGTTGTTGCAGCACGCAAAACCTGAGCGATTTTCTCAACTATACGAATCCCAAATTTTTTAGTCAACTATTTTTCCTAAGTAGCTTGGATCGAACTTGTCGGTGCCGGCCAATTCCTCCTCTTCTATTTTGATCCCGGCGCGCTCGAGTTGCCGGACCAGGGATGCGAAGCAGCGGTCGGTCTCCACCGAATGGTCGAGCAACCCGTGAATCGCCTTGGCCACGGGGTCATCCATGTCTGCCGTGATGGCATAGGCGGAGAACCCCATCTTGGCCGCCCTTGCCTCGCGCTGTTCCGCCTGCCCGTCGGCGATTATGCGAGCCGGGTTCCCCACCGCAGTGGCGCCCGGCGGAACCGCCTTGACGACGACGGCATTGGACCCGATCTTGGCGCCCTCGCCGACGGTAAACGGCCCCAGCACCTGCGCGCCGGCGCCTACCACCACACCACGCCCAAGCGTCGGATGGCGCTTGCCCCCATCGAGCGAGGTGCCACCCAGCGTCACGCCCTGATACAGCGTGCAATCGTCGCCGATCTCGGCGGTCTCGCCGATCACCACCCCCATGCCGTGATCGATGAACACGCGCCTGCCGATCTTGGCGCCGGGGTGGATCTCGATGCCGGTGAGCCAGCGCCCGGCATGGGAGACAAAGCGCGCCAGCCACTTGAATTCACTGCTCCACAGCCGGTGCGCCCAGCGGTGCACGATCAGCGCGTGGACACCCGGATAACACGTGAGCACCTCCCAGGCCGAACGCGCGGCCGGGTCGCGCTCGAGCACGCTGGCGATATCTTCGCGTGTATGGGTGAACATGGTTCAGCTCCAGGTGGGTCATTGCCAAGGGTAGGAAGCCCCGCGCAATTCAGTCAACTTGTTTCTCGAACGACCTCAGCATGCCGCGCAAGATCGACACTTCTTCCTTCTCCAGCCGCGCGCGGGCGAACAGGCGTCGGATACGCGGCATCAGGCGCTTCGGATTGTCGGGATCGAGAAAGCCGCTGGACAGCACCGCGCCGTGCAAGTGCGCCAGCAGTTGCTCCACCTCCTCGAAGGTCGCAGGTTCCGCCGCGCCCCGCGGCGCTTCGCCGTTGGCCATCGCCGCCATACGCAGCTCGTAGCACATCACCTGCACCGCCGCGGCGAGGTTGAGCGAGTTGCATTGCGGATCGGCGGGAATCATCACGGGAATCTGGCATAGCCCGAGCTCCTCGTTCGACAGGCCGTAGGTTTCGTTGCCGAAGACCAGCGCCACTTCGCCCGAGCGCGCGGTGGCCACCAGCTCCTGCGCGGCCTCCCGTGCCCAGCGCATCGGCGCCACCGAGTCGCGCTGACGCGCCGTCAAGCCCGCGGCGAGCACGCTACCGTGAAGCGCTTCGCGCACACTCGCGCAAAGCATCGCACGCTCCAGCACGTCCGCCCCGAAGCGCGCGCGGGCACTCGCTTGCGCATCGGGAAACCCGCGCGGATTGACCAGATGCAAACGCGTAACGCCCATCGTCTTCATGGCGCGCGCGACCGCCCCGATGTTGCCGGGGTGGCTTGGATGGGACAATACGACGCGAATCCGCGCCAGCGGGTCAGCCTCAGACATATTAGAATTCGCCGCTCGCGCGCTACGATGAATCGGCGCGTCGTCGCGCGCTCAATCGACGCCCCTCCCTCCGACCATGAACCCCACACTCAACTTCGCAGTGAAAGCGGCGCGCCGCGCCGGCGCCATCATCAACCGCGCGACGCAGGATATCGATCTGCTCAAGGTCACCAGCAAACAACCCAACGATTTCGTCACCGAGGTGGACCGGGCCGCCGAAGCAGCGATCATCGACGTTCTGCGCACTGCCTACCCGGACCATGCGATTCTAGCAGAGGAGTCGGGAGCATCCGGGGCCTCGGATTATCAATGGATCATCGACCCGCTCGACGGCACCACCAACTTCATCCACGGTATGCCGCACTTCGCGGTATCCATCGCGCTCAAGCATCGCGGCAGCATCGCCCAGGCCGTGGTGTACGACCCGACGCGCAACGAGTTATTCACCGCCAGCAAGGGCCGCGGCGCCTATCTCAATGATCGCCGCATGCGCGTGAGCAAGCGCATCAAGTTGCAGGACGCACTGCTCAGCACCGGGTTTCCCTACCGCTCCTTCACTCATATCGACGCCTACCTCGGCATGCTGCGCGAACTGCTGCAAAAGAGCGCAGGCGTGCGCCGGCCGGGCGCGGCCTCGCTCGATCTGGCCTACGTCGCGGCCGGCCGCTTCGATGCCTTCTGGGAAATCGGCCTCTCGCCCTGGGATATTGCGGCAGGTTCACTGCTCATCAGCGAAGCCGGCGGCCTCGTCAGTGACTTCGGCGGCGAATCCGGCTACCTGGAAACCGGCAACATCGTCGCCGGCACGCCAAAGATATTCGCCCAATTGCTGCAAGTCATCGCGTCCCACAAACCGGCGGCACTGCAGGCATGAGCGGCGTCGCGAGACGCTGAAGCGAGCGCTCGGACGCGCCGCGCACGCGTCTGATATCGGTTAAGCTCGGGCGCTCCACTTGCATCAAGAAAGCCGGGAACCGAATGAAAAACGTATGCGTGTTCTGCGGATCGAACCGCGGCGCCAAGCCGGAGTACCTGCAAGCGGCAGCGCGCACCGGCCGGGCGATCGCGGACTTGGGACTGGGTCTGGTCTATGGCGGAACCAGCGTCGGCCTGATGCGCGCCGCCGCCGACGCCGCGCTCGATGCGGGAGGCAAGGTGTTCGGCGTCATCCCTGGCCTGCTGGTCGAAAAGGAACGTGCCTATTCGCGCGTCACCGATCTACGCATCGTCGAATCGATGCAAGAGCGCAAGGCGTTGATGGCCGAGCTGTCGGACGCGTTTATCGCGCTACCGGGCGGTCTAGGAACGCTCGACGAGATTTTCGAGATGCTTACCTGGGCGCAACTGGGTTTGCAGACCAAACCGTGCGGGCTGCTCGATGTTGCCGGCTACTACGCGCAACTCATCGCGTTTCTCGATCACGCCGCAGCCGAACAGTTCATTCGACCCACCCATCGCGCCTTGATCCTGGTCGAATCCGATCCGTCGAAGCTTCTGGGGAGGTTCGCGGAAACGTATGTCGGGGCGGACACCGCATAGCGCGGATCCGAGCGCTGCGCAATCCGCGACGGCCGCCGCTCAGTTCGTCCCACCGGACAGCCCGCGCGCACCGCGGGTAATCGCCTTATCGAGCCCTTTCACACCGCGGAACGTGGATCCGGTGAAGTCGGCGCCGGCCAGGTTCGCGCCTGTGAAGTCGGTGTCGATGAACTTGGATTCGCGCAAGTCGGCGCCCTGCAGATCGGCGCCGCTCAAATCGGTACCGCTGAACTCGGCACCGAATATCTTGGCCCCGGCAAGTTTGGCGCCGGCAAGTGCGGCGAAACTGAAATCGGCGCGCGAAAAGTCCGCGCCGGACAAGTCAGCTCCTTTGAGATTGGCGGACACGAGACTGGCGCGCATCAGGCCCATCGACTGGTTCTTCATGTCCGCCGCGGCGTCCATTCTCGTCATGTTGGCGGCTTCGAGGTTGGCGGTCCCCAGATCGCCGACGAAGCGGGCGCCGGACAGATCTGCCCCTTTGAGATTCGCCCCGCGCAATTGCATCGAAAACATCACCGCGTTGCGCAAATCGGCGCCGGCGAGGTTGGCGCGCTCAGCGAAGCTGACGGTGAGATCGCAGCGCGAAAGGTTGGCCCGACTCAAGTCGGCGCCGTTCATTACCGCGGCGCTTAGGTTCGCGCCCCGGAAATCGATGCCGCTCAGATCCTGGTTGGACAAGTTCTTCGCACGAAATTCGGCGGGCGCCGATTCCCCTCCGGCACCGAGCTTGGCAACCACCTGGTCGCGGGATAGCTTTTCATAGCCGGCCCATTCCGCAGCCCACGCGCTCGTCGGAGTGCCCGCCACGAGCAGCAGCGCGAACATGGCCCAGTGGCGCACGCTCGACCCAGTTCTCCACGCTGCGCGCTCCCTATCTCGGTTCATGGTTGTCACACTCCGGGCCGTGTATGCACCGCGGGACCTAGCGAGGACTTGGCCCCGAAACTTCAATGATGCGCGATGTGCGTGCCGCTCACGCGCCCCTCGGCATCCAAGATGATGTCCAGAGAATTGTAGCCGGTGCGCAATCCGCTCCACATGCCCAGATTGTAGCTGAGCAGATCCTGCCGCTTCTTTTCGGCCTCGGACATGAAGTCAGGTTCACCGAGGAGATTGATGACGTCGGCGCGCGTCATCGGTCCGTTCGACAACCTCTGCACGAGCGAGTCGGCCATCAAGCCGCGCGGGTTGTCCGCATAGGCGGCACCATGGTGCTCCTTCCAGGCGACTTCGTCGAATGGCCGATCGTCGAATGGCCGATCCAGCTGCGCAACCAGAAACGCGATCGCACCGCCGAGGGTGAATGCCCCGACGACACCCACCAGACCCAACGCGGAAAATTTCAGCAGACGGCGCAGCTTTCTTCTAGACCTGCGGCGCATCGACGTAGAACTCCTCCACTGCTCTCTTTGTGTTTGTCCATCAACACCGACGCTGTACTTTCGCATCGACGTCGGCGAAATGCGCTCCGGCTGGCCTGCCGATGGGCCCCCAGCCCGCTTCGCATATTGTTACAAAAAAGTGCCGCAGCGGAAAAGCCTCGTATCCTAGAATGAAGCATGTGTCGTGCGAAATCACCGCTCAATTGCGCGGTGACAGGCGAGGCGAGACTGACTGGCGAGGAGACTACGCAGATGCTGACAAGGACTGCATGGATGCTACTGAGCGCGGCGCTGGCGCTGCCCATCGCCGGTTTCGCCGATGGCGGACGCGGCCACTTCGATCGCGGCGGGCACCGCGGCTATGCGCCCGATCATCGCTGGTCGGGGCCGGACTTCAGTCATCGTGGGCGCGGTTTCGACCGCGATCGCTTTGGCGACCGGCGCGCAATTGTCGAGCGCCGCATCAGAGTCGTGCCGGGCAGGTACACCGCGCGCGCCTACTATCCCTACACCTATCCCAATCGCTATTCTCACCGCTACTACAGCCCGAACCGATACGACGATCGGTACCGCGGCTACCCCGCCTACCGCTATGACTATCGGCCGTCGGTCATCATCAACCTGCCGCCCATCGTCATCCCGTAAGCGGCTGGCGAGCCCAAGCGCCGAATCACGGCTAGATTGCCGAGAACCACGCCAAAACGCCGCGCCCCGGACCACCTGAGGTGATCCGGGGCGCGGCGTTTGGATCGAAACTTATTGCAGCTTACTTGTAGTAGCCCACCGCACAGACCTGGTCGCCGATCTTGGTGACGTAGGACACCTTCGCCACCGGGTCCGTGGAACCCGGCCGTGGCCACATGTAAGAGACCTCGGAAACCTTGCCCTCGGCCGCCACCTTGTACATCTCTTCGCCGAGCGCCTTGCCGGCTTTGTCCTTGAGCTCCTTCAAGCTCTTGCCGGTAAGCGAGGGATGCGCGGTGAAATTGCCGTCGGGGCCGCCACAGAACGGATACAGGTCGCGGTCCTTGAAGCCGCCCTCGCCCTTGGCGAACTTGGCCAGCGCATCCGCTTTGTTGGCCTTGACGGCGGCGACAGCCTTGTCGAGCATGGCCTTGGCTTCATCAGCGGTGCCGAACTCCCCGGCGGCAAACGCGGTCGCGGAACTCAGCATGACGATGGCAGACGATACAGCTAGCACGAGCTTGCGTTTCATGTATGACCTCCTTGGATTTTGGTTCGATGCCGACGTTGCGGCGCCCGCATGTTACCCGTTCATGACACGCCGTGAAATAAAAACCGTGCAGGTTTTCGTGTTCCAGAAGGACGGGCGCCAAAACCGTCGGGTATGCCCGACGCCTACAGATCCAGACAGCACCGAGTGCGCCGCAACAAAGCTTTGTGAAACGCCGCGGCAGAGGGCTGGACGGCTAGTTGGCCGGCGATGATTTGCTGCGATCCAGCCCCTTGCCGATGCTGACGGCGCAGTACTTGAACTCGGGTATCTTGCCGTAGGGGTCGAGCGCGGGATTGGTGAGCAGATTGGCGGCGGCTTCGTAGTAGCAGAATGGAATGAACACTGTGCCCAGCGGCGTCGCGGCATCGGCGCGCGCTTGCAATGTGATCCGACCACGGCGCGATGCGACGCTGATCGCATCGCCCGGCGACACGCCGAGGCGCTTCAGCTCCTCCGGGTGCAGCGATGCCGCCGGCGCCGGCTCGAGCGCGTCGAGCACCGGCGCGCGCCGCGTCATGGCGCCGGTGTGCCAATGCTCCAGGAGGCGCCCGGTGATGAGCACCATCGGATACTCGGCATCGGGCTGCTCGGCCGCGGGAATGATCTGCGCCGGCACGAAACGACCGCGCCCGTCGGCGGTCGGGAAATGTTCGGTGAATACTACGGGTTCACCCGGATCGCCCTCGCGCTCGCACGGATAGGTCACCGCGCCATCGCGTTCCAGGCGCTCCCAGGTGATGCCGGCGATGCTGGGCATGGCACCGCGCATCTCGTCGAACACGTCCCTGACGCCGGCATAGCGCCAGTCGAGACCGAGGCGTTGCGCCATCTGCTCGATGATCCAGATATCCGGGCGCGCCGCGCCCGGCGGATCGAGCGCCCGGCGACCCAACTGCACCAGACGGTCGGTATTGGTGAAGGTGCCCGTCTTCTCGGGAAACGCAGTGGCGGGCAGCACCACGTCGGCCAGGTAGGCGGTCTCGGTGAGGAAGATATCCTGCACCACCAGCCAGTCGAGTTCGGCCAGCGCTTCGCGGGCGTGCTCCAGATCCGGGTCCGACATCGCCGGATTCTCTCCCATGATGTACATGCCCTTGATGTCGCCGGCATGGGCGGCGCGCATAATCTCGACCACGGTCAGTCCCGGTTCGGCATCGGCGTGATAGCCCCACAGCCGCTCGAACTTGCGCCGCGCCTGCGCCTCCGCCACGCGCTGGTAGTCTGGAAAGACCATCGGGATCAGACCGGCGTCGGACGCGCCCTGGACGTTGTTCTGCCCGCGCAATGGGTGCAGGCCAGTACCGGGACGGCCGATCTGGCCAGTCATCAGCGCCAGCGCGATCAGGCAACGCGCATTGTCGGTGCCATGTATGTGCTGCGAGATGCCCATGCCCCAAAGGATCATCGACCCCTTCGAGGTCGCGTAGAGCCGCGCGACCTGCTTGATCGTGTCGGCCGCCACCCCGCAGATCGGCGCCATCGCCTCCGGGCTGAACGCGCGCACGTTGCGCTCGATGTCGGCATAGCCCGAAGTACGATCGGCGATGAACGCGCGATCGACCAGGTCTTCCGCGACGATCGTGTGCATCATCGCGTTGAGCAGCGCCACGTCGGTGTCGGGCTTGAACTGGAGGAAGTGCGTGGCATGGCGCGCCAGCTCGGAGCGGCGCGGATCGGCGACGACGAGCCGGGTGCCATGGCGCACCGCGTTCTTGATCCAGGTCGCCGCCACCGGATGATTGACCGTGGGGTTGGCGCCGATCACGAACACCACATCGGCCTTGAGCACGTCGGCCACCGGATTCGACACGGCGCCCGAGCCGATGCCTTCGAGCAGCGCCGCGACGCTGGAGGCGTGGCACAAGCGCGTGCAGTGATCCACGTTGTTGGAGCCGAAGCCGGTGCGCACCAGCTTTTGAAACAGGTATGCCTCCTCGTTCGAGCCCTTAGCCGAGCCGAAGCCGGCGAGCGCCCGCGGGCCCGCCGTGTCGCGGATCTGCCTGAACTTGCCGGCGGCGAGATCGAGCGCCTCGTCCCAGGTCGCCACGCGGAAGACCGACTCCGGGTTCGCCGGGTCGACCGTGAAGTCCTTGGACTTTCCCGCTCCCGCTTTGCGAACGAGAGGCTGCGTCAAGCGCTGATCGTGATGCACGTAGTCGAAGCCGAAGCGGCCCTTGACGCAGAGCCGGCCGTGGTTCGCCGGGCCGTCGCGGCCGCTCATCTGAACGATACGGTTGTCCTTGACGTGATAAATAAGCTGGCAGCCGACCCCGCAATAAGGGCACACCGAATCCACCTGCATGTCCGCCACTTCGAGGCCGACATCATGCGCCGGCATGAGCGCGCCGGTGGGACAGGCCTGCACGCATTCGCCACAGGCGACACACGTTGATTCGTCCATGGGATCGTCGAAGTCGAAGACGATTTTCGAATGCGCGCCGCGCATCGCATAGCCGATGACGTCGTTGCCCTGCTCTTCGCGACAAGCGCGCACGCAGCGCGTGCACTGTATGCAGGCATCGAGATTGACCCACATCGCCGGATGGGAGACATCCGCGCGCGGCTGGACACGGCACGCAAAGCGTGGCGTGCCCACCTCCATGCGTTGCAGCCAATGATCGAGTTCGGAGCCGAGCCGGTAGCGCTTCTGCCCCATGTCTGCCGCTAGCAATTCGAGCACCATGCGCTGCGAATGCTGCGCGCGGGCGCTGCGCGCGAGCACCCGCATCCCGGCCACCGGTCTGCGGCTGCAGCTCGGCGCCAGCACGCGCTCGCCGGCGATCTCCACGACGCAGGCGCGGCAGTTGCCGTCCGGACGATAGCCTTCCTTGTAGCAAAGACACGGAATCTCGACGCCGCCGCGCTGCGCCGCCTGAAGGATGGTCTCCCCCGTTCGCGCGAACATCGGCTGGCCGTCGAGAAAGAACTCGATATCCCCACTGGCAGTGACGTTCTCGACCGGAAGGTTCATGGCGGCGCCTCGTGGCTCACGCGATCTCGTGGGGAAAATGCTTCATCACGCAATGGATCGGATTGGGCGCCGCCTGACCGAGGCCGCAAATCGACGCGTCCGCCATCACGCGGCACAAGTCCTCGAGCAGCGGGCGGTCCCATCGCGGCGCTTGCATAAGATGTACGGCTTTCTCGGTGCCGACTCGGCACGGCGTGCACTGGCCGCAGGACTCGTCGGCGAAGAAGCGCATCAGGTTCAGCGCCGCATCGCGCGCCTTGTCCTGCTGCGACAGGACGATCACCGCCGCCGAGCCGATGAAGCAGCCGTGCGCATCGAGCGTATCGAAATCGAGCGCGACATCGCCCAGGCTCGCCGGCAGTATCCCGCCCGATGCGCCGCCCGGGAGGTAGGCGTAGAACTGATGTCCGGCCTTCATGCCCCCGGCGTATTCATCGATGAGTTCGCGCGCCGAGATGCCGGCCGGCGCCAGATGCACGCCGGGCTTGTTGACCCGGCCCGACACCGAGAACGAACGCAGCCCGCGGCGCCCACGCCGGCCATGTCCGGCCCACCATTCGCCGCCCTTCTCCAGGATCTCGCGCACCCAGTACAAGGTCTCCAGATTGTGTTCCAGAGTCGGTCTCCCGAACAGCCCTACCTGCGCGATATAGGGCGGGCGCAGCCGCGGCATGCCGCGCTTGCCTTCGATGGACTCGATCATCGCCGACTCCTCGCCGCAGATATAGGCGCCGGCGCCGCGGCGCAGACGGATGGCCGGCAGCGGCGAGGGTGCGTCGGCCTGCAACGCGGCAATCTCGCGGGCGAGGACGGCGCGGCATTGCGCGTACTCGTCGCGCAGGTAGATGTAGACCTCGGCGATGCCGACGCAGTAGGCGGCGATCAAGACGCCCTCGAGAAAGCGGTGCGGGTCGCGCTCCAGGTACCAGCGATCCTTGAAGGTGCCAGGCTCTCCCTCGTCGCAATTGACCGCCATCAGGCGCGGCGGCGCTTCGGCGCGCACGATGCGCCACTTGCGCCCCGCGGGGAATCCGGCCCCGCCGAGTCCACGCAGTCCCGAATGCTCCAGCGCCGCAATCACGTCCTCTACGGCACGCCGGCCGTGCCAGACATCTTGCCAAACCTCGTAGCCGCCGCGCGCGCGGTAGGCGGCGTAGTCCATGTAGGGGCCCGGTTCGCGCTCCAGGCGTCCGCCGCGCACCGCTTCCGACACCGCATCGACGGATGCGCGGCCGATGGGATTGCGCCCGACTACCGCCACCGGCGCATCCTCGCAGCGCCCGACACAAGGCGCGCGGATGACCCGCACCGCCGACCCGAGAACGGTGGGTAGTCGCGCCAGCAGCTCTTCGCCACCCGCCATCCGGCACGAGAGCGTGTCGCAGACGCGAACGGTGAGCGCGGGCGGCCTGGCCTCGCCCTCCTTCACCACATCGAAGTGATGGTAGAAGGTCGCGACCTCATACACCTCCGCCTGTGACAACCGCATTTCTTCGGCTAGCGCGGCAAGGTGAGCCGCTACGAGACAGCCGTGGGCATCCTGGATGAGATGCAGGTGCTCGACCAGCAGATCGCGGCGCCGCGGACTGTCACCAAGTAGGTCGCGCACCGCTTGCAAGGCAGTCGAGTCCACGCCTCTGCCCTTCGGGGTTGCTCTGGCGCGGCGCCCGATGCCGGCCAGTGGTATCCGGGTCGTAGTCGTCATCCGTATTTCATTCCCGCGCCAGCTCTTCCCGCTCGAGTGTCAGGTAGACAAAATGGACGTTGCCCGCATGCAGGACATCATACTGCGCCCAGTCGCGAAACGCCGTCAGCCGAATGGTACGCGCCGCGTCCAGCATCGATATACCCCGCCGATAGGCGCGCTCGACCTCGGCGCGCAACGCGCCGAGGTAAGCCGAAGTATCGGCCATGCGCGCAGGCGGCGCCGGCGCGCCGTGGCCGGGCACCACGACTCGAATGGGCAGGCGCTGGAGTTCCGCCAGCGCGCGCCGCCAGTTTTCGATGTCGGCGTTGCGCAGATCGGGCACGTGATCGATGCCCACCATTTCTCCCGCGAACGCAACGCCGCTGGCGCGATCGAGCAGCGCGATGCTGCCGGGCTGAAAGGTCGGGCCGAAGTAGAGCAGCTCCAGCTCCCGGCCCGCGCTGCGAATGCGCTGACTGTGTTCGATCCTTCGGTTCGGAAGGGCGAACCGATAGTCAGGTGATGCCGCGGCGCCAAGGTCGTCGGCGAGCCGCTGAATGCACGCGCGGCAATTCTGCACCATGAAGTCAGCTGTCTCCCGATGCGCCAACAGCGGAATGCCACGCCGGGCGAACGCCGTGTTCCCCAGCACGTGGTCGGGCGTCGCCTGAGTATTTATGGCCAGCACGACGGGTAGGCGAAAGCGCTGCTCGACTCGCCGCAACAGGCGTTCGCCGAATTCGGCGCTGGCGCCGGTGCCGATGACGATAACCCCGCCGCGCCCGGCGATGACACCGATGTTGCTGACGAACCCTCGATTCGCGGGTGAAGCTTCGCCGGATTCAGCGCGCACGAAGTAGGCGCCGCCGCCCAGTGCATCGATGCGCATCGGCGGCTCCTGCGCAGCCGCGCCGGCCGCGAAGGCAACGCAGGCCGCCCAAGGCAGCAGCCGCGCCGGCCTCGGATCAACCGAACGAGGCAAGCGCCAGCCCCCGACATGCGGCTTTCCTTTTCCCCGCCATCGCGCATAATCGCCGCATTGATACTCGAAACGCGGGGGACCTTCGATGAAAACCGCAAACACTCTGTTCCTTTGTTGTGCGCTGAGCGCGGGCGCCTATGCGCATGACTACCCCACCGCCGACCGCGTCGAGTACGTACTGGAATGCATGAAGACCAACGGCGGCGCCCACGAATATCTGTACAAATGCTCCTGCGCGATCGATGCCATTGCCAAAACGTTGCCCTACGAGGACTACGTGGACGCCGCGACGGTGGCGCGCTACCAGGGTATGCCCGGCGAGCGCGGCGGCGTGTTCCGCGATCCCGCGCCGATGAAGGAAATGGCCGGTCGCTATCGCACGCTCCATGCTGCGGCCAAGAAGGAATGCACCGTGCCGCGCTGACAACTTTCCGGTGCGCGGCAGCGTCGGCTCAGGCACCGGCAATCGCGCCGGGTTTTAACTCGATCGAGCTTTCGAACTTGAGATCGTTCGAGTCGATCACCTCTGCCTTCAACTCACCCGGGCCGCGCGGGACGAAGTAGAAGCGGACGTTCGGATTCTCGCTGATGGTGAAATCGACCTCGGCCGACATCACCGCCCTTCCGCCGTAGGTGACGTCGATCCTGCGCACGAAATGCGCCGGCACGTAAAGCCGCGTCAGTTGATCCATTGCCAGGCCCGAGTTGTTCGGATGGCTCACCATGAGTTGCGCGAGCGCCGGCTTGTCCGTGGCAAGGGGGCCGTCGAGACGCAGCTTGATCTTACCCAGGCGCGCCAGCGCCGCCGCCTGGTCCTTGCCCGCCGGGGCCGAGCAGCCGCCGGAGGCCTTGACGTAGCGTTTCGCCATGAACAGGCGGCCGTCGTTCATTTCGGCAATGGCGCGCACGAACGTGTAGTCCTCGATGCGCACCCGGGTTTCGAGGTCGGCGCGTCCGCTCTCCGGCGTGAAGGTGAACACCGCCCCGACCGGCGAGGGATTGCGGTCGATGACAAGATAGAGCTTGCGCACATACTCGTCGCCGCGCTGCGCGCCCTTGATCCTGATCGACAGCGGCACGACAGCGGCATCCTCGGCGCGCTTCGGAGCCTCCAGTACCACGATCGCACCGCCGCCCTCCTCGATCGGCCGGTCGCCGAACATACTGGCGCGAACGCCTCGCCATATCGCGTTCTCGGCGTTCTCGTCCGCCGCGACCGCAGCGGCATTGAGTAGCGTGGCGCACAGCAGCAGGCTGCACAGGTCTCGCATCATCGTCATCGTTTGGCCCTCGCAGGCACGCGACCGATACTCCGCCTCAATCTTCCCATTCGAGTTCGGCGTACGCTGCCGTGACGTTACGCCGGTGATAGGCGTCGAACAAGAGCCATCGCGGGCGCTCGCTCAGGCCGACCTCCGCCACCGCCTGCGTGATTGTTCGCCCCACCTTGATTGCAGCGCGAGTCTCCTCGAGCAGCGTGGTCAGATACCGCTCCTGCGCGGCAAGGGCCTCGCGCCAATGCTTGCCGTCGCCGTGGCCAGGTACGACCTCCTTTGGGGCGAGGGCGCGCACTTGCCCGAGCACCGCGAGCCAGCCGCGCAGGCTGCCATCGATCACCGGGATGCGCTCCACGAACAGCAGGTCGGCCAGCCACAGTGTGCCGGTTTCCTCATCGAAGACCGTGAGGTCGTTGTCCGTGTGCGCCACCGGCCATGCACGAAGCCGCAGCGTGCGCTCACCGAGGTCGAGATCGAGCGCGCCTTCCACCACCGTGTCCGGTGCAATGAGTTCGCTGCCGTGCACCGCGGGTCCGAGGTCGCGCCCCAGCGCAAGCGTGTAGTTGCGGCCGCGCGCGGCCAGCGCTGCGGCCAGCTTTTCGTGACCGACGAAGCGAGGTCGGTCTTCCTTGAACGCGGCATTGCCGAAAACGTGGTCGGGATGCACGTGGGTATTGATCACGTAGCAAACCGGCAGTGTGGTCACCTCACGCACCGCGGCGCGCAAGCGCCGGCCGATGACGATGCTGCCGCCGGTGTCCACAATTGCAACGCACTTCTTACCGACGATGAAACCGATGTTGGCGATCGCGCCGAGATTGGCCGGAGCGGCATCGGCCTGCGCGCCAAAATGGACAAAGACGCCCGGCGCGACCGCGCTCATCGGCAGCGCTCCCTCAGCCGCCGCAGCGGAGGCGATCAGGCAGGCGAGAATGAGTATCGTCGTGCGGCGCACCACGGGCGTCGGTAGGAGCGGCCTTCTGGCCGCGAAGAAAGCGTTTGCCATGCCGAACGCCGATTCGCGGCCGGGAGGCTGCTCCTACACCTAATGGTCGTACTTGATGTAGCGGAACCGCTGATCGTCGTTCGGCGTGCCTTCGAGAGGGCCGTCCTCCTTGCCGGGCTGCCAGTGCACCACTTCTTCGATCTTCTTCGCCAGCGCGAAATCCTTGTCCGTGATGCCTTTCGCCGAGTGCGTGGACAGCTTCACGATCACGAACGCGTAGGACACGGTGAGGTCGGGATGGTGCCAAGCGGCTTCGGCCAGATGACCCACGCTATTCACGACCATCAGGGTTGCCTTCCAGCCTTCGGTCTTGTATTTTCGCCGGATCCACCCATCCTCGTAGTACCACTTGGGCAGCTCACGCTCCAGCCGCGCCTTGATCTCCGCTTCCGCGTAAGCCTTCTCTTCGCGCTTTTCCATTTGCCTCTCCTTGATCGCATGCAGCAAGCTGCGCGCAGCCGCCACACCAGTGAGCGGGAAAACGGCGCGGAGTTCCCCCGGCGGGATGGCCATGGACAAACCGAACGGTTGTGACACACCCTGTTCATGCCTCGTGCGCTCCAGTCCCAAATCTGACACAACGCCCTCGTCACACTCTGCTACACCGCCCGACTTTCGCGCCACAAGCCCTGTCGCTACCGCAGCGCGCGGCGCCACCGCGGCACCAGGCATGCTATCTGCTTATAGCTTCGATCGGTTCGGGCATGGCGTTGCGCGTTGGGCAACACTCGACTGCCCTTGGACCGCCTAGACGAGGAGGAGAGAGACGATATGAACTGGCATACCAAAAAACTGTACGTGCCGCTCGCGCTGGCAGCGGTCGCCGCCCCTGGGCTGGCGCTGGCCAACGCCGACGTGGCGAAGCTGGTCAAGGATCCGAAGAACTGGGCGATGCAAGCCGGCGATTTCGCCAACACCCGCTACAGCACCTTAAAGCAGATCAACAAAGACAACGTCAAGAACCTGCGCGTCGCATGGACCTTCTCGACCGGCGTGCTGCGCGGCCATGAAGGCGGACCGCTGGTCATCGGCGACACCCTCTACGTGCACGCCCCCTTCCCCAACAAGGTGTTCGCGATCGACCTGGAAACCCAAAAAATCAAGTGGAAATATGAGCCCAAGCAGGATCCGAGCGTGATCCCGGTGATGTGTTGCGACACGGTCAATCGCGGCCTCGCCTATGCCGAGGGCAAGATCTTCCTGCAGCAGGCCGACACCAACCTGGTCGCGCTCGACGCCAAGACCGGCAAGGAATTGTGGAAGGTCAAGAACGGCGACCCCAAGGTCGGCGAGACCAACACGCAGGCGCCGCACGTGTTCAAGGACAAGGTGATTACCGGCATTTCCGGCGGCGAATTCGGCGTGCGCGGCTTCCTGGCGGCGTACAACATCAACGACGGCAAGCTGGTGTGGAAGGCTTTCAGCACGGGCCCGGACGCCGAGATGTTGATCGACCCCGAAAAGACCATGGCCTGGACCGACGGCAAGATGGCTCCGGTGGGCAAGGATTCGAGCCTGAAATCCTGGCAGGGCGACCAGTGGAAGATCGGCGGCGGGACCACGTGGGGCTGGTACAGCTATGATCCCGAACTGAACCTGCTGTACTACGGCACCGGCAATCCATCGACCTGGAATCCAGCGCAACGGCCGGGCGACAACAAGTGGTCGATGACCATTTTCGCGCGCGACGTCGATACCGGAATGGCGAAGTGGGCCTACCAGATGACGCCGCACGACGAGTGGGACTTCGACGGCGTCAACGAGATGATCCTGGCCGACATCGACGTCAAAGGCAAGAAGCGCAAGACCCTGGTGCACTTCGACCGCAACGGCTTCGGCTACACGATGGATCGTGTGACCGGCGAGCTGTTGGTGGCGGAGAAGTTCGACCCGAAGGTCAACTGGGCGGAAAAGGTCGACATGAAGACAGGGCGGCCGGTGGTGGTGGCGAAATACTCCACCGCCCAGCAAGGCCAGGACGTCAATACCAAAGGCATCTGCCCGGCGGCGCTCGGCACCAAGGACCAGCAACCGGCGGCGTTCAACCCGAAGAACGGCCTGTTCTATGTGCCGACCAACCACGTGTGCATGGACTACGAGCCGTTCAAGGTCGAGTACACGGCGGGGCAACCCTACGTCGGCGCCACGCTGTCGATGTATCCGGCGCCGGGTAGCCATGGCGGCATGGGCAACTTCATCACCTGGGACGCCGGCAAGGGCAAGATCGTGCAGTCCAAGCCGGAGAAATTCTCGGTGTGGAGCGGCGCGCTGGTGACCGCGGGGGGCATCTCCTGCTACGGCACGCTGGAAGGCCACATGAAGTGCGTCGATGCGAATGACATCAACAAGGAACTGTACAAATTCAAGACTCCCTCGGGCATCATCGGCAACATCAACACCTGGGAGTTCAAGGGCAATCAGTACATCGGCGTGCTCTCCGGCATCGGCGGCTGGGCCGGCATCGGCATGGCTGCGGGGCTGGAGAAGGACACCGACGGGCTCGGCGCGGTGGGCGGCTACCGCTCGCTCAAGGAATACACCGAGCTGGGCGGGGTAATGACCGTATTCGCGCTGCCGTGATCGGGCGCCGACGGGCGATCTGCCTTTGAAGCCTGTCCCCTCCTGACTGGCATCCCGGCCGGTGTTGGGATGCCAGTCTTATTTTTCCAAACGGCCGATTCAATCGCTCATGAAAAACGCCAGCGCGACTACAGCCCTCATATTGTCGTTGTCCCTAGCCGCGGTCGCCGCGGCCGCTGATCCCACTCCCTACCAGGTCGCCGACGGCAACAAGGTCAACCCGGCAACTTTGGAAGGCTGGCGCACGTGGCGCGCGCTGGCGTGCGAGCGCTGCCACGGCAAGAACCAGGAAGGCATGGTCGGGCCCTCGCTGGTGGAGAGCCTCAAGATACTCTCGAAGGATGAGTTTAAGCAGCTCATGCTCGCCGGCCGGCCGGAGAAGGGAATGCCCAATTTCGACGGTAGCGAGATGGTGGTCAAGAACATGGACGGCCTCTACGCCTACCTCAAGGGCCGTTCCGACGGTGCGATCAAGCCCGGCCGAGTCGCAGCGCTGAAGGAATAGCGGTCGTGGCTGCCGTGCGAAGGGCATTCCGAACCCACGCGTCGATTGCGCTTCTCGGCGCCTGCCAGCTCCTGCCGGACGCAGCCATCGCCGCCGAGCCGGATGTGCCCGCCAAGGTGCTGCGCGTCTGCGCCGACCCCAACAATCTGCCGCTTTCCAACCAGCGCGGTGAAGGCTACGAGAACAAGATCGCCGAGCTGTTCGCCAAGGAACTCGGCTGGCAGCTCGAATTCACCTGGTATCCGCAGCGCATGGGCTTCATCCGCAACACGCTGCGCGCCCGCGTCGAGGGCGAGGAGCGCTACAAGTGCGACCTGATCATGGGCTTGCCGGTGGGTTTCGAGTTGGCATCCACCACCAAGCCCTACCTGCGCTCGACCTACGCGCTGGCCTATGTCAAGGGCAAGGGTCTGGACAGCGTGAAGGCGCCGGAGGATCTACTCGAGCTCGAACCGGCAAAACTCAAGTCGCTCAAGTTCGGCGTGTTCGGCCAGACGCCGCCTGTCGACTGGCTGCTCAAGCACGGCCTGTTCGGCCAAGCGGTTTCCTATCAGAAGCAGACCGGCGATCCGGAGCAATATCCGGGCGAAGTCATCGAGAAGGATCTGGCCACCGGCAAAGTCGATGTCGCCTTCGCCTGGGGACCGATCGTCGCCTACTTCGCCAGGCAGTCGCCGAACGGAAACCTGGCGGTGGTCGCGTTCAAGCCGGACGCCGAAATCAAGTTTGACTACAGCATCGCCATGGGCGTGCGTCATGGCGAGCGCGAATGGAAGAGCCAGGTCGAGCAATTGATCGGCCAGCAGCGCGCGAAGATTCAGGCGATACTCGCGGCCTACGGCGTGCCGCAATTGGACGAAGCAGGCAAACTCGTCACCGTCACGCCCGATCCGGCCCCGGGCACCGCGGGGCAGTGACCGTGATGGTCGGTGGGGCGCGGCTCTTGTTGATGTTTCCGAAATACTGGACAGAAAACCCGTTCGGGCTGAGCTTGTCGAAGCCCTTCGCCAGGCTCAGGGCGAGCGGCGTTGTTTGCGCCGTCAGGCTATGCGGAAACCGCGATAGCTGGTCATTCCCGCGCAGTCAGCAATGTGCAAAGCCCTTCTCCCGTCCGCCGTCCTCGCCTGGACCGGCGCGGGGCGCACGGACATCGACCTGTGCGTGCTCTATTCCGCCCAGGCCCGAGGCCCCGTGGCCGCGTGCCGATACGCTGCAAGTCGGCCAGCCGGTGATCGCCGTTGGATCCTCCTCCAAGCAGGCGCTGGAGTGCGCGGCCGCGCCGGCCAGTCTCTGCTGAGGAAAGGTAATGCACCGCGCCTACATCGGCCTCGGCAGCAACCTCGGCTGGCCGCAGCGGCAGATCCTGAGCGCCTTCGAGGCGATCGCCGCGATACCCGGTGTCACGCTGTTAGCCCGCTCGTCTTTGTACAAGAGCGCGCCGCAGGGCTACCCGGATCAACCGGACTTCATCAACGCCTGCGCGGCGATCGCGACCACGCTCGCGCCGCATGAACTTCTGCAAGCCGTACTCGCGATCGAACGCAGCCAGCAAAGAGTGCGCGACTTCGCCAATGCACCGCGCACACTCGACCTCGACATCCTGATCTACGACGCGCTGCAAATCACAGATGCGTTGCTGACGCTGCCCCATCCGCGTTGCCACGGGCGCGCCTTCGTGCTCTACCCGCTGCTCGAAATCGCGCCGGATTGCGTGGTCCCCGGGCGCGGGCCGGCGCGCGAGCTGCTGCGCGGCGTGCAAGATCAGGCGATTTCGCGCATCGCAGAGGAGGTCACGTTGCGCCTCGCCTATGGGTCGTTCGTCGGCGCGACGTAATACCGAGCGGCCTCCAGGCCGCGAATGGGGCTTTCGCCTGGTGGCGCACCTATTCGCGGCCTGGAGGCCGCTCCTACAACACCGATCGCAAGTTCGGGAGCGCGACGCTCACACCCAAATCAGAATCTCGCCCTTGCCGCCATTGGCGATGTCGCCGACGAAGCGGCGCACCCGATCGGCATTGGCGGCCAGGCGCGCGAATTCGCTCGGCAGCGTGCTCCAGGCCCGCAGCAGCAAACGCAGGAAACCCAGTTCATGCTCGCCGCAATCGTTGAAGGTGGGCAACAGGCGCTCAGGCATCCGCCGCAGCAGCAGCGTGCCGCGGCGCATGGCATAGCCCGGATTCGCGCCCACCGCGCCCGCCACGGCGATGGTGCCGGCGATCATGCCGCACCCGCAATAGCTTCCCGCCGTACCCTCGATCAGCACCATGCCGCGGCGCATGCGCTCGCCGGCGCGATCGCCCGCGTTGCCGCCGACGATGACATCGCCGCCCGACATGCCGCGCTGCTCGCCCGGAGCCGCTGCGGCGAGGAAATCGCCGGCATCGCCACGCACGTGCAGCGAACCGCCCGCCATCCCGCTCGCCGCGTAGGCGCCGGCGTTGCCGCCGACCTCGATCTCGCCGCCGGCCATGCCCATGCCGAGGTAAGCGCCGGCATCGCCCTCCACCGTGATGCGGCCATGGGTCATTGCCGCGGCGATGCGGTCGAGCTTGGCGCTGGCGTTGAGGATCACTATGTCGCTCACATCGTCCCCGGCCAGATCGAACACATCGCCGACCCGCAGCGTCTGATTTCCCGACGCGAGTTCGAGCGTGGCGATTCGATCGCGGTCCAGCCCGGCGAGCCGATCCGGCGTCAGCGGCGAGAGGTCGACGCGCTGCCGCGGATCGTGCTTGAGCGCGAGCATCAGGCGGCTCATGCCAGCGCTTCCCGCAGATCGAAGCGAAACTGGCCGAGCTTGCCGCCGTAGTTGCCCGCGCTGATGCGCCGCACGCCCGCGCGCGCGCCCACCTTGCACACCGCTTGCATGCCGGCGCGCATCGCCGCGCGCACGTCGTCCTCGGTCAAGCCGTCGATGACGATCTCCAGCACGCCGCCGACATCCGGCGTCAACGCGGTCTTGGTGATGCCGCGCAGGGTCGGACAATAGGGGTCGTTGGTCGACGCCGGCAGGGCCTTGTACTTCGATCCGATCTTGGAGCCCGAGCGCACGACGCCGCCGGGAAACGGCATGATGACGTTCGGCAGCCTGCGCATCGCCGCCACCGCTGCCTCGCAGGCAGTGAGCGCCGCCGCGGGCGCGGCGGCAAGGACGAGGAAGTTGCCGCCCCCCACCGCCTTGGTCATGCCGGTGCTTTCCTCGCAGACGAATTCGCCGTCCATCACCGGGATGCGCCAGTAGCGCCGGCCGCCGATCAGTTTGGAACCCTGAAATCCATCGCCGAAGTAGCGCAGGCCCTTACCCAGCGCCAGCGGTGTCGCGCTCTCGATCCCGGCGAACACCGCGCTCGCCGGCGCGGTGAGCACACACTGTCCGACGCGCCGCTGGAGCTGCTTAGCCAATTCCTGGGTCGACACGGCGAACAGCAGCACCGCAATGCCGGGCCGGCCGTCCGGCGTTTCCTCGGGCGCCAGCTCGCGCTCGATTCCGGCCTCGCAGCCGCAGGCGATCACCGAAGTGGCGAAACCGGTCATCGCGGTCGCCGCATGGCGCGCCCAGGTCGGATTGCAGGAGGTGACGATGACCCGCGTCGCCTTCATGGCGAAGGCTTCGGCGAAGGTATCGTCGATGGCGACGCCGTTGAGGATCATGTCCGCCTGCCTGACCTACAGGCATGTAGGAGCGGCCTCCCGGCCGCGAATCGGCGTTCGCCGCGGTACCGATGCCCTTTCGCGGCCGGGAGGCCGCTGCTACAAAACGGGTTCATCTCGCCACGCAGTCATGATGCAACAACCGGCCGCCCAACTCGCCCATCTCGTCCTCACCGATCTTGAAGCTCTCCAGCCGCATCGTATGGTAGCGCTCGAAGTACGCCCGCAGCGCCTTCTCGATGCCCGGATCGTAGTCGGGCTTGACGACGTGGGTATTGCCCCAGGTCACGCGCACGATCCTGCCCTCGCGTGCCACCAACTCGCCGTCCTTGAACACAAGCTCGGGCCTGGCGAACATCGCCTCCCGATCCGGGTCGTCGCGGTACACCACCACATCCGCCGCCGCGCCCATGCCGAGGTGGCCGCGATCCGCCAGCCCGAGGATCCGCGCCGGCGCGGCGCGCGTCATGATCGCGATCTCATACAGCGAATACTCGCGCCCGATCGACCCGAGCGTGCTCATGCGCGCCGCCTGCGGGTTGATGCGGCCGAGCATCTCATTGCGGAAGCCGCGGTCCATCAGCAGCTTGATCAGATGGGGGTAGCTCGCGAACGGCGCGCCGTTGGGATGATCGGTGGTGAGAAAGATGCGCCACGGGTCGCGGGCGAGCAGGAAGATCTCCAGGCCGATCGCCCATTGCAGCGCGTTGACGAAGCTGCGGTCGCGGTAGCGGAAGGGCACGACACCACAGCCGGCATCGCACTCGATGTCCATGACCACGGTCTTGTTCGGGCTGGCCAGCCCGGCGTTGCGCTGCTGCGCCATCGTGTCGCCCGAGACAGTCACGGTCTGCCCGAACATGATTTGACCGACATCGGCGCTGACGTTGGGGTTGGCGTCGAGCGCCTCGGCGATGCGCGCGGCGCCGGAGGAGAAGCGGCGCTCGCCCTCGCTGCCGTAGCTGTGGAACTGAACGTGGGTCAGGTGTATCGGCAAGCCCTCCGCCGCGGCGATGGTGGCGAGCGTCGTATCGACGTTGCCGGGAACGCCGAGATTGCTGGCATGCACGTGCAGCGGGTGCGCAATGCCCAGATCGTGCACCGCTCGCGCCAGCACGCGCACGATGTCGCGCGGAGTCACCCGGTAGAAGGCATGCTCTTCGTCGATGTCGAGCTTGCGCTGGTTGAACTTGAACGCCGAGATGCCACCCGGATTGACGACCTTGATGCCGAGGCATTGGGCCGCGTGCAGCGTCCACGCCACGTAGTCATTGATTGCCTGTTGCTCGGCGCCAGCGGTTAGCATGCGCAGCAGGAAGTCGTCACTGCCGAGCATCGCATAGCCGCCCTTGTCGACGATCGGCGTGTCGCCCATCTCCAGGTGTGCCTGGCGCGCGTTGATGGGTAGGACGGCCGGCTCGAAGCAGGCGGTGTAACCCATCTCGGCATAGCGATAGCCCGCCGCCAGCGTGCCCGGCACGGCATGGCCGCACGAGGAACGCGTCCATTCCCCGCCGCTCAGTTCGCGCCGCGGTAGCACGTCACGGCGCTGATCTTCGGGCAGCATGGCGCGGGCGATATTCACCTTGCCGCCGCCGATGTGGGTGTGCAGGTCTATCGCCCCGGCCATCACGACACGGCCGCGCACGTCGATCTCGCGGTCGATGACTTGGTCCGTGCCCGGTGCGGCGACGAGGCGGCCATCGCAGATGAACAGATCGCGCACCACGCCATCGACGCCATGGGCCGGGTCGAACACCTTGCCGCCGGTCAACTTGGTCAGTTTGGTCAGCATGGCAAGGCTCGCTCGATCGCGGAAGCGACCTGGGCGACGCTGGGCAGCGACGCGGGACGCAGTGCCTCCAGGCGCATGACGACGACCGTGTCGGCGCGCAGCAGATGGCCGGCGTGGTCCACGCCGGGCGTGCCGACCGGAATGAACACCTCCGGCTCGCGCGACGGCTGCATGCCCGCGGCGCCGAGCACGACGGTCGGTGCGGCCGTGGCGGGAGGGGTTCGCTTCGGATCGATGGCGCCGATCCACACCATCGCATCGGCTTCGTTCGCATCCAGCAGGCGCTGCGTCGCGTGATGGAATGGGTCGTATGCCGGGCCACCAACGCCGACACGGCTACGCAACGGGAACCCGGTTTGCCACAGAGCGACCGCATCGGCGGTGAGGTCGGCATCGCTGCCGCCCAGCGGCAGCCCGGCGAAGCGGGTGGCCGCGTTCAAGTCCTTGAGCAACCCGCACAGACTGCGCACGCTGACATCGGCATGAGGAAAGTCGAGGTCGGCCGCGACCCACACGACGACGCCATAGCTCGCTTGGCTCATCTTGCGCGCCAATTCCCGCCAATCCTCCATCGCCACGCCAGCCGCCTCCGCGGCATGGACGCTGCGGCCGGCAAGCAGTGCGCGCAGCACGCCGAACGCTTCGCCGATGCGCGCGATCTCACAGGGGATATGCAGCGGCGCGCGCCCGTCGGGCGCGATTCCGGCGCTGATGTCGAGTCCGCCGCCGAGGTAGACCAGCTCGCGCCGCGCCGGCTGCAAGCCGAACAATGTCTCGCTGTTCCACACAAAGCGCTCGAAAAAGCGCGGAAAGCGGCCGACCACATCGGTGCCGACGAAAATGATCAGCTCGGCGCGGTTCTTCACTTCCGCGAGCGTGGTGGCGACCCAGCCTGCGCCCTGCAGCGCGGAGAGATTGCGCAATCGGGCGCCGCCGTTCATGTGATCGACGATCGCGCCGCAACGATCTGCCAGCGCCAGCGCCGCGCGCATGCCCGCGACATCGGTGGCGAGGCCGCCGATCAGCGGCTGCCGCGCTCGCGCCAGAATCGCCGCGGCGGCGCCCACGGCGGTGTCCAGATCGACCGCTGCGCCATCGACGCGCGGCGGCAGCGCCGCCGCGGCGAGGGCGCGCGTGAATGCCGCGTGGCCGATGGCGCAGGCGTTGCCGATCACCTGGGCACCGCTGCGCTCGCCAACAAGCGACAGGTCGTCACACAGCAGCCCACAGTGGGGACAGCTGAAGCAGGCGGCAGAAGTAACGTCGATCATGCTGGCACCGCTCTCGTTGCCGCGCGGGAACGACATGTTTCCAACGCAGGGAGTATGCCAATACTTCGGACATGCGGCGATCCGCGCAGCCGCATCGAAAGCGATCGAACCACGCGGCCGATCCCGGTGAGGCCGGGCGCGCAAGCGTGACACAGTGTTCCGCCGCCGCCACATAGGCCGGCGTCCGCAGCCTCAAACCCTTGAGCCGATAAGGCCCGTTACAATGGCATAGCAGTTGCTAAAACTGGTAGTTAATGCCCGCGGTATCAGGACTTGCCAAGCGGACCACCAGATGGCCATTTCCGACATGCCCGATAAAGAGAGCGTCGCGGTGGAAGCGCCATCCCGGCTACATCTCGGCTTTCTCGACCTGAACGGCGCACTGGGGCGCCGCTTCGGCGGTGTCGGTTTCACTCTCGATGGCCTGAGCACCCGCGTCGTCGCCCGCCGCTCCGGCGACTGGCGTGCGCACGGCGCGCACAGCGAGCGCGCGCTGACTTGCTTGCACGCGCTGCGCGATGCGCTGGGTCTCGACGCCGGCGTGGCGATCGAAGTCGAACACACGTAAGTTTCGCTCTGACATCATGGTTGCCTCAGGCGACCAAGTGGCTGATGCTAAGAGCGTTATGGAGGTCATGATGCTCGCTGCTGAGCAAGGGACTGTGCTACATTTTGAGGCACGCGGACCCGACTCAAAGGAAGCGATAGATGCCCTTGTCGCCCTCGTTGTTTCTGACTTCGGAACGAGGTGACTCGGATGCCCCGTCGCCGGGGTATTCACCGGCCAGGAAGCGTCCCGGCTCGACCCAGTAGCAGTTGTCGTGCGGGCGGGGGTCACTCATCTAGATCAATGTATTCAGTCATCATCAGGTATCAGGCGCTACCTAGGAATCTTACTTCAAGTGCATGCGGACTCGCTCACCAAACGACTCGAGCGACAGACCTCCGGACACATACTCCTCAGCAGCCTCCACTATCCGTGCCAGCTTCAGAAGTCCACCTACGCGATTCTCGATATCAGTCCGCAGCTTCTGGTCGTGCCCCGGCAAGAACACACCACCCTGTGTAGCCCCGCTGCAACCGCAGGTACATATACCCATGTTGACCCCTCCCTCATGCTGTTGAATATGGTTTACAATGGCCAGCCGGATCGACGGCGAGTCCTATCTCCTTGCACCGCGCGGCTGAAGCCGCTGCTCGGCACGGCGTGGCTACCGCCACGCGATCCAGCCGGGCCACGTCGCGCAGCGACGTAGTGCCGAGCAGTGACTTTAGTCACGTGCAGAATCGGGGTCGAAAGCGTGGTTCGAGCCGCCCAACCGCCCATCCGCCGTCAGTCAATTCCGCCTTCCCGTCTTTCCGTCTTCCCGCCTTCCCGCCTTCCCGCCTTCCAAACATGCGATAATGAGATCCCTCGGGCGCTGCGCACCCTCGGGATGACATTCCAGGGAAGCCCGACCCTCCTCACTCCTCACTTTCCGTCCTTCCGTCCTTCCCGCCTTCCTGCCTTTCCGCCTATCCGTTACGGATTGAACATCACCGACAGGCCCCACTGCAGGTGATTGGTCCAGAAGCTCATCGTAACATTGGTATCGTCGATATCGTCGAACCGCATGCTGCGGAGGTGTGAATAGGTCAGCTTGTATTCCATATAGAGCCCGAACAGTCGGCTGATTTTATAGCGCACGCCGGCCCCCACTCCGCCGCCCCAATTCTTGAAGCTGGTGTTGTACGAATAGGCCCGTTGTGTGACTACGCCGTTGTCGTTGGTCTTCAACTCGAGGTGCGGAACGGCCGGGCCGAACGAGGCATTGACGTAGGGCTGCAACCGACCGTCGGCGATCTCCGGCGTCTTCTTGAGCAGCCAGCGGTAGACGAAATGAACCCCGGCGTGGTTGACGCCGTGGGAGACGTTGAACCCTCCTAGATAATCGCCCACCGTGACCGTCGCGTCGATGGGTGCGCCATCCGCCATCCCGGTCATCCGGACCCGTTGGTCTGGGTCCAACAGAACCACCTTGAGATGGACGAATTCGAGGCCGAGTCCGATGTGCGGATTGTTCTTCAGAAAGTGAATTAATCGGTAGCTGTAATACGGCTCCGTGAAGTCGGCCACTGCCTCGCCGAAGTGCCCCGTGAACAGCGGGATGACGAAGGCGTTGGGAATGATCGACTCGTCCCGGTCCCAGGATTTGTCTTCGAGATACAGGTTGTGCAGCGTGTAGTCGTTATTGCCATAGCGAAAGCGTACATCCGAGTGCGTCGGGAACGATTTGCCGCGTGAATACTCGAAATACGTCCGTGTCATGGCCCCGGAGGAGGCGCAGCCGGACAGGACGGGCGGGAGAACTGCCACGAGGAACAACGGCAACCTCAATATATTCATCACCGCCCTCCTCACTTCTCGTCTTCCCGCCTTATGCTGAGCGGCTGACGTCGGTTCTTGCCGTCTTTCCGCCTTGCCACCGTTGTGTCATCCCGAGCGCAGCGAGGGATCTCCTCAACCGCTCCTCGACCTTCCCCCGCGAGTCCGCGGCTGAAGCCGCGACTCGGCTACTGTCGCTAAAGCGACGGGGGCCTCGATCATATTAGCCCTCCGTCATGGGCAGGTGGGCGGTTCGGCGGTTCGGCGGTTCGTTTGTGGTGCGGTACTTCGAGCCGCCCAACCGCCGTCCGTCTCACTCCTCACTCCTCACTCCTTACTCCTTACTTGCCGTCTTTCCGCCTTCCTGCCTTTCCAAGACTCAGGTCGCCTGGATCGTCCATCGTCAGGAGCCGCATCAGGCGCGGATTGATGAACAGTTTCTCGCGACCGACTTTGACCTCCTCGAGCACCCCGGCATCGACGAGACGCTTCAGGTACACCGCCGCGGTCTGACGCTGGGCGATCCCTTTCTCGACCACGTTCTTGATACGGCAGTACGGCTGGACGAAAATGAGCTCCACCAGCTCCCGGCTGTACGCGACGGGTTCTTCCTGCCGTACATACTCGGCGGTGGCCTGCATCAGTTCTTGGATCGCACGGATGCGGTCCGTGGTCCACCGGGCAGTGTCGTCCACGCCCCGTAACATGTAGAGTATCCAGTCTTGCCACGCCCCGTGCGTCGTGACAGCCAGAAGTAGGCGGTAGTAGTCTGCCTTCCGGCGAATGATCGCGCGGCTCAGGTACAGCACCGGAAGCTCTAGCAGTTCCTGCTCCACGAGGAACAGCAGGTTTAGGATTCGTCCCGTGCGGCCATTGCCGTCGGTGAACGGGTGTATCGCCTCGAACTGGTAGTGCGCGACCGCCATTCGGATCAGCGGATCCACGTCTTCGGCCTGGTGAAGGAACCGCTCCCAGTTGGCCAGGAGCTCTCGAAGCAACGCCTCGCTTTCGGGTGGCGTGTACACCACCTGTCCCGTCCCCTCGTTCACCAGCGCAGTCCCCGGCACACGGCGCACATCTAGGTTCACGCCGAGCAACGTGCGGCAGACCTCCACGGCCGTCGCCGTGGCCAGCGGCTTCTGCACGAGCGACTCCACCCCCCGGCGAAGCGCCGTGCGATACCGCAGGGCCTCCTTGGTAGCCGGGTCGGCCATGGCCTCGCGGTCGGGCTGGGCATACCGGAACAGCTGGTCCGTGGTGGTGACGATGTTTTCGATTTCCGAGCTGGCGCGGGCCTCCAACAGCGGGATGGTGTTGATCAGCACGTCCTGATTCGGTAGTAGCCGTGCCGCCTGCTTGAGCTCCGCCACGGCCGAGCGGGCCTCGATGCACGCCTTGAGTACTCCCCTGCTCTCCAATTCCGCCTGCGGCGGCAGCGGAGGCAAGTCGTTGTAAGCTCTTGCAGGATCAAAGGTTGTCATGTTTCAGCCTGAGCCGAGCAATCGACAGGTTCAGTGGACCTGTCGGCCGGATCGACAGGTTGGGGAAACGTGTCGAAAATGTAGCGGAATTTCGACATATGTGCTAGATGGGAAGGGCGGGTCGGCGGACCGGCGGTCAGTAAGTCGGTAAGTCGGTAAGTCGGCGGTTCCGCGCCCCTCCTCACTCCTCACTCCTCACTCCTCACTCCTCACTCCTCACTCCTCACTCCTTACTCCTTACTCCTCCCTCCTCCCACTGCCGCACCATCGTTTCCTGTCGAAGCGTCTGCGGCGACCGCGGGAACCACGCCTGCTTGGCTGGGCTCACCGTGCTCCACAACTCGGCGAGCTTGGCGAGAGCGTCATCACCGCTCGCGCCCTGGCGCACCAGGTAGCACCCGACCACGGTCCCGGTGCGCCCGACCCCGCCCCAGCAGTGGACGTATACGTTCTTCCCAGCGGCCAGCCGCCGGTCGATGTGGTCGAGGATGACCGCCATGTCCTCGGGCCGCTCGGGGATATTCATGTCCCGAATGGGAAACCGCTGGTATTCCACCGCCATCCCGCGCGACTCGGCTTCGTCGAGCAGGAGGTCTTCGTAGGGCTCGAGCCCGTCCGCCTCGGTGGTCAGGTCGACGAAGCAGTCGACGCCGAGGTCCAGGTAGCCCTGGAGCCTTTCCAGTGCGCGGTCCGATGCCCCGTCACCGGGGTACTCGCCGGCCAGGAAGCGTCCGGGTTCGACCCAGTAGCAGTTGTCGTGTGGGCGGGGGTCGGTCATGCAGTCCTCGCGTTGGGGGGCTTGACGGTTCGGCGGTTCGGCGGTTCGGCGGTCCGGCGGTTGGTAAGTCGGTAAGTCGGCGGTTCCGCGCCCACTCCTCACTCCTCACTCCTTACTCCTCACTCCTCACTTCCCGTCTTCCCGCCTTTCCGCCGTCGTGTCATCCCGAGCGCAGCGAGGGATCTGGTTGCGGGGAAGATCGCTTCAAGGCTACCAGCTATCGGCTGCCACACCCCTCCCCACACCCCGCTATCGGTCATCGGTCCTCACCTTGCAGAGACCGATAGCTGATAGCCGATAGCCCTTCACACTTGTCACGATCTCCAACCCGCAAAGGGGGGCGGAGAGGTTGGGTGGTAGCTGATAGCTGGCAGCCTTGCCAATCTCTCCTTGCCCCTCACGGATTGAACATCACCGACAGCCCCCATTGCAGGTGATTGGTCCAGAAGTTCATGGTGACATTGGTATCGTCGATATCGTCGAACCGCATGCTGTGGAGGTGTGAATAGGTCAGCTTGTATTCCATATACAGTCCGAACAGCCGGCTGATCTTGTAGCGCACACCGGCCCCCACTCCCCCGCCCCAATTCTTGAAGCTGGTGTTGTACGAGTAGGCCCGTCGTGTCGTGACGCCGTTGTCGTTGGTTTTCAGTTCGAGGTGCGGCACCGCCGGGCCGAACGAGGCATTGACGTAGGGTTGCAGCCGACCGTCGGTGATCTCCGGTGTCTTGTTCAGCAGCCAGCGATAGACGAAATGGACCCCGGCGTGGTTTACGCCGTGGGATACATTGAATTCTCCCAGGTAATCGCCCACAGTGACCGTCGCCTCGATGGGTACGCCATCCGCCATCCCGGTCATCCGGACCCGTTGGTCTGGGTCCAACAAAACCACCTTGAGATGGACGAATTCGAGGCCGAGTCCGATGTGCGGATTGTTCTTCAAAAAGTGGATGAATCGATAGCTGTAATACGGCTCCGTGAAGTCGGCCACGGCCTCGCCGAAGTGCCCCGTGAACAGCGGGATGATGAAGGCGTTGGGAATGATCGATTCGTCCCGGTCCCAGGATTTGTCCTCGAGGTACAGGTTGTGGAGCGTGTAGTCGTTATTGCCGTAGCGAAAGCGTACATCCGAGTGCGTCGGGAACGACTTGCCGCGTGAATACTCGAAATACGTCCGCGTCATGGCCCCGGAGGAGGCGCAGCCGGACAGGACGAGCGGGAGAACTGCCACGAGGAACAACGGCAACCTCAATACATTCATCACCACCCTCCTCATTTTTCGTCTTCCCGCCTTATGCTGAGCGGCTGACGTCAGTTCTTGCCGTCTTTCCGCCTTGCCACCGTTGTGTCATCCCGAGCGCAGCGAGGGATCTCCTCAACCGCTCCTCGACCTTCCCCCGCGAGTCCGCGGCTGAAGCCGCGACTCGGCTACTGTCGCTAAAGCGACGGGGGCCTCGATCATATTAGCCCTCCGTCCTGGGCAGGTGGGCGGTTCGTTTGTGGTGCGGTACTTCGAGCCGCCCAACCGCCGATCCGCCGTCCGTTTCACTCCTCACTCCATCGGATACTTCAACATCGCCCCACCAAGCCCGCGTCAGTACACCGTCCCCCCGTCCGCCGACCAGAACATTCCAGTCACGAAGCCCGGGAGTGGTGCCCATGCGTCAGGCGTCAGCAGCTCGAGCCGCGGCTGGCCCAGATGGCTCCGGGTGATCCATGCGTCCACCACGGCGTCGTTGCTCGCCGACGGCGCGCGGAACACCGTATGAAGGCTGCCGCAGGTGCCGTCCAACACGAAGACCGCATTGGCCAACGGCGACGCGATCCAGAGATTGTTGTCGGCGTCGATCTCGATGTTGTCGGGTGTCAGCACCAGGTGATGCACCTCGCGACCCGACAAGGTTCCGGTCGTCACGTCGAACCGGTACCGAAGGATCCGGTCCATCATCAGCTCGGCCACGTACAGGTACGCCTCGGTGTTGTCGATCGCGATGCCGTTGGCGAAGTAGAGGCCGCCGAGCACCTCCACGGCCTGGGCAGCGTAACCGTCACCCTCCCGGGCCAGCTTGTACACCGCCCCCGTGGGCATCGACACATCGATGGCCGTCCACAGGGCCGCCATCCCCTGCGCCGCGGTGTTTTCGGCCGACTGGGTGAACCAGATCGTGCCGCGACTGTCCTCGGTGATGGCGTTGACCCCGTACGGATGGCGGTAGATCACCGCGGTGGATTCGGTCGCGACGTCCACCCGCCAGATGAGGCCGCTGTACACGTCGCTCACCAGCACGTGACGCCCGTCATGCTCGAGGAACACCCCATTCGCGCCGCCGGGGAAGTCGGGCGGGTTGTGGGTATAGCCGTTTTCGACGAACTGACCGAACGGCCGGTGGGTGCCGTCGGGCTCGATCAGCCGGAGGCCGACCGCCTCGTCGGCCACGACCAGCCGGCCATCCGGCAGGGCCTTCCCGTCCTCGGCGCGGAGCAGCGAGCGATCGGCGGGCCACTCGTGCGACGCGTCGTAGGCCCAGTGCGGGAAGCTCGGGCAGGCGGCCGAGGTGGAGGCCGTGTCTTGGGTGCCTGGGGTGCAGCCGGCGAGGATTACGAGGATAGCGAGAGCGGGTCTGGTCATGGGGTTAGACCGTGGCTATTGGCTATTGGCTATTGGCTATTGGCTATGCGAGAAGATACGGCCGCCAGCGGGCGGCCGTTAGGATTCTCCTCCCGGTGGGCGGTTGGGCGGCTACAAGATCGCTTACTGCAACTTGAGTCGCCACCGTTTGTCATCCCGAGCGCAGCGAGGGATCTCCTCAACAGTTCCCGAACCCGGCCTCGGTCAGCCGCTCCCCCGGGCATGCGTTAATGAGATCCCTCGGGCGCATTCGCACCCTCGGGATGACAGTCCGGAGCGACCCGGCCCTCCTCACTCCTTACTCCTCACTCCTCTATTCCGTCTTCCAGCCGCGCCATTTCATATGGCACTTGATACGGCATTATATACGACATATATTGCGACTCACGGGACTGAAAGGAGGACCTTGTGGCCCGATCCCGGCTGGCCATGGAACACGCCGAAAGCACCATCGAGTGGGCTCAGGAAACCCTGGAGCTGTCGACCGGGGAGATTGGCCAGGTGGTGGGCGCGAACCGGCGGACGGTCCAGCGCTGGCGCGAGGGCCGGAGCGCCCCTTCGCCCCAACATCGCAAGCACCTCGAGGCCATCAATCAGCTGCGCTATCTGCTCGAGACGGGATTCCGCAACGCCGAGGGTGCGGAGCGCTGGATGCACACCCCGCTGCCCGCCCTCAAGGGTAGGACTCCGTTGTTCACCATCACCGAGGGCGAGATGGACCTGGTCATCAAGGCCCTGGCCGGGCTGGCGTCAGGGGCACACACCTGACCTTTGAGGGGGAAGTCTGGCGCTACCTCCCCCGTGGGGCCCACCCGCTCGACCTCGGCTTCCTGTTGCAGGCCGACGGTCGATGGAACCGCGCCGGTGAGTACGCCTGCCTCTACACCTCACTCACGCGCGACGGCGCGATCGCCGAGTATGAGAAGTGGCTGCACCAGCGTGCCAGCCTCTCTCGGGGCGACGACGCGGAACGGGATCTCGTGACCGTCCGCGTGAGACTCACATCGGTCTGCGATCTTACCGACTCCCACGTTCAACGAGGCCTCGGCGTATCTCGTGAAGCCATCACGAGCGAGACGGCCAAATCACTCGAACTCTGCCGAACGATTGCGGATTGGGCCCGAGCGCACCGATACGGCGCGATCCTGTCTCCGTCAGCAGCAATTCCCAAGGCACGCAACCTCAACATTTACATCGACGCGCGGCCGGCCGAGATCGAGCTCGCGGTTGGGTCACACCGCGAGGCGTTGAACTACTGATGGAAGGAACGCGATCGATGAGTGAGTGGCGGATCGGAGGTCGGTGAGTCGGGAGGTCGGTACGTCGGTGGGTCGGCGGGTCGGCGGGTCGGCGGGTCGGCGGGTCGGCGGGTCGGCGGACCGAAGATTGCTGGATTCGGAGTCACCCGCTGCTCTATTGTTGACTTACCAGACATGCGTTAATGAGATCCCTCGGGCGCTTCGCACCCTCGGGATGACAATCCGGAACAACCCGCCACTCCTCACTCCTTACTCCTCACTCCTTACTCCTCACTCTCCCCGCTTCCCTCACCGTCCCCGCATGAATCTCCACCGTATCCCGCGGATCCATGGCATACCCGCCGGCCGTCATCGTCGCGACCGGCACATTGGCCGCGCCCAACACATCGAGCACCAGCCGGTCGCGCTGTCGGAGGCCCTCGAGCGTCAGCCCGAGTCCGCCCAGCTGGTCGTGTTCATACGGGTCGGCGCCGGCCAGGTAGTACGCCAGGTCGGGCCGGTGGCGGGCGACGATCGCGGGTAGGTGCTCTTCGAGAAGACCTAAGTATTCCTGGTCCTGGATCCGGTCGGGGAGTCCCAGGTCCAAATCGCTGGGCGGCTTCCAGGCCGGATAGTTGTTCTGCTGATGCATGGAGAAGGTGAAGACCGTGGGATCATCGGCGAAGATCGCGGCGGTGCCGTTCCCGTGGTGGACGTCGAGGTCGACGACCATGGCCCGCTCGATCAATCTTGTCACGCTGCAACACCCGGATGGCGATGGCCACGTCGTTGATCAGGCAGAACCCCTCGCCGTGGTCGGCATAGGCATGATGGAACCCGCCGCCCAGGTGCGACGCGACACCATGTTCCACCGCCTTCCGTCCCGTGAGCGTCGAGCCGCCGGCGCAGAGCCACATGGCCTCTCGGAGCTCCGCCGTGAACGGCACCTCGAGCATCATCTCCTCGGCGTCGGTGAGCCAGCCGGTCCTGATCTTCTGGAGCCACTCAGGCGTGTGCACCAACGCCACGTCGGCATCGGTCGCGGGCTCGGGCGTGAGGATGTCGCTTTCCTTAATAGTGCCGTCTTCGATCAGTCGCTCACGCACCAATCTGAATTTGGCGGTCACGAAGACGTGGGCGCCGATATTGGCTTCGTAGGCGGGGTGGTGGACTATGGGGAGATTTGATCGCATGGTGATTGCTATCGGCTATCGGCTATCGGTCTTTGCAGGGCTGTGATCTATTTGCACATCGACCGCTATCAGCTATCAGCTATCGGTCTTCGCGGGGCCGCCATCCGTGTGCACATCGAAAGCCTGTCCAGTGCGGCCAAAGGCTACTGGTTGAAAGGAATCGATTACTGATCAGGGACACTCAGGTCTATTATGGCCCTGCTGATGGGTTCATTTCGCAGACTCAAGGTTTGGCACGAGGCAAGTGCTCTAACCGTCTCGATCTACAAACTAACGGCCGGCTTCCCCAAGACGGAGTTGTACGGGCTCACCTCGCAGATGCGAAGGGCTGCTGTCTCGGTTACGAGCAATATCGCCGAGGGGTGCGGCAGGAACGGCGACCGGGAACTAGCCCGTTTTCTGAGAATCGCCCTCGGGTCGCTGACCGAGCTGGACTCGCTGGTTCTCGTTTCCAAGGATCTTGGAATGTCTACCGATGGCGCAAGCAAAGAACTGGCCACGACGATCCGACAAGTCCGCGGCAGACTATCCAGACTCCTCTCCTCCCTCACACACGGCGCCAAGGACTGATAGCTGATAGCGCTCAACCTGCGCCTCGATCTTCCCATGCAACCCGACCGATAGCTGATAGCCGATAGCACTTAATACCGCACCCCAGCTCCTTTCCGCACCCCCATCGCCATCGCCACCGGAACCACCGCAATCAGCATCGGCCAGTAGGCCGAAGTCGGAATATCGAACTCTCTCATGAACGCCCAGTCGATGAACCCCACCAGCGCCGGCACCAGACCGATCGCGAGCCCAGTCAGGACCAGGCTCATGCCCGAGCGCCGGAGCTCCGCGCGCGGCGTCGTGACCCAGGTGTGCATCACGGCCACCAGCGCGAGGATCAGGTACGTGAGCATCAACAGATAGCCGGGGCCGCCGTAAGTGTGGTACAGCGCCGGGTGCGTGATCAGCTCCACCACCAGGAGCGGCAGGAACAGCACCCACAGGCCGTAGATGATCCCGGTGGTGATCGGTGCTCGCGCCGGGGCGCTTGGTGATCGGATAGAGTAAGGAAGAAGCGGAGCAGGAATGCGGCCCACAGGATCAAGGCGGCGAACGAGATGTGGCCCACCACGCCGTTCAACCGGCCCAGGTTGGGCCCCATGCCGAGCATGCCGATGCCCGCGGCCAGGCCGATCGCGGCGAGTCTTCTGCGCATGAAGTGATCCGACCGTGAACAACGCCCACACACCCGACCAGAGAAACGCGAGCCCGACCAGTGCGCCACCCAGCCGGAGCATGATGACACTCCTGGGCGTCGGGCCGTAGGTCACGTGGAGCGTCACCAGTTCCCCGCCCCGATCTACCACAATCCGTTGCGATTGTCCCACCCGCGGCGTGAGCGCCCGCGGCCAGCGCGACTGCATGCCGAGCCCCTCGACCGGAATGTGCTCAACGTGACCACCCGGTCGCCCGCGCGGAACCCGGCCACCTCGGCCGGCCCGCCCGGAATGACACCCGGCACGACGTAGTCCGGCCCGTAGAACGCGTCGCTGAATCCCTGGTTCCGGTTCACGATGAAGCCGGCGATTGCCCACAGGGTGATGAGGACGGCAGTGAGTAGGACGGTAGGGCGATAGGATTGTAGGGATGGCATGGTGCTGAAAAGTTATCAGCCGCTGAGGCGTTGAGGGAGTAGGGAGGGGAGCGGGGAGCGGGGAGTGGGGAGTGGGATTGTCGGACATTGCATCCGATGTCATCCCAATCTTCTCAACCTCAGCAGCCTTCCGGGTATGCGTGGACGAGATCCCTCGGGCGCTTCGCACCCTCGGGATGACAGGTCGTGGCTATCCGGTCCTCCTCACTCCTTACTCCTTACTCCTCACTTCCTACCCTCCTACCCTCCTACCCTCCTGCCACAATCCACCAATCGAGACTCACCCCCACAACCCAGTGAATGATCGCGACGTACCAGATGGAGCCGACCCGGAGATCGATCGCGCCGAAGACCAGGCCGGCGGGAATGGCCGACAGGGTCTCTTCCATCGGCCGGCCGAAGTGGGCCAGGACCGAGAGGGCCGTTTGGATCGCATTGGCCGTGGCGCCGCCCACGTGCTTTCGGAGCCCGAACAGGATGACGCCGCGGAACAACACTTCCCACGCGAAGAAGTAGGGCGCCTGCCTGAGCGCGTGGGGGATGAATCTCGCCGGCTCGGCCGCGAGCGTGGGGTCGAGCGGGTAGACCGCCCGCAGCTCGGGCGACGGAGCGCTGATCCAACCGGCCAGGACCGCGAGCGGGATACCGATCGCGAGCCAGACCAAGCCCAGCCGCCAGCGGCCCAGGCCAAGCCCCAAGTCCTCGAGACTCGAGCCGGTGAGCCACCGCGCTGCCAGGACGGGGATCAAGCCGAGTAGAACGCCGGAGACGATGAAGTGGGCGGTTGGGTGGAGCGGCGGTTTCGACAGCGGGAACCAGCCGCGCGCGGGCGAGAACACGCCCACCACGTCGGCCCGCGCCAGATAATAGAAGACGAACAACACCAACGTCGCGACCAGGAGGAGCCAGAAGGGCTCCTGACGCCCCGCCAGCTGAGGCATGGGTTTCATGCGGCCAACTCCTCGGCTCGGCCTGCGCCGAGCCAGTCGAGCGTCTGGGCAAGGCCGACCCTGAGCGGGCGCGGCGCGTAGCCCAGCTCCCTCGCGGTCGGCGTGATGTCGACGCCCTGGTCTTCGAGATAGACCCGCACCCAGTCGGCGGTGATCAGGACCTGCCCGCCCAGCCGGCCCCAGAACTCGGACAGATGCCCGACGCCGATCGCGGCCGTGGGCGGCACCGCCATCATGCGCCGCTTGACGCCGGTCAACTCCATCACCAACTCGAACAGGTCACGGATCGAGGCGTTCTCGCCGCCCAACACATAGTGCGCGCCGGACCGTCCCCAATGAGCGGCGAGGATCATTCCGCGGACTACATCCTCCACGTGGGCGTAGTTGCCCGGCACATCGCCGTCGGCCACGCGAAGCCGGAACCGGCCGGCCAGGTAGAGTGCGATCATCTTGGTGACACCGTTCGCGTCGGTGAGCGGGCCCGGACCGTACACCCGGGTGGGATGGACGATCACCGCGTCGCCGCCGCTCGCTTTAAAGGAAAGCACCAGCCGCTCGCCCATGAGCTTGGTGTGCTCGTACTCGGTGGGCTTCCGATTTCCGTCCGGGAGCCAGGTTCGCCTGAGCTCCGGCAACGTGAGCACAGTCGACACGTGAACGATCCGGTCGACCCCTGCCCGGCTCGCCAGCTCGAGCAGCAACTCGGTCCCCGTCACGTTTACGTCCCAGAACTCCCGTGGATTCCTGCTCCAGGCCCGGGCGCAGCCGGCCAGGTGGAACACGGTTCCGACGCCGTCCATCGCGCGTACCATGGCGTCGCGGTCGATGATGTCGCCCTGCACCGCCTCGACCAGCGAGCCGTGCTCGCGGATCAACGCGTCGGGGTGGCGGCAGATGATCCGAACTCGCTCGCCCGCATCCACCAATTGGCGCACCAGCTGCCGGCCGATGAAGCCGGAGGCGCCGGTCACCAGCGTCTTGGCTCTCATGATCCACCTCCGGTGCTGAGCTCCGCCTCGGGATCGAGCCGCGGGAAGACCGGTAGCGGCAAGCGCTCGACCGATGCCCCACTGAACCCACCCCTCACGAGCGGCACCGCCACGACCTGCAACGCCGTGGCCCACACCAACCCGCCCAATACGTCGATGGCGTAGTGGTTCTGGGTGTATACGGTCGCGAAGCAGACACCGACCGTTTCGGCGATGATGAGCCAGGCCCATCCGCGCGGCAGCCAGCGCCACGCCAGGTAGGCGATGGTGACCGACCCCGCGACATGCGAGCTCGGGAACGCGGTGCCGAGCGAGTCGCCCGAGTTGTGCGCGGCCTGGACCAGCTGATACCAGAAGCCCTCGGTCAGGCCGCCCTGGTAATGCGGCAAGAGCGCCGCCGGACCGTCCACCGGGAACCACAGGTAGAGCGCGTAGCAGCCGAGGTAGGTCACGGCCAGCCGGAAGGTCATGTCGCGCATCGCCGTATGCCGTCCCATGAGTCCCACCGCTATCACGGGGATGAAGATCAAGGGGTAGTAGGCGTAGTAGATGAAGTGCATGACCTCGCTCAGCCACACGTGCGGGCATGCGTGGCATCCAGGTCAGGTTGAAGTGCTGGCCGAATACCCGGAGGTCCCACGCGGTCACGGTCTGATCGTGGACACCGACGTGGTAGAGCTCGCGTAAGTAGCCGAGCTCGGTCCAGAAGGCGAGGACGAAGAGCAGTGGGTAGATCTCCCTCAGGATCGCAACGGGACGCGTCAGGTCGCGCGGTGCTCTATTCAGGAACAGCGGCAGCGCCGCGGCCGCGACGTGCGCAGCGAAGATCGCCGGCGCGTAGCCGGCCTTCGACACCACGGTCAGCCAGACCGCGGCGAGGAACACGTTGTAGCCCGATACGACCGCATCGACGGGACGAGTTTGGTGTGTCATAGCCACCGTTCCTCCTCATACCAGCGGGCGGTTTCTTCGGTGCCCCGCACGACCGGATAGGCTGGTACAAAGCCCAGCTCCCGCTCGGCGGGCGACACGTCGCACACCCAGCGCTGCTGGGTCAGCTCACGCACGCGTTCGCGATTGAGCACGGCCGCCTGATGACCGACCTTGGCGCAACCCTCCACGGCGACGGCGATGACTCGCGCGAGGCCGACCGGCACGCTCACCAACCGCGGCTTACGATCGAGTGCGCGGCCGATCGCGGTCGCGACCGACGCCCACGACACGGGCTCGGGATGGGCCAGGCAGTACGTGCGGCCCGCCGCGGGCTGGGTGTCGGCCGCCTCGAGCAGACCTTGGACCGCGTCGCGCACGTAGAGCATCGACACTTGCCTGTCCCACCCGCCGATGGTTAAGGCGACGCCGTGCTTGATCATCCGGAACATCTTGAGCACCGCCCTTTCGCGTCGGGCCGTAGACCGCACTGAAGCGGAGGATCGTGGCCGGCACGCGGTCCTGATAGGCGTGCACCAGCACCTCGGCCAGGAGCTTGGAATGGCCGTAGTGGGACAGCGGCATCGGCACCGTGTCGGGCGACAAGAGCTCGCCGTTGCGGCAGGGGCCGGCCGCGGCCAGGGACGAGAGGAACACGACCCTGGGTGCGCCGCCGTTGTGTGCCGCGGCGGCCTTCAGGACCCGCGCCGTGCCCTCGGTGTTGATCAGGTAGTACTCGTGCGGCGTCCGGGCCTCGGTGAGTGCGGCCAGGTGGAACACCACGTCGGCACCATCACAGGCTTCGCGGAGCGCTGCGACATCCCCGAGTCCGATATCGCGATACTCGATCGGCAAGTCCCGGAGCCAGCGGTTGGGCGCGCCGGGCCGCTCGATGCAAATCACATCGTCACCCCGGGCAACCAGCGCCTCGATCAGGTGGCTCCCGATGAAGCCTCCGCCTCCAGTCACGATTGCACGCATAACGCCTCCTCGTTGCTTCCTGTCCCAGAGTTACCCACCGGGAGTCAAGCGGGGCTCAAGTGCCTTGCCATGGGCCAGCGACCAGTCGCGCATGTGCTCGATGGCCTCGACCACCGCGCCGGGACGCTCCTCGTGGATGTGATGGCCGGCGCCACCGACCGTGTCGACTTGAAAGGCGCGAAGCGTGCGGTGGAAGAGCGCGATCTCGCCGGCGGAGACCCCGCCTTCGTGCGGTGCCGTTCCCCTGAGCAGGAAGACGGGAGCCGGGATATCGGCCAGGTGATCCCTGAGACGCTCCGGTTCGCGCGCCTTCCCCATCCGGATGTAGGCCAGGAGGGTTCCGTCCAGGTCGGCCGCGGTGCCGGCGGTGTAGCCGGCGACCACCTCGTCGGTCACCCAGCTCGGATCGCCCGACGTTTCGATGAAGCCCTTCCGCATTTCCTTTCGGACGCGCTTGACGCCGCCGGCCCACTTGATGAACGACACGAACCGAAGCGCCTTCTTGAAACCGGGTGTGGCGGCTTCCTCGGCGGGGCCGCCCTCGATTGAGAGCAGCGCTCCCACCGCGCTGGGCCGGCGATACGCCAGGCGCAGTGCGATCGATGCGCCGAGCGAGTGGGCGACGACCAGCGCGTCGGAGATGCCGAGCGTGTCGAGCACTGCGGCGATGCGATCGGCCTGGGAGGTGAGGGAGTAGTCGGCCTTCTCGGGGCGCGACGAGCTGCCGAAGCCGAGTGGTTCGACGACGATCGCGCGATACTCGCCGGATGGGAGGAGGGCGATCACTTTGCGAAAGGCGTAGGCCGATCCGGCGAGTCCCGGAATGAATACGACCGACCGGCCATGACCCACCATGACGACGTGGAGCGACTCGGCCCGGGCCACGGTGACGTACCTACTCAGCGGCGGAGTCGGGCGACACCGACCCACTGAGCGCGAGCACGAGGGCGAACCACATTGACCGATCCTCCGTGAGGGTCCGCCGCTACGTTCGCCGCGCGGGGTCAAGTCACGATCAAGCCGCGCGAGGCTCGCTGGCCCCGCGCGGCTTGGTTACGCCGTGTCCGAGTGTGTGTTCACGTTCATTACGGCGTGCACTCGACCTCGATGTCGTACCCGGTGGATGACCCCGGCCCGACCTTGAGCATCACCTTCATTCGGCCGCGGAACGGGCCGGTCGGCGGCACCTCGATCTGCAGCACGACGCTCGACACCGCGGACCCATGGTCGTTCAGGCGCGCATGGTCGTTCTGGTTGATCACGGCCGTGTAGGTCTCCGCCAGCGGGGTCGGCGGACTGGTGCTGGGATCCACCGGCGTCAGGTCGAGCTTCCCGTGGGCGCGGAACATCGTCACGTAGTTCCCGCCCTTGGTCACGATGGTCCGCTGCGTGAGGTCGATGGGACCGGTCACGTACAGGTACTGGAACGCGTCACCCGCGCAGAACGGCTTTGGGAATCACCTGATTGAACTGGATGGTGTATTGCTGGATCGTGACGCCGGTCGTCGGCGCACTCTGGCCGGTCACGAACAGGATGGTGGCCTGTCCCGTCGGTCAGGATCGGCACGGGGATCGGTGGCGGTCGGCGGGCCACCGATCAGCGCCTTCAGGTCGTCCGGCAGCAGGTTGTAGATCATGGCCGGAATCTCCCGCCACGGCGCCGGGTTGATGGCCGGTGTCAACGTGAGCGGACCACCCGGATCGAGCAGCCCCGACCGCAGGAAGTCGATGACCACCAACTGCTCGGCCAGCTCCCAGTGGAGGACCTGGTGCTCGTGCGTGCCGGGAATCAGCAGCTCGAAGTGCGCATTCGCGACCGTCACGCCGCCCATGTCGAACAAGCCGCACGTGGAAGCGCAACGGGTCGTAGGCACCGCACTCGAGCTGAACCACGCTGCCTTCCCACCCACCCGGCTCGGCGTAGGCACCCTGCATCGTGCCGCCCAAGGCGTCGGTCCAGGTGCAGTTGAAGGGGAACGCGTCGGGAAATCCGAACATGGTCCGGTCCCCGTCGAGCCCCATCAGCGCCGAACGCAGCTGCTGCGGATTGGCCTGACCGGTGAAAATCAGGTTCACCGGATCGTCCGGGGTCGCGAGGTTGGAGCTGGTGAACGGCCAGAAGGTGAGCGACTCCCCGCCTACGTCCACCGTCACCAGCGGCGCGGGCGCCGGCGCGTCATTCGCCTTAGCCGACAGCTCGGACGCCGGACCGACGGGATCCGACCGGTCGCTGCAGCCAACGATGAGGACCAGGGAAAGTGCGGCTGCGACAATCCCCCCGGTCATGCGGCATGACAACATGATGACCTCCTGGTGAGCGAAGAGCCCCGGGCCAATGGATGGCCGAGGCTCTGAGACGCTAGGACCAGGGGGTCAAGCGGGGGTCAAGCGGGGGGCTATTGGCTGAATAAGGGAGCAGGGAGTGGGGAGTCGGACTTTGTGCTCGATGTCATCCCGAGCGTAGCGAGGGATCTCCTCAGCTGTTTCTCGACCTCCGCCAGCGAGTCCGCGGCTAAAGCCGCGACTCGGCTACTGTCGCTAAAGCGACGTACTGTCTCCTTCCTCCCAACTTTCCGTCTTCACATTTTTCCGCCTTGTCGCCTTCCCGGCATGCGTTAACGAGATCCCTCGGGCGCTTCGCACCCTCGGGATGACACTCCGGGGCAACCCGGCCCTCCTTACTCCTTACTCCTTACTCCTTACTCCTTACTCCTCTACTCCTCACTCCTCACTCCTTACTCCTCACTCCCTTCACCGCATCCATCACCCGCTCCCGCCCTCCCGGCGTAATCATGTCCCGGGCCACCACCTCACGCATGATCCGGGCGACGAACACGTAGCCGCGCGATTCGAAGCTGAGCCAGCGCTGCCACTCGAGCTGGTCGAGTGCCGCGTTCACCCGCTCGCGCGGGAGACCGGTGGCGGCGGCGAGAAGCTCGGGCGACGGCCGCTCGTCGAGGATGGCGGCCGCGGCCAGGACCTGCTGCGCGTCGGCGCTCAGGCGATTGAAGCCGATCCGGATCGCGGCGACGATGGAGTCGGGCAGGCCACCGGGCGCGGTCTCGGACAGGGTGTGAAACGGCGCGGGCCAGGCACCGGCCTGGGAATCGAGGTCGAACCCGGAGGCGATGGCGTGGAGCAGCTCGACCGCGAGGAGCGGGTAACCCGCGGAGTCGGCCACGAGCCGGCGCGCGAGTCGCTCGGTTTCCTGCTCGGAGTAACTCGGGATGGCCCAGTGGGCCAGCTGCGCGAGTGCGCTTTCCGAGAGCGCGCCGAGGGTGACGCAGATGCCGGGCACGTCACGCCCCAGGCGGGAGCGGAGGTCGTCCAGCTCGTCACGGTCCTCACGGGTATTTGCGGTCAGGATGAGAAACAATGGCGCCGATGCGAGGTCGCGCAGCAGGGCCAGCACGGCAGCGAAGCTCTCGTGATCCAGCCAGTGGGCATTGTCGATCATGACCACGACCGGTTGTTCTCCGAGCGCCGCCCGGAACACCTCGCCGATGGCCTGCCCCACCGGCTCCGGCGCGATGCCCTTCACCGCCTTGGCGTACTGGTCCTGCCACTCGGCGAGTTGCTCGGGTGAAGCTCGCCAACGCGGCCGGCGGCGAGCCCGCCACACCCGGGATGTCGAGCAACCCGCCGTGGGCCAGGCCATAGACACCGCTCCAGGCACGAGACCGATCGGCCTCGACCGCCCGCAAGGCGACCACGGCGGCGCCGTCCAGCCGCGCTCGATCGAGCAGCTCGTCGGCCAGTCGGTCTTGCCGGTACCCGAGTCCCCCAGAATCACCACGGCGTGAGCCTCGCCGCGGGCGCGACATGTGTCCCAAGCCCCGACGATCGATCCCAACTCCTGTTCCCGTCCCACCAGCGGCGCGCGGCGGCTCCTCAGCCAGATTCTTCGCCGCGTCGGACCGCGTGGCCGACGATGCGAGACCCAGCGACCGATCTTGCCGAATCCGCTCGGCCAGCTGGATCGTAGCCTGGTCGGGCTTGGACTCGAGTTCTTGTACCAGCCGGTTGGCCACCAGGTCGTACCGCTCCAACGCGGCCGCCCGATTACCCGAGAGCGAGAGGCAGCGCATCACCGCCCGCAGCGCCGTCTCCGACCACGGGTCGAGCGCTGCGGCGCGATCGGCGCTCCGCAATGCGTCGCTGACATGCCCGCCGGCCAGTAGCTCATCGGCGTACTCAGCCAACGCCTCGACGCCGCGCCGCCGCCAGGTACCACGTTCCGCCGTGAGCCAGTCTTCGAATTCGGACGCGTCGTCGATACCGAATCCTTCGAGAAAATCCCCACCGACCATGTCGCCCGCACGTACGGAGTCACCCGCAGCTACAGCTTGCTCGAATTGATCGACATCGAGCTCGACCGCATCGTCCGCCAACTGCGACCGTGTCGCTCTCGGTCGTGATGTTCTCTTCGCCGACGATCTGACGCAGCGCGCGCAGCGCCTCGTTCAGGGAGTGGCGCGCGGCCTTCTCGTCCTTGTCGGCCCAGAGGAGGCCGATCAGATGCTGGCGGCTCCGCCGCCGATGTGGCGAACGAGCCAGGTAGATGAGCAACGCCAGGTTCTTCCGCCACAGGAGTTCGGCGGGGGCCGGCTGGCCGTCGACCCGCACCTCGACCGGGCCCAGCGTCCGGCAGGTGATCATGGGGGACACTCCCGAGCCAGTTCCACTGCACGATCGCGGAGCGGCGTCACCTGGGGCTCCGGGTCGGTCCAGATGTCGAGTAGACGCTGAACCAGTGTGCAGGCTCTCGGCTGGTCTCCCAGCGCCTGCAGCACTCGGCTCCGCTCGAGCCTCGCGTAGCTGCCGACCGCCCAGTCGATTTCGGCCGCATGCGCCTCACCCGCGAGCCATCCGGCGAAGTCCGAATTTTCGTACCAGAGCCACTCCTTTTCCGCCTCCTCGAGTTGACCGATCTGTTCGTACCAGAGCGCGCGGTGGCGGTGGAGCACGGCGCGGGCAAACGGATCGGCTACCCGGTCGGCGGAATCGGAGGCGAACAGCGGTCGCGACAATTCCAGGGCACCCGCGTGATCTCCCGTGAGCGCGTGACGCATGGCCTCGAGGAACGTGACCAGTCGCAGTCCGATGCTGCGTTCGGCGATCGGCATGTTGTCCGGCTCGGGCGTGCCACGCATCCAGCACTCGCCGCATCGTTCCTGGTGTACGCATCGATTCCCAGTGCCCATGCCGCCCGGACACCGCGATGGCCATCCAAGGCCAGCGCTTCCAGTACTTGGCGACCTTTGAGCGTCTCCACTTCGGGCAGGGTGCCGGCGCCGAGCGCCGGAAGCAGCACACGCCACTCATGGGCTTGGAGGCGGGCCTCATCGGTGGGTGACAGGCTGAGCGCAGAATCGAGATGCACAAGGCCATCGACCGGACGCCCCAAGGCGATCGAGGCCAGTCCCTGGGCGGTGTGACCACTGGCGTGTTGGAGCGGCGGGGCACCCGGTGCATCGGCCAGCCACCCTCCGAGCCTGAGTTGGGCGTCCGGGACGTCGAACGACAGCGCCATGCGTACCACCCGTGACAGCTCGGTGATGAAACTCGTATCAGGATTTGCCAGGAGCCTCGGCTCCAGGGCCGCTGCCGAGTCGCGGGCGAAGCGGTAGAGATATGCGAGCCCCAGCTGCCGCCCGACGTCGAGCTCTCCGCCCGGTGGCGTGCCGATCGAGTCGCGTTGCGCTACCACGCGCGCGGCTTCGTTCCGGCGGCCAAGGCGTATGTATGCCCATGCGACCTGATTGAGCACCGGCCCGAAGCGCGGATTCAACGCCCGGGCTGCTTCCATCGTATTGAGGGCGTATTCCAGCGGCAGCCCCGACAGCGGGCCGCGATGAAACAGCTCGTTGCCGTACACGAACTTGGCGTAGAAGTCGTGCGGATAGAGCGAGTCGGCCCGGGCGTAGATTGTCCTTCGTTTCGCCAGATCCGGCTCCAACTGAGCCGTGATCAGGAGGGTATCCAGCGGACCGAAGTCGGCCTTGTGTGCCGCGTACACCTGGGCCAAGTCGATGTCGGTCGGAATGCGCTGCCACCGCCGTGTGTCCGCCAGGCGCCAGGCAGCCTGGGCGAAGGTCGAATCGATGGCGAGCGCCGACTCGAAGTGATTTCCCGCCACCGCCCACGCATCGCGTCCGAACGCGATCTGCCCATTGAGGAATTCGCTGATGGCCCGGAAGTCCTTGGTCGCGAGGCTCGGGATCTCCCGATACAACGGGACCCAGCCTGGGAACACCTCCCGCACCAGGTCCAATCCGATCGAGTCGGGGAGAACGGCCCACGAGGTTTCCTTGGCGCGGTGCTCCGGCAGCAGAATGCGATTGCCGTCGGCATCGAGCACATACATCGAGACCACCAGCTCGTCGCCCTGCCGGATGAGCTGCCCCTCGGTTCGGTTGCGCGCTCGGGTCGAGTCGCGGTGGGCCAGCTCGATTTCCGGCAGGCCCCGAAGCTTGAAGTGGAGTGCCTCGGCGAATTCCTGCCCAAGGTTGGAATCGACCCCTCCCGCAACGGCCAGCGGCAAAATCGCGAGATCCGGTAGCGTGACTGCCGGAGCGCCACCACAGCGGGGCCACCACTGGAACAGCCGGCAGAGTGGTGCCGGCGGAACCAACAGGAGCAACGCGGCGACCGCGATCAGGCCCAGCACACCGGCGGGCCGGATCATCGAGCGGTGCCGGATCCGGTCGAGTGCCTTCCGGAATTCCGCTGCGTTCTCCCAGCGGTGGCCCGGCGTATGGGCCAGGGCACGCTTGAGTGCCGTGGCGAAGCGCATGGGGATGCCGCGCCAATCGGCGTCGGCCACGTGCACGTCGCGATTCCATCGCCGGCCGGAGCAGGCCTCGTAGAGGACCATGCCCAGCGAGTAGAGATCGCTCTGGGGCGACACGTTGCCGCTCGACTGTTCCGGCGCCATGTAGGCCGGGGTGCCCACGAAGTGACCCGCTTGGGTCAGCGTGGTATCGCTCGACGTGTGGGCGATGCCGAAATCGCCGAGCAGGGCCCGATCCTTCATCAGGAAGATGTTGGCGGGCTTGACGTCGCGGTGCACCGTGCCGAGTTGGTGAACCGCCTCGAGCGCACTCAAGAGCTGCACACCGAGGGATGTGACATCGGGGACCGACAAGGGGCCCCGCTCGAGCCTCGCGGCGAGCGATTCGCCCTCGATCAGATCCATGACGTAGTAATGCAGGCCGGCCGTCTCGCCGGCTTGATGGATGGCGATGATGTTGGGGTGGCTCAGGGTGGCGAGGAGCCGGGCCTCGCGGAGGAACCGCTCGGCGGCCACGGCGGTGGCCATCTCCGGCCGCAGGACCTTCATCGCGACCCGGCGGTCGAGGGTGGGATCGTAGGCGACAAATACGATCCCCATTCCCCCGGATGCGAGTTCGCTCTCGACCTCGTAGTGGGGTCGGAGCGCCTCGCGCACCCGTTCCAGCAGCAGACTCATGGCACCCCGGCTGGGTGCTGGGAATCCTACCGGCCGTGGGGGATGGCGGCCCTGCGAACTAGGCCATCTGGGCGATGTGCCGGAGTTCACTGGAATGGTGGGGTTTCCCGGGAAGAACGTCAAGCGGGAATCGGCGGTTTGGCGGTTCGGCGGTTCGGCGGTTCGGCGGTCGGCGGTTCGGCGGTTCGGCGGTTCGGCGGTTCGAAGGTCGCTCACTGCAACGTCACGCGCCACATGCTGTCATCCCGAGCGCAGCGAGGGATCTCCTTGGCTGCTGCACGAACGCGGCCTTGGTCCGCGACTCTCCGGGCATGCGTTCATGAGATCCCTCGGGCGCTTCGCACCCTCGGGATGACAATCCGGAGGTTATCAGCCTCCTCACTCCTCACTCCTCACTCCTTACTCCTCACTCCTCACTCCTCACTCCTTACCTCCCGTCTTTCCGTCTTGCTTGACCCCCCCTTGACCCCCGTATGCGATCTTTCCCGTGGAGCCTGAACCAGGGGAGACGACCATGCGTACCAAACAAATCCTGTCCCTGATCGTGATGGCCTCGTATCTGGCCGGCTGCACCAGCTGGCGGGTTCAGCCCGTCACGCCGCAACAGCTGCCAACTGCGGACCGGCCATACGATGTGCGGGTGCACACGCGAAAAGGCGAGACGGTGGTGCTCGAGCAAGCATTCGTCCGGAACGACTCCCTGGTGGGGAGCGTGAAGGCACTGCCGCTGGGCATCCTACTCGATGAGATCGCGCAGGTGGAGAAGCGACAGACCGATGGCGCCAAGAACCTGTTGCTGGTCGTGGGCGTAGCCGCCATCGTCGGCGTCATCGCCGCGGCCATCGCGTTGAGCAATTTGGAGTTCTGTGTGCCCACGCAGAACTGAACGGTGTGACTACCAACTCCACACGCTCTGCTTGATGCCCTCGGCGGTTCGGCGGTGCGAAGATCGCTCACTGCCACGCCACGCGCCACAGGCTGTCATCCCGAGCAGAGCGAGGGATCTGGTTGCAGCGAAAGATCGCTTCAAGGCTACCAGCTATCGGCTGCCACGCACCTCCCCACACCCCGCTATCGGTCGTCGGCTATCGGTCCTCACGTTGCAGAGACCGATAGCTGATAGCCGATAGCCCGCGGGCGCTTCGCACCCTCGGGATGACAGTCCCGGGTCTATCCGGTCCTCCTTACTCCTCACTCCTCACTCCTTGGTTCCCGTCTCTCCCCACCTTCCCGCCTTCCCGGCTTGCTTGACCCCCCCTTGACCCCTGCCCGCCATCGTTCCCTTGGAACCTGAATCAGGGGGACACCATGCGTACCAAACAAATCCTGTCCCTGATCGTGATGGCCTCGTATCTGGCCGGCTGCACCAGCTGGCGGGTTCAGCCCGTCACCCCCAAGCAGCTGGTCGAGACGGAACGGCCCGTCAAAGGTGCGGGTGCGTCACCACCGAGGATCAGCAGCTGGTGTTCGAGCAGCCATTCGTCCGCGACGATTCCCTCATGGGGTATGTCGAGGGCGAGGCGACCCGAATCCCGCTCGACCAGATCGTGCGGGTGGAAAAGCGGCAAACCGACGGGACCAAGACCGCCCTGGTCGGCCTGTGGATTGCGGCACTTGTTGTGGGGGGTGTGATCGTGGTCCACAACTCCGACTATATGGGCGGCAGTGCTACCTGGTGAAACCAGGGTCAATAGGCACTCGCGTACGGAGGCCGGAGGGATTGTTCCTCAACGCGTGGAACCGGCAGTTGCTCAATCTGCCCGTGGCTCCGGAGGCCCGGCCGGGCAACCGGCCGTCAGTGATATCGCAGGCGGCATGAGCTGGGGAGTGAGGAGTAAAGAGTAAGGAGTAAGGAGGGCCGGGAATGACTACCGACTCCCCACTCCCTACTCCCCACTCCCTACTCCCTGCTCCTCACTCACTCACCGGCGGAGCCTCGTCCACATACGACCGATCCACGAAGCCCTCGGTCCGGCCACCGACGACGACCCGATACCATCCGTCTACGAGCGAGTCGACCAGTACCCGCTCGCCGGGGCGGAGGGTTCGCACGGTGGCGGCACTGCCGCTCGGACCGTCACGCATGTTGACCCAGGTCCTGGCAAACCGAACGAGCGGTGCGCCTGCCGGTAGGCCGCAGCGGGTGGGGTGACCGATGGGATGCTGTCGCGAGCCGGAGCGACCGGGGACGGCTCGGGCCTGGACTCGACGGCCGGAGCGGTGTCACGCCGAATCGAGGGCGTGGTTTCGGGAGCGGAGTCGATCGTTCGAGCTCGGGGTGGAGTGACCGGTTGCGATGGAGTGGCGGGTGTCGCCTCGACCCTCCGGGCCGGCGGCGGCGCGGCAGGCTCGCGCGCGGGAGTCGTCTGCGGCGTCGCAACCGCTTGCGCCTCTCGGGCAGGGGACTGGGCCGCGCTCGCCGAGTCGCCGGGGGTGGGACGCAGGCTCGAGCCCCTCGCCGCTGGCGGGCGCCGGCACCGGCGCGGTGACAACGCTCGACCGGTCGCGGCCCTGATAATGTCACTACGATCAGCGCCCCTGCCGCAATAGCGGCGACCACGATCAGCACCCGCACCGGCTTGCCCAGCTCCGGACCGGAAATGGCCTGCCGACGAATGCCGGGCGTGAAGATGAGCCCGCATGCAGGGCATCGGGCGCGGAGCTCTCGGCTCGCTGGCCGCAGGAGGGACAGTCGAGAAAGGCCATGATGAGTCTGAATATCGATTCGGCGGCAAGCCTGAGGCAACGGGTGGGTTGCGGAAGAGAGATCAGGCCGTGGGTTACTGCTATTGGCTATTGGCTATCTCGGCTATTGGCTGGTCCGTGCAGAGACTAATAGCTAATAGCTAATAGCCAATGACTAATAGCCACTTCCCCTCTCTTCACGCCCACCTCGTCGTCCCAACCACCCTTTCACTTTGTGCTTTACTCCCTCGAACGGAATCCGGTCGATCGGGTCGGCTTCCTTCTCCTTGATCTTGATGTCGGCCACGAACGCATCGCCGTGGAACCAGATGTTGATCACCGGCGCCACGGTGCGTTTGGCCCGGCTCCGGCTGTGCCCGACCGAGTTCATCACACCGTGAATCTCGTGCTCGATCTTGACGTCGAGCGGCACGGTGATCTTGATCTCGGCGATATATGCCGAGATCTCGAGGTCCACGTCCTCGGTCAGGAACTCCGCCTCCCGGAAGTCCAGTTGCAGGCTCCCGAAGATCGCGAGGCACTTGATGCTCGGCGGGACGGTCCATGGCCCGGCCCGCTGCGCCGACCCGAACACGGCGGTGATCCGGAGCGGCTCGTCCGAGACGGCCAGGGCATCGGCCGGCGTGTAGTCGGGATACGCCTCGAGTTCGTACTGCTCCCCGCGTGCCAGGGCAGGCATGGGCTCGACGGGCGTGAGCCCCATCAAGTCGGCCACGATGGCCTCGATCATGGCGGCATTGGTGGCCTCTTGCACCAATCCAAACCGCGCCTCGAACGCCTCCACCGACAAGTCGCCCCGTGCCTGCGCCTGACACAAGAGCTCGATGGCCTGGGTGCGGGCGAGGGCGTGGGCGTTTGGCTGCATATCGGGATCTGATGAGTGTCGGCTGTCGTGGCTAATGCAGGGATAGATCGCAGCAAGACTAGCAGCTATTAGCTATTGGCTATTGGCTGGCCTGTTGCAGAGACCAATAGCTAATAGCCAATAGCGATTAATCACCAGAAGCCATCGCTCCATCCCACTCTTCACGGCGCCCTCACCACCAGGTTCGCCCGGTGTGCATAGCCGATCGGTTGCCCGCCGATCGAGACCCGGTACCAGCCTTGGTCGAGCGAATCGACCAGCACGGCGTCACCGGGCTCGAGTACCCGGACGGTGGGGGCGTCCCGACCGCGGCCCTGGCGCACGTTGACCCAGGTACTGGCGTAGCGCCGCGACTGTTGGCCGGTGGGAGCGGCGGCGGGCGGCGGTAGAACCGGGGCCGGGGCCGCTACCGCCGGAGTGGTGTCGGCCACCGGGACCTGTGGCTGGCTGTCCTGTCTGATCTGCCCGACGGCTGCCGTATCAGGCACGGCGGTGTCGATCGGCTGCTGCTGCTGCGCCGCGGGCGCTGGCGGCGGCACGCTCGCCACGCCCGACTCCGGGCCCGCGCTCGACGAGCCGCGCCAGCTTTGGAACGCCACGACCACGGCGGCCAGGGCCACCAGGGCCAGGGCCACGATCAGTGCCGGCCGCACCATCCTGGCCCGGGGCGGCGGAATGCTGAGCCGAGCTGCTGCGGCGGGAACTGGTAGCCGCAATGCGGGCATTGCGTCGCGATGCTCAGCATCGTCTTGCCGCATTCCGGGCAGTCCATGTAGGCCATGATAGGTCGGAATATCGATTCGGCGGGTGGGTCGGGGCAACGGGTGAGTTGCAGGGAGGGATCGCTGAAGGGCTGCCTGCGAGTAGCTATTGGCTTCTTGAGGGAGCAGGGAGTAGGGAGTAGGGAGTCGGATTGTTGCCCACTCCTCACTCCTTACTCCTCACTCCTTACTCCTTACTCCTTACTCCGTCTCTTCGCTCCTTACGGCGTCAGCCTACATCCCTCCACCTTCCCGCCCTGCGCCCCACAGATCACCCCGCGCAGGAAGTCGAACTGGACCTGATAATACTCCATCAGGTTCTCGAGGCCCTTGATGCCGTGGCCTTGGCCCTCGAATTCGACGTAGGTCACCGGCTTCCCCAGTTCGACGGCCTTGTCGTTGAACTGGCGGCTCTCGCTCACGCCGACGCGGTTGTCGTTGGAGCCGTGGGTCAGGAGCAGCGGTGCCTGGAGTATGTCCACATGAGCGAGTGGTGATCGGTCGAGCAGTTTGTCGCGCTCGGTCTTCGGGTCGCCCGCCTCGAGGATGATCCAGTCGGGAATATTGGTGGCGTCGTAGAAGGTCACGATGCTCGAGAATCCGGCGTGACTCAACCCGAACCCGAGAGGGTAGGATTCGTTCCGTCCGTTGGTTGCCGGTGGAAAGGTGAGCGCCCGCATGGTGGCGTAGCCGCCGTGCGACCCGCCGGACACGCCGATCTGATTTGGGGCGAGGCCCAACTTCTTCTCCAGAAACTTGGCGCCGTAGAATAGATCAACGATCTCGTCGCCGCCCAGGTCGCGGTCGTTGAGCGCCATGAACTCCTTGCCGAAGCCGCTGCTGCCGCGGACCGCGGGCGAGAGCCAGCTGATCCCCGCCTCACAGTAGATGTGCTGCTGGGTCGAATAGCTGTTGCCGCCTCCGTAGAACGACGTGATCACGGCCAGGCGTTCAGCCGGATTCGACCGCGCCAGCTTCGGTGTCATGAGGTAGGCGTGGAGCTTCCGCTGCGCCCCGCTCTTGGGGTCGACATCGAACGTGGGATACTCGATGCGCTCCACGCTGCACTGCTCGATGGCGCGGGCAATACCCTCCGGAAGCCGGATCTTGGGCTCGAGAGTCCAGACGGGCTTGCCACGCTCCAGCGTAATCCACATCTCATCGGCGCGAAACGGTGACGCCGCCGAGGCCATGGAGACGATGAAGTGGTTCTTGTCGTCGAAGCCGATGACGCCGATGTTGGCGTCGAACGTCTTCTGGCCCAGGACCTTGCCCGTCTCGGGATCGATCACCTGCATCACATTCTCGTGCGGCCGGTCGAGCGTCTGGAGGATGAGATTCCGTCCATCGATGTCCAACAGCGTATGCCAGGCCTGTTCCTCGACGGTGGTCACCTGACGAGCCGTCCGCGCCGCGAGATCGTACACGTACAAGTTGGCGTAGCCGGTCTCATCCGACACATAGTAGAATCGGTCGCTATCGAGCCAGCCCTTCTCGTAGGAACCCAGCGCATAGCGCTCGATCCCATCGGGCAGTAGCATCTCGAGTTTGGGTTCCGAGGCCGTGAGGTCCAGATAGGCCAGGTTGCCCTGTTTCCGGTGGCCATTCCGGTTGAGCTTGAGCACCACCCCGCTCCCGTCGGGCCGGAAGTTTACGCTGGTCCATACCATGCGATACTCGGCGCCTTCTTCGCACAGGACCTCGCGATTGAGACCGCTGGCAGGATCGAGCAGGGTCAGGCAATTGCGATAGGGCTCGGTCGTGCCGTAGCGCGCGATGTAGCCGATGGTCTTATTGTCCTTCGAGAAGCCCCAGCCGTAGATGTAGGGCACCCAGGTGAGCCGCTCGAGCGACCCGTCCTCGAGCGACATGCGAGAGAGATTGATGACCTCGTCGTTCTTCTCGTCGCTCAACAGGATCATGTCGCCGCTGAGCGAGTCGTACCGGGTGCCCCAGTAGTTGCGGGTGGACCAATCGATATCGTGGAGCCGATGTCCTTGTTCCGGGCTCACCATGCCCGACCCCCTCCCCACCGTGAGAGGTTGGACCATCAGAAAGTTTCCCTCGGGCGTGGTATGGAAATAGAGCAGCCGGCCGGCATCGAAGTCGGCGTTCCATCCACCATACGGAAAACCCTGGAAATAGGGCTGGAGGTCGATGGTGCGGCCCAAGAGACTCACGGTGTACGTGGCCGCGTCCTGGGCCGGGAGTTGCCCGGGCGAGAGCATCCAGCCGACGAAGGCAATGAGGATCAGTCGTTTCAACATGGTCAGCACCTGGTTTGTTGGCCCTAGACGGCGAGGAGAGGGAAGGCGAGGTCGACATCGAGCACCGAGTCGACCTATTGTCGCCCATCAAGCATGAGAGGGTGATGAAGGATCTCTGAAGCCCTGGCTTGCCTCCTGCTTCCGCCGGGTCTATGGATTAGGTCACTGCTGGAATCGACGCACATGAGACACTCATGACTGAATCATCGATGGCCGTAGCCATTGTGGGTGGTGGACTGGCAGGGCTCTGTGCCGCGCGGCGGCTCACCGAAGCCGGGGTCGATTGCTCGATCTACGAAGCGAGCGACCGGGTCGGAGGCAGGGTGGCGACCGACATGGTCGACGGCTTCCTCCTCGACCGGGGCTTCCAGGTGTTCCTGACCTCCTATCCGGAGGCCCGCCAGGTCCTGGATTACGAAGCACTCGAGCTGCACGAATTTCTGTCCGGCAGCCTGGTCCGCTGGAGCGGCCGGATGTACACCGTGGCCGATCCTTGGCGGCAGCCGCTCGAAGGGATGAAATCGCTGTTCACGCCCATCATGCGGCTCGGCGACGCACCGAAGCTCGCACGGCTCCGGCTGGAAGCGCTCGAGCGAACGCGGACCGGCGCCCCGGCGGAGCCGGACGAATCGACCATGCGATATCTCAAGAGCCTCGGCCTCTCGAGCGAGGTAATCACGCGCTTCGTGAAACCGTTCTTTGGCGGCGTCTTCCTCGATCCCGATCTCGCCACCTCGCGCTCGCTGTTCGACTTCGTATTCGCGATGTTCGCCACCGGGCAGGCCACGCTCCCGGCGTGCGGCATGGCCGCGATACCCGAGCAGCTTCGCACGGGGCTCCCGCACGACATGGTACGACTCAACTCCCCGGTGCGGCGCGTTCGGCCGGGCGCGGTGGAGCTGGGTTCGGGTGAGGAGATTCTGGCGTCGCACATCATCCTCGCAACCGACGCAACGCAAGCCGCAGTGCTCTCGCCCATTCGTCCCAGGGTCACGTGGCATGGATGCACGACCATCTACTTTGCCGCCGAGCGGCCGCCGTTCACCGAGCCGGTACTGGTCTTGAATGGCGACGGCCCCGCCAGCGGGCCGGTGAACCACCTCGCAGTGCCCAGCAACGTCGCTCCCTCATATGCTCCGCCAGGCGCGGCATTGGTATCTGCCACGGTGCTGGGGGTGCCCACCGATCGGGAATCGAGCCTGCTCGAACAAGTTCGGCAACAACTGACCGGCTGGTTCGGCCCCGGCGTGGGCACGTGGCGGCATCTCCGCACCGATCGCATCGCCCATGCGCTTCCCGCGTATCGCCTGAGCAGAGCACCCAATGCCGGCACCGCCGAACGAGTGGACGAGACCGTGTTCGCGTGCGGCGATTATGTGGAGAACCCCTCGATCAATGGTGCCATGCTCTCCGGCCGCCGTGCCGCCGACCAGGTGCTCGCGCGGCTCGGCCTGGCTGCACCGGCGGCCTAGCGTTACCTATCTCATCGTGCTGCCCCAAGGCACGGAACGGACTTCGACGTGACGCACGATCGCCTCTACCGCGTGACATCCATCGGCCGGCCGCTCGACCCGAGCTATCGCACCAACCTGGCCGTGTTGGTGCTCATGCCCGTGGCCGCCCTTGTTGCCGCCGTGGCGGCGGCGATCCGCGGGGATGGACTCGGAGCAATCGCGGCACAGGCCCTGGTTGGTCCTACCGCGGCATTCGGCGCCTGGGCATTGGCGCGTGAGCTGGCGCCGGACGACAACCCCGCCGCCTTCGTCAGCATGGCGCTGGCCTTTGCGGCGTCGCTCACCGTCGCCTCGCCGAGCCTGCTGCTCCTGTTCGCGACACTGGGTATGGTGCGGATCGTGAACCGGACGGTGGGCCCGCCCGCTCGCCTGACCGATTCCCTGGTAGTGCTCGGCCTGATCCTGGCGACGGCCTGGATCACCCGGAGCCCCGTGCTGCCGGTGGTCGGGGCGGTCGCGTTTGCGCTCGACGCGTCGCTCGAAGACGGCACCCGCCGCCAGCTCGCATTCGCCGTGCTGGCCTTGGTCGGTGCGGCAGTGGCGCTTGGTGTGGTGGACACCGCGGACTGAAAGCCACACGCTTCCCGTTGCGACCGGTGCCCTGATTGGGGTCGTGAGCGTGGGGTTCGGCATCGCCATCGCGCGGACCCGCCGGGTGATCTCCGTGGCCGATGTGACCGGCCGGCCGTTGTCGGTGAAGCGTGTCCGGGCCGGAATGTTCATCGCATTACTCGTCGCGGTCCAGGCGGTGTTGCTGGGAACGGAAGGCCTCGAGCTGTCGGCCCTGGTCTGGGCCACGCTGGCAGGGGTGGTGGTTGGGGGGCTAGCGGGTAGGGAGAGATCACTGTAGGGCCACCAGCTATTGGCTATGAGCTATTGGTCCTCGCCTGACCAGCCAAGAGCCATTAGCCAATAGCTCTCACCCTGGAGCGATCCATCCCTGCACCTAGCCAATAGCATTCTTCCCGACCTCCCACAGCTTCTCACCGCAATCCCACCACCGTCACGCCAGGGTTCCCGCGTCCCAGGTCCCGGTCGCTCTCGAGCTTGGGGAACTGCTTGACGATGGCGCTGCTCTTGGTGAAGTGCTCGCCCGCCACGTAGCTCCGGACCAAGCCCTGTCGCTCGAGCTCGGGCAGGACGCGACGCACCGCATCGCGGAGGCTCCCGCCCTTCCCGCTCGAACCGTAGCCGTGAATCACCTTGAGCACCTTCACGCCTTGCCGGCGCGCGGTCTCGATGCGCCGCTCGAGCTTGGCGAGCGCCTCGGTGACGGTGGGGTGGCCGGCCTCGAGGTTCAGCACTTGATACCACTCCTTGGTCTTGCCACCGCGGCTGGGCTGGACCTGAGCGCCGCAGAACGGACAGGTGCTCGGGTCGTCTTCCAGCGGGTTGCCGCAGGTGGGGCAGAGGGGGCTGGAGGTCAAGAAACGGTGGGTGGCTATTGGCTATTGGCTATTGGCTATTGGCTATTGGCTAGCCGAATCTAATGACCAATAGCTAATAGCTAATAGCCTTTGATCTGCTATCATACCTGCAGCGCCTACTGAAACTGCAGATTCCGCTCGAAGTCGCCGGGGCTGGTCGCGGCGGCCATCGCGGTCTTCTGGGAGATGTGGTCTTTCTTGAACAGCTCCATCAGGTGCTGGTCGAAGGTCTGCATGCCGTACTGCTCGCGACCCTCCTCGAGATAGTCCTTGATCTCGGAGGTCTTTTCCTGGTTCGCGATGCACTCCGCGATGGTGGGCGTGTTCCGGAGGATCTCGACCGCCACGACCCGGCCCTGCCCGTCCTTCCGCGGCAGCAGGCGCTGCGAGATCACCGCCTTCAGCGTCTCCGCCAGCCTGAGTCGGGTGGGCTTCTGCTCGGCGGCGTCGAACACGCTCACCAGCCGGGTGATGGTCTTGATCGCATCGGTGGTGTGCACCGTGCTGAACACCAGGTGCCCCGTCTCCGCCGCCTTGAGCGCCACGTCGATGGTGGCCCGGTCGCGCATCTCGCCGACCATGATGATGTCGGGATCCTGCCGAAGGGCCGCCCGCAGTGCGTCCGCAAAGGTGCTGGTGTCGGTGCCGAGCTCGCGCTGAATGATGATGCTCTTCTGATCCTTGTGGAGAAACTCGATCGGATCCTCGATGGTGACGACCTTGCCGGCCCGGTTCTGATTGACGTAGCCCACCATCGCGGCCAGGGTCGACGACTTGCCGCTTCCCGTCACACCGGTCAGCAACACCAAGCCGCGGTCTTCCATCGAGATCTTCTCGAGCACCGGCGGGAGGCCGAGCTGCTCGAAGTCCGGCACCCCGACGGGGATGTTCCGCAATACGACAGCCAACGACCCCCGCTGGCTGCAGATATTCACTCTGAATCGGCCGTGATCTTGGAGCGAGTACGAGCAATCGAGGTCTTTGAGATTGTGGAGCACGGCATCAACGGAATCCGGTGTCGCCTTCTTCGCCGCCAGGAGGATGTGCCTGGTAATGGCCTCGGTGTCTTGCGGGGTCAAGCCTTCGGTCCCGGTGACGGGAACCATCTGCCCCCGAACGCGGAGCCGATACGGCCCGCCCGCCCCGATGTGGACGTCCGAGGCATTCACCTCGATGGCCTTCTTGAGGATGGCGTCAAAGGTCCCGATAGTGGTCATGGGAGTCCAGATTCTAGAATTGTGCGGCGTTCGACTAGGGAATACCCTAGCAACCAGGCGGTCTTCGGCTCGGTTACTCGACAGGTGCATCGCCAACGCAAAGGGCGGGCCGTTTGGCCCGCCCCAGCGAGTCGGATGGTCAGGCGATGCGCGGCCTGGGCTTCTTCCGCTTCCGCCGCTGGGCGGCTGCGGCCTTCAACCGTCGGGCCGTGCTCGGTTTGACGTGGTGCCGTCGCTGGCGGACTTCCTTCAGGATCCCGGACCGCTGGACCTTGCGTCGAAAGGCCTTGATGGCCTGTTCGATACCGCCGTTCTCGGAGAGGGTGACCTCTATCATCATGCGCCTCGGATTGCGGTTTGCATCATCCTCCGACAGACAAAGAGGGCCGGCGCGAACGCCAGCCCTCTCGAGGTGTCGTCGGTGCTCCGCGCCTTTGAACGGCGCAGGAGTCGCTTTGGAAAGGTAACCCGGTCGTCGAGGGCCGACAACTGAGCGGAACTCGGAAGCTATTGGCTATTGGCTATTGGCTATTGGCTATTGGCTATTGGCCCGCGAAGGTAAACCCTCCGCCTCACCCGCGGCTGAAGCCGCTGCTCGGTAAGGCGTCGCTGCGCGACGCTAGCGAGCCGTCCTCCCTCACTCCTCACTCCTCACTCCTCCCTCCTCACTCCCTCCTCCTCCCCACTCCCTACTCCCTACTCCCTCCTCCCCCCACCACCACCAATGCCTCCCCCAATGCCACCGGCCACCGCGGCGTATACGACTGGCCCTGCACGGTCTTGTCGAAGCCGCGCTCGGACTTGGCCACGGTCGCAATGGCGAAGACCCAGAGATCGGGTGTCGGCACGCAATCGAGCTGGAGCTCGCGAGCCAGCGAAATCTCCGGCGCGAAGAACGCATCGGGCGGGAACGCGCTCGGATCCCAGCGATAGCTCACGGAGAGACGTCCGGCGTGATCGAATCGGAGCCGCTTCTCGATCAGCCCGGGAGCGGCCTCGGTTGTCGGTCGGAGCACGATGTCGATGCCCTGGTCTCTTGTGCTCGACACTCGCCCGAAATACGGCCCGGGCCCAACTGGCCACCGGCTCGTACCGACCACGCTGATAGGCCTCGAGCGTGAGACCAGCCGGCAATACCCGGTCCACGAACAGCGCCCGAGTGTCTGTGTCGACGGGAGCCAACTCGGCCGGTACCCCATTCTGCATGTCTTGCACCGTGGCCGCGTCATCAGTTGGCGCGACGGGAGCGGCGAGTTGGAGGTAGGCCTCGCGCCGGCGGGTCAGGACATCGGCGTAGTTGATGCCGGCCTCGAACAGGGTGTACTCCTCCACGACGCCGCCCCGGTCCGGACTCACCACGGCGCTGAACTTGGCCGAATGGACCAGGATCTCCTCGTGTCCATCGGCGTCGAAATCGGCCAAGTCATGTGCCAGCGGATCGTCGGCACGTAACTCGGCTTCAGCCAGGGCGAGGTTCTGCCACACCGCGGCACGGAGATGCGGCAAGTAGAGCCCGCCGAAGACGCCATGCCAGTAGGCATCGTTGCATTGCGCGCGGCCGATGGCGCGGCGCGCGTCCGGCGGATCGCCCCGCCAGCGGCACAGCGCCGATAACGCCATCATCTTCTTGTGCATCCGGTTGGCTTCGGCGTACTTGGCCAGGAAGTTCCGCCAGTGCGCGCCACGGACGAGGGCGCCGTCGGCACCCTCCAGGCGCTCCTTGCCGAGATCGTGCTCCAGCCGAGCCAATCGAATGGCGGCGGTGGGCGGCAGGGCCCAACCTTCCATCTCGCGGTATGACGCGGTCGGCAGGTAGGCGAGCCCGGCGCTCGGCACCTCTTTCAAGGCCTGCTCGAAGGTAGTGAGTTGTACCTCGCCACCGGCAACCATCCCACCCATCACGTCGAGAAACTGATCGAGCCAACCCCGCTCGTATACCCATTCCCTGGTGCCGGGCCAGCCGCCGAACTTCTCGCCGTCGTCGGCCAGGACGGCCAGCCGGTGGCCCGCATCCCGAAGTTGCCGTAGGTACGCACCCGTCTCTTCCGGCGGGCGGAACGGTACCAGGTAGCGCAGCCGCTCGTCGATCGGAAAGAGCGTCACTCGCTTGCCGTCGCTCTCGGTGGTCCAGGGCGCGTGAATCTGATGGCGCTCGAACCCGCTCACCAGGAAGTGGTGATCGTCCACCAACACGAACCGCACCCCGGCCTCGGCGAGGTCGGCCGGCAAGTCCGGCTCCCATACGCGCTCGGTGAGCCAGAGCCCGGTGGCCGTGACGCCGAAGCGCCGCTCGATGGCCTCTCGCATCCACTGAATCTGCTCGATCCGGTCCGCTCGGGGTAACGCCGCCAGGATGGGCTCGTAGAACCCGGCGAGCAGCAGTTCCACCCGCCCATCCGAAACCAGTCTGCCGACCAGATTGAGGAATCCGTCGCTGTGTTGCTCGAGCCATTCGAGCAACGGCCCCGAGATGTGGAGGGTGACGGGGAGGAAGTCGCGTTCCGAGACCCGCTGGAGAAATGGGAGGTACGCCTGATCGACATGATCCCGAAACACGTGATCGAAATTGCCGGTGGGCTGATGGAGGTGGACGCCGAAGGCGAAGCGAATGGGTTCCACGCCGGCTATTCCTGGCTGAAGCCGAGCCGGCGGGCGAACGGCCCGGCGACACGCCTCGCATCGGCGGTCAGCCTGCTCCACACCCGGGCAAAACGGGTCTGCGCGTCGAATGGGATCTTGACCCCACAGAGTTCGAGCAGATCGAGCAGGCCAGTGGCCCGCTCGACATCGTCCGCCACGGTAGCCTCATGGAGACTCTCAACCGCCGCTACCAACGCGTGGCGTACCACACCTTCGAACCTGGCATCGCCGCGCGCCACCACTGCCTGATCGTCCGCCGGTAGCCACCGTGCTGCCAAAGCCGCCCGACGGGCACTGGCCACCACGGCGCGATGGTGCTCGGTCAGGTCCGACATCGTCAGGTGAAAGCGTGTTCCGTCCGCGGCTTCCACGGTGGCGGAGAGCTCGGCCGCACCGGCCGCGCCGAGCGAGACGGTGTACTGCGCCTGCCGGCCGGTCGGGCAGTGGACCACCGAGACCGAGGCGCCATTGATGTCCGTTCTGTACGCCGGGATGCCACAGTGCCGCGGATCGATGCCGGCATCATTGGCCGCCCAGCAACCGGCCGCCACCCGGACCGCGGCAGGCACCGTGGGTTTCACGTGTGCCAGATAGATATCGCGCGCCGTGCCTAGCGCCGCATCGTTGCTTGGTGCGTTTGCCAACTGCGAGAGGAACTCCTGCTCCAGCCGCTCAACGTGGGGCGGGCCGGCCAGCTCCATGCCGTGCGCCGCATATCGAAGCACCTGGCGCGGCTCGATTCTGCCAATGTCATCGAAGAACCAGCCGCACGAGGTGAACATCCGGAGCGCGTCCTGCTCCATCTCCAAGAGTTCGAGTGCCCGCACGCGCCGCTCGTCGCTGGGCTCCTTGAGCACACCGGCAATGAACTCGTGCCGATCGACCCGGTCGCTCACCACTTGGCCGAAGGCATCGCGCACCGTCCAGGGCTCAGCGAACAATCCGGCCGCTTCACGCTCGTAGACCTGGTGTAGTTCACCCGCAAGCCAGTCCACCGCTTGCCTGAGCGGAGCCCGCCAGCGCTGTTGCGAGCTGTCGGTCGGCACCATCTTGCAGCCGCAGTCCGACCGCCAGCGCTCGATCCCGTGCGCACAGCTCCACGAGCTGGGCGAGACCAGCTGGACGTCTTCGGTGGGTGGATGGCGCGCGAGGAACGAGGCGAAGTTCTCGATCTGCACGTTGGGGCGGCGACCGAGTTGGTCGAGCACGGCCGCCAGTGCCATCTCGCCGAAGGCATGATGGTGGCCATAGGTCTCGCCGTCGGTCGCGACGCTCACCAGGTCCGGCCCCAGCGGATCGTGACCGGGTACCATGCGCTCGGCCCAGGCTGCAGCGTCCTTCAGGAGCGGCCCGAAGCCGATGTCGTGAGAGATCGAGCCGAAGTAGACGAAGACTGCCAGCTCGCGCCCGCCGGACGTGCGATACCGGCCCGGTAATCCACCCGGCGGCGGCTGGACGACTTGATGTGGCCCGAGCACGGTGAACCGAATCCCCTCGGCAGCCAGAACATCCAGCGTTTCGTGATCCACCGCCGTCTCGGGCAGCCACATTCCCGTGGGCTCCCGGCCGAAGCGGCGGCGGAAATTCTCCATGCCCCAGCGTACCTCGGTGACCTTGTCGCGCCGCGAGCTGAGCGGCAGGATGGTGTGATGGTACGGCGTGGCGATGGCGTTGCCGTGCCCTCCCAGCCGCTCGGCGCTCCGTCGATCGGCGCCGAGTATCGCGTGGTAGGTGTCGTGCGCTTCCCGCTCCAGCCACTCCATGAGCGTCGGACCCACATTGAAGCTGATCCAGTCGAGCGTGTTCACGATCCGGGCGATGCGGCCGTCGCGTTCGGTCACACGAGCCGCCACCACCGCGCGGTAGCATTCGCGTTCGATCCGCTGATTCCAGTCGTGAAACGGGGCCGCCGACGGTTCGGACTCCACCTCGTCCAGCCACGGGTCTTCCCGCGGCGGCTGGTAGAAGTGACCGTGGATGACGACCGAGCGAGGATGGACGCTCATGTTGCGCGGATGGGGGTCGGCTAGCCGCGCGCCGGTCGCGCTAGCAGGGCCCGCTCGACTGCCGGCAGGATATCCGGGAAGAGATGGTCCCGCTGGGACAGCGTCGCGGCCGACTGCCGCGCCGCCTCGCATACCGAGGCCGGCGCGTCGGGGGCCAACGCCTGGACGAGACGGGTCGCGTCGTCGACGTGGAGATTGAATCGATCCGCACCGTAGTTCGCCACCGCGCCGGTCGAGATGATAAACGGCCAGTCGGACGACTGTGCCAGCACCAGCTGGCGGGCGGCCTGCGCCACGATGGGCCGGAGCGCCTCCGAGGCGAGTGCGCGAGGGACCGCGTTCCAGAAGGCGTCTTCCAGCGGCCAGAGACGCTGCCACATCCAGCGGGTGCCGTCGTTCAGCCACATGCTGTTGTCGCCGTTGGCACCCCACGACCCGGCCGCGAGCCGGATGACGTTGGCCGGCGGATGTGCGGCCAAGTGAGCGGAAGCCGTGGTGGGCCGGACACCTGCGTGGCCGGCCAGGCGGCTGAAGAGGGCGGCCACGAAATCGACTCCCTCATACCACCAGTGACCGAAGAGCTCGGTATCGAACGGTGCCACGATGACCGCATCGTCCGCACCGGCTTGCGCGGCAGCGATGCCGGAGAGCAGCTGGGCAAAGTGGTCGGCGTGACTTCCCACCCGCTCGATGGCGCGAACCGGATCGTACGGACGCTTGTCGCCGAGGTCGACGTTGGGGCCGCTCACCCGCCAGAACTTGAGCCCGCCGGGCCAGCGGATCTTGTGGAAATCGAGATACCACTCGTCACCCGGATAGCCTTGTTGGCGACTCCACACCTGGAGCGACGAGCGAGGATCGCGCACCAGGCAGATGGCGGACGGCCCCCGTTTGGTCGAGGCCGCACGGTACGCCCGATAGGGCGACCGTTCGACTTCCGAGACTCGGGCGCTGCGGGATGTCATGCCGCTCGGCATCGAACCGCTCGACGCCGAGCGGCACATCGGCATACGTGCCGAGGGCGTCGCCGGCATGGGCCAGGTGGGCGTCGGTAAAGAAATAGCGGAAGCCGGCCCATTCGAGGTGGGCTTCGATGCCGGCCCTGGTGCCGGGGTGCGGCGCCTCGGGCAGCGGGGCCCATCGGCCGCGCGGCCGGTAGCCACATTCCGGGAGCCAGCACCCGGCCGGGTCGCGACCGAACAGCCGGCGGTGCTCCGCATACCCCAGACTCAGCTGGAGCCGGATGCTTTCGTCGCGGGCGAGCAGCGGGAGGAAGCCGTGTGTTGCGGCGGAGCTCACGATTTCGATCATGCCCCGGCGCTCCAGGTCTCCGAACGCGCCGACGAGGTCGCCGTTCACGTCATGGAACAGATCCCGCAGCCGCTCGAACCGAGAACGCCAGTAGTCCACCAAGGGTTGGAGATGCGCATCGCCCGTCGTGGCAAGCGAGGCAGGCGCCTCGTCACAGGCCGCAAGCCGCTGCGTAAAGAACTCCTCCAATTCCTCCACGAACAGGGGGCTGGTAAGCTGGTTCGCGAGCACCGGGGTGATGCCGATCGTGAGCGGCACCGCCGTGCCTTGCGCATCGAGCGCGCGCAGATTCTCCAGGAGTGGGAGGTAGGTATCGAGCGCGGCCTCGGTCAGCCAATCGCTGCCGTGGGGCCACCGACCATGGTTCAGCACGTACGGCAGGTGGCTATGGAGCATGAGGATGAAGTTCATCTTGTCCGTCACCCTCCTTCGCTGCGTAACGCCAGGGCCCGTTGATACACCTCGGCGTAGCCCGCGGCGGGCCGATCCCACCCGAATTCTTGGCGCATGGCTCTCCGCATATGGTCGCCCCAGGCCGCGTGATCCGCGTAGTCCGCCACCGCCCGGCCGGCCGCAACATCCAGGTCCTGTGGCAGGTAATCATCGAACAGGAACCCGGTGACACCGTCCTCGATGGTGTCGGCCAGGCCACCTACGCGCCGTGCGACGGGGATGGCGCCGTAGTGCTGCGCGCGCATTTGCGTGAGCCCACAGGGTTCGTAGAGCGAGGGCATGAGCAGCATGTCGGAGCCGGCAATGAGTCGGTGCTCCATCGGCTCGTTGAAGTTCGTTTCGACCGCTACCCGCTCAGGCATGGCCTGCGCGAGTTGCCGGAGCGCGGTCTCGTAGCGAGCTTCGCCCTCTCCCAAGAACACAAACTGCGCGTCGAGTGACGCGAGGATGCTGCCTTCCAGGATCAAATCCAGTCCCTTCTGGGTGACCAGCCGCGCGGTCATGCCGAAAATCGGCGTCCGCGGACTGACCGGGAGGTCGAGCTCCCGCTGGAGCGCCGCCTTGCACTCCACCTTCCCGGAGAGGGCGTCTTCCGAATACTGGGCCGCGATCTCGGGATCGTGTTCCGGGTCCCAAGTACTGGTGTCGATCCCGTTGATGATGCCGACCAACCGGTTCTTGAGGCCGATGAAGGCGTCGTGCAGGCCGAATCCACCGGAGGCCGTTCTCAGCTCGTGTGCATGGGTCGGGCTCACCGTCACGGCCATCTCCGAGAATGCCAGGCCGCCCTTGAGCCAGTTGACCTTGCCGTACCATTCCAGCTGCTGCCAGTTGTAGAGTGAGTCGGGGAGCCCCACCAGGGCCAGCGACTCGAACGGGAAGTGCCCCTGGAAGCCGGCGTTGTGGACCGACATCACACATGCCACGCCATCGTAGAAGGTATCGCCGGCGTAGCCGGTGCGGAGATAGACCGGCGCGAGCGCCGTGTGCCAATCGTGCGCGTGGATCACCAGCGGCGCCTTGCCGAATTCCGGCAGGCATTGGATCACCGCCCGCGAGAAGAAGGCGAACCGCTGAGGGTTATCGGGGTAGTCCCCATCGGCCCCGCCGTAGATGCCGGGCCGGTCGAAGTAGTCGGGGTGGTCGATGAAGTAGACATGCGGAGCGCCACGCTTGTGCGGCAGCCGCCACAGCCGGCCGACCTCGCGGCGGGGGCCGACCTGGACTGCGAACGGGTCGCCGACCGGCACCAGCCGGCCGGCCGCTTCCCGCGCCGAACGATGAAGCGGGAGGACCACGGAACACGGGACGCCGTGGTTGGCTTGATACGTCGCAAGGCCGCGAACCGCCTCAGCCAAGCCCCCGGTCCGGGCGAACGGCCAGTACTCTGCTACCACGTGGATGACGCCCGGCGAGCGGGGTGGTGTCTTGCGGGTTGTGGTCTTCCGGGCGGTGGTCTTGCGGGCGCGGCGTGGGTCAGCCGGTTGGCGGGTCATCGGTCGGCCATCCCTTCTCGAGCGCAGGCGCGTAATAGTCGCCTACGTACTGTTCGAGCATGCGGCGCGCAGTGAAGTGACGAGTGGAGGTCCACATGGCCTGCTTCATTCGGGCGATCCACTGACGGGGAATGCCCCGGTCACCGCGCTCGTAGAAGAGCGGCACAACTTGCTCCTCTAATAATGTATACAGCTGCTCGGCAGCGTCCGCATCCTGGTCCTCGCTGTCGGGCACCGCGGTGATGGTCCAGCCGTTGAGGCCGGTCTGTCCCTCGGCCCACCACCCGTCGTCGGTGCTGAGCTGGGGGACGCCGTTCAAGGCCGCCTTCATGCCACTCGTGCCAGAGGCTTCGTACGGAACGCGAGGCGTGTTGAGCCACAAGTCAACGCCCTGGACCAACCGGTGTGCCATGTGGAGCTCGTAATCCTCGAGGAACGCAATCCGTCCTTCGTACCGGCGGTCCCGGGTCGCCGCGGACACCAGCTGAAGCATGCCCTTCCCGACCTCGTCGGCGGGATGGGCCTTGCCAGCGAAGATCAACTGGACCGGCCGCTGCGGATTCAACAGCAAACGGCGGAGCCGCTCCGGGTCGCGGAACAGGAGGCCGGCCCGCTTGTATCCCGCGAATCGCCGCGCGAATCCGATGGCCATGGCGCCGCCGTGCAGCAGCGTGCCTGCGCCTATCAGATGGGCTGCATCCTGCCAGCGATCGCGCCAACGGATCCGGGCCTCGTCGCGGATGAAATCCATGAGCGATGCCTTGAGCACCGAATGCACCTCCCACAACTCTTTGTCATCGAGCGTTAGGATCGCATCGAAGCTCTCCGGATCCTCGGCCGTTTCCCAATTGGGGCCCAGGTGTCGGTCGAGCAGTTCCTTGATTCGGTGGGACATCCAGGTATTGAGGTGGACGCCGTTGGTCACGTATTTGATCGGGACCTTCGCCCCGGCCCGGCCGGGCCAGAGCATCTCCCACATGCCGCGGGATACGGCACCATGGACCCGCGACACACCCACCACTCGGCCCGACAGCCGGATGGCAACGGCCGTCATGTGGAAGCGTTGATGATCGAGGCCGGGATGGTGGCCCAGCTGATCGAGCGTCGCCTGATCGACGCCGAAACTCTCCAGGTACCCGCCCATTACCTGATGGAACAGCTCGCTGGAGAAAATGTCGTGGCCCGCCGGAACCGGTGTGTGGGTGGTGAAGAGGCTTCGGCTGCGCACCTGACGGATGGCGTCCGGCAGCGCCGTCCCGCCCTGCACCAGCTCACGCAGTCGTTCGAGCAGCATGAAGGCAGCATGCCCCTCGTTGGCGTGCCAGGCGCCGGGGTCGATGCCGAGCGCGCGCAGCACCCGCACGCCACCAATGCCGAGGATGGCCTCCTGCCGGAGCCTGAGCTCGGGCCCTCCGGCGTACAGGTTGTGCGACAGCGGCCGGTCTTCGGGATCGTTGCCGTCGACGTCGGTATCGAGCAGGTAGAGCGGCACCCGGCCCACCTGCATCTTCCAGGCGCCGACGTGGACCGTGCGGCCCGATAGCTGGAGGCTCGCGAGCTGGGGTTGACCGTCGGCGTTCAGCACTTGCGTGAGTGGCGTCACCGTTGGATCGAACTGTTCCGGCACGTCCTCCTGCCAGCCGTCCAGCCGGATGCGCTGATCGAAGTACCCCCGGGTGTAGAGGAGACCGATACCCACAAATGGCAGGCCGAGGTCCGATGCGGCCTTGCAGTGGTCGCCGGCTAAGACGCCGAGGCCGCCCGAGTAGATGGCCACCGAATTGTGGAGGGCGAACTCCGCGCAGAAGTACGCGATGGGCTTCCCGGTCAGGTCGGGGTACTGCTCGGCAAACCACCCGCCGTCGGACTCGGTCGAGGCGGTGAATTCCTCCATGACCGAATCGAATAGCTGCATGAAGTCGGGGTTCCGGGCACAGGTCTCGAGGCGGCGGGGCTCAACCCGCTGTAACAGCGCGATCGGATTGTGCCGGGTATCGTGCCAGAGCGGCCCATCGATGGCCCGGAACATCATTCGGGCGTCCCGGTGCCAGCTCCAAAACAAATTGCTCGCGAGCGAGGCCAGCCCGGCGAGGCGCTCGGGGAGCGGCTGGATGGGGCCGGGATTATCGGTCATGGGGTGCGGGCAGCGGGTTCATGCGGCCTATAAGAAAACACCGAGCTGACTGCTTGACCAGCCTGCCCAGGGGCCCGGAGGTGACGGCCGGAGTCCTCGAGGCCTCCGGGGCGCCCAAACTCGCCCTCCCGCAATGCACTGAGGCCCGGCGTCCCCGCCGGGCCTCGCGCAGTGCCCTCGAATCGCACTCTCCAGGGGCTACGGGAGAAGCACGGTGTCGATGATGTGGATGACGCCGTTCTGTGCTGCGATATCGGTCGTCACGATCTGGGCATCGTTGATGAATGCTCCCAAGGCCGTCACGGAAATCGCCGCAAAGCTCTTGTTGAGCATCCGGATCTGGCTGGACGACACGACGCTTGCTGCGAAGCGGCGGCCGGGCGCCACATGGTAGAGCAGGATGTCGGTCAATGCGTCCGTCGGCAGCGAGCCGATGGTGGTGGCATCCAACCCGAGCCTGGCGAACGCCGCATCCGTGGGCGCGAACACGGTAAACTGGCGATTCACATCCAGCGTCTCCACCAAGTCGGCCGCAACGAGTGCCGCGATCAGGGTCGAGAACTCGCCACTCTGCTGATTCACCGCCAGGGCGATGTCGACGATGCTCTCACCCTGTGGCCCAACGCCGTTGGGACTGCCGCCGCGTGCGGTCTGGGTCTCAGGAGCAGCCACTTCGGTGGGCGATTCCAGGTCCGAGCATGCCGCAGCGACCAGGGCCACGGACAGGATCATCGAGAGGTGTAGGGCCTTCCGCATCATGTTAGGTGCCTCCTATGGATTGTCGGAACGTACCTGTGCCGACGACCATTCTATCACCCGGTCTGTGGTTTGTCAATAGTTTGTCTAATTAAATATCTAGACAATAAGTAGACGGTCGGCCTACGGGCAGGAGGATTCACCGCCAGCCAAACGCCTAAGTGCTTGTGTGGTATGTGATTAAGAGACTACGAGAGGGCAGGATTCGACATCAGGCTGACCAGGAGCCCGTGCGACGCTCCGCCAGCCATCCCTGCCCCGGCAACAGCAGCGTAAGTTCCCCTCGCTGTCGTGCCCTACTCCTCCCGCTCGGCCGCCAAGACCTCCGGCGTCAGCGGCTGCTGGCCCGCCCGGAGCGCCTCGATCCAAGCCTCGCGCCGGGCCTTCTGCCCGGCATCGGACGTCGCCGCCACGAAGGTCTCGAAGTCCTGAATGGCGCCCTCGGCATCGCCCGTGAGGGCGCGCACGATGCCGCGGCTGTCCTTGATGTTGGCATTGTCGGGTGCCAACGCCACCGCGCGGTCACAGGCAGGCATGACCGCGGTCGCCGAGTTCCAGAGCCCGCCCCAATAGCAGAGCGTGTTCCAGGCCGGCGCCGTGATGACGAGCTTGGCACTCCGGCGCTGAGCGGCTGTGTACCGCGACACCGCGTCCGCCACACTGCCCGAGCGCACCAGCTCCTGGCCTTCGTGCACCAGCGATAGGGCCTCGGTGTAGTCCGCCCCGGGCCAGAGGTGGATCAGTTGCGCCTCCTCGAGGTTGGTCAGGTACTGGAGTACTGCCTCCGCGGTCACCGTGCCGTAGTAGCTCTCCCCCGCCTCCCGCGCTTCGGCCGCGACGAAGCGGGCAATGTCGAGCCCGCTTCGCCTGCCGTCCACCGCGTTCAGGACCTCGAAGCTCATGAGCGAGCGGATGCCGGGCACGAAAGTGACGCGCCCACGCTGGCGCAGAAACTCGGCCGGCCCTGCAACGAGCACCGGCCTGAGCTCGGCGAGCCGCCCCTCGGTGGCCGAGCGAGTGGCCGACGGTACCTGTCGCTTCCCGGTCAGCTGGCGGTACACCAACCCGACCTCTCGGAGGGCCTGTGCCTCGCGCCGGTCGAGTTCTTGGAGCAGCGGGTCGGTGAAAAGCGCGGCACTGGGATCGACCTGCTCGAGCGAGGTGAGTGCCATGCGCTCCCGCTGGGTCGCATACCATACCTGGTCCACGGCCTGCCGGTATGCCGTGTCTCTGTCGGATGCGCCAGCAATCCACGACAGCGCGAGCCGGACATTCCGGCCCAAACGCTCAAACCCGCGCCCGGCGGTGGCTGCGCCCAGCGCCGGCACCGACGCGCTGTCGGCTGCGGCCATGATGTAGGCCATGAGCCCCACGGCGGCGGCACTCCGGCCCAGCTGCGTTGGGTCGATATTCCACAAATCGTCGTCGCTCGAGTGGATGTAGCGGTCGGGCATGTTGGTGAAGGTGACGCCCGGTACACCGATAGGGGCCTCGTTGAAGGTCATGTGATCGGTGCTGTTGTGGTTGTAGATCATGGCGGCGTTGTAGCGGTGTTGGGTACCCAGGTGGGCCATATGCGGCTTGGGATAGAGCGCGACACCACCCTCGAGCTGCGCCAACTCGAAGTTGTTCGCCGCTACCATGTACTCCACCACCGACTCGACCACATCGTTGAAGAAGTGGAACCGCGCCGCGGGCAGCCGCGTGATGTTCTGCTTCCGCATCACATCCTGCGCCTGGTTGGCTCCCACCATGTCCTGGTTGATGTTGACCCACATTCCGCGGTGGGCGTCCGGGTGGTCGGCGAAGTATTGGCGCTGGCTCGAGATCTCCGTTACCCACCAGAACCGGATGTTCCGCCGCGGCCGCGGCACTACGCCGTCGGTGATGAGCCGGTTGAGCGCCCTCGCCACCTCGAGCACGCTCGCCACTCCGCTCGCGTCGTCATTGGCCGAGGTGCCTTCCTCCTGCATGTGACTGGTGAGGACGATGTCTTGTCCGAGGGTGGGCTCAGACCCGCGAATGAAGGCCTCGACCATGACCTGCCACGGCTCGCTGCCTTGCCCGGACTCCATCGACGACTCGACCAGCGCTCGTACTTTGATCGGCTCTCGCGACTGGGCCAGACGGTTCCGGAGCAGCGTCCCCTGGCGGAGCGAGAGCCCGAACGCAAAGGTCGGCTCGTGCCCGTCAGATCCCCGGCTGGGGATGCTGATCCACCGCAGCTGGTCGGGGCGGGCGAACCCGGCTCCGCTGATGCCGACGTCCGAGGCGAACGGGCTCGGATACCAGATGACGCCGAGCGCCCCGCGGTTCCATACTGCCTCGCGCATCGCCCCGTTCAGCGACCCGTAGGTCAGCACGATCTTCCCGGCGACGTCCTTGCCCTGGTAATCCGCCGCTTCGCCTGCGCCGATGTCGATCAATTCGGCGGTGACGTCGGTCGGGCGGCTGTAGTCGGCCAGGTGCAGCACCGATTGGAGTGTCGAGGCGAGCCGTTCAGGCTCCGGCTCGACGATCCAAAGGTCGGCGAACGTGGCGTTCCAGGGGATGGTGGTGCTGGCCTGCTTGATCAGCTGAACGTCGCTCAGTCCGAACTCCGTGGCCTTCGCCGCCACATATTCGGCGACGGTCCAGAGCCCGTCGGACCCGCCGCGCGGGCGATGGAACTGGGTCATGAACCGGATGTGCCCGTAGGCGGCGTCACCCGAGATCTCTTGGCTGATGAGTTGGGTCTGAGCGGGATCGAGCAAGGAGAGATCCTGCGCCTGGGCTCCGCGTGTCATCAGACATCCGAGGATCCCCAACCCGACCCACACCTGGAAGCTCCTGGGGTGTATCATGGTCCCGCACTCCGAATTGAGGCTGAAAAGGAAGGTCTGAGATCAAGGTAGCATGTCAGGGAGTAGGTCCCAAAACCACCGCAGCCTGCCAGACTCCCTGAGCGTCCAGGCCGCTGCAGGATCTTGCAAGGCGCCACTTAAGTCCTTGCCAGCATGCGCGTTCGTTCCCCCGGCACCCCTATTGCTGATTTCCACCCTTCGTTCCCAGTGCGATCCCCGATGGCGGGCTCGCGCTCGTGGTTCCACCACCGGAGGCTGGGCAATGTCAAAACGGTTCATGCTCCTGCGGGTCCTCACAGGAGTGTTACTCCTGGTTCTGGGAGCCACCCCACTCATGGGACAAGGAAAGTCGGGAAAGGGGTTCGAGGTCTCGGACGATCGTGCGGTCACGGTGACGCGGGAAGTGCTCGTCAAGGACGGGTACAACGTGGTACGGGTCGAGCGGGTGGGTGAGACGCAGGTCGTCTATTACCGCCGCGGCAACATGGGCAAGGGCAAGGGAAAAGGCCCGCTCCAGAAGCTGGTCATCCGCCGCGTAGCCAACCGCATCGTGTTCGAGGACACGGCGCCTGACATCTTGGTGAACATCGAGCTCAAGTTGAGGCTCTGACCTGACGATTCAGGAGGGACTCATGGTGGTCTCTGGACAAGTCAAGAAGAGCAGCGCCAAGCGCGGCCGCGTCATGCTGATTCTCCTGGCAGCCCTGCTGACCGCCGTGACGCTCTACGGGTACTACTTGGGGAGGAGTATCGTGGGGTCCTAGGTGATCGTCCGTCTCACAAAGAACGTCCCAGGCTCTAGATCCAGGACCTGGGACTTTCGCATGAGTGAGACGCGGCGCCTCTACCCTTCCTCGCGCACGTCCTTATTCATGACGAGAATCAATCCGCCTGCGAACACGATCGCGAACACTACGATACCCACGACGCCGACGAGGGCTTCGATTCTCATCCCGGCCTCCGGGTGGCCGCTGCCAACGCCAGGATGGATGGCACCCAGAGACCCACGAAGATCCCGGCGTCCTTTTCCACGAAGAACCACAGAACCACAGAGAACACGAATGAAATGAAGGCCGCCACGAGGAACAGGGTGAGTGGCCAGTTAGTGATTCGCATCGATTCATCCCCGCTGGTGGTACCAACCCTTCGGCGTGCAACAGTAGGCTGCGTCTCGCCGTGGGTCGGCGTGCTTCCTGCCATAATGCAACCCAATGTAGTCGGCAGGAAAAGAAAGGACTAACGCTGTTGCATAGCGGCGGAACATGGCCCGTGAGGTGTTCCCGACCCTTCCGAGCCGACCGCGAGCGACCTGACTTCTATTCCCTACTCGCTCTCATTGCCTTCGGATCCCACGTCTTGGCATGGGGCTGGTAGGTGGTCTTCTCGGCCCAGCCCTCGCGGCGGATCCATTCTTCGAGCGACGTCAGCGAGACCTCCGGGAAGGTCCGGCCAAGTGCCGGAATGTCGGCCTGATAGCCATGCCGATTGAACCACTTGTACATGAGTGCCACGTCCGGGCCGGCGCTGACCCGGAGGAGGAGGAGGGGAATCCGGGTGAACTTGACCGGCCGGTCCATGACCCGGCCGAACGTGGCGGCGACTTCGAGGTTGGTCACCTCATCGCCCGCGATCTCGTAGGCCTGGCCCAGCATCTCGTCGCCGCGTTCGAACACGGCCGCGGCGAACGCCCCGATGTCATCCACGGCAATTAGTTGATAGGGCTTGTCCGCGCGCACCCCGTCGAGCAGGCGACCCTTGAGGATCCCCTTCTCGACCTGGGCCATGTAGTAGTTCTCCATGAACGAGACCGGGCGGAGGATCGTCGCCGGCAGGTTCAGTTTCCGGATGTACTGCTCCAGCACCCACTTGGTCTCGAAATGGGGAACGCCAGAACTTCGCTCGGCGCCACCAACCGATGAGTACACAAAATGCTTTACCCCGGCCTGCTTCGCCGCTTCCGCCAGCGTCCGCCCCTGGCGGACTTCGCCCTCGAGGCCCGCCGTCCACCATTCCTGCAGACTGAAGACGCCGTACACACCGTCGACGGCCCGCGCGACCGACGCAGGGTCGTCGAGGTCTCCACGGACAACCTCCGCCCCGCGCTCGGCCAGCGCACGCGCGGCCGCTTTGTCGGGGTTTCGGGTCAAGGCCCGGACCGGCCAGCCGCGCTCGAGCAGCCGGCGCGCCGTGGCACCACCCTGCCGACCGGTGGCGCCGGTAACGAGGATGGGACCACGATCCTGACTCAAAAGCACACTCCGATAAGGTGCGGCGAGAAATCGATTCGGGCCGCTGTTATCAGCCGTCGGCTATCGGTCTGCACAGGCAGCCAATGCCTAATCGTCGCTTGCTTGGGGCCAGAGACTTCCCGACCGCCTACTTCCTATTTCCTCCTCCCTACATCCTGCTTCCTTCTCTTCACATCGCCGGTTCCGGTGCATCGGTGTTCCAGATGTCGCTGATGCAGAGCCACGAGCCGTCGGCCTGGCGCTCATAGATCGCGTGCCACTTCCCGACCATGTTCGTCAGCTGGCCCTCGGCCGGGCCGATGTCGAAGGTGTAGGAGCCTCGCGCATAGGCCAGATTCCCCTGGCCGTCGATCAGCTGGGGCATGAGCGTGAGCTTGGTGACCGCCGGCAGGGTCTCGGCCGATGCCAGGATGGCGTTCTTCCCTTGATACATGGGTTGGTTGGGCGGCATCCGGACCGCATCGTCGGCGTAGTATGTGATGTAGGTGGCCCAGTCCTGGGCGGTCACGGTCGCGCCGTAGTTGTCCAGCATGCCGCGGATGGCTACCATGTCTTGCTCGCTCAGTGCGGCGGGTGCGGCCGGAGCCTCGGCGGCCGGCTGGCAGGCGGCTGCGGTCAGCCCGAGGGCTAGGGTTACGAGGAGACTGCGCGGGAACATAGGAACCTCCTGAAGGGTTACGGGTGATTGGCTATTGGCTATTGGCTATTGGCTATTGGCAAGGCGCAATCTACCCGGGGGTGCCGATTCCGCCAGCATCTAGAGCGACGCATAGAGTTACCGGAATCGACTCCTTACTCCTTACTCCTTACTCCTCACTCCCCGCGTCCTACACCCTACCTCCCTACCTCCCTACCTCCTACCTCCTGCTTCTATGCCATCCACCCCGCGATCTTGTATCCCGCCCCCGCCACGACGGCCGTCAGCACGAATCCCCACACCATGTCGACCACCGCGACGATCGGCGGGAAGCCTCTGAGCGTCGCCAGGTTGGTCAGGTCGTAGGTGGCGTAGGCAATCAGGCCGAACAGCCCGCCGAGCAGCACGGCGTACCGGAAGGACGCACGCTCGAGCGCGGGGAGGACGGCGAACAGGAGAACACCGCCCACAAAGATCAGATAGAACAGGAGTGCAGCACCCCAGCGCACATCGGGACGCAGCAGGTCGCCGAGATGCCGCTGATAGAATCCCTTGGCCAGGACGCCCAGCCACACCATGTCGATGGCCAGGAACACGACGAGGCTTGCGAAGTAGAGCTTGACGAACGCGGCGATGGTCATTGGGCGCCCTCGGTGGAATGGGGGTCGGACAACGTCATGCTGGATCTGGCAGCGAATGCTTTACCGTGCGCCAAATGCAAAGCGCGCGCACGACCGGGGGGCCGAACGCGCGCCTGTGACCTGCTCGCCGAGTTAGCGCGCGGCGACCTTGAGTTGCGTCAGGGTCTCCGGCGCGGCGTTCGCCTCGGTGGACTTGAGGTACGCATGCGGGTCGTGCATGATCGCGCCCTCGGGGAGGTAACGATAGAGCGGCCCCAATTCGGACTCGATCCGTTTCTGATAGAACGTGGGCAGCTGATCGGAGTCTCCGTCCATGAACCGGCGCACGGTTATGTCGCTCTGCAGCATCTGCTGAATCCCGGTGTGGTAGCGAATCCGGCCGTTCCCTTCGGACGACAGAGCCCGTACCAGGTTCATCCAGCGTGATGTGAACGCCTTCGTCGCGACGAACCGACGCGCGTTGGCCCGCGCGGTGAACGAGTACTTGGTCACGTCGACCACGTGATCGTAGAATTCCGGCCACTTGTAGTGCTGCGGCCGCACGTTCATCGCATGGTTGTTGTTGAGGAATATGAACGGGAACGGCACGATTCGGTCAGCACGCTGATACTCGAGATTGAGCGGCGCCGCGCGACCGAACGCGGACAGGAGCGAGTACGCCGGGAACGCGCCCGGCGCCAGGTCGAGAAACCGCTTGGTGAGCTCGAACGGCTCGGCGCCCTCGTCCGAATCCATCCCCATCACGAAGTTGGTCTGCACGTACGGGATGTACCGAAGGACCATATTGATGTGCTCGGCGACTTGGGTAACCTTCTCCATCCCGGTTCGCCGGGTCTTCGACTTGTTCCCCAGGTCATACCACGACTCGATCCCCGGCAGCATGGCGCCGAACCCGTTCTTCTTGAGACGCGCCAAGTGCGGCTCGGAGAGAAGCGAGAGGCTGCTCTCCGCGACGTGCCGCATCCGGCCGGGCGGAACGGCAGCCTCGATCGCGTCCATGTAGTCGTTGAACCGCACCCCGAAATTCGGGTCGTGCCAACCCACGATGGGACGCTTGAACTTGGTCAGGAGAAACCGCAGATCGTCCTGCAGTTGCTCGAAGCCGAGTGGCTGATAGGGCACGGTAGAGTCGATGCAGAAGCTGCAAGTGTAGGGGCAGCCGAGGCTGCCGATCATCGGGACGATCTTGATGGTCGGGGCCTTCTTGAGCGTCGCGTCGACGAACTTCCAGCGTTCTTCGAGGCCGGGCAATTCGGCCGGCTGGTTTGGAGCAGACAGCCAGCGTCCGTAGGGGCGGTGCGGTGCGTGATCTCGCAGCACCTCATCGACCGTGGTCTTGTCGGTGAAGCCCAGCACGTAGTCGAAGTACTTCCGTGCGTCCTCCGGATAGCACCGTGCGTGCGGGCCACCGAGCACGGTGACGGCGCCGCGCTGCCGGAACAGATTGCTCAGAGCGTATGCCAAGAACGCTGATTGCGTGAAGGCACCGATGAATACCAGATCGAGATCGGCCGGCAGCTCGGACACCAGGTCTTCCATGCCGGTGTAACAGACAAAATGGACCTCGGCCCCGGCCTCTTCGCACCACACGCCGAGCACCTGGGGCATGATGCTCGCCAGGTTCGCGTTCATCACGCGGCCATACAGCGAAGGATTGGGACTCTTGGTGACCAAGTCGATGATGCCGACGCGGAGCTGCTTCATGAAACCTTTCTATGGAAAAAGGTGTGCGGCGCACCTTGTGTGCGTCACCACACCCATCCACACGTGTTCCAGCGAGCGTTGGGACGGCGAGCCCCTGCTGTGCAGGGCGCCGGGAGAGCGGTACAGCTCCTCAGGATCGGAAGGTTCGAGGAAGATAAGGCCGGGTGCGGCACCCGGCTAGTCTGGTCACGCGGAGGTCACAAAAGAGCACGCGGCCGGCACTACTTCTCGAGCGTCTCCTTCAAGAAGGCGACGGTGCGGGCCCACGCCTCCTGGCTGGCCTGAAGGTTGGCTCCGTTGCGCTCCTGCTGAGCCCGTAGGAATCCGTGGCCGGCTCCGTCGTAAGTAATTGCTTCATAGGACTTTCCCAGGCTCACCATCGCTTGTCTGGTAGGGGCGATATCGGCGTTGACCCGGGCATCATCCCCGCCGTAGTTCCCAAGGACCCGGGCGTTGACTCGGGCCAGCGCGTCCGGGCCTGGTGAGCTCCCGTAGTACACCACCGCGGCCTCGAGCTCCGGAAACGCGGTCGCGAAATCGAAGCTCCGCCGGCCGCCCCAGCAGAAGCCGATGCTCCCTACGCGGCTGGTGGCCGCAGGCAGCGAGGTGCCGAATACCGCGGCGGCCTCGAGGCGCCGCGCAACCTCATCACTCTCCAGGCCCCGGATCAGCCGGACCGCACCCTGACGGTCGACCGACTCGCTGCCGCCACCATCCGGTCCCTTGCCACTCAAGAGGTCGGGCGCCACGGCGACGAACCCTTCCGCGGCCAGCTGGTCAGCGACGCCACGGACCCAATCGGTGAGCCCATAGATCTCGTGTATCACGATGACGACGGGCGCAGGGTCGGGCCGTTCCGGGTAGACCACCCACGCCGTCACGCTATCGCCGCTCCCGGCATCGTACTTCACCCATTCGCCATGCCGGGGCGAGGCATCGAGCCTCGCCTTGGCGCCCGCCTCATCGGCGGGAAGTTCAATCTGCGCCGCGCTCGGAGTTGGAGCCGCGAAGATCGCCAGGGTCGTGACAAGGGCAACGGAGAATTTCGGGAAGAGGGGCATGATGGGTTTTCCGGTTTGAGGCACAGTAGAGAGATAGCTGCGGGTTCGAATGCTATCGGCTATCAGCTATCGGTCCTTAGGGTCGGCGTTGCAGAGACTGATAGCAGATAGCCGGTGGCGTTGTAGGGGTCCTTCCCTCCATCCACCGGTTAGCTGTTAGTTGCCCACTCGCAAAACCGCCGCTCCCCTGACCCGGCCAGCCCTGAGATTGTCCAATGCCTGCTGGGCCGCGGAAAGGGGATACGGTTCCGTCTCCGTGCGAACCGGCACCCTCGGGGCGAGCGCCAGGAACTCCTCGCCATCCTGACGGGTCAGGTTGGCCACCGACCGCACCACGCGCTCACCCCAGAGGATCTCGTAGGGGAAAGACGGGATGTCGCTCATGTGGATTCCCGCGCACACCACGGTTCCGCCCTTGGACACGGCACGCAACGCCGCCGGCACGAGGCCACCGACCGGAGCGAAGAGGATCGCGGCATCGAGCGGCTCGGGTGGCTGCGAGCCGGACGCACCGGCCCATTCCGCGCCGAGCTCACCGGCAAAACGCTGAGCTTCGGTATCTCCCGCGCGGGTGAATGCGAAGACCCGGCGTCCCTGGTGCCGCGCCACCTGGGCCACGATGTGTGCCGCCGCGCCGAACCCGTAGAGCCCGAGGCGCTCGGCATCGCCGGCCGCGACCAGCGACCGATACCCGATCAGACCGGCGCAGAGAAGTGGTGCCGCCTCCACATCGGAAGGCCCCTCGGGAATCGGGAAGCAAAACCGCTCGTCTGCCACCGTGTACTCGGCGTAACCGCCGTCGATCTGGTAGCCGGTAAACCGTGCAGCATCACACAGATTCTCGCGGCCGGTCGTACAGTACCGGCAGCTGCCGCAGGTCCAGCCGAGCCAGGGAACACCGACCCGTTGACCCGCGGCGAAGCGCGCGACGCCCGCCCCGACCTCTGCGACCCGGCCCACGATCTCGTGGCCGAGTATCAGGGGGAGCTTGGGCTCGGTCAAATCGCCGTCGAGCACGTGGAGATCGGTGCGGCAGACGCCGCAGGCGTGAACCTCGATGAGGACCTGATGGGGACTCGGCTCCGGCCGGGGCACCTCGGCCTCACGCAACGCCCGCCCGGGGCCGTCGAACAGCATGGCGCGCATGGCTTCAAGATGGGGTGGCGGCTGGAAGGCTGGAAGGCTGGAAGGCGGGAAGGCGGGAAGGCGGGAAGACGGGAAGACGGGAAGACGGGAAGACGGGAAGACGGGAAGACGGGCCGGAAGCTACTCGATCACCACCTCCTGCCTTCCCCTCCTACCGAACTTACCGACTTACCGACTGCCACAAGGCGTTACCTTGGTACCCACAAGGATCCCGTTTCCCCAGACTTGCCGGCGATCATATCCTCACCTGAGGGTCTGGGGCACAACGGGGTCGGCACCAGCTCACCAACCCCGAGAAAGGCCGAGTCCGATGTTCGCACGCAGTGTGTATGAGAATCGTCGCAGTGTCCTGGCATCCAAATTTGACGGCGGTCTGCTGCTCTTTCCGGGCCACGTTGAGAGCCCGATGAACTTTGCCGACAACTGCTTCCCGTTTCGGCAAGACAGCACGTTTCTCTACTACTTCGGGCTCGACCAGCCTGCCCTGACCGCAGTCATCGACGTTGACACCGGTGCCGCGACGATCTTCGGCGACGAGCTTTCGATCGATCACATCGTGTGGATGGGCGACATGCCGACTCTGGCCGCGCGGGCGGAAATGGTCGGTGTTACGGACACCAGACCGGCTGATGGTCTACGAAACACCGTTCGGAGCGCTGTCACCGGAGGCAGGGACGTTCGTCTTTTGCCGCCCTACCGCGCCGACACGACCGTGTTGTTGGCCGACCTGTTGGATGTCGCTCCATCCGCCGTGAGTGGGAGAGCGGCAGAGGATTTCATCTGGGCTGTAGTCAATCAGCGATCGGTCAAATCCGCAGAAGAAGTGGTGGAGTTGGACCGGGCGGTAGAAATCTCAGTGGCTATGCATGACGCGGCAATTCGGATGGCTCGACCGGGCATGGTCGAAGCAGAGATTGCCGCCGAGGTCGGGCGCATCGCCGTGGCAGCGGGAGGGCGTCTGAGTTTCCCCGTCATCGCCACGATTCACGGTGAGATCCTACACAATCACGACTACAGCCACACGCTGTCGGACGGTGACCTTTTCCTCCTCGATACCGGAGCGGAAACCGCGCTCGGTTATGCCGGCGACCTCTCGTCCACATTTCCCGTGAGTCCCCGGTTCAACGACCGGCAGAAGGCGATCTACGAACTTCAGGTTGCAGCGCAAAACCATGCAGTAGACGCGCTGGCCCCCGGGGTCCCCTATCGCGATGTCCACTTCGGTGCCGCCCGGGTGATCTTCGACGGCCTGAAAGCCATGGGAATCATGAAGGGCGACACCGAGGAGGCCCTGGCAGCGGGCGCCCACGCGATGGTTCTGCCCTGTGGGACCGGTCACATGATGGGGCTCGACGTGCACGATATGGAAAACCTGGGCGAGGTGTACGTGGGGTACGCGGGTCAGCCCAAGAGCACCCAGTTCGGTTTGAAATCACTCCGCTTGGCACGTGAATTGGAGCCGGGTTTCGTGGTCACCGTCGAGCCCGGGATCTACTTCATTCCCCAACTCATGGACCTCTGGCGTTCCCAGGGCCTTCACACCGATTTCATCGACTACGACGAGTTGGACAGGTGGCGTGATTTCGGTGGTGTCCGGAACGAGGAGGATTACTTGATCACTCCGGACGGGGCCCGAAGGTTGGGGCCCCCCAAGCCGATGACGGTCGCTGAGATCGAGGAACGACGGGGGTAGCCAAGCCTTTGTGCCGTTGGGCCCCCCAAGGGGGCCCCAACGGCAAGGCAACTGGTGTTGGCCGGCGCTGGGTGGCATGCAAATCCGCGTGCGTGCTGCTGCATCGTCGGGGGATTCCCGTTCGGCGACTCGCCATCGGAATCGCCTTGCGACAGTGCGTACCGAATTCAGATGCCCCAGAACCAGTATCGACTCTTCCCGCCTTCCCCTCCTACCGACTTACCGACTGCTATTCATGCTTCTCGTCGTGTTCCTTCTCATGCTCCTGGGCCTTGTCGTGATCCATGTCATGGTCCTTTTCATGGTCCATGGCATGATGGCCGGGGAAGTTCGCGTCGTGCATCACCTCTTCGGCCTGCTTCACGTGCCGCTCAGTGTGGTACGCCAGGAAGGCGAGCCATTGCTCCCCATCCATCATGCCGAAGGCGGGGTGCGGCAACACGTGACCGTGCACGTCGGCGTCACCCTTGACGAACTCGATGATGGCCTTCCGATTGGCTTCAAAGGCCTCGCGCCAGGCCGCCGGGGTCGTCCAGCGACCCGTGGGCGTAAACCCTTCAGGCGCTTTGAACTTGGCGCTCCGGTCCCGCATGATGGCCGCGATCTGCGTCACGGGCATCGCAGCCTTCTCCGAGAGACTGGTCGTTGATTCGTTGAAGGGCCCCTTCAACGCCTCCAAGATGCCCTGTTCCGTGACCAGAATGTGCTCGGCCACCTCGCCGAGGGACCAGCGATCCGGGGCCGGCTTCCAGTTCCACTCCTCGCCGGGGTGATGCTCGCTTGCGTGCATGAGCTTCTCGCCGGTCATCTTGAGCGACTCCAGAATCGGCTCCCGCTCGGCCGGGGTGAGGGCCTGTCCTTGGAGCAGTGCAGGCACCAGAGCCAGCACAGCGGTCGAGAGAATGCGTTTCATCATGTGGTCAGCCTCTACAAAAGGGTGGGTCGGTAGCGGAGAAAAATACCCGGTCGGTCGGCTACGGGATAGGAACACCTACGAAGAGAGGACGCCCGGGTTTCCGATCGGGGCACCATGGCCGCCACCCCTGGCTCCGTTAGAATACGGAGGGCCTACTAGGAGAGATGGTGATTCGACCGCTTGGATGGATTGTCTTGATACTCGCCGGGCTGGGGGGCGGCTCCCTGTGCGCGCAGGATACCCTGCCCCCGGGGCCGAGCGGTGCCATCGAGGTCGAGGTGCGGCGGGCCTCCACTCGCCTGGCGCTGGCCGATGCGACGGTGCAGCTCGACGGCACCCCAGCGATCTCGGTTACCGATGCTGCCGGACGCGCCGTGCTCCGGAATATCGCCCCGGGCATCTACGCGCTCCGGGTGATCGCCATCGGCTTTCGCCCCTTCGTGGTGTCGGACGTGGTGGTGAGCAGCGGCAAGACGCACACGGTGACGGTCGAGCTCTGGCCCAGCCCGATCGAAGTGGACGAACTGACCGCGGCGGCCTATTTCCAGCCGGCGCCGGATGCAACCGGACGGACCGACATCTTCGGCGCCGAGGAGGCCCGGCGCGCCCCGGGAGTCCAGGAAGACGTGGTACGAGCGGTGGCGCTCTTCCCGGGCGTCGCCGTAACGACCGCGGGGCGGAACGATCTCGTGGTTCGCGGCGGCGCGCCGTTCGAGAATCTGTTCCTCATCGACAACATCGAAGTACCCAACATCAACCACTTCGGCTCCCAAGGCTCGACCGGCGGGCCGCTCTCCCTCATCAACATCGACTTCGTCCGATCGGTCAGCTTCTCGAGCGGGGGCTTCGGCGCGCAATACGGCGACCGGACCTCGGCCGTCACCAATATTTCCTTACGCGATGGAAGCCGGGAGCGCGTGTCCGGAGAGCTCAACCTATCGGCCACCGGATTCGGCCTGATCGGCGAGGGACCGCTGGGGCGGAACGGGTCGTTCCTGCTCAGCGCCCGACGCAGTTATCTGGATCTGATCTTCAAGGCGGCGGGCTTCAGCTTCGTGCCCGCCTACTGGGACTTCCAACTCAAGGCCACCCGGCGAGTGGGCCAGAACGGCACCTTGTCGTTTCTCACCATCGGCGCCCTCAACGACATCAGCTTCATCAACGACGACGCCGAGGATCGCTTCGACAACAGCCGGATCCTGGCACCGGAGCAGCGGCAATACTTCTCGGGGCTCACCTACCAACAGGCCTTCGCGCGCGGCTACCTGGCTCTCACACTGGGCCGCACATTCACCCGCTTCCGGACGGTCCAGCGCGACTCGCTCGATCCGCCGCAGGTCGTGTTCCGGAGCTTCTCCACCGAGGGAGAGAACAGTCTCCGCGCCGACCTGACGCTCGAGCTGACGCCGCGCCTCACCATGGCGTTCGGCAACGTGGCCAAGTATGCGAGTGACTTGGACTACGACATCATTCTGCCCGGCGAGTTGCGTCTCGACGATAGTGGTGCGCCGCAGCCGCTCCGGGTCGACACCAGTTTCACCGCATTCCGGAACGCCACCTACGCCCAGGGCACCTGGCGGCAGAACCGCTGGACCGTAACGGCGGGCCTGCGAGCGGACTACTACGATTTCCTGCGCGGCTCCTTCCGCCTCGCCGAGCGGATGGGCGTGGCGTACCGAGTGGGACGCACCGCCGAGCTCAGGCTGAACCGGGGCCGTTACTATCAGGCTCCGTCCTACATTTGGCTGCTCGGCGATCCTCGAAACATCGAGACCCTCGAGCCCATCCGTGCGACCCACCTCGGGCTGGGCTTCGAGCAGCTGCTCCGAGCGGATCTGCAGGTTCCAAATCGAGGGATACCACAAGACCTACCGTGATTACCCGGCCCGGACATTCCGTCCTCAAGCCGTGTTGGCTCCGTCCGGGTTCGAAGATGTGACCAACGACATTCCTTTTGGACTCGAGCCGCTGGTGAGCCAGGGAACCGGCCGCGCCTTCGGCATCGAGGCGCTGCTCCAGAAACGGTTGAGCGACATCCCCCTCTACGGACTGGTGAGCCTGAGCCTGGGGCGCTCGGAGTTCGAGGGTCTGGATGGGGTGGAGCGGCCTGGTGCGTTCGACACCCGGTTCATCGGGACGATACTCGCAGGCTATCGCTTCAACCCGCGGTGGGAACTGAGCGGCAAGTTCCGGGTGGCCAGCGGCCAGCCGACCACGCCGTTCATCACCTCCGGCCTGCTCGCGGGGAGCCTGGATTTCTCGCGGTACAATGCCGGGCCGCGGCTTCCCGCCTTTCACGCCCTCGACATCCGGGTGGATCGCCGATGGAGCTTTCGCTCCTGGCAGCTGGTGGTCTACCTGGACGTGCAGAACGTCTATGGGCGCACCAACGTTTCGCAGATTCGGTGGAACGCGCAGGAGCAGCGGGTGGAAGACGACGAGGCGCTGGGGATTCTGCCCAGTATCGGTGTCAACATCGAGTTCTAGGCCCCAGGGCCCCGGCCTTGAACCGTGGCCGTACTGTGGGGTAGTATATCTGGCTCGATACGGTCTTACTCCAGCGCAGCGGTTCTTTCCGAGCTATGTCCCAACCAATTCTGTCCCTCGACGGCGTGAGCAAGCACTTCGGCCCGGTGGCCGCGGTGGACCAGGTGAGTTTCGCCGTCGACCGCGGCCAGGTCGTGGGGTTCCTGGGCCCGAACGGGGCCGGGAAGTCCACCACCATGCGGATGATCACCCAGTTCATCGAGCCCGATCAGGGGCAGATCCAGTTCGACGGCCAGCCGCTGTTCGAGGCCAGCCGGGACGCCAAGCGCCGGATCGGCTATCTGCCGGAGAACAACCCGCTCTACACCGAGATGCTGGTCACGGAGTACCTCGACTTCGTCGCCGGGCTCCGAGCGATTCCTCGGGCGGAGCGGCAGGGCGAGTTGGACCGCGTCGTCGCGGCGACGGCCATCGAGGAGGTGTTCTACCGACCGATCGGCGATCTGTCCAAGGGATTCAAACAGCGAGTCGGGCTGGCGCAGGCCATCCTGCACCGGCCGGACCTCCTCGTGCTCGATGAGCCCACCGAAGGATTGGACCCGAACCAGCGGGTTGAGATCCGGCATCTCATCAGCCACCTCGGCAAAGACCGGACCGTCATTCTCTCGACGCACGTGTTGCAGGAAGTGCAGCATACGTGCTCACGCCTCCTGATCATCAACCGCGGACAGGTCGTGGCCGACGGCCCGGTCGAGCAGCTGGTCGCGAGCGCCAAGGGCCTGGTCCAGATAGCGGTCGAGGTGAAGGGCAACGGTGTCGCCGAGGCGCTCAAGAAGCTGGACGGGGTCACCCGCGTCGAGGCCGCGCCGGGCGCGGACGGGAGGACCGCCGTCACCGTCACGGCGGAAGGCAGCAAGGATGTCCGGCCGGCCATCTTCGGCCTGGCTCGCGACAAGCAGTGGACGCTCTATGAACTCCACCAGGAAAGCGGCAGCCTGGAAGATCTTTTCCGTGAGCTGACGGCGGGACCGACCAAAGCATGAAGCGCATCTGGGTCATCGCGGCGCGAGAACTCCGCGCACTCCTCGATCACCCGACCGGGTACATCCTGCTCCTGGTGTTCCTCGGCGTGAACAACTTCCTGTTCTTCCGTCAGGTGTTCGTGTCGGGCGTCGCTTCGATCCGGCCGATGCTGGATCTCATGCCCTGGCTCCTGCTCTTCCTGGTGCCGGCGGTGACCATGCGCGCCTTGGCCGAAGACACCCGCACAGGCACGCTCGAGGTGGTATTGGCCCAGCCCGTGTCGGACTGGGAGTTGCTGCTCGGGAAGTACTTCGGCAGCGTCATGTTTCTCTGGATCGCACTCGGCCTCACCCTGCTGGTGCCGGTCGGCCTGTCCTTCGGCGCCGACCTTCCGGTGGGAGTCATCGTCGCCCAATACGTGGGCGCCGCCCTCCTGGTTGCCGGGCTCGCCGGTGTGGGCATCTGGGCGTCCAGCCTGACCCGCAATCAGATCACGGCCTTCATTGTTGGCGTCGGCGTCATGTTCGTCCTGATCCTGGTCGGACTCGATCCCCTGCTCGTCGGTCTGCCACCTGCTCTGGGCCTCGTGGCCGCCCGCCTCGGCGTCCTGGCCCATTTTGCCAACATCGGCCGGGGCGTCATCGACCTCCGCGACGTGATCTACTTCGTCTCGCTGGGCGCCGTCTTCGTGACACTCGCCTACGGTACCTTGGTCGGCCGCCGACTGAGCGCCAAGAGTGAAGCCCGGAAGCGATTGCGCATGGGCGTGCCCGTCCTGGTTGGGGCGGCAATCGTGGTGAACCTGCTCGGCAGCTATATCGGCGGCCGGCTCGACCTCACGCCTGGAAAGGCGTACACCCTCACGCGGACCACCAAGAACCTGGTCCGCAACCTGGATGACTTCGTGACGGTCAAGCTCTTCGTCTCGAAGGAGCTTCCGCCCCAGGTCGCCCTCGTGAAGCGCGACATCGACGATCTGCTCCGGGACCTGCGCGGCGCGAGCGGCGGCAACCTCCGCGTCGTAGAACTGCACCCCGGTGACGACCCCGATGTGCGCGCATCCGCCCGCGCACTCGGCATCCCCGCGGTGCAATTCAATGTGTTCGGCGAGTCCCGGCTGCAGATCCAGGAAGGGTACATGGGCATCGCGGTCGAACACGCGGGCAGAACGGAGACGATCCCGTTTGTGCGCCGGAGCGACGACCTCGAGTATCGGCTCGCCACCGCCATCCAGTCGCTGACGCATGGGGACGAGCGGTCCGTCATCGGGCTCGTGACCAGCGCGCGCGGCCAGGTGGGCCAGCCCCTCTACCAGGCGCTCCAGCAGGAATTGAGTAAGACCTATCAGGTCCGTCCGCTGTCGTTCCCGGCGCCGGGATTGCCGGAGGACGACATCACGGTGCTGGTCCTCGCGGGGCATCCGGATTCCCTGCCCGCCGACCAGATGGAGCGGCTCGAGGCCTTCTTCGATCGGGGAGGGAGCGCCCTGGTGATGGCCAGTGCCATGCAGATGGATCCGTCGCAGCAGATGGTGGCGACGGAGCGGTCGGTTCCCTGGAACCAGGTGATCGCGCCGTTCGGCGTGGCGATCCAGGCGGACATGGTGTACGACCTGCTGAGCAACGAACCGGTCTCGTTGCCGACCCAGTTCGGGCGTGTGCTCACGGCCTATCCGTACTGGGTGCGTGCCGCCAGCACTGGCTCCTCGATTGTGAACGAACAGGCCCAGTCCCTCTTCCTGCCCTGGACCAGCTCCATCGATACCACGGGCGCGGTGCCGGGCACGGTGACTCCGCTGTTCGTGTCCAGCCAGGCGGGCGGGGTCCAGACCCAGCAAGTCCTCTTGATGCCGCAGCAACAGTTCCCGCAAACCAACCTGGCGACCCGGGTCCTGGCCGTCATGGTCGACCCGAACGCCTCTGGCGATCAGACCTCGACCGGCGGGCGGGGACGGCTCATCGTGGTCGGGAACTCCGAATTCGTGGCGGATGACCAGCTCCGCTCCGCTCCCGAGAACCTGACATTCGTGCTGAACGCCATCGATTGGCTGTCCCAGGACGAATCGCTGATCGCCATCCGCTCGAAGGACCGCACGCCGCCACCTTTGGTACTGACCGAGGGCAAGCGGAACGTGGTGAAGTATGCCAATCTCATCGGCCTGCCGATCGTCGTGATCCTGGCCGCGATCGCGCGACTGCTCGGACGACGACGGATGACCCGCCGAACCTACCGGCGCGGGGAACAGGAGCCGGCATGAGTACGTCCTTTCTGAAGCGGGCCGGCTTGGTGCTGCTCGCCCTCCTGCTGCTGTGGGGCATTCTGGCCCTGCTCCGCCGGGGCACGAGCGAGGACATCGCGGGCTTCGTCCTGCCGAGCTTCGACTCGGCCGCCTTGAATCGGATCACCATCACCACCGAGACCGATACCATCTCCCTCGTGCGGGTCCAGGGAAACGACTGGGAGGCCAACGGGCTACCCGCCGCGAGCCCGGCCGTGAACGAGCTGTACAACGCCGTGTTCGACAGCACTGTCGCGGCGCGGAGCGAACTGGCGGCACGGAGCGCGGCATCACACGCGCGTATGGGGGTGGAGAGGCTGGGCAAGTTGCGCATGCTGTTCGTGGCTGGCACCGATACCGTCGCCGACCTGCGGGTGGGCAATCCCACCGAGGCCGGCCGCGGGGCCTTCGTGCGCCTGGGCAATGCAGCCGAGGTGTACCGTGTGACAACCGATCTGGCCCGGCTGGGCTCGCAGCCGGTGGATCACTGGCGCGACAAGCAGATCGTGGCCATTACGCCGGAGCAGGTCGCCAGTGTCATGGTCTCGTGGCCGGGCCGACGGTATGCCTTGACCCGGTCCGATGGCGTCTGGGCCGTCGACGGCGCTGCCACCGATAGCACGGCCGTGGCGACCATGCTTCGGGGATACGCCAATCTCGAGGCCACGGGCTTCCCGACCGCCGATGAACTCGATACCATCGACTTCTCGAGCCCGGACGGACGCATCGTCTTGCGCGGAATGGGCGGCGACACGCTGGCGGCATTGGAATTCGATTCCACCGCCACCGCCATTTGGACCCGACGCGCCTCAGGCGGCCCTGTGTTCGAGTTGGCGGCGTGGTACGGCGCCCGGTTGGCGCCAGACAAGAGGGTGTTGACGGGTCGGTAGGCAGCCATCATTCGATCGCCATGCGTCACCGGCCAATAGCCCAGGAACGAAGAGACTAGCCGGCGAGCCAACGGCTGCTCCCGCTGTCTTCTCACTCCTCACTCCTCACTCCTCACTGCCCACTGCCTTTGCCCGTCTCCTACGCTCGTCGGCTCGGCCTCTTCTCGGGAACCATGATGGTGGTGGGCGGGATCATCGGGGCCGGGATTTTCCTCAACCCGGCGATCGTGGCGCAGCGGGTCGGCACACCCGGCCTGACGCTTTCGGTCTGGGTGCTGGGCGGAGCGGTGGCGCTGATCGGGGCGTTCTGCTTTGGCGAGCTGGGTGACCGGCTCCCGAAGGCCGGCGGCGGCTACGTGTACCTGCGCGACGCCTTCGGACCGTTGCCCGCGTTCCTCTATGCCTGGGCTCTCCTGCTCGTCATCGCGACCGGAGCGATCGCGGCGGTGGCCGTCACGTTCGCCAACTACGCCATCGCACTCACGGGAGCACCCGAACGACTCGGGGTGCCTGTGGCCATTGGGGCCATCGTGCTGCTGTCGGCCGTCAACTACCTGGGGGTCAAGCCGGGGGCCGTCACCCAGAACGTCTTTACCGTGCTCAAGCTCGTGGCCATCGCCGGGTTGGTCGCGACAGGCCTTGCCTTCGCCGGTGCGGGACCGGCCGAGCCCGCGGCGGCCCTCGAGCCGCCCCACGGATTCCTTGCCATCGGGATTGCCGTGGCGTCGGCCCTGAGCCCGGTGCTTTTCGCGTACGGGGGCTGGCAGCAAACCAACTACATCGCGGAGGAGATCATCGATGTGCGGCGCAACTTGCCGCGTGCGCTCGTGCTGGGGGTGGTCATCGTGGTCGTGTCGTACCTCCTGGTCAACGTGACCTACCTGAAGACGCTCTCAGCGCCGGGCCTCGCCGCGAGCACCGCCCCCGCAGCCGACGCCATGGGCACCCTCTTCGGCGTCGCCGGCGCGCGGCTCATTTCCGCCGGCATTGCCATCTCGACGTTTGGATTCCTGAATCTCGTCATTCTGGTAACGCCGCGGGTCTACCAGACCATGGCGAGCGACGGTCTCTTCTTTCCCGACATCGCGCGGCTCCATCCGAGGTATCAAACGCCCACAGCCGCCATCACCTTCCAGGCCGCGTGGGCCATCCTGCTCACGGTGAGCGGCACCTACGGTGCCTTGCTCGACTACGTCGTGTTCGGCGACTGGATCTTCTTCGGGCTCACGGTAGCCACTCTCTTCGTGTACCGGCGGCGCGACCGGGCGAACGGCGCCGATCCGGCACCGGCCGGTCGCTTTCGAGTGCCGGGCTATCCGGTCACTCCCTTGCTCTTCGTGCTAGCAGCGGGGTATGTCGTGGCGGGCTCGATCGGCACCAACCCCGTGAACGCGGCACGGGGTGCCGCCCTGCTCGCACTGGGGGTGCCGGTGTTCTACTTCTGGCGGAAGCGATCAGAGAGAGTGAGCCACACCACCTGACCTATCCGCCACCTACTCACTACTCACTACACACTACTCACTCCTTACTCTTCACTTCCAACACCCACCCCTTACCCGGTTCTACCGGTATCGCCGCGTCGATGTTGAAGCTCCTGGCTTCCTGAAACCCTTCCACCGCGGGGGCGTTGATGGTCGCTGTGCTGGGATCGAGGCCGAGCGCATCCCAGTCGATGTCGAGCTGCACGCTGACCGGCGACTCGGCCCAGCTTGCCAGCGCCACGAGTGCCGCGCCGTTCTTGACGTAGGTCGTTGCGAGCACGTCCTCCCGTCCCGTTCGCACCGGACGATCCGGCACCCAATAGCCCACCATGCGGCTGTCCGCGATGCCGAACTCGTCCCACAGCTTCCAGAGCGGTCGCGGGTCGCCGGCCCACGGCAGCCTGCTGGTCATGCCGTAGACCATGCCGCGCCACTGGTTGCCGCCGTCCTGCAGCATCTCTCCCATCAGTCCAAAGGGGATGCCGGACATCTCCACCAGCCAGAACTCCGGGGGCGCGTCGTAGTCGAAGTACTCGCCGAACCAGAGCCGGTTGATGAACGGGAAGTGCTCCAGGTAGAGGTTGGCGCTGTTGGCAAACCCATCGCGCTCGTTGAACTGGTTGGCTGAGTGGAGGTCGATGAGGGCGCCCGGACGATTCCGGTCGAGAACCTTCCGGACGCGTTTCATGATCGAGCGATCGAACGCCACGTCATCGATGTAGAGCCCGTCGATGCCGACGTTTCTCACCAGCCAGTTCAATCCCTCGACATAGTAGTTGTGCCAGCGTGAGATCCCGGTGTTGACGATGGCGGCGTCCTTGATCCGCGGCACGTGCCATGCCGCGATGTAGTTGCCGTCCAGATGTTCCTGCAGCCAGGAAAACCCGCCGCCCTCGCCGGGAGAGAACACCTCGTCACCCAGGCTCTTCAAGGCGAACAGCTCCGGCGCCTTAGTGGTGAGCTCGCGAACGGTGTAGTAGATCTTGACCTTCATCCCGCGCGCATGGGCGTCGTCGATGTAGGCCTTCATCTCCGCAGGGCGAAGGAACGGGTAGTTGATCCACGGGTTGATCTCGGTCGCGTGATGCACGTTGATCGTGTTGGCACCGGTGAGCGCCACACTGTCGAGTGGCTCAAATGCGTGGAAGTACCGGGTGGCCCATTGCGCCGGCGTATCGATCGGCTTGAAGGGCGTCAACAGCAGCAGGAAGTCGTAGCGTTGCACCTCGCCGGCGCGGAACGTCCGCGGCCCGCTGTAGCAGGTAACCAGATAGGTATCCTCGTCCCGGTCGCGGAAGCGGCACCCACCGCGGCCGCCATTGTGCCATGACGCCGGCATCACCAGCGGCTTCGACAGGTAGAAGTTGGTGTTGAGCGGACGCGAGTACTTGTCGTCCTTGAGCCGGAACTGAAGCCCGGCGTTCACGTCGCCGATCCAGGCCCCGTCCTGGTTGTGCGGCACCTGCCAAGTCCAATCGAACGTGGCCGGGGCGAAGCCTCCTTTGAGACCCATGCCCATGGCGTACCGTGCCACGTCTTTCCGGATGGGGATCTCGAGCCGGATGTCGCGCACGCTGGTTTCGACGGCACTCTGGAGCGCGACGGTGAACTCGATGTTGCCATCGAATTCTATTTCGGCGTGGAGATCCATCACCACCGGCCCGGCCTTGCTCTTCGACTCCCAGGCGGCGGCGCCCTCGGCCTGCTTCACGAACACGATGGGACTGCCCTCCCAGGGAATCGGGCGGCCGTCCTGGTCTTCGATCACCAGGGCCACGGGACCTCGCAGCAGGTCCCGCCCACGGTCGACCAGTCGCGTCATCTCGGGAGCGAAGAAGCTGGTGATTTGGACGGGCAGGCCGTGCAAGCCGAGGGCCACCGTGCGTCCCAGGATGGACACGGTGCCGCCCCGGACCTCGACCTTGGTGTACGGCGGCACGAGCCCGTCGTCCTCGGCCAAGCGAGAGTCGAGCCAGCGCAATCGAGCGAGCCGCCAGGGTTCGTCGTCGCCCGAGCTGTGCAGCAAGAAGCGGGTCACGTCGATCTCGAGATCGACGGTGGTCTTCGCCAATCCCACCGGGGCGACGGTCAGCTGGCCGCGGTACAGCCCGGCAGCCGCGGAATCGGGTATGCGGACGCCGCACCAGAGCGGTTGCACCGTGCCCACGTCGACCGTGACCCGCCTGGTGAAGGGCCTGCCGCGCCAGTCGACCCCTCCCAGGTTGATACACCTAAAGGCCGAGGCTGGAATCACGTAGCCGGCGCGTGATGTGGTGAGATCGCCGAATTCAACCCGCACATCATCGATGCGCTGCCGCGCGGCATAGACGCCGAGTTGGAACGCGTAGAATTCCCCTCGCTGTGCCGTGCCTTGAAACGGAAGCCCGATCTCCGTCTGCGTCCACTTGTAGGGCAGGTCGCCCTGCATGCGGATCGGCAGCGAGCGATCCTCCGGAAACACCAGATAGGGCTCGTCGGGATACCGCGCCAAGAGCGCCTGCATCTCCGCCGTGGTCGCGATGACTTCCATCGGGTAGAAGCTGTTGAACTCATCCACCGATTGCAGCTCGACGACCTGCCCGCGGGGGAACTCGCTGAGCCGGTCTCTCACGGCGGATGGTACCACCAGCCCGTGGCGCTCGAGCCAGCCGGAGTCGGCCAGCGCTTGAGGGGGCGGATAGGTGATCTTCGGGTAGTTTGATCGGACGTTACCCGTGTAGGGCAAGTAGTAGACATAGTACCGGCCCGGCGCGATCACGGGCTGGAACACCAGGTCGCCGTACTCGCGATTGATCGCGATGCGGGCGACGTTCCGGATCCGCGCGCCGCTTTGCGCGTCGATAATGATGATGTTCTTCTTTTCCGGCTCGAGGTCCCGGCGGCGCCACGGAATGCGCACCCAGACGGCATCGACGTCGTTCGTGACGCGGACCACCGCCCGGTGATTGCCGAGCGAATCCGGCTCCCACGTGCCGGTGCCGTAGCTGGGAGCCTGAGCGACTGCGACACCGGAGAGCGTCGCCAGAGCGAAGGTGGCAATGAGTATGAGACGTTTCATGGTAGGATCGAATCTCGTGTGAACAAAGAAGGACATTGGCTACGGTGTCCGGCCGCGTCTCAACCGCTCCATCATGAGTTCGTAAGCCACGCCAACAAAGTTCTGTTCGCTCACCAACCCGACGAGCTTCCCGTGGGAGACGACCGGAAGAGCGGAGACCCGCTTGGCGCGCATGAGCTCGATGGCCTCGATCGTCGGCATGTCCGGTGGAACGGTAATGGGATCCGGGTACATGATCTCCTGCACCGCCATGGTGCCTTCGCTGGGAATGCCGCCCTCGGCCAAGAGCCGAATCAGAAGCCGGTACGAGACGATCCCCACCAATTGGTGGTCATGGTCTTCCACCAGCACATGCCGGAGTTGCTTCCGATCCATGACGAAAGCGACCCGATCCACCAGTTCATCTTCGCTGACGGTGAAGAGGTCGGTGTCCATGAACTGCTCGATGCGCGCGTAGGCCTCCTCCCAGCCGGCCGACTCATCCAGACGGGCCAACGGCCATTCGTGGACCGGCGCCCGCGTCTCCTGGCGGGCCACCGTTGCGGCCGTGAGCGCCGCGAGGTGCTCGGCCGTGCTGCCCTTTCCGCTCATCGCGGCCAGCGACTCCAACAGCCAGCCGGCACCGACCCGGCGGCTCGCGACCCGCGCCTCGATGACGCCGAGGTAGCGGTCGATGTCCGACGAGTCGACCGCAACCGACTCGAGGCCCGCACGCGCCAGCGGCAAGAGCTGGGAGAGGATCAGCTCGGGCGCGGTCACCATCTGCCCATCGATCCAATTGAAACCGGCCTTGAGTCCCAACCGACCGGCCGCCACGAAATTCGCCTTGGCATCCGAGAAATCCAGCCGGTGGGAAATGTCCCCGAATTCTTCGGTGGCGCCCAGCATGAGCCCGGCCCAAAAGGCGGCGTTGGCCACTTCATCGAGCACCGATGGACCCGCGGGCAGTAGTCGGCACTCGATCCGCAGGTGGGCATGGCCGTTTCCGATGCCGTAACAGGCGCGGTTCCAGGTGTAGACCGTGCTGTTGTGGAGACGCAGTGCCTGGAGCTCGGGCGCTCGCCCCGCGTCGATCTCGCGCATGGGGTCTTGGGTGACCGGCGTGGCCATGAGGACCGGGAATCGGGCGACGTCCTCTTGGAACACCTCGAGCACGCTCTCCTTGACCCATCGCTCCCCGAAGCGCACCCGTGGGCTGAGTTCGCGGGCGTGCACGCTCGCTCGCCGGGTATCGATGGACTGCCGGAAGAGCGCGATTCGCGTCTCCATCCAGAGCCGCCGCCCGAAGAGCAGCGGCGAATTCACCGCCGCGGCCAACACCGGCGCCGCAATCGCCTGGGCCATGTTGTAGAACCGGGCGAATTCCTCGGCGCTGACCTGGAGGTGAATCTGGAAGCTGGTATTGCAGGCTTCGAGCATGACGTTGTCGTGCTCGACGTGTAATTCGTCGGCGCCCTCGACATGGAGATGGAGCGGTCCGCCGCGGAGTCGGCACGTGGCGTCATTCAGCGCTTGGTACCGGGGCCGCGGGCTCATGTTGTCCAGTCGCAAATCGGACTTGGACAAGGTCGGCAGGATGCCGGTCAAGACGACCTTGGCATGAGCCTCGTGGGCGGCAGCGCCAAGCAAGGCGAGCAGCGAATCGAGCTCACGTTCCATCGCCCCGAAACACCCGCCCGCGAGGGGGAAGGGGCTGAGATTCGTCTCCAGATTGAACCGCGCCAGCTCGGTCGTGAAGCGCGGGTCATTCAGGGTCTCCAGTATCTCCAACGCGACCGGCGCGGGCTTCCAGGCATGGTCGACCAGAAAGACCTCCTGCTCCGCCCCGATCCGACGGTGTCCCGACTCGATCATGCCAAGCGACAGCATGCGTTCGAGCGCGTTGAGATCGTTCAGGAGATGCCGCGTGAATTGCCGGATAGCCTCGGGGGAAAGATCCGGCTGAACGTCCTGCTGGCCCACAAGCCACCTCCTTCCTCCGGGGAAGGTGGCTCGGAGCTGGGCGGTGCGCCAGGGGATGGCGCGAGCAAATACAGCAAAGCCTCGGCGTCGGAATCCGACCGCGAGGCTTTGCGTGTGGGTGGACCGCCTATCGGCGGTTCGGTCTGGTCAGAAGCAGCTCAGTAGCACTCGTCGCAACAGGCCATGCAGAGCCCGGGCGTGTCACACTGGTCGGCCGATAGGGTTTCGCCGCACCGGACACACAGCATGCCCTCGGGTTCGAGCGCAGGCTCCGACTCGCCGGACGCATCGGGTGCATCGAACGGGTACCCGCAGCCGGGGCACGCCGTGGCCATGTGTGAAATCGTGCGGGCGCATTCAGGACATTGAACGAGGGTCATAGCGATCTCCGCTTGGGCTTCCGAAGCCGAGCCTGCAAGACTCGCGCCTTGGGTGCAGAATGTGGAGTCCACGATGAAGGTGACGTGAGGATATTCGGAGGATCCCTTCAATCTCGGCCGATTCCCCGGAACGGGTGCCCAGCGACCACCGCGCGAAGAAGCCCTCACCGCCAGCCCACCCGCCGAGCCCATTCGGCCTGCAGGCGCCGCCACTGGCCGAGGTCTGCCGGCGGGCCCGGCCCCTCCCTGAGGGTCTCCGCTTCCACCCGGCGGATCGCCTCAGCCAGCGGCGGGAGGTCCACATCGCTCCGCAGCTGGTCCACAGCGCGGGCATCCTCGAGCGGCCCCGGGCTCAACCGTCCGGCCTCGTCCCAATCCAAACAGGTGCCGTAGCGCTGGGGCCGCCCCTCGTTGAAACGGATCCTGTCTTCCAGGTAGGCGGCGTGCTGGGCAGGGGCCTCCCCGCGGGCGACGGCTTCACGGAGGAGCGTCAGGCACTTCCGTTGAAACGCGGGCAGGCTGATCGCGTGCTGGGCAAGGATCCACGCCGCTCGGCAGCCGTCGGACCCGACCTTCGACCGACCGGGCCAACCTTCCGCTGCGAGGATCGTCTCCAGCTGGGCGGCATTATCGAGATGCACCTGCTCCATTGCCGGAGCGTAGCCGCCGAACAACACCCCGTCTTTCGCGAGGCGTGCCCTGGTTTCCTGGTCACGGCGTTCTAGGCGGAGGAGTTCTAGGGTGAGATCAGATCGCATCGACCCTCGTTTGTGGCAATTCAGGCTCGGGTGTTAGCTTAGCGCCCCAAGGCGGCAATCCACAATCACTCTCACGGAGCAGCCATGATTCTAGTCACTGGATCGACCGGCACGATCGGCAGCGAGCTGCTGAGGCTCCTCGGCGAGCGGGGCATCCCCTGTCGGGCTCTGGTGCGAACACCGGAGAAGGCCGAAGGCATGCGAGCGCGCCAGATCGAGGCCGTGGTCGGCGACTTCGCGGAGCCTGCGAGCCTCGATCGAGCACTCGAAGGGATCTCGAGCGTCTTTCTCTTGAGCGCGGCCCACGAACGCCAGGCCGAACTCCAGCTCAACGCAATCGCTGCCGCCAAGCGCGCAGGCGTAGGGTATATCGTCAAAGTGTCGGTGATCGGCGCCGCCCCCGATGCACCGATCAAGTTGGGACGGGACCATGCGGCCGTCGAGCAGGGAATCCTCGACGCCGAGATCAGCGCGGCCATTCTCCAGCCCCATTCGTTCATGCAGAACATGCTTGGCTCGGCACAGCTCATTCGACAGAAGGGCGAGTTCTACGGCTCGACCGGCCCTGCCAAGGCGCCACTGATCGACGCCCGCGACGTGGCAGCCGCGGCGGCCACGCTCCTGAGCCAACCCAGCGCTCGGACCGTGTCGCACACCTTGACGGGACCGGAAGCCATCTCGAACAACGAAATCGCGCGTATCCTCGGCGACGTGATGGGGACGCCGGTTCGGTATGTCGACATTCCCGGCGAGCAACTCAAGGCGGGAATGGTTGCAGCCGGGATGCCCAACTGGTTGGCGACCGACCTCCAAACCCTGAACGAGATGTGGGCCAACGGCGTGGGACTGGAAGTCAGCAAGGCCATCCCGAGCATTACCGGGCGGCCGGGCCGGACGTTTCAAGAGTTTGCGCGGGACTACGCGGCGGCGTTCCGGGGAGCGGCGTAGAAACAGTTCAAAGCTGCCGCGCCAGGGCGACCAGGTCGGCGGTGGTGCCCGACGTGACGAATGCGATCGTCCCGTTTCGGTCGATCACATAGACCGCCCGCGAGTGCACCACGTCTCCGGTGGTTTTGTCCCTGGCCCGGGTCACGTTCCAGTGATCGAGCACTCCTTCGACTTGGTCGATGGTCCCACTGAGCACGTGCCCGCGGGCTCCGAGCTCCCACTGCTCGGCCAGCGCGGGCAGGCGGGTCGGCACGTCGCGCCACGGATCGAGTGTCACGACGAGGGCCACCGGATCGAGGTCCAATACCTCGTCGCACGCCCGAAGCACGTCGCGCACCACGACCGGGCACACCGTTTCACAATGGCCGAAGGCGAAGGTTACGAAGACCGGTCGGCCACGAAATTGCTCGAGCGAGATGTCGTGACCGTACTGATCCACCAGGCGTAGGCTCGGTGCGGCCCGATCGAGTCGGGGCGGAAGCGACGCAACAGCCTCGGACGCGACAGGAGGGTCGTCGAATGCGCCCGCTGCGGCCGAGGCATTCAGCACCCGTAGCGTGGCAGCGGTGAATCCGGCACCGAGCAAGAGCCCGAGCGCCCCCAACGCGATTCGCCCACCGAGCCAGCCGCTCAGGGTCCTCACTCCGCCCTCCAGCGCCTCGCCCCAGAGGGCGAACAACACGCCGAACATGATGGTGGGTTGAAGCACGAGCGCGACCCACCCGGCGGCGTCGGGTAGGCCACCGGGGGCCGCTCCGAAGCAGACTTCCCGCGTGCGGGCGAGCCAGGTGGCGCTCGCCGTCGCGGGCCAAAGGGCCAGGGCCCACCAGACCACGGTGATGCCGACGAGGCAGGTGGCCGCCGCAAGCGCGGCGGCCTCACGCGACCGCATGCACCCTCATCCGATCTTCCACAGGAAGGACAGGAGCTTCCAATTCACGAAGTAGTACACCACGAACGCCGCGAGGAACACGAAGACCAGAACCATCGTCCCGCGGGAGGCGTACAATGCACTGCCGTCCGCGTCGCCTGCCGGCAGCGCACTCGGCGGATTCAGGATACCCGGCGGAAGCCCCCGGGTGGAACCTGCTTCCAGTTTCTTGCCGAAGAACACCGACCACACGGTCACCAGGATGAAGATCCCGCCACCTAGCGCGGCCAGGAGGCCGCCGATGGCCATGATACCGATCAGGAGATCGACCGCGGGTGAAAATTGGATGTCGAAGGGCGCCTGGGCAAAGCTGATGTCCCAGTGCCGCCGCGGCACGCCGAAGGTGCCTGCGAAGGTCATGCAGATCGAAAAGATGAACATGCCGATGGCGAAGAGATACGGCTGGATCTTGGCCAACGGCCAAAACGCGACCTCTTTTCGGAACACCAACGGAATCACGTAGTACGTCAGCCCCATGAAGGCGAGGGCCGTCCCGCTCACCACCGTGGCGTGGAAGTGGCCCGGAATGCGGAGGGTGTTGTGGGCGATGATGTTGATTTGCTCCGTGCCGAACGTGACGCCGGTGATGCCGCCGACAAATCCGAACACCACGACGGAGAACACCAAGGCACTGAACCCCGGATCGCCCCAGGGTGCTTTCCGGAGCCACTCGAATAAGCCCTTGGTGAGCCCGCGCACCCGTTGCCCCAGTTCGATTCCTGCGGGGACGGTAAAGCCGTGAATCATGCTGGCGAGCACGGCCAGGTACATGGCATAGCTCGTGTTCCACACCTTCCAGGCTGGGCCCATGCCGGGATCGACCAGGAGGTGGTGGGCCGACGCCATGGAAATGAAGAGCACGTAGAGCACGAAGGCCGTGCGGCTGATCTTCTCGTTGATGACGACCGAGCCCACCGTCAACGCGCCCAGGAGGTACCACACCGACACCATGGCCGCCATGTTGATCTGCTGCGACGAGTGGCCCAGGCCCCACCACACCAGCCGGTAGATCTGGGGATCCATGTTCATCCAACCCATCGACCAGAAGAAGGTCGGGATGTAAGCCGCGGCCCCGTGCCCCAACGTGATGACCGCAATGATGGCCGCGGTCGTGGCACCGAAGGTGATGAGCGGCATCGAACCCTCGTAGGTCTTTTCCCGCTTCGCTACCACCAGCGTGCCGAAGAAGATGCCCACAACCAGCAAGGCACCGACCGCGAAGAGAATGACACCCAGGTAGAACAGCGGATCGGCCCGGAGCGGCACGTACGAGGTGAACAGGACGTCCGCCTTCCCCGCAATCATCATCCACTCTACCATGACGGTTCCCAGCACCATGAGGCCGAAGGAAAACCATGCCAGCCGTGGAGCTGGGACGCGGCTGTTCAGAAGTACCGCGCTCGCGAAGTAGAGGATGGCCATCTCGAAGAACAGGATGAAGAAGATCAACATGTTCATCCCGTGAATGGTCAGCACGCGGTAGAACCACGTGGCGTCCAGTAGATGGACCGCCTGCCACCGCGTCAGGAGGACGAGAATGGCCGCAATGCCGCCGATCAGGAGCGTGACGGTGCCGGCGACCGCGTTGGCCTTGATGAGCGCGTCCGCCTGCGCGTGCACCTTGAGTCCCGTCGTGGGACAGACTCGGAAGCTCGAGTTCATTGCACGCCCTCCTCAGCGACAGCCTCGGTGTTCAGCGCCGTGGTTGGCCCGTCGACCACGACGACCTTGCCGAGCATCAGGTGGTGGCCGATGCCGCAGAACTCGTTGCAGATGATGCGGAAATCGCCGGCCTCGGTCGGGGTGACGCGCAGGCCGTAGTCGTAGCCGGGAACGATCTGGAAATTGATGTTCAACGGATAGAGACTGAACCCGTGATTCACGTCGAGCGAGGAGATGTGCAGCGTGTATTGCACGTCCTTCTGGAGACGCAGGACTGGACGCCAGCTATACATCGACGCCGAGAGATAGATGTCGCTCCCCGGGGGAGGTTCGACGACCGGAATGCCTTGCTCGGTCCCGACCTGATACGTGCGGATGAACTCTTCCGTGCGGGCGCGGAATGCCTCCGGTTCCACCCGGCTCCGGATGCCGGACGGATTCTGTCCGCCGCGAACGTGCCACAGGGGCATCATGGCGAACAGCACCATGCACCAGACGAAAGCCACGATTACCCAAAGGCGCTCGGTCTTGTGCGCGGGCTTCCACCAGATCCCCTTGGGGGATTGGACGCCTGTATTCATCGGTGTGCTCCGCCGCTCAGGGGAGGGTGGCCTTCGGGAGGGATGTGATCTCCCATAGGCCCCACAAGGTGTAGAACAGGAGCATGACGACGATTCCGGCTACTAACAGCAGGAACGGGTTGTCGTACAACCGTTGGCCCAACGGAACCTCGGTCCCCGCGTCCGTTGTCCCTTCGTGATCATCCGCCATCGTGCGCCTCCTCTAGGGTGTCCGGCCAGCCACACGAGCTGGCTGCCCAACCACATCGGCCACCGTGGTCTCTCGTACGAACCGGGCGACCTCCTCGCCCAACCGGCTCCAGCGCGAATGCACCGCGCAGGCCCGTTCATCCGAACATTCCGCCCGGCCCAGCAGGCAGCGCCGGCGGGCGTCGACCGACTCGAATACCGAAACCACGTCCAGCAGCGAGACTTCCTCGGCGGGCCGGCTGAGCTCGAAACCGCCGTGCTTTCCCCGGGATGACTTGACCACCCCGGCCCGAGCCATCGCATGCATGATCTTGGACAGGTAGTTGGCGGGCACACCGATGGCCCCGGCGATCTCGGCAACCGGCTCGGGGCCGCTGCCCCCGTGCTTCGCCAAATGGAACACCGCGCTGAGGGCGTATTCCGAGGTTCCAGAGAACATCGTGGCGGGCTTCCCCCTGGACTTGGGCCCCTGGCTAATTACGATATTGACATGAGACAAGCATATTATGCATCCCGAGCGGGGTGAGTGCAAGATTGGGCGCCTCGCCCAACCCCCGCACCCATGTTCAGGAGGCCCATGAGATCCTGGGGTAAGCGGCTCGAAGGGGCGGCATTTAGGGTCCTGTCCCGGGCCGACGCCTTCATGAACCGGCTCTACACCTGGCGCTTCAATCCGCTGTATCACAGCGGGGCGCTGGTGGTGGTGCTGTTCATCGTGGTGACGGTGACTGGGATCTATCTGCTTTTTTTCTATCGGGTTAGCGCGCCATACCAGTCGATTGCCAGGCTCCAGGACCAGGTCTGGTTGGGACGCTGGATTCGTTCGTTCCACCGCTATGCCTCCGACGCGGCGGTGCTTGCGGCCCTGGTTCACGCCTTCCGGGTATTCGCCCAAGGTCGCAGCTGGGGGCCCCGCACCCTGGCCTGGGTCAGTGGGGTGGCCCTGCTCTCCGTTACCCTGATCTGCGGCTGGACCGGCTACGTCATGGTCTGGGACGAACAGGGCCTGGTCCTGGCCCGGGAGGGAGCTCGGTTCCTCGATGCCCTCCCGTTGTTCTCCGAGCCCATCAGCCGGGCATTCGTGGGCGACCGGCTCATCCCGAACGCGTTCTTCTTTCTGAACCTCTTCCTGCACGTGGCACTTCCGATCGGGATCGGCGTCGTGCTGTGGCTCCACGTCTCGCGGGTGGCCAGGGCCGCGCTCCTGCCACCGCGCGCCCTGAGCTGGGCGGTCCTGGGCCTCTTGCTCGGACTCTCGGTCCTCTGGCCCGCCGCCCTCGGACCGGCGGCCGACTTGTTTCGATTGCCGCAACAGGCGCCGTTCGATCTGTTCTACTCAGGCTGGCTCCCGCTCACCAGGAATCTGTCGGCCGGTCTGGTCTGGCTCGTGGGAGGCACACTCGCCGCGATCTTCGTGGCCACCCCATGGTGGATCGGCGGCCGCAGCCGACGCGTCGAGTCGATGCAGCCTTCCTTCGTGGTCCAGCGGCTCTGCGATGCCTGCCGAACCTGCTACCTGGATTGCCCCTACGAAGCGATCGACATGGTGGCGCGCACCGACGGCCGCCCCGGTCTCGTCGCCCGCGTCGATCCGGCGCTCTGCGTCAGCTGCGGTATTTGCGCCGGGTCGTGCGCCCCGATGGGGGTCGGGCCTCCAAAGCGAACAGGCCGATACCAGGTCGCTGCCGTCGAGCAGTTCATCGCCGAGCACACACTCGGCTCAGACGACATCGTGATCATTGGATGTTCCTTCGGCGCCGGAAATATCACTCGAGGGACAACGTTCGACGGTGCATGTATCTTTCCGGTCGACTGCGCCGGGAGCATGCATACCTCGGTGGTGGAGTACCTGGTACGGTCAGGCGTGGGTGGGGTGCTGATCGTATCTTGCCCCCCGCGCGATTGCTGGCATCGCGAAGGCCCCAAGTGGCTGGAACAGCGGCTCTATCACGGTCGGGAGGCCGAGCTCAAGGAGCGGGTCGACCGGCGGCGCATCAGGCTGGCCCACGCCGGGCTCGCGGAACCGTACCTCGTTCGGCAGGTGTTGGCTGAGTTCCGCCGTGAGCTGGCCGCGCTCGAAGTGGCCAGCGCGGAAGAGGATATCGCGCTGAGTATCGAGTGCGCGGCACCGGTGGAAGAGGTCGAGTCGTGATGGGACGCCCCGTGGTCATGGCGCTTGGAGCCGTCCTCGCGGTGGGCGGTACGATGGCACTGGGTGCGTTGTCCCAGATTCCGTACCAACCCGAGGAGGCGACGCACGCCGTGATTCGGCTCGCCTGGCGGGCCCGGGGCGTCGCGGTCAAGGAGTGCCGCACGATGACGCCGGAAGAGCTGGAGAAGGTGGCGGTTCACATGCGGCGGACCGAAGTGTGCGAAGGGCGTACCCTGCCCTATCAGCTCCGTGCGGTAGTTGACGGCGATGTCCGGGTCGATGAAGCCATCGAGGCAGGCGGCGCACGTGGCGACCGGCCGCTCTTCGTGCTCCACGATCTTCCGGTGGCCCCAGGCTCGCACAAAGTGGAGGTCTCATTTACTCGCGAGAGAGCGCCCGCAGAGGCTACGGACAGTGCGGAGGTCACCCCGGCCAGGCTGGAACTCGACCGATCGATCGAGGTGGCATCGGGGCAGATCGTGCTCGTGACCTACGACCCGGATACCAAGACCATGATCGTTCAGGACGCGCCCGCGACTCGTTGATCGCTCCCGTGTCCCCTACATGCAAATCCCTTGGAGACACCACATGCCGCAACGCGTGATCATCCTCGGCGCAGCCGGCCGGGACTTCCATAACTTCAATGTCCATTTCCGAACCAACCCTGCCTACGACGTGGTTGCCTTCACCGCCACCCAGATTCCCAACATCAGCGGGCGCCGCTACCCACCCGAACTCGCGGGCGACCAATATCCCAAGGGCATACCGATCGAGCCCGAGGACAACCTCGAGAGCCTGATCCGAAGCCGCGATGTCGATGTGGTGGTCTTCGCCTACAGCGATGTGTCCCATGACTACGTGATGCACTTGGGCTCCCGGGCGCTGGCGGCCGGCGCCGACTATCTCCTGCTCGGGCCCAAGCACACCATGCTGAGTTCGCGTGTCCCGGTGGTGGCCATCTGCGCGGCGCGCACGGGATCGGGCAAGAGCCAAACCAGCCGCTATGTGGCGGCCATCTTGAGCGGCTGGGGGAAACGGGTCGTCGTGATCCGTCATCCGATGCCGTACGGCGACTTGGTCAAGCAAGCGGTCCAGCGCTTCGCGAGCTACGACGACCTCGAGCGGCACGATGTGACCATCGAAGAACGCGAGGAATACGAGCCGCACATCGCCGCGGGCAGGGTGGTCTACGCCGGTGTCGATTACCAGAAGATCCTGGAACAGGCCGAACAGGAGGCCGACGTCATCATCTGGGACGGCGGCAACAACGACCTGCCGTTCTACCGGCCGACCTTCCACATCGTCGTCGTCGATCCGCATCGCCCCGGCCACTCGGCCGAGTATCATCCCGGTGAGACCAACGTCCGGATGGCCGACTGCATCATCATCAACAAGATGGACACCGCGGCACCGGAGCAGGTTCAGGCCGTGCGGGAAACCGTGACAAAGCTCAACGCCAGGGCCACGATCGTCGAGGCCGACAGCCCCATTACCGTAGAGGGCGCCGAACAGATACGAGGCAAGAAGGTCTTGGTGGTCGAAGACGGCCCGACCCTCACCCACGGCGGTATGGCATTCGGCGCGGGATGGGTGGCGGCCAAACAGCACGGCGCAGCCGAAATCATCGACCCGCGCCCCTATGCCGTGGGCTCCATCGCCCGGACCTTCGAGGCGTATCCCACCACCGGGCCGGTCCTTCCGGCCATGGGCTATGGCGACGAGCAGACCGCCGAACTTGGAGCAGACCATCAACGACTCCCCGGCCGACCTCGTCATCATCGGCACCCCGATCGACCTGCGGCGCATCGTGGACATCAAGAAGCCATCGGTCCGGGTGCGCTACGAACTCGCTGAGCGGGGGGAACCCAAGCTCGAGGGATATCTGCGCGAAGCAATCAGCCGTAAACCGTAAGTCTCGAGTCGCCCGTCGCGAAAAGGAGAGGCCCTCGGACGCTGTTCGCCGCCCGAGGGCTCCTCTTACTCCTCACTCCTCACTCCTTACTTCCTACCCTCCTACAACCCCACCGCCTACAGTCCTACCCCTCAGCTGTCATCCTCGATCTTGATGCTCAGCGCATTCAGTACCATCGGCGGACCCGCATCAACCAGCTCCGCAGCACCTTCGGCCCTCACGATTCGCTGCGCCTGGACCGCTGCATCCGTCGCTTGGAGCGAGAACAAATCACCCGTGGGATCGATCAACTGATCGGTCGCGACCTGCACGACGGTCCCGTTGGCGAGCGTGAGGGTGCGGCCCGCGACGTCGACGCTCGCGACCCGATCCTGGAATTCGAGCGCGCCAGGCAGGTTGTCGTCCTCGTCCTCGACCTCGAACTCCACTTCCTTGGCCGTGATGGTGAGCGGGTTGGTGCCGGTCACGTCGCCCTCCCCTTCGGCTTCGACGATGAGACCGTTCGCCAGCGCTACTGCAACATCACCGAGTGATCGGAGCTCGTCGCTATCATCCGCGTCGTCGACCTCGGTACCGGTGACGATCTCGATGACCGTGCCGTCGGTCAGCGTGAACGACGATCCGTTCACGGACGCTACGATGCCCTCGAAGTCTCGCTCGGAATTGTCGTCATCGACCTCGGATTCCAATTCTGTCACGCCGCCGCTCACGTTGAGCACGACGGCCAAGCCAAGGACCGTGAGGATCGCGTCGGGCGGCGGGCTCGCGTTCGATGCGAAGTTGTCGCCATCGACGTTGATCTCGATCTTCTGGTCGTCGGCCTCGTCGTCCAGCTCCAGCTCGCTCGCGATGAACGTCGCGTCATTAGGATCCTGCGGCGCGGCGGCTGGATTCCGCTTCGCCTCGACTGCCGGGTTCCGTCCCACCGCGAGCGCGTCTTGGACCCGCGTGATGAAGTCCTGCATGCTGATGCGCTGGCCGTCCTCGGCCTCGAAATCGGTGCTCGCATTGAACGCGACGGTAAAGCCACCGCCCAGGGTCAGCGTCACCGACCCGGCCGGGTCGATCGAGGAGATCCGGCTCTCGATCTCTTCCTCATCGAACAACTCCTCGCTCTCCTTCACCTCAACCTCGCGGGCAACCAGAGTGCCGTTCACCAGCTTGATCTCCACACGGTTGGGGCCGCTGACCATAGCATCCTCGAACTCGGGCAGCGTGATCTGCTGGGAGAATTGAGGCAGCGCGCCCCCGCCCCCGCCCCCGCCAGGTCCCGCCACGCCATCACTGTTGCACGCCGTAAAGAGGGCGGCCATTCCAAGTACCCAAAGACTGCTCGATTTCACGATTCCACCTCCACACGATGTTTGACTTTGACACCCTCCTCTAAGGCAACGGCGATGCCAGAGGCGGGCCGACAGTTGTCAATGGTGGAAGTGACGTGAAATCAGTGACTTGGCATGAACCGGCTGGCGGTCGCGCCGGAGCGGGCCCGTAACGGGACATTACGGGCCGAGTCGGATCGTTACACTCGATCAGGGTTGTTCGGGCGGCTCGGGCGGCGGCTCCGGCAGGGGATCGGGCCCACCGGGGCCGAAGGCTCGGCGCTGGGCACCGCGTCCCTGGCCGCGGGCGGCCATCTCACGATCGAGTTGCACCCGTTGCTCCTCGGTCAGGACGGACCGGAGCTCTTGCTGAATCGAGTCCCGATACATCCGAAGGAGGGGAAGAGTCTGTCGCATGAGCGAATCGGTCTTGGGACGAGCCCGCTCCAGAATCGCACGCATGCTGTCCTTCTGCGCCTGCGACAAGTCGAGCCGCTGGTAGAACCGCGGCAGCTCGCCGGGTCGTGGTGGGCCCGCGGCCCCAAGCCTGCTGTCCGGTCGATTGGGCGGGCCGCCCCGGACCGCCCGGAATCGTTCGAGGCTCATGCCGAGGATTCCGCCGGCCAGGAAGGCCACGATCAAGAGCACGATTCCCCGCGCCCGCACACGCCCAAGCGATTCGATGCCTTCGATCATTGGCTCACCTCGATGGTTTCCAGGAAGTCGCTCGTGGAGGGCAGCTGGTCACCGCGAATCCATGATGCTACCTGAGTCGGTACTCCAAGTGACTCTTCGATTCCGCTCTCGACAACGATGCTGGTGCTGGCTCCAGGTGTTTCACCGAGCCGCCAGAGGAGTCCGAGCGAGGCCATGATGACAACCGCCGCCGCCGCCAGCAGCGGCCACCACCACTGACCGACTTGCGCGACAGAGCTCGAGCTTTGCCGGCGCCGTCTGAGCTCGGGCTCCGCGTCGCGCACGATCGCAGAAACCAGGCGCTCGAAGCGCGCCTCGTCATGGGTCGGGTCGAGGGCGGAGAAATCGATGCGGTCGTCGCTCATGACAGGTACTCCTTTACGACGTGAGGGCCCAGGCTCTCACGCATGTGTCGTCGTGCCACAAATAGGTGTTGTCGGGCCGCCACCTCCGAGATGCCCAGCGACCGGGCAATCTCGAGGTGCTTCCACCCTTCCAAATCATGAAGCAGGACCACCTCGCGCTGCACTTCCGAGAGCTCTCCGAGCGCTGCTTCCAGGAGTTGGCGAAGTTCGCTTCGTTCGAGGTCTCGGGCCGAGTCCTCGGGGCTTGCGGCGGAGGTGGACTCCAGCGGAACCGTACTCCGGACTGCTCGGTATTCCCGGTAGTTCCGGGCTCGGTTTCGGACGATTTGGACCACCCACGCGCCGAATTTTTCCGGATTGCGGCACTCCTCCAGCCGCTCCAGCGCCTTGAGAAAGCCGTCATGGCACACATCCTCGGCATCCATCTGATTCCCCAAGAGAGCCAGAGCCGTGGCATAGGCGGCCCGGAAATGTCGGCGGACCAGTTCCTCGAAGGCCCGTGCGGCACCCGATCGCGCCTGCTCGACCAGGGCGGCATCCGACACGCTCGCATGGGATTGGTGCATGGCTCCTATTCCCAGAGACAGCCAAGCAGGAAGAACCGTTAGTCCGAGCAGTGGGCTGTGCGACCGCCTAACGATTCCATCTCGCCGCCTGTCTTGGTAACCGAGGGCGCCCCCGACTCGGGGTGACCTTGACCCACGATATCGAAGAACGACCACTGGAGGAAGACATGACAAGGCAATTCATCCGCGGCGCAGCCGCGACGCTCATCCTGGCTGGAGGGAGCCTCCTCTTCCTTGGCTGCAGCGAGAGCCAGGCCCTGGAGAGCGAGCTCAATGCCGTCACGGGCCAGGCCCTAGTGCAGCACCCCGTTGATCTCTCAGGAACCTGGAAGCTGAACCCTGATGCGAGCGACAACCCGCGTGAGCTGCTCGGCAATCGCAGAGGCCAGGCCCCCCGGGCCGGTGCGCGACCGGACAGCGGCGCCAGAGGCGTCCGCGGGCCGGGCAGGCCAGGGGCCGGCCGGGGAGGTGGACCAGGCGATCGGAACCTCACGATCACCCAGACCGACGAAACGGTGACGCTGAGCCACGGCCCCAGGGGATCAATCACCCTCACCCCGAACGGCCAGGCGGTCACCAACGAGGGCCGCGGCGGTGAGCACCAGGTAACCGCCAAGTGGGAGGGTGAGGTTCTGGTGGTGGAGCACAGCGGACCCCGGGGCGGAACCATGACTCGGTCGTTCCAATTGTCCGCGGATGGGCAACAGCTCATCGTGACCAATAAGATCTCAGGTGGCCCGAGCGGAGAGACGGTCGAGTTCCGCACCGTGTTCGACAAGACCTGAGACCACTTGCTCCAGAACAAGACGGCCGCGCCAAATGGCGCGGCCGTCTTGCTTGGTTGACTGACCGACGTCAGGAGCGCTCGATGCGCACCCGGGGCCTATCCATGCGTCCCGGGTCAACCGAGCGATTGCGCCAAACGGGCTCGTCCGGAGAATCCGGCACCGTCATGCTGATGGTCTGACGGCGCTGCTTTCGCATGATCGCGAGCTCTACGGTCTCTCCTTGCTCGTACGAGCCGAGGATGCGCATCGCGTGTGACGGCGTCTTCGGCGTGCGGCCCGCAATGGAGAGGATCACATCGCCTGGCTTCAGGCTGAGCTCCGACCCTTCCGCCACACTCACCACCAGGAGCCCTTCCTTGGCGGCGAAAGTACTCGCCGAGATCGGGGTTCAGGCTCACCAACTCGAGCCCGCCCCAGCGGCCGGTGCCGAAGAACTCAAAGTTGAGGGGGGTCGGCATAAAGCGGAACTCGTTCATTCCGCGCTGGAGGCGCTCCATATCCGGCATCCGGAACGAGAACGAGTTCCCCATATCCTCGGCCTCGAGCGTTGCCTTCCGGTTCTCCGCACCGCGACGGTACTCGATCTCCACTTTGTCTCCCGGATCGAGCTTCCGAGCCAGCTCGACCAACTTCATGCCTGGGCCAGACGCGTCCTCGTCATCGGCCTTGACCCCGGCCAGGGCGGTGCCGTTGAACTTGGTGATGATGTCACCGGCCTCGAGCCCGGCCTTGTCCGCCGGTCCGTCCGGCACCACCGATTCGACCTCGGCGCCTATCTTGTCCCGAGCCTTGTCGGCCCGGGAGTTCACCATCACCCCGATCCGCCCCCGGCCGGCGCCGAACGCGAAGACCCTGAGATCCTGGTCCTGCGCCTGTGCCAGGCCCACGGGAACGGTAAGGAGGAGCGCAAGCGCTCCAAAAAGCCACTGTCGTTTCATGAGTAACTGTCTCCCTTTTTGGGGTACTTGGGTTCTAGTGGTAGGGATTCGGGAGTGGGGTGAATGGTCGCACGGAAGGGACGTCGGAGGGTAGGGAGGTAGGATTGTGGGATTGCTGGCCGGAAAGCCATCTTGGTCCCTACTTCCTACCAGCCTACTCTCCTACCTCCTGCCACCGTCCCTCCCACCCCTTACATGCCGGGTTAGATTCCCCACCATTCCCCCTGTCACTTGCTACGCAGCGCTCAGCTCTGCGAGGAGACCGTCCCATGCGTGCCGCCGTCGAACGGCTCTGGCCCGAGCTCGAGTGGATAGAGGATCCCGGCCTCAGGGAGCAGACCACCCAGACCTGGATCAAGGCCTTCGAGCGGAGCCCGCTCGAGCCCGACGACTTGAACGAGATCCCCTTCACGCTGCTCGTCCCGAATTGTCCGGCCACGTTCATGGAGCACAAGCGGTGCGTGGTACACATCGCGCGCGCGGGGGCCAAGGCCATGCAGGAATTCATGGGGACCTCGCTCGCAATCGACCCGGATACGGTCATCGCCGGCGCCATCCTGGCCGACGTGGGCAAGCTCCTGGAGTACGAAAAGGTCGGCGGGAAGGCAGTCCAGAGCGACCGTGGGAAGAACCTCAGGCACCCGTTCACCGGTGTGGCGCTCGCAATGGAATGCGGCGTGCCGGAAGCGGTCTGCCATATCATCGCGGCCCACGCCGGCGAGGGCGATCTGGTCCAGCGCAGCACCGAGGCCATCATCGTCCATCACGCGGACTTCATGGCCTACCTGCCGTTCAAGAACCTGGCTCGCTGACCAAGCGGAGAGAGACATATGCCGGACACCATCACCGCTACCATGGCCCGCTGGGCCTCCGACCTCACGTTCGACGACATCGGCGCCCAGGCCGTGCACGAGGCGAAGCGATACCTGCTGGACTCTCTGGGCTGCGCTTTCGGCGGCTTCCGCCAGGAAGATGCGCGGATCGCCATGGAGGTGCTCGACGAGGTCGGCGGGAAGGGACCCGCCACCATCCTCGGCAGCGGGAAGCGCACCGACCCTGTCACCGCGTCGCTCGCCAATGCGCTGATGGTCCGGGTGATGGACTACAACGACATCTACTGGCAGCAAGATCCGTCGCACCCCTCGGACATCATTCCAGCTGCGATCGCCTGCGGCGAACGGGCCCAAGGAAGCGGCACAGACCTCATCGTGGGCATCGTGCTGGGACATGAATTCGAGATGCGGATGTGCGAGGCTGCCTTTCCGGGCATCCGCGAGCGTGGCTGGCACCACGCGACACTGACCGCGTTCGTCTCGCCCATCGTCGCCGGACGCATGCTCGGCCTTCCGTGGGACAAGATCCAGCATGCCATTGGGATCTCGGCTTCACGCCATGCCACCCTCGGGGCGGTGACCGCGGGCAAGCTCACTATGATGAAGAACACAGTCGACCCCATGGCCACCCAGTCGGGAGTGCTGGCGGCACTCCTGGCCGAGAAGGGGTACACCGGCCCCGAGCACGTGATCGATGGAAAGGAAGGGCTGGCGCATTGCTTCGGGCCCGAGTGGAAGCTCGACGTGCTGGTGGACGGGCTGGGCAATGCCTGGCGGATCGAGCGGTGCGGCATGAAGGCCTTTCCGACCGAGGCCCTGACGCACACTCCGATCTCCGCCGTGCTCGACATCGTGCACGCGAACGACTTGAAACCCGATGACATCGAGCAGGTCCACATCCGGTCACTGGCCCGCGCGGCGGACATCCTGGCCGACCCGTCGAAATACGATCCGCGCACCAAGGAAACCGCCGATCACAGTCTGCCCTACGTGATCGCCGCAGCGATCGCCGATGGACAGGTGACCCCCGCGCAATTCGAAGCCGACAAGATCATGGACCCGACCATCCGCGCCCAGCTGAATAAGGTGAAGGTGGTGGCCGATCCGGAGATCGAAGCCGTCTTCCCCAAGCTTCAGCGCGTTATCGTCACCATTAAGACCACCGACGGGCGCGAGCTGACCAAGCAGCTGGATTACCCCAAGGGAGACCCGCGGAATCCGCTCACCGACCAGGAAGTCGAGGAGAAGTTCGACGCCCTCGCGGGCCCGGTGCTCTCGAAAGGCGCGCGGGCCAAGCTCAAACAGGCGGTGTGGGATCTCGAGAAGCAGAAGTCGATTTCGACGCTCATGGCCCTCTGCACCACTGACCGGTAGCCCGCTCGGAGACGACGATGGGTCAGACGATCACGGAGAAGATCGCGCAGCAGTACATGACCGAAGGCCCGGCCCGGCCGCTCCGTCCGGGTGACGTCATCTCGCTCCGGCCCCGGCACGTGCTCACGCACGACAACACCGCGGCGGTCATGAAGAAGTTCCGGGCGATCGGCGCAGACCGGATCTTCGATCCCAGGCAACCGGTCTTTGCGCTGGATCACGACATCCAAAACACCTCCGAGACCAATCTGGCGAAGTACGCCGAAATCGAGGCCTTTGCCGCGGAGCACGGGGTCGATTTCTATCCGGCCGGCACCGGCATCAGCCACCAGGTGATGGTGGCGCACGGGTACGTGGTTCCGGGCTCACTGGTCGTGGGTTCGGACTCCCACTCCAACATGTACGGCGCGCTCGGGGCGTTGGGCACGCCGGTGGTGCGGACCGACGCGGCTGCCATCTGGGCCACGGGCGAGTTCTGGTGGCAGGTGCCCCGCACCGTCCGCGTGGTGCTCGAGGGCACGCTCCGGAAGGGTGTGACTGGAAAGGACGTGATCGTTACGCTGTGCGGGCTCTACAACCAGGGCGAGGTGCTGAACGCCATCGTCGAGTTCGCAGGTCCGGGCGTCGCCAGCCTGAGCGCCGACGCCCGCATGACTATCGCCAACATGACGACCGAATGGGGCGCGCTCGCCGGGTGGTTCCCGGTAGATGCGGTCACGATCGCCTATCTGAAGTCCCGGAAGAAGATCATCGAGGCGGCGGGAAGCTCCCGGTTCACCGACGACGACCTCACCGCCTGGGCAACCAACCCGCCCGCACCCGATCCGGACGCGGCCTATGCCGGTGAGATCGTGCTCGATCTCGCGGCGGTGAGCCCGCACGTGTCGGGGCCCGACACGGTGCAGGTGATGCGCTCGGTGGCGGACATCGAGCGCGACAAGATCGCGATTCAAAAGGCCTACCTGGTCAGCTGCGTCAACAGCCGGCTCGAGGATCTCGAGGCGGCGGCCAGAGTCATCGAGGGCAAGAAGGTGGCGCCCAGCGTGGACTTCTATGTGGCGGCCGCGAGCAAGGAGGTGCAGGATCGGGCCGAGGCGTCGGGTGCCTGGGGCACCCTGCTCGCGGCGGGCGCCCACCCACTCCCGCCCGGCTGCGGGCCCTGCATCGGGCTCGGCGTCGGCCTGCTCGAACCCGGCGAGGTCGGGATCTCCGCCACCAACCGGAACTTCAAGGGGCGCATGGGCTCCCGTGACGCCCAGGCATATCTCGGCAGTCCGGAAGTCGTCGCCGCTTCTGCGGTCGCCGGCTACATTACCGGCCCCCGCCCCTCCAATGGTGGGCGACCGGAGAAGCGGTTCGTCGAGTCGGCCGAGCGGGCGCGGGGGCCTGAACGGGTCGATATCCTCGACGGCTTCCCCGAGCGTCTCAGCGGTCGGCTGGTCTTCGTCCCGCAGGACAACCTGAACACCGACGGGATCTACGGGAAGGACTACACCTACCGCGAGGACATGACGGCGGAGCAGATGGCGGAGGTCGTGATGGAGAATTACGATCCCGCCTTTGCCGGCCGGACCGCCGCGGGCGACGTGTTGGTCGGCGGGTGGAACTTCGGCACCGGGTCGAGCCGGGAACAGGCGGCGACGGCACTCCAGGCGAAGGGGATCGCGCTGGTGATCGCCGGGAGTTTCTCGCAGACGTATCTCCGCAATGCCTACAACAACGGCTTCGTCTGCATCGAATGTCCCGAATTGGTGAAACAACTGAAGACCCGTCACGAGTCGGCCATTCAAGCGGGCGAGCTGACGATCATCTCTGGTGACCCGATCGAGGTGAATTTCGCCAACGGGACCATCGCACACGGTGGCGCCGAGTACGCCTTTGCAGCACTCGGCTCAGTACCCCAATCGCTCGTCGTGGCGGGCGGGGTCGAGAACCTCGTCCGACGACGGTTGGGCCTCGGCTAACCCAACCGCGTCTGATCGACCAACAATGAAGACAACCGGCCGGCGGAGCCCCGCCGACAGAGGACAACATGGCTAAGTACACGGTGGTATCGATGCCCGGCGACGGTATCGGCAAGGTGGTTCTTCCCGAGGCGGTGCGCGTGCTCGACGCCGTCGGATTCGACGCGGAATACGTGCATGCCGATATCGGATGGGATTTCTGGATCAACGACGGGAACCCGCTGCCCGACAAGACCATCCAGCTGCTCGAACGCCACAAGCTCGGCCTGTTCGGCGCCATTACCTCCAAGCCCAAGGGCCTCGCGGCCAAGGAACTCAAGCCGGAATTGCGCGACAAGGGGTTGGTGTATTTCAGCCCGATCGTCGCCATGCGCCAGCGCTTCAACCTGGACGTGTGTATCCGGCCCTGTCGGTCGTTCCCCGGCAACCCGCTCAACTTCATCCGCCAGACGGCGAGCGGCGGCTTCGAGGAGCCGAAGGTGGACGCGGTGATCTTCCGGCAGAATACCGAAGGGTTGTACGCCGGCATCGAGTGGACCGACCCGCCCCCGCAGGTTCGCGACGCGCTGGCCACCCATCCCAAGTTCAAGCGATTTGCCTCCACCCCCGGACCCGATTTGGCGATTTCAACTCGGGTGTTTACCCGGAACGCGTGCCGACGGATCGTCACGGCGGCATTCGAGTATGCCAAGCGCCACGGCTACAAATCCGTGACGGTGTGCGAGAAGCCGAACGTGCTCCGCGAGACCTCGGGCATGATGGAGGACGTGGCCGCCCAGGTGAAGCAGGGCTTTCCGGACATCCAGCTCTGGTCCACCAACATCGATGCCCAGATGATGTGGCTCACCAAGAACCCTGAAGACTACGGCGTCATCGTCGCGGGCAACATGTTCGGCGACATCATTTCCGACGGCTTCGCCGGACTGGTTGGCGGGCTCGGGTTTGCGTGCTCGGGTAACATCGGCGACGAGGTGGCGGTGTTCGAGCCGACCCACGGCTCGGCACCCAAGTACGAGCAACTCGACCCGCCGATCGTGAATCCGATCGCGATGATCCTGAGCGCGGCCATGCTGCTCGACCACGTGGGCGAGACCGACCAGGCCACGCGGGTGCGCAACGCCGTCGGCGCGGTGGTAAAGGCAGGGAAGGTGCGCACCTACGACACGATGCGCCTGCCCGGCGGGCCGGACGTGTTCGCCAAGGGCGCGGCGACGACCACCCAGGTGGGCGACGCCATCATCCAGCAGCTGAAATAGCGAGGTACGCGGTGGCGACCCGGAAACGTGTACGCTCCTCCCGCCACGGGCAGGCAGGCCGCCGCGGCGATGATGTACGCTCGGACCTGTTCGTCTCGGCGACGGTTGCGCCGTCCGGCGGCGCTCGAGTCCGGCTCTCATCGAAGGTCGAATCGTTCTACGGAGACTCGATTCGCGAGACCGTCGACGGCGTGCTTACGAGTCTCGGCGTGCGGCATGCCACGGTGCAGATCGAGGACCAGGGTGCGGTGCCGTTCGTCATAGCCGCCCGGGTCGAGGCGGCGCTGCGGCGGGCCGGGGCTGGTGGCCGCGGCGGCGATGCACGGCCGACACGCACCGTCATTCGGGCCGGCCCGACGGCGCGCGACCGGCTCCGCCGCTCGCGGCTCTACCTACCCGGCAACGAGCCCAAGTTCATGCTCAATGCCGGCATCCATGAGCCGGACGCAATCATTCTCGATCTCGAGGACTCGGTCCATCCCAACGACAAGGATGCGGCGCGGCTCCTGGTCCGGAACGCCCTCCGCTGCGTGGATTTCATGGGCGCCGAGCGCATGGTGCGAATCAACCAATTGCCGCTCGGGCTCGAGGATCTCGATGCCATCGTGCCGGAAGACCCGGACCTGATTCTCATTCCCAAGACCGAACACGCCGATCAGGTGCGGCAGGTGCACGACCGTATCGCCGACACTGCGCAGCGGCGTCGGCGACGGTCATCCCGTCTGGCTGATGCCGATCTTGGAATCCGCACTCGGCGTCGAGCACGCGCACGAGATCGGAACGGCTGCCGACACCGTCGTCGCCCTCACCATCGGGCTCGAGGACTACACCGCCGACCTCGGCGTGCCCAAGACCCTGGCCGGTACGGAATCTTCCTACGCCCGGACGCGCTTGGTGAACGCGGCGCGCGCGGCAGGGGTGCAGGCCATCGATTCCGTGTTCGGCGACGTGGGCGACATGGACGGGCTCGCCGCCTGGGCCCTACGCTCCCGCGCGCTCGGCTTCGAAGGTATGGGCTGCATCCACCCGCGGCAGATCGCACCGATTCACCAGGCCTTCGCTCCGACCGCCGAGGAAATCGACAAGGCGCAGAAGATCGTGGCCGCGTTCGAGGAGGCCGACCGGAAGGGGCTGGGCGTCGTGAGCCTCGGCACCCGGATGGTCGATCCGCCGGTCGTCAAGCGGGCCCAGCGGCTCATCGCGACGGCACGGCAGGCCGGACTGATTCCCGGGAGTACCCCATGACGCCGCGCACACGACGGACGCCGAAACGGGCTACCAAGACCATACCGGAATTCGTGGTGAACGCGGCGGGACGGCGCGTTCCCACCGTGGTCAACGGCCAACCGCAGGTTCCCTATAAGGGTGTCGGCAAGTACCGGCCGACTGGTGCCAAGCACGGACCGCCCATCGCGTCCTGCGCCGATTACCCGATGAGCGGCGACAAGCGGGTGAAGGGGGGGGACCTCGCGACCGCGCTCGAGCGCGCCGGCCTCCGCGACGGCATGGTGATCTCGACCCATCATCACCTGCGCAACGGCGACCGGATCGCACTCCAGGCGCTCCAAGCTGCGGCCAAGCTCGGCGTCAAGGATCTCGTCTGGCTGCCCAGCGCGTCGTTCCCTTGCCACGAGCCCGTGATCGACCTGATGAAGGCCGGCGTGGTTCATCACATCGAAGGCAGCATGAACGGGCCGCTCGGCGAGTACTGCTCGCGCGGCAAGATGCGCGGCCTGGGCGTGCTCCGCTCTCACGGCGGGCGCTGGCAGGCGATTCAGGACGGCGAGATCAAGATCGACATCGCCGTCATCGCGGCACCGACCGCCGACCCATTCGGCAACGCCGACGGCTCGCACGGGCCCTCCGCCTGCGGCTCGCTCGGCTTCGCGCTGGCCGACTCGATGTACGCCGACCGCGTGATCGTGGTCACCGACAACCTGGTGCCCTTCCCGTGCATCCCGTGGCAGATCCAGGGCAACAACGTCGACTACGTGGTCGAGGTCGACTCGATCGGCGACCCGGCGCTGATCGTCTCCGGCACCACCGAGATCACCAAGAGCCCCGACCGGCTGCTGATCGCCGAGTATGTGGCGCGGTTCATTCAGGCGGCCGGGATCATGCGCGACGGCTTCTCGTTCCAGGCCGGCGCCGGCGGCATCGCGCTCGCGTTCGTCGAGTTCCTGAAGGACATGATGAAGAAGGAGGGCGTCCGGGCGCGCTTCGTGCGCGGCGGGTCGACCCAGTACCTGGTCGACCTGCTGAATGAAGGTCTGACGGACTACATCCTGGACGGCCAGACCTTCGACTTGGCGGGGGTCGCGTCGATCGGATCGAATCCGCGGCACGTGCCCACCTCGCCCTTCACCTCGTACAACTTCCACGGCAAGGGCAACTTCGCCTCCATGGTCGATGCGACCGTCCTGGGCGCGACTGAGGTGGACGTCGACTTCAACGCCAACGTCGTCACCCACTCCGACGGCCTGTTGCTGCACGGGATCGGCGGCTGGCAGAATTGCCTCTTCGCCGGGTGTACGATTCTGGCGGTGCCCTGCCTTCCGCGACCGGATCCCGGTCATCGTGGACGAGGTCACCACCATCACCGGCCCGTCCGAGCTGATCGACGTCGTGGTGACCGAGCGCGGCATCGCGATCAACCCGCGCCGGAAGGATCTCGTGAAGGCCACGCGGAAGTCCGGCCTCCCCATCCGACCCATCGCCGAGATCAAGGCGGAGGTCGAAGCGATCGTCGGCGGCCCGCCCCAGCCGCCCAGCGCTGCTCGACCGCCCGGTGGCGGTGATCAAGTGGGTGGACGGGACGCTGTTGGATACGGTCTGGCAGGTGGCGCGGTAGGGATTGCCGGAAGGCGAGGACTCAGCGAGTCGATCCGATGCCCTGGTAGCGCAGATCCCGGCTTCCGTCGGGGTTGTACACATAGTGCAGTGACAGGTCGCGCGCGATATCGGGCGCGGACTCCATGGCGAACGCCGTCGGGATGAACTCGAACTTGGCGTAATGCTCTCCGTCTCGCGTCCTCACGAAGTAGATCCCACCAGTCAGACCCAAAATCGAGGTCGGCCGTCGCCTCGTACCCGTCGGCCGGAGCGCTGTCGGTGTAGATGAGGAACAGGTTGTCGACGCCCAACTCCTCCCGCGACACGAACCGGATGCCGCCTGCGCCGTTGGCTCTGATGCGCATGTTCGCCCTGGACCCGGGCTCGACCGATTCGGGGTAGATGTCCGCCTCTGCTGGTGCGTCGCCAGCCGCCCGTTCGCGAAGTCCCAGCCGTAATAGCGGCCGTCGGTCTTCTGGCCCAGCCGGAGGAACCCGCTGGGCAGCGCCTTCAGGCCTTCGATTCGCTGCTTGAGGCGGATGCGGACGGTTGCATTCCGCGGATACCACGATTGGAACCGTTGGTAGCCCTGATGTTCCACCCAAAGATTGACGCTGCTGCCGCGCCGATAGCCGAGTGCTGCCCGTCCCGGGTTCGAACGAAGTAGATGCCGCCGTCAGAGGCGAAGTCTAGCTCGGCAGCACTTTCATACCCGTCGAGCGGCGCGGTGTCCGTATAGATGAGGAACAGGTTGTCGACGCCCAACTCCTCCCGCGAAACGAACCGGATGCCGCCGGCTCCGGATGCTCGGAGCCGCATGTTGCCCCTGGACCCAGGCTCGACGGATTCGGGATAGATGTCGGCGTCATCCGCAGTGGGCGCTAGCCGGCCAGTCGCAAAGTCCCAGCCGTAATAGCTCCCGTCGGTCTTCTGTCCCAGCCTGAGGAACCCACTGGGCAGCGCCTTCAGGCCTTCGATTCGCTGCTTGAGGCGGATGCGGACGTTTGCACTGCGGGGATACCACGATTGAAACCGCTGGTAGCCCTGATGCTCCACCCAGAGATTGACGCTGCTCCCGTGCCGATACCCTATGGTGAATGACCCGGCGGAATCAGTTGTTGTGTAGGTGGAGTAATCCTTGTCCCACACCAGGTTCCCGTTGCTCAAGCCCCAGCCATGCTGGGCAGCGCGGATCGTCGCACCTTCGATGGGCCGGTCGGTCTCGAAGTCCGTCACCGTGCCGGAGACGTGCTTCTCGGTTAAGCACCCGGCACAGCTAAGCAGTAACAGAACGGCAAGACCCCAGCAGGCACGGAGTCCTGTCACTTTTGTGTCGATATGAACGTAGGTGGCATGATCGAGCATCATAGACAACTTTAGGTGAACACACTCTGCTTCAGCAACGGCCGGAGTCCCAGTTCATGCGAACACGCCTGATTCACTTCACCGAGGAGATTCTCGAGCGGTTCATCTTGCCCACGGCGCTTGCTTCTCAAGGAGGGTCGTGATTGGTAGGCCGTCAGCCATTGGCTGATGAGTATGGAGTAAGGAGTCAGGAGTAGAGGAGGTACCTCCTGACTCCTTACTCTTTGCTACCGTCCTTCCGCCTTCCCACCTTCCCGCCTTCTTGACGCTCCCGATCCTCGGGTGGAGTATTCGAATGTCACGACCCTGTGTCAACAGAGTCGGAGCCGAGTTCTGTTCGTCCCGAAGTCAGGAGGTGCAGTATGGGTACCGCAACCAAACCCACGGCCGGCGTCACGCTCCCGAAGCTCGCCGCCGGGTTCAAGACTACCGTTCCAATCCGTGCCCGCTACGACAACTGGATCGCCGGTGAATATGTTCCCCCCACTCGGGGGCAGTACTTCACCAATCCGACACCGATCACCGGTCAACCTTTGTGCGAGGTCGCCCGATCGACCCACGAGGACGTCGACAAGGCGCTCGACGCGGCTCACGCCGCCGCCGTCAGTTGGAACAACACATCCCCCGCCTACCGGGCCAACATCCTCAACCAGATTGCCGACCGGATAGAGAGCAATCTCGAGACCCTGGCGTTCATCGAAACGATCGACAACGGCAAGCCGATCCGGGAGACTACTGCAGCCGACATGCCCCTGGCGGTAGACCATTTCCGGTACTTCGCGGGGTGCATCCGAGCCCAGGAGGGCGGCCTTTCGCAGCTGGATGCAGACACCGTGGCCTACCACTTCCACGAGCCGCTAGGTGTCGTGGGCCAGATCATCCCCTGGAACTTCCCGCTACTGATGGCGACCTGGAAGCTCGCGCCGGCGCTGGCAGCCGGCAATTGCGTGGTGCTCAAGCCCGCCGAGCAGACCCCGGTCTCGATCATGGCCTTCATGGAGCTGACCGCGGACATCCTGCCGAGCGGTGTGGTGAACGTCGTCCAGGGCTTCGGAGTCGAGGCCGGTAAGCCGTTGGCTTCGAGCCCGCGGGTGGCAAAGATCGCCTTTACCGGGGAGACCACCACCGGCCGGCTGATCATGCAGTATGCGTCAGAGAACCTCATTCCGGTCACGCTGGAGCTGGGCGGCAAGTCGCCGAACATCTTCTTCGCGGACATTCTGGAAGCCGATGACGATTTCTTCGACAAGGCACTCGAAGGCTTCGCCATGTTTGCGCTGAACCAGGGTGAGGTCTGTACCTGCCCGTCGCGGGCGCTGATCCAGGAGTCGATCTACGATCGCTTCATGGAGCGGGCCGTGGCCCGGACCCAGCAAATCGTGGAGGGCAATCCGCTCGATCCGGCCACCATGATCGGCGCCCAAGCCTCCAACGATCAGCTCGAGAAGATTTTGAGCTACATCGACATCGGGAAGAAGGAGGGGGCCAAGGTCCTCACCGGCGGTGCTCGCCGGATTCATCCGGGCGAGCTCAAGGATGGCTACTACATTCAGCCGACCATCTTCGAGGGTGAGAACCGGATGCGGGTGTTCCAGGAGGAGATCTTCGGGCCGGTCCTCGCGGTCACGAAGTTCAAGACCATGGACGACGCGCTGTCCATCGCCAACGACACGCTCTATGGGTTGGGTGCCGGCGTCTGGAGTCGTGACGCCAATACCTGCTATCGCATGGGACGCGGCATCAAGGCGGGCCGGGTCTGGACCAACTGCTACCATGCCTACCCTGCCCACGCCGCGTTTGGCGGCTACAAGCAGTCGGGCATCGGCCGGGAGAACCACCGGATGATGCTCAATCACTACCAGCAGACCAAGAACCTGTTGGTCAGCTACAGCCCGAAGAAGCTCGGCTTTTTCTAATCGATGCCGCGGGCCGAGCCTTCAGTCCCGGGGAATGTGGCACGCGTCGTCATTACCGACGCGGCAGTGGCCGTGCTGCGCCAGCTCGTGGCGCAGCACGGCCCACTCTTGTTTCATCAGTCGGGAGGATGCTGCGACGGCAGCTCGCCGATGTGCTATCCCAGGGACGAGTTCCGCATTGGCCAACGGGACGTGCTGCTGGGAGACGTTGACGAGACGCCGTTCTACATCGGCGCGCAGCAATACGAAGTTTGGCAGCACACTCAGCTCGTGATCGACGTCGTGCCAGGCCGTGGGTCCGGCTTTTCGCTCGAGGCCCCCTTGGGCGTCCGATTTCTCACCCGGTCCCGGGTGTTCGATCCGGACGAACAGGCCTGGCTCGACGCCTGTCCGCCCAGGCGTGGGCCGGACCCAGGCGCTTAGACGCGGGCTGTTGGCCATTGGCCGCAGCTCAGAGGGCCCTCCCCGCCCACTGTTCCGGAAGAAACTTCACCGTGTAGCCGGTAAAGAACTTCTTCGTGATGATGGATGAGACTCGAGACGGAGGTCACCATGGCTGAGCAGATCCCTCACCCACTAGAGGAACTACCGCCCGACACGCGGGGCTATCTCGCGCACCGCCTAGACGGCGCGCGTGACCTCTATCTCCTGGCGCTGGCGCTCGGTGACCGTAACGACGGAGTCGCGCTTTTCGGGCGGATGATCCGCGAGGCCCGCATCCACTTCGCGGCGGTCATTGAGGAAGCGCGAATCGCCGGACTCGACACCAGTGCCATCGCCGCGATGCTCGGCAAGTTGAATATCGAGCTGGCCGACAGCATCCGACCCGACCTGTGGGCGCGCGTGGAGCAGCTCTTAGCGGAGGTCGCCGGCAAACGAGGGAAGCGTCGAGACATGCGCTGAAGAAGCCCCAAGAAAAGCCAGGAATCGGGAGGGCAGGCTCGATCCGATGCGCCGTTCAGGCGCGAGGACCGAGGCCAGGGAAAGGGCAAGAAGAAGCCCGCTCCGTTGAGGAGGTTGCGTGGGCTCGATCCGATGCGCCGTCCAGGCGCGAGGACCGAGCCCAGGAGGGGCAACGAGAAAACCCGCTCTGTTGAACGGAGGTTTGTGGGCTCGATCCGATGCGCCGTTCAGGCGCGAGGACCGAGCCCAGGAGGGGCAACGAGAAAACCCGCTCATATGAGCGGGTTTTCAGTTGCCCCTCCTGGGCTCGAACCAGGACTCTCCTGATCCAGAGTCAGGCGTGTTGCCAGTTACACCAAGGGGCAGTAAAACGATTCTTACCACTTCCTACCTTCCTACACCCCTACCCCCCGGAAGGGCGGAAGGGGAGGAGCAATGGAGCTGAGGGGAATCGAACCCCTGACCTCTGCAGTGCGATTGCAGCGCTCTCCCAACTGAGCTACAGCCCCGTTTTCGGGACGCTAAAGCTAGTGATTCTGCGGGGTTGAGTCAAACGAGGAGAGGGCGTAGGAGGTAGTAAGTAGGGGAGTAGGGTGTCCCACGGCTTCTTACACCGTGGTCTCCTACCGCCTACCGTCCTACCCACTACTGCCCTCACGAGTTACCTTCTGGCCCAGCTGACCAGCCCAAGAGAACGCCACTATGCCGCTTTATCGACGTCAACGCCCGATGGGCAAAGGCCGGCTCATGATCGCGCTGGTCATCGTCGCGATCTCGCTGTTCACCTACTATGGCTCACGCCAGGAGAATCCGGTCACGGGCGAGGTGCAGTACGTGCAGATGAGCCCCGATCAAGAGATCGCCATGGGGCTCCAGGCCGCGCCCCAGATGGCCGCCCAGCACGGTGGGCTCCACCCCGACGAGCGGGCCCGGGCCTTGGTCGAACAGGTCGGCCAGCGGCTGGTGTCCCAGACCGCTGCGGCCAAGTCTCCCTACCAGTTCGAGTTCCATTTGCTCGCGGATCCGCAAACCGTGAACGCGTTCGCGCTGCCTGGCGGCCAGGTCTTCATCACCGCTGCTCTCCTGAGTCAGCTCGAAACCGAGGGACAGCTGGCCGGCGTTTTGGGCCATGAGATTGGGCACGTAATCGCCCGCCACGGCGCCGAGCACCTGGCCAAGGCCACCTTGACGCAGGGACTCACGGGAGCGGCAGTCATCGCCACCTACGACCCGGACAACCCGGCGAGCCGGCAGAGCGCCGCGGTCATCGCCGCCATCGGGCAGCTGGTCAACATGAAATTCGGCCGCGACGACGAGCTGGAGTCGGATCGCCTGGGAGTGATCCTCACCACCGAATCGGGCTACGACCCGCGGGGCCTGATCGGCCTCATGGAAATTTTGGCACGGGCCGGCGGCGGCCAACGGCCGCCCGAATTCTTCAGCACCCACCCCAATCCCGACCGCCGGATCGAGCGGATCGAACAGGCCATCCAAGACGCCTACCCCAACGGATTGCCGCGCGGGACTCGAGCCGTAACAGCCGGCCCGGCGGCGAGCCGGGCCCCGGAGCGCACAATACTCTAGAACATGTAGCGAAGGGGGATGACCGGCCAGGGCAGCCCGCTGCTCACTCCCTACTCCCTACTCCCTACTCCTCACTCCTCACTGCTGTTCGCTTACGGCCAGATCCCTCGCGCCGCCGTCACCCGGGCCACCCGCTGGACCGCCAGAATGTAGGCCGCCGTCCTCAAATCCACCGGATCGAGCTTGGCCCCATCTCCCAGATTCCGCGCCTTCCGCTCGACGCCGATCTCGCCGAGGGACTCGTTGATCTTCTGCTGCATTTCAATAACCGCGTCCGTTGCCATGTTCATCTTCCGGCGCAGCTTGGTGTTCACCGTGTCCAGGTCCCACTGCTCGTTCTCGATATTCTGCACCCACTCGAAGTAACTGACGGTGACCCCACCGGCGTTCGCCAGAATGTCGGGCAGGACCGGAATGCCGCGCTCCATCAGGATGCGATCGGCGGCGGGCGTGGTCGGACCGTTGGCCGCCTCGACCACCAGATGCGTGCTCACGTCGCCGGCATTGTCGGACCGAATCTCGTTCTCGAGTGCCGCTGGGATCAGAATGTCACATGGCAGTGCCAGGAGTTCCGCGTTGCTCACGGTGCGGGTACCGGCCAGGCCAACCACGGAGCCGGTCTTCCGCTTGTATTCCTTGGCCGCCTTGGGATCCAAGCCGGCTTCGCGGTAGATCCCGCCCTTCGAGTCGCTGACCGCTATCACCTTCGCCCCCGCGTCGGTGAATTCCTGGGCCGCGATGGCACCCGCGTTACCGAAGCCCTGAATCACCACGGTTGCGTCCTTCACGCTACTCCGCCCTGGGACGACGCCCAGCTCCAGCGCCCGTTGGGTGCAGAACAAAGCACCCCGCGCCGTCGCATCGTTTCGGCCAAGCGACCCTCCGATGTCCAACGGCTTGCCGGTGACGACGGGAAGGTTGTTCTCGCCCGGATGCATCATTTGGTAGGTATCGTAGATCCACGCCATGGTCTCGGCGTTGGTGTTCACATCCGGGGCCGGGATGTCGGTGTGAGGGCCGATGGTGTCACCCAGCTCCGCAATGAAGCGCCGGGTGATCTTGCGGAGATCGGACGTGGTGAGATTCTTGGGATTGCACACCACACCGCCCTTGGCACCGCCGAACGGCACGTCCACCACGGCGCACTTCCAGGTCATCCACGACGCCAACGCGAGCACCTCGTCGGCTGTGACGCCCGGGTGATAGCGGATTCCGCCCTTACCCGGACCGCGAACCCGATTGTGGATGGCCCGATAGCCCACGAAGTTGAGCACCTCGCCGCTGTAGGTTTCGATCGGAAACTCCACCGTGATCAAACGGTCGGGCCGCTTCAAGAACTCCACCATGCCGGGGTCCAGCTCGGGCAAGTAGCGGAGCGCCGAGTCGAACTGTGCCATGGCAATGTGAAAGGGATTGAGATCTTCCGCCTGCTCCAGCGGGGCTTCGAGCGTTTCAGGGGTCATGGTCACTCCCACGGTCCAAGGTCGGTCAGGCCCCTGAAGGTCCGTTCGACCGGTTCGTCATGTTATGCCTGTGGACTAGCGACCATACCGCCGCAAGGCGAAAGAAATTCTGAAGGCGACAGGAATTCTTCCAATTATTGGCGCCCCCCGGGCCTCCCCCGGGCGACCGAGGCCTATCGATCCGGCGCAAATGCCAACGAGACGATCTTCCACTGGCCGTCCACCGCCAGGAGAGAGAACGCATCGGTACCCTCCCACTCGGCGACATCCCCCGGATCGCCAAACCGGGCTCGGTACCGCACCCATGCCTGGGCCAGGCCCCCAGTCACACGGATGTCGGCACTCACCAGCTCCTCCGAGAACATCGCCCGGCTATCGGGTCCCTCGGGGGCTCGCTCGATGAACTCCGGAATGGTCTGCGCATCGACTCGCACAAAAGGCTCACCCGGCGGCTGCCAGGCGGTCGTAATGGTGGCGCCAGGCCAGAAGTGGGACGCGAAGGCCGGCCAGTCACGGGCGCTCAGGTCGGTGTAGTAGCTGCGCAGCTCGGCCAACACCGCGGCGCGGGCCTGCGCGCCGGCGGGCGGCGGCGGCACACGGCGCTCGAGGGTGCAGGCCATGGCAAGGAGCATCACGGCCACGAGGAGGCTTGGGGCAATGCGCCGGAGTCGGGGGTCAGTCATCGGCCGCCAGCCGGTACTCGGGTGCGGGCCGGCCGGACCGGTAGCCCAACTGCCGGTCGTGAAGCCGAGTCAATGTGACGAGCGCCATGATCGCTCCGATGAGCGCGAGCATCATGTCCCATTGCGTATCCCAGATATCCCCCTGCGTGCCGAGGAACGCCTCGGCGGCTTCCCCGGTGGCCAGCGCGGTCCACCATTCGATCAGCTCATAAAGGGCGCTAAACGCGAGACAAATGGAAACTACTACGAACGGGAGCCAGCGGCTTCGGCGCAAGGGAGAGCGCAGGATGAGGATTTCCCGCACCACGATGGCCGGAATGAAACCCTGGGCCAAGTGGCCGATCCGGTCGTAATGATTCCTGGAGAACCCAAACCAGTCCTGCGCCCAGAATCCCAGCGGCACCTCGGCATAGGTGAAGTGCCCACCCACCATCAGGATGATGGCGTGGGTCGTAATCAGAGCATATGCCAGCGCGGTGAATCGGAATCGTCCGTAGATGGCAATGAGAATGGGTACACCGACGAGGACCGGGGCGACTTCCAAAACCCAAGTGAACCGGTCGTGCGGGCGGATGCCCGACCAGACCAGTACCATGGCCAACAGGCCCAGCAGGGCCAGTTCGGTGGGCGTCGGACGGGAGCGGGTCACCGTGGGATCTCGCGGGCGGGTTGATCCGCTCTATGCCTGGCCTGGAAAACCAATCTCGATCACGAGCCCGTCCCGGGCGACGGCCGTTTCCGGGAAGACCGCTTGGGCTTCTGCCAGGAGCTCCGGCGCCTCACGGCTGTACCGCGCCGAGATGTGGGTCAGCACCAATCGGCTGACCTCGGCGGCGCGGGCAACTTCTGCCGCTTCCAGCGCGGTCGAGTGCCCCGTGGCAATGGCGCGGTCGATCTCGTCGTGCCCGAACGTCGCCTCGTGAATCAGGAGGTCGGCGTGGTGGGCGGCATCGATGACGGCATCGTGCGGCCGCGTGTCGCCGGTGTAGACCACGGTGCGGCCCGGTCGGGGCTCGCCGACCAGCCCCTCGGGTCCGATCGTTCGCCCGTCGGGTAGTTCGACCGTTTCCCCACGGTGGAGCCGCCCCCAGGCGGGGCCCTCCGGGATGCCCAGCTCTTTTGCCCGCTCCGGCTCGAACCGGCCGAGCCGGTCGTGCTCGACCAGGGCATAGCCGACCGTGTCGGCCCGGTGATCGGTGGGAAAGACCGCGATGTCGTAGTCGCCGCGCGCGAGGCGATCGCCGGGAGCCACCTCGACGATCTCCACCGGAAACTTGGTTCGCTCGATGCCCACGTCGAGCGTCGCACCCAGGATTTTCGCGGCGCCTTTCGGTCCATAGAGCGTCATGGGTTCGGTCCGGGCCTGGAGGCCCAGCGTCCGGATGAGCCCGGTAACCCCGAGGAGGTGATCAGAGTGGTAGTGCGTGAAGAAGATCTCGCGAAAGGAAAACCCGACGCCGTAGCGCATCATTTGCCGCTGCGTGCCCTCGCCGCAGTCGAACAGGAGCATCTCACCTTCCCGTGAGATGGCGAGGCTGCTCACGTTGCGTTCGAGCGTTGGGACGGCGGCCCCGGTGCCCAGGAAGGTAAGGGTGAGCGACATAGGATGCGGTGGAACGTCGGCGGCGCGCGGCGGGTCGGCTAGAACAACCGCAGCTGCACCGTGAGCTTCCCCGGCTCCTTGTTCAATCCGTCGAGGAGTGCCTTGAGCGATTGGGACACGTCCACCATTCCCTTATAGAGCGTGGTATCGGTAGCGAACTTCCCGAGCGTGCCCTCCCCGTTGTTGATGGCGCTGAGCAGGCTGTCGAGCCGGGCGCCGGTAGTGGTCAGCTGCGCCGTCATCTGGGCCACGTTGGCGGTCACCGTGTCGAGGTTGGTCAGGGCCTGTTTGAAGCCGGGGTTGGACAGAGTCGAATCGAGCCGGTCGCCCAGGCGCCGGAGCGACGACATCGCCCCGGTCAATTCCGCCGTCGGACCGCGGTTGGCGTTGCCGAACGTGTTCATGACCCGTTCCATAGCCACCATCGTCCTATGGAGGTCGTCCGATAGCCCCGAGCTCAGGAGGTCGTGCAGGTCCTCGAGCACGGTCGAGGCCTGGCTGCCGAGGTCGGCGCCCAGGGCGCCGATCCCGCCGTCAACCGTTCCCTTGATCTCCGCGCCCCGCTCCAATGCGACACCCGAGGTGCCCGGATCGAGCTCCAGGGCGACGTCGCCGACCAACCCTATGGAGACGACGCGTGCTGTGGCGTCGCTCATCGGCTGGACTCGATCGGAGTAGCTGAGCCGCACCAATACGTCCTCCACCGCGCGGAACTCGATGTTCTCCACCTTGCCGATTTCAACGCCCGACACCCGCACCGGCGAGCCTCGCTTGAGGTTCCCAATGTTGGTGAAGTTGGCGTGGATGACACGGCCCGCGGTCAGGCTTCGTCCGCTCAGCCAGATGGTTCCAACCAGAAAGATCCCGATCGCCGCGAGGACGAGAGCACCGACAACGGTTTGTTGCTTGTAATGAAGATCCATGAGTCTCGCTCAGGCCGCGTAGGAGGTGTCTTCGAAATCCCGCTCGAGGAACGCCTGGACGCGTTGGTCCTCGGATTCCAAGAATTCTTTTTGGGTACCCTGGAGCGCGATCTTACCCTTGGTCAGGAGGGCGATACGATCGGCGACACGAAACGCGCCCCGAACGTCGTGCGTGACCATAACGCTGGTAACGCCGAGCGCATCCGCAAGATGCGTGACCAGGTTGTCGATGATGTCGGCATTCAACGGGTCGAGTCCCGACGTCGGCTCATCGTACAGCAAGTACTTGGGTTGGCCCGCGATGGCCCGCGCGATACCGACGCGCTTCCGCATGCCACCTGACAACTCCGCGGGATATTTCTTCGCCACGTCGGGCTCGAGATTAACCAGTCGCAAACACTCCGGCACTCGGGTCCGGCAGTAGTCCAGGTCTCGATAGTTCGTGAGGTCCGAGAGACCGAAACGAATGTTCTCGAATACGTTCATGGAGTCGAACAGCGCACCATTTTGAAAGACGTAGCCGATCTTGGCCCGCAGGTCCGAGAGATCCTTCCGCCTGAGCGACGGCACATGCTTACCATCGACGACGATGCTACCCGAATCGGGGTGCAGCAATCCGTTGATGTGTTTCAGCAACACACTCTTGCCGGTGCCCGATTCGCCGAGGAGGGCAACCGTTTCGCCCTCCTGCACGGTAAAGTCCACCCCGTCCAGGATGATTTGCTCGCCGAAGCGCTTGTGGACGCTGAGCAGCTCGATCATTAGTGCAACAGGACCTGGGCCAGGAGGGTATCGAGCAGGAGGATCATGACCGAGCTCACCACCACAGCGGACGTCGTAGCCTTGCCGACGCCCTCAGCACCTTGCTGGGTCGTGAAGCCCATGTAACATGGGATGATGGTGATCGACCCGGCAAAGAAGAACGCCTTGATCAGCGAATAGTACGCATCGAACGGGTGCCAGAAGGCGCGGGCGCCGTAGGCGAAGTCCGCATCGGTCAGTGGCAACACCTGGCGGGCAAACCACCACCCGGATGCGACGCCGATCACATCGGCGATCACTACCAGCACCGGCACCATGATCAGACCGGCTAGCACCCGCGGAATGACCAGGTAGGACGCGGGAGACCGCCCCAGGCTCTCCAACGCGTCGATCTGTTCCGTCACCCGCATCGTCCCCAGCTCGGCGGCATACCGGGCGCCGATGCGACCGGCGAGAATGAGTCCGGTCAGCACCGGCCCGAGCTCGAGCACCACCGACTCTACGACCAAACTGCCGACGACGTAATACGGGATGTTGCCGGTAAACTGATAACCGGCCTGGAGCGCCGTCACCGCCCCGGCAAAGCCCGACACCAGAATGACGATGAAGAGGCTCCCCGCGCCGACGTTGTATGCCTCGCGCAGCGTGAGCGGCAGCCACGTCCGGACCTGGCCCAGGGCGCGCACCGATTCGGCCACGAGCAGGCTCACCCGTCCCACGTGATCGAAGGTGCCGAGGAGGCCGCGGCCGATCGCGTGAGGGAATCGCAGGAGCAGTGAGGTCATTCGATCTCGCGGTGCAGGTGCCAACGGCCTGACGCCTGAAGGTGGAGGGTCATAGCGCTCGACTGCCCCCCGGGCAGGCTGTATCTTGGAGCAACATGGCGTCGAAGTCTACCCCTCCTGCCCTCCCCCACGCCTCCGAATTCCGCCAGAGACTCCTCCGCTGGTTTCGCCGCCACGGACGGGACTTACCGTGGCGCCGCACCCGCGATCCGTACCATATCGCGGTCTCGGAGTTCATGCTGCAGCAAACGCAGGTCGGGCGCGTTCACCAGTACTACCAGGCCTTCCTGGCCAAATACCCCACCATCCACGACCTCGCTCGGGCGCGCCCCCGAGCCGTCCGGGAGTCGTGGGAGGGACTCGGCTATTACCGGCGCGCCACCAACCTCCATCGGCTGGCCCGGACCGTCGTCGAGCACCACGACGGAATCATTCCGGCGGACCCCGACCAACTGCGCGCCCTGCCCGGCGTGGGCCGGTATACCGCAGGGGCGGTCGCGTCGTTCGCCTACGAGCGGGCTACCCCGGTGGTCGACACCAATGTCGCTCGGGTGCTGCGACGGGCGTTCCACCCTCGGGCCAAGAACTCTCCCAACCTGGCTCTCCTCTGGGAAACGGCCGGTCGGCTCATGCCGAAGCGGGGGAAGTCGGCCTGGGCCTTCAATCAAGCCATCATGGAACTCGGCGCGCTCGTGTGCACGGCGCGGGTGGCGAAGTGCGGAATCTGTCCGGTACGGGGGGTGTGTAAGACCGGCCGCGCTACTTTACGCCGGCCCAAAGGCCGAGCAAGGCCACGGCAAGCGAAACCACGCCGATCGCGGTAAGGCGGCCACGCAGCATGAGAAAGTAGGGAACGTTCTCACCGACGGGGTCGATCCGCGACAGCTTCACACCCACCGGCATCGCGATGAGCAGCACGACGATCGCTCCGACGAACCCGGCGACCTGCATGACCACGAGCCATAACTCGACGTAGTATCGCTGAATGGTCAGGATCAGCCCGGTCAGGAGCGTCACCAGGGCCCCGGGCGCCACCACCTTCCGAAGAATGGCGACGCGGATCCGCGCCACAGCGCCGAAGATGGACGGGTCTTCCCGCTTGGCAGCCGCCAGAACGATCAGGTTCGCCACCTCCCCCCCGATCCAGAGTGAGAGGCCGACCCAATGAGCGAAGAGCATGAAGAGACGCATGAGAGAACGTGGGTTACTGGGTTGGTTCGGCCAGGAGAGCGGCGTCAATCGGCTGCCGGCCGGCGAAGCCGGCGTCGACTTCGTGCCAATAGGCAATATGAGCTTCGCCAAGCTTCCAGCATAGGTAGACCAAGCGATCTTCGTGCAGGGCGTAGAAATCCACCAGGCCGTTCTCGAACCCTTTGAAGAGGCAGCCTACCTGTTCGAGTTCGTCGAGAAAGGCGTTGATGCGGCCGGCGTGCGTCATGACCTGCTCACGAGCCTGGACCAACTCCTCCGTCTCACCATCTTCGGCTCGGGCCTTACCCGACAGAATTTCATACTGCGCCAACGCGGCCCGCCAGTCGTGGGTACTCCTGCGTGAGATCACGAACCACCCGGCGCACCAGCGGCAGGGTGTGCTCGGCTTCGGCTATGGTGAAGATCTTCGGCTCGCTCATGGTAATGATGTCTCCGAGAGCTCCGGATCAGCCTTCGATCCGCGTGTGCCCCGAGGGAATCTGGCTCGTGAATCTCCGTGGTCAAGCTCCCGACGACGATTTGAAGTCCCGTAACGCCGCCGCCGCCGCCCGGTAGCCTTCCGCCGCATATGACTCAACCGCCTCGATTCGGAAGGTGGCGCCGCGCTCGACCGGCGGCCGGATGTACACGAGCTTCGGACGGCTTGCTCCAGTGCCATATCGAGAACGCCAGAGCGCAACCTGTAGCTGAGTGTTGGTGGCCATGAGGATCGCGGTCGCCTCATTGTACGCTGCGACCAACCGCGGCACGGCACGCGGAGCCGTCGACTCCGGTTCATCGAATCCGGGGCCAACATCGACCGCCACGATGAGTTCCGCGTCGACCCCCTGCGCGCCTTCGAGCGGCAGGACGGCCCGGAGGCCGCCGTCGGCATACCGCCGCCCTCCAATGACGGCCGGCGGGTAGTAGAGCGGGAGAGCCACCGTTGCGTAGAGCGCGTCCACGAGCAGCACGTCCCGCCCGCGGGCTCCGAACCACACCAGTTCCCGACTGTCGAGATCGGTGGCCGCGACGGTCAGCGGGATTCGGCAGCCGTCGAAGCTCCGCACCGGCACGAGACGCTCGATCGTGCGGCGGAGTGGCGCCTCGCGTAAGAGCGACCGGGCGCGAAGTCCAGGCAAGAGCGCGCCCGGATTGAGCGAGGCGATATCGCGACGTCGGAGCCGCCGGACGTCGTGGAGCAATTCATCCGGCGACCGGCCGCCGGCCAGCGCCGCCCCAATCACCGCTCCCATCGAGGTCGCGACACAGGCCACGATCTCGAGTCCGGCCTCCGTGATCGCCCGCCATGCCCCGACCTGGGCCGCCGTCTTGGCCCCGCCGCCGCTCAGGACGAGAACGGCCCGAGTCCCGTTCACGTCGAGCGGCCCCGCTTCTCCCGATACAGCCGGGCACGCTCGAAACGAGCCTGCTCTTCTTCCGACTCCGGAATGAGACGTGGGACGCGCCGAGGTTTCCGTTGCTCGTCGATTGCCACAAATACGACGTGCGCGGTATGCGTGTGTCGGCGGACTCCGGTGCTCACCGTCTCGGCATACACTTCCACGGTAATGTCCATCGACGAGTTGCCGACGTAATCGACCGACCCCATACAGGTGACCAGGGCGCCGATGGGAATGGGCTCCCGAAAATCAACTCGGTCGATGCTGGCCGTGACTGCGGCACCGCCCGCATGGCGGATCGCCGCCACCGCGGCCGCCTGATCAACCATCGCCATGATCTGCCCGCCGAAGAGGTCCCCCAGCACATTCTGCATGTGCGGCATCGCGAGCTGGGTCAGCTCGGAACGGGAGTAGGACATGGGACGGGAGGGAGGGGTCATGAGCGAGGAAAGCAGGGAGTAGGAAGTAGGAAGTGAGAAGTAGGGTGTAGGAAGTAGGTGTAGCCGATGAGGTAGCAAGATGAATGCCAAGTGAACTTTGTCTCCCTACCTCTACTCGCCTACATCCTCAACCCTGCGTCTAATAGTCCACCGGCCGCAGGTAGTACTCGCCGATCGCGGTGTGGCTCAACATGGCGACGGTGGGGAGGCGGCGCTTCCAATGGGTGGATTCGAGCCGGTGGCGGACCAGCTCCACGTCCCGTTCATCGAAGCCTCGCGCGACGACATCGGACACGCGATAGCCCTGTAGCAGCCAGTGGAGTATCGCGTCGGCCTTGTGGTAGGAAATCCCGAGATCTTCTTCGTCGGTTTGTCCGCGGATCAGGTCCGCCGTGGCAGGCTTGGAGACGATTTCCTCCGGCACGCCGATGTGCTTGGCCAGGGACCACACCTGGGTCTTGAACAGGTCGCCGATGGGGTTGACCGGCGGCGAGTCGTCCGCGTGCCACGTGAAGTACCCGAACAGGCGTTCCGTCTTGTTTCCCGTGCCCAGCGGCAGCGCGTCGAGCTCGGCCGAAAGATCGAACATCGTGATCATGCGACAGCGCGCCATGATGTTGCCGCGCCTGGTGGGGCTCACGTCACCGCCGATGCCACGGACCAAACCATCGACCCCCTCGGTAATGTCCACCGTCCGGCTTTCGATGCCCAACGCGTCGATGACCAATTGCGCGTGGTGCAAGCTTTCGGGACTCGACGAGCGATACGGCATGCGAACGCCGATCACGTTGGACGGACCGAGGGCCTCCGCCGCGAGGAACGCCACCAATGAGCTGTCGACGCCCCCGGAAAGGCCGATGATGCCCTTCGCGAACCCGCGCCGGCGGGCGACCTCGTCGCGGATGAACTCCACCAGCCACCGCCGGGTGAGCTCGGAGTCGATCGCCAGCGGGTCCTGTTCATTGGCCAGGATCGCCCGGGTGGGTACCGTGGGCGCGCGCGGAGGCCGAGCGGGTCGCGCCGGCCGCGGACGCGGACGGCCATCACCCGTCGAGCGCACCAGGTGCGGCCACTTGATTTCGAGATCGGCCAGCAGAGGCATATCGGCCCGCGAGCGCGTGATTTCGTCGAAGTCGAGCGTCACGGGCAGAATTGCCGGCTCGAAGATGGGTCCGCGGACGAGGAGATCGCCTCTGGGCCCCGCCACGAACGACCCGCCGGCGAAGCCTTTGCCGCCCTCGAAGCCCACGAGTTGGGACACGGCAACGTAGATCCCATGCTCCGACGCCATGTTCTGCGTCAATCGCTCCCAGCGGAGCAGGTTGGCCGGTCGGCCCTGGCCATCCGCCTCCGGCTTGAGGCCTCGTCCGGGTGTTGCGCTTGGGATGAAGATGAGCTGTGCACCGTCGAGCGCCGCGAGGGTCGGCATGACCGAGTGCCAGGCATCTTCGCAAATCAGAATGGCAGCTCGGCCCCACGCCGTGTCGAACGCTTCGACGCTGTCCCCCGATTCGACAAAACGTTCCTCGTCGAAGACGCCATAGGTCGGGAGGAATACCTTGCGATGCACGTGCCGAATACCAGCCTCCGGACCGCCGAGCGAGGCATATAGACCGGAGTTGTAGAACCGGTTCCGCCACACCTCGTAGAATCCGACGGAGATGTCCAGCGCCGGAGCCTTGGCCCGGGCATGATGCTTGGAGAGATCCTCGAACAGCTGTTCCGCCGACAGGGCCACGTCGCGGACGCCACCCTCGAGGAAGTACCCGGTGAGCGCGGTTTCGGGCAACGCCAGCACGTCCGGGGGAGTCTGCCACTGTGCGACCTCGCGGAAGAGTCCCTCGAGATCCTCGAGGTTCTTGCGATAGGCGCCTTTCGTCGGGCGTAGCTGGACCAGCGCAATGTGGAGCATTGCCGCCTAATTTAGTCGAGAGGGCGCCTACCCGCTTCCTCGTGTGCCCTCGTCACCGCCCTACCAGGAGCCACGATTCATGCTTTGGTACATTGCCGTCGGCAGCGCCGTAGGCGGGGTCAGCCGATATGTGGTTGGCGGTTGGATGCAGCGCCTCACGAGCACCACCTTTCCCATCGGCACGCTCACGGTCAACGTGGTGGGCTCCTTCTTGCTCGGATTCTTCCTCCGGTACGCGACCGACGCCTCCACGCTGTCCCCCGAGATGCGCGGTATGCTCACCATCGGCTTTTGTGGCGGCTTCACCACGTTCTCGACATTCAGCCACGAGACCGTCAGCTTGATGGAGAGCGGGGACTGGAGAGGAGCGGCATGGTACGCGGCGCTCAGTGTCTTCATCGCGTTGGCTGCCATGTTTGCCGGCATCGCCAGCGCCCACGCGGTCATGGATCTACGGCGCAGCATCTGAGCCACGCCCAACGCAACAAGTGCCCCCTGCCACCACTCGAGAGGCAACAATGCACGGACTGACAGGTGAGCGGATGCTCATGCGCATCCACATCGGCGAGCGGGACAAGCACGACGGGAAGCCGCTGTACCAGGCAATCGTGGAATTGCTGCGAGCGCGCGGGTACGCCGGCGCCACGGTGCTTCGTGCCATCATGGGCTTCGGGGCCAGCGCCCAAATGCATACGGACAAGGTGCTTCGTTTGTCCGTCGACCTTCCGATCATCGTCGAGTGCGTAGAAACGGAAGAGCGGATCCGAGAGATCCTACCGGAGCTCGATCAGATGATCGGTGGCGGGCTGATCACGCTCGAACGCGCTCAAGTCATCGTCTATCGACCAGACCAAGGCTCGTCGTCGCGGTAGCGCGGCTACGCACGGGCCTGCCAAGCACCATCCCAAGAACAGAGGGGCGGCTACGCGTGTTGTCGCGTAACCGCCCCCCACTGCGCTCCAGCTCAGCTCAATTGCGGCGCCGACTCCCGCCCCCGGACGAGGCGGCTCCGCTCCGACTCGGGGCCCGGCCCTGGCTCACGGAACCGCGACTCGATGAGCCACGGCTACTCGGCGCGCGCGACACCGATGGCGTTGGACGCGACACCGAGGGTCGGCTCACCGCCCGGCCCTGACTCGGAGCGCTGGCCCGCGCCGGCGTGCTCGCCCGCGGCCGTGAAGCCGCACGAGTGGTGCTCGTGGTCCTCGTCTGGGGGCGGGACACCGCGCGGGACGTCGCCGCCGCTTCCCGACCCGTTACCACCCGGCGTGCCGGGGAGGTGCGATCCGCGGTCGTCCACCAATCGCTGGTCCGGCGCTCGGCCTGGGTCACGCGCCGCCCGGAGGAGTTGGTCCGTGCTGGAGCGGCCTGACTAGGCTGGGCCCGCCGGGGCTCGGCCCGGCTCGGCGTCGAACGCTGGGGTGTCGCCCGCCGGGGCTCGACGTTGCGAGGCTCGGCCCGGTTCGGCGTTGTACGTTGGGGCGTCGCCCGCCGTGGCTCGACCTTGCGAGGCTCGGCCCGGTTCGGGGTGGTCCGCTGCGGCGTTGCACGCCGTGGCTCGGCACCCTTCGTGGTGGTCGGCCGGCTCGATTGAGGAGCGACTCTCCGACCATTCTCCGACTGTACCCGGCGGGCTTCGGAATTCCGGTCGGCTGGCGCCACCCGCCTCACCTGGGCATCGCGAGATCGCTGAATCGAGGGGCGCTGTCCAGTCGACAGGTCCACGCTCCGACGCCGGTAATCCACCAAGTTGGTAGTGACCCGGCTCTGGCTCTGATTCCGGGTATCGATCGCGCGCCTGTTGCGGCTGTTGTCCGCAAATCGATTATCCCGGAATCGGTCATCCTTGAACCGATAAGGGTTCTGGTAGCGCGGCCAGGACGAACGATAGCCGTAGCCGTAGCCGTAATACCCCGGGTAGTAGGACGTCGGGTAGTAGTAGGTTGGGTAGTAGTACCCTGGATAGTAGTAGCGCGGCGAGTAGTACCACGGGTCGTAGTACCACGGGTCATAGTAGCCGCTTCCGAGGCCGATCCCGATATGGATCCCGGTGCCGTAGTAACGCGAGCCGCAGTAATAGCAGCCGCTGTAGTAAGGATCCCAATAATCCCACGACGAGTGGAACACCGAGGGATACGCGTACTGCACCGGCTCGAGAATCTCGTAATACACCACGTCGTAGTCGAACCCGGCGCTGGATCCCATCCGCTGGATGATCTCGGTGAGCTCAGCTTCGGCATCCGAGGCGATGTCGGACACTCGCAGGTTTCGATAGTCCCAGTGATCGCCCACCACGAAGTCGGTCACGCGGAATGGGTCGATCGAGACCGCCGCAAGCACGGTCCCCGTCCCATTCGACTGCTCGATGTAGAACGACTCCCGATCGCCCCTACTCCGCACTTCATAGGTCTTTCCTGCGCGGACGTAGTTGTCGTCGTTGGGATCGAGGGGGAACAGGACGCGCACCCGACCCTCGGGGTCGGCATGGAGTACCACTAGATATCCGTCGCGGTCGGTCCGGACTTCGACCCGGGCCTTATCGCCCCGCTGGTAATGGCCGCCCTGATTGAGCGAGATTCGAATCGGCGGGTCGCCCTGAATGGCGCTACCGAGTGCCGGCGCTGCCGTAAGGGCAACCGGAACGAGAATGGACATGAGTGCCGAGGCTAACATCGTTCCTCCCGGCGAAGGCAAGAAAGACAACATCCTACTGTCTGAAGAGAGCTAGGACCGTGCCAATATTTAATCTATTGTAATACAACAACTTAGATATATGAACCGCCGTCGATTTGTCCCACTTGGGGGACGTCCGGTCTACCCGGAGCAACACTGGATGATGCCTCAATCCTGGCGGATTTCCCGGCCCCCTGCCCAGCGATGCCAGTACATCCGCATTTCCGTGATCTTGGCATCGCGGGTCTCGCAGAACAGTGCCCCTCGGGCATCCACCCATTCGCCGGTCCGGCGGCGGCGGAAAACGAACTTGAATTCGGCCGAAAACCACGGGCCGACCGTGAAGACCTCGCCGGAGCTAAATCGGCCCTCTGATTGATGATAGCCTATGTCTCGCCAGTATTCGCGGATGGCTCCGATCCCCGTCCTGGGCCGGGCGAACGGGGTCTCCCGGAAGAGTGCCTCGTCATCGAAGACCGACGCCAGGAGATCGATGTCCTGTTTGGCCCACCCCTTGCCAAAAGTGTCGACCAGCGATCGCCCCAATGCAGCCGTATCAATCGCTTCGTTCGGTGATGGTGCGGCCACACGCGTGCTCCGGCTGGAGGGCCTCGACGGCCCGGGACCAATTGTTACGGATGACTTGGAAACTACATCCCGCCGCCCTACTCGCCATTGCCCTCGGTCTGACACCGGTCAGCGCCGGTATTGCCCAGGACACAGCCTGCCCTCCCGCAACCCATCGGCTCATCGCCTTGGCCTGGCCGGCATTCCGGACGGACTCGATCGGAACGGCCGATCAATGGTTCGCCGCGGCTCGCACCCTGTGCCCCACAAGCGTTGAGGCCACAGTGGGACTCGGATTTACCAGCCTTCGCCTAGGCCGGGCCGCCTGGGCCGACTCGCTGTTCCGGCGCGCGGTCTCGCTCGACAGCTCGAGCGTGGACGGCTGGATGGGGCTGGCCTTCTCCTCCGAACGAAAGGGCGATTTGACCGCGGCCGTCGGGGCAGCTGCCCGGGTGCTCACCCTAGACCCGCAGCACCAGGAGGCCATCGCTCTCCGCAGTCGGTTAGATCCTGACTGGAATCGTCCGGCCATCCGCCCCAAACCACGGTCGGAGCGCCTCCAACTTCCGGCGCGAACCCAGGCCACACGCTTCGAAGTGCTGCAGGATTCGACCTGGACGCCGCTGTACATCCGAGGGGTCAATCTCGGCGTGGCTCTTCCGGGCAAGTTTCCATCTCAGTTCCCGATGGATTCGGCGGTCTACGCCGGCTGGCTCGACACCCTGGCCACCATGCACGCCAACGCCGTGCGAGTGTACACCATTTTGCCGCCCGCGTTCTATCGAGCCCTTCGGGCCTGGAACGCGACACACCCCGACCAAGTCCTCTGGCTGATTCACGGCGTCTGGACCGAGTTGCCACCGGACCACGACTTCAACCATCCGGAGTGGATGCTCGCGTTTCGACGGGAGATGGAGCGCGTCGTCGATGTGATTCACGGCTCGACGGAGCTTGCGCCACGCCCGGGACATGCCAGCGGCAAGTACGACGCCGACGTGTCGGCGTGGACGCTGGCGTACATAATCGGTCGCGAGTGGGAGCCGTTCGCGGTGCGGGCCTTCGACGAGCGGCATCCCGAGGTCCGCTCATATGCGGGTCGCTACCTCCAGGTGGCTCAGGGCGCTGCCGCGGATATCTGGATGGCCGAGCAATGCGACTACCTCTTGGGCTATGAAGTCGACAGCTACAACGCGCTCCGCCCGATCGCCTATACCAACTGGCCGACGTTGGACCCGCTCGATCATCCTACCGAGCCAAACACTGCCGAGGAGCTGGCCTGGCGGGAAGCGGTGGGACGTCCGGCCAAATACATCCGGCAGGAGTACGAGAACGATGCGATCGGGCTCGATGCCACCCGGGTTCACCCAACCGCAGCCAATCCCGCCGGGTGGTTCGCCAGCTATCATGCCTACCCCTACTATCCCGACTTCATGCTGTACGACCGCCGCTACAATCGCGCGGCGTCGTCCGAAGGACGGTCGAACTACTTCGGCTATCTCGAGCGGCTCATCAATTATCACGCCGGCATCCCGGTCGTGATCGCGGAATACGGCGTTCCCTCGAGTCGTGGTATGGCGCACCTCCAGCCGCAGGGGTGGCATCACGGCGGTCACGATGAGGTTGAGATGGCTGCCATCGACGCCAGACTCACCCGCGAAATCGAGGAGAGCGGAGCGGCGGGGGGCATCTTGTTCGCCTGGATCGATGAGTGGTTCAAGCGCAACTGGGCCGTCATCGACCTCGAGATCCCGGCCAGCCATACCCCACGCTGGCTCAACGTGATGGATGCCGAGCAGCAATATGGAATCCTCGGCATGTACGCGGGCAAGGCGGAGGAGACTCCGGTCTTGGGGGGCGATGCTCAGCGCTGGCGCACCCTACCCATCGTGCAGCAGAGCGATTCGGTGGCCGGCGATTCTGTGCTCACGGTCCGTGTGGGGAGTGACGAAGCGTTTCTCTACCTGGCGCTCGAATTGCCGGCATGGCTCGAGGGGCCATTCCCGTGGGATTCCTTGGGACTCTTCATTGCGCTCGACACCTATCGGGCTGATCTGGGACAACATCGTCTTCCTGACGGGCTTGTCCGGAGTGACGTCGGCTTCGAGTTCCTGGTGGACCTCGACTCGACCGGCCGGGGACAGCTCCGGGTAGTTCCGGAGTACAACCCCTACCTCGGACCGGAAGCCATCGTCGACGGCGATGAACGCGGTGCGTTCTACCGGCGCCCAATCCGCACGGTATCCCGATACGATGGGACATTCGAGCCACTCTTCGTCATTACCAACCGAGCCCGGTTCGCCCGGGATGGCACCTTCTTCCCAGCCACGGCCTATCCGCGTGGAGACCTTCGATACGGCACGGAACAGGCGTCTACCTTGTCCGATTGGTACGTCGACGAAGCCTCGCGACTGGTGGAAGTCCGTCTGCCATGGGCGCTCTTGAACGTGACCGATCCCTTCGAATGCACGAGTGCGTATACGAAGAAAATGTCGACACCTCGATGGCGAATCCTCCCTTCGGGACGTCGCAGTCGGACGGCCTCCGCCTGGGTGCCATGGTGTACCGTAAGGGCGGCCAGCCGGCGGTCGTGGCCGCCGCGCCATCGCTCACCTGGCCGGCACGATGGGAAGCGGACCGATTCGTCACACGGGCGTGGGAGACCTGGTCGGAACCGACGTATCACCAGCGTCTCAAACCCGTCTACTTCACCCTGAAGGCGTTATGGGAAACCCAATGAGAGTCGCAGGTCTCTTCATTGCAGCAGCCCTGGCTGGTGCCACGAACCTCGCGGCACAGGTTGGCCAGGGTGATGCGGCCTGGGCTGCCGGACGCTACCGGGAAGCCAGCGCGGCCTATCACCAGGCCTTGACCGACGACCCGGGGCAGGTCCGTGCCAATTACCGCTTGGCAATCTTGGCGTCGTGGGAGAACCGATTGGATTCGGCCCTGGTCCTCATCCAGCGAGCCCGGGAGATGGAGCAGGACGATCCTGACGTGCGCTTTGCCGAGGCGCTCATCCTCTCATGGTCCAGCCGATACGACGAGGCCATCGCCAAGTACGACAGTCTCCTCGGCGCCTTCCCCGGCATGCACGAAGCCGAGCTTGGACGCGCCCGCACCCTGTCCTGGGCCGATCGCATTCCAGATGCGGACCGGGCCTATCTGGCCATGCTCGAGCGCGACCCGAACGACCTCGATGCGCTCGCGGGACGGGCTCAGCTCGCCGCGTGGCAAGGCGATTACCAGACGGCCACGGCCCGGTATGACGAGATCCTCGAGCGTGCGCCGACCAATGTGACGGCCAACGTCGGCCTCGGGCGGGTGCATTACTACCAGGGGCAATCACGCAGAGCAATCGACTATCTCGAACGGGCCAAGGCTCTCGAGCCAAACAATCGAGAAGTGCAGGAGTTGTACACGACGATTCGGGCTGAGATCCGCCCGCAGGTCACCATCACGGCGACATGGTCCGACGACTCGGATGACAACTCCAACTGGTGGCAGGATCTCAAGGGATCCTACTTGCTGGCCGACGGGGTTACCGGTTTCGGGTCGGTCGGATTGCTGCAGGCGAGCGACCCGCTCCGGAGCGCGAGCCGCACCATGGGCGAGGTGGGAGCAACCGTCACGCGGGGTAGCTACCGCGTCACCGGCGCGGTCGGCCTCCGCCGGCTCGCTCCCGATGGCGCGTCTTCCCGAAGCAGCGGAAGTTATCGTCTCGGGACCATGTACCGTCCGTCGCGACGGGTGTCCGGCGGGCTCGGCTTCGCCCACTACCCCTTCGATGAAACTGCCAACCTGATCGGCCGCGATCTCGATATCGACCAACTCGATGCCACCCTCGACATCGGATTGACGGAGACGCTCTCGCTGAGCGCGGGCGGTGGGGCGGCGTGGGTGTCGGACGACAACAGCCGGGTGGCTGCAGTGCTTGCTCTCACGCAGACGATCCGGAAGCAGTTCTTTGTCGGGGCGTTCGGCCGGGTCCTGGCCTACGATGCGCAGGCCCCGGGCTACTTCACGCCGGATCGCTTTACCGTCGTCGAAATGCGCGGCGGGTATTCGGCCGCGTGGCACGGCTGGAGCACCCGGGTGAGCGGCGGCCTGGGCCTTCAGCAGGTCGGTAAGGGCAGCGACACCCAGAGCGAGTGGCACGCGGAAATGCGGATCTCCCGCAACTGGGCCGCGATCGATCAGGTGGAAGTGTTCGGATCCATTACCAACAGCGCGGTGAGTTCCACCACGGGGGCGTTTCGATACGGGACGGTCGGCGCCAGCGTCCGGCTCGGACTGTAACAGCCGTGGGGGGGGTGATTAGTGCAGTCTGTTGCGTTCTGCGAGATGCGGCGGGCGGCCCGCAGTGGGGTAAAGGTGACCCAGCTCACATGGAGATGGGGGTCAAACGTCCAATGAGGCCTCATTGGGTGCGGCACGGCGCTTGAGACAGCGTTGCATCTCGACGGCAGGAGAGGAGGGTCCTCTCTGCCTGGCGTTACGAAGGTCGTCTTGAGCACTTCACACTCTTTTCAGGGAGAGACGCTGTGTCGAAATCGAGTCTCGGCCGCACACTGGCGGCGCTGGTGATGGTGCTGGCCCTGGCCGGCACCACGAACCTCGTGGCACAAAGGGCGAAGATCGGGGTCGGTGGCGGGCCCACCATTCCCATGGGTGATTTCGGAGATGCCTTCAAGACCGGTTGGCACGGACAGGTCAACGTCCTGTTCGATCTCCCGGCCCTGCCCTTCGACATCCGGGTGGACGGTCAGTACGGGCAGCACAAGCTCGATGTGAGCGGTTCGGATGCCAAGGCCAAGCTCATTACCGGCATGGTCGGCGCCCAGCTTCCGTTGGGTCCTCCGGGATCACCTGCCAAGCCATACCTCACCGGTGGTATTGGCATCACCAATTTTGACTTCGACTCAGGCTCACCAGGCATCAGCGGGAGCTCGAGCGATTTCGTGATCGGTGGCGGCGGCGGCGTCACATTCTCCGTAGGGTCCGTCAGCCTGTTTGTCGAGGCCCGGATCATGAATGCCTTCACTGAAGGCAGCAGCACGACGTTCTTACCGATCACCGGTGGCATCCTGTTCGGCGGGAAGTAGCCAGTAGGTCCTCCAGTTGACCGCCGTCTCGTCCCAGACGAGGCGGCGGTTTTCTTTCCCCCACACTTCATCCACGGGGGTATCCCCAACACAGGCCACGGGGGGTAGATTTGCCGAAGTGGATGACGCCTTCGCCTGTCTCCCGGACCGCCTGTGACTACCGACCTGATCATTGATACCGACCCCGGCATCGACGATTGCCTGGCGCTGTTGCTCGCGCTGGCAAGTCCCGAACTCCGCGTCCACGCCATCGTCACGGTCTACGGCAATACGACACTCGAGAACGCGACCCGAAATGCGCGGGAGATCGTGCGCCGTGCGGGCCGGACAGTTCCCGTCGTGGCCGGATCTGCGGGGCCGCTCGCGCGACCCTTGGTCACAGCCGCGGAAACCCACGGGGACACGGGATTGGGCTACGCGTCACTCCCCGAGACGGAGTCCGTTGAGCCGGATCCGGAAGCCTTACTCAACGCGCTAGCACAGCTCGAGGAACCGGCGACACTGGTGACCTTAGGTCCACTCACCAATCTGGCCGCGGCCATTGCGGCCGATCCCGTCCTGGTGCGCACCCGTATACGCCGCCACCTTGCGATGGCCGGCAATCTGGCGGCGCGGGGCAATACCACACCCCACGGCGAATTCAACGTGTGGTGCGATCCCGAGGCGGCCGACCGGGTGCTCCGAGCCCACCTCGGCACCCAGTGGGTGGGACTCGACGTGACCCGCCACCTGACGCTCATGGCGGAAGATGTGGAGCGAATCAATACGACCGAACGTGACCGCTGGCTCCGCGATGCCCTTCGATTCTATGTGGAATTCCACCGCGACTTCGAGGACTTCGACGGCTGCATCATCAACGATCCGTTGGTGATCGCTCAACTGCTCACACCAGGAACCGTGAGCTTCGAGGAGGTCGGCGTTCGCATCCACCTCGGCGAGGGCGACGATCGGGGCCGGATCGTCGCCGAGGACGACGGCACCCCGACGGCCTTCGCGACCGGAGCGCGACCGGAACACGCCATCGAGCTGCTCCGATCGCGCGTATTTGGCCAGTAGTCGAGGAAGATCGAGGCGTCGGGCCTAGAGCCGCCAGACCTGGGCGACGAGAAACGTCACGACAAAGCCCATCACCAGCGGCAAGACCGTCGCGACGGTCGTCCATTTGGCGCTGCCTGTTTCCTTATAGATCGTATAGATGGTCGTGGAGCACGGATTGTGGAGCAGGCTGAACAGCATGAGATTGAGGCCCGTCAGCAGCGTCCACCCGCCCGCCCGTAGCAGGTCGCCCACCTGAGAGACGGAATCCAGCTCGAACATGACGCCCGCCCCACCTCCCACGCCTGCGATCCCGGCCGTGAGCACGGTCAGCATCAGAACCGTGGGGATCACGATCTCGTTGGCGGGAATCGCCACGATGTAGGCCAAGAGAATCACTCCATTCAGGCCAATGAGGATGCCGAATGGATTCAGCCACCCCACCATGTGCTCGGCAATGCTGACGCCACCCACGGACACATTCGAGACCAGCCAAATGACCGCCCCGGCCGGCAGGGCGAAGATCACCGCACGCCACAGCACGATCAGCGTTCGGTCGATGATCGAGGTATAGAGTGTCTGGAGAATCTGCGGTGGCCGGTAGGGAGGCAGCTCCAGACTGAAGGTCGTCGCCTCACCCCGGAGCACGGTGCGCGAGAGGAGCCAGGACGCCACGAACATCGCCACGATTCCGAGGAGCGCTATGCCGACGACCGCGGCGGCCGCGACCACGCCGGCGACGTGCGCCGGGGCGAGCGTCCCGATGAAGATGGAGGCGATGAGGATCTGGGTGGGCCAGCGGCCGTTACAGAGCGAGAAATTGTTGGTGATGATCGCGATCAGCCGCTCGCGCGGGCTGTCGATGACCCTGGTTGCCACGACGCCGGCGGCGTTACAGCCGAACCCCATGCACATGGTGAGCGCCTGCTTGCCGTGGGCCCCCGCCTTCTGAAAGAGCTTGTCCAGATTGAACGCCACGCGCGGCAGATACCCGAAGTCTTCGAGCAGGGTAAAGAGCGGGAAGAAGATGGCCATCGGCGGCAGCATGACGGCGACCACCCACGCGGTGGCGAGGTACATACCGTCGAACAGGAAGCCGCTCAGCCACCACGGCATCGCCGATGGCGGCTCCGAGAGCCGTCAAGGCCGGGTGCACCGTGTCGAGCAGGAACGTCGCGATCATTTGCGACGGGACGTTGGCCCCGGCAATGGTGATCCAGAAGACGACCGCGAGTATCAGCAGCATCACCGGGAAGCCCAGCCACCGGCTCGTCAGCAGCCGATCGAGCCGACGATCGAGATCGAACTTCACGCGCCGCAGCCCGGTGACGGTCGATCGAGCCGCTATGCCTTGGGCGCTCTCGTAGATCCCCTGCATCAAGGAATCGTAGAACGTGGGGCTAAGCTGCCACCGCAGGGTGGCGGCGGTGTCCAACAACTCCTGATTGCCTTCCACGAGCGCCACGCCCTGCCCTTCGGCGTTCCATGCCCCGGCGGACTGCATCACGCCCTCGCTCAACGCTCCGATCTCACCGGACCGAACCGCTGAAATGACTCGCTCGTCGGCGTTCAGCAATCGAAGCGCAACCCACCGCGCGTTGGGCAGCTCGGGAAAGGTCTGCGACACGGCAGGAACCAGCTGCTGCACCGCGCCCTCGACATCCGCGAGGAAGTTCCCGAATGCGGAACGGTCGCGGCTCGACCAGCCCGGTGGCCATCTTGTCGATCGGTCGCGAGCAGCTCGGGAATGCCTTCGCCGCTCCGTGCCGCGGTGGGAACGACCGGAACGCCGAGTTCGTCAGCCAGCTTGGTCGCGTCGACACCGATGCCCCGACGCCGGGCCTCGTCCATCAGATTGAGGCAGACGACCACTCGATCGGTGATCTCGAGCACCTGGATCACCAAGTTGAGGTTGCGCTCGAGACGGGTCGCGTCGACCACGATGACGGTGACGTCGGGGCGCCCGAAGAGGAGGAAGTCGCGCGCGACCTCCTCGTCGGTGCTGCCGGCTTGCAGGGAGTAGGTCCCGGGCAGGTCGATGAGCTTGACCCGCTTCCCTTCGTTCGTCGAAGGTGCCCTCGGCGCGGGCCACGGTCTTGCCGGGCCAGTTCCCGGTATGCTGCCGGAGCCCGGTCAGAGCGTTGAAGACGGTGCTCTTGCCGGTATTCGGGTTGCCGGCCAGCGCGACGAAGTAGTCCCACTTGTCCGGCTGAACGCCGAGCTGCACCAGCGACTCGGCTCGGTCGGCAGCGCAGCCTCGACATGGCGCCGTACTAGTGATACGCATGGCCATGCCTGACGGCGGCCTGGGGCGGGTTCGATCAGGATCCACTCCGCTTGGTGACGACGGAGCGCGATCATCGCACCGCGGATCCGATACGCAACGGGGTCTCCGGCCGCGCTCACCAATTCCGCCTCGATGACGGTTCCCGGAACCACGCCAAGGTCGAGCAATCGTCGACGTTGGGCTCCTTGGCAGGCTGGGGCGATTCCCACGACGGTCCCGCTCTCGCCAAGTCGAGAGCCGTCAGATTCCGCTGCGGCACTGCTGCCACTTCGAGGGTCGGCTTTGGAAGGACCGTCACGTTGGCGGCGACAACCGGGAGGAGTTCGTGCTCCCGACCGTCCGTCTTGAACCGGACGCGAGACGGATCGGCTGTCACCACCTCGATCGACATGCCGGGCGCGAGACTCTCCGCCAGCACACGGTCGTACACTTCGCGTGGCTCGTCTTCCAGGTGGACGATCGTTGCGGTGAGTCCGGGTTCGAGGGCGTTGAGCGGTATGCCCGGCACGGCTGGCAGCTCTCCCGTCGCGGTGGGGATCGGATCGCCGTGCGGATCGTACAGGGGCTGGCCCATTCGAGCCGCAAGGTTCTCGGTTTGCTCCTCCGAGAGTCGGTGCTCTTTGATCTCCGCGTCGTCGTGCCAATCCGCGGCGGCAACGCCGGTGCGGTCGGCCAGGTAGCGTTCCCACAACCGGTGGGTGCGGAGGATGCGGAGCGCGTAAGCCCGGCCGTCGTCGGTGAGTCGCAATCCTTCGGCAGTCGAGTGCGCGAAACCCAGCGCCTCCACCCGGGCCATCACCCGTACCGCTCGGGCCGGTGACACCCCAAGCGTCCCCGCGACGCCCGACCCATTCGAGCCGCGAGATTCTCGGTTTGCTCCTTCGAGAGCCGGTGTTCTTTGATCTCCGCGTCGTCGTGCCAATCCGCGGCGGCGACGCCGGTGCGGTCGGCCAGGTAGCGCTCCCACAACCGGTGGGTTCGGAGGATCCGGAGCGCGTAGGCCCGACCCTCGTCGGTGAGTCGCAGTCCTTCAGCGGTCGAATGCGCGAACCCGAGCGCCTCCAGCCGGGCCATCACCCGTACCGCTCGGGCCGGTGACACTCCGAGCGTCCCCGCGACACCCGGGGCATTCCCAGGCTGGCCCGACAGCTCCGCGTTGTAGAGGTGTTTGAGCGCATCCTCGATGCGCACCCGCTCCGTCATCTGCCAAAGTCGGATGACACGGGCGGCGAGCCCCCATCGCGGCCACACGACGAGGGCCGTGACCACGACCAGAAGGGCGAAAATCGACAGTGCGAGAACGGGGTCAACCATCAGACGCTCTCATGCACTCACATCCTCGGCCCGACGGCAGAATACCAGCGCGGCGAGCTCGCGGCCGATGACCTGCTCCCGCCCGCCAGCGAGCAGAGTGATTGGACCGCCAAATGGTTGGCGATCTACGATCTCGATCCTGCTGCCAAGTTGTAGCCCCGAATCGGCCAGAAAGCGTAACCGCTCGGCGTGATTCGTCATGACCCGGGAAACTTCCGCCACCTGGCCAGGGGCGAGGTCCGCCATGGGAATCGCTTCCACCAGCGCCACCGAACCATCCGCCTGAGGAATCGGGTCGCCATGCGGATCGAACGCCGGGTTTCCCAAGGTCAGCGCCATGCGTTCGATCAGCGAATCGGACACCGCGTGCTCCAGGCGTTCGGCCTCGGGGTGCACGGAGTCCCATGTGTAGCCCAGCTTTTCGACGAGATACGTTTCGAGGATGCGATGGCGACGGAGCATGCCGAGTGCGGCACGGCGCCCCTGAGCCGTCAGCTCGACTCCCCGGTAGGGAGCGTGTTCGAGCAGTCCCTGTTCGGACAGGCGTTTGACCATTTCGCTCACCGACGGAGCCGAGAGGCCGAGGGCGAGCGCGATGTCGCTCGTCGCCACTGGGCTGGCCTCTTGGGCAAGGCGGTAGATGGCCTTGAGATAGTCTTCCACGGATCGGCTGAGGGCTGGCCTGATCATGAGCTTCGGCACTGAACGCCCCTTGAATTAGGCACGCCTAATATTAGTATACGGATGTCCTAATAGCAACCAGGCTCTCCCGGCCACCCGGCAAAGCTCCGCCTATTGAGGTACCATCCCAACCCCCGATGCGAGCGGATCGCGCCCACGACCTGGTGTCCGCTCGCGGGAGGAGGCGATGCTGGCGTCGAGACTCTGGGTGCCGTAGCATACGGCTGCATCGACCTTGGGGAACAACGTGTCGGACTCGTGAAACCAACCGAGCTGTTGAACGAGGCCGGGCGAGAGCAAGAAGCCTTGGCCTGGTACCGCCAGATTGCCAACGTTTCGGTCTATGAGCTCGTGTACTTGCCCATTTCCCATTTGCGCCAAGGGGAGATCTACGACCGACTAGGCGAGCATGACAAAGCCGTAGAACACTATGCCAAGTTCATTGATCTGTGGCGAGACGCGGACGAGGCACTACAGCCTCTGGTCCAAGACGCGACGGAGCGCGTCGCGCAGTTATCGGGAGAACCTCACACCAAGTAGCCCGCGTGTATGAAGCGGGCAAGGAGGATGTCATGGCGACCCGCACGAAAAAGGTGAACTACTGCTATATGAAGGTTCCGAGCCGAGCCGGACAGGGTGCCAAGGTCTTGGCGGCGATCAACGAGGCCGGGGTCGAGCTCCTCATGTACTCGGGCTTCCCGGTCGGTGGCGGGAAGGCCCAGCTCGACTTCGTCACGGACGACATGGGAGCGCTCAGGCAGGTCGCCCGGCGCGAGGGCTGGCGCCTCAGCAAGAACAAGAAGGCATTCCTCATACAGGGAGATGACACACACGGCGCGGTGTGCCGCATCGTCGATCGCCTGGCCAAGGCAGGCATCAACATTATCGCAGCCCAGGCCGTCGCCGCCGGGCGGAAGCGGTTCGGGATGATCCTGTGGGTCAATCAGATGGTGTATGGCAAGGCAGCCAGGGTCTTGAATGCCAAGTAAGAAGTCGGAGCCACGCGGTGCCGAACGGGGCGGGCTCGGACGGCTCGCCCCGGATTTCCCGGCTCCGGCCCGACCGGCTGGTGGCCTCGCTTTCCCGGTGATATAGTTGCCATCATGGAAAACATCCGGGACGATATTTTCGGTGCGACCGACACGGGCAAGATCCGCGAGGAGAACGAGGATCAGTTTCTCATCGCGGGCATCCACAAGGCCCTGGATATTTCGCAGACCAGCCTACCGGAGCGAGACCGGGCCAGGCTCTTGGGCGGCAAGCTCGGCGCTCTCCTGGTGGTGGCCGATGGCGTGGGTGGTGCCGCGGCCGGCGCGCAGGCAAGCGGCCTGGCGGTCGACGCACTCATCTCGTACATCACCTTCACCATGCCCTGCTTCTTCCATTTTGCGCAGGACATGGGTGGCGATGTCCTGAGAGAGGTCTCAACGGCATTCCAGAAATCGCACGAGAAGGTGCAGGCGGAAGCATCGGGGGCATCAGGCCAGGAAGGCATGGCCACCACGTTGACCATGGCCTACGTCCTCTGGCCGCGCGCATTCATCGTCCAGGTCGGCGACAGCCGGTTGTATCTCCAACGTGACGGCTGGCTGGACCAGATCACCCGGGATCAGACCATGGCGGAGGATCTGGTCGATCAAGGCATCCTCAAGCCCGACATGGTCAAGAAATCACGCTGGAGCAACGTGCTGTCCAGCGCCGTTGGGGGCCGAAACCCGATCATCGACCCCGTTCTCTATGACCTAGGCCTGTTGCCCGACGACACGTTGCTCCTGTGCAGCGACGGACTCACCAAGCACGTGAGCGACCAGGAGATGTCGGAGATCCTGACCAACGCACCGTCGGCCGAGGCGGCCTGCCGAACCTTGGTCCAGGCGGCCCTCGACGGCGGCGGGACCGACAACGTCACCGTGGTCGTCGCCCGGTTTCCGCAGCGATGATGCCGGAGCGGGCGTGACCCCGGGACGCTCAGGTACCAGCGGTGGCTGAGCGTCCTCAACTCCGAATAGATCGATCGTATTTGCCCAATCATCACCACGCCTGCTCGTTCGACTGGCTGGACTCATTCCACCATCTCACGAGAGATCGAGTACTTTCCGTTCGGTCGCTTGCAAACGGCCACGCTGACGTGGCTCGGCGGCTCTCGACGCTCGTGAAGGCCGTACGTCCGTCCCAGTGACGACCTTGGATCACAACAGGACATCTCTCATGCCAGACGAAGTGACGAAGGAAGTGCACCGCTTCATGCAAGACGTGAAGCGACGTAACCCTCATGAACGCGAGTTTCACCAAGCCGTATTGGAGGTGGTCGAGAGCGTCATCCCCTTCATACTCGAACATCCCAAGTACAGAGATGCGTGCATCCTGGAACGGATGACCGAACCCGATCGGATCGTCATCTTTCCGCGTGACCTGGGAGGATGATCAGGGTGGGGTTCACGCCAACCGGGCATGGCGGGTACAGTTCAACAACGCGATCGGCCCCTACAAGGGCGGGATGCGCTTTCACCCGTCCGTGACTCTCAGCGTGCTCAAGTTCCTCGGCTTCGAACAGGTCTTCAAGAACAGCCTCACCGGACTTCCCATGGGCGGCGGCAAGGGAGGGTCCAATTTCGACCCAAAGGGAAAATCCGATCGCGAAGTGATGCGCTTCTGCCAGTCGCTCATGATCGAGCTCCACCGCCACATCGGCGACAATACGGACGTTCCGGCAGGAGATATCGGCGTCGGCGCACGAGAAGTGAGCTACATGTTCGGTCAGTACAAGCGCATGAAGAATGTTTGGGCCGGCATTCTCACCGGCAAGGGCTTGAGCTTCGGCGGGAGCCTGATTCGTAAGGAGGCCACGGGCTACGGGGCCGTCTACTTCATGGAAGACATGTTAGCCAGCCGTGGGGACGGCCTGAAGGACAAGCGCTGCGTGGTGTCGGGGTCGGGGAACGTGGCGCTCTACACGATCGAGAAGCTGAATATGCTCGGGGCGAAGGCTGTCGCGGCATCGGACTCGAGCGGGTTCATCTACGACCCCGACGGCATCGGTCCCGAAAAGCTGGAATGGCTCAAGGACCTGAAGGAAGTGCGCCGCGGGCGGCTGGTGGAATACGCCGACCGCTTCAAGTGTGAATACCATGAAGACAAGCGACCGTGGTCAGTGCCGTGCGACCTGGCATTCCCTTCCGCGTCCCAGAACGAGATTTCGCTCGACGATGCGCACCAGTTGGTTGACAACGGAGTCATTGGTGTCGCGGAAGGCGCCAACATGCCCACGACCATCGAAGGTGTCCGAACCTTTCTGGACGCCAAGATCCTCTTCGGTCCGGGCAAGGCGGCCAACGCCGGCGGTGTTGCCGTCTCGGGGTTGGAACAGAGTCAGAACGCACTGCGCATCAGCTGGTCGCAGGAAGAGGTCGATCAACGGCTACGGCACATCATGAGCAACATCCATCGCCGCTGCGTGGAGTACGGCACTGAGAGCGACGGCTACGTCAACTACGTGAAGGGTGCCAACTTGGCCGGATTCGTCAAGGTAGCGGATGCGATGTTGGCGCAGGGCCTGATCTGATCTCGACGGGGGCGCCCTACTCTCGCAGAAGCGTGAGCAACGGGGTCACGATGCGTTCGGTCATGCCCCAGACCACCCGCGGCCCCAGCCGATAGGCGGGATAGGACCGTCGGGTGCCGCCGACCCCAACCATCAGCGCGTGATAGGCTTCGGGCCCAAGGAGAGTCTCCACCGGCGCCCAGATCGCTTCCGCCGCCTCTTCACTCAACGCCAGTCTAGGCTTTCGGTCAAGCGCAAAGACAAACGGGCGCACCATGATCGGCGGGAGGTGGGTCCGCCGCGGGGCGACATCGTCCAGGGTGCCCAAAAGCTGGTCCGGCTGCAGCACAACCCCGACTTCCTCCATGGTCTCCCGCACGGCTGTGGCGAGGAGATCAGAATCGCTCTCGTCACTGCGGCCGCCCGGAAACGATACGTGTCCCGACCAGGGGTCGCCTGCTCGCTCGGCCCGCTCGATGAGGAGAATCGCATCCGGAGCGGGGGCGAAGACCACAGCCACCGCTGCCTGGATCAGTGCGTCGTCGTCTTCGGTTCTGGGGTTCCGCGCGGTGAGGCGCTCGGCGAGACGGGCCTGGAGCGGGGTCAGTTCAACCCGCATCCACCACCACAGCACCCGCCGGCCGGGGGTCCCGACAGCTCGCACGATGGACCCGAGTTGTTCTTCGCCAACACAGCCGGCACGGACAGCTTCCGTTGCACCCGGGAGCTGGCGCACTGCGGACAGGCAATTGCGGTATCGGATCGCACAAGGAGCTCGAACACCTCGCCGCAGGCTGGACAGGCATACTCGTAGATCGGCATGGGTGCACGTTCGTCGGCCCTGAGGCGACAGTCAAGGGCCGATCGATTGGCCGGGAGTATCAGGTGAGATGTCGCCCCATCCACGCCACCGTGGCGTCGATGGCTCGCTCCAGCTCCGGCGTCGATCCTTGGTAGGGATGCACAGCGCCAAAGGTGTGGCCGCCGCCCTCGATACGAAGCAACTGAGCGTCGCCTCTTCGGTTCGCCTTGAGCAACGTGTCCGCCTCTTGGGGAGCGACCGACTCGTCCGCTCCGCCATGGACGATGAGCCACGGGATGATGATGCGGCCGGCGGCCGCTGGAATGTCGAGGCTCCCGGAGGCATTGGCCTCAATGTCATCGAGCGCGTCGCAGTAGAGCGGCAATATCTGCCCCGTTCGACTGTTGACGATCTCGAGCGCACCATCTGTACGCCATCGCTCGATGACTTCCGGCGACCATCGCGACACCGTACTCACCGCAGACCAGGTTACCAGCGCTCGCACGCGGGCATCGTAGGCTGTATGGAGCACCGCGACCCCTCCGCCGCGCGAGTGCCCGACGATCCCGATGCTGGTTGGCGCCGGCACGCCGAGGCCACCCTCACTCAGCGCCACCACGACGGCATCGAGATCATGCAGGTCGCCGCTGAAAGTCGCGTGGCCGAATCGGTCGGGATACGAGAAGTCACCCATATCATCGACGCCACTCCCGCTCATATTGAACGACACCGCCGTCATTCCCGCCTGGGCCACGCGATCGGCGAGGACCGGGAACATCCCCCAATCCTTGAAACCCTTGAATCCGTGCAACACCAAGACCGCGGGACGCGGAACCCCTCGACTCCCCGACCGGACGTCGATCAGGATCGGCCCGAGTGTGCCAGGAATGATGTGCGTGGTGAGGATCGGCGTGGACATGATGATGGGATGTGGATAATGGCCCTGGATTGGTTAATGGAATGTAGGGAGGTAGGGAGGTAGGAATGTAGGGGAGTAGGACTGTAGGTCATATTCCTACTCCCTACTCCCTACTCCCTTCCACCTACTTACCTACTACCTACTTACCTACTACCTACTACCTACCACCCACCTCACTCACTTCACCGCCGCCTCCAGCAACTGCAGTTCCCCTGCCCCGGCATCCAGCCGCGCGCGTACGCCAAGCGGGAGGGTCCATTGATCCTCCACGTGGCCGATTGGGAAGCCGTATGCCACCGGGATCCCGAGCGGCCCGAAGTAGGTCCCCAGGACTTCATCGAACCCCAAGGCGCCGTCGGAGGTGGCTTTCTTCATTTCGGTAAACTGCCCAATGGCCACTCCCGCCAAGTGATCGAAGGCACCAATAGTGCGAAGGTGGGCCAGGACGCGATCCACCCGGTACAGATCCTCTCCTACATCCTCGATGAACAGAATGGCACCGTGAAGGTCGGGGAAATAGGGAGTCCCAATCAGACACTGGAGCAGGGTCAGGTTTCCGCCGGCAAGTACGCCCTCGGCAACCCCCGCCTCGAGCGTAGCAATTCTGCCCTTGCGGGCGCCAAGCACATAGCTCGGCGGCCCGATTCGTCCCAGGCGGCCGGCGGGGGCCGTTCGGCACACCGCCCGCTCGAGATGCTCCCGGCTGAACCCGGTCAATTCAGCTCGAGCCACGGGCCCGTGGAAAGTTACGACCCCGGTGATCCGGGTCACCGCGTTCAACAGGGCGGTGATATCAGAATAGCCAATCAGGACTTTAGGGGTTCGCGCGAAGGCATCGTAATCCACCCCAGGAAGGATGCGGGTAATGCCATAGCCTCCGCGCAGGCACCAGATCCCGGCGACGTCGGGATCGCGAATGGCCGCGTTGAGGTCGGCCAACCGCTCGTCATCACGGCCGCCCAGGTAACCGTAACGCCGTTCGGCATTGATGCCGATGGCGGGTTCGAATCCGAGTCCACGGCAAATTTCGGACGCGCGCCTGAGGTCGTCATGCTCGAGAAGTGCCCCGGCCGGTGCCACCAAGCCAATGCGGTTCCCGGGCTCCAGTGCCCGGGGGCGTTCGATTGGCTTTGACCGCACTCGCCCTCCTGACTAAGTTTCCTGCGCTCAACTTTCAACCTGGAGCATCGCACTGCGCGCTTTCCACCCCACATTGCTGGAGGCGGGTCGGGCCATCGCCGACCTGCGTGATACGCTGGTGCGGGAATGGGCCGACTGGCTCGGCGACCGCATGACCACTTCTACCACAATACCCCGTTCGTTGGTTGAGCGGGAGCTTCGCTTGATTATCGATGTCCTGGTCCAACTGGTCGGCCCATACCGGCGTGAGACCACCCCGGTCTGGGAACGCCTGTGTGAGCACTACGGCCAGACGGCCGCGGCCCGTGGGTTGGCCGCGGGCGAAGTAGTCGAAGAGCTCCAGTATCTGCGCGAACTCTTGACCCGGAATCTGGCCCCAGTGGTCGCCGCCATGCGGGCCCGCCAAGGGATGGCCATGCTGCTCCACCTCAACCGCATGCTGGATCGGGGCGTGTCCGCCGCCGTGGTCGGATACACCAACGCGCTGGTGGCCACCCTATTCAGCCAGAATGGTGTGCCTGCTTCCGGTGCCGAATTCGACGCGGCCGATGTCGAACGCCGGCTCGTAACCATTGAGGAGAAGCTCGTCTCGGTTACCGGACCCAGCTGACCTGCCTCCTCGTTCCCGACATGCTTCCCGCTGATCTGATTCCAGCCCTGCCGTGGCTGGCGCCCTTTGGCTTGCTGCCACGGCTGTCATCGCGCACTCCCAGCCTGGCCGATGCGCCGACGGTGCACGCCGGCCTCGTCAGCGTAATCATTCCCGCGCGAAATGAGGCCGAGAATATCGAGACGGCGGTACGGTCGATCCTGGCGACGACCTATGAGTCGATGGAGCTGCTCGTTGTCGATGATCGCTCGACCGATGCCACCCCAACCATCGTGCAGGCGCTTGCGGCGGAGGACCCCCGCGTGCGATTGATCCCAGGCGCGCCTCTCCCGCCCGGGTGGTATGGGAAACCCTGGGCCTGTGTCCAGGGATATCGCGCCGCCGCTGGCGAGTGGTTGGTCTTCACCGATGCCGACACCCGGCATGCTCCCACACTCCTGGCACATGCGATCGGAGCCGCGCGTCGGGAAGGGGCGGACCTCGTCACCGTCGCGCCACGACAGCTGTGCCTGACCTTCTGGGAGCGTCTGATCATGCCCCAGGTGTGGGCGCTCTTGAGTTATCGCTACCACCCCAAGACCGTCAACGCTGCCCGGACCGCGCGCGACGTGATCGCCAACGGTCAATTCATTCTCGTTACCAGAGCAAGCTACGACGCCGTCGGCACCCACGAGAGCGTGCGCGGCGAAGTGGCCGAAGACCTTGGCCTTGCCCAGCGATACTTCGCGTCGGGGCGGCGCATGTACTTCGCCTTTGCAGAGTCGATCATGGCCACACGCATGTATCGAGATCTCCCGGGCCTGGTTGAAGGCTGGTCCAAGAACATGTTCCTCGGAGCTCGGCAATCCTATCCCAACGAACCCTTGCTGCGACTAGTCATGCCGGTGGCACTCGCCCTCGCCATGCTGTTCTGGGTGGTGCCGCCTGGCCTCGTGGTGCTCGCCGCCTGTGGCATTCAGGTCGGCCTGTTCAATGCTGCGGTCCTCGCCACGATGGCGTCGTTGGTCTTTTGGGGCATGGTGAGTTTCGGCATGGGCATTCCCCCAGCCTATGCGTTGGGCTTCCCCCTCGGCGCGGGCATGACGCTCGTTATCTATCTTCGCTCGGTCTGGCGAGGACGGCGGGTGACATGGCGCGGGCGGGAGTATGGAGGTACCGGCAACACGGGGTGACGGGGTGCGAGCCCGCCCGGGATTGCTGGAACGGATTGTTGCGAACAGATTGACCAACGACGCACGCGAGGCCCACCGACCCCCGACTCAGGACTTCCGTCGATGAAACTCACTCTTACCCAGGATATGCTCGACGCGCTCGACCGGGCGGTCGACAAACCCGATTGGCTCATCGCAGAGATCAGCCGCATGCGAGCCGAAGGTGGGCCGTTTGAGTTGCCCTTGGGGCCGGAGCAAAGCACGACTCTCGAGGAGCTCTGCGCCATGAACATTCGCTTCGACGCGACCGGCCTGGTCCGACCTGAACATCAGCCCCTGGAGGATCTCTCCAATCTGGTGATGGACAACTACTAGGCGCGAGCCTATGGAAAGATGATCTCGGCGCTCGGGCGTGCGCCCGAGCGGATTTGCTCCACCCGATCGTCATCTGATACTCGTCTCGACCCGTCGCCACAGTACCGTGTGCCACCATGGCACATGGTGCGCCCAGCCGTCTCGAGCAAGCCCTCGACGGCATCCAGACTCTCCCGCACCTCCAACGGCTCGTCCACTGGCTGGGCTACGAGGTCGCCTGGGAGGAGATTCCCCCGACTGCGTGGCTTAGGCGCAGCCGGTGGAGTCGGTCCATCCGTCGGGCCGCGGTGGTGGGTCGGCAGGGTGGCTTCACCTGGTATGCTGTTGACACGGACGACCCCGTTTCGCTGGTGCGCAGGGTCGCCGGACAGCTGGGCCGGCGTGGTGAGCATGCGGGCGTCCTGGCCCTCGATCCCACCCGCCGGCAGCTCGCCGTCTCGGTTTCATTCGGTCCATACCCTGTCCTTGGTCTGGAGCTCGCCGCACCGAGCCGTCTTGCGCTCCACTGCCTGGAGCGGGTGTCCGCGGCCGGGCCCGGGCAATCCATAGCCGCAGCCGCACGGCTGGCCGAAGCACTGGATGCTGCCGAGCCAGGCACGCGGTTCGTCCGTCGATTTCGCGGACTCTTCACTGCTTTTGCGGCACACCTTCCGGAAGCCATCCCACAGCGTGACAGGCAGCGGCTCGCGTTGCTTCAACTCACCCGCGTGCTTTTTCTCTACTTCGTTCAGAATAGAGGCTGGTTGAACGGGGACGTGGATTTCCTGCGTCGGGGTGTGGATCGGTGTCTGACCGAGGGCACCGATCTCCACCGCACATTCTTCGGGCCACTCTTCTTTGGAACCTTGAACCAACCCTATGCGCGCCGAACTGTTGCCTCGCAACGCTTCGGGAACATTCCATTCCTGAATGGCGGTCTCTTCGAGCCGCATTGGCTCGAGCGGCGCTACCGGCCGCACATCTCAAACGAGCTCTGGAGCATGGCGTTCGACGATCTCTTTGAACGCTTTCACTTTACCGCGCGCGAGCGTAGTGAAGGCCATGCCATCGCACCGGACATGCTGGGCCGCGTGTTCGAGGGAATGATGGATACCGAGGAACGGAAGAAGACCGGTACCTACTACACGCCAAGCGCGTTGGTACGTGAACTCTTTGAAGCAGCGATTGGCGCCTTCCTTACGACAAAATACGGCCTGGCCGCGGACGCGCTTGCAGGCCGCATTCACGAGCGCGACCCGAGCTTGGCAGCCATGACTCGCACGCTCACCATTCTCGACCCTGCTGTCGGCTCGGGAGCGTTTCTCCTCGGCGCCTTGGAGTGGCTTGCCGACGTGCTCCGTGATGATGGCACGACAGCGGTGGTTCGCCGCCGGATCCTTGCGCAGAACATCTTCGGGGTCGACACCAGCACCATTGCGGTCACGTTGACAGAACTGCGCTTGTGGTTGGCCGTATTAGCCGAGGAACAAGACGGCGCACCCGAGGCCGTTGAGCCGCTGCCAAACCTCGATTGCCTGATCCGGCAGGGAGACAGCCTGAGCGATCCGTTTCAGACCCTCCACAGTCTGTCTCCCCGCACCGTTGCCGGAGGTCGTCTCCTGGGTGAAATCCGGAGGCGATTGGTGCATGCGACAGGGCCGGACAAGTCGAAGCAGGCTCGACTCCTCAAACGCGCGGAGAGTCGGGCGCTGCGCCTCTGGCTCGACGAAACCGAAGCACAGCTCGACCGGCAGCTCGCAGAGTGTATCGCTACCGGAAAGAGCAAGACCCTCTTCGGCCATCGGCAAGGGCTGGATGCCCCACTCCGAGCTCACGTACGCGCGGTGCGCGCTCAGCGGTACTGCCTGCGCCAAGCCCGGCGGCGGCTCGAGCGGGATCGAGCGCTGCCGTGGTTCCACTACGAAAGCCATTTCGCGGACATTTTCGCCACTGGGGGCGGGTTTGACCTCGTTATCGGAAACCCACCGTGGATTCGCGCGGAATTCCTGCCAAGCCACGTTCGTCAACAGTTGGGCCGCCGCTTTCGATGGTGGAGCGGCGGGAGCGGGAGGGGGTTCCGCCATCAGCCCGATCTTGCCCTGGCCTTTCTGGAGCGTGGCCTCGAGCTTGCCCATCGAGAAGGGTCGGTCGCTTTCTTGCTGCCGACAAAACTCGCGACGGCGGCATACGCGAAGAAGGCACGCCGGATGCTCGCCCAGGAAACAACCCTCCATGTGGTCGCGGACCTCACGCCCACACATGCACGGAGCTTCGATGCGACGACCTATCCGCTTGCGATCGTCGCCACGAAGGGCCGGCCGTCGCAGAGCCACACCCTACGATCGGCGCTGGCGGTGTCCGAAGCGATCCGAGTACCGCAACATGAGCTGCGCGCAGCCGAAACCTGGATTATCGAAGGCGACAGCGTGCAGCGTGCCATGGCCGAACTCGCCGGCCACCCCACCATCGGTGAGCGCCTCGTATGCCATCTCGGCGTGAAGACAGGGGCCAACGCAGTCTTCCTGAATCCCGACGCCGACATCGAGCCCCATCTCTTACGTCCTGCGCTGCGTGGGCGGGATATCACAGCGTGGTCGGCGGCGGCCAGGATCAGCATCATCTGGACCCATGACGCGAATGGGTCGCCTCGGACGGCGTTGCCACCATTAGCGGACAGCTATTTCAGGCGGCACGCCGCACGGCTTCGCGGCAGAGCCGATTTTCGGACTGGGCCGCCGTGGCAACTGTTCAGGGTCGGTCCCGCCCTCGCAGAAAACAAGGTGGTCTGGGCCGACATCGCCCGCCGGCTCGAGGCGGTTCCACTGACCTCTACGACTCATCGAGCGGTTGTCCCGCTGAATACTTGCTACCTCATCCCAACACAGAGCGCAGAGAGAGCGCGCGCGTTGGCGGCATGGCTCAACTCGACCTGGATCCGTGCGGCTGCCGCGGTTCGAGCCGATCCCGCACGCGGTGGCTTTGCCCGATTCAACGCCCGTGTCGTCTCGTCGCTCCCCCTACCTCCGGCAGTTCTAAACGACCACCACCTCGCCCAACTCGGCGACAACGCTCGAGCCAACCCAGGAGCACAGGCGTCGGTGGACGAGATTGCGGCCCATTACCTTGGTCTTTCTCCAACCGCGTGCGAGGCGCTGCATGGTGTGGTCGAACGTGCCACCCACGATCGTCGCTGAAGCGCTCAGCACGGTGCGGAGCCCACTCCAGACCGGCCTGCGTTGCCCCCCGCCGGCATCCCCGGGGTCGGTGGCCCGGGCCCTTGCGCAGAGCCTGGCACCGGGAGAGTCCGGCGAAACCCCTCCCGACTGGTTGCGCCCAGGGCAGTTGGCATCATTTCGACGCATCGCCTACGCCGTCGACCGATTTCGTGGCGCCATTCTGGCCGATCCGGTTGGCACCGGCAAGACGTACATCGCACTCGCGGTTGCCCGGAATCGCTGCCGGGGCGCCCGCACGGTGTGCATCGTCCCGCCAGCCTTAGCCGAGCAATGGGAGCGGGTGTCTCAGGCGCTCGCTATCCCCGTCGTCGTCTGGTCCCACGCCAGAGTGAGTCGAGGCATACTCCCACCGCCGAGCGGGCCACTCGTCCTGATTGACGAGAGCCATCACTTCCGGAATCGCGCCATCCGAAGGTACGAGCACTTAGCTCCATGGATCGCGGGTCGGCGCGCCATTCTCATTTCGGCGACACCGGTCGTCAACCAGCTCACCGACCTGGCCAACCAACTTCGTCTCGTCGTTCGAGACACTGCCCTCGTCGACCATGGTCTGCCATCCATTGCCCAGGTGCTTCGCTATGGGCATGCGCACCCAGCCCTGGAGCATCTCATCATCCGCGGCGATGACGATCAGACTTCTCCGCCCCTCTCGCCGTGACAAGGCAGTACCCACTTACCACGGCTCGAGCGAGCTCGAGCCGCTTCTCGAGATAGTAGATGGCCTCAATCACTCGACCAATCCTTCGATCCATGCCCTCATACGATCGGTGTTCTGGCGAGCGGCCGCCTCGAGCCCGGCGGCGTTGTTGGGCTGCGCCAAACGCTATCAGCGACTGTTGCACCACGCACGGGATGCTCGTGCAAGCGGCCGCGCGATGAGTCGATCTGCCCTCCACTGGTTCACTGCCGGAGCCGAAGACCAGCTCATCTTCTGGCCACTCCTCACGGACGGGGAATCGTCGACCGATCTGGATCTCACGGACTTGGTCAAGTTGGATACCCTGATCCCCGCTATACGGGCACAGGCCGAGGTACCTGATGCCAAATGCCGGGCACTGCGAACAGTCCTGTCGGACAAACGACCCACGCTGGTGTTTACGACGTCCGAAGATACGATCGCCTACCTCCGCCGACAGCTCGACATTTCCAACCTTGCGTGGTGCACCGGTAGACGTTCGGGTATCGGTTCCACACCGCTACCACGGCACGTTGTGCTCGACTGGTTCCGTCCAGAGGCACGGCGACGGGCACTGGAGGTCCGACGGCCATATGTCCTGCTCTCCACCGACGTCGCCGCGGAGGGGCTGGACCTGCAAGCAGCGGCACGAGTGGTGCACTACGACCTCCCTTGGACCGCCGTACGGCTGACGCAACGGGACGGGCGGGTCCTGCGCCTCGGCTCCAATCACCGACAGGTAGAAATCATTTCCTTCCCGCTGCCTAGCTTGCTGGACAGGCGGCTTCGGCAGCACCGCAGATTGGACGAGAAGCGCCGGTTACCGGTCCGTCTTGGCTTGGCGGGAGAACCGGTGGAGAGTTGGCGGTGGCGTGTGGAGCTGGCACGACTGCTGGGCCCTGGAGCGGCGACTGCCGGCTGCGCCCGAGTGTCGTGTTCGCCGCGGGGTCTCCTGGCAGGGTTTTCGGTGTTTGGCCACCGGGTGGGCGACAACGAGGCATCTACCGATGAGGATGCCCCCGTTCGACTCCTGAGCGCGGTTGTATGGATGGGGAAAAGGCAGCGCGTTACGTCCGATCCTACGGTCATTACCCGCAAGCTTCTGTTGGCTGCGTCATGCAGCCGCCACCCCGTACTTCCCTCGGAAACCCGCCAGGTGATGGGCGCGCTCGCTCCAGTCATTCAGCACCGGATGCGCAAATTGAGACGGGCACGATGGACCGGGCGGCGGTCTACCCATCACCAACAACGGGTTATCCATCGCCTGCAGGCTCTTGGCCATGCACGTTGCCCGTCAGCGAAACCCGGAACGACTCGGCGTCATCGAGCACGCACTGCAGTTCGTCCGGGGCGGGCATACCGCTGGAGAACAGATGCTCATGGAGACCCTGGCACGGCAGTCCGACGAGGCCTTGATGAGCAGCCTCGCTACTCTGCCCCGCGGTGATGCCGTGATCGGGGCCCTGGAGGCTCGAATCAACGGGTTGATCATATTCGACGGCAATCGCGCCACCGAATAGGATGAACTCGAACGTCGAGCACTCGATCTCAGGCCTTCTTGACGGCTACGACCTGGACGACCGCGCTCAATCCGGTGTGGGACCTCCCTTCGACCACTTCGCGGTCGAGCTCCCGCGCATGGACAAAGGTCAGTCCTTCCAGCTCTCGTTCCAGGTCGGCGAGTGACATCATGAGGTCCGCCGTCGGCGGCCCGCCGGTGTGATGATCGAGTTGCGCGGGCGTGTACGCTTCCAGTACGAAGACACCGCCCGGTTTGAGACCCCGCACAACGTCCCCATGGACCCGCGCACGAAGGGCCTGCGGAAGATGACAGAAGATCGAGACAATGCCGTTCCAGGCACTTGGCTCGATCAGATAGTCGCCAAGGTCCGACACCACCGTGGTGATCCGAACCCCCCGCTCCGTGGCCAACTGTCGGGCCTTGGCCAACCCGACCCGCGAACCATCCACCCCAACGACGTCGTAGCCCCGCGTGGCGAGGTACACAGCGTTTCGTCCTTCCCCCTCGCCGAGCGAGAGGATTCGCCCCTTCGGGAGCAGATCGACCACCGAGGCGAGAAAGGCATTGGGTGCGGTGCCGTAGGCCCGCCCGGGTTTGCCGTATCGCTCGTCCCACATCGCCTGATCGTACCGCGGCCGATCGACCATCAGGTGCCGACCGTCCATGTTCCGTCGACCAGACGAAGCAGTCCGCGGGTTTCATCGCGCAATTCCACAGGCAGACGCTGCTGGGGAAAGTCCTGATAACACACGGGCCTGGTAAACCGCCGGATTGCCATTGTGCCGACCGAGGTGCTGCGGGGATCGGTCGTTGCAGGGTACGGGCCGCCGTGCACCATGGCGTGGCACACCTCCACACCGGTAGGGAAGCCACCGAACAAGACCCGTCCCGCCTTCTGCTCCAGCACCGGTAGTACCACGTCTAGTTCGGCTGCATCGGCCGGTGCGGCGTGGACCGTCGCCGTGAGCTGTCCGGGAAGATGTCGGGCGACGTCCAGGATTTCAGCAATAGTGTCGCAGCGCACGACCAGCGTGCTTGGTCCGAATACCTCGTCCTGGAGCGGCGGCTTCCGCAGAAACACAGCGCCGTCGGTAACCAGCAGCGCCGGCCGTGCGGCACAGGCAGCGCTGCCCGAACCTCCCTTCACCACCGTCTCGACGCCGTCGACAGCGGCGACCTCCGAGAGGCGCCGGTCGTAGCCCTGCCGAATGCCGGCATGAAGCATGGTTCCTTCGGGCACCTGCTCGAGTGCTCGGGCAAGTTCCCGAACGAACGCGGTCGCAGGCGCGCCCTTCGGAACGATCACCAGGCCGGGATTGGTACAGAACTGGCCCACGCCGAGGGTCACCGATTGCACGAGGCCGGTTGCGATGTCGGCCCCTGTCTCGGTGAGGGCGTGCCGGAACAGGAAGACCGGGTTGGTGCTTCCCATCTCTGCAAAGACCGGGATCGGAGCGGGCCGGGCCGCCGCAATGTCAAACAACGCCCTGCCGCCTGTGAACGATCCGGTAAACCCCACCGCGCGGGCCTCGCCATGCGCCACCAAGGCCTCGCCCACCCGGTTTTCCTTACCATGCAGCAACGAAAAGGTGCCTTCCGGAAGATTGGAGTCTCGCACTGCGCCCACCAGCGCTCCTGCAACCAGCTCGGACGTTCCGGGGTGGTTCGGGTGCGCCTTGACGACCACCGGGCACCCGGCGGCCAGCGCGGAGGCCGTATCGCCGCCGGCCACCGAGAAGGCGAGCGGGAAATTGCTCGCGCCAAATACTACGACCGGCCCCACCGCGCGTTGCATGGAGCGGACGTCGGGCTTGGGAATCGGCGTCCGTTCCCGGGCCGCGTGATCGATCCGAAGGTCGAGGTAACTCCCTTCCCGCACCAGCTCTGCGAACAGGCGGAGCTGGCCGCACGTCCTGCCCCGCTCACCCTCCAACCGAGCGAGCGGCAGCCCGGTTTCGGCCGCCGCCCGACCCAGCAACGTCTCGCCCAGCGCTTCGATGGCCGCGGCCGCGCGGTCGAGCAGAGCGGCCCGCCGCTCTCGCCCGGCACTCTCGAGACCGGGATGGGCCAGAGCCGCGAGGCGCATGGCGGCATCGACCTCCGACGGTGTGGCGTCACGAAATTCCGGCGCAAGCACGTCACCCGTGACCGGGTTCACCGCCGTGAACACCGGGCCGCCTTCCTGTGAGGTCGACATGCCTATGAGATGGCGTCCCGTCAATGTCATATCTCTTTCTCTCCCGTGAATCATTCCGGGCGTGTTTCGAGCGCCGCCCGGATCGTGGCCAGAGCCGCTTGTCGGGCCGCACCCGTAACGGGGCGCCTGGGAAGACGGACGCGCTCGCTCCCCATGCCGACCTCACTCTGCACCAGCTTGATCAATTGAACGAACTCGGCCACCGTATCCATTCGGAGCAGCGGCAGGAACCAGCGATACAAGGCGAACGCCTGGTCGTGCTTGCCCTCTCGGGCCAATTGGAACAGCCGCATCGATTCCGCCGGGAGGGCATTCACTAACCCGGCAACCCAACCGCGTGCCCCCATGGCGATGCCTTCGACGATCACATCGTCGAGACCCACGGCAACGGTCAGGCGCTCCCCGGCCAGGGCTCGAATGGCGGTGATCCGTCGAACGTCGCCACTGGACTCCTTCACCGCGATCAAATTCCGGTACCGACGGCTCAAGTCCATGATCTGCTCCGGCGTGACGTCGATCCCGTACGCGGCCGGATTGTTGTAGAGCATGCACGGCAATGCGGTGGCGTCCAACATAGCCTCGAAGTGCGGACCGATCTCGTCCCACCCACCCTTGTGCACGTACGGTGGCAGGATCATCAGGCCGCGGCATCCCGCTTCCTCGGCTTTTTGGCATAGCCAGACGGCTGCTCTTGTGCTGGTCGCCGCAATACCGGGGGCGACTGGGATTCGGCCATCCAACGCCGTGACGCACGTGTGCATGAGGGCGACTTTCTCCGCCGCATCCAGCGTCGCTCCCTCACCCAACGACCCACAAGGAACGACGGCCGTGGCACCATGGTCAGCCAGCCACCGGACGTGGCGTCGCACAAACGCGTGATCGATCGCGCCATCCTCGGTGAATGGCGTGGTGATGGCGGGCATCACTCCTTCCCAATTCATGACGCAGACTCCTCCAGTCGATGCCGTGCTGCACCCACTTCGGCAAGTACGTCCATGGTAACCGGAATGAGAGGCGGCCGCACTCGGCTCCGAGGCCACCCCTTGAGAAATCCGAGGGCCGCGCCACACACCCGTCCCTGACATGGCCCCATCCCGGCGCGGGTCTGGAGCTTGGCATCCCGTTCGTCCTCGCGGGAGACGAGCGCGCTCCATGCTACGTCTTCGCAGCGGCACACAATGGTGTCGGTCGCCGGCAGCGCGCGCAATTCGTCACGGAGAGCGAAGGTCCGTTCGAGCGCCGCCCCAAAGCGGCGTTCCCGATCGCGCCACCGACATGCGGTGCGCGCCAGATCCTCGCGCCCGGCGGCCATGTGGCCGGCTACGACGCCCTCGGCGCGTGCGCAATCGGCCCCCGCGATCCCGGTCGACTCGCCGGCGCACAGAACCCCCTCAACACTGGTCCGCTGGAACGCATCGACCTGTACTCGAGCATCCTCGATGGCGCAGCCGAGGAGCGCGGCCAAGCCGGTAACCGGTGCGAAGCCGAATGCACACGCGACGTAGTCGACCTCGAGGGTCAGCTCACGGCCGGCAACCGACAGTACCAGGCGCTCGACTTGCTCCCGGCCTTCGGCACGAACGGGCCACGCGTCGTGATAGCGGGGCACCCGGAAGAGGGAGCCCAAGAGGTGCACGGCTTGCATGAGCTTCGCCGGATGTCGCCAGAGCCCGCGCCCGAACCGCACGATATCACCCTTCGGCGCCTGCTCGAACACGCCGAGGACCTTGGCCCCGCGCCGCTCGAGCCAGGCCGCAACGGCAAGGAGCAGCGGTCCGCTTCCAGCGACGGCGATGCGCCGAGTTGAGACATCCAGCCCGCTCTTCCCCAGCGCCTGCAGGCCGCCGACACCGAAGACGCCCGGAAGAGTCCAGCCAGGAAATGGCAACTGGCGCTCCGTGGCGCCGAGGGCGAGGACGACACGCTTCGTCCGAAGGGCGAGCGGGCCATGACCGTTGACGGCAAACAGCGTTTGCCCTCCGGCTGCGTCGAAGACCGCTGTGCCGGAGAGGAATCGAGCGCCGAGGCTCGTTGCCAGCGTGACCAATTCCCCGGCTTCGCTCCGCACGCCGACATCCCGGTCGGCACGCCAGATCTGGCCGCCGGGTCTCGGGTTCTCGTCGACGACGAGGACGTCCGCACCGTCGTCGGCTGCGGCAGCCGCCGCTGCCAGCCCGGCCGGCCCGGCCCCAATCACCAGCACCTCCGAGACAATCTCATGCATGTTCCGTCACCACCTCCATCCCCTCGACGCAGATGACCATGCATGACCGCGTATGCGGCGCGCCGTCGATCGTCACCCGGCATTCGAAGCAGGTCCCCATGCCGCACACCGGTCCGCGAGGCTCGCCGGTGACCGAGCGGCGCATGGCTAACCGGCCGGCGTTACCCAGTGCGGCCGCGACGGTGGTGTCGGCCGGCACGGCGATCGCGGTGCCGTCGACGACGATGCGGACGGTGTCAGCCACGAGCCCCGTCCGGGACCAGTCGTTCGGGGAGAAAGGGCGCCGGGTCGATCGGCGATGCCACGCCAAGGACGTGGTCGGCAATCAGCCGGCCGGTACCGAGCGATGTCGTGATGCCCACGCCTTCGTGTCCCGTTGCGATCAAGAGCCTGGGCCGACCGGGAACCGGGCCGATCACGGGCAGATTGTGATCGGTTGACGGCCGGAAGCCTACCCACGTCCGGATCACCTGCAGGTCCACGATCTTCGGAAGAAAGACGCTCGCCCGGGCAATCATCCGAGAGATGATGTCCATTTCCACCATCGGATCTTCGTTGTCGATCTGACGCGAGGATCCCACCAACACCTGGCCCGTCGCACGCGGTTGAACGTTGAACGCCACGGAGCTCCCAAGCGACCCGTGCGCGCTCTTCAGATAGCCCAGCTCGATGAGCTGGTGACGGAGAAAGCCAGGAGCCCGCGACGTGATGGCAAGATGGCCCTTCTTGGGGCGCACCCGAAGGTGCGTGAGCGGAGGGTCGAGCAACCCTGGCGTGGCCAGGCCGGCGGCGACGACCACCACTCCTGCCTCGAGGCGCGTTCCGTCATCTATCACCACGAAGCCATCGCCGGCGGCTCGTGCGGACACGTGGTGCTCGATGACCGCGCCGTGCTCCTGAGCACGCGCGAGCAGGTGCGCCGTGGCAGCGGGCGGATACACCACGCTGTCATCCGGCAAACGGAGCCCACCGGCCAGATCTGCCCGGAGATGGGGTTCGGCATCACGGAGTTGCACCGGATCGAGAATGTCGGCACGCATGTCGTGCTCGGTGAACCACGCGGCCTTTCGCCGAACGACGGCCATCTCATCATCATCGCTCGCAACCCAGATTGCGCCACACGGCAACCACTCAACCGCCGCGGGCCATTCGCCGGAGCGCTCGGCCCACAAGTTTCGACTCAGCCTGGTCAGGGCCAGCTGCGCGTCCGAATCGTCGAGCACCAAGATGTGACCCATGCCCGCGGAGGTGGCGCCACCGCCCGGATACCCGCGCTCGAGGATCCGCACCCGGAGCCCCCCGGCGGCCAGCGCTTCCGCGCATGCCGCCCCGACGATGCCCGCCCCGACCACGATGGCGTCGACCGCTTTCATGCGCGGATTCCGTCGCGGAAGGGATCGTCAGCCTGGAATAGGAGCGTGCTCTCGGCCGTGATCCACGCCCGACCCGCGACGGTGGGGATGACACCTCGGGCCGTCCGCTCGATTGAGCCCACAAAACAGGTTCCGAGAATACTCTCCTGGCGCCACAGCTCGCCCTCGGCCAGGGCTCCGTCCGCCGCCAGGCACGCCATCTTGGCACTGGTGCCGGTGCCGCATGGCGACCGATCGAATGCCAGCCCGGGACAGAGGACGAAGTTTCGGCTGTCGGTATCGGCCCGTGTCGGAGGGCCAAGCAGCTCGATGTGATCGATCTCGCCGCCATCCGCGCCGGTGATGGCCCAGCGGGCCAGCGAGCGCCGCACGTCGGACGCGCAGTGAGTCAGACGAGGGAGATCTGGGTGGGTCAGATCCTGGCCATGATCTTCCGTCAAGAAGAACCAGTTGCCGCCCCAGGCGATGTCGCCGCTCACCCGGCCGTGTGACTCCGTTTCTACGACGACGGCCTTCGCATGCCGGAACGACTCCACGTTCCGCACGGCGATGGAGCCATCGGCGCGAATCTCCGCCGCGACGTCGCCCACCGGCGTTTCGAGCAGGTGCGATCCGAGACCGATGCGGCCCAGGTGCCGGAGCGTTTCCACGACACCGATGGTGCCGTGCACGCACATCCCCAGATAGCCGACGTTATTGAAGAAGATCACCTGTGCCGATGCTGCTTTCGATTTCGGCTCGAGCAAGACCGCGCCCACAACGGCGTCATACCCACGCGGCTCAGTGACCACCGCCGAGCGCATGCGGTCCAATCGGTCACGAAGAATCTGAAGCCGCTGTGCGGCGGAGCCGGGCCCGAGGTCGGGCGCGCCCTCGATGATTACGCGTGTGGGTTCACCTTCGGTGTGGGAATCGATGACCCGGACTTGTTGCATGGCATTATCCCCTAGAAGGCTCGGCTCGAATCCGACAGGAGAAGGAACTCGCACGGCTCCGTTCCACCGTTCTCGTACTCGGTCGTGACCTGCGGACCGTAGGTGACGCTGTCGCCCTTCGACAGCGAATGCCTCTCCTGGCCCAGTCGGAGTGTCAGCGTTCCTCGAATGACCGTGACGTGCTCGAGTATGCCCGGGCGGTTGGGAGCCATCTCACCGGCGCTCGCACCGACGGGGATGACATACCAGACCACTTCCAGCCCTCGCTTCAGGAGTTCGGTCGATAGGCCATGGCGATGGACGGCGGTTTCCGGATCGACGAGGGTGCGGCGCTCGGCGGCGCGCACGAGGGCAACCGGGTGGCGCGGCGAGTCATCCAGCAAGTCCGTGAGGGAGCACCGAAGCGCTAAGGCAATTTGATACGCGAGCCGGACGGTCGGGTTCTTCATCCCCCGCTCGACCTCGGACAGCATGGTCGTGCTGACCCCGCTCTGATCGGCGAGGGCCTCGAGCGTCATGCCGAGTGCGAGGCGGCGACGCCGGACGCTGGGGCCAAGATCGCCAGGGTGCGATACCATGGCGGAAGAATTTACGCTATAGCGAAACCACCCGCAACCCGCCTACTCGTTCGGGAGGTTGACTGTTCCATCAGGGTGGCGCTGGGCGGGTGGAGGGCGCGTCGGTCAGTCGTGATGCTCGGCGGGTCGCAGGTGCTCGGCCCCGGGGAGCATGCCCACGAGACGAGCGGGGTCGTGGATCAATATCGGGAGGTGCTGCGGACAGATCCACAGCCGAGAACCCCGGTACTCCAAAGGAATGAGCGGCGTCACGGTCGTGTCCTGTTGACAGGCCAAGCAGATCTTCCCGGTCGAAGCGTCAGCCATCGGAATCCTCGTGCGGTGGCGGGGCAGATGCCCGATTACGGGCTATGCGGCGTTCGCGTGAAGCTGGGCCATGGCCCAACGGTACTCATCGACCAGGCCTTCGTAGATCCCATCCCACGACCGGACTCGAGCCGTCTCGATGGCGCCCTCGGCCAGTTGTCGGCGTAACGCCGGGTCGTGGAGCAGCCGGTCGAGCCCGGCCAACATCGCTTCCGAGCTGTCCGGGGCGACGAGCCAGGCGTTGCGGCCATGGACTGCAAATTCGAGCACCCCGCCGGCGGCCGTGACGATGGAGGGGAGCCCGCTCCCCATCGCCTCGAGCAAGACATTGCCGAAGGTTTCGGTTGATGACGGGAATACGAAGAGGTCGGCAGATGCGTAGGCTTCGGAAAGCTCTCTACCCTGCTTGAGGCCTGCCACACGGACCCCGGGAATGTTTCGCTGGCGGATTGCCTCTTTCAGCGGACCGTGCCCCACCAAGACCAACTGTGCGCCTTCGCGCCGTATCCCCAACAGTTCCCATGCCTCGAGCAACAGGTCCAGGTTTTTTTCTTTCGCAATCCGGCCGATGTAGGTCACCAGTGCATCGGTCGGACCGACTCCCATCGCCCGGCGATAAGCTTCACTTCGGAATCTCGGATGAAACTCCGCAGGGTTGATCCCGCGGCTCCAGATGCCCGTGTGAAACACACCGCGGCTGTGCAGGTGCTGCTCGTACAGCTTACTGGGGCAGAGCACTCGTGCCGCATGGTCATAGAACCAACGCAGGTACGGCCATCCCGCGCGTACAGCCCATTCCATCCCGTAGCGCGACGCGTATTTCTCGTAATCCGTGTGCGCCGATGCGACGACCGGAACGTCCAGCTTCCGCGCCACTTTGAGACCGGCGAGCCCCATGGCATACTCGGTGGCCACGTGGACTACATCCGGCCGGAAGGCTTGAGCGTCACTCAAGAGGTCTCGGCCCCGTGGGAAGGCCCATTGAACATCCCGGTAGAGGAAAAAGGGAAGACTGGGAGAGCGGTGGACCTCGGGCCGATCGACAGAGCCTTCCGGCAGGTCGTACGACGCGGTATAGACCCGCACCTCATGCCCGCGGGCTTGGAGTGCCTCGGTCAGCCTGAGCAGGGTCACCCCCACTCCGCTCACCATCGGCCAGTAGACCTCTGAAAAGACCGCGATTCGCAGGTGTAGACTCCTTCGAGAATCCGTCGGACGGCGCGTTCCGCCGATCGACCTCCCGTATCATACAAGGTAGCCGGTGACTGTTGATCCAGGGTAGAACGGGGGTAGGATCAAGCAGGCGGATCTCCCGCCTACCCGTACCGAGATACCACCTGGGGGCCCATGCGCGACCTCCTACAGGACATCGAACGATTCAAGGCGTCCGGCCAGGCGTTCGGCCGAGCCGTGGTCACCACAGTGTGGGGTTCGGCTCCCAGGCCAGCAGGGGCATGCCTCCTGGCTGATCAACACGGTACGCTCGCAGGATCGGTCTCAGGCGGGTGCATCGAAGCCGCTACCGCGGCGGAAATAGCGGCAGCCATTGACGCAGGCCGTCCTCGGCTCGTGGCATTTGGTGTCACGAACGAGCGAGCCTGGGAAGTCGGGCTGGCCTGTGGAGGGACGATCGAACTATTGGTGGAGCCGGTCGTCCGAGAGGAGGCCATGGCAGCGGCGGCTGGCCGATCGGGTGCGGTACTGGCAACCGTTCTCGAAAGCCCGTCCGGCCTTGGGGCAGCGCTGCTGATCGACGAGAACGGCGACGACATGGTACCGCTCCCAGCAGCCGGCAACCGGGCGGAGGCGACCGATGGAAGCCGAGAGTTGCAGGCGCTCGGGCAGGCCCTCATCGGCCCTGCCCTGGAAGCACTCGCGCAGCACGCCAGTCTTACCCAACAGTTCACCACTGACGCTGGTTCTTCCGTGACCGTGTTCTTTGAAGTGTTTCCGCGGGCGGCCAAGCTGGTGATCTTCGGGGGGGTCCACATTGCTCGGGCGCTCGTTCCCATGGCGCGACTGCTTGGCTATCGCACTATCGTGGCCGACGGGCGACAGCCGTTTCTCACCCGCGAGCGATTCCCCGACGCCGACGAACTCATCCTCGGCTGGCCGGCGGAGGCCTTCGAGCAAGCGGGGCTCGACGCCGCCACCTCGGTGTGCGTGCTGACCCACGATCCCAAATTCGACGACCCCGCCTTGGAGATCGCCCTCCGGTCTCCGGCCGCCTACGTGGGCGCTATCGGGTCGCGAAAGACCCAGACGGCCCGGCGCCAGCGGCTGAAGTCCGCGGGGTTGTCGGATGAAGAATTAGACCGTCTCCACGGGCCGATCGGCTTGGATCTCGGCGGCCGTGAGCCCGCGGAGATCGCCCTCGCGATCCTGGCCGAGATGACCGCCGTGCGGCACGCGTCGTCAACCGTGCCATCCAGGCCTGGCGCGCGCCGTCCGTGATGTACGCGATGATGGTCGAATCGTCGGTGAGACATCGGATGGCGCCGCTCGTGGCGCCTGTTTCCAACCAGCGCTAGACTTGGCTCACGGCGCGCGAGGTGTTTCGCGCCGACCCCAGGACGAGGGAGCATCATGATTCCACTGAAGACAGCGGCCATTCTTCTCGGTTCGGTTGTGCTGCTCGCATCGTGTGAGGCCCCGCCCACCTATGACGTGATCATACGCGGCGGAACAGTCTACGACGGGAGGGGCGGCCAACCAGTCGCCGCCGACATTGCCATTCAGGGCGATTCGGTAGTCGAGGTTGCCCAGTTCATCGAGGGACGGGCCCGTACCACGATCGACGCCCATGGATTGGCCGTGGCGCCCGGCTTCATCAACATGCTGAGCTGGGCCACGGAGAGCCTGATCGAGGACGGCCGTGGCGAAAGCGACATCCGCCAAGGCGTGACGCTGGAGGTGTTCGGCGAAGGGTGGTCGATGGGTCCGCTGACCGACTCGATGAAGGCCGACATGGTGGCGGAGCAAGGTGACATCAAGTTCGATATCCCGTGGACCACGCTGGGCGAATACCTCGACCATCTCGTCGCGCGCGGCGTATCGCCAAACGTTGCTTCCTTTGTCGGTGCCACGACCGTGCGCATCCATGAAATCGGTTATGAGGATCGGGCACCGACGGCGGACGAACTCGATGGCATGCGCGGCCTCGTCGCTGCCGCCATGGAACAAGGGGCCATAGGGGTGGGCTCGTCTCTCATCTACGCCCCGGCCTTCTATGCTTCGACGGCGGAGTTGACCGCCTTGGCCGAAGTCGCCGGTGGGTACGGCGGCATGTACATCTCCCATCTCCGGAGCGAGGGAGACGGTCTCCTGCCGGCCCTCGACGAATTTCTCGCGATCGCCAAGACAGCCGGCGTTCGAGCGGAAGTGTACCACCTCAAGGCTGCAGGGCAGCGCAATTGGCGCCGTCTCGATACCGCGATCGCCCGCATCGAGCGGGCGCGCGCCGATGGGCTCGAGATTACCGCCGACATCTACACCTATACCGCCGGAGCGACCGGCCTCGATGCCGCGATGCCGCCCTGGGTCCAAGAGGGGGGGCTCCTGGCCTGGATCGATCGCCTCGGGGACCCGGCGGTGCGCGCGCGCATGCGGCGGGAAATGCGCGCCCCCTCGACTCGCTGGGAGAATCTCTACGCAGCGGCCGGCGGTGCCGACCAGGTGCTCCTGGTCGGGTTCAAGCAGGATTCGCTCAAGTACCTGACCGGGAAGACCCTGGCGGAAGTCGCCGCGATGCGCGGTGCATCACCGGAAGACGTGGCGATGGACTTGGTGATGCAGGATGGAAGCCGCGTGGGAACGGTGTATTTCCTCATGTCCGAGGACAACGTGCGGAAGAAAGTCGGCGTGCCGTGGGTCCACTTCGGTTCCGATGCAGGCGCATTGGCACCGGCCGGAGTGTTTCTCCGGTCCAACCCCCATCCGCGGGCGTACGGTAACTTTGCCAGACTGCTCGGGCGGTACGTCCGGGAGGAGCGCGTCATTTCCCTCGAAGAGGCCATCCACCGGCTCACGGGAGCGTCGGCTGAGACCTTGCGCCTCGAGCGGCGCGGTGTTCTCGCGCCGGGGTTCCATGCCGACCTGGCGATCTTCGATCCCCGGACGATCATCGACAACGCGACCTACGACCGACCCCACCAATTCGCCACCGGGATGGTGCATGTCTTGGTCAACGGCGTCCCGGTACTGCTGGACGGAGAGCATACCGGGGCAAGGCCCGGACGGGTAGTGCGCGGTCCAGGCTGGAAGGGGCGCTAGCCTTGTCGAGGTTCGATCACATGGATCCAGTCTCCGACGCGGCCTTCGCCGATCGCCTGGTAGCCGCCCGACGGGATCTCCACCGGCACCCCGAGCTGAGCTGGCAGGAACAACGCACCTCGCAGCAAATCCACCAGGCGCTCGAGCGGCTCGGCATCCGGACCCGGCGGAGTTCCGTGGGCACCGGCATCATCGCCGACATCCCAGGGGAGAGCGACGGCCTCGGCGTGGCCCTCCGGGCCGACATCGACGCCCTGCCGATTACGGAGGAAACGGGCCTGCCCTTTACCTCGGCGCATGAAGGGGTGATGCACGCCTGCGGGCACGACGCGCACACGAGCATACTGCTCGGGGCCGCAGAACTCCTGCTCGCCGGTCCTCCCCTCCCAGCCCCGGTCCGGCTCATCTTCCAGCCCGCCGAAGAGTTGGCGGCCGGCGCCATCGCCATGATCGAGGATGGCGCGCTGGATGGCATGGCCATGATATTCGGCGGGCACGTGGATCGACATTTCCCTACCGGCACCATCGTGGTGACCGATGGTGTCGTGAATGCCTCGACCGATGCGTTCCGAATCGACATCACCGGGCGCGGTGGGCACGCCGCTCGGCCACATGAGGGGGTCGACGCGGTTGTGGTCGGAAGTCTTCTGGTGATGTCGCTTCAGACCATCGTCTCACGTGAAGTCAATCCTGCCCATCCCTCGGTGGTCACCATCGGACGGTTCGATGCCGGTACCGCGTCGAACGTGATCGCCGGTCGCGCCGTGCTCGAAGGAACGATCCGGGCACAGGAAGAGGCGGTGCGCACGCACTTGATCGACGCCTTGCAACGGATCGCCACCGCGGTTGGCCAGCTCCACGGCGCCGCCATTCGGGTCACGGTCACGGGCAGCACCCCCTGTCTGGTCAACACGCCGGTCATGACGGCCCTGGCTCGTGACGCCGCGCGAGCCGTCGTTGGCCCGGACCAGGTGACAACCCTCCAGATCGCCAACATGGGCGGCGAAGATTTTGCCTATTATCTCCACCGGCTTCCGGGATGCTACGTTCGCTTTGGCGCCCAAGCGCCAGGCCGGGAAGCATTCCCCGCTCATTCGAGCAAGTTCGACATCGATGAGGGTGTGTTGCCGATTGGAGCGCGGTTCTACTCGGAATTGGCGTGGCTCGCCGGCGCCCGGATATCCGAGGGCAGCCGGTAGGCAGAACGACGCCTACTCGGGTGTCGTCGGCGCGACGCCCTCGAGCCGGTACTCGAGCGCGGCGCGCTCAGCCGCCCGACGTTCCGCGTAGACCGGCGCCGCAAGCTGCAACTGCAATGCTCGACTCACCGGCACCACCATCACACTCGGTGTCCACGTCACGCTCGCGCCCGTCTTCACATCCCGCAGGCGCCCATGGGCCAAGGCCCGGCTGGCTTCCGGAACGGAGAGGCCCTCGAGTGCCGCGTGGATGGCATCGAATCGGGCTTGCGCCGCGGGATCCAGGAACCGCAGGATCCGCTGTCCCAGGGCGGCCATGTAGTAATGCGACGGGACAAACGCGATGCCATCGAGACCGAGGGCCTCGCACAGCGTTCGGAGCCAGCCGTAGATTTCCCGGAGCATCCCGAGTCCAGGATGGGCTTGGCCTGGAAGCGGTGGGTGGTCGGGCGAGAATGCGGCCTGGGGGTTCTGGAGCAGGAGCCACTCGATGAAGAGCATATCGCGTCCGGGAACGACCCGTCGGCTGCGGGCCATTTTCAGTTCCATGAGCAGGGGGCTCTGCTCCGAGTCCGCGTGGAGACGAATCGTCGGGGCTGCACCGTGGCCTGACACGATGGTGAGGGTCGGGTTGGAAAAGCCGAGCGCGCGAATTTGGGTCAGAATCCCCAGCCGCTCCAGCATGAGCTCGATGCCATGCTTCGAGTAGTGACCCAACACGCGCTCCTCGATCCCGGTACGACCGACCGAGCCGAGCAGCTCCTCCTCCGTCAGATCCCAACCCTCACCGCTTGCGGGACTCGCCAGCACGGGATGTCGGAAGAGGCGCATGAACCGGCGGGCTCTTCTCACCACTGCCTCCGTCTGGTCCGGAGGCTCGAGCACCCGTCCGGAGACGAGCCATCCCAAAAATCGCGCCGAATATCGCCACGCCGCGTCGCCGTATCCTCCGCCCAGCACCACCGCGACGGCCGGGGCAGGCGCCTGGGCACGGAGCGATTCGATCACGTACTGATCGCGCGCCAGGATTCCGGCCGCGGTCATGTTCCAGTCCCCCAGTCGGTCGTCGGCCGCAGCATCCGTGCCGGCGATGTACATCACCAGCCCTGGGCGGTGCGTCCGCAAGACGGCCGGCAACTCCCGCTGCACGGTGTCGAGCAAGAGCTCGTCGGACACTCCGGGCCCCAGCGCTATGGTGGTGTCGGCAACGGCAGGCGCATCATCCCAGGTTGAGTGATGGATCGAGAAGGTGTAGACCGATCGATCCGCCGCAAACGCAGCCCGTGTGCCATTGCCGTCGTGCATGTCCAAATCGAGGACGAGCACCGGGCGGGTGTAGCCCTTGCGGCGCAGCCGGGTGACACTCACCGCGATATCGTTGAAGACGCAAAACCCCATCCCGCGTTCCGGGGTGGCATGATGGAAGCCACCGCCGAGATTGACGCCCACGCGCCTGTTTCGAAGGGCCATGCGTGTCGCCTGCACAGTGCCGCCCACCATCAGTCGCTGGAGGTCGAGGACGTCCTCGAGTTGCGAGGCGGTGACTTCGACACCCAGAATGCTGGTGAGGGTTGCGGGGTCCTGGAGGCTGTCCAGATACTCCGACGAGTGCACCTCCAACAAGCGGTGGAGGGACACCGGCCTTGGCGTTGACAGATCTCTCCGGCCGATGAAGCGTGCTTCGGTGAGAAAGGCCAGTATCCGCTCCGCACGGAGCGGATCCATGGGGACCCCCGAAACACTCTTGGCATACCTCGGGTCGTACACCAGGGCAGCGGGGGATCTGCGGAGCCGACGCCGGACCGAGTTCCACAGCCGCTCGAGAGCTGGAAGCGGGCGTTCAGTCACCAGGTTCTCTGGGTCGTGACCGTTTGAAAGAAATCAGAAACTGGTCCCGAGCCCGGCGTGCAAGTGAAGGGCGACATTCTGAACGGTGGCATGGCCGTCGGGCATGGGAACTCTGGCGTACGACCCCGACACTTTGGCAGCGAGGGCAAGGTGGAGGTGGTCGATAACCGGGAAGTTCCGTTGGGCGGCCAACAGCAGACTGCCCCCAGAGATGTAGTATCCCGATCCGATGACCGAGTGCAGAAAGCCTGCGTCCTCCCGCTCACCGACGCCTCTGATATTTACGTCGGGGTTTGCAATGACGGCCCCGGCACCGGCTGAGAGCGTCAGGTGCCCCAGCCGCCAGCCACGACTCACCGAGAGGATACTGAAACCGTTCGATATCTCGAATCGCGCGATCTCGGCTGGAACATCGTCTTCCCAATACAGCTTGTGATGCAAGAACCCCACGATCCAGCCCCTTGTGCCGCGCCAGAACCCCACTTGAAGATCAAAATACGGGGCGGACTTGAACGGGTGGGTCAAAAACCTGACATCGTCGACATGGATGTCAGGGAAGCCTTTTTGCGTAATCGTGAGCGGCGTGCGCAAATTGAATGCGTCGCCCGTGGCCAGATCGATGGAGACCTGAGCGCTGAGCCGTCCGACACCGCCAAGGCAACAGAGCGCGGTGGCCGCGAGGACCCGTCGCCAAGGCAGCGGGAAGGCAACCACATTCAACTCCAAGTTCGAGTGACGATCTACATCATATCAGCAGATCGAAAACGAAGCCAACCACGAAAACGGAATGGATTGGACTCGTATGCCGGGTCTCGGCGGGATTGGCCTAAGAGACGCAGGTAACCAATGACCGTGCCTGCGAATGCCGCGGGGCATCGCGAGCGACGGCGCCCCTTTCTCAGGGCTCGCTGGTCCAATCTCATCCTGCTCACCTACGCCGTGCCCGACGAGCTGGTGCGCCCGTATCTCCATCCTGCTTTGGAACTCGACCGGTGGCAGAACAACGCCCATGTAAGCCTCGTTGCCTTTGACTTCCAGGACACAAGGGTTCGTGGGCGACGGTTTCCAGGACTGGTCAACTTCCCGGAGCTCAATCTTCGGACATACGTCCGGCACCAAGACCAACCCGGCGTGCTCTTTGTCCGCGAGTTTGTCCCGAGCCGGCTCGTTGCACTGGTGGCCCGCGCGCGGTACAACGAGCCGTACTCCGCTATCACCATGTCGAGCCGCACCCTCGGCAAGAGCCACGATCTGCTCCTCGTCGAACACTCCTGGCGGCGCAACGAGGCTGACGGGCATATCCGGGTGACCGGCCCGCAGCAGTCGGCTCTCCCGACTGACGCGAACACCTATCCCTTCAAGGAACGTCGCCGCGGCTTCGGTGTGTCGCGCCGCGGCGACTTGGTCAGCTACCGCGTGGAACACCCTGAATGGGCCGTCCGGGACATCTACCAACTCGATTATCGCGTCGACTTCGCCTCGCTCTATGGCCAGGCGTGGGCGTTCCTCACCAATGCCGCGCCGGTGCAGGTAACGTTCGCAGTAGGGTCTTCGGTCGAAGTCTTCCCGCCCGGCCGCTGAACGGTACGCTCACGGACTTATCCGACCGGCCGGGTGCTCGACGAGCGAGGGACCGACCGCTGGCCGATCCCGCTGCCGCGACCGGGCCGATGTGATGAGACCCACGGCCGTGATGATGACGGCAGTGGCCAGGAGCGTACGGGACGAAAGACCTTCTCCCCCCAGCAACCATCCGAGCAAGACCGCGACCACCGGGTTGACGTAGCCCGTGGTGGCGACCCTGGCCGGCGTACTCACTCGCAACAGCCAGACGTAGGCCGAGTAGGTGATGAGGGAGCCAAAGACGATGAGGTAGGCCACCGCAAGGAGCGAGCGGCGTGTAACGTTCGAGAGGTCGAGCCTGGCCCACTCTCCGCTCGCAGTTCCCACCAGAAGGAGAATGGCACCACCGCAGAGCATCGCGGTCGCGGTGAAGAGGAGGGGCGACGCTGGTTTGCTGGCCTCGAGGGCGTAGATCGACCCGATCGCCCAGCAGAGGGCGGCGCCGAGCAAGGCGAGCGTCCCTGCCGCATCAACAGCCGTCGCGTGCGCCTCCCAGGGGTTGACCAGTAATGCGACCCCCGCGAACCCGATTAAGAGCCCGGCGACCACAGCCACGTTGGGGCGCGGGGCGTTGCGCCACCACCAGTCCAGCAAAACCATCCAGAACGGCGTCGTGGCCACAATGAGTGCCGCGATGCCAGACGGGACCCGCTGCTCCGCCCAAACGACCAGCCCGTTGCCGGCGGCGAGCATGAACCCACCCACGATGAGCGCGCTCATCCAGTGACGGGCTGTGGGTCGAGGCACCGCTCGAAGCCGGCACCAACCGTACAACACGCTGCCGGCACAGGTAAAGCGAACCCCGGCCATGAGAAAAGGCGGGATCGTTTCGATGGCAAACCGAATCGCGAGGTAGGTGGAACCCCAGACGAGGTACACCGCGGCGAACGCCAGGATCAGTCCGAGCGTCGGCGGCCGGGCTTCCGGCGGGTGCACGTTAGGGAATCCGGTCGTCCGCCGGGGGGGTGCTGGGGTCCGCTGGGGTATCGATCACGGGCTCGACCGGCGCCGGAGACGGAGGCGGAGAAGAGCCCAGCCCGAATGCCGGGACCGTTCCCGACACACCTGGGACCACCAGGTATTCCTCCCGGTACATGCGGATCAGTTCGAACAGGTAGGACAGCGCCAGCGGGCCAATCAGGATGCCGAGCAAGCCGAAGAACCGCACGCCGGCAAAAGCGCCGATCAGGGTGATCAACGGGTGAATATTGGCCCATCGGCGGTAGATGAGCGGCCGCAGAATGTTGTCGATGTTGCCCACCAGCACGAGACCCCAGAGGCCCAAGAACACCGCGCCGCCGATCCGCTGCTCGATGACCAGCGCCACCGTGCCGGGGACCCAGACCAACCCGCTCCCGACTACCGGGAGGATTGAAAGCACGGCCGTGACCACGCCCCAAAAGAACGCGTTGGACAGCCCGCTCCACCAGAATCCGAGTCCGACCAGCGTTCCCTGCACCGCGGCGATCAGCCCGGTACCGATGAGGGTTGAGTTGGTTACGTCGCGAAACCGAAGCCGGAGCCGCTCCGCGCTGTCTGAGGAAAACGGGATATAGGGGCGGACGGCATCCCAGGTGACGTCGGGATACAACAAGAGATAGTAGAGACCGAACAGCGCGATCGTGAGGTTCAGTGTTACCCGCGTTGCTGTCCCGAGAAGACCGAGGGCGCTCCGTCCGATGAACGAGACAATCTGTTCGCCCGCCGCCGCAATCTGGGGCCCGACGTCGAACTGTCCGATTCGCAGTTCCGACAAACGCGCGAGGAACGGGCTCCGGATCACGCCGCTGGCAATGCTCTGCGCCTCCGTCGCGACCAGTCCCACGAAGGACACGCCGGGGCCGATGATGAGGACCACGGCCAGTGCCACCACCAGAGCCGCCGCCACCGATGGCTTGATGCGCGCGCCCAGCCATCGATGAAATGGCCGGAAAATGACGAACAGGACCGGAATCCCGATGAGCCCGGTGGCGAATGGGGCGAGCGCGAAGGCGAGCCCCACCCCGAGCAACATGATCAGGAGGGCGGCACGCTGATGATTGGTATCGAGAAATGGCATCGGGCCGTCGAAAACGGAGTTGAGGCGCCCTCGTCCTTTTCGGCAGGCGCCCGAAGCTGTACGTCCTCCGCCCCTCGAGCGTGCCAGTGGGCCGCGCTGTGCTTAGGCCCGGCCTGGCCGGCCGTGTCCGCCAAAGGAGGCGGCTCCATATATAGCAGCCGCACAGCAAGAATGCAGGCGACCGGGGCCCGTCGCAATATGAAACTTTTGGCCGCCCGATGCGCCGGGAGCCTGACAGATTCACCGTCACCCAGCAACGAGCTTGGAGGTGTGGCATGAGGCCGGATGGACGGCTCATCATGATCGTTACAGCCCTGGGGTTCGGGGCTCAGGGCTGCGTGCCGCGATCGCCGGCGTCTAGTCGGCCCCCTGTCTAAAATGTAGACGGCAAGACCTGGGATAGTGCCAATCGGTGCAATCCGTAATATCTTCATTACCCTTTGCGGGATCCACCTGTGGGGCTGTTTTCTTCTTTCCCTGATCCTTAATGGAGTGTGACATGAAAATCCTACTGGGCGCCGCTCTTGGACTAGCCGCCTGGTTCCTCCCTCAGGCCGCCGTCGCCCAAGGCGGCGGAACGGTTGAACTGGGTGCGCTGGGCCAATACACGATCTTCGATCAGTCTCTCACGTTGGACGACGCCATCCTGGCCGGCGGGCGTATCGGTGTCTTCCTCAAGCCGAGTATCTCGCTCGAGGCTCAAGGCGCCTATGGCAAGACCGATTCGAAATCGGGGGTCGCCAGGGTCTCGTTCTTCCCCATTCACGGTCGGTTGCTCTTTCACGTTCCGCTGGCGAACCGGGTCCACTTCATAGTCGGACCAGGTTACGTCCACCACGAGTTTGGTGATGACCCAGCCTTCAAAGGATCGGAAGACGGCGTCAGCGGGCTCGGCGGGTTCCGCTTCGGGCTGAGCGACAAGGTGGCACTCCGAGTGGAAGGGATCGTCGACTACGTCCCCACGCCGGCAAACGCCGGCCCCGGAGTGGACGACGGCTGGACTTACGGCATTCAGGCCGGCATTTCCTTCCTCTTGGGCGGACACGCCCCCAAGGACAGCGACGGAGACGGGATCAACGACCGGCTCGATCGCTGCCCCGGCACACCGATGGGCGACATGGTCGACCCCACCGGCTGTGCGATTCCCAAGGATCGGGACAAGGACGGCGTGCTGGACACGGCCGACCGCTGCCCCAACACCGCGGCCGGCGTGCGGGTGGACGCCACCGGCTGCCCGGTGGACGCCGACGGCGACGGGGTTACCGATTCGGCTGACCGCTGCCCCAATACGGCACGTGGCGCGCAGGTGGACGCCCAGGGGTGCCCGCTGGCGACCGACGTCGACGGCGATGGCGTGGTGGATTCGGTAGATCGTTGCCCCAACTCACCACGCGGCGCCGTGGTCGACAGCGAGGGCTGCACCGTCCCGCAGGACACCGACGGGGACGGCGTCGATGACAGTCTCGATCGTTGCCCGGCAACGGCGGCCGGCACGCAAGTCGACGCGGTGGGCTGCCCGATTCTGTTCCGGGACCAACAGACGATACTGATTCTCGAAGGCGTCACGTTCGCGAGCGGCCGGGCCGACCTCACCCAGGCGGCACGAGCCATTCTGCTCACGGTGGCCCAGTCGTTGATCGGCAACCCCACCGTTCGGGTGGAAATCGCCGGACACACCGACATCACCGGATCGCGCGACGTGAACATGCGGCTGTCGCAGAGCCGCGCTGATGCCGTGCGGAACTTCCTCATCCGCAATGGCGTGGATGCGGAACGTCTGGTCGCGCGGGGCTATGGCCCCGATGAGGCGGTCGCGGACAACGCCACCGCCGCCGGGCGAGCGGAAAACCGTCGCGTGGAGTTGCGGCGGCAGAACTAAGCCATCACGGGGGAGTGGGCACGAGACCAACGTGCCCACTCACCTTTTCCCATCATGCAGCACAATCCTCAGGCTTCGGTTCGAGGATTGGCCCGGGTGCGGAACCAGGCCCTCCTATGGGCCCGGGGCCGCTCCTGGGCTTGGCGGGCACTGATAGTGCTCTACGTAGCATATGCCGGGTTCCGCCACTTGGCCGATCCAGACTACCGGAGCATCTTCTCCGGCATCACCTTCGGGGTGCACGAACTCGGTCACCTCGTCTTCGCGTTCTTCGGCTCTTTCCTTGCCGTCGCCGGCGGTACCATCGCCCAGCTCGCGCTGCCGATCGCGGCCGGCGCGTTGCTCTGGAGCCACCGGGATTATTTCGGGGTTGCCGTGGCCGGCGGCTGGCTGTCGATGAGTCTCGCGGAGATGGCGGTGTACATGGCCGACGCCCGCGAGCAGTCCCTGACCTTGCTCGGATTTGGACCCGACCCCGAGCACGATTGGCACTACCTCTTGTCAGCGATGGGATTGTTGGAGCCGATCGCGGCCGGCGCGTTGCTCTGGAGCCACCGGGATTATTTCGGGGTTGCCGTGGCCGGCGGCTGGCTGTCGATGAGTCTCGCGGAGATGGCGGTGTACATGGCCGACGCCCGCGAGCAGTCCCTGACCTTGCTCGGATTTGGACCCGACCCCGAGCACGATTGGCACTACCTCTTGTCAGCGATGGGATTGTTGGAGCAGGATCGAGCGCTGGCGGACCTGGCCCGCTTGGCCGCGCTCATTGTTCTGACCTCATCGCTGGTCGTGGGAGCCTGGCTCTGCGTGGCCATGGCCCAATCGCGTCGCACCGGTGAGGGGGCGCGGTCCGCGTAGGGGCGCGCTTTCCCTCGCTCTCGCGAGTGGTATCGTTCCACGACTCTCGATCTTTCGCTGTGAGCAATGAAGCCCGGCAGACCAGGATTTCGACGATCTCACGAAGCATCTCGCTGCCTTGAGGCAGCCACCGCCTGTACGCCAAGGAACCGGACGAAGCGCACGACACGACCCGCCGACTCGCCTCGGCCTTGGCCCGCGTGCCAGGTGGTTCCCTCGGATCAGCGGCCCGCGCGGTGGTCGCAGCGCCGGATGATCACGTGCAAGCGGCCCTTGACGGCTGATTGCACCCAACTGGAACAGGAGATCGAGCTCGTTTCCGCCCCACGCGGCGTCGTGCTCCTGGTCGAGGACGACGCTTCCTCGTCAAGCTGTTCAGCCATACCCTGACCCCGAAAGGCTGGAAGGTGGCCGTCGCAGGAACCGCGGAGCAGGCCGAGGCGATCGCGCGAACGCAGAATCTCTCGGTGATCGTGCTCGACCTGGTCTTGCCGGACGCCGACGGGCGCAATCTCCTATTGCGTTTCAAGGAGGACCCACGCACCGCATACGTGCCGGTTCTCGTGGCATCTGCCCACGACGACTCGCATGTGCAGGCTGAATGTCTCGCACTCGGAGCATCCGACTTTCTCAAGAAGCCCGTCGATCCCAAGACACTGGTTGACTTGATCACCCGTCGAGCGGTCGTGGCGTCTGCAAGCGACTCGTCAGGGCAGGATCGCGGAGCCGCGATACAGCTGGCAGATGTTGCACAGCTCCGTGCGGCCTTCGGCACCGCCACGAAGACGCCGCGCACCTTGGCCATGATTGGTGTTGCCTCGTCACGACCAGGGACTGCTCCACCAGCCGGCGCCAGTATCACGCAAGCGGTCGGACGAATCGGGGCAGCGATTGCCGAGGCCACTGGGGGCCAAGGGATAGTTGCACGCATCGGCGTTGAAGAGTTGGCCGCCCTCTTCTTGGACTGCAATACCGATGCAGCGACACGGCGACTGGAAGAGGTCCGGGATTCCATGACCCAGAGCATTGGGACTGAGCTCGACCTAGCAGCCGGGATCACGCCGATCGCTGCCGGCATGGATCTGGATGAGGCCATGGACAAGGCCGGACGGCTGCTCTACCTCGCGCTCAAGTCCGCGGGCACGCGTATTCTCAGCGACTCCGCTGCCGTCCCACTTCCCACCGTCAGGATTCTGCTGGCGGAAGACGATGAATTGACGGCCAAGCTCTTGGTGTACCGCCTGACGCGTGAGCCGGGGTTCGAAGTGACGCATAGCCCCGATGGGTTGGACGCGCTGGCGGTAGCGGAGAAGGAACAGATCGATCTCGCCATTCTGGACATCAACATGCCAGGCATCGACGGGTTCGACTTACTGTCTCGGCTGCGCGAGATCCCGCGGTATGCCAATCTGCCTGTCGCGATGCTCACCGCGCTTGGTAGCGAGCGTGATGTCGTCCGCGGGTTGGAGCTTGGCGCAAACGATTACATCGTGAAGCCTTTCTCGCCGACTGAGGTCATCGCCCGGGTTCGCCGTCTCTTGGGCCGCTCCCAGCGCGCCCGCTAAATGGACGGCGCATTTCCGTTTTCAGACCGTGGCCTCCAAGTCGTCGCCCTGGTCACGTTTCTCCTTCTCGCCTGCGCCGTCGCATTCACCCTCACCGCCGCATGGCTTCGGGCCGCCAATATCCGGGACGAGCGACGCTGGGCCCGACTGGAGAAGCTCTGGGAGCCCGTCATCTTGGCGGTTCTCACGGGCGAGACCGCCGAGAGCGAACTCCGAGCCCGGGTTCACCGTCGAGACCACAGTCGGTTCGCCACGTTTCTGCTCCGGTACGCCCGACAGCTGAAAGGCGCCGAGCGAGACACGGTCTGAGACTCGCTGCGCCCTACCTCGACGAGATCGCGGTCGATTTGCGCCGGCGGAGTCCTGAAATTCGGGCTCGCGCTCTTCAGACCCTCGGCGAGCTGAGCGTCGCGGAGTACAGCCAGGAATTCTTGCGGCGCTGGACGACCGATCCCACCTCGTCGCCATGACGGCTGCGCAGGCTCTGGCACGGCATATGACCCAGCCTACGCCGATCGGTTGATCCAGGTGCTCGATCGCTTTCAACGCTGGAACATTGGACACCTCGCCGCGATCCTGGCGAGCCTGGGGCCGACGTCCTCGCCGATTCTCAGGAACGCGTTGGCGGACACGACCCGCCCTCCTCGCGTTCGCGCGGTCATGGCGCGGACCCTGACCTCGCTGACGGATGTGGCCGCGGCCGACCTCGCCAGCCGAGATGCTCCAAGTCGGAGCACGACACGGACCTGGTCGTTGCGCGGTTGGGGTTGATCGAAAAGGTCGGGGGAGCGGAACAACTCTCCCGCGGTGCGCGAGCTGCTGCACTCCACAGACCAGGCAGTGCGGGCGCTCGCCGTGACCACGTTGGCTCGTATCGGCACCGCCGAAGACGTCGACTACATTCGGGCGGCGCTGGACGATGAGTCGAACTGGGTGCTCCTCCATGCCGTTCGAGGCCTGGAGGAAATGGGGGCTACCAGTCTCCTGACCGAGATTGCCGGCTCCGAACACCAGGGCGCGATCGCAGCCCAGGAAGTGCTCTGGAGGGAGCAGGCATGATACGCGAGGTCGGCTTGATCTTCCTCGTCAGCATCAACGTCATCGTGCTCATGCTACTTCGTGGTACTGAATTCGACGTATCTGCTCACCAGCATCACCGCGTTTCGCTCGCTGCGGCGCTATTCCCGGCGGCTGAAGACGGTCAATGTCGTTCAACTCATCCGCTCCGGCGCAGCGCTCCCTGTCACCCTCGTGGCTCCCGCGTATAACGAAGAGGCCACCTGTGTCGACGCAACCCGCGCCCTGCTCACGCTCGACTATCCCGAGTACGAGGTCGTGATTGTCAATGACGGATCGACCGATGCAACACTCGAGCGCCTCATCGAGGCCTTCGCCCTCGAGAAGGCCCCGCGATTTCCTTCCGCCGATCTCCCCACGGCACCGGTCCGAGCTACCTACCGCAGCCCGCACTACCGAAATCTGTGGGTGCTGGACAAGGAGAATGGCAAGAAGGCCGACGCGATCAATGCGGGACTCAACCTGGTCCGGACACCGCTCTTTTGCGTCATCGATTCCGACAGCCTGCTCGAACCACAGGCCCTGATGCGGGTGAGCCGTCCCTTCCTGGAGGACGTGCGGACCATCGCCGCGGGCGGCATTATCCGCATCGCCAATGGTACGACTGTCGAAAAGGGGAGAGTCCAGGACGTGCGGCTGCCCCGGAATCTCTTGGCGCGCTTCCAGGTGCTCGAATACCTGCGCACCTTCCACTCGGGGCGGCTGGGCTGGGCGGAAATGAACGCCACCATGATCATCTCCGGCGCCTTCGGCCTGTTCCGACGCTCGGTGGTCGTGGAGGCCGGAGGCTTCGCCACCAATACCGTCGGTGAGGACATGGAGCTCGTGGTGCGACTCCATCGGTATTGTCACGATAACGGCATGCCCTATCGTATCGTGTACATCCCGGATCCTGTGGCATGGACCGAGTGTCCGGAGACCATCGGGGCGTTGGCTCGCCAACGCGATCGCTGGCAACGCGGCCTGGTCGACACGCTGACGCGACACCGAAGCATGTTGCTTCGACCTCGCTACGGGACCGTGGGCCTCCTCTCATTTCCCTATTTCTATTTCCTCGAAATGATCGGCCCGGTCATCGAGGGGGTGGGGTATCTCGCCTTTGCCGTGACTATCCTCCTCGGGCTCGCTTCCTGGCGATATGTCGCCGCGTTTCTCGCCCTCGCCATCGTTTTCGGTGTCGCCCTGTCGGTGGCCGCCCTCGGCTTGGAGGAACTCAGTTTCCGACGCTACAAGCGCACCGGCGACATGGTACGGCTCTTCTGGCTGGCCGTTGCTGAAAATTTTGGCTACCGCCAGCTCAATGCATGGTGGCGGATTCGAGGCATGTGGTCGGCCATGCGCGGCAAGACGGCGTGGGGCGAGCAAACGCGCAAGGGGTTCGATCGGCAGGCGTCTACCCGTGAGACACCCGCGCCGGCTGCCAGCAGCCTGGGCGCTTCCTCATCGCGGCCCTCACGATGGGATCTCCTCGTCATCGGGCTCCGAAGCCGAGTCGGTCGCCTTCCCCCGCTAGGCCCCCTGCTCGACCCGGTGCACGGCGTATGGGCCGTGGCGCGCACGGCTGTGCTGCCGAAGGACGCCACGGTTGCGATCCCCGGCCTCGATGGCCCGGTCGAGGTCCTCGTCGACTCGCGAGGAGTTCCACACGTCTTCGCCACCACCGAGACCGACGCGTATCGGGCCCAGGGTTACCTCGTCGCCCGCGACCGGTTGTTCCAGCTCGACCTCCAAACCCGTGCCACCGCCGGACGCCTGACCGAATGGGTGGGCGACGTGGCACTCCCCGCCGACCGTACCATGCGGGCCCTCGGGCTCGCGGAATATGCCGACCGCGACTTCGCCAGTCTCGATTCGCTCAGTCCGGAAGCACGCGCGCTTCGCGCCTATGCCGAGGGTGTCAATGCATGGATCGACGCCATGCGCCCTGGAGACCTGCCGCTCGAATACCGCCTCCTCAATGTTCGGCCTGGTCGGTGGCGGCCGGAGCACACATTCTATTTACTCCAACGGATGAACTGGACGTTGTCGTTTGGGCAACTCAGCCTCAACAAGCAGCGGGTCGCGGCACAGGTTGGTGTGGCTGCCGCCAATGCCCTCTTATCGGCCCATAGCCCTATTCAACAGCCGATCCAGCCCAACGGGCAGAACAGACCTCGCTTTGACTTCGGGCCGATCCCACCGCCCGACCTACCCGAGCAATCCTCGACGGCCCCGGCCGCTCAAGCCGGAACTCCGCTCGACGCCGTCCTCGGCAGCAACAACTGGGCAGTGGCCCCCAACCGGACCGCACGGGGCTACGCAATCCTGGCAGGCGATCCGCACCTCGAACTCACGCTGCCATCGATTTGGTACGAGATCCACCTCGTGGTGCCGGGGATCCTTGAACGTGTACGGCGCAACGATCCCCGGCGCACCGGGTGTTGTCATCGGGTTCAACCAAGACGTGGCGTGGAGCTTCACCAACACCGAGGCCGACGTCATGGACTACTATCGAGAGGCGGTCGACGATTCGGTCCGTCCGTCGGCCACCCTACTCGACGACGAGTGGCAACCCGTCTCCACACGGGTCGAGGAGTATCGTGACCCGCGCGGGCAAGTGCTCGTGGCCGACACTTTCTTCACCTCACGTCGCGGCCCGCTCCGACGGATCGCCGGCCACTGGTTGTCCATGCGGTGGACCGCACTCGAGCCGTCGCGCACCATGCAGGCTCTCCACGACGGCGCCCGGGCACAGACAATCGATCAGTGGTTGATCGCTATGGAACAGTGCGATGTCCCACCCCAGAACCTGCTCGGAGCAGACCGATCGGGCAGCATTGCGATCCGCTCGACCGGCAAGTTCCCTCTCAGGCCAGGCAACGTCGGCGGCCGGATCATGGACGGCAGCACAAGCCGGAGTGACTGGACCGGCTTCTTGCCGGTCGAACGTATGCCTGCCGCGCAGGATCCGGCCCAAGGCTTCCTCGCGTCCGCCAACCAACAGCCGCTCGATCCTGCGGTTGACAGCACCTATCTGGGGGCGGATTGGCGGGAGCCGTGGCGGGCACTCAGGATCAACCAGCTACTCCGTGAGCAGACGGCCTGGACCCCCGAGGCCATGGCACGACTCCAGACCGACCCGGGGAGCGCCCGAGCGGATTTCTTCGTTCCCTTCTTCCTGGCCGCGGCGGATCGCTTGAACGCGGACCGAGGCGATCGCGAGCTTCACAACGCCGCCCGCATGCTATCGGAGTGGGATCGCCGTTACTCCCGTGAAAATCAGCAGGCCATCTTGTTCGAGCTCGCCATGGACGAGTTGGCGAGCCGTGCTTGGGATGAACTCGACACCGAGGCCGGACGGCGCGTCTATCACCCGTCCTCAACGGTCCTCGCCGAGCTGCTCGCCGACTCCATGAGCGTCTGGTGGGATGATCGAACCACGCCAGTACAAGAGACGCGAGACTCCATCCTCGTCCAAAGCCTGGAAGCCGCATTCAGTAGAGCAACCGAGCGGTACGGCGAGCCCGAATCTGGTGGCTGGCGGTGGGACCGAGTGCGCACCATGCAAATCCATCATCTGCTACGCATCCCTGCGTTGTCGGCTCTGGCGATCCCCAATGCCGGGGGCACGGCCACCCTGAGCCCGATGACAGCGGGTGGAACGCACGGCGCCAGTTGGCGTATGGTCGTTGAAATGGGGCCCGAGGTCCGGGCCTGGACGACCTATCCCGGCGGACAGTCCGCGAACCCGGCCAGCACGTTCTATGACGACCGCATTCCCCAATGGTCTGCCGGGGAGTTGGAAGCGGTCTTGCTCCCCATTGGCCCCTGACAGCCTGAACCCCGATTCTGTCGTGGCACGTTTCGCGATGACGCGAGGCCGCTAGAGTCGATGCGTATCCTGCTTCGGATGGTCCTCTTGAGTGCTGCCTTCGCGCTGGCCACGGTGGCGTTGGGCTGGATTGCGGTGCCCATCGTCGGCCTTCTTTGGGGCCTCATCGCGCGAGCCACTCGCCGTCCGGCGCTCACCGCCGCGGCCGCGGCCCTTACTGCGTGGGCCGTTCTCCTCGCCTGGACCGCCGTTACGGGCCGCTTCTGGGCCCTGCTCACGAGGCTCGCGGGTGTCTTTGAGTTTCCCGGCGTCGGCATTCTCCTCGTGACCCTGGCGCTCGCCACCGCGCTGGCGGGACTCGGGGCGGTGGTGGGAACTTCACTGTCGAGCCTAGTCCGATTGTCACCACCGCCATCGGCCTCGCGGCTCTAGCGCCCCGTTCCACCGCGGCATAAGTTTCTCTTCAATCCGCCTGATGACGACCGACGCCCGCGATGCCGGGCGTTTTTCCACCCCGGACCCCGGGTAGGCGTCGCGATCGGCGCTGCACAAGGAGTTGGCCACCCGTGGGTGACGTAACGGACATTCTGCTCGTCGGCCAGGACCAGCGCGACAGCGATCAGCTGCTCTGGGCGCTCGATATCCATGGAATGGCCCGTCGTACCAAAGTCGTCCAGGGTGCCCAGGAAGCGCTGGACTGCCTCGTCCACACGCCGCCAAGCCTCATCCTGCTCGACATTGCTTCCCCAGCCAGCCCGGGCATCGAGGTGCTGTCGAAGGTCAAGGCGCACCCGGCGTTTCGGACCATCCCGATCGTCGCACTGAGTCGGTCCGCCGATCCGGCCTTGGAGGCCGAGTTGACTCGGGCCGGTGTCAGCAGCGTGGTGGTCCCGCCGCATGCACCGGACAAGCTCCGTGAGGTCATGGGCCATGTTGTCCTCTACTGGATGTTGGTCAATCGTCCGGCCATTGCTCCCATCCAGGTACCGGCCCACCACCCGACCATCCCCGCAGAGAGGATGGGCGAGCGGCTTCAGATCTTGATCGCCGACCACAGCTTGGCCGACGCGGAGCCGGTCATCACCGCGCTCGAGGAAGCCGGCTACCATCTTTCGATGGAGTTGGTGACGCAACTCGACGAGTTCGTGCAGTGCATTACCGAACTCGAGTATGACGTCATCATCGCCGAAACGACGCTCTCACAATGGGGACTGGCCGACGCAATTGCAGCGCTCCGAAAGCATGACTGCACCGTCCCGTTGATCGTCGTAACCGGGACGCCATCGGCAGAGAAAATGCGAGACGCGTTTGCCGCCGGGGCCCAGGAATACATACGGAAGGATCGACTGGAACACCTTCCCATCGCGGTCGCGCGGGTGCTCCAGCAACGAGCGATCTTCGCGGCAGAGAAGGAGGGGCGGCGGCGCGCCGCCGTTCGAGCTGAGCGGCAAGACCTGATCGTCGCCCTGCTGAAGACGGCCTGGGAGGCGTCGGACCCGACCGTCACCATCGAGGAAGCGGTCCGAGGACTCACGAGTGCCGTCTCGGCCGACGCCGGCGCATACTTCGAGCTTCGGCCCAAGGAAGACCGGCTCTTCGTGCGAGCGGGCCTTGGGTGGCGGGAGGGAGTGGTCGGCCGCCTCACGATGGATGCGTACGCCGGAACCGTGCTAGGCTTTGCCCTGGGGCAAGAGCCACCGGTTCTGGTCACCGACTTCCACTCCGATCATCGGTTTGCCGCCCCTCCGCTGCTCAGCGATCATCAAATTCGAAGCGGACTCTGCGTTACCGTTGGTGGCGACGCCCAACGCGACGTCGGTGTCCTTGGCGTCTTCAGCAGGGTCCCCGGGCATTTCACCGAGGACGATGAGGCCTTCACCCGGGAAATCAGCCGGGTCCTGACCCTGGTATTCCGCCGCGTGAGGGCTGACGAAGCGCCACGACTCCTCGACCACATGGCGGCGAACCTGGACAGGGGCATGATGATCCTTGGTCGCGAAGGCCACAGCATGCCGGATGTCTTGTACGTCAATCCGGCCTTCACCAGCTTGACAGGCCTCGCGTCGAACGAGGTCGTCGGCGTCCCGGCCCACCATTTCCTACATCATCATACTCGACGGACCGACCGCGTCACCATTCTGAAAAGCCTCAGGAAAGAGGGACGATTTACTGGCGTCATCGACTTCGACCGAGTGGATGGGACGAGTTTCCGGGCCACCGTCAGCATCGCGCCATTGTCCACGAGGGTAGCGGCAGATACTCGCTGGCTCGTGGAAGCCCAGCCTACTTCGGCATCGACGGACCGTCGTCAGGCCACGAGCGAAACGATTCTCCTGGTCGAGCAGGAAGAGTCGATTCGGATCCAGGTTGCCGATATCTTGACAAAGTATGGATACACCGTGCTCGCAACGTGCAATGCGGCAGAAGCGATGACCCGGGCATCGGCATGGGAGGGCCGGCTCGATCTGTTGCTCACCGAGCTCGCTGAGTCGGGAATCAGCGGCCCTCAGCTGGTGGAGCAAGTTCGAGTGAAGCAGCCCGAGGTCAACGTGCTCTTCATCTCGAAGTACCGTGACTTGATGCTCGCCCTCCCCGACATGCCGGAAGAACGCATCGGCTGGCTCCACAAGCCCTTTCCGGACGAGGAGCTCTTGGCCGGGGTCCGTCGATTGCTGGCGATCCGACGGGAGGAAGGACAACACGGCCTTTGAGGCACAGCGTAAGGGATGTGGCTCGAGAGAATCGGAGCCACATAGGGAACTCAACGATGACGTTTCAACCCACATGCGTGAGAGAGAGGTGACGAGATGCGTGTCATAGTTATCGCAGCAGCGGTCACGGCTGCTGGATTGCATCCGGCCATTGCCGGCGCCCAGGCAAAACCGATCGCCGAGCAGATTGCCGAGGCTGTCTTTGCGCTACCCGAAGCGGACCGCGGCGGGGCCAAGGTGTGGGGCTGGCAAGACGGCGCCGAGACCATGGTCGTCCTCCGGCCGGGAACCAATGATTACGTCTGCCTGGCGGACAAGCCCGGCGACGACCGATTCGAGGCGTCGTGCTACGATGCGCGTCTCGAGCCCTTCATGGCCCGAGGACGGGAACTCCGTGCCGAGGGGAAGGGCACGGGAGAAGTCCGGCGAATCCGGCAAAGCGAGATCGAAGCGGGAACGCTTGCATTGCCCGATAGCTCGCGTCTCATCTCGCTGCGCAGTCAGATCAACCCGGCGTCGGGGCGGCCGGACAGTGTGTCCGTGCTGCGAGTCTTGTACCTGCCCAATGCTACTGCTGAGTCGGCCGGTGTGCCGGCCTCGGCGCCACGCGGCGAGCCCTTTCTCATGGAAGCGGGCACGTACCGGGCCCATCTCATGATCCCGAGTGGGCGCATTCCCTTTACGCCGTAGCGATCGACGGCGGACAGCCAGCGGTCGGTCCGTGACGCTCAAGTCATCGAGGACATGGGGCCCACGCACCCGAGGGTCTGGTTCCAATGAACCGGGGCAGTATCTTCGGGCCATGCGGCACGTACCATCTCTGGCACTTCTGGTAACGGTCATCGTCCCGCTGACGGTAGCGGCCCAGGCCGCTGGTCCGCCTGCCCCACCGCCCGACTGGGCCGGCTTCACCCGTGCCTTTGACGCCTACGCGACTCGGGATAGCGTCGTAGGTGCCAGCGTGCTCGTTCTGCGCGACGGTCGGGTCGAGGCCCGCCACGATTTTGGATGGGGCGATCGCGCACTCGGTCAGCCGGCCGACACCAACACCATCTACCATTGGGGCTCGATCACCAAGACGCTCACCGCCGTCGCCGTGATGCAGCTCCGCGATCGCGGCCGCCTGACGCTCGACGATCATATCACCGACTACATCCCCGAACTCAGACAAGTGCACAACTCGTACGGGGACATGAACGACGTCACCATCCGGATGTTGCTCTCCCATTCAGGCGGCTTCCAAGGCCCGACCTGGCCGTACGACCAGGGCGAGCCATGGGAACCGTTCGAGCCCACCCGTTGGGAGCAACTCGTCGCCATGATGCCGTACCAGCGGCTGTACTTCCCGCCTGGGTCCCGGTTTGGCTACAGCAACCCGGCGTTCATCTACCTTGCGCGCATCATCGAGCAGCTCACCGGTGATGCCTGGCAGACGTACGTCTCCAAGAACCTGCTCATGCCGCTGGGCATGACCCGAAGTTACTTCGGCACGACACCGTACCACTTGGCACCGTTCCGGTCCAACAACTACACCGTGACCGCAGATAGCGCTGGCCGAGAGACCGTGCACGCCAACGGCCGCGATTTCGACCCGGGTATCACCATCCCGAACGGCGGCTGGAACGCGCCACTCGGCGACCTGGTCCGGTGGATTGCGTTCCTCACCAATGCCACGGGCGGCGACAGTGCGACCGTGCACCGCGACGACACGGTCCTCCGACACGCAACGCTCGAGGAAATGTGGAAGGCCCGCTACCTCGCCAGCGACCCGGTCGCAGATGCCGACCCCAACGCGGTCGCCGACTCCATGGGCCTGTCGTTCTTCATTCTGTGGCGTCACCATACCCGCTTCGTCGGCCACACCGGAAGCCAGGCCGGCTTCCGATCGTTCCTGTATTTCGACCCAACGAACCGTGCGGCGGTGCTTGCCTCGTTCAATACCAGCAATGATGTCCGCCCCGACGCATCCGCGGCTGATTTCCGTGCCATCCGAGACGCGGCGCTGAAGCTGATCGCGCCCTAGGGACTACGGATCCCGCCCGTTCCAGGCTTCGCAGGAAACCTCAGGAGCATTGAGGCCGTAGGTACCGGGTTCCGGTTCCCATGGTTAAAATGGGAACCTTCCAAGATCGCGCCCAGAAATCCGCAACCTGAGGTATGGCAATGTCTCGTGTCGTCTTCCAGATGCTCCGTTCAGTGACCGCCCTTGGTCTTGTACCAGTGGCCGTCGCCAGTGCCCAGTTGCCCGCCGCGAGCCCGGAGCAGGAGGCCGCAGGGCTCAAGGTGGCCCACGTGCAAATCGACCCGGGCGCGCTCGAGATCACTCGGGGCGACACGGCCCGGTTACGTGCCGTGATACATGGCCAGGATGGCAACGCCGTGCCGGGGGTCCAGGCTCTGTTCTTCTCGCCAAGCCAAGCCGTCCGGGGCCAGGGCATCATTCAGGACGAAACCATGGTGATCATCGGGCGGGAGCCCGGTGAAGCGAATGTCATGGTCTTCGTCCGAGTCCCAAGCGATTCAGCAAGCTTCCAGGGAATCGGCGGACTCAAGCAGATGGCAACGGTTCCGATCACGGTGAAGGACTGGTCGGTCGCGCGAGTGGAGATCGAGCCGCCCAGCTTCACTCCGTACACCGGTAGCACCTTCAAGCTCCAGGCTCGCGCTTTGACGGATCATGACACCGAACATTCCACCGCGACGGTCGCCTGGCGAAGCGAGAACCCGGCAATCGCGACGATCACCCCTGGAGGTGTGGTCACCCCGAGCACGGTTGGGACCGTCGCCCTCGTGGCAAGCACCGAGACCGGCGTGTCGGCTCGATACTCAATGAATGTGGTGAAGAATCCAGTTGCTCGGCTGGCGATCTCGCCCAAGGCGGCGTCCGCCCGAACGGGTGATGTGGTGTATCTCGACGTCCAGGCGCTCGACGGCAAGGGTCAGCCGGTGAATGGCCTCGCCCTGGCCTATTCGGTGTTCGGCATCGACTCGGCCGGGGCAACGGTCTATCCCGACGGTGCCTTCGTCGCCGAGTATCCCGGCGCCCACCGGGTGATGGCGAGCACCGGCGGCCAATCCGCCGAAGCCATCGTCGAGGTCACCCGGCGGCCCCCGCCAACCCCGGCCCAGAAGGTGGGACAGGGCGTGCGGACGGAAGTCTCGACGAGCGATCTGTGGGTCTTTACCGGCAAGGATGGCCGTGACTACGCCTACACCGGGACCCACGCCCAGGGCGGCGGTCAGCGCATGTTCGTGTGGGACGTCTCCGATCCGGCCAACATCCAGCTGATCGACTCGGTGGTGGTCGATGCCCGAGTGGTGAACGATGTCAAGGTCAACGCAGATGCTTCATGGGCCATCATCACCCGCGAGGGGGCGAGCACACGGCAAAACGGGATCGTCGTGCTCGATCTTGCGAATCCTGCCCATCCCAAAGTCATTGCCGAACTGACCGACCAGTTGACTTCCGGAATCCATAACGTGTGGATCAACGGCAATTTTGTGTACGCCGTCAACGACGGGACCGCGTCAATGAATATCATTGACCTCAGTGATCCCGCCCAACCACGGCATGCCGGTCATTGGGAAATCCGGCCTGGCGAAAGCAACAAGACGCTGCACGACATCTGGTCGGACGGCAAGTTCCTGTATCTGTCGTACTGGAACGACGGCCTCGTGATCCTAGACATCAGCGGGAGTCATGGTGGGACACCGACCGAGCCTACCTTCGTGTCGAGCATCGCGTACAGTCAGGGAAATACCCACACGGCGTGGCGGGATGGGAAGTACGTCTTCGTCGGCGATGAGATTTTCGGCTGCCCGGAGTGCATCAACGGCCCGAGGGGCTACATCCATGTCATGGACGTGAGCGACATCGAGCATCCCAGAGAGGTCGCCAAGTTCGAGGTGCCGGAGGCCGGCACCCACAACATTTGGGTCGAGGACGGCATCCTCTACATCGCGTACTACCAGGGGGGCCTGCGCATCGTCGACGTCAGCGGCGAGTTGCGGGGTGACCTGTACCGTCAAGGGCGCCAGATCGGGTGGATTCCCACGGCCGCAGGCGACGGCCAGGCGTTGGTGCCAAACTCCCCCATGGCATGGGGGCCCCAGCCCTTCAAGGGTCATATTTTCGTCAGCGACATGAACAGCGGTCTTTGGGCGGTCAAGCACGAGCGGCCGCAGCCGTTGGTGCCGTAGACGTCGTCCGACGGTACACGAGTCCCTCACCGGGTGTCGGTCAGCGATGCCGGGTGGGGGAGTTCGACAAAATGAGGAGCAGATGTTGAGATTTCGAGGCATGCTCGGCCTGGGATTCCTTGGGTTCCTTGCCGCGTGCGCGGCGCCGCCGAGTGCGGCCCAAGCCGGTGACGCAACCCCACAGCCACAACCGCGCAGCTACACGGTCTACGTGGCCAACGAATCCTCCGACCTGATCTCGCGGGTCCGATTTGACGGGAACGTCGCCGTCGAAGAGAAGACGATCGCGGTGGGGATCATGCCGGCCGATCTCGACGGTGCCCATGGCCTGGCCGTCTCGCCGCGTGGGGACTACTGGTACATCTCGCTGGCTCACGGCACGCCGTTCGGCAAAGTGTGGAAATTCGCCGCAGGAGTCGATACGCTGGTCGATTCCGTCACCGTGGGATCATTCCCAGCCTCGATGGCGCTCACCCCGGACGGCTCCGGGCTGTTTGTCGTCAATTTCAACTTGTATGGTCGGCATGTCCCCAGTTCGGTCTCGGCTGTGTTCACGCCATTCATGCGTGAGTCCAAACGCATTGAGACATGCGTCATGCCGCACGGCAGCGCGATCACTCATGACGGCCGGCGGCATTTCTCTACCTGCATGATGAGCGACCAGCTGGTTGAAGTCTCGACCGAGGACGAGGAGGTCACTCGCCGCGTCTTATTGACTCCCGGTCAGGAGCGCCTTCTCCCGGTCGGCGACCAGGGAGCCGGGCACGCGATGGGTGGCCAACGATGCAAGCCGACGTGGGTCGCTATTGCCCCGGACGACAACCGGCTCTACGTGCCGTGCAACGGGCATGCCGATATCGTGGAGCTCGACGGAACGACACTCGCGGTGACGCGCCGCTTCCCGACCGGCAAGGGTCCATACAACGCCGCCGTGAGCCCGGATGGTGGCTTCCTGCTGGCGACGCTCAAGGGGGCGCAGGGGGTTGCGATTATCGACTTGAACACCGGCGTGGAGGTTCGTGTGCCAACCACGCAGCCCATTACGCACGGAGTCACTATCTCACCCGACTCCCGGTATGCGTTCGTGTCCAATGAAGCGATCGGGGCCGTCCGCGGCACGGTCGACGTGATTGACCTCCGGACGAAGGAGCTGGTGGCATCGACCCAGGTACAGTACCAGCCGGGTGGAATTGCATTCTGGAGCATGGCGGGTCCGTAAGCCAAACACCCTGGCTCGGGCGTGTTTCTATCGCTCGAGAATCCTGAGCGGTGCTGTGGCATGGTGGCTCCGACCCCTCTGGTCGATGGCTTCGACCCGAATACGGTAGCTCCCGGGTTCCAGGCCAAGAAGATCCAACGTGCGGCGCACCGCACTCACGTCACTCTGGGCCCGCTCCTCGAATTCGAGGTGAAGCACCGGACGGTCTTGGATGATCTCGAGTACTGTCCGGTAAGGCTGCCCTCGCTCGAGTCCATACACTTCGTAGTAGAGTTCGACGCGGCCATCGCGCGGAAATACACCGGACGGATCGATATAGGCAGTGTCTCGGATTGTGGGGCGCCACCTGAGCGGGGCCTGCATGGTGCCGAGCATGAGATCGCTCACCTGGAGATCCGTGCCGTCGAACCGACCTACGGAGATTGAATCCCACGGGAGCAGCGTTCCCTGCCGAGCGCCGTACTGGACGGCGAGCCGATACCGCCATTGCCCAGGCGGGGCAGCCAGAGACACCCGACCAAAGAAACGTGCTCCGTCATGCCCGCGTGTTACCGTCACCGAATTCGAATCGAGCCCCGCCACACGCCGCCCCCTGGCGTCGAATACTGCGAACCGTACCCGCACGGACGCCTGCGATGGAGCCTCCCGTTCCTCCGAGGCCCTCAGCCCGGTCAGGGCCAACGCAATGTGGATCAGACTATTCTCGCCGGCCCGACCCACGGCTAGCACCTGCGGCCGAATTCCGAGGGAGTCGTCAAACTGCAGCGCGTGGCTATCGGTCACCGTGCCTTCCGCGATGCTGGCTTCACCCATCGCCCGCTCTCGGCTCCGCAGTTTCGCCCGTCCGAACGGCCCCCATGCCCCGAGCTTACTGTAGAGGGGCGAGATGTTCTGCCGGGACATGATGAGCTGGTCCTCCGGAGTAGCTCCGGTGCTCTTCAGGTCGAAGATGCTGGAGGCGAGCCGATAGTCCCGGAGGTCTTCCCGCACGGTAAAATGAAAGAAGAGATCTCCATCCGGCCGATCGTACCGCCACGATTCATTCCCCGTGAGGGCATACACGAACGGCGTCACCCGCTCGGACGGTTGGCCATGCCGAATGTAGATGATGGCCCGATCGTCGAATTCGTCACTGCCGGATCGGTATGGTTCGGCTTGCCAGTAGTGGCGGCGAGTGTTTTCGAGGTAGAAATAGGTGCGGGCGAAGTGAACGCGGACATAATGCTCGCGCAGTCGTTCGCCTTCAGCCCGAAGTTCACGATGATCTCGTTCAGTCCAAAACTGGCGAAGCATGGCTGCTCGCTCAGGGCCCTGCGCGCGGTCAAACGCAACCAATTCTGTGCTGTCCGCAACCAGGGCAAGATCAGCACGGTATTCCCGGATGCTGACGCGATCGTCGAATGCCGCACCCGTATAGTACAGAGCAGACCCACCGTCCAATCCATGGGCAAGCCGGGTGCGGGCTGCCTCGAGATGGCCGAGTCCCGGATGGCCGCCATGTACCAGGTAGGCGGCGAACGCCACCCGCGAGGAATCGGCGTTCCCTCCGCGACGCTCGAGGCGCCCCCACCAGAGCAACACCTGAGCGTCGGGCTCAACACCGAAACGCCGGGCTCGACGAAAACTCTCTCTCGCTCGGTCGAGAAACCTGGGGCTCCGAAGCCGAAGCGCGACGCGGGCGAGCTCAACGAGCGCGGGCTCGAATAGCGGGTCGAGTTCCGTGGCTCTAGCGAATGACTCCAGGGCTTCTTCCAACGCGCCGGCCCCGACGCGAAAGCCTATATTCTGCGGTGTTTCCAGCTGCCAACGAGCAAGCGCAAGCTTGGCAAGCCCGAGCCCATACCACGCGAGCGGCCAGCGTGGTTCGAGCCGCCCAGCAAGCTGGAAGGCCTGGACTGCTTCCCGCGACCGGTGCCCTTGCCCCAACCGGGCTAACCTGAGACATGCGAAGCCATGCCTTAGGGCAAAGCCTGGATCATCTCGGTTCACCGCGACAGCCCGGAATTGGCCTGCCAGCTTCTCCACCGCCGATACATCGTCCATCGTGCTCAGCGAGTCACGGAGGAGGTCCACACTCACCCTGATGCCTGGTGCCTGACCCTCCGCCCACGCCACGCAGCCGATGGACAGCACGGTGATGAACTGGCCAAGGAGGAGGACCCGCCCAAGGCAAAGAAGTCGAATCATGACCACCACTCGTGTATCGAAGCCCTGCTGGCCCGCCCTGCCGGGGGGGTGCTACTTTCCGCCACTCATGGATCCTATCTGTCACACCTTGGTCGGCGCTAGCCTGGCCCAGGCCGGTCTCAAACGCCGCACGGCGCTCGGCACGGCGACCCTCCTGATCGGGGCCAACCTCCCTGATGTGGACTTCGTGTCCCGCGCCTGGGGCACCATCCCGATGCTGGAATGGCGGCGTGGCTGGACCCACGGTGTGCTCGCACTCGTGGTCCTGCCTATCCTGGTGACCGGTCTCATGCTCGCCTGGGATCGGGTCGGCCGAAAGAGATCTTCAGAGAAGATTCCGGCCTCCGCCAGACAGCTACTGTTACTATCCGGCGTTGCCGTCCTGACCCACCCGACCCTCGATTGGCTCAACACCTACGGGATGCGATGGCTGATGCCCTTCTCCGATCGCTGGTACTACGGGGATGCGCTCTTTATCGTCGACCCCTGGGTCTGGTTGGTGCTGGCGACCGGTATCGTCCTCAGTCTGTTCCGCGAGCGCCGCCACAGCGTCTCGTCGCCGGGCCGGCCGGCCCTGGTAGCGCTGGCTCTCGTTACGGTGTATATCCTAGCGATGTTCGGGCTGAGTACCGTCACCGCAGGCCGTTTGGCCAGCGCCTATGCGGCGCAAACGGGCGTACCTCCGATGGACGTGATGGCCGGTCCGGTCCCCCTGAATCCTTTCCGCCGATCGATCGTGATCCAGACCCGGGATCACTATGTGGTCGGCGACTATTCGTGGCTGCCGACCGAATGGACCGAAAGCGAGGGTGTGTATCCGACACTTCGGCAGGGGATGCGTGATTCCAACGTCCACCACGCTGTGACCCAGCCCGCCGGACGCGGCTTCCTGAGCTGGACCCGGTTCCCGACCTATGCGGTGGAGAATACGACCAAGCCATCGCGAGTGCACTTAATCGACCTCCGGTACGCAACCGGCCCCGATGCGCCGTTCGGCACCGTTGCGATACCGCCTACACCATCTGGACGAGGCACACCATGACGGACCAGCTCGTAAGACTCATACAGGAATGGGACGGTCAGGGCGTCTACATGAAGTACGATAAGCCGACCGGCGCTTGGTTTTTCATCGCGCTCCACGACCCGACGCTCGGCATCATGGCCGGGGGCTGTCGGATGAAGGTGTACCCGACGCCCGCGGACGGTCTTCGGGACGCGATGCGTCTTGGCCGTGGCATGACGCACAAATGGGCGGCAATCGACTTCCACTACGGTGGTGGCAAGTCGGTTCTCGCGCTGTCACGCCCGATCGCGGACAATGAGCGTGAAGCGCTCCTTCGGCGCTTCGGACGTATGCTCAAGTCGTTGAACGGGGCGTATGCGACCGGCGTCGACCTCGGGGTAACCCCGGAGGACATGGCCATCCTCCGTGACGAAGGCCAGTACGTCTTCGGCGGCAAGGGCCATGAGGATCCCGGCCCGTATACCGCGCTCGGTGTGTTCTCCTGTATCAAGACAACGGCGCGTCATGCATTTGGCACTGCCGATCTTACCGGCCGATCGGTGCTGATTCAGGGCGTCGGGGATGTCGGCGAGCCCCTCGCAAAGATGTTGGCTGAGGCCGGTGCGACACTCATCCTAAGCGATCTCGACCAGCAGCGAGCGGCGAGAGTCGCCAAGGAAGTAGGTGGCACGACGATCGATCCCGACAGCGTGTCCGCCACCGCGTGCGACATTCTCGCGCCGTGCGCCATCGGGGCCACACTCAACAAGCAGACCATTCCCCGCCTCAATTGCCGAGCGATTGCGGGATCGGCCAACAACCAACTCGAAGAAGACGCTGACGCCGAGCGGTTGCATAAGCGAGGCATTTTGTACGCCCCGGATTACATCGTGAATGCAGGTGGGGCCATGGCGTTCGCGCTCTTCCACGAGGGCAAACTGACCGATGCGGAGGTGGAAGCCCGTATTGCCGGAATCGGAGATTCGCTCGACCGCATTCTCGGCGAGGCTAAGGAACGAAACGAATCGCCGCTCAATGCCGCGATCAAGCGAGTGGAGCAGGTGCTGGGGCATCATTGAGTGAGACCGCGGACGACACCTGATGGTGGCGGCTATTGGCTATTGGCTATTGGCTATTGGCTATTGGCCGCGAGGGATAGTCGGCTGACTGATCGAAGGCAATCCTGCGGGAGTACATGCGTGAGACTGTTGATGATGGCCGCGTCGTTGAGACAGGGCTCGTACAACAAGAAGCTCATCCGCCTAACCGCTGCCCTCGCGCGCGCGGAGGGCGTCGCCGTCGATGTGGCCGAATTCAGTGAATTCCCCGTTCCGACGTATAACTTCGACGATGAGGAGGGTACCGGTATTCCGGCGGGTGCCCAAGCCTTCGCCCAGCGCCTTGGTGAAGCAAGTGGCATAGTGATTTCATCGCCGGAGTACAACCACTCCCTCCCCGGCACGATCAAGAACTTGATCGATTGGGTGTCACGGATCCGCCCGCTTCCGTTCAAGAACAAACACGCCCTGCTCTTGTCGGCGTCCCCTTCGATGGTCGGGGGAAACCGCGGACTCTGGGCGCTTCGCGTGCCCCTCGAAGCCATGGAGGTATTGGTCTACCCGTCGATGTTCTCATTGGCCAAGGCGAACCAGGCATTCGGAGATGACGGCGAACTCCTCGACCCCAAATTGGCGCAGCGACTCGATAGCATCCTCGGCAGTTACCTGCGCATGGCGGGCGCCCTGGAGAACACGCACGCGTAAACTGGGAGGACGTGAGATGCCCATCGCACAATCCTTGCTGCCTGAATTCGATCAGGAAATGGCGGCGACACGGAAGGTGCTCGAGCGGGTTCCCGAAGACAAGTTCGAATGGGCCCCGCACGAGAAATCGATGACGCTCCGCCAACTCGCGACCCATGTCGCAAACCTGGTAGGCTGGACTCAGCTGACGCTCGAGCAAAGCGAATTCGATGTGGCGCCGCCCGGAGGAGAGGCATTCACGCTCCCGGTGCTTGATTCGGTCTCGGAGTTGCTGGCGATGTTCGATCGCAATGCCACGTCGGCCCGCAAGGCCATTGCCGGCACCGGCGACGATGTCTTCATGCAGTCGTGGACCCTCAAGAAGGGCGGCGAGGCCGTCTTTTCGGCCCCCAAGGGGGGAGTCCTCCGACGCTTTGTGATGAATCACCTGATCCATCATCGCGGCCAACTCACCGTCTACCTCCGCCTGCTCGGCGCCTCGGTGCCGCAGACGATGGGGCCCACGGCGGACGAGCCGGAGTTCTGAAATAGGGCGGTAGGAAGTGGGAAGTAGGAGCGTAGGACTGATGGATAGAATGGGTCGGCGGCATCCCACCGCCGACCTCCTGTTTCCTACCTCCTACTTCCTACCGCCTGCTCCTCCAGCATCGGCTCGAGCACGCGCCACACGGTCTCGGCCATGATCGCCTGGCCCCGCGGTGTCGGGTGGATGCCGTCCGCTTGGTTCAGGGAATCGACGCCCGCCACACCCTCGAGCAGAAAGGGCACCAATCGGGCCTGGTTCTCCTGAGCCACGTCACGGTAGACGGCACGGAAGCTCCGGGTGTAGGCGGGTCCGAGGTTCGGCGGTGCTTCCATGCCCAAGATGAGCAGTGCGGGTGGCGGTTCCTGACGGCGTGCGCGGTCGATCACGGCCTGCAAGTTGGCCTTGAGCTGCGCCGGATCCTGACCGCGCAACCCATCGTTGGCCCCGGTCTCGATCGACCAAGAGCGCCACCGGCTGCCGGAACAGCCAATCCACACGCCGCAGGGCTCCGGCCGAGGTCTCACCGCTCAGGCCGGCGTTCACCACTCGATACTCCAACCCGGCCGAGTCTATCTTGCGTTGCAGGAAGGCTGGATACGCCTGGCTTTGGTCCAGCCCGTACCCAGCCGTGAGGCTCGTCCCCATGAATACGATCGCCGGACGATCGGCGTCGGACGCGGTTGCCACTTCGGCGACGACCGGCCGGGTACGATTCGATTGCTCCCCGGAGCAGCTGAGGGCAGCAGTTGCAACTATCAGGAACGCGATCGCGTAGAGCCGACTCACACTTTGATCCTGTCTGGAGTGTACTGTGCTGCGCTGTGAATCACTGACCCAGACCTACCTATCCGGTGGCAAGCCGCTCACCGTGCTCAAAGATATCACGCTCACTGTGGCCGGCGGCGAATGCCTTGCGGTGGTCGGCCCATCCGGCAGCGGGAAGTCGACCCTGCTCGGTCTGCTGGCCGGACTCGACCAGCCCACCACCGGCTCGGTGTACCTCGATGGCCAGCACATGGCTGCACTCTCGGAGGACCAGCGGGCCCGACTTCGCGGCGAGAAGGTCGGGTTCGTCTTTCAGACCTTCCAGCTCATTCCCACCTTGACCGCGAAGGAAAACGTCCAGGTGCCGCTCGAGCTCCGCGGGCTTCCGTCCGTCGCACGAGCCCATGATCTGCTGGCACGGGTCGGCCTGGCGGATCGGATGGATCACTACCCGAGCCAACTCTCGGGCGGAGAGCAGCAGCGGGTCGCTTTGGCCCGTGCCTTCAGCAACCATCCCAAGATTCTCTTCGCCGACGAACCGACGGGCAACCTCGACGCCTCGACCGGCGCCACGGTCATCGACCTCATGATGGAGCTCAATCAGGAATCGGGCACCACACTGATCCTCGTGACCCACGACCCGGATCTGGCCAACCGCGCGCGCCGCACGATCCGACTGCGTGATGGATCAGTAGTGTCGGACAGCGACGCATGAGAGCGTGGCCGTTCGCCCTGCGAATGGGATGGCGTGAAAGCCGGGCATCACGCCGGCGCCTGGTGGTACTCATGGGCGCGATCGGCATCGGCGTGGGGGCCCTCGTGGCCATCAACGGGTTCACTGCGAACATGGCGGACTCGGTGGAACGCGAGGCGCAGGCGCTCCTGGGTGCCGATCTCTCGTTCGTCAGCCGGCGTCCGTTCACCCCGAGGGTCGAAAACCTCATCGACAGCCTCACTCGCCAAGCCGCAACCATCGCGGGCTGCGACTCGGCGCCGTGTGCGTTGCCGGCCGACCGGCGGGTGGCCCGAACGACCGAATTCGACGCGATGGCCTATGTGCCCCGCACCAGCGGCACACGTTTGGTGCAGGTTTCCGCCATTGACGGCGCATTTCCCTACTACGGAACGGTGGAGACCAACCCGGCCGCAGCCTGGCGTGACTTGCAACTGGGGCAGGACGCCATCGTCGATCCCTCGCTCTTGAGCGCTTTGGGTGCGAGCATCGGCGACACACTCGCGCTCGGAGAGGCGCGGTTTCGTATCACGGGAACCATCATCCATATCCCGGGCGATGTGGGGATCCAGAGCGCCTTCGGGCCGCGGGTGTTCGTTCCCGCACGGTACATCGCAGACACCAAACTCCTCGGCTTCGGCGCCCGCGTTCGATATGAGGCGTTCCTCAAGCTGGAAGCAGGAATGGACCCCGACCAGATCGCCTCGGATTACCGGACTCCCTTTCGCCAGGAGCGGGTTCGGATTCGAACCGTGCTAGTCGGAACGGGAACGACTCAATCGGACGCTGACACAGTTCGGCCGCTTCCTCGGCCTGGTGGCCTTGATGGCACTCTTGCTGGGTGGGCTGGGAGTGGCCAGCGCGGTTCACGTGTTCGTCAAGCAGAAACGCGAGACCATTGCGGTGCTCCGGTGCCTGGGAGCGACCGCCGGCACGGTGTTCCGCACCTACCTCGGCCAAGCCCTGGCAATCGGTTTCTTCGGAAGCTTGCTCGGAGTCGGTCTCGGTATCGCGGTCCAGTTGCTCCTGCCCGCCGTCCTCCGTGATGTGCTTCCGGTCGATGTGCGTGTACGTCCATCCGGGTCGGCGATCGCACTGGGAATGCTGACCGGGGTCTGGGTCGCCTCGATCTTTGCCCTCCTACCGCTGCTCAAGGTGCGCCTCATCTCACCACTGGGCGCCCTTCGAGAGCCGTTCGAGACCGGTACCCCGACACCGCGCGATCGCATTCGCTGGGTAGCCGCCGCCGGACTGAGTGTGAGCGTGGTGCTCCTCGCCGTCATGCAAGCCGGCAGCTGGCTCCAGGGCCTCGCCTTTGCCGGAAGCATCGGCCTGGGACTTCTCATTCTCTGGGCTGCCGCCGTGGGACTCACCAAGGCCGTGCGACGGTGGCTCCCGGCCCGTTCACCCTACGTAATGCGGCAGGGTCTGGCCAATCTGTTCCGTCCGGCAAATCAGACGGTCGCGATCATCCTGGCCCTCGGCTTCGGCGCGTTTCTCCTGAGTACGTTGGTCCTCGTCCAGCAGAACTTCCTCCGCCAACTGCGGATCGATTCGGTCGAGAACCGTCCGAATCTGCTGATTTTCGACGTACAACCCGACCAGCTCGGCCCACTACAGGACGAAGTCAAGGCCGCGGGCCTCCCGCTCGGGCCGGCGGTCCCGCTGGTTCCCATGCGCATCGAGTCGGTCAAGGGCGAACCGGTCCTCCGCACCTCGACGGGAGCGGAGGAGGGTGATTCCGTAGCGGGCTCGACCTGGGCCCATCGCCGGGAGTATCGGTCTACCTATCGCGACACCATGGTCAATTCCGAGCGGCTGGTCGCGGGCGAGTGGTGGCCTCGGTCCGCCACCCTGAAACCAGGCGACCCGGTGCCGGTTTCGCTCGAACGCGACGTCGCCGAGGTACTGGGGGTCGGGGTCGGCGACGAAATCGTGTGGGATGTCCAGGGTGTGCCGCTCCGGTCGATCGTCACCAGCATCCGTGAAGTCGACTGGGCACAATTCCAGACGAATTTCTTTGCCGTCTTCGCGCCTGGTGCGCTCGAGCAGGCTCCTCAAATGTTCGTGACCCAAACCAGGGCCGACGATCCGGTCAGTCGCGGAACATTCCAGCGCCGCCTCGCGGAACGCTTTCCCAATGTCAGTTCGATCGACCTCATGGCCGTCCAGCAGGCGCTCGACCGGATCATTGGGCGGGTAGTGGCGGCGGTTCGCTTCGTGGCGATCTTCAGTTTGGTCACGGGTATCATCGTGCTCATCGGCGCTCTTGCCACGAGCCGCTTCCAGCGAGTCCGTGAGGGGGTGTTGCTGAAGACCCTGGGCGCGACGCAACGCCAAGTGATGCGCATTGCCCTCACCGAGTACGCCGCGTTGGGCTTGTTGGCTGCGACGGTGGCCATCGTCCTCTCGATTGCGGCTGGATGGGGCCTCGTCACCTTCGTCTTCGAGTCGGATTTCGCTCTGCCCATTGGCAGGCTCGCCGCACTCGCGGCCGGGATGGTGCTTCTGACGATGGCCGTCGGTGTGTGGAATAGCCGGGCCATCTTCCGCGCGACCCCGCTCGCGGTACTGCGGGCCGAGTAGCCGAATTGACGAGTAGTGCGGACTGGGCACCCCGGCGATACATTATTGCTCCACCTCGATCCCTGGACGAGAGGATCCTTCGGTATGCTGCCTATCGATCTCACGGGCAAACGGGCCTTCATCGCCGGCGTGGCTGACGACGGCGGCTTCGGTTTCGCCATCGCCAAACAACTCGCCGAAGCCGGCGCCAGCATCTGCGTAGGCACCTGGCCGCCAGCCCTTGGCATCTTCCAGAAGCTGCTCGAGCGCGGCAAGATGGAGGACTCGCTCAAGCTCAAGAGCGGTGGGATGCTCGAGTTCGAACGCATCTACCCGCTCGATGCGGCGTTCGACACTCTCGACGATGCACCTGAAGACGTCCGGACGAACAAACGGTACAAAGAGACCGGGGACTTCAGCATCGCCGGCGTGGCGGCACGGTTCCAAGAGGACTTCGGCCAGAACCCGCTGGACATCGTGGTGCACAGCCTGGCCAACGCGCCGGAGGTGAAGTCCCCGCTCATCGACACGAGCCGCCGTGGATACCTGGCCGCATTGGGAACGAGTGCCTATAGCAATGTCTCCCTGGTCCGGACCTTCGCCCCGATAATGCGACCGGGTGGTGCCTTCGTCTCGCTGACCTACATGGCCAGCGAACGAGTGATCCCCGGATACGGGGGTGGGATGTCGTCCGCCAAGGCGGCGCTCGAAGCCGACACCCGCACCTTGGCCTACGAAGCCGGACGGCGTTACGGAGTCCGGGTCAATACCATCTCGGCTGGGCCGTTTGCCTCACGCGCGGCATCGGCCATCGGATTCGTTCAACTCATGATCGATTACTACGAGGCCAATGCACCGCTGACTCGGCATCTGCAGGCTGACGACGTTGGAAACGCCGCCGTCTTCTTGACCAGCCCACTGGCCCAGGCGATCACGGGTACAGTGCTCTACGTGGACAATGGATACCACGCCATGGGCATGGCCGTGGCACTCGGGAACCAGGAACACACGGCATGACCAACGCAACACCGTCGATCTTCCGAAGGGACTTGCTCGAGGGAAAGGTCGCGTTGGTTACCGGAGGCGGCACCGGCATCGGATATGGCATCTCGAGCTGCCTCGCCGCCGCCGGAGCCGATGTGATCATCTCGAGCCGGAAGCCCGAGCACCTCGCACCGGCGGAGGAATCGCTCCGGGAGCATGGCAGGCGGGTCAAGGCAATCGAAGGCAATGTCCGCGACCCAGAATCGGTCGGCCGCTTGATGGAGCAGGCGGTGCGGGAATTCGACCGGATCGACATCTTGGTCAACAACGCGGCCGGTAATTTCTACTCTCCTTCGGCATCGCTCAGCCCGAATGGCTGGAAGGCGGTGGTCGAGACCGATCTCTACGGCACGTTCTATTGTTCCCAGGCCGCATACCCCATTATGAAGGACGCGGGCGGCGGGCGGATCGTGTCGATCTCGATGACGCTGCACTACCGCGGCTGGCCGCTCATGGCTCACGCCACGGCAGCCAAGGCCGGGGTGGATGCGCTGACCCGTACACTGGCGGTGGAGTGGGCACGTGACGGGATCACGGTCAACGCCATCGCTCCGGGACCGATCCCGACGGAAGGGGTCCGCAAGGCCTTTACGCCCCCCAACCAGGATGCGCCCGACGTCTTCCGGATGGAGGAACACATGAAGCGCGCCATTCCACTCGGGCGGTGGGGAACACCGGAAGACATCGGCCAGATGGTGACGTACCTGGCGAGCCCGGCTGGGGAGTGGATCACCGGATCGATATTCGTGGTTGACGGCGGCTCATGGCTCGCCGGCGGACGAGACTGACTCTCAGCGAGGAGCCCGAATGTTCATCGGACACTACGGGGTAGCGCTCGCGCTCAAGCGGGCCGAGCCCAAGGTTTCGCTCGGAACGCTCTTCTTCGTGACCCAGTTCGTTGATGTCTTGTGGGGAGTGTTCCTACTGCTCGGCTGGGAGCGAGCCAGAATCGAGCCCGGTATCACCGAGGCAACGCCGATCAACTTTCTGTCGTACCCGCTGTCGCACAGCCTCCTCTCCGCCGTCGTCTGGGCGGCCGTAGCCGCTGCCGTCTACTACTCCTGGCCCAACCGGGACACCGCCCGGCATGGCCACGCTACCGTCGTCGTAGCCATCGCCGCAGCCTCGCATTGGTTCCTCGACGTGATCGTCCACCGTCCCGATCTTCCGTTGGCAGGGCCTCAGTCGACCAAGGTCGGGTTGGGCCTGTGGGACAGTCTTGCGGGCACCATCGCCGTGGAACTCCTCATCTTGGCCGTGGGGCTCGCGCTCTACCTGACCATATCCGTCAAGCGCCATCGGCCACGCCGAGGCCGTGTTGCCGTGCTCACGGTCGTCCTCCTGGGGCTTGCGGCGGCCAGCTATTTCGGCCCCGTGCCGGACAACATGAACGTGGTCGCCGTGGGCGCCCTGGTTGCGTATCTCGGTCTCACCGCTCTCGCGGCGTGGGCCGATCGCCGCCGCCAAGTGTAGCGACCCATGCATCGTCTCTTCACGATTCTCGGTGCCGGCTCGGCATTCATCGCCGTTGCCGCCGGAGCGTTCGGAGCGCATTTGCTCAAGGGGCGACTGTCCGCGGAGGCTCTGGTAACTTTCGAGACCGCAGCCAAGTACCAGATGTATCACGCGTTGGCATTGCTGGCCGTGGCCTGGGCCGTTACCAAGTGGCCGGGAGCGCTCACGCATTGGGCCGGCTGGCTGTTCGTGATCGGCACGGTGCTCTTCTCGGGCAGCCTCTACGCCCTGGCCCTGACCGGCACGCGCTGGCTCGGCGCGATCACGCCGTTCGGCGGGGTCGCGTTCCTGGCGGGGTGGATCTGCCTCGGGCTTGCGGCGATTCGAACGGGGTAGGCATTACCAGAACGACGAAGGGGGCGTCACGACACCCGTGACGCCCCCTTCCCTCCTTCAACGCACTGCTCCATCTACAATTTGATCAGCTCGACCCGGCGGTTATTCTGTTGTCCTTCGGGCGTGTCGTTGTGTCAACGGACTCGATTCACCAAACCCCTCGGACTCCAGCCGCGACTCGTCGATTCCGTATGTGTCGATCAGGAACCGGCGCACGACTCCGGCCCGCTCTTCGGACAGGGTCTGGTTGGAGGCGTCGTCGCCCGTCGCGTCGGTGTGGCCCTCGATCCGGATCCGGAGATCCTCATGCTCCTGGAGCATGGTCCCGATCTCTTCGAGCGTGGGCGTGGACTCGGGCCGGATTTTGGACGAGTTCACAGCGAACAGGATGCCCTGCGTCGCGACGCGGCCATCCTCGGCCAGCTTGTCGTATAGGTTCCGCCCGCCCTCGGCGATACGGATCGGGCCAAGGTAAAGCGGGTTCTCTGCGCTCCCCGAGTAGATGTTCTCGATGTAGATCTCAGCCGAGCGCGGGAATTCGGCGTTGGGAATGTTCGCAACACGACGCTCCCGCACGTACACCTTGGCATACCGACTATCGACCATAATACGGATCGGGACCAACCCGGTCTCGACTTCGGGAGACCGATTCGTGGACTCGACGCCACCCTTTGCGCGCGTGGTGACTCCGGTCCCGTGAGCCACGCCGATCTGGAAGAAGTTCCCTTCGAGCGAGTTCCAGTGCTTTCCCGGCTCGGGCGCGGTCGTCGCGACGATCATCCTGTGGTTGCCATGTGTGAAGTGCGCGTCGAGCTCGATCGTGAAGCTCTCAGGCAATTCGCGCGGGAGTACGATCTTCACAGCCGCATACCGAGGCCCCGTGTTCCGGAGGAGCCGCTGGCCCTCCCACTCGACGATCTCCCAGTTGCCCTTCACGAACTCGAGGCGTTTGGGGAAGTCTCCAACCCGATCCTGCGAGAAGTCCTCGGCAAACAGAATGCGGTTACCAGGCACGAAGTCGTAGTTGGCCCACACGCCTTCGCCAGGCTTGGCCGGCACGGCGGCATCGGCACCCTCGGCGGCCACAACTTCCCCGTCCTGGTCCACGATGACGACTTGCTTGCCGTCCTTCTTCGCTTGCTCGATACAGTCGGAGTCACCCGCTGTACAGCGGATCTCGTTTTCGGTCTTGTCGAGTGCCTCGTCGACCTCTCTGTCTACGGCCCGGTCGACCTTGCGTTCGATTTTCTTCTTGAGCCCACCAAGCTGGCCGGCGGCGGGAGTGGGTGCGGCGGCAACGAGACCGCCAATCAGGAGGCAAAGTGTTGTCACGCGTAGCGTCATCATGATCATCTCCGATCCGGAATGTCTTGATGAACCAAGGTACGTCCAGAGTGGCGCTGTGCCAACCGCGGGCGGAACGCATCGAGCCGATGTGCCCCGAGCCCGGCGTTGCTCGCCGGGCGGGTGTCGCGAAAGCGTCTACAAAGCAACGAGTTGGGAGCCGGGGGCATCCCCCGCCGCGGCTGGGCGGGACCTAGGGGTGCTGGAGGCGAAGGTACCAGAACAACGCGAGCAGCGCGAAGAGAATGATCGCCGCGATGATGATGGGAAAGACGAAGACCGAGCTGAAGATCTTGCTGTCCTGCTTCAGGTGCATGTAGAACATGGCCACCAAGGCGAATTTCGCCGCCGACAGCAGCAGCAAAATCTCCACGATCAGCGGCTCGACAACCGCGGCCAGCCCCGCCGGAGCCCCGCTGCGGGCGACTTCGTATGCGCCGACTTCGAGGGCCGTCAGGGCGAACAGGGTCAGGGCGATCTTGATGTAGACCGCTGTCCCCGGATGGGGTTTCTCGTGCGCTGTTGCCGCCTGGTCGTTCATATATGGGTCCTTACCGCATCAGGTACACGACGGGGAAGATCACGATCCACACCACATCGACGAAATGCCAATACAATGCCGCAATCTCGAGGTTCAGCGATTTGTCGGGCGGCAGCTTCCCGCGCAGCCCGAGAATCCAGATCGTCAGAAGCCAAATCAGCCCGATCGTGACGTGGGTGCCATGGAAGCCCGTGAGGGTATAGAAGGTCGACCCGAACAGATTGGTGGTGTAGCCCAAGCCCTCGTGAGCGAAATGATAGAATTCGTACACCTGCATGCCGACGAAGAACACGCCGCAGAAGATCGTGGCGCCAAGCCAACCCAGGAGGGCGCGTCGATCTCCGCGCTGGGCCCCAGCCAGGGCCATCACGACGAAGAATGAGCTGAAGAGAAGCAGCGCCGTCCCCGTGGTGACGAGGGGAATCTGGAGGATCGGTTCGAATTCCTGGCCGGTCGGTGAGGTCCATGCCTCGTGCGGAAACGGCCCGACCAAGCTCTTCCCCTTGTACACCAGATACGTCGAGATGAGCGACGCGAAGAACAGGCACTCGGACCCGATGAAGGCCCAGATCGCGAGCTTCCGGGAATCGAGGCCCGTGCTCGTCGCGATGGGGATCGCGTGTGCGGAGTCGTGTGACACGAACGGTCTATCCCAGACTGGAGTTAGCCGGCGGGCTCAAAGGCCCAGGAAAAGATACCAAGCGCGGTGATGGCGCCACCGGCGAGAATCACCCAGAGGTTCACACCAAGCAGGAAGCCGACAAAGAAGACGGCAATCCCGAGGGCGGTGACAATGGGCCAGAAGGACGGATTGGGCAGATGGATTCCCTGTCCGCTCACCCGCTTGGGCTCGGGTGCCGCGCCGTGGGTGCGCCGCTGTTCCCACAGCGGATCCCGTGAATATACGGTTGGCAGCGCGGCAAAGTTGAACTCCTGTGGTGGCGAGGGAATCGACCACTCCAGCGTGCCGCCCTCCCACGGGTCCGCCGGCGCGATGTTATGCCGAGAGCGAATGATGTTGTAGATGAACACGAGGAACGAGGCCCCCAGCACCAGTGAGCCAGCTGTCTCGATCCGGTTCCACAACTCGAACCCAAGCCCCTCCGGATAGGTATAGACCCGGCGTGGCATGCCGTTCAGGCCGAGGAAGTGCATGGGGAAGAACGTGAGGTTCATGCCGATGAACGTGAGCCAAAAATGGAGTTTGCCCAATCCTTCGCCCAGCACGCGCCCAAACATCTTCGGAAACCAGTAGTACGCGCCACCGAGCAAGGCGAGCACCGAGCCGCCGAAGAGCACATAGTGAAAGTGCGCCACGACGAAATAGGTGTCGGTTTGCTGCAGGTCGGCGGGCGGGACCGAGTGCATGATGCCCGACAGCCCTCCGATGATGAACATGGCGATGAAGCCAAGCGCGAAATACATCGGGGTCTTCAATCGCAGGGAGCCGCCCCACACCGTGCCGATCCAGTTGAAGATCTTCACCCCGGTGGGAATGGCGATGAGCATGGTCGCGAGGCCGAACACGGTGTCGGCGATCGGCCCCATACCCGTCGCGAACATGTGGTGACTCCACACGCCGAAGCCGAGGAACGCGATGAACGCCCCGGAAAAGACCATCGCCGCGTAGCCGAACAGCGGTTTACGCGAAAACACCGGCAGAATTTCTGAAATGATCCCAAAGGCCGGCAGGATGAGGATATAGACCTCCGGGTGCCCGAAGATCCAGAACAAATGCTGCCAGAGCACCGGGTCGCCGCCGCCCGCCGGAATGAAGAAGCTGGTGCCGAAGAACCGGTCGACCATCAAGAGGATCAACGCCACCGTGATGACCGGGAACGCCAGCAAGAGCAGGAGCTGCGTGATGAAGCTCATCCACACGAACATCGGCATGCGCATCATGCGCATACCGTGGCAGCGGAGATTGACGATCGTGACGAAGAAATTGACCGCCGCGGCCAGCGAGGCGACGCCCAAGATCTGGAGCCCGATCACCCAGAAGTCGACATTCAGCCCGGGGCTGAACTGCTTCGACGTGAGATTGGCATACCCGAACCACCCAGCATTCGGCGCGGCATTGAGGAGAAAGCTCGAGTTCAGCAAGAGGCCGCCCAGCAAGAACACCCAGTAGCTGAACGCGTTGAGCCGGGGGAAAGCCACGTCCCGCGCGCCAATCTGGAGCGGGATCATGAAATTGAAGAACATGGCCGACAACGGCATCACCCCGAGGAAGATCATCGTGGTGCCGTGCATCGTGAACAGCTGGTTGTACACGTCGGGCGACACGAACGTGTTGTCGGGGGCGCCGAGCTGCCAGCGCATGAGGAGAGCCTCGAGGCCGCCCAAGAGGAAGAAGAAAAAGGCCGTCACCCCATAGAGGATCCCGATCCGTTTGTGATCGACGGTCGTGATCCAGCTCCATAGGCCCGTCGCGCTCGCATGCGCGTCGGAGAGTGGATGAGGCTGCTCTACTGCCGTGGTCGCCATGCCGACTCCGTCAACCGCAAGGTCGAATCACTGATTAGGGTGTTGCCGCCAGCGCCGGGGGCAGTGTTGTCACCCTCTGGGTCCGTAAGTACGCCACCAATGCCCGAATGTCGTCCTCGCTCAAGCCGAGGTTCGGCATCAGCACGCCCTGCTTGTATTCCTGTGGGTTGCGGAGCCAGCGCGCCAGGTTGGCATCGGTGTTCGGAAGCGACCCGGCCGCGATCGTCAGCCGTCCACCGATGTTCGCCAGGTTGGGCCCAACGAGGCCGGGGGGTGGATCGACCGCCCGGAGCGCGTGGCAGCCCACACACGCCCGCGCCGCGAACAGTGCTTGTCCCGCCAAGGCCAGGCTGTCCCCTTCGAATACCGGAACCGGCGCGCTGGCCGCCGACATCCGCGCCACCCAGACATCGAAGTCCGCCGGGGCCAGGGCAATGACCCGATGGGCCATCCGCCCGTGCTGGATGCCGCAAAACTCCGCGCATTGCCCCGAGAAGACACCCGCCTCTTCCGCGGTGAACCAGAGCCGGTTGTCCCGGCCATAGAACACATCGCGCTTGGCGGCGAGCTGAGGGATCCAAAAGCTGTGGAGCACGTCCGCGGTTCGCATGCGCAGGTCCACCGGCCGGCCCACGGGCACGTACATCTCGCTGGCCGTCGTGATGTTGAACTCGGGATACCGGAACTCCCACCACCACTGGTGGCCGATCACTTCGATGACCAGCGGGTCCCCGGCTGGTGGCTCGGCCGTCCGGAAGATGGTCCGCACCGTCGGGATCGCGATGAACACCAGGATGGTGGCCGGAATGATGGTCCAAATCACCTCGAGCAGCGCATTCCCGTGAAACTGCGAGGCCTCCGGGCCCCCGGGCCTCTCTCGGTACTTGAAGATCGCGAAGAGCAAGGCGCCCTCGACCAGCACGAAGACGCCAGCCGCCCACCACACCGTGGAACGGAACAGCGTGTCAATGGCCCGGGCAAAATCGCCTTTGGGAGCCAGCGTGGTCTGTGGGTAGTTTTCCGCGCACCCGGCCAGAACCAGGAGGACGAGTCCGAGGAGAGGCGCGAATCGGCTTAGGCGGCGCCGCGCAGCAGGGGGAATGCGCATAAACGCGAGATACCGGGTCGGGATTCTTGGAAGAAAGCCGGATTTCAAGAGCCCGCACGTTAGCGGGAGGTGACCCTTTTCGTCAAGGAAAAGCCCCGATCTCGGCAGGTTTGGCCGGCCGCCAGGCTAGCGCGTTTCGCGCATCAGGGCCTCGATATCCTCGGGCGTGCGAGGAGCGCCGGCCGAGAGGAGCTCGGGTCCACGGGCGGTGACCAGAACGTCGTCTTCGATCCGGATGCCGATTCGTTCCTCGGGAATGTAGATGCCCGGCTCCACCGTGAGCACCATCCCCTCCGCGAACGGCGTGTTGTAGTCCCCCACGTCGTGGACGTCCATTCCGAGCCAGTGAGAGACTCCATGCAGGAAATAACGATCGCAGGTTCCCGGCTCACACAGCTCGCCGGAGTGCTCCCGCATGTAGACCCGGGCGATCCGATTGAGATCCTGCGTGGTGAGGCCCGGCCGGATGGAATCGACGGCGGATTGCTGGGTGGCCAAAACCAGCTCGTAGAGCGCCCGCTGACGCTCGGTGAACGTACCGGTGACTGGAACGGTGCGCGTGACGTCTGCCGTGTAGTAGCCGAACTCGGCGCCGATATCCATCACCACCAAGTCTCCCGTGAGACTCTGACCGCGACTCTTATCGTAATGGAGCACCGTGGCATTGGTGCCGGCGCCGATGATGCTGGGGAAGCCCACGCGTTCCGCCCCTAGACCTCGGAACGTGGCCTCGATCACCGCCTCGATCTCATACTCCCACATTCCCGGCCGGATGATCCGCATTGCGGCCCGCTGGGCTTCAGCGGTGATGTCGATCGCCCGACGCAGGCGTCTCAGCTCATCGGCATCCTTGACCAGCCTCCCGGCGGCCACCAGCGGACGTAAGTCCGATACAACGGGGGGCGTGCGCGACACGCTGGGGTTGAACACCAGATCTTGAAACAACGGAAAATTGCTCTCCCGCTCACCGCGTGATATGTAGAGCGCCCCGCTCCGAGCCGGAGAATTTGGTCGTAGGACAATGCGTCGGATGTCCCGTTCGGCCTCGGCGTTCGATCGAATGTCCTCGATCCCGGTCAGCGCTATGGCCTCGGGCCCGGGACCGAGGGCCGGACCGGTCCAGCGTTCGGCGAGCGTGTCGCGCGGTGGCAGGTAGAGGATCGTCTGGTCCGGTGCAGAGTCGTGTGCCACGAGCACCAACCAGGAGCCGGCGGTCTCGAGTCCTGTCAGGTAGAAGAAGTCGTTGTCTTGCCGGAAGTCGCTGTCCTGAGGATGGGCGCCGTCGGCTTCGATGCTCCGCTGATCTGTCGACCGGAGGATGGCCACCCCGGTTCCCATCCGGTCGAGCAGCGCCGCGCGTCGGGCCTCGAGGTATTGGACCGGGACCGGCCCGGCGGGCGATCCGGCCTGGGCCAGCCCGGTGGCCGCTCCCACGAGCAGCGCCACAGGAACCACCAGGAGGCCTCTAACGAATGGGCAGATCGAATGGAACCGCATGATCGACCGGATAGCTGAAGTGCCACCATTCCTTCTCATAATTCTCGAAACCCTCCGCCTCCATTGCATGAAGCAAGATCTGACGATGTCGCAGAATATCGCCTTCGGCATTTGCCGTATGGGCCGCCTCCGAGAACGTGTCGAATTGGGTCCCCAAGTCCAATTCGAGTCCCGTGGCCCGCTCGACCAGCGTGAGATCCACAGCGACACCGAGGTTGTGGCGGCTCTGCCGGGCAATGTACCCCTCGGCGAGCAGGTGCTCCTGGCCGGATGATTCGGCCCACCGGACCATGGCCAGTGTGGCTCGGACCGGACGGTATCCATCGAACACCTTGAGCCTGTACGGGCCGCTACGGAGCCTGGCTTGAACCCGGCTCAGGGCCTCCGCCGCCTCCCGGCGCAGGAGCGCGCGTGGGGCCTCATATCCCGGCAACGGTGTGCCGGTGAAATTGTCGGCGCCCGCATATCGAGCCTCCACCACGATGGTCGTGTCCAGATCCGCGAGGTCCACCAGCAGCGACTCGGCCAGCGTATCCGACCCAACCGCCGCGGCACTCGCTTGAGCTTCGGGAGCGGCTGGGGAGGTCGCCCGGACCCCGCAGGCCCCGCCCACGGCGAACATGGCAACACAAAGCCAGCCGATCCCTCCGACGCGCCGCATGGTCCTCATTGCGGCGGAGAATACGCTGAACCGCTCGGAATTGCCACGAGCGGACTCGGTCAATTTGGGCTATCCTCTTATCTTGGGCCGAGTTAGAGAGTATCTTGTCGGTCGTCGAGGCCTCGGGCCATTATTCCACTAGTCGGGTTGGACCCCCACAACCTCGAAACCAAGGGTGGCCATGCTCCAGGAAATGCGGGACAAGCTCGGGCGGGAAATCAAAGAGCTGGCGCGCGAGCTGACTATCACGCTCCCCAAGGCGATCGCGCACGCAGTGCAGATGGGTGATCTCAGGGAGAACTCCGAATACAAGGCCGCCCTCGAACGGCAGCAATTTGTCCAGGCCAGGCTCGGTCAGCTGTCCCAGCGCCTGAGCCAGCTGAGCATGATGCAGACGGGGGGAGGACCGAAGGACCAGGCAGGCCTGGGCTCGACGATCACCGTCGTGGACGTGGACACCGAGGAGGAGGAGGTCTACACCCTCGTGCTCGCCGAGCTGATGGACGTCGACGCCGGTCATATTTCCCTAGCCTCGCCCCTCGGCCAAGCGCTCCGCAACCGCAAGGTCGGTGACGAAGTGGGGCTTCGACTGCCGCATACCACTCGGCACCTACGCATCACCAAGCTCGAGCCCCCCCAGGACGGCGCATAATGGATGAGGCCTCAGAGTTCCCGAAGAAACATCTCCTGGTCGTCGGTGACCGCGTGTTGATCACGCCCGAAGAAGGCGACGATCGCTCGAAAGTCGGGCTGTATCTTCCCCCGACCGCAGTCGACTCCCTCCAAGTACAGAGCGGGCTCGTCGTGGCTACCGGGCCCGGCGATCCGATCCCCGATCCAACCGCATTCGACGAAGAGCCCTGGAAGGTCCGGAAGGTCGAAGGGCGAACTCGTCCACTGCAGGCGAAGATCGGCGATCGGGCGATCTTCTTCCGGAAGGCCGCGGTCGAAATCACGTTTGAAGCCAAGAGATATCTCGTCGTTCCCCATGCCGCGATCCTCGTGCTCCTGCGCGAGGAATTCCCCATTTAGCCCCTCACCACTCTCCACGCCATGGCTCGCGCTCCACTAACTGACAACGCCCGCCTCTATCGGCGTGCCATGTGGTTGGTGACCGTCTTCGGGCTCCTCGCGCTCATGGTGGCGATCGCCGGCGCGCGAGGCCTTCTGCCCATCGGGCTCGGCATTGCCGGTGGAGCGGTGTTCGGGATCAGCATCCTGCTTGCCGGGGTTCTCGGCATCAAGATGCACCGCCAGGCGCTTGCCGACCGCGAGATGGCGGCCCGGCGGTCGATGATCGTGATGCTGGCTGCCACACTGGGCAAGCAAGACGACTCGGCGCTCGAACGAATCAAGACGCAAGGAGGCCCGGCGGGGGAGGCGGCAGCTCTCATCCTCGAGGGTCGCCAGGCGAAGGCGGGCGGACAGGCTCCCTAGTGTGCCATTTCGTATACATGGCGACGCCCCTCACGGTAAGTGAGGTGCGGTCCATGTTGCCGGTGGGGCTACGGGCGGATACGCTCCCGACGACCGACCAACGGCCGTTCAAGGAACGCCACCTCGACGCCTATGTAGTGGTGCGGGTCCTACGCGGGTCCTGCTCGTGCGATTTGGTGAAGGAGCGGGACCCTGATGGCCGCGCCGATGAGGCGGACCACCGACTCCGGTACCGGAAGATGGGCTGTTCGCGCGACCAAGTGATCCAGGCGCTCGATCGTCACCGCCGCGCGCTCGAGGAGCGCGCCCGTCCAGGGGGGCATTGGACGAAGGGCTTTGCCGATTTCGTGGCCGAGCACGCGCGGAACGCCGGGCCGACCCTCTACTACCATCGTTTTTCACCGGAGCCCTCGCCCCCGAGCTCGCTGCCGGACACCTCCATAGTACGGATCACGGCTGCCGAGGTGCGGGCGAACCCCGGAACGTGGCTACCGGAGGACTCGCCGGTGTTGGTTGTGGCCTGAGGTCATCCCCCGAAAAACCAGCGAATCACAAACTGGCCGTTGGTCTGGATCACGCTGGCGTCGAATTCGGGCGCCGGGACGGGAACAGGTGGCGGTGTTGGTAGCGGTTCGATCGAGGATTCAACATTCCCTGCCATGAGATATTGGATTTGTATCTCGCCTCCCATGCTGAACCGAGGGGCGAAGTAATATTCACCACCTGCAACGGCGCTCAGGACTTTGTCCGTCCGATTGGCCTTGCGTTTGGTCGGCGGGGACGGCGAGAACGCAGTCAGCTGGCTCTCCGATAAGCGATTGAAGGCGAAACTCGGCCCGACATAGGTTTGGACCTTTTCGGTCAGGGGAAAGAGGTAGTGGAGGGCGACGCCCGCGCTCCATTGGGTGAGATTCTGCTCGAACCGACTGACGGCGTCGTAGACGTCCTCTGAGAAATGCCAGTAGCCAAGAGCCGGCTGGAGCCGGATCCTCGAGGACACCCGAATAGGCACCAGGATCATTCCGGTCCTGCCGTCCGCTTCAAACCCGAAGACCGACGTGACGGCGGTGGGAGCGGCATCGAGCGCAATGCCCAATCCGATGGTTCCCGACCCCCGTTCCTGGGCAGACAGCGGGGTGAGGAGAATCGTACCGAGCACGAGACCGAGCCATTGATTTCGTTGCACGAGCAAACTCCGCGTGGTGGGCAAAACCGAGAGCAATGATAACCACGTCTGGCGAATGACCTAGTCCGCTTCTTCGGGAAGGCCGGACAAGGGACGTCTTGACCCACTCTATCTTCGGTGTATATTCGGTATCATTGTACCGAACAAACACCGAGATCGGGTGGTTTATGGCTTCGCCTATCCCCTCGCCCCCAACGCCTTCCCGCCCCCGCTCTCGCTCTCGCTCCCAGCCGCGATATCCACCGGCTGTTTCCGATAGCAATCCGCTCACCTTCCACCTGGTCCGGGTCTGCCCGGAGTGCGCCGGCCCTATCGTCCGCAATTCCGGATGTGTCACTTGCGTTCAGTGCGGGTGGGGGAGGTGTGGGTGACCCCCCAGCTCCCCCTTACACCGGAATGGGCGCCGGTGGATACGGCGCCGTGGACCACGCTTGTCGAACGGGAGCGCGGCGCCACGTTCGTGGCGTTGCCGATCCGTTCCGCACTCAATTCCCCCGCGGCAACGGGGATGGGGTTCTGGTCGCTCAATCCCTACATCGGATGCGAATTCGGTTGCACGTATTGCTACGCGCGGCGAGCACATCGGTACGTCGTGGAACGGGCTCGTCGCGCCGGGCGCCTCGATGCCCAGGGCTTGCTCGAGTTTCGCGGCCCCGAGGGTTGGGAGGCCTTCGAACGAAAGATTCTGATCAAACGCGAGATTGCCGACGTGTTAGCGCGCACGCTCGCTCCGGCCAAGATGGCCGGCCATACGTTGGTGATTGGTACCGCCACCGACCCCTATCAACCCGCGGAGCAGCGGTTCGGGCTAACACGCCGGGTGCTCGAGGTGCTCCTCCGGCATCGGGGGCTTTCGATCGGTCTCATCACCAAGTCGCCTCTCGTCACGCGTGATCTCCACTTGTTCCAGCAACTGAGCACCCGCCATGACGTGAGTGTTAGTCTCTCGATTGCCATGCTCGACGCGCGGCTGGCCCGAAGGCTCGAGCTTCGCTCTCCGGCGCCGCGCGCGCGTCTCCGCGCACTCCGGGTGCTGGCCGCCGGAGGGATCCACGCGGGGGTGTTCATTGCGCCCATCCTGCCGGGCATCACCGATCGGTGGGCTGGGCTGGCCGCGCTAATGACCGCGGCGAAGGAAGCCGGTGCCCGGTATGTGGTTGGGTCGGCGCTCCGACTCAGTCCCGAAACCAGGCACCGCTTCCTTCCATTTTTGATGCGCGAATTTCCCGAATTGGCCGAACGCTATCGTCGCTGCTACGACTCAGGAGCTTCCCCGCGTCCTTCCTATGCGGACGCCGTGACGCGGCGCTTCCGGGCCCTCCAGCAGATTCACGGCTTTCCCGTAGCCGACGAGCGGCAGCGGCAACCGCCCCTGGCGGCGGCATCACCGAGAGAACGCCAGGAGATGCTCCTGTGATGGAGTCGGCATGATCCGCTCGATCGTCTTCATCGATCCACCCGCGTTTTACACGACGGTCGAAGAGCTCGTGGCACCGGCGCTGCGCGGACGGCCCGTGGCAGTGGCGCCGGCCGGTGCCGACCGCGCCGTCCTTCTTGCCGTTTCACCGGAGGCACGAGCGGCAGGGCTCACGCGTGAGACTCCGGTGCATCGCGCCCGCAAGATCTGCCCCGACCTCGTGCTCCTGCCTCCCAACCCTGCGCTCTACGCTCGGGCCTCACGGGCGCTCACGCACATTCTTCGCTTCTATGCGCCGACCATCGAGCCACGCGGCTACGGACACGCGTTCCTCGACCTGACCGGAACGGGACGGCTATTCGGCCCAGCGGTGGACGTCGCCGAGCGCATCCGTCGTGAGGTACGGCAGCGCCTGAGGCTCCCGCTGTCGATCGGGGTCGCCACCAACAAGCTGGTGAGCGAGGCCGCGGCGGCGGTCATCAAGGACGCAGGGCCCGCTCAACAGGCCGGTGCCGGCCCGCTGCTCGATATTCCACGCGGACAGGAAGCCGTGTTTCTCGCGCCCCATCCGGTGATCTTGCTGCCAAACGTTCCCTCGAAGATCCGCACTCGCCTCGATGAATATCGGCTCGAACTGATTGGTGAGGTCGCCGCTGTCCCCGAGCACCAACTCTGTATCGTCTTCGGCCGGCACGGCAGCACCTTGTCCACCAGCGCCCGTGGAATCGATCAGCGGCCGGTGCTTCCTCCGGAAGTGCGGCGGGAGTTTCTGGCCTCCCACAGGCTGACGACCGACACCAATGACCTCGGTGTCATCCATCCATTGCTCCGTCGATTGAGCGAGCGCATCGGGGGTCGGCTCAGGCATCGCCGGCTCGTCGCACGCCGCCTGAACGTCCAGTGCGTCTACGCCGACCACACCACGGCAGCGCGCACCGTCTCGCTCTGGATCGGAAATCTCGATGTCGAGCTGTGGGATGCCGCTCGTCGCGCATTGACCCAGGCAAACGTCAAGCGGATCGCCATACGGGAAATCCAACTGACGGCGTATCATTTCCTGGAAGCCGATGTGCAGCTGGACCTCTGGCATCAGCCACCTCGGGCTCTCCCGGACGGACGTGCCGTCCCACGGGAAGCCGGGCTGCAGAGCGCCATCGATCGGATCACGGGACGATGGGGGGCCAGGGGCGTGCGGGTGGGAGTGGGGAGTGGGGAGGAAAAAGGCGGGAAGGCGGAAGGAGTGAGGAGTGAGGAGTGAGGAGTGAGGAATAGAGAGTGGGGAGTGGGGAGTGGGGGAGGAACGCCGACACTGAGAGGGAGCTTCTGATCCATGGCCCAAACGTATTGCGAGGCGGCGCCTGGCCACCCCTGGCACGGTCCCTACCACGATGACGAGTACGGCTATCCCGTCTCCGACGATGCCGTCCTCTTCGAGCGTTTGGTGTTGGAGATCAACCAGGCCGGCCTTTCGTGGCTCACGATTCTCAAGAAGCGCGAGGCGTTTGGCCGGGCCTATGGCGGTTTCGTCCCCCAAGCCGTCGCGGCATTTAGCGAAGCCGATCGGGTCCGCCTTCTCGCCGATGCCGGAATCATCCGCAATCGCTTGAAGGTGGATGCCGCTATCGAGAATGCGCGCCGGGTCGTCGCGCTACAGCAGGAGTACGGCTCGTTTGCCCAATGGATTGCGGCCCATCACCCCAGACCGTTCAACGAGTGGGTACGGCTCTTCAAGCATACGTTCCGGTTTACCGGTGGCGAGATTGTGGGAGAATTCCTCAAGAGCATCGGGTATCTCCCGGGGGCCCACAGCACCACGTGTCCAGTCTACCGCCGCATCGCGCAACTGAGGCCGCCGTGGATGGACGTGCCGCAGGCGCGGTCCAAAACGTAGGGGGCGGTCTGGGTCTCGGGCCATGTTCACCCACCTCCACGTCCATACCCATTTCTCCTTCGGCGTGGGCGCCTCCAGCCCCGAGGAGCTCGTCGAGGCCGCCGCGGAGCGCGGATATGCCGCGTTGGCCTGCACGGACACGAACGGGGTCTATGGCGCCGTAGAGTTCCAGCGGGCCGCCGAAGCCGCGGGAATTCGTCCCATCCTAGGTGCCCTGTTATCGGCAAACGGCCAGGAGACGATCGCGCTGGCAACCGATGAGCGCGGGTGGGCGACGCTTTGCCGAGCCATCACGGCCATCCACTGGCACCACGACCTCATGCTGTCCGCACAGCTCGCCGCCGATCGCCAAGGCCTGCTGCTCGTGTCGCGTGATATCCTCTTCCTCGAGCGCGTACTTCGCTTGAGCGGTCCGGAGGATCTCTATGCCGAACTCCGTCCGGGCAAAGAGCGGCATCGGGTGTTGGCGGCAGCACACCGCTACAAGCTGCCCGCCGCCGTGACGAATGGCGTGATTGCCGCCCATCCGGAAGAATGGAATCGGCACCGGCTCCTTCGTGCTATCGCATTGAACACCACGCTCTCGGCGCTCTCACCCCAGGAGATCTGGCCCCGCGATGCCTGGCTTCGCCCTGCCACCGACCTTGCCCGGTTATTCCCGGATTGTCCTCGAGCATTGCGCGTAAGTGACGAAATCGCCGAGCGATGCCGGTATCGCATCCCGATCGGCCGGACAGTACCGCCCCGGCTCGCCGACATCGGGAACGCGCTCGAGCGCCTTCGCGCCTTGACATACGAGGGCGCCGCCCGACGCTACGGCACCATCGCCCCGATTACGCGCACGCGGATCGAGCACGAGCTCCAGATCATCGGCGCCAAGGGGTTCGCCGACTACTTCCTCGTGGTGCGAGACATCGTGCTACATGGCCCGACCCACTGCGGGCGCGGCTCCGTTGCCAATTCCATCGTGAGTTATTGTCTCGGCATCACGCATGTCGAGCCGCTGAGTGCCGGACTCCTGTTCGAGCGGTTCCTCAATCCCGAGCGGACCGATCCACCCGACATCGACCTCGACTTTCCCTGGGATGAACGCGATCGAGTCTTGGCGTACGTGTGCCGGCGCTACCCGCACCCACAGGCGGCGATGGTGTCCAATCACAACTGCCTGCGGCGCCGCGGCGCGCTTCGCGAGGTGGCAAAAGTGTACGGCCGGCCGGCGGGAGAAATCCGTGAGGTGACCCGCCGCATCCCGTGGTACGGCGCAGCTGAGTCCCTCCCCGATCTGGTTGCGACGCACCCCAACTTTCAGCGCCTCGATCTCCCGCAGGTCTGGCATGAGCTCGCCCGCATCGCGGAACCGCTCGTGGGAATTCCCCGCCACCTGTCGCTTCATCCTGGTGGCGTCGTCATCGCGCCGGTCACGCTCACCGACTTCGTCCCTACCGAGCCGGCCAAGAAGACCCTCGACGGAGCCCCGGACGTCGCGCTTCCCGTGATCCAATTCGAGAAAGACGGCGCGGAAGACGCGGGTCTCGTCAAGATCGACCTGCTCGGCAACCGTTCGCTGGCCGTCATCCGGGATGCCATTGCCGCTGTGCGTCACAACACCGGCCGCGCGATCGACTACACCACGTCGGATCCGGCGGATGACGAGGCTACCAAGTCGCTGTTCCGCACCGGCCAGACCATGGGGGTCTTCTACACCGAATCGCCGGCCTCACGACAACTCTGCGCCAAGAGCCGCGCCGACACCTTCGACCTCCTCGTGCTGAACACCAGCATCATTCGACCGGCCTCGAATCAGTATATCCGGACATACCTCGAGCGATTACACGGCGCGCCGTATACACCGCTTCATCCGGTCTTGCGCGATACCCTGAGCGAGACGTTCGGCATCATGGTGTATCAGGAGGACGTGGTGAACGTGTGCGCCGCCTACGCCGGCATGCCGTTGGCGACGGCGGACGGACTGCGCAAGGCGTTGTCGAAGAAGCGGCCAGCTAAGCGGTTGGCAGCGTACGCCGAGGAGTTCTTTCGCGGCGCCGACGCGCGTGGGCATGACTCGGACACGACCAAGCAGGTGTGGGCGATGATCCTCTCCTTCGCCGGTTACAGCTTCTGCAAGGGTCATTCGTGTTCCTATATCCAGGTCGCGCAGCACGCATGCTACCTGCGCGCGCACTATCCCGCGGAATTCATGGCCGCGGTCTTGGCGAATGGCGGGGGGTTCTATCATCCGTTTGCGTATGTCGCCGAAGCAATGCGGATGGGTATTCGGGTGCTTCCTCCCGACGTGAATGCAGGTGAGTTCCGCACGACCGGGCGGGGCCGGGAATTACGAATCGGCCTTCAGTACATCAAGGGACTCTCGACTCACGGCGCCGAGCGTCTGCTCGCGGCTCGCACGACGCCCTATCGAAGCCTGGCGGATCTGGCCCAACGCGCCGACGTTGACGCCGGATGATTTGCGCATTCTCGTCAAGGTCGGCGCCCTGGATGCCATCGCGGGGGCCAAAACCCAACCCATGCTTCTGTGGGAGATCGACGCCGCCCGCATCCGCGGGGAGCCCCGGGAGCCCACGCTCGCGGTCGAGGCGGGCCCCACCGTGCCTCCCCTCAAGCCGTATTCCACCGAGCACCGCCGCCGCGAGCACTACCAGGCTCTCGGATTTCTCACCGATCACCATCCCATGGACCTCCACGCCGACACCCTCCGTCGCTTTCGGCTCTGCCGAAGCACCGTGTTGCACAACCATGTCGGACAGCGGGTCTTAGCCGCCGGCATGCTGACAACGGCAAAGCCCGTTCATACGGTCAATGACGAACCCATGCAGTTCGCGACGTTCGACGACGGGGTGGGCCTCATCGAAACGGTGTTGTTCCCTCAGGTATACCACGAGCGCGGACACCTACTGTTCGATCAGGGGCCCTTCATTTTTCGCGGGTTGGTAGAGGAACAATTCGGGGTGACCACGCTTACGATCACCCACCTGGACCGCCTCGAGCGAATGATCGCAAAACTAGCACCGCACCGAGGCTGACCCGTATACCACAGCGAGTGGCCGTAGGTACGGCCACTCGCTGTGACGGATCGATACCACTAGGTATCTAGTCCTTCAGCACAAATGTCACCTTCATGTTCACTCGCCACTCGGTGACCTTCCCGCCTTTGACGACAACCGTCTGCTCGTTGATCCAAGCACCGTGGATATTCTCCAGGGTCTTGGACGCACGAGCGATACCGACTGCGATCGCGTCCTCGAAGCTCTTGGTTGAGCTCGACGTGATTTCGGAAACCTTGGCAACAGACATACGATCCTCCCACATTCACAATGAGTGTTATAAGGCGGTGACCGTGCTCCCGGTGCCGGTGGCAGAGGGGTGGGGCACCGCCGGAGTGCCAGGGGACACAGGTACACTACGCCGACCAGTAGTTTTCAGCAACCGTGCGGTGGACCGACTATGTTGGGTCTACGCGAGCGGCGCGGAAGGTGAGCCACAGCCGCGCCCTAGACGAGGGTTCAGCGTGACCTCCTTGTTCGATCCGCCCGGCCCGTTCGATACCGATGAGTTGGGACGTCTCCGAGAACGCCTCCCCCAACATATCCACTTTGGAACATCCACCTGGACCTATCCTGGCTGGGCTGGGCTGGTATATCACCGCTCATACCCCAAGAGCGGCGCGGGCGCCCGAATGCTCGAGGAGTACGCCCGGTTCCCGCTGTTCACGACAGTGGGTATCGATTCGAGCTTCTATGCGCCATTGAGCGATGCCACGTTGGATCGCTACGCGCGCGCGCTTCCACCTGGGTTCCGCTGCGTCTGCAAGGTGTGGGATCAAATCACCGTCCACACCGTGAGCAAGCTCCGCGATCCCGCCCGGGGCGGTCAGTCAAATCCGGACTACCTGGACGCGGATCTGTTCGAGGAAGCGGTGCTCGAGCCGCACCGTCTACACTTTGCCGACCACACCGGGCCGTTTGTGTTCGAGTTCCAGGCGATCCCCGCTTCGGCCAACGTCGTACCCCTGGCATTCGTCGACCGGCTCGATCGGTTTCTCGGTGCGCTGCCGCGCGACGCCAACTACGCCGTGGAAGTCCGAAATCCCGAGTTTCTCGTCCCAGCCTACTTCGCCGTTCTACGTGAGCATGGCGTGGCCCACGTCTTCAATTCCTGGACCCGCATGCCCCCCATCGGAGACCAATTGGACCTCCCGGGTGCGGTCGGGGCGCCGTTCATCGTCGCCCGGGCCCTGCTCCGTCCCGGCCGGAGCTACCAAGAGGCCGTCGACCTGTTCGCACCGTACGACCGCATTCGGGAACCGAGCCCCGAGCTGCGCACGGACCTCGTCCGGCTGATCGAGACAGCGGTCGAAACCCGCATACCTGCCTACTTGTTGGTGAACAACCGCGCCGAGGGGAGTGCGCCTCTCACCATCGAGGCGGTGGCGCGGATGGCGGCGGATCGGTTAGGCTAGCGCGGCGGCCAGGTCGACCCCAGCCGCGGCGCACACTCGGGCAATCGTCTCGCCGATCTTGTTGTTCGGGGTCGAGGCTCCGGCGGTAATGCCGATGATCTGGGCATTCCCGATCCAGTCTTCCTGTTCCACCAGTTCCTTCGTATCGACCATCTGGTGGCGGATGCGGCCCGTGGGCTCGACACCCGTGGCGTCCTCGATGTGGTAGGTCACGACCCCTCGGCGTGCCGCGAGGGTCGCAAGATGGCAGGTGTTACTGGAGTTGAAGCCTCCCACCACGATCATCCGGTCGATCGGCTCCGCCAGGAGATCGAGCATCGCATCCTGACGCTCCTGCGTGGCGGAGCAAATGGTGTCGAAGGTACGGAAGTGATCCTCGAGGTGCGCTTCGCCATACCGCCGCGCCATACTCAGCTTGATTTCCTCGGCGATCGCCAACGACTCGCCCGAGAGCATTGTGGTTTGATTCGCCAATCCGACCTTGACCAGGTCGCGGGCGAAATCGAAACCGGGTGATACCGCGCCGGCGAATCGCTCAACGAGCGACTCGGAGTTGTCGCCCGACTCTATGAAGTTGCAGACGAGCTGAGTCTCGGCCATATCCAACACGACGAGGTAGCGCCCCCCGGGATATTTGGAGACCTGGCTCGCCGTGGCCTTGGTCTCTTCGTGGTAGTGCTTGCCATGAATGATGGCCGTGAAACCGTCCTTGGCGTATCGCTCGACCCGCTTCCAGACGTTCAAGACCGATCCGCACGTCGTGTCAACCATAACGCACCCGATCGCGCCGAGTCGATCGAAGTCGTTCTTGGTCACCCCGAACGCCGGTAGGATCACCACGTCGTCAGCACTCAAGCCCGAGAAATCGAAGTCTCCCTTCGTCCCACCGGTTCGATGAAGGAAGGTGATACCCATTTCCTCCATTTTTCGATTGACGTGCGGATTGTGGATGATCTCGCCCACGAGACGGATCTGCCGATCCGGAAACTTCCGTCGGGTTTCATACGCGTATTCAACGGCACGATCGACACCGTAACAGAAGCCGAACTCGCGGGCCAATCGGAACGTGAGCGGACCAACGGTCAGGGCGTAGTCGTTGGCCTTGATGGCCTCCACTACATGACTGTGATAGTCCTTCTCCAGCGTGCCTTTGATCTCTTGCCGGAGGCCGAAGCCTTTCCGGAAATACGTCGATTCCATGATGATCCTAATCTACACTGGTGTCCGAGACCGGCCTGCGGACCGCTGCTGCACAGCCTGCCTCGCCCGGCACGACAGACACGTGCCGGAAGGTGCCGGCCACGGCAAGCGTCTCTGGTCGCATGACGGATACGACTCGAGCGTCGAACTGACCACGCATGGTTCCATCGCTTTCCTCCGCCACGCTCACTGAACCGCTCCGGCTCTGGAAAGCATGGACGGCGTTCTCCCCGAACCACCGGAGCGCCACAGCCGCTCCTGAACCCAACGAATCGGTCGGATCATGCACCGGGTACTCTCCTGCTCGAATCGAGTCTTCCGGGTACACCACCACCCCCACACCGGTGTCGCCGAGAAGCCCGGTAACCTCGAGCCAGTTGCCCTCCCGACACCAGCGCGCTGTGGCCGGGGCCCGAATCTGTGCGGTGTCGGCTCCAACCCACTCAACCTCCATCACGCCATCAGGCTGCCCTCTGGGACCGCATGCCACGAGCAGCGCCACGCCGAGAGCCGCTGACGGCAGCCGGTTCACGCTCGGACCCCCGGCACGTTCAGGTACGCCCGGGCAGCGCTCTTGGACAGCGTATAAGGCTCGAGCGTGGCCACGAGCTCCGGCGGTAGCGGCTTGGACTTGAGCGCCTGCCGATCGGTGGCTACCAAAACCAAGTGCCCGTCCGCAGCAAGGCACTGCTGGCCCAGGTGGATGACGTCGACGTTCAGCGTGATCGACTTGGTGCCGATGCGGCCGAAGTAGGCCGCGACGCGCAGACGGTCGTCGAGCCGGGCCGGATAATGGAATTCGGAATGGACCTGCACTCGGGGGAGATAGAGATCGTATTTGTCGAAGACGATGCTGTAGGGCAGTCCCACCGAGCGGAACAGCTCGGTCTCGGCCAACTCGAAGAATCGGACGTAGGAGCCATAGAAGATGATCCCGGCCGCGTCGACCTCGGACCATCGCACGTATTCGTCAATGACAAAGGGCTTGGCCGTCATGTGCTCTCCCTTCGAGAGCCGGGAAGGTAGGCCGCCTGCCCTGACGACGGTAGGCCGGCGACCCGGTCCCCAGGGCGCACCAGCTTGTGTGATCGCCGGCGCCCGAGGCGCGGGCTTTGGCGCTCCGTGTGTCGAACAGGTCGGTGGAATCTGCTGAGGGAGCTTCGGCTGACGGGCGCGGCGGGCAGCTACGCCGAGGACGCCCAACGGCTGCGACCGTCGCGATGGATGCCGTACGCCTTGAGGCGGCGCCAGAGCGTCGTGCGGCTGATACCGAGGTATCGGGCTGTTTCGGCAAGCTTCCAATTGTGGATGTCGAGCGACTTGACGATGGCTTCGCGCTCGCGATCGGCCAGGGTGCTCGGGCTGGAGCCGCCTGGGACGAACATGGCCTCACCCAAGACCAGCGATCCCGCCTTCAACGACCGGACCCGCCCTCCCATGGCCGCCAACTTGGGCTGGAGCGAGGTGGCGTTCTCCAGTTCGATCGGGGTGTCGAGCGCCTCTCGCGCCGGCATGTTCGCGTAGAGGATTCTCCCGTTGGGATCGAACACCACAACACCCTCGGCGAAGCCGTCGAGGAGGGCCTTCGCCAGAGGAGAGAAGACGGAAGGCAGGGCGCTGGGACTCGGATTCTCTGTCATGGTCATACGATCGATACGGGAATATACGGGACCAAGTTTCAAGACGCGACGTACGGCTCGGGACATTCAGGCGTCCGCCTTTTACTGAGAGACGAACCGCGGGGCGGCGAATAGACACGACGGGCAGATAAGGTAGGCCGCCCTCCACTTGATTTCCATAGCCTGGCAATGCATGGTATTGACTGACCAGTCAGCCAAATCTTCGACCGGTGACGCCATGCAACCCATGATTCGACAACGCATTACCGATGCGGCCACTCGGGTCTTGACCCGCGATGGCCTCGATCGCTGGACCGTCGAGGCCGTTGCGAAGGAGGCGGGCTGCGCGAAGGGCCTGGTCCATTACCACCACGGAACGAAGGCCAAGTTACTCGCCGAGGTGGCGCAGCAGATGTCGCGACACCGTATGGACCAGCGGCGGAGCGCCCTCACGCACTCCGGAGCTCCGGGCCTCGATGCCTTGTGGGAGGTGCTCGAGGGCAACGTCTCCTCCGGTAAGACTGCCGCGTGGCTTTCACTTCTGGGGTACCTGGGTGGGGCCGCCGCGCGGCTGGGGCCGAGTGATGACGAACTCGGTGAGTTCGCGGAGCGGGCCGCCCGGGCCTTGGCCCTGCCTGCCCTGCCACTGGCCAAAGGTCGAGCCCTTCACGCGGCCCTCAACGGGTTCGAAATCGCCCTGGCCACCCAGTCGGACACCGAGGCGGTCCATGAGGCCTATCACACGCTCTGGCTCGTGATGATCTCCGTCTAACGACGGCGCCGCGCCCGCCGCGGGGGCTTTGCCTTCCCCCGGTGAGACTTGGCTCCACGGGATTCCCGCGGAAGCTCTCGGAGTTTGATCCGCAATTCCGGAAGGCTCTGCGCTCGCACCGCCGGCTGCTGACCCCTGACGACGGTGAACCAAATCGGGCGGCCGACATCAGGCAGGTCTGACTCCTGGAGACGCCTGGCCTGTCCCTCGCGGAGCTGAAGACGGGCGATCGCGGCACCCCCCTCCACGTCGTAGCCGATGGGCACGGCATCGCCGCGCACACGCACCTTCGACGGCAGGGCATTCAACCGTCGCCGCACACCGCGTTCCACCAACGATTCCGCATCGAGGTTGACGGGAGTCGCGAGAAACGACCGCCATCCCGTGACATGGTCGAGCTGCGTCCGGACCAGCTGGCGGACGGCGTGGGGCGCGATGTGGTCGAGCTCGCCACCGGAGCGGCGATAGAGTTCTCCGAGGTCGCGCGCCGCATCGCGCACCGTCCTCTGATTGGGATGGGAGGTTCCTCCCGCGAGCAACGCGTCCGTCAGCGCGTCCCGGGCTGGTCCCAGAAGCTCGTTCGGGACAGGGTCGGGCAGCGCGGAGACCTCCGTGTCCAACGCGAATCCGAAGTACTCGAGGCGGCGTTCCGCCGTGAGCTGCAGCCGCTTGCGCGGGCCTGTCACGCTCACGACCGGCGGACCCAGCACGGCGTGGCGGCGAATCAGCTCGTAGGGTAGCGTGGTGCCTTCGATCGCGGCACGGGGCCTGCCGAACCGGTCGGCGAAGTAGCGCAGGGTCCCGGCAACGGCCCCCCAGCTGCCGGCCATCGATGCTCGTGCCACCCTGGCTTCTTGGCCATCGATGGTCTGTTCATCGATCACCAGATCGAACGGACACACGCGGGCTACCAAATCCATGAACTGACGCTTCAGATCTTTCGAGACGACCGGAAGCTGCTTGGGCAGTGGGAGCTCCAGCGAACGATAGACGGACGCCATGCCCATCGCGGCATCCTCAATCGCCTTGACCAGAATCCCGCGCTCCAGGGCCCACTCGTCTAGGCCCTCATCGAACACGTGTCGTGGCAGGCCGTAGACCGAACCGATGGTTCCGAACTGATTCACCGCGTGCGCGTACAGGTTATACGCTGTGAGGTGGTCGCTCCCATTGACGACGAGGCCATGGAGATCTCGCTCGTCTCTCGTCATGCGATGGAGTGAGTCGATGTTTGCGATGACGGCGACGATGGGAATGAGGGGGGTGTCGGCATGCACCAGCAATTCCCCCAACGGTCGCTCGACCGGCAGTGCCTCGACCTCGCGACCATAGGCGGTCAGTCGACCATTCGACACTAACCCACGCGCAGTCAGCAAATCGATTGCCGTGCGATACGCCGCGCGATCGAGCGGCACCGGAAGATCGAGTTCGCCGGCATCCACCCCGAGTGAGGCACAGGTCATGGCGACACGCTCGGTGTCGCCGGCCAGTTGAAATTCGGGCGGCCCGGGACGCAACTCGTCGAACACGAGATCCCGATCACTGAGGATCGTCACCTCGCCGGAGGGCACCCGCCCGTGAACTCGTCCCGCCATCTGAAGGATCTCGTTGGCGCCGAGGTAGAGCCGATGCAGCACCTTCTGGCCGCCATTGACTACCATGGCGTATCGAGCGTCATAAATCACCACCGTATTCAGCCCGGGTAGGTTGAGCGCGGACTGACCCGCGGCGGTCATGGCGAGCAGCCACGGGTGTTCAACGGCACCCTCGAGAAAAGGCCGGATGACACGAATCGGCTCACCGCCGTGATAGAACGCGGTGGCCAGCCGCCGCCACTCGGCACCGAGCCGAGCCGCTAACTGCTCCACCTCGGCCCGGGTCGGCACGAACACGGCAACGCCACGCCGTTCCTTGATCAGTCGCCGGAGGTATCGCGCGTCGAGGAATTCCTCCACACGCCGGGGGACGACAGACACTTCGGCTCGGAGGTTGGGATCGAACGCGGACGTGGTGAGGACGTTCGTGGAATCGAGATACTCGGCGTAGAACGTGGGATCGACGGTGGCACTCAGCCAGATGAACCGACATCCCGCCCGCTTCCCCAGCGCGAGACACAGTTCCAGTTCAGCGGATGTTTGGTGGATTTCATCGACCACGAGCGTGTCGCGGGCGCTGATGAGCGCGTCTTCGAACCATCGGCGTGCGATGCCGGTGGTGACGATGATGACGTTCCAGTTCGGGGTCTCGGGAGTCGCCTCGCGTTCGCGGTTGACGACTCCTACGGCCAGTGGCTCTTGAAGAATCTCCCCGGCAATCGGACGGATACCGAGAGTCTTGCCGGTCCCCGTGCCCGCGACGATGCCGAAACCCGTCCCGGATCTGGCCCAGGCACGGATCTCCGGACCATGCTCCCGCTCGAGCAGGGTGGAGACATGAGTAGAGAGCGCGAGCTCGATCGTTTCACAGGCTGCCCGGGTCGGCGCGATCACGATGACGCGCCCACGCGGGTGACGAGCTCGGCGGTAGGCCTCCGGATCCGGAGGAAGAAGATGATCGCGTCCCTGGTGCATCGGTGGAAGAAAAGGCTGGTGGCGGAACGAAGGGAAGGGCCCCAAACGACCGCGATCCCCACTCGCGTGGGGATCGCGGTCCTGCATCTATACCTTCAGGCGCCGTGTGGCGCTCGTTTCAGTACGCCGGCCTTAGTCGTCGTAGTCCCGATACTCACGCGCCCCCACTTCCCGGAGTCGCCGATTCCGATCATCGTTGCCCAGTCGGTCCGGTGCGTCGTGATAGAACCGCCCGCCGCGTTCCCACACGACCACGCGCCGAAATGCCAAGCCACGACGATTCAGGCGGTTGAAGGCGGCTCGATCATAGAATCGACCGGCATAGACATAGAGCGTGACCGGTCGATAGCCATGTCGTTTCCACCAGCCGCGGGCATGGCCGCGGGGCACGTGCAGTCGCGCCACCCGAATGGCCCGAACGGGATAGCGATGTCCGACCCGCCGGTCGAGATCATAGCGATAGACGTGTGGCCGATCTCCGATGACCACATGTCCGCGAACCGGCCCGGAGCGGAGGACAACGTCCGCCGTCACGCGTTGCCCCGATGCCGTTGCCGGGGCCGCAACGAAGAGCGCAACCAGCGCACTCATTGATATCAGATGTCTCATTGGTGCCTCCAACTTCGTTAGGTCCTGACGAATGGAGGTGCCAGGGACATGCCATTCCCATAAGCGATTGATAGAAAAAGAGATACAGTATATCGACGGGCGCCTGAGTGTCCTCTTTCACGGACATTCCTCCGTCGCTGGCGACACGAAACGGCCGGCACGACCAGGGATGGGCCACCCTGCTCGGTCGACTGCAGGGGCGGCCCGCGGACTCGACGGGGCTCAGCCGACGGCCTACCTTTCCGCTCCGCCTCTCCCCAGGCGGCACAACCGGCTCGTTGTCGGTACTGGTTTCACCTCCATCGAATCGGCGAGGCTTCGACGTGAGCGCAGCGTACCGAGTTCGGGTGAGCAAGGACTACCTCACGTTTGCCTCTGCCCACTTCATCACATTCCAAGGGCATCGTTGTGAGACGCTGCATGGACACAACTACCGGGTCGCGGCCACCGTCGAAGGGGCGCTCGACCCGGAGTGTCAGTTCGTAGTCGACTTTGGTGTGCTCAAGGCTGTGTTGCGGCGCCTGGTGGAGGATATCGACCACAAGGTCTTGCTTCCAACCAAGAACCCCAAGGTTGGGTTACGCGAGGAGCAAGACCGCCTGTTCGTGGATTATCTGGGCACATCGACGTACGTCTTTCCGGTCAGGGATTGTGCCTTGCTTCCCATCGCGAACACGACGGCAGAGGAACTGGCAGCGCATTTTGCCGCAGAAGTGCGCGAGCACCTGCGTCGTGACGGGTATACCAGCCTCACCGCCCTGGAGATCGAAGTGGAGGAGAGTTTCGGCCAGTCCGCGACCTACCGGGCACCGCTCCCTTAAGCGGGTCGCGCCGCCGCTGGTGCCGCCTCAGATGTTTCGATGACTCACGCCGCTCCAGCATTGGCACTGGAACTCGGTTCCCCACTCGCGCCGACGGATGCGTGTGCGCGCTTTCTCGACCTTCCGCACGTCCTCCTGCTCGACAGCGCAGCCGTGAGCCCTGAACGCGGGCAGTTCTCGTTCTTGGCTGCCGATCCTGCCTTCGTGGTTCGAAGCAAGGGCCCGATCACCTCGGTTCGCGCTCGGGGATCGACCGTTTGGCACGCAGCCCCGGGCGGAGCGCTCGAGACGGTGGAGCGGCTACTGGAGACCTTCGCCGCCGACCGGCTGGCCGGTCTTCCGCCCTTTCAAGGCGGGGCCGCCGGATACATCGGATACGAGTATGGCGGCCGGCTCGAGCGGTTGCCCGCTCCGTCGATTGATACCCTCACCCTGCCGGACGTGGTGCTCGGCGTCTACGACTGGGTGGTGGCGTGGGATCATGCAACCGGTCACGCCTGGATCGTCTCGACGGGAATACCCGAGCGAGGCTGGCGGGCTGAGAGGCTGGCTCGCGATCGCCTGCAGATGGTAACGGACCGGCTCGCTGGGCCGGCCCGCGCGCCGACGCCAGTACCCCGGGTGCGCCCCAGACCGGCAATCGACAGCGTCCCGGTTCGTGATGTCCCTGGCGCCGACGCCATCGGTCTGCAGTCGACATTCAGCCGCGAGGGATACGTCCAGGCAGTGCGACGCGTCCGCGAGTACATCCTGGCGGGGGACATCTTTCAGGCCAATCTCTCTCAACGATTCGATGCTCGGCAGGCCGGGTCCCCCTTCCTGGCCTATCGCCGATTGCGCCAGCGCAACCCGGCGGCATTTGCAGCCTATTTCGTCACCGACGATGCTATCGTCCTGTCCGCGTCCCCCGAGCGCTTTCTGCGACTGGACCATCGCAGCCATGTCGAATCATCCCCGATCAAGGGTACCCGGCCCCGCGGGGAGTCCCCGGAGGGCGACACCGCCCTTGCGGCGGAACTCCTGTCGAGCGAGAAGGACCGCGCCGAGAATGTCATGATCGCCGATCTCCTGCGGAACGACCTGTCACGGGTGTGCCGCCCGGGGTCGGTCAGGGCCAGCACCATGCTCGAGCTCGAGACACACCCGACGGTCCACCATCTGGTATCCACCATCGTCGGCGACCTTGCGCCGGACTCGAACAGGTTCGATCTCCTCCGCGCCACGTTTCCGGGAGGGTCGATCACCGGCGCCCCCAAGGTGCGAGCCATGGAAATCATCGCCGAGCTCGAGCCGACGGTTCGCGGCGTGTACTGCGGATCCATCGGGTACTTGAGCGTGACCGGCGAGATGGATCTCAGCATTGCCATCCGCACCGGCGTGCGGGTTGGGCAGCAGTTTTACTTCCAAGCCGGAGGCGGCATCGTGGCGGACTCCGATGCCGAGTCGGAATACCAGGAGACCTTGGACAAGGCGCGGGCCTTGATCGACGCCTGCCAAGGGGCACCTCACCCGGTCGAGATCGACCGATGATTCTCCTCATCGACAACTACGATTCGTTCGTATACAACCTTGCTCGTTACGTGCGCGAACTTGGCCAAACCACCGAGGTGCGGCGAAACGATGCGATAACGTGCGACGAGATCTATGCGCTGGCGCCGACGCACATCATCATCTCGCCCGGCCCATGTACGCCAACCGAGGCGGGCGTCTCCACTGACGTCGTTCGCCGCCTCGGGATGGATACCCCTATTCTCGGTGTCTGCCTCGGTCACCAGTGTGTCGGGGCCGCCTATGGCGCCCGGATCGTGAGGGCCAGGCATCCGATGCACGGCAAGACATCCCGCATCTCTCACGACGGGACGGGGATCTTCACCGCAATCCCCAATCCATTCCTTGCCACGCGGTATCACTCGCTCGTGCTCGAGCCGGCTACCCTGCCGCCGGATCTGCAGGTGATCGCCACCGCCGACGACGGCGAAATCATGGCAGTGCGTCACCGCCTGCATCCCGTTGTCGGCGTTCAGTTTCATCCGGAATCGGTCTTGACCGAGTGCGGCTATCGGCTGCTCGCCAACTTTCTCGGCCTGGCTCCGGAAGCGCCCGTCCCCCCGACGGCAGACGGACTCCGAGCCGGGCATTCTGGTGCGGGTGTGGAGGAGGGTGCGGCGGACTAGTCGCCGAGACTGATCTCGAGGTCGCGGGCGGTCGACAGGGTGTCATTGTCGAGCGGTACCCGCTTGGTTCGTCCCTCGACTTCATCGAGCGAAACCCGGACAATGGATTGGGCTGCCAAGCCCACCATGCATCCGAACTCGCCATCGGCAACCGCACGCACGGCCGCGGTGCCGAACCGGAGCGCCAGCAGCCGGTCAAACGTCGTGGGGGTGCCGCCGCGCTGCAGGTGCCCGAGCACAAGGCAGCGGGTTTCCTTTCCCGTGCGCTTGGCGATCGCGTCAGCGACCTGATTCCCGATGCCGCCCAGCCGCTCCGCGCCGCCCGCCTTACGACGCTCGATCAGGACCGGCGTTCCGCCCTTCGGAACTGCGCCCTCGGCCACGACCACCATACTGAAACGCCGGCCGCGCGACTCCCGGAGACGGATCTTGTCGCACACCTTCTCGATATCGAACGGAATTTCGGGAATCAAGATGACGTCGGCCGTCGCCGATATTCCACTGTGGAGGGCGATCCACCCGGCGTGGCGTCCCATCAGTTCGATGACCATGACACGATCGTGACTCTCGGCCGTGGAGTGGAGCTTGTCGATGGCTTCCGTCGCGGTACTCACCGCCGAGTCGAACCCAAACGTCTGCTCCGTGCCGTACACGTCGTTGTCGATCGTCTTGGGAACTCCGACGACCGGCAGGCCCTTTTTCCAGAGGCGGTGTGCGATGTGGAGGCTGCCCTCTCCCCCGATCGCGACCAAGCCGTCGAGCCCCCGATCTCGAAATGCCGCGATTACGTCGTCCGCGCGATCAATTTCGTGCCCGGAGCCCGTGGCAATGTCTTCCGCAACCCACCGGAACGGATCCCCGCGATTGGTGGTGCCGAGGATGGTGCCGCCCAGATGCGTGATGCCGCGCACCTCCTCGCGGCCCAGCGGTATGACGCCCTCCCCCGACAGGAGGCCCCGATACCCCCGTCGGATCCCAAATGTCTCCCATCCGCGTGAGAGCGCGGACAGAACGACCGCCCGGATAACCGCGTTCAGGCCGGGAGCGTCGCCACCGCCGGTGTTCACCGCTATGCGCACGCGTCACGCCTCTGTTTGATCAGGGACAGCACCTCGCCGGGCTCGGCATGGCGGCCCAACGACTGCTTGGAGAACACGAGCTCTCCTTCCACCACGACCTCGAATCGTCCCCCGGACGATTCGATGAGCCGTATTTCCGCCTCCGGAAATGCCTTCTCGAGCTCGGCCGCCAAACTGGCGGCCCGGGGCTGGTAGTTTCAGACGACGCAGAATTCGATCGTGACGACCATCACGCTACCTTTCTTCAAGTACGACATGTGGACTCGAATCGTAGCCCGCTCCCTTGACCCTGCCAAGGGAGTGATCCTGGCCCGGTCACCCTCTACACGGCCGGAGGAACGGGAGCGGGACGAGACACCGACCCAGGTATATCTTTGCATCGATTCGATGGCCGGGACCCACCCACGGGGGTCGCGTCGGCCATCGCGGCATCGGTTTCAGCGGAGGATGATGTGGCAAACATCAACACCCGGAAGGGCACCATCGCGATCCTGACCGGTGGCGGCGATGTCCCCGGCCTGAACCCGGCAATCCGGGCCCTCACCATTCGGGCCAGTCGCGAAGGGTACCGCGTGTTGGGCATTCGACGCGGCTGGGCCGGCCTCATTGAGCTGAACCCGGACAATCCGGAGACTCACGGCCAGTGCGTGGTCGAACTGAGCAAAGAGGTCGTCAACAAGGTCGGTCGTACGGGCGGCACGTTCCTGCACACGTCGCGCACCAGACCCAGCCACGTGCCGAAGAACAACGTGCCCGAGCACTTGTCGGGCACCTACGACCAGGAAACCAACGACCTCACCCACCAGGTGCTGGCGAATCTCAGCTACCTCGGCATCGACACCCTGATCCCGATCGGCGGGGACGATACCTTGTCCTTTGCCGCCCACCTCCACCGACAAGGCGTGTCGGTCATTGCGATCCCCAAGACGATGGACAACGACGTGCCGGGCACCGACTACTGTATCGGATTCAGCACGTGCGTAACCCGCACCATCGAGATGACGCATGCGCTGCGCACGACCGCAGGGTCGCACGAACGTTTTCTCGTCATCGAAGTCTTCGGCCGCTATGCCGGATTCACGTCGCTGTTGCCAACCATGGCGGGCGCGGCCAATCGCTGCGTCATTCCCGAGCATACGTTCAGCATCGAGCGGCTCTGCGAGTTGCTCACCGAGGATCGCTTCTCGAACCCCAGTCGCTACAGTGTGGCCCTGGTTTCCGAAGGGGCGACGTACGAGGGGGGCGACACGGTCTTCGCCAGCCATGAGAGCGACATGTACGGCCATAAGAAGCTGGGAGGGATCGGCGACCAGATTTCCCAGCAGCTGAAGGAAATTTCTCCGCAATTCAATCACGGGCGGAGGATCAATGTCATCAATCAGCGCCTGGGGTACTTGGTACGGTGCGGCGACCCCGACGCGCTGGATTCGATGGTTCCCATGGCGTTTGGCAATCTCGCCATGGACCTGGCCCTCGCCGGGACGAGCGGCCAGCTGGTCTGCGTGCGCGATGGGCGGTATGACCACGTCCCGCTGGAGATCGTGGCGAGCCGGAAGAAGGTCGTCAACATCGAGAAGTACTACAATACCGAACGACTGCGCCCCATGTATACCCGGTTCGACGCGAAGCCGCTGTTCATTATGACCGGCGATTGACCGTTCGGACGCGGCGGAAGGTCGATGTTGCCCTCCACGAGCACTGGGCGCATCCTGAGGGAAACGGGCCGCCATACCTAACCGGCCAGCGGGGTGGGACCACCGTTGTCCCCCTCTGGCGAGAGGCATAACCTTTGCACCACCGAAGTCTTACCATGCCCCAACCACGCCCGAGCCGCGCGGCTCCCCTGCTCATCCTGGCGGCCCTCTGCCTGGCTCCCGGTCTATACGCGCAAAATGCCAGCGTGTGGGGCGATGAACTTCCTGCGCCGCACGCGCGGTTGCCGGATGCCGCCCGGCAGCCCGGTGCTCCGGTCGATTGGCCGGCGCCACCGCTGGCCGGCCCGCCCGATCATGTCAAAGGCATTTACCTCAACGCCTGGGCCTTTGGCGACAAGCGCTTCTACCAGCTGGTTCGATTAGCGCAAGAAACGGAGATCAACGCCTTCGTCATCGATATCAAGGACGATACCGGCTATCTCACTTATCGATCGGCGGTCGCGACCGCTATTGCGATTGGAGCCAATCGCCGCCTGCGGGCCAGGGATACGGAAGCGCGTCTGCGATTCCTCCATGAGCGGGGCATCTATCCGATCGCCCGGATCGTCGTCGCCAAGGACCCGCTGCTCGCCGCACAGAAACCCGCCTGGTCGGTAGCCCACCGCGACGGCGGGCTCTGGCGGGATCGCTTGAAATTTGCCTGGGTGGATGCCTTCAATGATTCCGTGTGGGTCTACGCCGGGCAGCTGGCGGAGGAAGCCATCCGACTGGGGTTCAGCGAGGTTCAATTCGACTACGTTCGGTTTCCGGACGAGCCCAAGTCGCGCCTCGCGAGCGCAGTGTTCGCCGCCCGTCGTCCCAACGAGACCACGCGCGACGGAGTCGTCCGGAATCTCAGGCTGCTCAAACAACACATGGCACGCGCCGGGGCGCCGTTTACCATCGACGTCTTCGGCATGACCGCGAGCGCCACGGTCGATCTGGGCATTGGACAAGTATGGGAGGATCTCGTCACCACGGCCGACGTGGTGCTCCCCATGGTCTATCCCAGCCACTATTACCACAGCTTCTACGGCATCAAGCGGCCGAACAGCGAGCCCTATCGCGTAGTCCGGTTTGCGCTGCAGGATGCCGTCAAGCGAACCGCGTCGGCCAACGGCACCGCTGAGATTCGGCCCTATCTCCAGGCGTTTACCCTGGGCAAGCCACGCTATACCCCGTTCCATGTGCGGGAGCAGATTCGGGCCGCCGAGGAGGTCGGACTCGAGTCATGGGTGCTGTGGAACCCGAGAGCGGTGTATCACCGCGACTTCTTTCTCCCGAAACGCACACCACGAGTCGCGGCGGAACCGGTCGCGGACTCGTCCATCACCAAGGCCGGAATGGGATTGAAATAACCCGCCGCGCTCAGACCGCGGCGGGCACCTGCGGCGTCCACTCGGTGATGTACCCCGCCAGCGCGCTCGCCGCCGTGGTGTAGGGGCTGGCGAGATAGAGCTTCCCCGGTCCGGAGCGGCCGGGGAAGTTGCGGTTGATGGCACTGACCGTGACGGTCTCAGTGTCGTAGGAGACACCCGGACCCGCGTTGATGCAGGCGCCGCACGAGGGCTCGATGATCTCGGCGCCGACCGCTTCGAAGATCTCGATGTAGCCCCGCTCCTCCGCGTGGCGCTTCACATCCTGACTTCCAAATTGGATGTAAAACCGTACCGCCGGATGCACGCGCCGGCCGCGCTCCGCCGCCTCGCGCAGGACACGGGCGTACATGTCCATGTCTTCCTTCTTGCCCGCCGTGCAACTCCCCGCATAGGCGATGTCGATTGTGATCGGCTCGCCTAGTTCTTCGATGAACAGGCCATTACCCGGATCGCCCGGGAGCGCAATCATGGGATGAAGATTCGTCGCATCGATTTCGATGACTGTCTCGTATCGGGCCGCGGGGTCCGAAGTGAGCCCGTGGAGCAGCGGCTCAATGTCGGCTCGCTTCATGCCCCGCTCTCGGACCAAGTACTCGATTGTCTTGTCGTCCGGCTGCACGATGCCGGTGAAGGCTCCGATCTCGGCCGCCATATTGGTCATGGTCGCACGCTCGTCGATGGACAGCGCAGCCACCGCGGTCCCGGCATATTCGACGATTTTGCCGATGGCCTGGCCGTTCTTGACGTAGGGGTGCCGCAGGATCTGCAGCATGAAATCCTTGGCCGTCACATTGTCGGGCTTCGCTCCGTTCACACGGATCAAGACCGACGGCGGGACCTTGATTCGGACATCCTTGGTGAGCCACGAGTTGAAGATCGCCGTGGTGCCGACCCCGAACGCCACGCAGCCAATGGCTCCGCTGTGCGGCGTGTGGGAATCGCTTCCGATAATCACCTGCCCCGGGAGCGCGTGTTGCTCCAGCATCTTCGAGTGGCAGATCGCTTCGGATCCACGTACCACCATATTGCGCCCGAGCCGCGGCAATTCCCCGTAGAGCTTGATCCCCTGTTCGGACGCGAATTCCTCTTGCTGGCTCTTCAGTTCGAGGGCAAGATCGAGCAGCCCTTCGGCCTTGCGCTCGTCCGTCATGGCCATTTCGAGAAACGTCAGGTGATCCCGGAAGAAGAAGATCGACTGGGGATCGACGACCTTTTCATCGACGCCGACGGAGCGCCGCCAGAAGATGGCGGCCATTGGCGTTACGTACTCATGACTGAACCGGATATCCGTGCGCACAAACCCTTCGTCGCCCGGCTGAACGGCGGGGACACCAACTCGGTCGGCTTCGAGGTCCGTGACCCAGTGTCGGGCGAGGATCTTTTCGGCCAGTGTCATCGGCCGCGATGCGGTGTGGACCGACGGGACCGACACCGTGCCCTGCATCCGGGCTACGTTGTATTGAAACAGCCCGCCGGCCTCGATGATGCCCCGGGTGATGTCGCCTTCGGCCTCGGTGAACACGCTGAGCGGAATGGGCTCGCCGCGCTTGATCCGGTCGAGGAGGGAAAAGTCGGTGCTCGTCAGCACGCCGAGGTTCTGGCAATTCTCTCGATAGATGCGCTCGATGTTCTCGGCGATCACGAGACGGATGCCGGCACACATTTCGGCATAGGGCGAGGCTTCCCGACTCGAGCCTTTGCCGCGTCGCTTGCCGCTGACCGAAACCGCGAAGTTGCCTCGCTTCACGGCGCCTCGTGTGATCGGGAACTGGTCGCCGCACTTCAAGCCGACATACGGAAATTCCCCCAGGGTCTCGTCGTAGTAATAGCAGACGTAGGCGGGCGTGATCTCGTCGGTGGAGATATTGTCCCGCAAGGTGAGTGCGGGCGTCCACTCGAGATCCTCACCCGCGAGCTGGCGGGTGACGAGCGCAGGGTCCTCGCACAGGAAGAGAATCCTGCCATCGAAGCGCACGTGATCGGGCACACGACTCGTGACCCGTTGCTTGATACTGTCCAGCATCGCCCTCATTCCGAAACGTCGAGGTGTCCGAACTGCGCGAATATGGAAGATCACCGCTCCCCCGCCACCCTAGCAAGGATTGGAATTCAGGCCCTGGAGCGATAAGATCCCCGCCATGCGCCGGAACCTCTTGCCAGCCATCGTCTGTGTGCTGGGTGCCTGTCCCGGGCCCACGGTGACCCCGGCAAACCGCGCGGACATCGATCGCCCTCCGACCCCATTCGCCAATCCAGCCCTCACCGAAAGCTCGGGAGTGGTCCCCAGCAGGCGCTTCTCGGGCATCTTGTGGACCCACAATGATTCCGGGAACGAGCCCCTCCTCTTCGCCACCGACACCTTGGGACGCGATCTCGGCGCCATCGCGGTCACCGGAGCCGAGAACCTCGATTGGGAAGACCTGGCAATCGGCCCGTGCAGGACGACGATCTGCCTCTACATCGGAGACACCGGCGACAATCGAGAGGTCCGTTCGTCGGTTGCGATCTATCGGGTGCCGGAACCCGATGTGACCGCGGTCAGGACGGCTAAGGCGGAGAAACTGGAGCTACGCTACCCCGACGGACCGCACGATGCCGAGGCGATGTATGTCGATGCGCGAGGCGACCTCTATCTCGTGACAAAGGGTCGGTCGCACGGCGTCCTTTTCTTTCGAGTCAAGCACGACGCGTGGGGCAACGGTCGAGCAGTGGCCGAATCGATCGGGAGTCTCCCCCTCGATCCGCGTGGAGCGCTCTTTGACATGGTGACCGGTGCCGACATCAACGCCAGGAACGATCTGATGGTGCTCCGCACCTATCGCAGGATCTATCTCTTCCGGCTGACGCCCAGCGGCACCATCGGTTCTCCAGACCCCGTCGGGGTCTGCGACATCGCCGGCGTCGAGTCCCAGGGCGAAGGAATCGCATGGCTCGATGAATCGCGGTTCGTCCTCACCAGCGAGGAAGGGAACCTCGGCCCTGGAACCGTCACGATTCTGCGCTGCCCCCATCCCTGACGCGCCGGTCCAATGGCCAAGGTCCGCTGGTTGGTTGTGCTGCTCCTCGTTGCGCTCCTCGTGCTCCAGGATCGCCCCGACCCAACACCACCTCATCAAGCAGAGTGGCTCAGCGCCGGTTCACTGCATCTCCGGACCGTTCGGGCAGGCCAGGGCGACACGACCTTGTTCCTGCTGCACGGCTACGGGGAATCCCTCCTGGCATTTCGCGCGCTGTTCGATCAATTGGCAACGCGGTATCGAGTGGTAGCGGTGGACCTCCCGGGGTTCGGCGTGAGCGACAAGCCCGAGGGCCCCTACGACCACGAGACCATGGCTGCCACCCTCTGGGACTTCCTCGATCAACACATCCATGGAGACGTTGTGGTGGTGGGCCATTCTCTGGGCGGACAGCTGGCGGTGGACCTCGCACTCGGTCATCCCGACCGCATCGTCGCCCTGGTCCTCATCGCTCCGGCCGGCTACGGCCTGAGCCCCTGGCATTCGGCCCTCACGGGAAGGCCGGCCCGTCTCGTCGGCTGGGCCAGTGTGCCAATCGCGTATCTGATGCCGATCCATGCACCGGACTGGCTCGGCGAACCCGACGCATTGCAGAACTACGACCCGCTGGTGGATCCGGCGTTCCGCGCCTCGGCCACCGAGGTTCTTCGGGATTTCGACTTTGCCGGCTTGCGCGACCGCTTTCACGAGCTCAAGCAACCCACGCTGCTCATCTGGGGCCGCCTCGATCCCACCATCCTATTCAGCACCGGCCAGGCTATTGCCGCGCTGGTACCCTGCAACCGCGTGGTGGGCTTCGATCGGGTACTCCACCGCCCGCATCAAACCGAGCCAGATAGCGTGTTCCGCTCTGTAGTTCACTTTCTCGCGGACCCCCCAAGGTGCCCCCCGGCCCGGACCCCCTGACACACCCTGAGTCAGCCCGGTGCGTCGACGTTCTGTATTGGAACGGCTTGGACAGGTCGCCGCCGCCACGAGTCTTGCGCGTAAGTGCAATAGCATAAAGGGGATAGAGTTTCGAGAAATTGAATGCCGGTGTTCCTACTGGCCGCGAAGGCCGCTCGGGGGTATCTTTGCGCGCTTTTTGGTCGCGTCATTTTCATAGCCGGGAGAGACCCCCTGGAACTGCCCAACGAGCACCGAGTACCCCTTACTTGGCTCGTCGAGCATGGCTGCGAGTCTGTGCGCCTGCGCACGTACCGCGACCTCGCCCCATCCGGCTTCGCTTCCCCTGAGAGCATCCAAGAAGCCTCCGACGCGGTGGCCGCATCGAAGCTGGTTTCCGCCATCACCAAGAAACAGAAACCGACAGGGATGTGGGGCAAGACCCTCCTCGGCCCGGCGGCTCCGGGGGGCAGGGGCGAGAAGGACATGGGTGCTCTTGCCGAGTACCGCAGGCTGATCGAGCTGGGGTTGGACAGATCGGCCAGACAGATCAAGCTTGCAGACCGCGTCTTCTTCCGACTTTTGTCACGGGATCCCGATCCGCAATTGCTGTTCGAGTTCCGTACACTCGCCAAGACCGATCCCACAATCGAAGGCTGGGCCCGAGAACGAATCCGGGAAGCCGCCACGGCCGCGCTGGCCGAAGGAGGCCACAGCGACGACCCTCGTATCCGGGGCTCCGCCCATAAGATCACCAGCAGCATCTCTCAGTTCCTGCGCAGCCCACTGGCCGACAAGCCCCTCGTGAAGGCCGGGCAGAAGACCTTGCTCCATCCGGATGCCCGCCCACCGACTTGGTATTCCGTGGGGATGCTTGCCGCCATGCCCAGCCTGCGCCGAGAGCGCGCCGGGTTCACCGAGCGGTTGGGGGCATATTTGGCGAAACCGGGGCCCAAGAAGGACTTCGCCATGCGGGTCGGACGGCGGATTCTGAAACCCAAGGCGCTCTTGATGGGGGATCCAATTCACGCCGACCGCCAAGGGAACCCGAAGGATATTCCCCTCGCCCTGCACTACATCGATCTCCTGTCGAGAATCGGCGCACTGCACACCGCACCGAATGCGTCGAAGGTGCTCGCGCGATTGGTCAAAGACTGCGACGCGAACGGTGTGTGGCACCCCAAGAACCTGCGCTCCCGTCCGAAGTCCAGTAGCCTCATGGCCTACCACGCGTTCCCACTGTGCTCGGACGCGAACACGCTCGAATCGAGGCAGGTCGATGTCACGTTCCGCCTCGGCTTGATCGCCAAGCACCTGGGCTGGGACCTCACATACCGCTAGCCCGGGCTTCCGGCCACGGGCTCCCACCAGGCTTGTCAGGGGCGGTGCTAGTAGCTCATACTACCACCATGCCCCGGCTCGATCTCACACCGTTCGGATTTACCCCCACCGAGAGCCTGGTCTACGAGGTGCTGCTCAAGACGGGGCCGGGAACGGGCTACGCCATTGCGCGGGCCGCGAGTTTGGCACGAGCCAACGCCTACAGCGCCCTGGAGGGACTGGTGGCGAAGGGGGCGGCGCGAGTAGCGGACGAGCGGCCCAAGCGATATCGGCCGGAACCTCCATCGACCCTCGTGGCCAAGATTTCAAACCAACAGGGAGCGGCGCTCGAGGAACTCAGCGCAGGACTTTCCGACGTCACATCGCCCAGCTCCCCAACCCTGGTGGAAATCGTATCTGTCCGCAGTGTGCTTCGGCTCCTCACCCATGACATCGGACGGGCGCAGACCGAAGTGCAACTCGTGGCGCCGTCCGACGCCTACCCGCTCCTGGTGCCGGCGCTCAGACGAACCTCGACGGCACACGTGGTGCTGACACTCTGTTCCACCGAGCCGGTCGATCTCGCCTTTGCGCCGGTCGAGCAGATCCCGGAGAGTCCGTCCTGGCCGGGGAGCCCCTTGGTGTCGGTGATCGACGACCGTTCTGCAATCATTGCCGCACGCCAAGCGGAATCGGTGTTCGGACATTGGGGCACGTCCCCGACATTTGTGGCCGGGGCTCGGTTGATCATCGAACGATTCCGCCAGGCAAGATGACCGACCTCGACGAAGGCTTCCAGGAACTCCAGGCGGAATACTTGGCCGAGGTGCCAAACCGCTTGGCTGAGTTGCGTAAAGATTTCGTGGCGATCGGCGCCGGAGATACGAAGGCTCCGGATTCGCTCGCCAGGAAATTTCACCAACTGGCGGGCTCGGGCGGCTCCTACGGTTTCCCCGAAATCAGCGCCGTTGCGCGAGAAGCGGAGCAGTTTATTCGAGGGAATCCGACCTGGAACGCCGACGATCTCGAGTACTTGGACGGAGCCATCGAGCGCTTAGGGGCGGTGGTAGCCGCAGCGACCGGGCCCGAGGAGGCATCGTCAGCCCTCGCGATGGAGCCGGCGTTCCGGGGCCACGTCGCTGGGCGCCCCGGGGAGCTCCGCGACGCCGTTCGGGACATCCTCACAAATGCGGGACTCGGTGTCACGACAGATGGCGGTTCGGTCGAGGAGATGTCACGGAACAGGGATCTCCCGCCGTCCCAGTGGCCCGACGTGTTGGTCATTGTCGATCAGGGCGGTGACGGTGACATCGACCCCTTCGTTCTCGCGTCCGCATGGTCGGCCCCGCGAGTCGTCCGCCCGCAGGGCATCGTGCTCATCCACGCAGGTTCCGAGGGAGCTGGGCCGGGTGCCGTTCCGGGCGTCGATGCCATCTTTTCGCCGGAACAGGCTCGCTCTGAGTTGCCGGCCTACGTCACGACGGCGATCCGCACCGGTTCGCCGCCACTTCGGGTCCTCTTGATCGAGGCCGACCTCGATCAAGCCCAGCTCATGACAGGATGGCTCGAGACCGGAGGCGTCCAGGTCGTTCACGTCGGGACCGCGGCTCAGGCCCGCCCCATCTTGCGCGGGGAATCACTGGATATGGTCGTACTCGACGTGACGTTGCCCGATGCCGATGGGCTCGCCTTTGCCCGGGAGATCGAACGGCATCAACCGTGGGCGCACCGGCCGGTCCTCCTGCTCGCCGGGCAGGCGGACATCGCCCAACATCTCGAAGCACTGCGTACAACCGGGGATGTGTTTCTCACGAAGCCCATGGCTGACAGAGAGGGCCCGTTTCTGAACCTGGTGCTGACGCGCGCAGAGCGCGGCCGTCAGCTTCGAGCGATGGCATACCGGGACAGTCTGACGGGGTTGCTCAACCATGCGACCCTGATGGTCGCGCTCGAGCATGTAATCGCGCACGCGCGGCGCCGAGGCACCATGACTGCCCTGCTCATCATCGGCCTCGACGACCTCGAGGGCGTGAACGCCCGGCATGGTCATCTCCGTGGGGATCAGGTGCTTGCTCATACCGCCACGGTGCTTCGGGGTGCCGCCCGCGGAGGCACACTGCTTGGCCGCGTAACGGGCACGACACTTGGCGTCATCTTACTGCCGAAGCACGCCGAAGATGCCGACGTTCTCGCACGACACATTCAGGCTGCCTTCGAGGCACACCCGCTCGATCGTTCCGGCGAGGAGCCCATCGGGATCACCGCCAGCATCGGTATCGCGTGTTCTCCGGGCGTGGCTGATAGCGCGCCGGCTATGCTCGAGGCTGCCAAGCACGCGCTCGCGCGCGCGCAGGGCGGTGGAGTGGCATCGGCCCCCCCCACCACCTGAGTTCGACCAGCCGTCCCGGTTAGTGGGCGAAGCCCGGTCTGAGGTGGCTTGCGTCCCGTGGGGCATCGTCAACAAAGAGGAGCTTGCCTTCGCGGAACGTAGCTCCGCGAAGCGTAAGAGCGAGCACCTCGCCCAATTCCTCGACCAGCTCGATCTTGAGGAGCTTCCGCACATCCTCCGGCAGATCTTCCAGGTCTCCCTCGTTCTGCTTTGGGAGAACCACATTGTGAATGCCGGCGCGGACCGCGCCGAGCACTTTCTCCTTCACACCTCCGATCGGGAGGATGCGGCCGAGGAGCGAGATTTCGCCTGTCATGGCAATGTCGAACCGGGCTGGGCGGCCCGATAAGGCGGAGACCAGGGCGGTAGCCAACGCAACGCCGGCCGACGGGCCCTCTTTGGGCACGGCCCCCGCCGGCACGTGGATGTGCACATCTCGGTCGAACATCTCTTCGTCGATTTGCAGGGCGGCGGCATGCGACTTGGCATAGGTCAACGCAGCGCGAGCCGATTCCTTCATCACGTCACCGAGTTGCCCAGTGAGCACGAGCTCTCCCTTGCCGCGCATGGTTGACACCTCGACGAACATGATGTCACCGCCGGATGGCGTATAGTACATGCCGGTGGCGACGCCGATCTGATCCTCACGTGCGGCCCGCTCCGGGTGCACGCGCGCGCGCCCCAAGATCTCGGCCACCTGGTCGCGATCGACCCGGAGGCGGTCGAACTCCTTGGCGGCAATTCGTCGGGCGACCTTCCGTGCGAGCTTGCCCAACTCTCGCTCGAGCTGGCGAACGCCGGCCTCACGGGTATACCCCTCCATCACCCCGCACACGGCCGCGTCGGTGAGCTCGAGCTGGTCGACTTGAAGGCCGTTCTCGAAGAGTTGCCGCGGCAACAAGTACTTTCGGGCAATCATCAGCTTCTCTTGCTCGGTATATCCGGAAAACTCCACCACCTCCATTCGATCGAGCAGCGGGCCGGGAATGTTCTCGATGAAGTTGGCGGTCGCAATGAACATCACCTCACTCAGATCGAATGGCACGCCGAGGTAATGATCGGTGAAGCTGTCGTTCTGCGCCGGATCCAGGACTTCGAGTAGTGCGCTCGCGGGGTCTCCCTGGAACGAGACGCCTAGCTTGTCCACTTCATCGAGCAGAAAGACGGGGTTCTTGGTCTCCGCTTGTTTCATCCCTTGAATGATCCGCCCCGGCATCGCTCCAACGTAGGTCCGACGATGCCCGCGAATGTCGGCCTCGTCTCGGGCGCCGCCGAGCGAGATGCGCACGTAGTTTCGCCCCATGGCACGCCCGATCGACTTGGCCACTGAGGTCTTTCCCACGCCCGGGGGGCCGACGAACAAGAGAATCGGCCCCTTTGCGGCCTGGTCGTCCTGGCGAGGGAGTGCCGGAGGCTCCTCGTTCGACTCGGCAGTGTCGGGCTCGGCGTGCACCGCTGTCGATTCCGGGCCTTCGGCGGAGCCGCTCGACGCCGGTGTCGTTGCTTCGGGCTCTTCCTCGCTCTCCGCCTCCCGGCGCATTGCTTCCGCATCTTGGCGCAGCTGGCGTACGGCCAGGAACTCGAGGATTCGGTCTTTCACGTCCCCCAAGCCGTAGTGGTCCTCTTCGAGGATCTCCGCCGCCCGGGCAAGATCGAGATGCTCCTCGCTCCGCACGTCCCACGGCAGCTCAACGATGTTCTCGAGATAGGTGCGAATGACCTGGGACTCCATGGACTCGCGCCCAATACGCGAGAGCCGGCCGATTTCCCGGTCGACTTCCTTCCGTGCCGTTGGGGGAAGCTCGAGGGCTTCGAGTTTCTGCCGGAGATCCTCGAGCTCGTCGAGCTCGTCATCTTCTCCCAACTCGCGTTTGATCGTCTTGAGTTGCTCGCGCAGGAACATCTCGCGCTGACGCTCGCCCAGTTCCTCCTGGACCCGCGACTTGATGTCTTCCTGCGCATCATACACCGTGATCTGCCGCTGGATGTGCACCAATACCCGGCGCAGCCGCTCCTCGACCGAAAGGGTCTCAAGCAACATTTGCCGCTGGGCCGGTTCGATGTCGATGTAGCCCGCCACCAAGTCGGCAAACTGACCCGGATCGTTCACGCCGGCGAGGACCTGTTGCACGACTTCCTCGGCGAGGCCGGACTTCTGGCCGAGTTCCGCGGCACGGCTGCGGACCTCACGGTACAGCGCGACGAAATTGGCGTCCTCCGCATTGAGCGGAGGCATTTCTTCGGCCTCGCGCACGATCGTTTCGAGATATCCTTCCCGGTCGGTGTATTGCATGGCAATACCGCGTCGCTCGCCCTGGAGCAACAGTTGCATCCCGGCGAGTCCGCGTTGCACCTGACCGATGCGCGCAATGGTACCGATGGTGTAGAGCATGTCGGGTGTGACGTTCTCGACGTTCTGCCGCTGGGACACGGCGAAGATGAGCCGGTCGGGTGACGCAAGCGCCGCTTCAATGGCGCGCAACGTGGCAGGTCGCCCCGCACCGATGGGCGCCGTGACCGAGGGAAACAGCACCACTTCGCGGAGCGGGAGGACGGGAAGCGTTAGATGTTCAGCCATTCGTGACATGTACCTCCAGAGGCACCGACACGGTGCCCCGCGTGGGATTCGTGCTCGGGTACCTAGCGCACTCCGTGTGCCAGGTGAACCCCCACCCGAATGGATACTGCACATCCCGTTGTCGTGCAATATCTTATGACTGCAGCCGTGCGGCATTGTCCATGCACCGTGAGGACGAATCGGCTCGTTCAGTAGGCTGTTTCTGCCACATTGGCTGGCGAAACTGGCAGGATGGGCCCCCGAGCATGATGGATGGCGGGCTCGAATCGAACGCCAGCGTTGCCCTGCATTCAATTAGTGGACAGATTGTCCGGTTAGCCTGTGAGTCGCTAATCCCTTCGGCGTGAGACGGATGGCTCGATGACCGAATCCCGAGAGACCCCGCTTCCAGCTCGACTGGGCAAGGCCCTCGGCGACCACTACACCATCGAGGGTGAGATTGGTCGCGGCGGGATGGGAGTAGTCTACCGCGCCCGGGATGAGCGTCTCCAGCGCCGGGTCGCCATCAAGGTGCTGCCCCCGGAGCTGGCCTTCCAAAAAGACATCCGCCAGCGATTCTCACGCGAGGCCCAGACGGCCGCCCGCCTGTCTCATCCTCACATCGTGCCGATCCATACCGTCGGCGAAGGCGAGGGTCTGGTCTTCTTTATCATGGGGTATGTGGACGGCGAGTCGCTGAATCAGCGTCTCAAACGCCGTGGACCACTCCCAGCGGAAGAAGCGCGGCGCATCATCAAGGAGACGGCAGACGCACTGAGCGCCGCCCACGCCGTCTCGATCATCCACCGCGACATCAAGCCGGACAACATTCTGCTCGAAGGCAAGCGCGGACGCGTCATGGTTACCGACTTTGGGATCGCCAAAGCGCTGTCATCCTCCTCCGGTGCCACGCTGACCGGCGCGGGCGTCGCCATCGGCACCCCGTCGTACATGAGTCCGGAGCAGGCTGCCGGCGAGAGTGAGATCGACGGGCGCTCGGATCTCTATAGCCTCGGCATCGTATCCTACCAGATATTGACCGGGGATCTCCCGTTCAATGCGCCGACGGTCGCGGGCATTCTGATGAAGCAGATCACCGAGCCGGCGCCGCTGGTGACGGACAGCCGTCCCGACATCCCTGAGGACCTGGCTCTCGCAGTGAGCCGCTGTCTCGAGAAGGATCCCGAAAACCGATGGCCGTCCGCCGATTCGCTCAGGCGGGCGCTCGAGTCACGGACGGTGTCGGGCTACCGTCCCACCGGTCTGGGCTGGCGGGCTCAGCGGGAAGCGCGGGCTGCCTCTCCGCCACGCACCGGGCGCTCTGCCAGACAGATTTCCGCTCGTCGTCCGGGCCGAGACTTGGCGCGAGTACCGGGGTCGGGTCAGCAGGCCGGCAGAATCGACCGGGCCCGATACCGTCGGGAAGGACTCCCGCAAGCGCGTCAGGGATCCAGGGCACCGAAGGCCACCTCGGACACCGGCGAGCCAAAGATCGTACAACGGGCCAGGAGCGAGTTTGCCCGCTGGGCCTCGGTATCCGGCGGGCTGTTTCTGCTCGACGTGGTCACCAGCGGTTTTCCCGATTGGTCACTGGTCGTCGCGGGAATCTGGGCCGGCTTCGGGTTGGTACCGCGCTATGCGCGGCTGTGGCAGGCCGGGTACAGTTGGCGCGACGTCTTGAGTCGCCCGCCGGCTGCTGACTCCGTCGAACGAACCCTCAAGAAGGCAGGCGGAAAACTGCCGCGACAGCTCCCCCCGCCATCCGTCCGCGACTTTGGGGCGTACGTTGACCGGATCGAGCACATGCAGCGCGACCGAACGGCGATCCTCAAGCAGTGGCAGGGCCTGCCTCAGGCGGAGCGGGACATGTTGCCGGAGATCGTGGAGACGGTCGACCGATTGTTCGAACGTGGCCAGAAGCTCGGGCGGTTACTCAAGGACATGGACATCGCCGATATGAGCGCCGTCGAGGCGGCCGATCTCGAGCGGCGGCTCGACGAAGCGCGGAGCGACCCCGACGATGAGGAGCATCGCCGCCACGTTCAGCTCCTGGAGCGCCAGCAGCGAAACATCCAGGCGCTCAGGGGGCAGCGTCAGGAGGCCCAACGGAATTTGGAATCGTGTTACCTGGCGATGCAGAACCTCCGGTTCGACCTGCTCCGCCTCAAGTCGTCGAGCATCAACGAGGTCCTGGGTGAGTTGACGCAGGTCACGCAGCAAGCGCGGGCGCTTTCCCGCGACGTCGACCACGCGATCATTGCCGCGGAGGAGGTTCGGGACGCCATCAAGTAGGCATCCGTTGCGAGCTGGGTTTTCCTGATGGTCGCGCGGCCCTCGGACACTGTCCGGGGGCCGCTCATATCCGACGAGAGAGGCGCGACGGACAGCCCGTCAGCATCAAAATGCCAGCTGCTCCTCCATGGCCCGCTTCAAGTCGGCAACCTGGGGCAGGGTGACGTCCTCGAGCTGGGGCGCATAGGCCACGAAGGTGTCGGTCGCCGCCACCCGTCGAACCGGCGCATCGAGGAATGGGAACGCTTCGTCGGCAAGGCGGCTCGCGATCTCGGCGCCGTAGCCCCAGGATAGCGAGTCTTCATAGGCCACCAAGGCCCGGTTGGTCTTTCGAACCGACGCGTAGATGGTGTCCCAGTCCACCGGCGAAAGAGAGCGCAGATCGATGACCTCCACTCGTGCTCCGTGCTCTTCCTCCACTGCCTTTGCCGCGGTGAGCGCGCGCTGCACCACCGCCCCGTAGGTCACCACCGACAAGTCGCTGCCTTCCCGAACCACCTTTGCCTTGCCTAAGGGGATCATGAAATTCGGGCCGGGATAGGGCGCCTTGTTGTAGGTCTGTCGGTACAGGTGTTTGTGCTCGAAGAACAGCACCGGGTCCTCGCAGCGAATGGCGGTTCGGAGGAGGCCGTTGGCATCGAGCGCGGTGGACGGACACACCACCCGGAGGCCGGGCACGCCCGTGAAGATCGCGGCCCCGGTTTGCGAGTGATAGATCGCCCCACCCCTCAGGTAGCCGCCGTAGGTCACGCGGACCACGACAGGCGCTGAGAAGTGGTTGTTGGAGCGATAGCGCATGAGCGCCAATTCGTTCCGGATCTGCATGTAGGCCGGCCAGATGTAATCGAAGAACTGGATTTCGACCACGGGCTTGAGCCCGCGAATGGCCAGGCCGATCGCCCGGCCAACAATGTTGGCTTCGGCCAGCGGCGAGTTATACACCCGGTGGCCGCCGAATTCGCGTTGCAAGCCCCACGTGACCTTGAAGACGCCGCCCTTTCCTTTGACCTCATCGAGGTGGGCATCGCGACTCACGTCGGCGACGTCTTGCCCGAACACGAGGATCGAGGGATCACGCGCCATCTCATCCCTGAGACAGGCATTCAACAAATCGACCATCGTTGTGGGGTTACCGGTGAATTGCGGGTCGTCTTCGGTGTCGAATTGCTCCGACGTCGGATCGACATCGGGAGAGTAGACGTAGTGGTACACCGTGTCTGGGTCGGGCTGCGGCGACGCGAGCGCGATGTCCGTCGCCACTTGGACCTCCTCGTCGACCTCCTCGGCAATCCTCGCCAGCTCGGCCTCGGTCGCGATACCCTCGTTCTGGAGATACTGAGGGAAGTGGATTAGGGGGTCGCGGCTAGTTTCGGCTTCCCGTTCTGAAGCAGATCGGTACTGCACCTCGTCGTCGGACAGGGAGTGACTGTAGGGGCGGATCACATGGGCGTGCACCAGCGCCGGTCCCTTGCGTTGCCGGGCATACTCCACGGCTCGTCCCAGGGCATCGTAGGACGCCAACGGATCGCAGCCATCGACCTCTTCGAGATAGAGGTTCGGAAACCCGGTGACCAGCTTCGATATAGACCCGCCGGCCGTATTCACCTCGACAGGCACCGAAATCGCGTACTCATTGTCCTCGATCAGGTAGACGATCGGCAACTTGAGATTGCACGCCGTATTCAGCGACTCCCAGAATTCCCCCTCGCTGGTCGTGCCATCACCCGCGGAGCAAAACACGACTTCGTCATCGTGAAACAGCGTCTCGCGGTCGGGAATGTCCGGATTCTGACTGAATCGGAGCCACGCTTCGGCCGTTCCCACCGCCTGGAGGAACTGGGTCCCCGTGGGACTCGACGCGCTGACGATGTTGAGGTCCTCGTGCCCCCAGTGCGACGGCATCTGCCGGCCGCCGGAGTTCGGGTCATCGGCCGATGCGACCGCCGAAAGCAACTGCTCCGTGGCCGTCATGCCGAGGCCAAGACACAGCGCACGATCGCGATAGTACGTGTAGAACCAGTCATAGCCGGGACGGAACACCTTCGCGGCGGCCACCAAGACCGCTTCATGGCCAGCACCCGAGATCTGGAAGAAGATCTTGTTCTGCCGCTTGAGTTGGATCTCCTTGTCGTCGATCCGGCGCGACAGGAGCATCAAGCGATAGATGTCCAACAAGTCCGCCTTGTCGAGCTTCGAGGAAGCGGGCGCCCTGGTACCACGGCTGGAAGTGCTTTGTGCCATAGAGGTTACGGGATGTGGCTGGTCAGGGGTGGATGAGCGGGCCCACTAAGATACCCCAGGGCCCGGCGACTGCGGGAGGTCCCGCCCCGCGGTGTGGTGGTCGGATTCCTGCTCCCGTGCTCCGTCGGGCTCCAACCATTCGAGCGGCACATCCCTGCGCGTCATCTCCTCCGAGCACCAACTGAGGATCCGGCGACGGACCTCCTGCGGCACATCCTTGTGTCGGTCCGCCGTCCCCTTGACGAAGAGCTTGGCTTCCGTTGCCAAGATGTGCGGCGGCCCCATCTCGAAGGCGTCCCCGTGCCGTTGCATGTACTCGAAGCTGCACTTGGTGAGAACCCGTGCGAGCTCTGCTTCAGTGAGCGCCGCCAGACCCAGGAAGCCCGCGACCTGCCGGGTGACACCGGGCAAGTCCCGTTTCATGGCTTCGAAGTGGACGAAGAGCACGTTGTCATTCTGCTTTGATCGCTGCCACCAGCCGTCCACATGCGCCGGCCACGTTCCCCACCACATCAGCTCGTCCGAGCAATACCACCGCTCCGCCTCGTCGAGACGCGGCGCAAAGGCGCCCATGTTGGTGTGGAGGAAATCCACGCAACTCGCAAAGCACGACACCGGGTGCCGCGCGACGTAGATGTACTTCGCTGAGGGGTCAAACGGACAGAGCGACGCGGGCAAATGGGTCTTGATGATTCGCGATGGGCGCTCGGCGCCGATCAGCGGCGCGTCATCCACGGATACGCTCTTCAAGGCCTCGAGCCACGGCGACACGGCATACAAGGCGGTGCCCGATGCGACCAGATCTCCGTTGCCGCGCTGGAGGATTTCGTAGACAAGGTGCTGCATCCATGTCGTCCCGCATTTCATCTGCGTGACCACGAAGACGTCTTCGGCTTGGGCCTGGTAGGCGAGTCCCCGCTCGAAGCTCTCGGGACTGCACGTCCCTTTCGGTCCGGCGACCCCTTTCACGCGAAACGTGGCCTTGGCCAAGGCACCGTCGCTGAACCGGCCGAGTAGGCGCAGGATGGGAGACAGCAAGATGGCGTGACGCCGCAGCGTCTGCTTGAACTGGTCTCGCTGAACAGCGGGGAGCCCGTAATACGCCAGGCCCCGGGTCTTCTCGTCTTCCCATCGGAGCACCACCGCAAGGTAGATGAACTCGACAACGAGGAACCCGAAGAGGCCGACAACGACCACCACAACCCACATCACTGGACTCAACTCAACGCCTCCTTGTGGCCGAGTTCGCCCTGGCGCTCGGCTGCGGAGAAACAGGGATGTACGAAACGCGGAGCAGCGTCACAGCGCGGCGCGATCCGTTGCACTGGAAGCGGGACGTCTGGTCGGATCATTTCTTCTGGAATACAACCCGACCACCAACGACGGTGGCGCTGACCTCGACCTGTTCGATGCCGGCCGGTGGAATCGCCGTGAGATCATCGCTCAAGAGGACGAAGTCGGCGAAATATCCCGGGGCAAGCCGACCCTGCTCGCGTTCCCGGAAGACCTCGTACGCGTTGCCGGCCGTGTAGGCCGAGAGCGCTTCCTCGGCGGTGATCTTCTGCTCCGGGACCCAGCCGTCGGGGTACCGGCCGTCGATGGTGCGACGCGCAACCGCGGCGTAGATCCCAAGCACCGGCTCGAGCGGCGCTACCGTCCAGTCCGACCCGAAGGCAAGCGGCGCTCCGGCATCAAGAAACGAGCGAAAGGCGTAGGTCGTCTTGATGCGCTCGGAGCCGATCCGCTTCTCGGCCCACCGGCCGTCGTCGATCGCATGATACGGCTGGGCCGATGCGACGACTCCGAGCTGGGCAAAGCGCCGGAAATCATCGGGTCGGAGGTGCTGGGCGTGCTCGACGCGGAAGCGCCGGTCGCGCGGCCCGTGGGCCGCCGCGACACTGTCGAAGATGTCGAGCAGGATGCCGATGGCTCGATCGCCAATCGCATGGATGGCAAGTTGGAAACCCGCCGAATCGGCTCCACCGATCCAGCGGCGCAGGCTGTCCTCCGGATTAGTCAGCGTCCCCGCCGTGCGTGGGTCGTCGCTGTACGGTTCATCGAACAAGGCGGTAGAGCTGCCCAGTGATCCGTCGACAAATCCCTTGAGACCGGCAAGCCACAACCATCCGTCCGTCCCCGGTGTCCGGGCCAGACTATCGGCAAAGGCCTGCCAGTCGGGCAGGGGATGGTAAAACGCCACCCTGAGGGTCAGCCCACCTCGCTCGCGGGCCCGGCGATAGGCCGCCCAGTTCTGCCAGCTACCGTCCATCTCCGAGATGGCGGTGACCCCCACGGCGGCCGCGTGGGCCAGGGCTCGGGCCAGTGCCGAGTCGCGCTGCGAGGGGGAGGCATCGGGAATGGCCACCCACACCGGATCCATCGCGTTGTCTTTGAGCAGGCCCGTCGGCTCGCGGCTGTTCGGGTAACGAACGATGACCCCACCCGGGACATCGAGCGTCAGGGCCGTGACGCCGGCCAGCTCGAGTGCGCGACTGTTGGCGAGCCCCATGTGGCCATCCAACCGCGAGACGAAGACCGGGTTGTCCGGGGTGACGGAGTCGATCCAATCGCGGCGCGGGAGGCCGGCCTCGGGCCAGAGTTCGTGGTCCCAGTCGCCACCGGTGATCCACTCGCCGGGCTGGAGCCGCTCGGCGTAGGCCTTGATCCGGGCAGCGAATTCCGCAGGCGAGCCCGCGTCCCGCAGGTCCACGCTGGCAAGCTGGAACCCGCCACTCATGAAGTGGGTGTGATCGTCGATGAGCCCGGGGACGACCAACCCCCCGCCGGCCTGAAGGACCTCGGTGGACTGATCGACGAGCGCCACGATGGCCGCGCTGTCGCCGACGGCCATGATGGTGTCTCCTCGAACCGCCAGGGCCTCCGCCCAGGGCTGAGTCGAGTCTCCGGTCCACACCCGGCCGAAGGCTGCGAGGGTGGCGCGGGGCGGAGGAGAGCAGCTAGCGAGCGTCGCTAGGAGTGCGGTAATTGACGCGAGTCTGGCATGGCGCCCGGTGATCATTATCGAAGCCTCGTGAGTCGTCGTAGGGTCTCGAGCTTCTCCAGCGCGCTGCCCTTCTTCGATTCGGCGGCGGGTGCCACCGAGAACAGGTCGCGGATATCGAGCAAGATCTCGAAGAACAGCTGGTCCCGCATGTAGGAGTCGTCCAGCTCGGCCATGCGTCCGGGCAAGTCCTCCGCCTTGGCCCGCTCGTAGGACTCACGGTAGATGGTTTCGAGGTTCGTCAGGATTCGTTGGCGATCGCGCATCGGTGGACCGGAGATAGGGTTATGAGAAGATATCCCGGGGCGCGACGCCAGGTGAGCCCCGCAATCCCGGCGGGCTATGGAGACAATGGAAACGCCGCGGTCCGGCCCCGGTGGGGCCGGACCGCGGCGCGACTCCTCAAGTTGCCGACTAATTCGGAGAGTAGATCTGCATCCAGGCCCGCTCCCCGAACGGGCGGGCGGTAGCCGCAGCTCGGAGCGCGCGCGTGATGGCGCACGAAGAGAACTGGGCCAGGGAGTTCCCGCTGAAGGTAGACGGGTCAAGGTCAACCTGGCCGGCCATGATGCCGCCGTTGATGTGGCCACCAGTGCCGGTGCTCTTGACGCGGCCCCGTACGATGACTGGACCGTAGAACTCCACCCCGCCGGCGAGATCGAGGTCGCCATCCACCAGCAGGGTTCCTTGGGCTCGACCGCCATTCAGCTTGACATTGCCCGGGGCGTAGACGATCGGGAAGTAGTTGAAGCACGCTCCATAGGAGGTGCCGGACCACGGCTCACCCCAGTTCTTGAGGTTGCCCGTATCACACCGCCCGGTCCCGTCAAGTGTAGGCCCGAGGCCATTCTGAACCCCGGTGACCTGGAAATTGGCCATCGCCGCCAGCTCGGCGAAGGTCATCCCCCCGAAGTTGTTGAAGATGGTGGAGTCGATCGTCGCATCGCTTGTGACGGCCGGGGGGGTACCCTGAACGCAAGCGAGACCGGAGCAGTTGGCCCCCATTGTGGTGATCGTAGGGGCCGATGTGCGAATGCCCGGGACATTGGTGGGCGCGGCACAGCCGCCCCAGCCGCCGGGGATCCAGTCCATGCCGGTGGCTTCCGCAGACCCACCGATAGACATGGTCCCGTTCACCGTAATCGCGGCATTCATTTGGACCACCGGAATGATGAGCCGGGCAAACGTTCCCACCACCCGCTGAGCCATGACATTGCCGCCGGCGTCGGCCTTGGTACCCGCCGAGATGACCTGGAACAGGTTGTCATTGAGCCGGGTCACCCGGTTCACGTACGAGGTGTTCCCTCCCATGGACACGCTGGGCAGCGTCATGGTGTCTCCCGTCGCCATAGCGTTGTAGATCGACGTATCCCAGTTGTCCAACACATCCACGAGCCCCGCCTCCGCCGCTTCGAACGACTGGGCCCCGGACATCGAGTTGAGTCCCGTCCGCTGCTCCAACCGCCCGGCATAGAAGGTTCCCGCCACGAGGGCGCCGATGACGACGATGGCAAACACGGCCATGACCAGCGCGATGCCGCGTTCATCGGAAAGTCGAGGGGTTCGCATATGTGTGACTCCTTCTCCTATTGGATGTCGCCTAGGGCTTAGGCGCGTTTCGCAATGCAATCATGGCCACGAGGCTGTCCTGGGCGACCTGATGGGCCTGCCCCAGCCCCCGGCTCACCGCCGCTTGGGTAAGACCCCGAAGCGTCACCCGAATCGCCCGCACGGCGGTCGCCGAAGCGGTGGGGTTGCCGCTGCCATCGAAGTATTCGAGTAAGAATCCGTTGGCGGCGAGGGGGCCGAGTACCGGCTGGAGAGCAACCTCCCCGGCGCTCACCGACCGGGCGCCCAGCCAGGTTTGCCCCGCCGTGGTGTAAGACTCGAGCCGCATGACCTCGTAGGTTCGCACCGGACTCCCGACCACCACATCCACGATTCCATTCGGGGTCGCGGCCGAGATGTCGGCGAACGTAAGCGCGATGGCCGGCCGGCCGGCGCAGGTACTGGGCGCGACGCCGGTCAGCTGGCGATCGACCCAGAGGTCGTCGTTCGGGTCGGCGGGGTCCACCTCGGCAAAGATCAGGGCGCGATCGCGGTTGTTGTTGGTGTCGATGTTCCGGAGCCCGTAGTACGGCATGTCCGGCACATCCCAGAGCCGGATCTCCGTGGGTGACACCTGACAGGAAACGCCTGCACCGCGCATGGCGCGGTACTGGATCGCGTTCGCACCCATAACCTGCAGGTCCGAGGCAGTCGCGTTGATGCCCACCTCAGCCAGCTCGGAGGGCACGAGAAACGCTCCGGTCCGAAGACTAGACTGTAGGCCCACCCGCTCCGCTTGTTCGCGGGATATGCGCTGGGTGTTTACCAGCATCCGAACCGTCGCGCCGCCCACGATGGCCATCATCACGACAACGACCATCAGCTCGACCAGGGTAAACCCGCGTGTGTTTCGCATGACTATCGGCACCGGAGGACGGTTTGCAGGGTATCGGTGTCGGTGCCGCCGGCCCGTGGGTACGTGACGATGGCACTAACGGCCCTACTCGTGCCGGCGCCCGGCACGATCCACGTTTCGGTGACACCGTTCGCCGTGACAGGGCCGCCGCTCGCGAAGCCGCCGGCGGTGCACGGGGGGTTGGTGGTGTTGGCAAACGCGCGGAGGGTTTCCAGGCGCCGAGTGGCGACTTCCATCGCCATGGTCGTGCGCCGGCCCTGTCCGATCATCCGCGTCGTCAAGGCCGAGGACCCCATCAAGGCGATGACGCCGACGGAGAGGACAACAACCGCCACCAGCACCTCAACGATCGTGAATCCTGCTGTGCTCTTGGTCATTTGGTCATCACCCGGCCGAATCCGCTGATCATGACGGTATCGGCGTGAGAGCCCTTGGCCAGCTCGATCATGCCGCCGCTTCGGCCAAAGCCGCGCGGGTCGACGGCGAGCATCGAGTCGGACGACGTCATGGTAACTCCGTAATCGTTGTACAGGTCCTGGACGGCAACGAGGGTGTCGAGGCCGCCGCCCGGCAGTGTGGCCGTGATCAACGCCGTGTTGCCGCTGATGCGCACGGCGGTCGGACGATTGGTAGTCATGGCATTGGCGCGGGCCTGGTTGTAGAGCGTGACCATCTCGGTCCTGGCCCCCCGCACGTCATTCTGCTGCACCACCGAGCGGAACCGCGGCAGGGCGAGCAGCATCAGCCCTCCCATCACCACAACGACGATCAGCATCTCGCTCAGGGTGAATCCGGTCCGATTCTTAAGACCAGCCATTTCATGTCCAGTTCGTTCGGTGTGTAAAAACTGCCCATGCCCAACCCGATGGTCTCCGCTTGGGCCACCCGGGGCGGGGCTCCCTTCCCTAATCAATCAGCACACCTCATGCCATGTCTAGATTGTTGTCTTACAATAACTTAGAAAACATGCCCGAATCGCGGCACCGGCATAATGCTACACCCCCGCTGTCGCGATGATGCACCAGGTCAATGTGTGGATTGATTCAGTACATAGCTAGTGGACCACATGAGATCCTGCAATTCATAAAAATCATACACTATAGGACCGAGAGACGTTGGATGAGATGGCTATAACATTGTCGTGTAACAACTTAGAAATTCTCCGCCGGTATGGCACGCTGTCCAGGATGGTGGTTTTCAGGTGACGCGACTCCGATGCCCGGCGGGCTGCCCCGCCCGGCTTGGCCCAAGACCCTGTCGAGTTTGACGATCCCGGCCGCCGCTATCTTACCGCGACACCATCGCGGAGGGACACGAACCATGCGACTCGCCGGCAAACACGTGCTGTTCTTCGCCGGGCCGCTCTATGAGGACCTCGAGCTCTGGTACCCGAAGCTGCGCCTGGAGGAGGAGGGCGCGGTCACCACGGTGGCCGGAACCGGGGAGAACAGCTACCAGGGAAAGCGGGGCTATCCCATCACGCCGGACACCGACGTGCACCAGGTCGACCCGGGCACATTCGATGGGTTGGTCATTCCAGGCGGCTATGCGCCGGACATCATGCGGCGTTCAGAGCGGTTGCTTGCGGTCACCCGGGCCATCTACCAGGCCGGAAAGCCGGTGGCCTTCATCTGCCACGCGGGATGGGTGCCGATATCCGCCGGCATCGTCCGGGGCAAACGGGGCACCAGTGTCGGGGCCATCAAGGACGATCTGGTCAATGCCGGCATGGTGTGGGAAGACAGCCCGGTGGTGGTCGACGGCAACCTCATTTCCTCACGCACACCGGCTGACTTGCCGCACTTCGTCAAGGCCCTGATCACCTCCCTCGAGGACTGACCGTTCCATGTCGCTCGCCGAGATTCAACAGCGGGTCGATCGATGGATCGACCAGTACCAGATCGGGTACTTCCAGCCCCTCACCAACATCGCCCGCCTCACCGAGGAGGTCGGAGAGCTCGCGCGTGAGGTGAACCACCGCTTCGGTCAGAAGCCGAAGAAAGAAGAGGAGCCCCCGGGCGACTTGGGTATGGAGATGGCCGATATTCTATTCGTCATCGTCTGCATGGCCAATCGCGAGGGCATCGACCTCGACGCAGCGTTCGAGCGCATGATGGAGAAGGTCGAGCGGCGCGATGCAGACCGATGGGTCAAGAAGGAGAAGGAGTAACCGGCGCCTATTATTCCCAGGGCTTGGGTGCGGCTTCCACCTCACCGAGCAACACCAGGTAGCTCTGGTAGCGATCGTCCTGGATCGTCCCGTTTGCGACAGCCTCCAGGACGGCGCAATCCGGCTCGTGCAGGTGCCGGCAATCGCCGAAGCGGCATTGGGCCGTGAGGGGCCGAAATTCAGGGAAGCAGTCCGCCAACTCGCCTGGCTCGACACCCCAGAGCCCCACCTCGCTGAATCCCGGTGTGTCGATCACGAAGCCTCCCACAGTGAGCGGGATCATGACCGCCGACACGGTGGTCTGCCGGCCGCGGCGGATCTTGGCGCTGATCTCGCGCACGCGAAGTTTGAGACCCGCCTCGACCGCGTTCAGCAGGCTGGACTTCCCGGCTCCCGAGGGTCCGGTCACGACGCTGGCCCTGCCGAGCAAACCTTTGCGAAACTCCTCGATGCCTTGGCCGGTCGTGGCACTGGTCAGGTAGACCGGATAGCCGGCGGACCGAAAGCGTTTGGCCAGCGCCTCGCCCGGGGCCAGGTCGATCTTGTTGATCGCCACGGCGGCGCTCAGGTGATTGACTTCGGCGATCGCGAGGTGGCGGTCGAGGAGTTGGAGTACCGGCGCGGGGTCGATGGTCGCCGTCACCACCACCACCTGATCCACATTCGCCACGACCGGGCGGAGCCCCCGTCCTTCAGGCACGCGACGCGCGAGCACACTTCGGCGAGGCTCCACACCGGTGATAGCGTGAAGCCCCTCGCGCTGGCCTGCCTCCAAGGAGACAACGTCTCCGACCACAACCTTTGGCCCCTCGTCTTTGGCCTTCCCGCTCAGCACGGCGTGGACTGTACCACCGGCCGTCGCGATGTGATAGACCGAGCCGTCGCGCTCGAGCACGGTTCCGGTCAACGCGGCGATCACCACTCCCCTGGGGTGGTCGCGATGGCCTCGTCCAACGCGGCTTTCACGTCGAACAGTGACAGAGCCTTGAGACGCTCTTCCGCTTCTTCCCGTGTTCGGCCCCACGCGAGATACTCGGTCTCCACGTGACCAACCGCGCTCGTGCCTTCCGGGGACCAACGAATGAAGAGAAGGGCCGCGCCGTAGCGACCGGTGCCGTCTGGCTCGTCATCGGTGAAGATGCCGACCGAATACGCCTGGTCGTCGCTGCCGTGAAACGCAGCGGCACGCCCATGCTTCTCCATATACCCGCCTAGTGTGACTTCGGGCTTCACGAGCTCGGCCGCATCTCCCGCAGGATGTTGCCCACCATGAACGCCACATTCGATGGGCGTTCGGCCAGTCGCCGCATCAGATAGGGATACCATTGGCTGCCGAAGGGGATATAGACCCGCACGCGGGCCCCGCTCTCACGCAGCTGCCGTTGGAGATCGCGGCGCACCCCGTACAGCATCTGGAATTCAAACCGGTCAGCAGCAAGCCCGTGCTGGGCCACGAAACCTTGGGCGTGACGAATAATGCGTTCGTCGTGCGTCGCGATCGCCGGGTAGTGTCCGTGGAGGAGCAGGCGTTCCATGAGGGTGATGAAGTTGGCATCGACATCGGCCTTCTTGGGAAAGGCCACGTCCGGTGGCTCGAGATAGGCACCCTTGCACAACCGGACGCGAACGCCGTCTGCAATGAGGCGCTGGACGTCGTCTGCCGAGCGACGGAGGGCCGATTGGATGACCACGCCGGTGTGGGCTCCAAAGTGTGGGCCAATCCGACTGCGGTAGAAATCGAGCGTTCGTTGGGTGTAGTCGGAACTCTCCATGTCGATCCGCACAAACCCGCCGTGCTCCATCGCCTTGGACGCGATGGCGGACACGTTCGCCGCGCAGAGGTCTTCGTCGATGTCGAATCCCATCTGCGTCAGCTTGACGGAAACGTTCACCTCGAGGTCGTTGGCTTTGAGCTGGCCGAGCAGTACCAGGTATTGATCGCGGGCGGCCTGGGCGGCCGGAGGGGCGTCGACGCTCTCTCCCAGGAAGTCGACGGTGGCTCCGATGGTCAGGTCCCGGAGGCTGAGGGCTACGGCCACGGCGTTGTCCACCGTTTCACCGGCCACGAACCGCGAGGCCATGCGCCAGGCCAGCCGGTTTCGGCGGACGAAGCGGTAGACTCCTCGGCGTTCAGAGAGCCAGAGCAGTCCTCGTCGCAGCATGCTCGGCAGCGGGCTCCGCTCACTAGGGGTTCACATACTGGGGATCACTTCCCGGGGCGCCCCGAAACTAGTCCCCCCGCTCGCGGCCTACAAGACGGGCAACGACCCTACACCGGGGTGTCGCACAGTGCCACCCAGCGCCCGGGTCTCGCCAAGAGGGTTGGTTGTAAACCCTTGTAATAAAAGAACGTAACGTGTTAGTCGGCGGGGAAAATCGTGGCATGAGTCTCGCTGTTTTGTCGGGTGCGGGCAGAGGCCCGCGCAGCAAAAAAACTCGATTGGAACGGACACACGATCCGCCCGATAAGAGCACACCCGGAGCGATCCGGGGCCGCAAAACTAGAGGTCTCCCCTAGCGGGTGAGATAGCTCGGTGCCGAAGGTGGAAGGCAGTGCGGAGCGTGATCCCAGCAAGGGTCGCGCTTTTGTGTTAAATCGGGCGTGGGAGCCGCAAATGCCTCTCACGCTACACATCCTGAAACGCTGGGTCCAGCTGGCCTGCGCCTTTGCCCCGGTGGCAATCGGCGGGTGCGGGGCCTTCGAGCCAAGCGACATTCCAGCCGGGGCCATTCCCATGGACCCTCCGGCGCACTTCACCGAGTGGTGGGCGCGCACGGAGCAGTGTTCGGGCTTGACGGGATCCATGGCGCCGATCCACTGGTACGTGATGCCGAACGTCTCCTCGTTCCAGACGGACATCGGAGAGAAGGTCGGCCTCTGGATCAAGACGTCATCGCACGTCGCGATCGTCCTGGCGGAAACCTATGCCGATCACGAGTTGGTGGTGCGCCACGAAATGCTCCACCAGCTGCTCCAGCGCGCGGGGCATCCAGCGGACTACTTCGATGGCAAGTGCGGCCTGACCTGGGAGCGCTGGAACGGTGGCCCGTCGATGATGGCATCATCGAGGACGTAGGCCCGGCGGGCACCCCTCGATGCCCGCGAACAAACGTCAACGGGGCGTGGAGTGTCATCCACGCCCCGTTGACGTTTCGAGTACTCGTGTGCTATCGGGTGAACTGTGTTACAAGACGATCGAGGCTGGGATTGCCCACCCCGGTGAAGGTTCCCGTAAAGACCCTCGGCGGCTGACCCACGACTTGCAGCGTGACCACGTAGTTCGATTCGGCCTCGCCGCAGTCATCGAAGTACACCAGGTTGACCGTATAGCTGCCTGTCGGCGCCCCCCCGGTTGGCCACACGATGTTTTCGTTGTTGATGCCGTCGATAGCGCATGCTGGATTGGAATCGAGATCCAACACCCCGCCGCTCGCGGACGCACGATTGGCGAAGTAGACCTCTTCCTGGGCCGGATCGATCACGTGGAGATCGACATCGGTCGGAGCATCCCACCACACGCTCGCCTGCACATCTCCCGTGGCAACCTGAATGATCCGGACGGCACTCGAGGCCGGTGTGCCCAATCCCCCACCTTGCGCGGCGGCCCCGAACAAGAACGTGGTATTGCTGGGACGCGCCTGGCGGCTCACCGACGCAATCAGGTCCGCCGACGACACCGGCGCGGGGAACGTCAGCTCGTAGTAGCCTTCGAGCCCCTGCACCGACACGACGACGCGGGCAAAGGGGGCGCTCCCAGTGGCCTCGACCTGGAAGCTACCGCCGTTGATGGCCGTCGGCGTGGCGTCGACCGTGACCGACGGTCCGCCCGCGGCGGCTGGTCGTCCGCCCTGACGCAGCACGCCGATCACGGCGCCGTCGGCCGTGGCGAGGCGGGTGACGATGTCCTGGATGTCCGGCAAGATCCCGGTGGGTTCGCTGTCACAGCCGCTGGCACCAACCCAGGCGAGTGCGAGCGCGAGCGCGAGGCCCTGCTTGCGAATGAACTGGAGTGCTGACACGCGACGACTCCTGCTGGAGTGAGTGATCTCGATCACGCGACAAACAAATGCCGGGATCGCCGGATATTCGCCGGTGCCGAGGGCAATCAGGATGTGTGCCACCGCGTGATGGGCTGGACGAGGGCCCGGATTCAGCGGCCTAACTGCCTTTTTTGGCTTGAGTTATCGCTCTGGAACAGGAGATGGGCGCGATGGGGGGACCGATGCCGCGTCGGGAATCGGCAAGGGGGTTTGGCAGGCCGCAAGGGTGCTCGGAGCCCTAGGCGGCCGTCGGATAATACGTGTCGCCGCGCTGGGCCATTTCCACGAGACCTTGGGCCGGGGCGAACCGAGGCCCGAAGGCCGCCTCGAGAGCGCGCAGCACTCCCACGACCTTGCCAGGCCCGAGGTCGTCGATCATCCGGAGGGGCCCACCACGAAACGGCGGGAATCCGAAGCCGAAGATTGCTCCGATGTCGCCGTCCCGCGGACTCCGCACCACACCCTCGGCCAGCGCCATGGCTGCCTCGTTCAGCAGGCAGTACACCAGGCGCTGCTCGATGGTCTCGGGGCTTACCGCGTCGGCGGCCCGAACCCCGAGCAGGGAATAGACCGATTCGTCCGGACCCTGCTTGTGTCCCTTCCGATACAGGTAGAATCCGCGTCCGTTCTTCCGTCCCTGCCGCTTGTCGACGACCAGCTTCCCCATGGCATCCGCGGGCCGCAGCCGGTCACCAAACGCGTGGTGCATTACGGATCCACCCTTCTGCGCCACGTCGAGGCCGACTTCATCCAGCAATGCCAGTGGGCCGACCGGAAATCCGAAGCGGGTCATGGCCCGGTCGATGGCGTCGATCGGGGTTCCCTCGGCAAGGAGATGGCCGGCTTCGTTGAGATATGGCGAAAGGATGCGGTTGACCCAGAATCCTGGGCGGTCGCCCACCACGATCACCGTCTTGCCCATCTTCTTGCCAAACGCTACCGCCGTTACGATGGCGTCGGGAGCTGTCAGCTCGCCGGGAATGATCTCGAGCAGTGGCATCTTGTCGACCGGCGAGAAGAAGTGCATACCCAGCACGCGCTCCGGGTGGCTGGCCTCGGCGGCGATGTCGGTAATCGGTATGGTGGACGTATTGGTAGCGACAATTGCGTCGTCGCGAAGAGCTCCTTCGATTTCCGCCAACACTTTCCGCTTGACATCGAGATCTTCGAATACCGCTTCGATCACGAGATCGGCCAATCCGAAGCCGTCATAGGAGACCGTCCCCGACAAGAGCGCTTCGAGGCGGGCATGCTCGAACTTAGAGATGCGTCGTTTCTTCAGCCGAAGGTCGAGGATCGTGCGGGCCGCTCGGAGTCCGCCTGCAACGCGCGCCAAGTCAGTATCCTTGAGCCGGACCCCGACCCCTGCCTTGGTGACCGCCGTTCCGGCGATCGCGGCACCCATGAATCCCGATCCCACGACGCCCACGTTCTCGATCGCATGCGGGGTGGCGCTGCCCGCAGGCACACCGTCGTCCTTCTTCAGGGCCGTCGTCGCGAAGAAGATCTGAACCAGTTTGCGGGAAACGTCGCCTACGGCGAGCTCGCCGAATTTCCCGTGTTCCACCCGAAGGCCTTCGGTCATCCCTTTCTCGAGGCCGGTCCGGACGGCGTCCAGTGCCGCGAGGGGCGCCGGATAGTGGCCGCCGCCCTTCTTTTCGAGTTGGCGCCGCGCCCCGGCGTAGACCACACGACGGCCGAGCGGATTGCCGTCGAGTAGCCACCCCATGAGACCACCGGGGCGGCGGCGTTTCTGGACGCCGCGCTCGACCAGGCGGCGGGCGGCTTGGCGGGCCACAGCCTCCATGATGGCGGGAGAAACCACCTCGTCCACGAGGCCCATGCGGCGTGCCTTGGCTGCCGGCACGGACCGACCCGTCAGAATCATGTCGAGCGCCGCCCTGGCGCCGATCAATCGCGGGAGGCGCTGGCAGCCGCCCGCACCCGGCAGGAGACCGAGCTGGACCTCGGGTAAGCCGAGTTGGGTCTTCGGATCGTCTGTTGCGATGCGGTAGTGGCAGGCCAGGGCCAATTCCAGTCCACCGCCCAGGCAGGTGCCATTGATCGCCGCCACGATGGGCTTGGGGCTCGATGCCACCCGGTTGATCATTTCCTGCCCGTTCCTGCTCAACGCCTCCGCTTCCTCTTGCCTCTGGATGGCGGTGAATTCTTCGATGTCGGCACCCGCGATGAAGTTGCCGGGCTTGCCGGAGCGAAGGATGAACGCGTGCACACGTTCGTCCGTCTTGAGTTCGGAAAAGAGGGTCTCGAACTCGCGCCGCGCATCGGCGCTCAGCACGTTGACCGGTTGGTCGGGGAGATCGAATGTGATGACGGCGATCCCCTCGTCGATGGATACCTGAAAGGCCGGCATGGTCTCGACTCCTCTGGGGACGGTTAGGCCAGCTCGAGAACGAGCGCGAACCCCATTCCACCTTGGGCGCAGATGGAGACGAGGCCGAATTGTGCATCCCGCCGCTTCATCTCGTTGGCGAGCGTGGTCACCACCCGGGCGCCGGTGGCCCCGAAGGGATGGCCGATCGCGATCGAGCCACCCATGACGTTGGTCTTGTCCCAGTCGACCTCACCGACGGGTTCACTGCGACCGAGGCGCGTGGCCCACTCCGTCGAGCCCCACGCTTGCTCGTTCGACAGGACCTGCGCCGCAAACGCCTCGTGGATCTCGACGACGCCGAGATCTCGCCAGCCGATACCGGCCCGGTCCAACGCCAAGGGGACCGCAAACGCCGGTCCCATCAACAGCTGCCAGGCCGGATCGACCGCGCTCACGGCATAGCTGCGAATGAAAGCAAGCGGCTCGTGGCCGAGGGCACGCGCCTTGTCCTCGGCCATGAGGATGACGGCGGCGGCCCCGTCGGTGAGGGGGGAGCTGTTGCCCGCCGTCACGGTGCCATATCGCCGGTCGAAGGCCGGCCGGAGCTTGGCGAGCGCCTCCAAGGTGGTGTCCGGGCGGATCCCGTTGTCGGTTGTAATGACGTCCTCTCCCTCGCGCACGTCGAGCCAGGGTACGATTTCAGCGGGCAGCCGACCGTCCGCGGTAGCGGCAGCTGCCCGGTGGTGACTCATCAGGGCGAATCGATCCTGCGCCTCTCGGGAAATGTCGTTCTCCTTTGCCATCTTCTCGGCCGACTGACCCATCGACTGCCCCGTCGAAGGCTCGGCAATGGCAGGGGCAATCGGGATGAGATCGCGGGGCCGGAGCCGGAGGAAGGCGCCGAGGCGCGCGCCGACGGAGCGCGCCTTGCTGGCCTGGACCAGGATTTCGCTGAAACGCCGGGAGTGGAGAATGGGGACTTGCGACAACGACTCGACTCCCCCGGCGAGCACGACATCCGCATGGCCAAGGGCAATTTGATCGTGTGCGGAGGTGATGGCTTGCGCGGCCGAGGCGCAGGCGCGATTGAGCGAGAAGGCCGGGACCGTGCGCGGGAATTGGGGTAGGAGGCTCACTTCGCGTGCCACATTCGGAGTCAGGACGGAGGGCACGACTTGGCCAAAGATGACTTCGTCCACCTCGGAGCCCCGAAGGTCGGTGCGATAGAGCAGCTCCTTGGCGACGTAGCGTGCCAGGCGGACAGGGGCCACATCGCGAAACACGGTCCCGGCCTTGGCGAATGGAGTCCGGATTCCGCTGATGATGGCCACGCGACGGCCTGCCGGAGCGGTTGTCATGATGGAACACCCCTCCCCCTGGGTTGCCATTGGGGCCGTGCCCCATCGATTATCTCAGGAACGCCGGTGTGACGCGCCGAATTGATGGGGCGGTCGACCCGCAACCATGCCGACTCATCGGTTCTGGGCCACCACACTCGCCACCGCTCGCAACGTCTGGGCATCGACCGGTTCAATGACTTCCCGGCAGTGGATCACATCGAGTGGCGCCACGAGGCCGGGTAACTCCCCCGGTCGAAGCAGGTGCTCTTCACTCTCTGGGCCCCAGCCGAGGTCTCGTTGAGCGAGCAAGTAGGTTTCCATGAATAGGACGCCGCCAGGGGCAAGGCGATTCCGGACGTCGTCGATGCGGGACCGATCGAGGTAGTTGAACATCAGAGACGATGTCGAACTGGCCGAGATCGGGCCAGGGAGCCTGGAGATCGACCTGTCGGAAATCTACCGTGACCCCTTCCTGGCCGGCCGCTGCCTGAGCGTCGGACAGCTTGGCCGCATCACGGTCGAGCGCAATCACGGTGGCCCCACGGCCGGCGGCGGCGATACTGTGCCTCCCTCTGCCACAGGCAAGGTCGAGCACCCGGACACCGGGAGTGATCAGATAATCATGCCAGACGAACCAGGTACTGGGTCGGGCGAGGGCGGGAAGCGACGGTATGGACACTAAGGCCTCACCTGCACGACGGGCCACCCTCACGAGCCTCACCGCCCGGGCAGTCGATCTTCTCGTGATCGGAGGCGGAATAACGGGAGCAGGTATCGCCCGCGACGCGGCCATGCGCGGCCTCAAGACCATCCTGGTCGAGCAGGGCGACCTTGGTTCTGGTACGAGTTCCCTGTCGAGCCGATTGATTCACGGCGGCCTCCGCTACCTGGAACACGGTCATCTTCGGCTCGTCCTCGAGGCAAGCAAGGAGCGGCGGGTGTTGCTCCACCTCGCCCCGCACTTGGTCCATCCGCTTCCATTCGTCTTTCCGGTGCACCGAAGTGATCGGGTACCGCTTTGGAAGCTCATCGCCGGAATGTGGCTCTACGACTTGCTTGCGATGTTCCGGAATGTGCGGCGACACCGCCCCCTGAGCAAGCGCGGTGTGCTCGAAGCGGAACCGATGCTCCGCGAGCGCGGACTCGTGGGTGGCGCCCTCTACTACGACGCCCAATGCGACGACGCGCGGCTGACCCTCGCCACGGCGCGATCGGCCATGGCGCACGGCGCCCTGATCGCCACCTACATGCCGGTCACCGCCTTGGTGTTGGCCGACGGGACCGTGCGGGGCGTCCATGTCCGGGATGCGCTCACGGGACAGGAGGCCGTGCTCCACGCCAGCATCGTGGTCAACGCGACCGGACCGTGGAGCGACCGGATTCGACGGATGGAGGACCCGTCGGCACACGCCCTCTTGTGCCCCACCAAAGGGGCTCACGTCGTGGTTCCCAGAAACCGGATCGGGAACCACCACGCCGTGACCATCACCAGCCCGATCGACGGCCGGGTCATGTTTGTCCTCCCCTGGGGAGACCTGGCCTACATCGGGACCACCGACACCGATTCGGACGAGCCACCCGAGCGCGCCCATGCCACATCGGACGACGTCATCTATCTCCTCCGATCGGCCAACGCCTACTTCCCCAACGCCCGGCTCACTGAGGCCGACATCGTGGCGTCGTGGGCCGGGCTCCGGCCGATGCTGGCGGCACCGCCAGGCGTCGCGGCCTCGGAACGGTCACGCGAACACCAGATCCATGTCGGGATCGGGGGAATGCTGTCTATTGTAGGGGGGAAACTGACGACATACCGAATCATGGCGAGGGATGTCGTGAACCGTGCGGTTCGCCGGTTGCAGGAGCTGGATGGCACCCGTTATCCGGTTCGCGCCGATACGGACAAGGAGCCGCTCCCAGGAGGCGAGGCACAAGATCTCCAACCATTTCAACAGGCTCCGCGCGACTTGGGGGTGCCACCGGACACCGTGGAGCATCTATTGAGGCATTACGGCACGGAGACCGCGGCCATCTGCAACCTGATTCGAGACAACCGCACCTTGCTCACACGCCTGCATCAAGACCATCCGGCGATCGAGGCCGAAGTGGTACACTCCACCCGGAGAGAGCTGCCCCAGCACGTCGACGATTTCTTGATCCGCCGCATCCATCTCTACTATGAGGTCCGCGACCGCGGCGCCCCGGCCGCTGCGCGCGTAGCCGCCCTCATGGGGGCGGAACTCGGCTGGGCTCCAGACCGGATCGCCGAAGAGGCCAAGCGTTATACCGACTTGGTGGCCGAGAGTGCTCCCCATGACTGAGGCTGACTGGGCCGGCTTTCTGTCGTAGTCTCTCCGCCGCGTTATCTTACGACCCTTCGATCAGCGTGCAGTTCCTCGCTCGTCCGGCGCGGCCGCGAGCGACCGTAGGAGCAAAGCCTTGGATCCAAATCCATTCGAGACGGCAAACGCCGGGTTCGCCCAGGCGCTGTACGAGGAGTTCCTCCGCGACCCGGAGTCCGTGGGTCCCGCGTGGCGGAGGCTGTTTGAGAGCGGGGTCGTCGGCATGCCGCCGAGCGGGCCTAACGGCGCAGAGGCCCGGGCGGCAGAGCCTCCGGCGGCGCCAGCCAGCGAGTCCCTGCCCCCCGGCGCCGAGCCCATCACGGGCCCCGCCGCTCGACTCGTTGCGAACATGGCCGAGAGCCTCACCGTGCCCACGGCAACGAGCTTTCGCGACGTGCCGGTGTCCGTGCTCGAGCGCCGCCGAAAGGAACTCAACGAGGCACGTTCTGCCGCGGGGCAGGCCGGCAAGATCTCCTACACCCACCTCATCGGCTATGCACTGATGGTGGCGGCCCGATCGCACCGCGGCATGGCGCATTCGCTCCGCACGATCGATGGGGTGCCCCATCGAATCGTGCCGCCGGAGATCAGCCTAGGGCTCGCGGTCGACATCCAACGCAAGGATGGGAGTCGCGGGCTAGTCGTGCCGGTCATTCGTGGTGCGAGCGACATGGGGTTCGCCGAGTTCTATACGGCGTACGAGGCAGTGGTCTCCAAGGCCCGCACTCACAGACTCATGCCGGATGACTTTGTCGGCGCCACGATGACACTGACCAATCCGGGCGGGTTGGGCACGGTTGCTTCCGTCCCCCGCCTGATGGCCGGGCAGGGCACCATCGTGGCCGTCGGATCCATTGGCTTCCCGGCTGCGTTCGCGGACAGCCACCCCGGCCAGGTCGAAGCACTCGGCGTCAACAAGGTGATGACCCTGACCAGCACGTACGATCACCGCGTGATCCAGGGCGCCGAGTCGGGGGAGTTTCTGGGCGCGGTGGACGGACTGCTGCAAGGGGACGACGGATTCTATGAACAGGTGGCGGCCGATCTCGGATTGACTGTCGACCTGTCCCCACGGGGTGGTGCGCCCCTCGAGCCGGTCCCCATCTCCATGCCAGCGGTGGCGGGAACGCGACCCCGCGAGGCAGCGCCGGACGACGTAACGTACGTTGCCGCGGCAATACGTTTGGTCGAAGCACTGCGGACCTTCGGCCACCTGGCCGCCCGCCTCGATCCGTTGGGAGCCGAACCCATCGGCGACCCCTCGCTCGATCCCGTATCGGTCGGGCTGACGCCCGAGATCATGGCCGCGATCCCGGCCCAGGTCCTCCGCATTGCCGTCCCGGGCGAGACGCTGGCCGAAGCGTTACCCCATCTCGAATCGACATACTGCGGAACGATCGCGTACGAGATCGAGCACATCGACAACCACGACGAGCGGGTATGGCTACGCCATGTCATCGAATCGGGAATGTACCGCGCCCATCTCACGCCCGAGGAACAGCACCGCCTCCTGACCAGGCTGACCGAGGTCGAGACGTTAGAGCAATTCCTTCACAAGGCCTACCTCGGACACAAGCGCTTCTCGATCGAAGGCGTGGATGCGGTGGTCCCGATGCTGGACCTGGCCATCGAGAGCGCCGCCGAGGGTGGCGCTCGCGAGGTCGTCGTCGGCATGGCACACCGAGGCCGGTTGAATGTCCTCGCCCATACGGTGGGCCGACCGTACGAGACCATCTTCGCCGAGTTCGAGGGAGGCAGGCACGTCGAAGCCGGCCGACTCACCCCCGAAGGCGGGACAGGCGACGTCAAGTATCACCATGGCGCGGAGGGCGCCTATCAGACTGCCAGCGGACGGGCTGTCACCATTACGCTGTCCCCGAATCCCAGCCATCTCGAATACGTCAACCCGGTTGTCTGCGGTTGGGCTCGCGCGGAGCAGACCCAGCGACAGCGACAGATCGCCTCGCACGATCCGACCACCGCGCTTCCCATTCTCATCCATGGGGACGCGGCATTTGCCGGTGAGGGCATCGTCGCAGAGACGCTCAACCTCAGCGCGCTGCGCGGCTACGGTACCGGCGGCACTCTTCACATCATTACCAACAACCAGATCGGTTTCACCACCGACATGCAGGATGCGCGCTCCACCTATTACGCGAGCGACCTCGCCAAGGGCTTCGATCTTCCGATCATCCACGTGAACGCCGACGATCCGGAAGCCTGTCTGGATGCGGTACGACTGGCCATGGCGTACCGGAACCGATTTCACAAGGATGTCCTGATCGATCTCGTCGGGTACCGGCGTCACGGGCACAACGAAGGAGACGAACCTGCGTATACGCAGCCGCTCATGACTGCGCGCATCAAGGAACTCCCGACGGTGCGCGAACGCTACGCCGACCGTCTCGCAGCCGCCGGGTCGATCGACGGCGAGACCGCAGAGCGCGAGCGCGAGGCGCAGTACCAGCGGCTGGTCGAGACCCACACCGCGTTCAAATCATCCAGCCCGAAGACACCGCACATGGACGAGCCGGAGCGCGCCGGGACGCCGAGTGGGTTCGTGACCAGTGCGGTACCGGCCGAGTTGCTGTTGGCGTTAAATGACCAGCTGTTGCGCTGGCCCGAGGGGTTCACGGTCCATCCCAAGCTGGCGAAGCAGCTCGAGCGGCGCCGAGGGGCGCTTGACGAAGAGCCCGCGATCGAATGGGCCCACGCCGAAGCGTTGGCGTTCGCGTCCCTCCTCGCGGAGGGAGTCCCCGTGCGTCTCACCGGACAAGACACGGAGCGCGGCACGTTCAGTCAACGGCATCTGGTACACCATGACGTCGTGACCGGCGAACGATACGCTCCGATTCAGCACCTGCCCGGCGCCCTGGCATCCATGGAGGTGTACAATAGCCCGCTCTCGGAAATGGGAGCCTTGGGTTTCGAGTACGGATACGCTGCCGCGGCGCCGGACACCATGGTGCTGTGGGAGGCGCAGTTCGGCGATTTCATCAACAGCGCGCAAGTCATCGTCGACCAGTTCATTGCGTCGAGCCTGTCCAAGTGGGGAGTCACGTCCCGTCTCACGTTACTGCTACCTCACGGCTATGAAGGCCAGGGGCCGGAGCACTCGAGCGCGCGTCTCGAGCGATTTCTCGATCTTGCGGCAGAGCGGAATATCCGCTTGGCCAACTGCACCACACCGGGGCAGTACTTCCACCTTCTCCGACTCCAGGCGTTGCGGCAGCGGGGCCTGCCCTTGGTCATCATGACCCCGAAAAGTCTCCTCCGTTTGCCCCAGGCCTTCTCCCGACTCGAAGAGCTGTCGACCGGACGGTTCACGCGGGTGATGGACACCACGACGCTCACCCCGAATCCGGACGCGGTTCGCCGAATCGTTCTCTGTTCGGGAAAGATCTACTACGACCTCATGGAACAGGTGGGCGACCCGGGACCGGACGTGCCTGCCATCATACGCCTGGAGCAACTCTATCCATTCCCCACGGACGAGCTGGTGCCGGTGCTCGAACGATACTCTGCGGCCACCGAGTTGGTCTGGGTCCAGGAGGAGCCGCGCAACATGGGCGCCTGGCGCTTCGTCCACGAGCAGATGCACACACTCCTCCCGAACCAACCCGAGGTCCGCTATGTCGGTCGGCCCGAGCGCGCCAGCCCGGCGGAGGGGTACCCGGCACTTCACCAGCGCGAGCAACAGCAGATCGTTACCCTGGCGCTGGGGCTTTCCTAAGCAGCTCGAATTGGGACCGGAAGGATCAAATGGAAGGAGAAGGGCGCGCCGAACGCGCCCTTCGGCTAGTTACGCACTCTTGGAGGGCGACATGGGCCGCTCAGAGGCCTTGCGCGCCAGGTCCAGCAGCGGCTCCGACAGGTGCTCGCCGTAGTGGGCCAGAAACACGCCGCGGGAGCGCTTGGCCAAGAGAAAGGCGAGCAAGGGTTTGTCCGCCTTTTCCGCGTTGCAGGTCCGGCACGCCAGAACCAGGTTGTCGGGCCTGTCATAGGCCGACTTGCCCCGGCGTGGGGTGACGTGATCGAGAGTGATCGAGTGCTCGAGCGACTCCGCGCCGCAGTAGGCGCAGACTGGTCCATGCTGCTCGAGCAGCCACTCGCGATGAGCCTGGGGAGAACGTCCGCTTGACCGACGAAGTGAGGTGCGGGAGACCGATGCGGAGGGCGAGGATGAGCGGGGTGATCTGTGATTTCGTCTTCGTGTTGCCACAAATATCCAAACAAAAGGGTTGTAGTCAGGGGTCCGGACTCTCCGGACCCACGGGAACTCGACATAAGCTCCTATCAAGAATAATGCCAGAAAGCCCAAGCCGCCACCTTTCGGGCTGTTGCCCCGTCGCTCGGGGGCCGGGTGGCCCTGACCCCGCCCGAGGTTATTTTCTCCAGACCTTGCCGATCCCGGCTCTGCGCTCCCTCGCACAAGGAGTCCCATCCTGACGCTCGAGGCCGCCCGCGCCCAAGAGGGCGCCGTCATTTTCCCCGCCATCGACGATCCGCAGGCCTGGACCAGTATCAACACGATTCGTGCCCTCGCCATGGACGCGGTCGAACTGGCCAAGAGCGGCCACCCAGGGGCACCCTTGGGGCTTGCCCCGGCGGCCTACGTGCTCTGGCAGCGTCATCTCCGTCACAGCCCGCACCATCCGGACTGGGTCAACCGCGACCGCTTCATTTTGTCGTGCGGGCACGCATCGATGTTGCTCTACAGCTTGCTGCACCTCACCGGCTACGACCTTCCGCTGGATGAGCTTCGCCGGTTCCGGCAATGGGGCTCCCGAACCCCGGGCCATCCTGAGCGCGGGTTCACCCCCGGCGTCGAGGTGACCACCGGGCCTTTGGGCCAAGGGGTCGGGAACGCGGTGGGAATGGCCATCGCGGAGCGGGTCCTTGCGGGCGAATTCAACCAGCCGGGATTCCCGGTGATCGATCACCGGGTCTTTGGCTTCGTGAGTGACGGCGACCTCATGGAAGGCGTCGCGAGCGAGGCCGCCTCGTTGGCCGGTCATCTGAAGCTTGGCAAGCTCACCCTCATCTACGACAACAATCACATCACCATCGACGGATCCACTGACCTTGCCTTCACTGAGGACGTCGGGCGCCGGTTCGAGGCCTATGGCTGGCAGGTGCGACGAGTGGACGACGGCAACGATCTGGCTGCAATCGACCGCGCGCTGGCAGCTGCCACCGCGTCGGACGATGGTCCCCATTTGATCATCCTCCGGACAGAGATCGGCGATCCGGCGCCGACCAAGAAGGGGACTGCCGCCGCCCACGGTGCCCCGCTCGGAGCCGAGGAAGTCCGGCGCACCAAGCAGATCATGGGATTTCCGACCGAACCAGCGTTCTACGTGCCGCCCGAGACGTATGACGATATGCGCCGCGCCGAGGCGCGGGGGGATGGCTGGGTGGAACGATGGACCACGCTGTACGACGACTATCGCGGGGCCCACCCCTCGTTGGGCCAGGAACTCGAGCGCCGCCTTGCCGGCCGGTTGCCGGAGGGGTGGACGGACCACTTGCCGAGCTTCGCGGCCTCTGATGCAAAGCTGGCCACGCGCCAGGCATCGGCCACCACGCTCAAGGCCCTCTCCGTCGTGTTGCCGGAACTCCTCGGTGGGTCGGCGGACTTGAGCGAGAGCACCGGCACGGTATTGCCGGAAGTCGGCGTCTTCGGCCCCGATCAGCCGGGACGCAACTTTCATTGGGGAATCCGTGAACACGGCATGATGGCGTGCCTGAACGGAATGGCCGCACACGGCGGAGTGCGGCCCTATGGCAGCACGTTTCTGATCTTCGCCGACTATCTCAAGCCGGCGCTCCGACTGGCGGCATTGTCGCACTTGCCCGTGATCCTCGTGGCGACGCATGACTCGATCGGGTTGGGAGCAGGACGGGCCGACACATCAACCGGTGGAGCAGCTCGCCATGTTGCGCGCCACGCCGAACCTCGTGGTCATACGCCCCGCCGATGCCGCGGAAACCGTCGAGGCGTGGCGAACGGCTCTGGAGCACCGCGACGGGCCCGTGGTGCTGGTGCTCACGCGGCAGAAGCTCCCGGTGCTCGACCGAACGCGCTATGGAGCGGCCGACGGAACGCGCCGCGGGGCCTATGTTCTATTCGAACCATCAGAGCCGTGCGTGGCCGTGCTGATCGCGACCGGCTCGGAGGTTGCCCTTGCCCTCGATGCCGCCGCGAGGCTCCTGGACCAGGGCATCCCCACCCGAGTCGTGTCGATGCCGTCATGGGAGCTGTTCGAGGCCCAGCCGGCCGCGTACCGAGACGAGGTGCTTCCCCCCGATATTCGTGCGCGTGTCTCCATCGAAGCAGGCGCTTCAATGGGATGGGCGCGATACACCACCGATGACGGCCTCACGATCGGGTTGGATCATTTCGGCGCCTCGGCACCTGCCAGCGAGTTGTTCGCCCAGTTCGGATTCACGGTCGAGCACGCCGTGGAGGCCGTGAAGCACGTCTCAGGACGGAGATCGCGATGACCAACCCGCTGGTGGGCCTCGGCCGACTCGGCCAGAGCATTTGGTACGATTACATCACGCGCGATCTCATGGCGTCGGGCGCGCTCCGCCGTCTGATCGAGCACGACGGGCTCGCGGGTATGACCAGCAACCCCACCATCTTCGAACAGGCCATCAGCGGGAGCAAGGATTACGACGCGGACATTCGTCGCTTAGCGACGAAAGGACACCGCGCCGAAGCGATCTTCGATGCCCTGACCATCGCGGATGTCCAGGCAGCGTGCGACGCATTCCGGCCGGTGTACGATGCGACCAACGGGGTCGACGGCCTGGTGTCGATCGAAGTCTCGCCTGCGCTGGCTCACCAAACCGAGGCGACACTTACCGAGGCCCGGCGACTCTGGGGAGCCGTCGATCGCCCCAACCTCATGATCAAGATCCCCGGGACGGCTCCTGGCTTGCCGGCAATCGAACGGGCGATCGCCGAAGGGATCAACGTCAACATCACCTTGCTCTTTTCCGTGGACCGCCATCGTGAAGTCATTGACGCATACCTGCGCGGACTCGAGCAACGGCTGGCCGACGGGCTTCCCCTCACGCGGATCGCGTCGGTGGCCAGCTTCTTTGTCAGCCGGGTCGACAGCAAGATCGACCCGTGGCTGGATGCGGCGGATGCCCCCCCGGAGGTTCGCAGCAAAGCCGCGATCGCCAACGCGTGTACCGCCTATGACGCGTTCGAACGGGCGTTTCGTGGCCCACGCTGGGCGCGTCTCGCCGCAGCCGGCGCGCGCGTTCAGCGACCGCTCTGGGCCTCCACCAGCACCAAGGATCCGCGATTGCCGGATGTGTATTACGTCGAGGCATTGATCGCACCCCAGACGGTCAACACCCTCCCACCGGCAACGCTCGAGGCCTATCGCGATCACGGCCGTCCCGAGGTTCGGTTGCCCGCCGGACTGGCCGCGGCCCCGCACCAGCTCGCTGCGCTGGCAGAGCACGGCGTCGATCTGAATCAGGCGACCCGCGAGCTCGAAGATGAGGGCGTCCAGAAATTTGCCGACTCTTATCACAAGGCCATCGCCAGTATCGAGCAGAAGGCCACACTCCTCGTGAGCGCCCCATGACCGACGCCCCGGCCAGTCCCTGGTACCGCAGGCTCCACTGGCAGATCATCCTCGGCCTCCTCTTCGGAGTGATCTACGGTGTGGTCGCCGCGGCAAACGGTTGGGGGGCGTTCACTAAAGATTGGATCGACCCCTTCGGGAAGATCTTCCTCAACGGACTCAAGTTGATCGCGGTCCCGTTGGTGCTTGCGTCCCTGGTGACGGGTGTCGCGTCACTCAGCGACCTGAAGAAGCTCTCCCGCATCGGCGGCAAGACCATCACGCTCTACCTCGCCACGACCGTCGTGTCCGTGACGCTGGGCCTCGTGCTGGTCAATATTTTCAAGCCAGGGCACAGCGTGCCGGCCGAGATGCGGGCCGAACTTCAGGCGACCTATGCCCAGGACGCGTCGTCCAGTGAGGCCGCTGCCCAATCGGCCAAGGATCGGGGACCGCTCCAGATCATGGTCGACATCGTACCCGACAACTTCTTCGAGTCGGTGCGCGACAATCGCAACATGCTGCAGGTTGTATTCCTCGCCATCCTGATCGGCATCGGACTGATTCAGGTACCGAAGGACAAGGCGAGTCCGGTATTGGCGCTGTTCGAGGGATTCAACGCCATCGTCATCCGACTGGTGGACCTGATCATGCTGATGGCTCCGGTCGGGGTCTTTGCCCTCATCGCGAGCACCATCACATCGGTGGCCGGCGACAGCCTGGTGCAGGTCGCGGAACTCCTGCGCGCCTTGGGGTTCTACAGCCTCGTGGTGCTGTTGGGGTTGGTCTTGCACACGACGGTTACCTACCCGACGCTGCTCAAGCTGTTCACACCCATGCCCCTCAAGACGTTCTTCGCCGGCATGGCACCAGTTCAGTTGGTGGCGTTCTCCACCAGCTCGAGCGGCGCCACACTCCCGCTCACGATGGAGCGCTGCGAGGAAAAACTCGGGGTCTCGGAGGAGATCTCGTCCTTCGTGCTGCCGCTCGGCGCCACCATCAACATGGACGGCACCGCTCTCTACCAGGCCGTGGCCGCGGTCTTCATTGCCCAGACCCTGGGCATGAACCTGGGCTTGGGCGCGCAGCTCACCATTGTGCTGACGGCGGTGTTGGCATCGATCGGAACCGCGGCCGTGCCAGGGGCGGGGATCATCATGCTGGTGATCATCCTCGAAGCCGTCGGGGTGCCGAGTGAGGGCATCGCGTTGATTCTCGGAGTGGACCGGATTCTCGACATGTGTCGGACGGTGACCAACGTGACCGGCGATGCCACCGTGGCCACCATTGTGGCGGCGTCTGAAAATGCGCTACTCGCGCCTGACTTGAGTGAGGCGGGGGACCGGATCCGGACGCGGTGGCGCGGCTAGTCGCGCTCGAACTACAGTCACTTCCACATTACCACGCAAAAAAGAACGACCGCTCGATCCATAGAGAACCGAGCGGTCGTTATAAGCCGGGCGGGTGGATTGTCCACCCTCAACAGGCGCGGCGTCTTTCTACCGTGCCAGGTTCATGCCCCGAACAGGCACAAATACCTTTTGCCCGGCCACTCAAGCGCCTCGTCATGGGGCTCCTGCACACCCGCTCGGAGCGCGGTCCCCCTGGCCGTACCCCGGGGATGCCGACCTGCGGCATCCTACTCCAGCCCCCACGACCAGACGCCACGCACATCATAGCACCAGCTTTATGAAATGGCCGGGAAGGTCGGATGAAGAAATCCGCTAGGTGCCACCAACCACTTGGGTCATACGTACTTCCATACCTCCCCGGGTTGCATGGCCTTCACCTCGACGCCGGCAGGGCGGAAGGTTGACGGGTCTTGCTCGATCGGGGGCCAGGTGTTGTAGTGGATGGGGATCGCCACCTTGGGCCGAATCAACTCGGCGGCCCGGGCCGCGAGGTCGGGCCCCATGGTGAAGCGGTCGCCGATCGGGATACAGGCAATATCCGGACGATAAATCTCCCCTATGAGCTTCATGTCGCCGAAGATTGTGGTGTCGCCGCAATGATAGACCGTCACCCCACCCATGTTGATCACCAGGCCGCAGGGCATGCCCATGTAGCGTCCCTCGTAGGACGAGGAGTGGAATGCCTGGGTGAAGGCGATCCAGCCGAATGGCAGCGCGATCTTGCCGCCCGGGTTGCCCGGCTCGGTGGCACTGACGCCGTGCTCCGCCACGTAGTTGCAGATCTCGAACGCGGCGATCACGGCGGCCTTGTTGTGCTTGGCCAGGGCGATGGTGTCGCCGAAATGGTCCGCGTGCCCGTGGGTCAGCGCGATGTGGGTCGGGTGGAGGTCCTTGTGCCCGACCGTGGCCAGCGGGTTGTCGGTGAGGAACGGATCGATGGCAAGGGCGTGGCCCCCGCTCTTCAATAGGAAGGCGGAGTGGCCCAGGTAGGTGATGTCGAGAGGCATGATGAGACTCCCAGTGGCTCGCACGATCGGTACCAAGAGCGGCGGGGCCGCTCCGCGTTATCGTTCCATGTATGCGCTCGAGTCCTGAGAATAGCGTGAAACGCCAATGAGAAAAGCGCGTCGCCAGCTCTTTCGTCCGCGCCAGGTCCTGGCGCTAACCGGCATGGCCCTCCTGTGCGGGGTGGGCTGCGACATCGAGACCCTGCGGATTCAGGTGTGTCCTGGTAGCCTGGCGGTCTTGGTGACCAGGACGCCCGATGCCGAGTTCACCTGGATGGGGGGCTGTGGAGTTGGGGCATTGGAAGTCCGCGAAGTCGGCGCGTACGGCCAAGTCGTGTGGCGGATACAGGACCGCCAGGCCACGAATCGACTGGTCGCACCGATTCGGTACGGAACGGCCCCCCTGGAATCGAACGTGTTGTTACCACCAGCGCCCCTCGAGCCTGGACGACAGTACCTTGTGGAGGTGAAGGGTCTCTATCGAATCCAGGGACGAGTGGTGGCGAGCTCGCTCGGAAGCGGCAGATTTGCGGGGCGGTAGGACTCCCAGAGCTGAGTCGAGCCTGTGCTCTCCAGGAAGGCAGGACCGGATGGCTTTACTGACAGTCAGAATCATGGGCGGCACGGTATGATTGGCGCCTGGTTGACTGCGATGTCGTCTCAGTCACGGTGGGCCCGGCCCACTTGCGGCGAACTCGTCCTGGGGCTGATCTTGATCCTGGTCACAGTCCCTCCGGTCTTCTCGGCCCTCGCCATCGAGTACTTCCCCATTCAGATGGACGAGTTGGTTATCGCGTGGACAGCCGAACGCGTGGCTCGGGGTGAGCTGATCTATCGGGATTTCTTCATTCACTACCCACCCGTCGGTTTTTACGGCCTGGCTCTGAGCTTCGAACTCCTTGGTCATTCGCTGGCTTCTCTCCGAATCGTTCAGATTATTTCCACGATGACCCTTACGGGTGTGTCGTACCTGCTGCTTCACCGCCTGGGCGGCCCACGACTGGGTGTTGCGGCGGCGTCCCTGGTGTTCCCCTGGGCCGTATTTTGGTATTGGCCAGTGCCGTCCATGTATTGGCTGTGCCTGCCGGTCGCCGTCGCGGCCTTGCTGCTGACCGAGCTGGCTTGCGAGGGCGGACGTTCTGGAACCAAAGGCCACCGTCTGAACACGCCGGCGTTCCTCGCTGGTGTCCTTGCTGGCCTGACCGGGCTGTCGATTCAGCCCCTCGGTTTAGTGACGTGTGCTTGGCTCGTGCTCCGGACCGTGACGCCACCAATCCGCCGATCGGTAATCGCCTCCTTGGTCGTCGGCGTTGCGGCTCCGGTGCTTCTCGTTGTGGGTGCCTTCGTGATGAGCGGAAATCTCGCGGAAGCCATCGGGGCAACCGTGGTGTACCCGACGCGAGACTACGAGCAAGCAGGAGGATTCAACGACCTCCCACTCGGCACTGCCTTCAGGGCCTCCCTGGCGAGCGCCTGGGCGCGCGGACCCGTGGCCTTTCTGTTGCACTGGGTCGTGCTGTCACTTCCTCTCGCGGTGGGAACCTTGGCACTCATCCGGATCGTGACCCGTCGTCGGCTGACGGACCTGGTCCATCTCCTCATGTTCACCGTCCTCCTCATAGTCTACCTGCGAGGGCGCACGGACTGGGTCCACGCGGTGGTCTTCTTGGTGTTCGTGATCATCCTCGGGTGGCGTCTGCTGCACGAAGACGGCACGCCCGGGAGGATCAGGCGCCTTGGGTACGGGTGGGTGGGACTTGCGCTTGGGCTGGGAGTCGCCATGTGGTCTTCGACCTGGCTGGGGCACAAGACCGGCGGGCCGAGCATCAGGATCGACGACATACTTCGGGCGAGGGCTGAGGCGCTCATGAGCCACGTCCCTGCCGAGTTCCAAGACGCGACCGTGCTCAACCTCCCGTATGGAAGCAGCTTGTATTTCTTTCGAGACGCGAAAGCGCCGCCCTGGGATTGGGTGTTGCCACCCTCCCAGCGCATTCACAGCGACGCCATCTATACTGGCCTGTCAGAGTGGCTCGAACGCGAGCAAGTCCCTGTCGTCATTCTCACTGGGAATCAAGGTCGAAACCTGTGGCTCGAGCCCTCGGCTCTGAGTGCGGCATTGGACCGCTACTACCGCCCGTATGGGAGAGCCGAGTCCGATCCCATCGTCTTGCTGCGGCAGTAATGCGGACCGTTCATGGCCAAACCGCGCCGCTGGAAGCAATCAAACCGCCCCCGTTTACTATCCGTTGCTGGTGGCGGGCGTATACTAGGAGGCACGAGGCTGTGAAGGTCGTCACGGGGTGCCGCAGCAAGTTCGCATACTCGGGGAATAGATCTGGGTCCTTCAGGCATACGACCACCGACACAGGAGCACGATTCTATGGCTGATCCGGCTATCTCGGTTGTCGTTCCTGTCCTCGATGAACAAGAGTCAGTCCCCATATTGCACCGGGAACTGACCGCCGTGCTCACCTCCATCGCGCGACCGTACGAGCTCCTATTCATCAACGATGGATCGACCGATAACACGGGCGCTGTCCTCGATTCCATCGCCGATGAGGACCCGACCGTCACGGTGATTCACTTCCGCCGCAATTTCGGCCAAACCGCAGCGATGATGGCAGGAATCGACCAGGCACGAGGAGACATCCTCATCCCGATCGACGGCGACCTCCAGAACGATCCGGCAGACATCCCTCGTCTCCTCGAGCGTCTGGACTCCGGCTTCGACGTCGTGAGTGGGTGGCGCCGTCACCGTCACGACCATCCAATCTTCCGCATCCTGCCTTCTCGGGTCGCCAATTGGCTGATTAGCCGCATCTCAGGTGTCCGATTGCACGACTATGGCTGTACCCTCAAGGCCTACCGGCGAGAAGTCGTGACGGGTGTCCGACTATATGGGGAGATGCACCGATTCATCCCCATTTACGCCCATATGCAAGGCGCCCGCCTGACCGAGATCGATGTCAACCACCGGCCTCGTCGGTTCGGGGGCACCAAGTACGGCATCGGGCGGATCGGCAAGGTGCTGCTCGACCTGTTGCTGGTGAAGTTTCTCGCCGCCTACGGGGCCAAGCCCATCTACCTGTTCGGCGGGTTCGGATTCATCTGCCTGGTCGCGAGCCTCATCCCGATAGCGCTGAGTGTGTTCTACAAGCTCATGCCCGAGGGCTCCGGTTGGCACAAGGATCTGGTTGAGACTCCCCTGCCGGCCATCGCAGCCGTGCTCGTCCTGGTAGGATTTCTCGCGTTACTGCAGGGGCTAGTCGCCGAAATGTTGATGCGCACTTACTTCGAGTCTCAAAACAAGGACACGTACGTGGTCAGGCGGATTCATCGCGGGGACGATTCTGAGCACTAAGGCGAAGCCAAGGCGCTGCCTGTGTGCGGCATAGTGGGCTACGTCGGCGCCCCGAACCCCGGGGTGTTGACGGCCATGCGGGATGAGCTCACTCACCGGGGTCCCGATGAGTGCGGCAACTTCATCGACGAACGAGTCTCACTCGGCCATCGGCGCCTATCGATCATCGACCTCGAACACGGCCACCAGCCTGCTACCAACCGAGACGGAAGTGTGGTGCTGGTGTACAATGGCGAAATCTACAACCATCTGGCGGTGCGCAGCGAACTCGAGACGCGTGGCTACCTGTACGACTCGCATTGCGACACAGAAAGTGTGATTCACGCGTACGAACAATTTGGCACCGCCTGTGTGGACCACCTCGACGGCATGTTCGCCTTCGTCTTGTTTGATCGCGTTCGCGGTCTGCTGTTCGGCGCCCGCGATCGCATGGGCAAAAAACCTCTGTACTATATCTCCAAGCCATTTCAGGGAAACGGCCACCGGGTGGAATTCGCTTTCGCCTCGGAGCTCAAGAGCCTGCGCCAGCATCCGGCGATAGCACCCGAACTAAAGATCTCTGACCCCGCAGTGCTCTCCTTCCTCCTCCATGATTATGTGGTCGGTGGGCAGAGCGTGTATCAGAACGTGCGCCGGCTACCTCCTGGACATGCCTTTACGTTCGGCCTACCTGGGTCCGGCCGCGAGGGCTTCCGCGCATGGCAATACTGGGACATTGATTTCAATCCTGCAGAAGGCGCTGGTCGCACACCCTCGGAACAGGAGGCTAGCGAACGCGTCCGTGCCTTGTTGACCAACGCCGTCGAAGCTCGGCTCATGTCCGACGTACCACTCGGTGTTCTCTTGTCCGGCGGCCTCGACTCTTCGCTGGTGACATCGCTCATGACCCGGCTGCGCCCGGCCCACACTGTTAGGACCTTCACCATTGGGTTTCACGAGACCAGCTTCGACGAGTCGCGGCACGCCGCCGAGGTTGCAGCGTACCTTGGCACCGACCACCACTGTCGGTGGTTCGCGATTTCCGACGTGCAGGACCAAATGGACAGGCTCATCGACTCGCTAGATGAGCCGTTTGCGGATCCATCGATCCTGCCCTACTCGATGCTGTGCGAGTTTGCCAGCGAGCATGTGACGGTCGCGATGGGTGGAGATGGTGGCGACGAGTTGTTTGCCGGATACGACCCGTTCCGAGCGATCCGCCCTGCCCACGCCTATGCGAAGGCCATTCCCGAGTGGCTCCATCGCGGGGCGATCCTGCCGCTCGCCGGCTTGATTCCTTCATCCGGTCGGAATCTGTCGCTCAGCTTCAAGGCAGCCCGATTTCTCCGCGGCGTTACCGTCCCTTCGCGTGCGTGGCCACCCGCGTGGATGGCACCGTTCACGATCGCGCAGCTGCAGCGGCTCGTGCCCGATCTCGCTCGTGACCTCACCGTCGAGGCGGGCTATGCGTCGTTCCTGGCGGAGAGTCGGGGGCTCGAGCACGATGTAGACGTCATGCTGTACTTCTATCAGCGCTACTACTTGCCCGACGACATTCTCGTCAAGGCTGACCGGGCCAGTATGTTGCATTCGCTCGAGGTGCGCTCGCCGTTACTCGATCGTGCCCTGGTCACCTACGTCAATGGCCTGCCACATCGCATGAAGCTGAAGAAGACCACCAAGCACTTGTTGAAGCGCGTGGCGGAGGGGGGCCACGGCCAGCCGCCCTTGCTGCCCCGCCGTATCATTCATCGTCGGAAGAAGGGGTTCGGGATCCCGATCGCCCGCTGGATCCGCGAGGGACTGTATGACCTCTTCCACGAGACCCTGCTGGGAAACTGGCCCTCGTCGCTGGCGATGTTCGATCGGGCCGAAGTCGCGCGCCTACTCGATCGCCACCGGCGCGGCACGGAAGACCACTACAAGGAACTCTGGGCTCTTTTTGTGTTGGTCTCCTGGGCACACCGGCACGCGAGGTACACACCGATGGTTGCCGGGTGACCGGGCATTCGGAGCGAGTGCGGTCGAGAGAGAGGTGAGACCCCTGCACCCTAGTCCACCATGTCCGGGGCGCGCTACATTCGGGACCTGCTATTGCGGCCGTTTCCCCCGCGGGTCGGGTTGGAGAAATTCGCATGGATAAGGCCTCTCAGGCACGTTCTGCCGACGAGCGGACCGCCCACGCTTTTGCCCAGTCGTGGAATACCCTGCCAGAAGGCTCCGTCTACACCCGAGCGCAGTTTGAAGACTGGATGGCGCCCCTCACCCAATCAGATTTCTCGGGAAAGAGAGTCCTCGAGATGGGGTGCGGGAACGGCAGCTTGTTGATCTACAGCGCTTCCTGGAACCCCTCGTTTCTGCTGGGCATTGACCTGGGAGAATCCACGCTATCCGCCTCCGCGAATCTCCGGAAGTCCGGATTCGAGAACTGGAAGATTGAACAGGCGGACATGGTCGGCTTTCGGAGCGATGGCTTCGACTTGGTGTACTGTATCGGAGTACTGCACCATCTCGAATCGCCCTTCGAGGGCCTCCGCGCGGTGGTTGCGAACGTCAGAGACGATGGGAAATTCCATTGCTGGGTCTATGCCAAGGAGGGAAACCTCATCGTGCGGCTCTTCGTCGAGCCTCTCCGCAAGTTGTTTTCGCAATTCCCCTGGTGGTTTACCAAGTATCTGGTCGCGACCCCGCTGGCCCTGCCAGTCTACGCCTACGCCAAGACCTTACGCGCGCTCCGTTCACTTTCGTTCATCAGGAGATTGCCGCTCGCTGAGTACTGCTTCTGGATCGCTCAGCGCGAGATCGCATTCTTCCGCCATGTAATATTCGACCAGCTCGTGACGCCCAAGACACACTACCTCGCCCGGCCTGACCTCGAAGCATGGCTCGGACGCCTTCCCGAGATCGACCGCGATTCCATCTATCTCATCCGGCGGAATGGCAATTCCTGGAAGTTTGGCGGCACAATTCAACGGAGAAGTCCAGCATCGCCGGGCGCGAGCAGCTCGGTCGGGGAGTAACCACCATGCCAGGTACCAATCGTTTTTGATCGGCGGCATGTTGGTGGCAGTGCACGGAGATGCGACCTGAAATGACAACCGAGTTTACCAATGATCAGTTTGCCAGCAACTACCCGGACGGCGCCGAGCACCACTGGTGGTTCTTGGCGCGAAGTCGCATTATTGCCCGCGCGATTCACGCCTGTGCCGGCGCTGACGCTTCCGTTCTCGAGGTAGGATGTGGACGAGGCATTGTCGTCAAGGGCCTGCGCGATGCCGGGATAGATTGTTCCGGCGTGGAGCTCGCCAAGCCCCGGCCGATCTCTTCTGCCGAAGAACACATTAGGGTGGGGACCGACGCGGTTGCGCTGCCGGGCACAGAGCGGGGGCGCTACGATACAATTCTCCTCCTCGATGTCATCGAACACCTTCCTGAACCGGCTCCGTTCCTCCAACATCTGGCCGATGCGTTTCCTAACGTCTCTCGAATCATCGTAACCGTTCCAGCTCGCCAGGAGTTATGGTCAAATTACGATGAGTTTTACGGCCATTTCAGACGATACACGCCTGAAATGCTCGAAACACTCTCGGCCCAGCTCGGGTGGAGTCTCACCCGGAACAGATACTTCTTCCACTCGGTGTATCTCCCTGCATGGGTCACGGTCAGAGTGAAGAAGAGCAGAGAAACACGCCTCAAGCCGCCACACGGCTCAACGAGACTGCTTCATAAGCTGATTTCCTACGCTATGATTGTCGACTACACCGTGTTCCCCAAGCGCCTGGCAGGCACGAGCGTTATCGCCTGTTTCCATCTTGCGGAGGCTCGAGTCGCAAAGCCTTGAATCGCAAGCCGGAAATCCATCCTTGGACTCGCGAATTGAGACTTGCGTGCACTGATCTTGTCGATCGATCCTCGGCTTGAAGTGAGTCATGAGTCCGAAAATGGAAAGAGACCCACCAACTACACCCCCCTAGGAGCCTGGCTGGCTATCGACGTCGGCCTCGGGCTGCCTGCTGTGATGGAAAGTAGGGAGGAATAGTTCCAAGCCTTAGGGCTCAGCGAAATTGCAAATGTTGCCAGAAATCTTTCCACCTACAGCCTGAGCGCCGCGGGAGACGAGGTCCAAAAAGAACAAACCCCCTGCAGAGCAGAGGGTTACACACAAGGCGCCGGGCGGAGTCGATCCTGAGCAGCGAGTGATCAACGAGCTGCAATGAACGAGACCGTCCGGCACCATAGACAAACCGGGCCCGCCTAGCGGCGGGCCCGGTTCGTCAAGGCGCCGGGCGGAGTCGAACCGCCGAATGGAGGTTTTGCAGACCTCTGCCTTACCACTTGGCTACGGCGCCGGGATGTGGAAACTGGCGCGGGCCCCTACCCGCCGCAAGGGCCCTACAACTCCTTGAGGTACCACCGATTGCATGACGTGTAGCCGGTGTTCCCCACCTTTCGCTCCTGGGCCCGGAACCCTGCCCGTTCATAGAGCCGCCGGCCTCAACCATGGTATCGGAGGTCTCGAGATAGCACTGCCGGTAGCCCAGCGCCCGCGCTTGCTCGAGCAAGCGGTCCAGCACCGTACGCCCGAGTCCCAGCCCACGGAGTTCCGGCAGGAAGTACATCTTACGAAGCTCCGAGACCGATGCGTCCGCGCCGGCCAGAGGACCGATGCCACCGCCGCCCACCACCCGGCGTCCCCTCGCCACCACCAGATACGCCGCCCGATCGTCCCGGTAGGCGCTGAACATGTCATCCACCTCCGACCCCTGCCCGGCGCAGGCGCGGTCGGCGATGCCGTACTCGTCCATCACCCCTCGAATCAAGCGCCCGAGTGCCGCATTGTCGCTCTGGCGAATGGGCCGGACGGTGTAGTCGCGCCGGGCCCGCGAGCGGGTGAGAGCCCGAGCGTAGAGTTCGAGCCCTTGGACCACGCGCTCTTGGTCGGCAGGAGCGAGGAGTTCGAGCGCGGCCGCCACCTGTTGGTCGGCCTGCCGGTCGATTAGCGAGACGTTCCGACGACCCTTCGCCGTCAGACGGATCGACTTGGCACGCTTGTCGGCAGCCTTGGTGGATACCCCAACCAACCCGCGGCGCCTGAGCCGCCCAACGGTCCGGCTCATGGTCGATTTGTCCAATGCCAGGCGCTCGGCCAACGCGGTGATCGTCAGCGTCGAGTCGCCCGCCAACTCGGTGAGCACGTGGCACTCGGACAGCGTCGGGCCGGGCGATCCGGAGTCCGTAGCAAGGAGCCCCAGCTGTCGCACCATACGGCGCGAAGCCTGACGCAGTTCTCGCACGGGAAGTTGGGCAGACACGGGCGACGTCACTTGCAAGGGAGCCACAATATAGTTGTATTATGCAACTAATTGAAGAACCCCGCGGCTGGAAGGAACCGGGACAAGGGGAGGGCTGGCACGGTGACACTCGAGCGTGTGGTGTCGGGTGGACAGACCGGGGTCGACCGGGCGGCACTGGACGTGGCCGAGGCAGCTCGGCTTGACCTCGGGAGGATGGTGCCCGGCCGGGCGCCTGGCCGAGGATGGCACCGTTCCGGAGTGCTATCCACTGACCGAGACTCCGACTTCGGACTACGAAGAACGGACCCAGTGGAACGTGCGCGACAGCGACGGCACCCTGGTGCTGACCGTCGGGCGGCCCAGCGGCGGAACGGCCTACACCATCGAGTGTGCGAGGGACTGCAGCAGGCCCTACTTCGTGCTCGACCTCCGCGCGTCGGACGCGGAACTCCGCCGGGTCACGGCCTGGCTCGCCGCCAACCGGATTCGCACGCTCAATGTTGCGGGACCGCGGGAGAGCAAGGCGCCGGGGGTCTACCGGCTGGCAAAGGATTACTTAACCAGTCTGCTCACGATCGCGTCATCGGGTGAGACTCGGGTAGAGTGAGAAGGCGAGCCCCTTGGCGATGACCACCACCCAACCCGCAGACTCGACGTCGGTGGCGAAGCGCCGCGCGACGTCGACCCTGAGCGGGCTGATCGAGGTGTCCCGGCTCAGGCCGATCCGGAGCCCGACGCCTGCATCCCAGCCCAATCGCCGCCTGCTGCCGTTGTACCAGGCACCGCCGTGGTCGACGAAACCCGCCACCCCAAGGCCGGCGAGCCCCCAGAGGTTGGGAACTACCGTATAGCGATACTCCGCCGTGGCGAACACCATGCGGTCGCCGGTGAAGGCATGCGACCGAAAGGCGCGCGGCCCGTAATCGAGCCCGAGATCGAACTCGGCACCGGGCGTGGGATCTTCCAGCCACCCGCCTTCCAGGTGGACCATCACGTTGTGCCGTTCCGCCGGCTGGAACACGGCGGTGCCGCTCAGGCTGACCGACCCGGAGTCGAGGCCGGCGCCGGTGAACAGCCCGTTGGCCGAGGCCTCGCCCAGGACAAACCCGAGTGGGAGTGCGACGCCGCTCCGCACGGTGACGCCGGGGCCGACGCCGCCCCGGTCGTAGCCGAAGGCGCGAGGGGCGATGAGAGCGCTCAGCTCCACCGTGGTGCTCAGGTTTAGGTCCTCCTCCCGCCCAAAGCCGAGCCAGTTGCGGGTGACCAAGAACTTGGAGCGGCTCCAGTGGAGGAACGGGCCGACGACGCCGCTCACCGATTCCGGAAACGGCCCCGTGAGCGAATCGTCCCGGAAGTCCTCGCGGCGAAGCTCGCCGAAGCCGCCGATCCTGAGATATCCTCTCGCCCCAGCCTCGAGCGCCCAGGCGCCGGACGCGCGCACCGACGTGCGGCGCTGGCGTAGCGTCTCCGACGGGGTGCGAATCCCCTCGCGGAACCGGAGCACCCGGACGTCGCGCACCGTGACGCCCACGCCGTAGGACAACCGCGAATCGAGCGACAGGAACGGCTGACCGACGGCGCCGCTGAACACGGTGCCGTCGGAGCGATCCTCGTACACCGCGGCCACGCCGATCCTGTTGGCGATCAGGCGGCCGCGCGCGAACCCGAGTTCGATGGTGGAGCGATCGGGCTCGTCCCGAAACTCGAAGGACGCGGTGCTTGCCGTGCCGAGCAGGTTTTCCTCGGCCACGCGGATGGTGAAGGCGATCTCGTCACCGGTGCTCCGGAATCGGAAGTCGGTGCGGGTGCTCCACCCGTCCCTGGTGTTCACCCGGGCCACCAGCCCGGAATCGGTGCGCACCGTGTCGATCACCACGCGCCGGAAGATCCCCAGCGCGCGCAAATTGCGCTCGGTCTCGGCGATGCGAGCGGAATCGTAGGGCTCGCCCGCGCGGAACAGGAGCTCCTTCCGTACCACGGATGGCCGCGTGGTGAAGTGGAGCGCGTTCACCACCCGGGCGATCCAGCTCTTCTCCGCTTCGTCGGGGTCGAAGATGTCGCGCCGAACGATCTCGATAGCGCGGATGGTATCCGCCGAGGCCGGCCCGGTTTCCTGGGCGGCGACGACGGACGGCAACCCGGCGAGGGCGCAGGAAACCAGGGCGAGCCTGGCAAGATCGGCGAGCGGCAGAACGGACTCCGTGGCGCGGGGGTGAGGCGCAATCTAACCCGCGCCGGCAAGCGGCCCCTAGCCCAACAGCTCCGCGACGCTCGCGAGGGTCCGATCGGGAGTGACACCGCTTTCCACTACGGCCTCCGCCCGGTACTTGCCGGTTTGCACCAGCCACCCGCGATAGCCGGCGCGCTGCGCACCCTGGACGTCAGTCCAGATGTCGTCGCCAATCACGATCACGTCCGCGGGTCGAGCGCTCGGGTCGATGCCGAGGCTCCGTACCGCGCCGTGAAAGAACTCGGGACTGGGCTTCCCTGCGATGGTGGCGGTGACGCCGGTGGCGTACTCGAGCCCGACCACGAACGGACCGGCGTCGAGCGCCAGCCCGTCGCGCCGCATCCAGTACCGGTCGCGCGACAGCGCAATAAGAGCTGCGCCATCGAGGATGGAGCGGAAGGCCTCCTGCATGAGCGCGTAGGTCCATCGCTCGCCCAGGTCTCCGATCAGGACCGCGTCGGGCCGCTCGGTTGCCGGCCGGCCGGAGGTGCCGCCGAGCAGTTCGAATTCCGCGAGGTCGGGCAGGGCTGCCTCCGCAACGAACGGCGCCAGTCGTCGCACACCGCGCGTGCGGGCCGCGGAGGCGCCGGCTACTACCGCGGTGATTACTTCGTCCGCCGAAAGAGCGAATCCATAGCCGTCGAGCCGCTCGAGAATCGCGGCTCGCGAGCGGCTCGACGTGTTGGTGACGCACCGGAACGGGGTCGATCCCCGCAGGGCGGCGAGCACCTCGACGGCACCCGGCACCGGACCGGCCTCGGTGTAGAGCGTGCCGTCGAGGTCGAACAGATAAGCGTCCGGCATTGCGCTAGCGCTCTCGCCGGTCGGTATGCACCGCCCGGTGGCGGTCGACTAGTACCGGCCCAAGTAGGCGTCGATCTCCCATTGGCTCACCTGCAGGTTGTACTGCAGGATCTCGTCACGTTTTGCCTCGAGGAATCGCTCCGTCAAATGCGGCCCCAGCGCCTCGGTCATCACCTTGTCCTTGGCAAAGACATCCAGCGCCTCGTGCAAGTCGCGCGGGAGCTCGTCGATCTTGTATTTCCTTCGATCCCGGTGACTCATCGTAAAGATGTTCCGGTTGACGGGATCGCGGGCCTTGAGCTTGCGCTCGACCCCATCGAGCCCGGCGGCGAGCTGCACGGTGAGCGACAGGTACGGATTGGCGGACGGGTCGGGCATCCGCAACTCGCAGCGAGTGCCCTCGCCACGGCGGTCCGGAATACGCACGCAGGGCGACCGGTTCCGCATCGACCAGGCGACATTGACCGGCGCCTCGTAGCCGGGCACCAGGCGCTTGTAGCTATTGATGAGCGGATTGGTGATCGCCACGAAGGCGCGGGCGTGTTGGAGCAAGCCCTCGATGTAGCTCAACGCGATGTCGGACAGCTCGTATTTGCCCTTCGGATCCCAGAACGCGTTCTTGCCACCCCGAAACAGCGACTGGTGGGTGTGCATGCCGCTCCCGTTCTGGCCCTGGATGGGCTTCGGCATGAACGACGCGACCGAGTCATGGCGATGGGCCACATCGCGCACGACGAACCGGAACGTCGTCAGGTTGTCGGCCGTGGTGAGCGCGTCGGCATACTTGAAGTCGATCTCATGCTGTCCCGGGGCCACCTCGTGGTGGGCGGCCTCGACCTCGAACCCCATGTGCTCGAGGTCCTTCACGATGATGCGACGGAGCGCCTCGCCCTCGTCTACCGGCGTGAGATCGAAGTATGCTCCGGAGTCGTGGGTCACCGTCGTCGGCGCGCCGGTCGCGCTCTTTTCGAACAGGAAGAACTCGGCCTCACAGCCCGCCATCATCAAGAAGCCCAGCTTCTTGGCGCGTTCCACCTGCCGCTTGAGCGTCAGCCGGGGACAGCCGGCAAAGGGTGACCCGTCAGGAAGGTGGATATCGCAGAGCAACCGCGCCACCCGCCCGCCTTCGTCCTCGTATGGCATGATCCGAAAGGTGCCGAGGTCGGGCTTCAGGAGCATGTCCGATTCCTCGATCCGCACAAACCCTTCGATCGAGGAGCCGTCGAACATGATCTCGCCGTCCAAGGCCTTGCCGAATTGCGTTCGGGGAACCTCGACGTTCTTGTTGACGCCCAGGATATCAGTGAACTGCAGCCGGACGAAATCGACTTCGAACCGTTGCATCAGATTCAAGATGTCCTGCTTGCCCGCGCCGGTCAGATCGGTGGGAAAGCCATTGAGAATTGGGCGGCCGGTCCGCCCGGTGGCCACGCTGGGTCCCGATTCGGTGCCACGTCCTTCGTGCGTCATCGCGGTCTCTGGGTAGGAGTTCTGAGGTTGGGCGGGGATGCTCCCCAGCCAAGCGGCGAACAGATTAATGGCGTACGTCAGAATTTGCAAACTACGTCGCATTTGTGGTGCCACAAAAGCAAGGAAACGTCAATATATGCAAAAGTGTGCATGAGAAAGCGCGGAAGATGCAGGAATGTCTGGTCGAGAGGGCGGGAGGTCGGGATGTCGGGAGGGCGGTAGGGCGGTAGGGCGGTAGGGCGGCTGGGAGAGACCAATAGCGGGGGGTGGGGCGCGGGGTGGTAGCCGATAGCGGGGAGAGGGGCGGATCGGCGGATTCGGCGGTTCGGCGGTTGGGAGAGACCGATAGCGGGGGGTAGGGCACTGGGTGGTAGCAGATAGCGGGGGGAGGGGCGGATCGGCGGATTCGGCGGTTCGGCGGTTCGGCGGCTGGGAGAGACCGATAGCGGGGGGTGGGGCGCGGGGTGGTAGCCGATAGCGGGGTGCGGGGCGGCTGGGCGGTAGCCGATAGCGGGCGGAAGGGAGTGGAGCGGGGACTAGCCTAGACTCTCCAGCACCCGCCAGAGTTCGAGCGGGCTGAAATCGTTGAAGCGGTTGATAATCTCCTGCTCACTCCACTCGAGGAAGATCCACCCGGTGGTCCGCACGGCGGCGTCGGACAGAAAGTGGAGCCGACCCGCCACGGTGTCGCCGTGGTGCCGAGTTTCGAGATACACGCCCCACGACACGTCGCTGCGCGCCAAGTCTCCCAGGTGCCTCGCGGAGGGCGCTTCCGACAGTTGGCCTGAGCTGGACAAACGTGATGGCTCCATGCAGATCTCCCCAGAACACTGCCGGTCCGCTATCACGGTAATGAGTCCTGGCGAACAACGCCAGCGTTGGCGTTCTTCGCCGGTGGGATGGGTGTAGATTTCCGGCTCGGACGCGACCCGCTGGGGCGGGCGGAGCCGGTCCGGGCACTCACAGCGGCCAGCCGAGGAGGGTTGCGCCGGGAGGCTACGACCCTGAACCCGTCGATTCCATGACCCGAACAATACACGTCGCACACAGTCCGGACTCCGACGACGCCTTCATGTTCTTCGCCCTCACCGAAGGAAAGATCGATACCGGTGACCGGCGATACGTGCACGAGCTCTCCGATATCGAATCGCTCAACGCCCGCGCGCTCCGAGGCGAGTTGGAGGTTTCGGCGGTTTCGATTCACGCGTATGCGTACATCGCCGATCGCTACGCACTGCTGGCGAGTGGCTGCTCCATGGGCGATGGTTATGGCCCTCGATTGGTCTCGCGGCACCCCAAGCCCGAGGATCCCGTGGCCGCGTTGCGGGGACTGCGAGTGGCCGTGCCGGGTAGGCTCACCACTGCCTATCTCGCGCTGAAGCTGTTTCAACCGGACGTGGTCGAGGTGGTGCTTCCGTTTGACCAGATCGAAGCAGCGGTCCGCGACGGGACCGTGGACGTGGGCCTGGTGATCCATGAAGGCCAGCTCACCTACGCGGACGAGGGATTCACCCTCTGGGGCGACCTCGGTGCTTGGTGGCTAAGCAAGACGGGGCTCCCGCTCCCGCTCGGAGGCAACGTCGTCCGGCGAGACCTCGGCCCGGAATTGGTGTCCCAGATTGCCGCCGATCTCCGCCGCAGCATTGAATTTGGGCTCGCACATCGCCAGACCGCTCTCGCATATGCCAAGCGTTTCAACCGGGGAATCGGGGATGACCGGACCGACGCCTTCGTGGGCATGTATGTCAATGAATGGACGGTCGATTACGGGCCGCGGGGGAGGGAGGCCGTACGCACATTGCTCGAGCGCGGCGCGGAATCCGGCATCATCCCTGCAGCAGTAGAGGTGGCTTTCGCTGGGTAACGGGGCCTGGGGCACCCGGGAGACCCTCCCACAGGGGTCCTGGGGTGGCCGAGGCAGAGTCTGCCGTGGCGGTCCTGTGACTGGCCTTGGCCGCCCGTAGTGGGCCGGAAACTCGTTCCGGCACCGGAAGCAAGCCCGAACACTTGAGGAGATCCCGTGTCCGACAATGACGGGGCGCTGACCCTGTTGGTCGTGGATGACGAGGAGTCGATTCGAAGCGCCTTGAATCGATTCCTCTCCCAGCAGGGGTATCGGGTTCTCACCGCTGAGTCCGGCGAGGAGGCCCTGGAAATCCTCGCGCACGAATCCATCGATGCCGCGTTGCTCGACGTCCGACTGCCGGGCATCAGCGGGATCGACCTCGTGCCCAGGGTCGTCGAGGCGGGGCCGCATATTGCCATCCTCATGTTGACGGCAGTCAATGACGCAACGACCGCCAGTCTGTGCATGCAGCGTGGGGCGATGGAGTATCTCACCAAGCCGATCGACCTCAAGGATCTCGATCGGGCGATCCGGCGAGCGCTCGAGCGCCGCGAGTCATCGCGCCAGTCGACTGAGCTCAGCGAGTTTTTCCGAGAAGAGGGCGCGCGCCGCACCTCGGAGTTGGAGCGGGTCTCCGTGGCCACGCTCGAGGTACTCGTGAACGCGCTCGAAGCCAAGGATTCGTACTCCCGCGGGCACTCGGCTCGCGTAGCCGATCTGTCGGCCATGGTCGCCGCCGAGCTGGGGCTACCAGATGAAGAGGTCGAGCGGGTCCGTACGGCCGGGCGGCTCCACGACATCGGAAAGATCGGTGTCCGGGAAGACATCTTCCTCAAACAGGGTCCGCTCACCAAACATGAATACGAGCTCGTGAAGCAGCATGTCGTGATCGGATCACAGATCCTCGCCCCGCTGGCCCATCTCCGGGACATCTGCGATTCCGTACTCCATCACCACGAGCGCTGGGACGGCGGCGGGTACCCGGACGGGATCAAAGGGGAGGACATCCCGGTGGGCGCCCGCATCATCGGGGCCGTGGAAATCTTCGATGCGCTCACGACCTCCCGCCCGTACCAAGAGAAGATGTCCACGGAGTTTGCGGTCGAGCGGCTGCGCGACCTCATGGGCACCGCGGTGGAGCCTCGGATCTACTTGGCCCTCGAGGCCGTGGTTGGACGCCGCCGGACGCTGGTGTTTCTCGAAGATGACGGGAGGGGTTAGCAGCCACCGCCCTCTACCCGCCGGCCCCGGCTCGTGAAGTCTGACCGCAGCAGGGTCCGGATTCTGATCGCGGACGACGATCCCGCCATCGTCCGCCTGATGTCGTTGGCCCTCACGCGCAACGGTTTCTCCACGCCACTCGAAGTCTCCACCGGTCAGGCCGCGCTCGCCGCTGCGGACCAGGCGGACATTCTGCTGCTGGACTACCGGCTTCCGGATCTCTCGGGTATCGACGTTCTCGAGCAGCTTCAGCACGACCCTCACGCCCCATCGGTAGTGCTCGTTACCGCGCACGGCGGCGAGCACGTCGCCGCCGGGGCCCTCCGCCTCGGCGCCGAGGATTACCTCACCAAGGACGCCGCCCTGGCAGACCTGCTCCCCGAAGTGGTCGAGCGGGTGCGGCGCACCCGAGCGCTTCGGGCCGCCCTGGCCGACGCCGAGCACGAGCTGATGCTCGCAGCCCGCCGCGAGGCAATCGGTGAGATGACGGTGACCCTGCACCACGAGATCAACAACCCGCTCATGACGGCGTTTGCCGAGGTCTCGATCCTGCTGTCGGACGATCAGCTACCGGCTCACTATCGCGCCGGTCTCGAGGAGCTGAAGGCGGCGCTCGAGCGCATTCGAGACATCATGCGGCGGGCGGGAGACCTCCAGGCGGCAGAGGCGGTCGAGTACGTGCACGGGATTTCCATGATGGATCTGTCGGCCCTCCCCGAATCATCCCAAACTCTCGGAAACGCGGTGGTGTACCTCGAGAGTCCATCCCTCGCCCGGATCGCGGAGCTCCTCATCCGCCGAGCGGGCTACACGGTCGATCGGGTCGGCTCCGTCGAGCAACTCGCACAACACGCGAGCGATGGAAATGCCGCAGTCGTTGTGGTGGCTGACGTAACCTGGAAGGCAGGAGGTACCTGGCTCAGTCGCCGGCAGGAAGGCAACCGGAGCTGTCGGGTGGTTGTGCTCGCGGCGGACGACGGTCGGCTGGCGCGCGAAGCGGGGGCAGACGCCGTGTTCTCTCTCCCCTTTGATCCGGCCGCGTTCGTCGAGCAGCTCGCCGCACTCAGCCAGGCTCCCTAGCCGGGAGGACCGGCCGGGGGCACGGGAAGTGCGGGTGCCCCACCCTGCTTTGCAAACTGATACGACATTCCCCTGAGCCGGGCGATCCGTTGCCGGATGGGCGGGTGCGAAGCGAAGACGTCCCCAACGAATCCCTCGCGTGCAGCGATGCGACGTTCCGCCGGATCCACGATGCACAGATGCGCCGCCCCCCGCCGGATCGAGGCCGTCGCTCCGGACGCGGCATCGAGCTTCTCCAGGGCCGACGCGAGGGCTTCGGGATTACGAGTGAACTGGGCGCCCGTTGCATCGGCCAGGAACTCGCGCTTGCGACTGACGGTCATTGCCATGAGGCGGGAGACGATCGGTGCAACGATGAGCGTCAGCACCCACGCGATCAGCACGGCGACGGCGAGCGGATTGCCGTCGCGGCGGCCGCCGCCCTTCCCCAATACCCGGGGCATTCGGCCAGACCCTTGAAACACGCGGCCGAGGCCGTCCGACAGGAGTGCGATCGCGCCGACCATCGCCGCCAGCACGGTCATGAGGCGGACGTCGAGGTTCCGGATGTGCGCCATCTCGTGGGCCACGACGCTCTGCAGCTCGTCTCGCTTCAACACATCGAGGAGCCCTTGGGTCACGGCGATGTGCGCGTGGCTCACATCGATGCCCGTCGCAAAGGCATTGGGATCGGGGTCCGGCACGATCCACACCGTGGGCTTCGGCACGCCGGACGCGATGCTCATCTCCTCGACCACGTTCGCCAGTTGTCGTTGCTCGAAGGTCACCGGCGTCACCAATTCCCACGCCCCGCTCGACCAGAGCACGCGCTTGGGCCCCTGACGCCACGAGAACCATGCGAGGCTACCGGCCGCGAGCGTTGCCACGATCCCAATGATCGGCACCGTGTGTCGGTAGGCGCCGGGAGCGGCCTGCTCGGTCAGGAGATAGAGGCCGAGGTCGCCGCCAAACCCGATCCACGCAAACAACACAACGAAGCCGGCAACGAGAAGCGTCGTGGACCGGCGGTTTGCTGCCTGTTGGCTGAAGAGATCCTGCGCCGTCACGCAGAGGGCTTTTTCATCGACAGGTCGACGGCAGGAACAGCCCGCTCGCCTGCATCTTCGATCTCCCAGAGGTCTGCGGGAACGGCCTTCGCCAAACCTGCCACCAGATTGGCCGGGAACTGCATTTGCTTCGTGTTGTATTGTGTGGCAACGTCGTTATACAGCTGACGCGCAAAGCCAATCTTGTTTTCCGTTGTCGTCAGCTCTTCCTGCAGTTGGGTGATGTTGGCTGTGGCCTTGAGATTGGGATACGCTTCCACCAACGCGAAGAGCTTGCCCAGCGCCTGTGTGAGCATCCCCTCGGCTTGAGCAACCTCCTTTACGCCAGACGCGTTGACGGCGCGCGAGCGCGCGGCAATGACCGCCTCCATGGTCTCCCGCTCGAACTCCATGGCCCCCTTCACCGCGTTGACCAGATTTGGAATCAGGTCGTGCCGCCGTTTGAGCTGGACGTCGATCTGCTTCCATCCGTTGAGAACCTGGTTCTTGAGCGCGATCAGGCCGTTATAGGTCGCAATGAGCCACAGAATGACGGCTGCGATCAGCACCAAGAAGATGACGGTCGGCATGGCTATCTCACTTTGTTGAGGTAAGCGCGTTCGGCTACCGGTTCATTCCTTCCCGGCGTCCGAGAGAAGCCGGCGGAGGGTAGCCGCTAATTCGTCGTCGCTCCATCGCCCCCGAAGGAAGGGGTGTCCCGCATCGATCAGCAATTCACAGCCCGGCGCGATCGAGATGCGCCGCACCAGTGACGCGGCAGGTTGCGCGGACGGGTTCACGGACCCGGAACTCCGCGGCGGGTCGGGAGTGGCCGGCACCCTGCGACGAGTCCAGCCAAGGGCTTCGGGATCCGGAAGCCCGGGGCCGAGGGCGGCGGCAACCCGCCGCTCAACCACGTCGCCGGCGAGCCCGGCCAACTCCTGCCGAATGGTGTCCAACGCGGCACCCTCCATCTGGCGCAACTTAATGGCCAACACCTGCAGCAGGTGCCGGTACACGTAGATAGCAGATGTGCCGCGCCCCTCGGGCGGAGAGACCAGCCCGCGCGAAATATAGAATCGAATGGTCCGGTCGCTCGGTACGGCGCGCGCAACCGCACTCACCGGATAGACGTCGGAGGCACGGAGAATGGCGCCGGCCAAGGCCGACAATTCCCGCAGGTTCCAGGGCGCCAACCCCCGATATGCCCACAGGGTCTTCAATGGGTCACCGGTCGTAGGAGCAGGCATCGCGGTCATTGACGCCCCTAGCGAGGGGGCGGGAGACGCGCGGGTTTCCGGCCTGGCTGCGGCATGCGGGGGGCTCCACCGTGACGAATACGTGGGTCGATGCTGACGGCTCCGGAGAGTATGCTCCGGTGCGGCGCGTCGGGCAAGATGTCGTCGCACGCGATTTCCTGACCGGTGGCGGGTCATTGCGATGATGCTCTGCGGCCGTGCCAAGAGCACCTTTCGTCATGCAACACGGCATGACCCTTCCCGAGCTGACCCTCAGCATCGCGCTGCTTGGTCTCCTCACAGCCATCGCGATTCCGAAATACCAAGAAACCCTCGATCGCGTGGCCGTCGATCGGTCGGCGTACGCATTGGTTGCCGCCCACCACCGCGCCCGGATTGCGGCCATTCTCGAGAGCCAACCGTCACTGCTTCAGTTCACGCCCGATTCTCTCGTTATCCGCATCCGCCGCGGGTCCGGGAACTCACTCTACTGGAACGGTCCGGGCCCCGCTGCTCGGAGGGTCCAGCTGACCGGGCCAGGCAAGGCAGTGGTGTTCAGCCCAACAGGCCTCACCATGGGGTTTGCCAATGGCACCTGGGTGCTGCGGAGAGGGCAGGCCTATCGGCGGGTGGTCACGTCCAGGCTCGGCCGTGCCCGGATTCTGCGCTAGACGGACACGACCCGGACTCAGCGCGGAGAGTTCCGCGCGGGCGGCTCGATCCCATATCGCCGGATCTTGTTGAGCAATGTCGACCGCGAGATCCCGAGCAGGAGCGCCGCCTGTCGACGGTTGCCCCCCGTGTGGTCCAACATCGCCGCAATGTGCCGTCGCTCGACCGCATCCAGGGGTTCCGCACCCGGCGGAGCTGCGGGAGCCAGAGCCTGCCTGAGGCGGGGCAAGTCGAGGCCGGGATCGTGAAGGTCGATCGCGAGAATGTCGGGTGCGCCGCCAGGCATCGGACTGGCAGCGTCCCCGAGCCGATCTATCCCCACCGCTCGATACCCTGCCTGACGCAGAGCCGCCACCAACGACGCGCGACGTGACGCGTCGGGCCCAACGACAACGATCTCGAGCGCGGTCATCTGCTCAAGCTAGCGGCCGTTCGGGCTCGGAGCCACCCGGCCGGCGCCCACCAGCAGGTATTAGCTTTCGATCATATGCAGACCCGCACATCCGAGCGCTCGACCCGCCCGGCCGCCGACCTGACCCATGCTCCTCTGGGCGAACGCGTCCAAGAACCGTTTGTCGTCGTCGCGGTCGATCACCGCGGAATCGATGAGCCGTTTACGGTGCTTACTCTCGGCAACCGCACAGGACGGATCGAGACGGCCCCGTTTTGGCTGAAGGACCTGCCTCGTGTGACCGGCATCGTGAAGGGCGACGTGGTCCAGGTCATCGGAGAGATCGCCTCGTATCACGACCGGCGACAGCTCAAGGTCAGTTCACTTCGCGTGCTGCCGAAAGACATGGTCGACTGGTCCGACCTGCTGCCGTCGATCGGGGATACTGGTCCCTATTGGGATGCGGCGGATCGGTGGCGGTCGAAGATCGTCCGCCCCAGGCTGCGGGCGGTGATCGACCTGTTCTTCTCGGACCCGGAGTTTCGCCAACGCTTCGAAGCCTGCCCCGCGAGCCTCAACGAGCACTATGCCGCCCAGGGCGGGGTGCTGGTGCATACGGTGGAGGTGGCGAGGATTGCCCGGACCATTGCCCGGGTGTGCCATGCCGAAGTCGATGTGGCCGTGGCCGGGGCCTTGCTTCACGATATCGGAAAGACCGAGGCCTACCGCTGGTCGGGAGGATTCGATCTCTCCGAGCGCGGGGCGTTGCACGGCCCACAAGTGCTTGGAGCGGAGTTGCTCGCTCAGCGGGTCCGGTCCGTCACGGCACCGGCCTGCACCGATCACGAACTGGCTCTGCTGCAGCACCTGGTGCTTGCGCAGGCGGATACGCGTCCGCATCGCTCTCCCGTGGCTCCGGCAACCCTCGAGGCCTTGGTCATCCATCACGCAGACCGAGCCAGTGCCCAAACCGCAGGGCTCGCCAAGGCGCCCCCTTTGGGGACGGGCGCGCCGGGCGATCTCTTGATCACATTGGCGAACGTCCGAGGCCCCGACGGGCAGCAGGTGTTTCGAGGGGCCAGCGATTGGGGGGCGTAGGTCCGCATGGAACCAGATACAAAAGAGGGACGGCCGTCTGGCTCTTCACCAAACGACCGTCCCACACATCAGCTACCCGAGGCCGGGGCTCGCGCCGCCGTTCTTCTCCCACCCGCCGCCGCTTGGCTGATGCGCCGATCGGTAGGGCTAGGTGAGGCCTCAGCTTCCATCCCCAGGCCGGATGGCCGTCCCACCTGGTTCGTTGATGCGAGCGCTGCGAGTCAGATCGGGTCGCGGACCGACCTTTCGCACTGCACCCCGAGGCGCCACATCGGGGTGGATGAAGCGCGCGACTGGCTTCATCCGCCTCGGTCGAGGTGATCACCGGAATCAAACGGTCACCTGAGCCCTTGGTGCTTGGTAACCTCTTCCGATAACTCGCCGAAGCTCACTCGCTGGTCGTACCCAGAATTCAGGGATCCCAAGCCGGTCCCAACGAGTGACGACCTAAAGATAGGGCCCAGGCGAAATGGCGCAAGTGCCTGTCTTTCTTCGGGTTACGCGATTCGGACTGTGGATAGATGTGGAGCATTAAGCCCTGATATCGGTATCAGGTAGAGGGCCTCTCCACAGGGTGTGGAGATGTTGATTACTGCTTCTCCACACTTGGCTGAGGAATGGTTGCTAGGAGTACCGCGGTTGAGGATTGGTCCTCAGGACTCGAGGCCGACCTCGATGTACCGGAACGACGAGTCCAGTTCGGTCGGAAGGAACAAGCACCCTGCTGAGCCGGCGGCGAACCATCCGCCGAGCAGCGCCCGGGGAACATCGAGTTCCTGGATCACCGGACCCAACCAGCGGCGCAGGTGCCGTACCTCGGGGGCCCGCCGCGCCAGGACCGACAGCAGGGCGCCACCGCCGGGTGTCGCACGGAGAAAATGCGCCAGCGCATGGGCGCGCTGTCTGAATTCCACGGCCTTGACGCCCGGTTCGTCGAACAACACGGCTCCCTCCAGCAGAGCGGTGGGCGGGGCGTCGAGCCGCGGGCCGAGATACACGTATTGGCGCGACTTCTTGATTTTACGCTCTACCACCGCCGCACCGGTCTCGCTGGTGAGCCGCGCCGCATGCAGCAGATCGTCGTCGTGCAGGATGCCGACTGCCGCCGTCCATTCGAGGGCCGAGAGGGCGGATTCGATGGGACAGCCTCCGTCGTCTGTGGCGACCAGCCTCGGCGCTTCCCCGGCACGAAGCATGAAGTGCGCGAGGCCTTCGGCCCGGTCCATGAACGTCCGGACGACGAGAATTTGTGGCAGAGTCATCCCTGAAACCTAAGGCCGCGGCACCGTAAATTCTACGTGCGCCACCGACCGTGCGGCGCGAGCCGCTCACCACAGGCATCTGCCCCGGACGTCAGGGCACCGCCTCCGGCCGGGGTTCCACCCGGACGATCCAGAGCCCCGAGTTCATGTCCGGCACGTAGATCCGGCCATCCCGGTAGATCGCCCCCCAGGCCATGGGGGAGTTGGGCATCGTCGCGTTGGGGTCGCCGGTGTAGACGTGCGCGACTTGTCGTCCCTGCCGGAGTAGATCGCCTTTCAGTTCGCCCGAAATGTCGAGCACGCGGAGCCCACCCTGGTAGTCGCCGAGATACAGTGTGTCGCCGGCCACCCAGATGTTGTGCGCGCCTCCGTCTCTGGGCTCGTAGTACGCCACCTCCCGCGGGTTGAACAGGTCCGACACGTCGACGACATGCAACCCGCCGTACGGACGGCCCAATCCCAAAACGGTCGGGCCCGTGAGCGGCGATGGTGTCGCGGCGAACACCTCGTCGCCGACGAAGACATACCGGCCATGCCGCCAGGCGGTATGGGTGCCCCGAATGAAGCCCGGCCCGCCCACGGCCTCGACATCGCGATACAGCCGATCGAGGTCATACTTGAACTGCGATACCAGCTGCGGGTTCTCTGGGGTTCCGCCCCGGACGCCGTTGCCCACATCCAGGATCACGAGGCCGTCATTCCAGTAGCTCAGATAGGCCAAACCGTCCTGCACATCGATATCATGCAACATTCGTCCTGCGGGTGCGCGGGGCACTTCCCAGCGTGCGACCTGCCGCGGACTGTAAGGGTTCCGAATGTCTATCACACGCATCGAGCCGGTCGCGTCGTCTGTCAGGTACACATGGCCGCGATAGACGAAGGCGCTGTGGACACCTCCCGTGACCGTCTCGGTGAATTCGGCGATTGCCTTGGGGTGGGCCGGATCCTCGAAGGAGAGAATCACGATGCCGTTCTGTCTCGTCGAGGCCCCTTCACGGGTCATGACGCCGAACTTGCCGTCTTCGGTAGTCATGACGTCGTTGATGTGCCGTGCGTCAACCACCACCGAGTCCGTGATGAGTGGAGCGCCCGGATTGGACAGGTCGATGGCGTAGAGTCGGTCCCCAACCGTGGTCAGATAACCATATTGCCCGTTGGGGTGAAGCCAGAATTCAGCGGCGGTCCCCGCGACGGGTTGCCGACCCACGAGCGCAGCCGACCGGACCACGTTCCGCGCCGACGCTTCGACTCTCGCCTCCGCGGTGCGTCCGGCAAATGTCGCGACGATGCGATAAGATCCCGGCGCTTCAGCCACAAACATCCCATCGGGATCGACCAGTGCGTGCCCCGGGCCCACCGCCCACTCGGGGCTGGCGTCTGCCAGTAGATTGCCGGCTGCGTCGCGTGCCCGAAACGTGAACGCCACGACATCGCCGGTACGGACGGTCGCACTGGGGGGGTCCAATTCGATCGACGCCACGGGATTGGCGTTGACCCGGAGCGGCATCCGCTCAACCACGGTTCCCACCCGCGCAGAGATGGTTGCCCGGCCGGGCCTGAGCGCGACGAGCCTCCCGGCGGATGTTACCGCCACCACTCCTGGAGCATCGGATTCCCAGAGCACCTCGTCATACCGGCGATCGCCATCGGCCGAATATGGGATGGCACGGACCTGTACTGATTGCCCGACATAGAGCATCGCGAGGGCGGGCTCGAGTGCGATCCGGGATGCCGGCCGGGGCACGATCCGCACGTCAGCGAAGCCTGTCGCTGGCGCCCCACCTCCACGACGGCTTACCAAGGCCGAGATGCGGAGAGTTCCGGTTGACCCGCCCGCCACCAGGCCAGTCGAATCCACGGACCCCTCGAATTGGCCGCCGGACTGAAACCAGCGGACGCGGATATCACGAAGCCTGGCTCCGGAGGAATCGTACGCCGCGACAGTGAGTCGAATGGTGTCGCCCACTACAATGGCAATGTCACGGGGCTCGACGTCGACCCGGGCCACAGACTGGGACGTGGGAGAGGGTGCCACCTGCTGAAGCGCGACGAGAAGAAGAGCTGCGGAAACCATGCAAACCTCGAAATCGGAACAGAGAGGGCCGGAGCGGCACAATTGGCCGAACGGGCTAATCTATGCCCACCTTCCGCATCCTGCGACTGTCTGGTACCTCACCCTCGAATCGAACCGGTGAGCACCGTATACATGCCTGACGGTTCGAGGTGTGCGACGGAGTTATCGCTCCACGCTCACCGCAGGCAGCGCCGCTCGCTGGGAGGATCGGACTGCTACCCTCACGCAAGAAGAGGGAGGTGTCGAGGACGCCATCTCAAGGCAGGTCATGGTCATTGAGCTGGCCGCGAGCAGCGGGGCACGCCCACCTCGGGGCACGCCACGGAGATCCAGAAACAGCTTACTCACCACCCCCCGTCTGCGATACGACGGCATACCGTTCCGCCCACGGCCGGCCGTTGGCATCGCGAACAGCGGCCAGCGCCGGGCTCGGGGTCGTGAGTTCTAACTCCAGGCCTGGCGGCAGTTTCTCCAAGGTGAGCGCATCCGGAAACGGGCTGCCGCCCCACATCCGGTAGATCAGATCGCCGCGCCGGACCTCCAGGCGCTCGACTTCTTCCCACTGCGGCGTCTGGCGCGAAATGGTCATGATGCGCATGCCGTCCAACTCGAGCCATGTCTCCGTCTCGAAGTACATTCCCGGGGCCCGCGAGATGTATGTGGCCTGCTCCAATTGCGCGTAATAGTGGAACCCGTGGGCGAATCCCCCATCGAGCAAGACGACGGCGGTCCGACCTTCGCGTGCAATACTGCGCAGGTCCGCAAAGAAGGCAGGAAAGCCCTCCCCGTCGAAGTTCCCCTCCCCAAATCCACCGACCCCGAGGTTGCCAAGGAGCTTGCCGCTGGGGTTGTACGTCCAGTACACGAGTGCCCCGGTCGGCATGAACCCGTCATGGGTTCGGAACGAAGGTCCGACGAACGGATTGATGAGGTTGTTGGGTATGAAGTGCCCCAACCCGACGAACAGGTGGACGTTGACCAGCAGGAGCACTGTTGCCCAGGCCAGCGAGGGCCGAAGGATGCGAGTGGTGACCTGTACGAGATCCGTGACCCCCACGGCCGTACACAAAGCAATGGGCATGGCGATCAGCAAAAAGTATCGTGGCGTGGTGGTCGACCCGTAATAGAAGAGAACCGGCACGGCACACCACGCCACGACGAACCCCCACACCCTTCTCCGCTCCGCCAACAAGTGGCGAAACCCAACGAACGCCACCAGGAGAGGAATAGGGGAAATCGCCCAGACGAGATACTCCCAGAACATTGTAGGATACCAACGATTGAAAATGTGGAGGGCGATTTCCGTCCCCATGCTGTCGGTACGGGGGTCGAAGGCGAGCGCGAGAACGTACGGGACCGCGACGGCCATCGAGGTAAGAGCGGCACGCGCGATGGCGGCGCCCCGTCGGTCGGGGTGGTTCACCCAGATCAGGTACGCGACCACCGGCGCAACCAGAATCGCGTCCGCCCGAACGACGACCGCGAGCCCGAACAGGATGAGGCTCAGGGTCTCGGCTGCCACACGGGGGCGGTTGGACAGGATCGCCACGGCCACCGCGATCATCGCAGCCTGGAGCATCAGGGAGTTCCCGTACTGCGCGCTCGTCCAGACGATCGGGTTGACCGTGAGCACAGCGGCCATCAGCCACCGTTCCTGCGATGTGAGGCTTCGGCGAAACGTGAACAGCGCCGCCAGTGGGATCACGGCGCCGCTCACGGCCGAGACGACCTTCATGATGAACGGGATGAGCCCGACCCGAGCCCCCAACAACACATCCACCACCTCGATGAAGCGGTAGTAGCCGAGCTGCGGCGCATAACGGTATAGTCCCCCGCCTATGCTGTCGCGTACTAATGCCGCCGTGCCCGCGGCGAGGGACAACTCGTCCTCTTCCCAGAAGTACTGGAAATAGGTGCCCAACAGACGAGCAGCGAGGAGGACGACGAAGAACACGGCCCCCCCCGGAATCGTGGGCTCCTCTCGGAAGACCTTCAGGGATCCGAACACCTTCCTCAACATCTCACATCATCCCGCGAAGCTGACGGACAAGCTCCACAGCCTTCGCGCCGAACTGCGTGAGACGAACGCTTGGTTCGCCACCGTACCGCTCACGGAACCTGATCGGGACCTTCCCGTGCGTGACCGACAGCCGTTTCAACAACACTGCCAGGCCGATATTGGTGAGATCGACCGGCGTCGCCTTCAGGCGGGTCACGGGGCCCTTGAGCACGGACGCGTGCATCAGCCGGTACGGCGTGTTCGCATCGATGCACCATACACGGGCCGTGACGAGCAGTACCATCCGAAGCAAGCGACTCGCCAACACGCGGCGCCACCCATCGTCACGGGCCTTGCGCCAGCCGTAGATCACTTGATACCGATCACGCTCGCGCCACAGCCGGAAGAAGTACTGGGGATCGCATTGTCCATCTGAGTCGATCTGGAACACGTAGCGAGCGCCCAGGTTGAGGGCACGCTCGTATCCGACGAGGCAGGTAAGCCCATGCCCACGGTTGGAATGCGTGTGGAGTCGAATGCGGTCGCCGAGTTGCTCCTGCAACCGTTCGACGATAGCGGGGCTCCGATCGGTCGAGCCATCGTTCATCACCAGAATGACAAAGTCTTCCGTCCAGTTCTCTATCTCCAGGTACCACTCCCGAATCACCTTGCGTAACGATGGTTGTTCGTTATACACGGGAATGACCACCACCAATTCGGGCGACATGTTTCCACCTGCCGTTGTGTCGTCAGCTCCCGTCATCGGGCGCTCGGCTTCACGCGCGCGTTCAATCTGTCGAACTCCTTCAGTGCCATCGCGACCACCTGGTCCATATTGTAATACCGATAGGCTGCGAGTCTGCCGATAAAACTCACGTTCGTCTCACGCTCTGCGAGCCGGGCATACTTGGCATACGTGGCTGCCGATGCTCCCGTCGGAACGGGATAGTACGGCTCTTGGGTCTCGTCCATCGATGCCGGAAACTCGCGGACGATCGTGGATGCCGGGGTTGCCTGCCCCGTTGCGTGCTTGATCTCGACGATGCGAGTGAAGGCATGATCGTTGGGGTAATTCACCTGCATCTCAGGCTGCCAGAACCCGGGCTTGCCGGATACCGGTGTCCGCGCCTCGAGCGCGGGCGCCTCGAAACTCTCGAACTCGAACCGCAGGGATCGATACGGCAGTCGTCCGAACGTGTAGTCGAAGAACGCGTCGACGGGACCGGTGTAGATCATGTGATCGAACCGGACATGGGGCATCACATCACGATAGTCGGTGTCGAGACGGATCGTGAGCGGTTGGGCCTGCGCAACCATGTTGTCGAATAGGCGAGAGTATCCGTCGCGTGGCAAAGCCTGGAATCTCTCTTCCAGGTAGGCGTCGTTCCGTGCCGTGCGGATGGGAATTCTTGCGCAAACGGAAGGCGCCAAATCCCTCGGGTGCATCTTCCAATGCTTTTGCGTATACCCGAGAAAGAACATCTCGTAAAGTTCCCACCCCACCTGCGATACCACCACCTCTTCGGAATTCCGCGGGTTTTCAATGGGTACGCGCTTCTCCGCCAAATACGCTGCGAACTCCTCCTCGCTCGACGGCCGGCCGATCAACTGCTCGAAAGTCGTCAGGTTAATCGGGAAACTCCAGAACCGACCGCCCGTGAAACTTTGCACCTTGTACGTGACGTGATGCCATTCGGTGAACTGCGACAAATACTCGACGACGCGCGGTGCGTTGGTGCGAAAATAGTGTGGCCCGTACGTGTGGACCAACACGCCGGCATCGTCGAAGTAGTCGTGCGCATTGCCTCCGATGTGCGGTCGCCGCTCCACCACCAGGCACCGCATGCCAAGCTGGGACGAGAGGCGCTCGGCCAGGACGAGCCCTGCGAATCCCGCGCCGACGATGAGGAAGTCGTACCGGTCGGGCATTGCGCGATTCAGTCCCCTCTTGTGATCACGCGATTGATCTCGCGACGGTGAACACCTCCGCCCCCGAACCGGCTGCCCACCAGGCCAGACCTGGCGGACAGATCCGCCCGAGCCAAGAACGAACGCTTGGGCAAGAACGAGGCCACGGCGGTCGCATCGCGGGTTGAGTCCCGTGAGGATCCTTGCCAGGCGCCGGGACACTGGACACCGAACCCCGCTCGAGAGTCGCAAGGTAATCGCGCCCCGCGTCGCGATCGCAATGAGACCGACATTCTCCCCAGGCCTCACCGCCAAGAGCCTCCAACAAGCCCGGCAGCGCCACGCTGACGGGGGAGAGCGAGCGCACCGTCCGCAGTGCCAGCGGCAGCGCAGCTTTGGCAGGGTACGGGGGTTGGCAGGGGCGCACGAGCTGGCTCGTGGAGCGAAGTGAAGGATGGAGCCGCAGCCGGATCCGGCCAATCGATGCGCACCTTCCGTATCCTGCGACCGCCTCGTACCTTACCCATGAACCGAGCCAGCGAGCGCCGCATGCGGGTTGAGTGGAATTCGTATCTTTCGCCAGTGGGGACGTTGACCCTCGTCGAGGGCGCGGACGGTCCACTGGTCGTCGAGTTCCCAACCAAACGCACGAGTGTGAATTGGGCCGACCGGTTACGCAAACGTAATCGCGATGTGACCATCGACACCGGGCCGTGCCAGCGCTTGACCAACTGGCTTGCGGGGTACTTTCGCGGTGGGCCACGGCCGTTCCCGTTCCCGGAGTACCTGGGCGACTATTTCGTGCTCGAACCATCCCAACTCGCGGTGTGGCGTCATCTCTGCACCATTCCCTTCGGGAAGACCTGCAGCTACGACGACCTGGCACGGGCCACAGGCATTCCGCCCAGGGCCGTCGGACAAATCCTCGGATCGAACCCGTTGGCGCTACTCATCCCTTGCCACCGCGTCGTCGGAAAGCAAGGTGGCTTGGTGGGTTACGGTGGGGGGCTCACCCGAAAGCGCTGGCTGCTCAACCACGAGTTGCGGGCGGTCGGGGTGGTCCTCAGCTGATCCTCGGAGGCCGGCCCGGCCCACCCACCGCCTGGCATCCTGCATTAACCGTGAAGTCGAGCCCCCACCGATCGATCCCAAAGTGGCCGATGCCGCCTCCAAGGTGGCCATCACGGACCGAGGGCCCATGGTCCGGACATTGCAGCGAGCATGGGCGAGCCCAGTGTGGCCGGACCGGTGGCCGGGCGCGCCGGGCGCTCGATTGACGGGGTTGTCCGCTAAGAGGAAAGGCCAATGATCCGACGTTTGGGAGTTCTCATCGCGTGCATGGCGACTGCGTCCGTTGGGGCCGCCTCGGCTCAGGACGAGCTGCCGGCCGACGGGGCACACCTCAGCTTTTTCGGGTTCGAAGCCGGTGCGCATCTGACCGACCTGGATGATCAGGTCAGGGAGTTGGGCGGCTCGGGTCTGCGATGCACCCGCTCGCGCGCCGATCGTCGGCTACTCGATTGCCGTGGAACCGCACCCGATCCTGCCGCGGGCCGACAGATAGAGATCTGGATCTCGGCCATCGACAGTCTGGGCGGGGTTGTCACCATCTCGGGGGATGTGAGCGCGGCACAGCTCGACGACTGGCGACGGCTCATCGAGCAAGACTACGGCAAGGTTGGGGCTCGCGTTCAGGGACCCCAGTGGATGATGCAGTGGGTGCGGCGGCGGCAGATGATCCGTCTTACTTGGCGGGTCGAAAACAATCAAAAGGTTGCTTCGGTCAGTCTGGTCGACGGCCCGGTCCTCGATGGCTGGGGTCGATCCTCGGCTCGGTGACCAGCGGGCGGACGACTACCAACTCTCCTCGAGCCGTTAGCTCGTCGCTCAGCGGGGCATGGCGGTGGAGGCGGGCGGGGTGGCGTGCCCGCTGCCCAGAACGCGCAGGATAGCGGCCGAGCTACTTCTTCCGTACGGCCTTTCGCGGCTTGCTCTTCACGGGCTTGCGCGCGGAAGGCTTCTTCGCGCCGGACTTCTTCGGCGCTGCTTTCTTGGCCTTCTTTCGAGCCGTCGACTTGGCCTTGGAGCGCTTGGCCCGCACGGCGGCACGGCTCGCACGCTTCTGGTTCGCCACGTCGACTTCTTGGAGTACTCGGACACATTCGTCCTCGGCCAAGAGGCCGCGGCGGCTCGCGTACTGGAGCAGCTCCTGGGCGTCAGCTAGCTCGAATTCCTCGATGCGGGCGGCAGATCGGATTATACCGACCAACGCGTCGGCCACCGGACTGCGCAACACATTCGCGATCCCCGGCAAGCTTTCCAACAGGGTGGACATCTGGGCGCCACCAAGCTCTGACACAACCCCTCCTTCCGATCACTGCCGACCAGCCGGCCACCGCCTCACGGCGTATTGCCAAAGAGGCGGCAAGCTAGCGTTGCGACTGCCACATCAAAAGGAGTTGTTGGAACAACCACCAAACATATACCGAAGATGATCTACTCGATCACTAGGGTTCCCACCGCGCCATAGACCTGGTGGGTCAGGCAATAGAACCGGTAAGTCCCAGCGGCCAGGCGCGGCACGACTATTCGATAGGCGTCACCCACGTCGACGAGCAGCGGGCCTCTCAGGTCGCTTACCCTGCCGACCATGGCGCGGTTGAGCGCCGCAACTTGGGCTCCCTCGAGTCCGGTCGGGTCGAAGGCGATGCTGTGCGGAGGGCCGGAAACGACCCGGAACACGATGACATCCCCGGGGCGTGCCGAGACTTTGAGGGGGTGAAATCCGAAACGGCCTTCGGCACGATCCGCCCGCAACTCAACGGGGTGGGTGGCCTGGCCTTGGAGCTGCCCGGCCATGAGGAGTGCCACTACTCCCAGCAGCAAGCCGATTCGGCGGTGAACGAGCATGGCTCCCCCTCTCTTTGCGGCCTGTGGCGACGGACCCTAGATTGAAGATGGCGGAGCGGATGGGATTGTCCACCTCTCCCCGGAAGGACCGCCAGTGGGTCGCAGGAAGATAAAGGAGTACCGACCGTCCGAAGCCCTGGCCCTGATTGCGGCCGACCGCGACCAGCAGCCTCTGGTTTGTCCGGTCTGCGGCAAGGGCGCCATTACCCGCATCCCCAAGCGTCCGCCTAGAAGCCGATCGTCGAGAGGGGGTCAGATCAGGCTCCACTGTACGGCCTGCGATCGCAGCGCCGCCTACACGCAGTCGCCGGGCGACCGCTCGACGACCTCCCCGTCACCTTCCTAGGACTCTCGCGTCCTGTTGCTCCCTTGCCCCGCGGCACGGGTCCCAGCATCCTGCATCCCTTATGAGCGAGTCCACCTCGGCCGCCACCACGGCGGGCCAGCGGCGCGCCCTTCGGCTGGTGCTCCTGACCGTCTTCATCGACCTCATCGGCTTCGCCATCGTGCTGCCGCTCCTGCCGAGCTATGGAGCACGATACGGCGCCAGCGACGCGGCGATCGGTGTCCTCGTCGCGAGCTATTCGCTGATGCAACTCCTGCTCGCACCGTGGTGGGGGCGGCTGAGCGACCGAATCGGTCGACGCCCCGTGCTCTTGATCAGCCTGGTTGGGAGCGCGGTATCGTATCTCCTGTTCGGGTTCGCGGGCAGCTTCCTCGCACTCCTTGTGTCTCGCGTGATTGCCGGGGGCAGTGGGTCCATCGTCAATGTTGCTCAAGCAACCTTGGCCGATGTAACCCCGCCGGATCGGCGCGCCCGTGCCATGGGCCTGATTGGCGCTGCGTTCGGGGTGGCATTTGTGATCGGTCCCGCGCTCGGTGGCATGAGCACGCGTCTGGGGGACGCCGCCCCGGGGCTCCTGGCCGCCGCGCTGTGTGGCATGAACTTCATCGCCGCGCTGGTCTGGCTTCCTGAAACACGGACGGAAGCCCACAGGGCCGAGAGCCAGGTTCGACCACCGTGGCGGCCGCTCCTGGCTCCCTTGGGCATCCTGTTTCTCGAGACCTTCGCCTTCACCGTCATCTACGCCGTGTTCCCCTTGTACGGTGAACGCATGTGGGGCTTCGGCCGGGAGGGCGTGTCCTATCTGTTCGTATTCATCGGATTGGTCACCGTCGTGGTCCAAGGTTGGATGGTAGGACGACTCGCACCCCGGTTTGGAGAGCCGCGCGTCATGGTTGCGGGCTGTGTTTCGCTGGCGGTCGGCCTGATGCTGCTCCCGATGAGCGCCACCCTGGCGGCGTCAGCCGAGTGGCGCCTGCCCTCGTTGCTCGGAGTCCTAGCGTTGATTTCCGCGGGGACTGGGCTCGTGGCGCCGACTGCCGCGAGTTATGTGTCGCGGCTTACCAGGTCCGAAGCCCAGGGTCACGCCCTCGGACGGCTGCAGAGCTCGGGTGCGATGGCGCGAGTGGCGGGCCCAATACTCCTGGGCGTGGTGAGCGACCTGTCCGATTCCGGACCGTTCATCGCCGCGAGCGGTGTTGCATCGCTCGCGCTGCTCCTCGCCGTAACGACGGCGTACCGATCGCCTACTCGGGGGTCGAGAAGATCCGGCCCCACCTGACGTCAGTGATGAACGGCAGGGGACGCCAGCTTTGTTGGTCGTAGCTGAAATAGATCACCAATGGCCGGCCCCGAATGTTCTTCCTGGGCAGGAAGCCCCACATCCGGCTATCGTGTGAGTTATCGCGACTGTCACCCATCACGAAATAGGAATCCGGCGGCACGACGATCGGGCCCCAGTCCTGAAGGTCGGGATGGTAGGTTGCGCTGTCGCCGTTAGCGAGGTAGCGCACTTGCCACTCACGCATCCGCTGCCGCTGGAACTGGTCGGCCGCTGGGAGCGGGTCCGCATGCACGACGTAGGGTTCGTTCAGCATGCGGCCGTTGCGAATCATCCGGCCGCCCGTCATGGCGAGCGTGTCCCCGGGCATTCCCATCAAGCGTTTCACCACTTTGATGTCTTCTTCGACGGAGTCGAAGACAATGAGGTCGCCGCGCCGCGGCTCGCGTACCGCCGGCAGGCGCTTGTGGATTAGGGGAACCTCGGCACCGTACAGCGCCTTGTTCACAAACAGGAAATCCCCGATCATGAGGGTGTTTTCCATGCTCCCCGAAGGAATCCGGAACGCTTCCACCAAGAAGGTGCGGAGGAAGAACCAGACCACCAAGGCGAGGGCGATGGACTTGACCCAACCCCAGACCCAGGGGACGAAACCGGATTCTTTTGATGCTGCCTTCTTCATGGCCAGCTCCTACCCTTTGCGCCCGCCCGACGCTCGATCAATTTACCCAATCCGCAATGAACAAGTTGGTTTCGCGGGCCTCGGAGCCGTGGCGGTTCGATGCCCAGACCAACTTCGACCCATCCGGGCTGAACATGGGGAACGAGTCGAACTCCCCATCGAAGGTTACCCGCTCGAGTCCGGTCCCATCGATGTTGACGAGATAGAGGTTGAAGACGCGTCCACCTTGGCTCTCGTGATTGGAGGCAAAGATGATCCGGGACCCGTCCGGGTGGAAGTATGGGGCGAAGTTTGCGCCCCCGAGATTGGTCACTTGCCGCGCTTCGCTGCCGTCGGCGTTCGCGACCCAGAGCTCGAGATTGCCCGGCCGCACCATGCGCTGGGCCAGCAGACCCAAGTAGTCCGCAGAGTCCGCCGCGGTTTGCGGGTATCCGGCCCGCCAAACGATCTTCGTCCCGTCCGGCGAAAAGAACGCTCCCCCGTCGTAGCCCACCCGCTGCGTCACCCGGCGGAGATCCGACCCGTCCACGTTCATGGTATAGAGTTCGAGATCACCGTCCATGGTGCTGGTGAAGATGATCCGGGATCCATCCGGGGACAGGGTCGCCTCCGCATTGTAGGTTCCGTTGTCAGTGAGTTTTTGGAGATCGCTCCCGTCTGCCGCCGCCGTGTAGATCTCGAAGTGGCCGATCGGCCACACATAGCCTTTCGAATGATCCGGTGGCGTCGGGCAGGCAGCGTCGTGCTCGAACGTCGAGCTGTAGAGAATCCGACGGTCATTGTCGTAGAAGTACCCGCAGGTGGTACGCCCCTGGCCGTTCGACACCCGTCGCAAGCCGGTGCCGTCGGCGTTGATGACATACTGCTGGTCACAACCTTCGGCGACCTTGTCCTGTCGCTGGAAGATGATCTCCTTGCCCGATTTCGAGAAATAGCCCTCCGCGTTGTTTCCACCGAAAGTCAATTGTTGGATGTTTGCGAGATGCACTTCCCCCGGCTCGGGGTCGACAAACACGCCCGCGGGCGCGGCGGCCTCGTCGCGCGCTCCGCCACAGGCCACGAGCATCATCAGACCGCCCAACCCAAGAACCCCGAAGTGCCTTCGAATCTGCATACCAGTCATCCTTTCAACAGGGCGAGCACTTCCGCCGCGTGTCCTTTCGGTTTCACCTTTTCGAACACCTTGAGCACGGTACCATGTTCATCGAGCACGAAGGTCGTCCGCAAGACGCCGTGATATGACTTCCCGTACATCGACTTCTTCCCCCACGCGCCGTACGCGTCCGCGACGGCGTGGTCGGGGTCGGCGAGGAGGGGGAAGGGGAGTTGATATTTCGTTTTGAACTTTCGGTGCGACGCCTCGTCGTCCGGAGACACACCGAGCACCACGGCTCCGGCCTGCGAGACCGCCCGCCAGGAGTCGCGAAAGCCGCACGCTTCGGTGGTGCACCCGGGCGTATCGTCCCTGGGATAGAAGTAGAGAACGACCTTCTTGCCACGGAACGTGTCGAGTGAGATCTCCGTATCGTCGTCGGATCGGAGCGAGAATACAGGAGCGGGATCGCCAGGTTTGAGCATGATTCGTCGTATCGTTACGGCGCGGCGCGCCACGTCGGAAGTTCGAGCAAAGGTATGGCCAGCGGCTGCCGGACCCGCAGAATGGGGGAGTCTTGGCCTTGGCGCAAGTCGCGATCGAGGAAGTTCCAGGCAGCGACACCATCAGCGGAACCGGGCTCCAGCAGGTAAGCGGCGAGCACGCCGAGACGCTGCCCCGTCGGTACGAAGAACCAGCCCGCCACCGCGCGTCCGGCCTCAGGCCGCCAGGCCCCGGCCAGGTCGACCATCCGATGGCCCTGAAATGGCCGCGCTGCTCCCACAAGGCTGTCGATATGGAACGCCTCGACGGGTCCCGTCCACTCCTCGCCAACCCGGGCGACCCGTATTCCGTGACGGCCAAGCAGCTCCACGACGTGCCCGAGCCGCGGCGGGAGGAGGTAGCCCGCCGCAAGAGCCTCGCGGCGCACGGGGGCGAAGCGATCGAACACCGGCATGCGGATCGACCGGTAGGTCCCGGTGCGGCGGCGGCGGGAGAATCCGTGCGATCCATCGCCGGCCGGTTCCGTGATCTCGGCGATGACCTCGAGGACGCGGGGGGCAGCATAGTCGGACCGCACGGCTATGGAGTCCGGTACCCAGCGCCCGGGTGGTCCGTCGAGCGACGCGATGGTATCGCGCTGCTCGGCCGCAAGGCTCAGGATCTCGTGCACGAAGTTATACGTGGCCCTGATGCGCTCCTCAAAAGGCGCATTGCTGTAGGCCTCGCTGAGGATCGCCATACGGCCGCGCATGGCAAACCAGTTGACGCCATAGCGCGGGTATGGTTCGTAGGTAAACCATCCCTGATCGAGGGAATCGGCCTCTTGATTCTTGAAGTTGCCGTAATCGAAAATCTCCTGACCATGCCGTTCGCGCATGCGGGTGCGGACGGTTGGGAGGAACACGTCCTGTACGAAATCGTTTGACGGGCCACTGCTTGGATTGAGCCCCGGTGAATAGGTGAGTGCGTACCCGTGGTAACTCCCGTTAGTGGTGTGGAGGTCAATGAAGAAATCCGGGTCCCACTCATTGATGAGCGCCGCGGCACCCCGTGTCTCCGGTGCCTCCATCTTGACGTAGTCCCGGTTCAGGTCGAGTCCCTGTCCATTGACCCTCCGTCCGACCACCGAAGGACCGTTTTGCCCCGGCCGATTCCGGTCGGACGGCCCGATTGCCTCGTTCCCGTCGACATTGTAAATCGGCACCACGAGGACGATCACGCTATCCAAGAGCGGCCGAAGCACCCCGAGCGTCAACTCACGAAGCAGCATCTGAGCGGCCTCTTTGCCCTCGACTTCTCCAGCGTGAATGTTGCCCTGGATGTAGAGAATGGGCTTTCGGGTCCTGTGGGCGTCCGCGGCATCATCGACCATTGGCCGGGCGGCAAGTACCCAAGGGATCGACCGTCCCTCCACGCTTCGGGCCAGCGTGCCGACTCTGAGGTCGGCGCCGGCCCGCTCGAGTGAGTCGAGGAACGACCCCACGTCCTGGTAGGTCGAGGTTTGCTGTGCAGTGGTGCGCTCGGGTCGGGTGCTCTGTCCGACGAGGAGCCCGCTCGACAGCGGCACCAGCACGAGCAGTGACGTGCAGAATCGGGGGGTCATGGAGCCACCTCCAATACCCCGGAAGGGGAGTCGGGTGGAATCAAGTAGCGGGTCTCCTCGACAAACGGCTGGCCATCGTCCACGGTAAATGTGACTTCGGGGATGAGCACGGGCCGGCGGCGTGGCCCCACGGAGAGATCGCGCGCGTCACCATGCGAGGGAAACCACGCCGCAACGCTCCTATCCAGGATCACTTGGAATGCATCCGTATCCCGCCTCATCACGAGGCGCCTCAACTCAGCGGACTCCGGCACGGCATCGGCAAGGGCCGCGATCATGAGATAGCCCTGGACGTGCGGGTCCAGTGGACGCGCGGCTGCCATCTCCGCAAGTTTCTCGGCCTCTCCGAACGCGATGAGGGGAAACTCGACCGCGAGCTTCCGCAGAATTCGGTCGGCCTCGTACTCGGCCAACCCCTCCGCCAAGTAGAGGTCCGGCTCTGTCACAGTGAGGACCGTGCCATTTGCCCCCAACGACACCCCGGGGCCATCGGGATGGGTGCGCACATGGCCGTGGACAATGTGATGCCATTCATGGAGCACCGTCCCGATCGCAAAGAGGGGCATGGTGCTCGGGTCGATCAAAACAACGTCGCGCGCTTCGAGGAATCCGCCGCGGGCCCGTGCGGATTCCTGGCCTATGCTACTGATCTCGTACCGCAATGTCCCGAGATCGACGACTGACGTTCCGGGGGCTGGTGGCCCTACCTCTTGAACAACCTGCCGCAGTCCTGCTTGACCATGTCGTGCCAGCCAGCGGGCTGCAGATGGATTTTCTACGACGATCAACCGATCGAGGACTTCCGAAAAGACGCCGGCCACTGGTGCGCCTTCGGCGTACCCGAACAGGCGCACGCGAACGGCCGGCACAGGCGCGCCATTGTCGGGCCAAGCTGATTGTACGATGTCGGCAAGGGAACGTGCACCGGAGTCCCCGAGCCACGGCTCGGTCACGAGGAATCGCATGGCGGCTTCGTACCAGTGCACGGCCCCTTCGTAGCCGGCCAGCAACGCTTGAACCGCGCGGAACGAATCCGGAGCTCCGTGCTGCATGGGGCCGAGTACGGCGCCGTAGTGCTCCGGCTCCGTGTTCGAGAGGACGAAGAGACGGTACAGTTCTAAAGCGATCACTTCATCGGCAGGCTGGTGTTCCGATCGGGACAGACGTCCGGCCACCGAAAGCGCGGCCGTGGCGCTTGCCCATTCAACTCCCGGCAGCTGCTGGCGCGCAGCGTGGAGTGCCACGTCATGAATGTCGACGTGCCACTCACCGGTCGGCCGGAAGAGGAAGTCGAACCGCTTGCGGGCGGAATCGCTGACCAAGCGACGACGTATGGTCGCCAACACGGTCCGGTGCGCGGCGACCATCGCCTCCCGGTCACGCAGTCCCATGGCACGGATCACCGCGGCCTCGCCCAAGTCCTCTCGACTCAACGCCGTGAGTCCGGATGCGTCCGCCACCGCGCGATATCGTTCGATCACCGACTCGGTGGTGTGCCCGCGCGCGGCGGCGGCTCGCAGCCAGGCGCCCGGCAGCCGCTGGATGGAATCGCCCACTCCATAGAAGACGAGAACTTGCCGCTGAGTGAATCGCGGCAGCGATGCGTAAAATTCGACAGAATCCGCGAGGCGCTCGGCAACCCACTGACGGCGCTCCCCGCCGTCCACGAACGCTTCCCCGACCAAGCTGTCCTGGTCGAGTCGGCCGGTGAACCGCCGGAATCTCGAGCCGGTCACCAACCACTCGACTCGGTCATCATCGAACGCGCGACCCGTGAGCGGGCGAGGGCCGCTCGTAACGCCTGCCAAGTCCACGGTGCCAGACACGGTTGCCCCATCAACCGCGAGCCACAACTCACCCAAAATCGTGGCAGGAATGCCGCCGCGAAGGATGACCCTCCACCGGCCGGCCACCTGACCATTGAGCGCGGGGTTGTAACTGAGGAAGACCAGCATCAGCGTGGCGAGTATGCGCGGCGCAGTCCAGCCTCCACGTGGACCACGGCGCGGATTCGTTCCGCGGCGCCGGGAAGCCTGTTTGCTAAGGAGACGCAGGGGGGGAGTTCTCTGACGCGGCCCCAGCAGGGGATGCCGGTTCGGGACCAGCCTTGGCGGCTGCCGTATCCGCGGGCACGACTTGTTGACGGTCAACCGGGATGGGCGTCACCGCCATTCCGGGCTGGAGGCGGACCTGTCCGCCGACCACCACTTGCTCTCCGGCAGCCACGCCTGAACGGATCTCGACAAAGCCAGGGATTCGGACTCCCAACTCAACCGCGCGTCGCTCCGCCTTGCTGCTGTCGTCGATCACCCAGATCACCGGCCCTGCCTCGAGCGGGACGATCGCCTCCTCGGGAACGATCGTCGCTGCGGGGCGCACGTCGGTGGCCAGCCGGACTTCAATGAACATGCCGGGCTGGAGATCTCCCTCACGGTTCGGAACGCGGGCTTTCACCAGGATCGTCCGCGAGGGAAGGGTGACGATGGGATCGACGAACTCGACGGTACCCCGGAAATCACGCCCCGAAATGGCCGCTACCCGGAAGGCGACCTCCTGCCCGAGGGCGAGTTCCGAGGCGTAGCGCTCGGGAACCTGAAACACGGCACGCTGGGGGTGAACGGTCTGGAGCGTGACCAACCCGGTGGAGCTGGTGACGTAATCGCCCAGGCTCACTTGCCGCGAGCCGGCGACACCGCCAAAGGGAGCGCGGACGACGGTCCGGTCGAGGCGGACCTTGAGAAGTTCGTACTGCGCCTCGCTACTGCGGGCGGTGGCTTCCGCCTGTTCCAGATCGGCCTGCGAGGCGGCATTCTGTGCGATGAGAGTGCGAGTCCGTTCCAAGGCCTGGCGGCTGAGATCTCGCTCGGCTTCGGCCCGAGCGACCTGGGCGACCAGCTCCGCGTCGTCGACCTTGAACAGTGGCGCCCCGGCCCGAACGTATCTGCCCTCCCGAAAGAGGATACCGGTGATTCGTCCGTCGATGTCCGGCCGGAGGATGATCGATTGCACGGCTTCGATCTGACCCGTTGTCTGAATCGCGTCGATCACCGTGTCCACCTGCGCCCGAGCGACCTCCACTGGCGCCGCAAATCCGCCGCCGCCAAACCCGCCATCTTCGGCTTGCCCATCGCCACAACCCCATGCGGCGACAACCGCGAGCCCGAATACCAGACCTCGTGTGACCATTAGTCCTTCCCGGTGAAGAGGCGCCGGCCGAGAATCGCTTCCAGTCCCGCCAGTGCCAATCGTGTTGCCGTGCGGGACTGTACCAGCCCCGCCTGGGCGTCGCTCAAGTTGACCTGCGCTTCGAGGAGATCGAGAATGTCGGTTGCGCCGCTCCGATAGCGTGCCTGCTGAACACGATAATTCTCTTCGGCAACGACAACGGCCTGCGCGGCGAGGTCGGTCGCCGCCCGCGACGTCAGGTACTGGTCATAGGCCTGGGTTACGTCGGGTCGGGCCGAGCGTTCCAGGTCCTCACGAATGGCACGGGCGACGTCGCGGTTGACGCGTGCCTGCGTAATACCGATCTCGCGTCTTCCTCCGTCCCAGATCGGCAGGCTCACCCCGATCGAGAGGGTCGAGCGCTTGGTTGCGTTCGGGAAGACTTTCACGTCGAAGGCGGAGGTGTTCGCAGTCAGCCCGATTTGCGGCAACCATGCCGAACGTTGGGCCCAGAGCTGTGCTCCGGCACGCTGCTCACTCGCCCGGGCAACCCGATAGCTCGGACCCTGTTCCAGGGCTTCGGCGACGGCCTCTTCGAGGGTCAGCGGGAGATCGGGCGCGGGCCCGGACGGCAGTGGCGCGGCATCCACCGGCCCTGCCGCCCCAATCAGGCTGCCCAGGGTCAGTCGCGACACACGGAGCCGGCTTTCCTCGCGCAGCAGGTTGACGCGAGCCCGGGTGAGTTCCAGCAAGAGCCGGAGCGAATCGGTCTGGACGGCCGCCCCGGACAATACCCGGGCCCGCGCAACGACCAACTGTTCCTCGGCGCGGGCCACCCGTTGCCGAGCGACTTCGGTGAGCTCCCTGTTCGAGACCAGATCATAGTAGGCCGACTCGGTGAGGAGCGCAGCCGCGAAGCGCGCCTCCAGTTCCCCCGCTCGAGCGCCGGTCAGCTGGGCCTTGGCGGCCGCGAGATCGGCAAATTTCCGTCCGCCCGCAAAGAGTTCGTATTGGCCGGTCAACTGGGCAAAGGCAAACGTCTTCGATGCCGCGCCCGTCCCGATATTGAAACTCGGCGAGGAGGAGACCTGGTAGCTCCCCTGCACCGTGATCGAAGGAAGGATGAAGGCCAGGTAGGCTGCGCGCCGACCCCACGCCGCGTTATCGATCTGTCCGAGGGCCGCAACGTAGTTGGGATCGAGCTGGGTCGCGCGTTCCAAGGCTTCGGCAAGGGTGACGCGAGGCATGGTATCCGTCGCGGCAACCTGCACCGCCAGGAACAATCCGAGCAGCATCATGCTTCAACCGTGGCGCGCGGGATTCGGCCTCGCCACCCTCCGACAGCCAGCCGGATCTGGAGCGCATCCAACAGGACGTAGACCACCGGCACCAGGAAGAGCGTCAGGACCGTCGAGACCATGATGCCCCCGACGATGACCAGGCCGAGTGGAATCCTGCTCTCGGAGCCGGCGCTGAGCCCCAACGCGATTGGCATGGCCCCTGCTACTGTTGATGTAGCCGTCATCAGGATCGGCCGGAGACGGATGCGACCCGCCTCGAGCACGGCATCGATGGTGTCCAGTCCTTTGGCCTTCAATTGATTGGCATATTCCACCAACAGGATCGAGTTCTTCGACGCCAACCCGATCAGGAGGATCATCCCGATTTGGCTGTAGAGATTGAGCGTGGACTGCATGATGAAGAGCGTCACCAGCGCACCGCTTACTGCTAATGGCACCGCGAGGAGTACGGTGAACGGGTGCACCAGCGACTCGAATTGGGCGGCCAGGACCATGTAGACCACGATGAGTGCCAGCACAAACGCGAAATACAACGCCGTTCCGCTGTCTTCCAGCTCTCGGGATTCCCCGGCGAGTGCGGTGGAGCTACCGGGTGGTAGCACTTCAGCCGCGGCTGCACGGAGGGAATCAATCGCCGAGCCAAGCACCAGGCCGGGCGCAAGGCTCGCGTCGAGCGTGTACGAGCGCACCCGATTGTAGTGCAGCAGCGCCGACGGACCGATATTCTCGGTCACGGTGGCGACTTGATCGAGATTGATCAACCCGCCGTCGCGCCCGCGGACATAGAGGCCGCTCATGTCGCTCGGCGTGGCTCGCTCCTCCGGGCGCATCTGTACCACGACATCGTAGAGCTTGTTGTCGCGGGTAAACGTGCTGACCCGCCGACCCCCGAGCATGGTTTCGAGCGTCGCCCCGATAGACTCCACCGAGACGCCGAGATCTTCGGCCCGATCGCGTTGGTAGCTGACGGTGAGTTCCGGTTTGTTCACCTTGAGGTCGATGTCGAGGTTGATCAATCCGGGAATCTGGGCTGCCCGCGCCTGGAAGCGGTCCATGCCGGCCACCAACGAATCGAAGTTCGGGTGTTGCACCACGAACTGCACCGGCTTCCCGAAGCCTCCGATGGGCGAGGGGGCGAAGGCAAATGCCTGAACCCCCGGGATCCCGAAATATTGAGGGAAGAGCTCTCCGATCACGTCCTGGGTGGAGCGACTGCGCTCCGACCAGTCGGTGAGCTGTGCGAAGACAATGCCTTGGTTGACCGGAACGAAGCCGCCCACGATGCTGAAGTACGACTCGACGTCGGCGGTCCTGGCCAGAATCGCCTCGACCTGTCGTTGGTATTGATCTGTGAACTCGACCGTGGACCCTTCCGGCGCCTGAATGGCGCTGAGGAACCACCCACGATCCTCGTCCGGGACGAACTCCCGTTCGAGCGCCTGGAAGGTGACCACCGCCACCACGAGAGCGCCGACGGCACCACCAAGGACGACGCCGCGATGCCGCACTGCCCAGGTGAGCGCCTTGGCGTAGCCCGTCGCCAGCCCTACAAACCCGCGCTCGAACGCCTGAAACACCGGCCCGTGCGACTTGGGGACCCGCAAGATTTTGGCGCACAGCATGGGTGTCAGGCTGAGCGCGACGAAGCTCGACACGATCACCGCACCAGCCAACGCCACGCCGAACTCGTTGAACAGCCGACCGGTCGTGCCCTGGAGGAAGGCCAACGGCGAGAACACCGCCACGAGCGCGACCGTGGTGGCAATCACGGCGAATGCGATTTCCCGCGTGCCGTCGCGTGCGGCGATTGCCGGGTCTTCGACCAGCTCTTCCTGGTGGCGGTAGGCGTTCTCGAGCACAACGATGGCGTCATCCACCACGAGGCCGATCGCGAGAATCAGCGCCAGTAAGGTAAAGGTATTGATCGAGAATCCGAGGAAGAACATGACCGCGAAGGCCGCAATGATCGACACGGGAATCGCGAGACCCGGAATCAGCGTGGCGCGGACATTGCGCAGTGCCAGGAAGATGATGACGACGACCAGAAACGCCGCGAGCCCGAGCGTCAGCAGCGTCTCGCGGATGGATCGCTTGACATAAATCGAGGAATCGAACGCCGCTTCGATCTCGACACCGGGCGGAAGTGCTGCCTGCACCTCGGGCAGGCCCGCACGAATGTTCTCGGCCACGTCGAGCAGATTCGCCTTGGACTGACGGACCACGCCGATACCGATAGCGGAAACGCCCTTGTATCGCAGGGTACTCCGCTCCTCTCGGGCGGCCAGCTCGACTTTCGCCAGATCGATCAGCTTCACCAACTGGCCGCCCTGGTTGGCCACCGTGATGTTGCCGAACTGTTCGGGCGTCTTGAGTTCGCCCAAGGAGCGAACGGTGAACTCCCGAGTCTCGGATTCGATTCTGCCGGCCGGGATTTCCACGTTCCGGGTCCGGATGGCGTTCTCGACGTCTTGGACCGTCAGCCCGCGCGCCGCGAGCTCCTTCGGCGAGAGCCAGATTCGCATGGAGTATTGCCGCTGCCCGGCAATGAAGACCCGCCCGACCCCGGTAATGGTTTGCAGTCGGGTCTTCACGATCCGGTCTGCGATGTCGGAGAGCTGCATGCGGGTGTAGTTGGCCCCAGAAAGCGCTATCCAATAGAAGGGCTGCGCGTCGGCGTCCTGCTTGGCCACCACGGGCTCGCCGACCTCTCGGGGCAGCCGGCCCCGCACCCGGGAGACCTTGTCGCGCACGTCCTGCGCGGCGCTCTCGATGTCCCGACCCAGGTTGAATTCGAGGGTGATGTTGCTGCTTTGCTCCGCGCTCGAGCTGGTGAGGGTACGAAGGCCCTCAACGGTGCTCAATTCCTCTTCGAGAATGTCCGTCACGGCCGATTCGACCACCCGTGGATTGGCACCGGGCAAGAAGGTCGACACCGAGATGATGGGCGGGTCGATATCGGGAAACTCCCGTACCTGAAGTCGGGTGTACCCAATGACGCCAAAAAGCACGAGTGCCGCGCTCATCATCGTAGCCAGCACGGGGCGCTCGATCGACGTATCGGACAGTTTCATGCGTCCTCGACTTGATTGGACTGCGCGGGCCGCCGCCTCAGAGCTAGGATTGACGTCCCCCTACGAGCACCCGACCCCATTGGTTACTGCCCCGGACGGCAGGGATGGGCAGACCATGGGGCGTCGGGGGTCGTCCTCGCGCGGCTATCGGGGCAGGGAATTGCTGGGGAAGAACGCGGCCTGCTGAGTCCTCGTCAAAAGAATGCTGGAGAGTCGTCGGGTTAAGATGACTCGCTGCCCAGTCGGGCGTCCACGAGCGGTCCGGCGAACAGGAGGATCATCGCGTTCACGAGGAGCCCGATCAAACCAGTCACGAATGCCAGCGCAGCGAGCATCAGGCCGGCGCCAATTGTGGCCAGGACTATCACGAGGACGTCGAACATCGTGCCGCTCCTGAAATCAGACTCTGAAGGACACGTAGGTTACATCCCTGGTCGGCATCCTCGCAACTCAGCCGTCCTCGCCTCGGGATGACCCCGGACCCCGTGCGGCAAGCGCCTGCCGCGCAGCCGCCGCCACCTCCCCCTCTGCCTGCCGGCCGACGCTCTCGAGGGCACCCCGGGCGGCGGCTGATCCACAGTCGGCGAGGACACTGACCGCCTCCAATCGCTGGGCCCGGCTGTACCCCCGTTTCAGAATTCCCTTCTTCTCGAGCGCGACCGTGGCAAGGGCGGTTACGGCCTCCCGGCTTCCGAGCCGGCCGAGGGCACGGGCCATCATTACCCAGGCAGTCTCATCCCGCTCTCCTTCGAGCGCCACCATGAGGGGCATCCCAAGGCCGGACCGCTCGGAGGCCGCAATCGCGAGCGCCGCATGCCCCCGGGTGTCAGGTGATGCATGCTGTAGCCCTTGCCGGAGCGCCTCCACTGCCCGGGCGTTCGCAAACGCCGCCAGCGCGTGGAGCCCCGCAGCTCGGATGTCCGGACTTGGATCGTCGAGCAGGGCAAGCAAGGAGGGGAGAGCCTCGGAGTCCGCGAGGCGCGCCAGCAGTTCAGCGCCGAGCCGTACAACGGAGGCCTTCTCATGATTGAGCAGAGGAAGTACCTGCCTGAGCGCTCCCGGGGTTCCGACGATGGCATCGTGGAGAAAGGCCCTTGCTTCGACCGATTCGGTCTGCTGAATGGATTCGATCATCGCTTCGAGGGCATCGCGGCCGCCCCATGGCAGGATGTCTGCAACGCGTTGTTGCTCCTCGGGAGCCCGGATCGCAAAGGATATAAAGGAATCGAGTGTCGGCTTGGGGAGGAGGCGCTTCACCTGGATGGCGAAGCTGCGCGACTCGGGTTCCGGAATGCGCGGCGCCATCTGGATAAGGGCCTGGGCGGCATGAATCGCCTCCATCCAGGACGATTGCGCGCAGGCCGCGGTCAGGGCAGCCGTCACTTCCGCCATCTTGGCGGAGAGGCCTTCCGCCAAGCGAGGGCGGCGCGGCTGGTCGTCCTCCACTAGTGGCAGGAACTGAAAGCCGGGCTCCTCGACGAGCGGCGGGTCCGGCGCCTTGGCGACCGCCCTCGGAGTGATCGCCTCCGCGGCACCAGGGCGGATGGATTGCACCAGCTCAACGCGGACGGCCTCGGTGCTGGGAATCGGGCCGTCTTCTTGGGCAAGGGCCTGGGCCAGCGCGAGTAGCTCCTCCGCCGGCGCCCCATGAGCCACCCGAATTACGTCGACCTGTCGGGCATGCATCCTCCCTCTGAGGCTCGTGTCATTGAGCATGCCGGCGAGTTGGATCCCGGCCTCTTCCACCACCGGCTCTCGCGCAACGAGGGCAGTGACTTCGGTCACGAGCTTCCGAACGGATGCTTGGTCCCCGCGCGTGGCGCGCAGCTGTTGCACCAGGCGTCCGAGGGCGTCGCTGAATGGGGTGCTGCCCGCCACAACCGACTCCTTCCGGTTCGATTCCCCGAACGTTGTCATCCGGCACGACGAATGGGAAGGAGTGCGGCTCTCGGAACGACGCGGACCAGTACCTGGAGTGGCTCCCAGACACGCGCGCCCCCGCGAGATTGCTCGCGGGGGCGCGTGGACCTACTCGTCGGCGAGGTTAGGAAACCTTGACCGGGATCGACTGTCCTCGGCAACGAGAACACTCGCTCGAACGAGCCGTACGAGCGCTCATACCGATGCACTCGCTCCGTCTTCTCCTCGGCTACCTGCCGCTTCTCGCCCCGGATGGTAAGCGTGTTGTTCTCCAGGGACAGCTTCACATCCTCCGGCCGAACGCCGGGTATCTCCGCGATGATCTTGATCGTGTCCGAATCCCCGAACACGTCGCACGGCGGGACCCACTGAGACGTAATGGTCCCCTCACCGCCTTCGCTCTGCCAGGTTCCGAAGGCGTCATCGAACATCCGATTGATCCGATTGAGCAGAATCGCCTCCGGTCGCCTCGTAATGGTGAGTGCCATGGTACATCCTCCAGGTGTCTGTCTGACTTGGTTCGTTTCGTCCCCGCCACGCCGAGTCAGCCGTCGATGGCAGGACCACCCACGCTCATTGCAGCCGCCATGCCAGGGCCAACGGGCAAGAATCGGCCAAAATGACAATTCTTCTGAGATGGGGTTGGTCCCTGGCAGTCCGATGGACTGCCAGTTTGTGCCACCGGGAGCGAGAGTGGAGTGGGGGCACCCTCTTGGTGGTGGGGGCTGTCGTGGGGCCTCAGGCAACCCCGTCCGATACCACGGGAAGTCCTGCCTCGTCCCAGGCCACGATTCCCCCAGTCAGGTTTGAGACGTCCCGCCGGCCAGCCGTGCGCAGTAGGCTCGCAGCAATCGTGGAGCGTCCACCGGTCCGGCATTGAAGGACCAGCGGCCGGTCGGACGGGAGTTCCTCGAGCCGGTCCCGGAGATAGCCGAGGTGGATATGGGTCGCGCCCGGCAGATGGCCGGCCTTCCATTCTGCGGCGGCGCGGACGTCGATCACGGCCACGTCCCCGGTCTCCATGCGACGGGCAAGCTCCCGGCTGTCGATCTGGTCGATCCGGTCTAGTTCGACGCCGCTCGCTTCGGCGCTGATGATGGCTGAGGCCCCGGCATATCCGGCGATGCGCTCGAGTCCGATCAAGGCCAGATCGCGCACAGTGTCATCGAGGGCGTGCTCGTGCGTGTCGGGAACGATCAGGTAGAACTCGCGGTCATAGGGTACCAGCCACCCGGCCCAGGTTGGAAAGGAACGGCCGAACGGGATGTTGATGGTGCCGGAATGGTGGCCCTCGCTGAATTCCTGTTTCGAGCGGGCGTCGATGACCACTGCCCCGTCACGGATGAGGTCGACAATCCGGGCGTCATCGAGTCGTGGCGGGCGCTTGAAGCCGTCGAGGATCGCCGGCCCCTCCCGGTTCACTCGCTTCATTTGCCCGAAGTACTTGGGAGGCTCCGGCTGGTCGGCCAGCACCAAGGCCATAAAGTCGTCTTCTTCGGTCGAACCGAAGGCCCAATTGAACAGGCGTTCATAGCCGACCGTCGACTGTGGCACCGCACTCATCCCCTTGCCGCAGGCCGACCCGGCTCCGTGTGCCGGCCACACTTGAAGATGGTCTGGGAGGTCCTTGAACGCGCGGAGGCTTTGGAAGAGCGCCCTGGCCGCTCCCTCGCTTGCACCCGTCACATGCGCAGCCCGTTCCAATAGGTCCGGTCGTCCCACGTCTCCCACGAACACGAAATCGCCGGTGAGGACGCCCATGGGGCCCGACGCTCCAGCCGTATCCGTGACCACGAAACAGATGTGTTCCGGAGTGTGTCCCGGCGTGTGCATCACATCGAACCGGATGTTGCCGACCATGAAGTGGTCGTCGTGGCGGAGCAGCGTCGCGCCCGCGCCCGCGGCAAAGGCGTACTGCCAGTCCTCACCGCCCTCGGCCGACAGCAGGAGCTGGGCGCCGACTCGGTGGGCGAGTTCCCGAGCGCCTGAGACAAAGTCGGCGTGGATATGGGTCTCGGTCACCGCGCTCACGCGAAGGTCCTCCGCTTCCGCGGCCCGTAGGTACTGATCGATGTCCCGGTTCGGGTCGACGACGAGTGCCTCCCCCGTCGCGGCGCAGCCGATGAGGTAACTCGCCTGTGCCAACTTGTCGTCGTAAAGGCGCTGGAAGATCATGAGTGGACAGTGAGTGGTGAGTGGTACGTAGTACGCAGTGCCCCGGGATGCAGAACGCGGATTTCGACCGAACCCAAAGGTACATCTCCGGTCAACGTCCACCATTCACTCCCGGGGACACCTTCACTATATTGCTATATGGTTGTAGAGCGAAAGAGCCTTCGATCGGGCGTCCAGTTCACCGAGGACACCGCCGACCTGGTCGCCGAGCGGTTCAGCGCGCTCGGCGAGCCCATGCGGCTGCGTCTCTTGAATGCCTTGCGGCCCGGGGCTCGGTCGGTGGGCGAGCTCGTGACCCTCATCGGCACGAGCCAAGCCAACGTCTCAAAGCACCTTCAGGTGCTCTACAAGCAGGGATTCGTCGACCGGCGAAAGGATGGGACGACCATCTTCTACCGGATTGCCGACCCCATGGTCTTCGAGATGTGCAACCTGGTGTGTGACGGGATCCAACAGGATCTCGACCAGCGGCGCGCCCGATTACGGCCGAACGACTAACCGCCGGCGTTCGGGCCGCCCCACGCTGCCCCCTAAAAGAACTGGTCGACTCCGAGCGTCGAGACGTGGAGGCGCTCACCTTCCGGCATGTGCCCGGCCTGCGATTTGAGCGCTACCATCACGGGTTCCTGCCGCTCTGGTGACACGACGGAGAAGAAGAGCGTGGTGTTCCCGGGGAACGCACGCGTTCCGTGGCGTGGACCGCTCGTTCCCGCTCCGCACGCCTCGTTGACGCAGGTGTAGCCAGACACGCCTTCTTGCTTGAGCACATCAGTCATGATATCCGGATGGGTGCCGGGGTAGGTAATCAAGAACAAGCGGTGCATCAGGACGTACCTCCTTCTCTGCGGCGAAGCTCCCAGTACAACAGCGGCACGACCACCATCGTGAGCAAGGTTGCGACGATGGCGCCGCTGATCAGCGCCACGGCCAGACCCTGAAAGATCGGATCGAGCACCATGACCAGGCCCCCGATCACCACCGCCGCGGCCGTCAAGGCAATCGGCCGGAACCGTACGGCGCCCGCCTCCACCACGGCCTCGGCCAACGGGCGGCCGCGCTCTTCCGCCAGCTGGATGAAATCGACCAGCAGGATCGAGTTTCGAACGATGATGCCGGCGAGCGCGATCATCCCGATCATCGAGGTGGCCGTGAAGAACGCCCCGGTCACCGCATGTCCTGGCAGGATTCCCACCAGCGTCAGTGGAATGGGCGCCATGATGACCAACGGAATCTTGAACGACTGGAACCACCCGACCACCAGCACGTAGATCAGGATCAAGACCGCCGCGAAGGCGATCCCGAGATCGCGAAAGACTTCGATGGTGATGTGCCACTCGCCGTCCCACTTCATCGCCGTCTCATCCAGCTGCTCGGGGAGAACGGCGTTGTAGCGCCGGATCTCAGCCCCGGCCACCCGCACCGTATCCAGGGCCCGGTTCATGTTCAGGATCGCGTAGACCGGTGACTCGACCGTGCCGGCTACATCGCCGGTTACGTATATCACCGGGCGCAGGTTCTTCCGATAACGCGACGGCTCGCGCACGGTGGAGTCGACGGTGACGAATCGCGCCAGCGGTTGCGAACCGGAGGCCGTGGCCACCGGGGTGGCCAGCAAGGCCTGCACCGAGGACCGCTGGGGAAGCGGGAACCTCGTCACGATGGGCACCGGCTCGCGAGCCGGCGATTCTCGCACGAGGCCCGCGACCGATCCCGAGAGTGCCAGCGTGAGCGTGTGGGTCAGTTGTTCGACGCTGGCGCCGGCTTGCGCTGCGCGGACCCGGTCCACGCGTGAACATCCACCCTGCCTGCGGCGCTTCGAGCGACCAATCGACATCGACCACACCGGCCGCGTGCTCGAAGACATCCTTGACGCGCCGGGCGGCCTCGATACGGGTGGAGTCGTCCGCCGCATAGATCTCGGCAACCAACGTCGAAAACACCGGCGGCCCCGGCGGAATTTCGGCAATCTTGGCGCTGGCCCGGTAGCGCCGCGCGATTGAGTCGATCCCCGGCCGCACCGCGACCGCGATGTCATGGCTCTGTCGCTTCCGATCGTCCTTCGGGCGCAAGTTCACCTGGAGGTCCACGCCGTTCGGGCTTTGGCGGAGGAAGTAGTGCCGCACGAGGCCGTTGAAGTTGAAGGGCGCCGCCGTGCCGGCGTACACCTGGGTGTTTTCAACTTCCGGTGTCTCCCCGACGTAGGCCGCCACTTCAGTGCCGAGCGCATTGGCGGTTTCGAGTGTCGCGCCCTCCGGAAGATCCAACACCACCTGGAACTCACTCTTGTTGTCGAACGGCAGCATCTTGACCTTGACCACCTTGATCGCCAGGAGCCCCATGGAGAGCACCAGGAGTGTGGCCACGGCGCCGTAGAACAGATGGCGGCGGCGCGGATCGTCCATGAGAGGCTGCATGATCCGGGCATACCGTTGGCCGAATTGCGACCGTTCTTCGGGCTCGTGGGCCACATCCGTCTTGGGGTGTGTCACCGGCACGTGGCCGCGCAGGAGGCGCAGTGCCAGATACGGAGTGATCATGAACGCCACGGCGAGCGAGGCCAGCATCGCCGCCGAGGCGCCGACCGGGATGGGGCGCATGTACGGCCCCATCAAACCCGAGACGAAGGCCATCGGGAGAATCGCGGCGATCACGGTGAAGGTCGCGAGGATGGTCGGATTCCCGACCTCGTCCACCCCTTCCACGGCGGCCACCTCCGGTGTGCGTCCACCCATCTGGAGATGGCGGTAGATGTTCTCGACGACCACAATCGCGTCGTCGACCAGGATGCCGATCGAGAAAATCAGAGCGAACAGCGTGATCCGGTTGAGGGTGTAGCCCAGGGCGTAGTAGACGAAGAGGGTCAGGCCCAACGTCACCGGAACCGCCACGAGCACGATGATCGCTTCCCGCCAACCCAGGAAGATGCCGATGAGCACGGTGACCGACAGCGTCGCGATCAACAGGTGGAGGATGAGTTCGTTGGCCTTCTCGCTCGCCGTTTCCCCGTAGTCGCGTGTCACTTCGAGTCCGACGTCGGCGGGAATCAACCGAGAGCTGGCTGCCTCGACGCGCTCGAGGACTGCATGCGCGATGGCCGTGGCATTGGCGCCCGGTCGCTTGGCGATCGCAAGCGTGACGGCATGTTCCACGACACCGTCACGTCCCCGATGAGATACGTAGTGCTCGACTTCGCCGAAGGTGTCGTCGAGTGTGGCCACGTTTCCCAGATAGACCGGCCCGGCTCCCCGGCTGCTCACGACGACCCGCGCGAGATCCTGGACGCTCCGAATCGGGGCGCCGATCTGCACCCGGAACACGGCGTTGTCCGAGGCAAACTCGCCGGCCGTCAGGCGCGCGTTGGTGCCGCGAAGCGCCGCCGCTACTTCGCCCGGCGTGATCCCGTTCGATGCCAGGCGCGCCGGGTCGAGTATCACACGCACGGTGCGCGGTCTGCCGCCAACCACGAACGTCTCCGCCACGTCCGGCAGCGTCCGGACTTCATCATCGAGATGCGTGGCGATGAGCCGCAGTTCATCGGACCCGTAGCGCGTCGAGTGTAGGGTCAGCGTGAGGATCGGGACGTCATCGATGCTGTGCGGCTTGACCAGAGGCGGAGACGCTCCGGGTGGAGCTTCGTCCATGGCCGCGGCGAGCTTCGCGTGGACCTTGCTGACGCTCCGATCCTGATCCTCGCCTACCGTGAAGCGCACCGTGACCAGCGTCATGCCGTCCCCGGCCATCGCGTAGACGTACTCGACCCCCGGATATTTCCCACATCAGCTTTTCGATCGGGCGCGTCAGCAAGTTCTCCACTTCCGATGGACTCGCTCCCGGGAAGGCCGCCATGACGTCGATCATGGGGACCGAGATTTGCGGCTCTTCCTCGCGCGGCGTGCCGAGCAGCGCGAGGGCGCCCACCGCCAAGGAGGCCAGCATGACCAGCGGGGTCAGTTTCGACCGGAGGAAGGCCTGTGCAACCCTGCCCGCGATGCCCATCGTTCAGCCCGCCTCTCCGGGTGGGGTCGGGAGCACGATGCGGTCACCAGGTTCGAGGCCGGAAAGGACCTCGACCCAATCACCGAAGGTTTCACCCAGCCGTACCCATCGAAGTTCAGTCTCTTCACCGCGACGAACGTACACTCCGTTCAGGGCCCCCTCGCGTACCAGCGCCGCCCGGGGCACGGCCAGCGCGCGACGCTCTCCTTGGACGAGGGCAAGCGTTGCGGCGCTCCCACTCAAGTACTTTTGGTTCGGATTGGTAACGAGTGCGTTGACGGTGTAGAGGTTCGCACCGGGACCCGGGACCACACCCTCGATTTTGAGGTCGACTGGCTCTCCCTCCAACGTCCCTCGTATGGCCGCGCCGCGGGCAAGTCCGCGCACGGCACGCGGCGGCGCCATCACACTCACGCGAAGCCGGGATGCATTCTCGAGCGCTACCAGCGGTGTCCCGGGGGCGGCAAACGCACCAGGATCAACAAACCGTCTGGTAACGACCCCGCCGAATGGTGCGCGGATCTCTGCGTAGTGCACCGCGGCAGCGACCTCGGCTGCGGCCGCCTGGGCCACCGCCACCCCAGCCGAGGCGCGACTGAGCTGGGTCTCGGCGGCGTCGAGCTGTGCTTTGGCCGCCGCGCTGTCGGCAAAGAGCGCCCGGATACGCGTCGCATGAAGCTCCGCCTCGCCGCGGACGGCTTCAGCTTCCCGCAGGCCCGCAGCCACTCTGGCGCGCTTGGCGTCCAGATCCCGGGCATCGATCTCGAGCAGCAACTGACCCGCCCGGACCACATCGCCCTCCTGTACCAGGACCCGGGTCACGGCCCCCATGAGCTTGGTGCTGAGCGTCGCTTGCTGGATTGGTTCTGCCGTGCCCGAGGCCTCGAACACATCCTCAAGCACGGTATCCGATACCACGTGCGTCGCACCGGTAGCAGTGGCGCCCGCCGGTCTGCTCGTTTGGTTGTCATGCCCACGCGAGCACGCTCCGACGGCGGCGAGGCTCGCGATGAAAATGAGGGGATTCGACCAGCGACTCATTGTGTCACTCCTCTAGGGCGGTCAGGCTCGCGACGCTGAGCCCGAATGCTTTGCGTCGATCGGCTTCGCCAACGATGAGTTGATACTGGACGAGCGACAGTCCCAATTGCGAACTCGTCTCCGTGGCCTGGGCGTCGAGCAGTTCAACCACCGTCGCGAGCCCTCCTTCATACTTTCGACTCACAATCCGGTGGGCCTCCCGGCTCTGTTCGACCGCACGCTCGGCGATGTCCAGTCGGGTGAGCGCCACCTCGACATCGGTTTGGCGGGCTGCCATCTCCACGCGCGCTCGGTGCGTCGCCGCCTCGGCCATGGCTCGCGCCGAAGCTTCCCGGCCCTTGGCCGCCTGCATGTCGCCGATCTCCGAGGCCCCCGCAAAGGGCGTCCAGACCGCCATGACCCCGACGGTCCAGCTCTTGTCGCCGGCGAAGAACCCGTCGGCGTACCAATCGTACCGGGCGAACGAGTTGACCCTCGGCACATAGCGGGACCGGGCTCGCCACACGTCGCGCCGGCTGGCATCCCAGGCATGGGTAGCTGCCGCCACGTCCTGACGTGCCTGACGCGTTAACGAATCGGGCCGGATCACGGCTCGGATGCGAGTGGGAGAAGGGAGGCTCTCGGGTATCGTGGCGGCGGCGCTGGCTGGGTCGCCGAGCAACAACGCCAACTCCCGATGCGCGTTGGCGCTCTCTCCTCGAGCCATGGCCAGTTGCGCGTCGACTTCGCCGGCACGCACCGAGGCGAGCAGCGCATCGGACCGGGTAACCATCCCGTTCGTCACCATCAACTCAGCTTGTCTGGTATGTTCGTGCGCGGCGCGGGAGGCGGCTTCCAATGTCTTGACTTGAAATCCCGCCAGGATTGACCCGAAATAAGCGCGCACGACGTCGGCGCGCACCGACTCCCGGGTCCACCGCGCATTTGCGGCACTCGCCGCGGCGGCACTCGACGCCGCAGCCCGACCCAGCCACGCATCGGCATTGAAGAGCGGTTGTTCCACCACCAGCGCCCCGGCGTACAGGGATTGAGTCGCCGGATTATTCAGGGCGGCGGGGTCAAATGCCGCTGGCGTCACGGCGCGCTGACGGAGAATCGTTCCAAACGCGCCGAGCGGATCGGTCGTCCGGGTGTAGCCACCCTCGGCACGGAGGGTCGGCAATACCCCCGCAAGGGCCGCGGTCTTGTCTCCGGAGCGGACCTGGGTTTCCCCCGCTGCGATACGGTTGGAATACGCCAGCTGGTCGGCCCGATCCAGCGCCTCGGCCAGCGAAAGGCTCTGGGCGGCCGCACCGGACACGGCACCTACGGCCAGGGTTGTCCCGAGCACTGTGCCGTAAACCATTGTCTTTATGTGTCTTGCGCTTCGCATAGACCATACCTAAAGGGCGTTGAGCTCGCCAACCGGCAATTGTTGCTTCACTACTATATAACCATAAAGCTATAAAGCAAGGGATTGCGTCGCTACAGTCTGAGCCAGGCCTCGTGAAGGCCCTTGCCATCGAGTATGAGGGTTCCTTGTTTCTCCCCAACGCTCGATCATGTCCGTGGGTACCGGGTGCTAATGGAAAGCAAGATGGAAGACAGGTCGGTCCGACTCGATCAGTGGCTCTGGGCCGCGCGGTTTTATAAGACCCGCGCCTTGGCTGCCCGCGCCGTCGAGGGGGGCAGCGTCCAGGTGGACGGCCAACGGGTAAAGCGGGCCAAAGCCATTCGAATTGGCGACCAGATCCGCATTCGACAAGCGCCGTTCGAGTACCAGGTGGTCGTTCGGGGACTGGCCGAGCGCCGGGGCTCGGCAGCTGCGGCAGGAGAACTCTACCTCGAGACACCGGAGAGCAGGTCGGCTCGGGAGGTCCTTACGACCCGCCTGAAGAGCGCGCCCCCGCCCCTGTTCTACGAGAAGGGCCGCCCTTCCAAGAAGGAACGGCGGGAGATGGAGCAACTCAAGCGGCGGCAACGTGAATAGAAGCAGGCGCCGACGCATCCACTCGCCCCCCAAGCTGCCGACGAGCAGTCATGCACAAGCGCACGGGCTGGAGCACCGTCCGTGAGCGCGCTCCTTGGCGCATTCCCGGAATATGGATCGCCACCGCCGAGTGACGCGGCGCTCAGCCCCGCGCTCGATGCGCTTCGCGTACGAGGCCGCGATCGGGAAGAGCTGCATCGTGAGGACGCGGCATTGCTCGGAGTGCTCCGCCACGACTGGGAGCTTGCACCGTGGATCTCGGGCAATGTCCTACTCGCCCGGGACCAGGAATCCGGTGTCGTCGTGGCCGCGGATGCGGCCCTGTACTATCGCGACGATTTGCTGCGCGCCATGGGGCAGGCCGGGATTCGCAGCCGGGGCAGTAACCCCGCCGAGCTGATCCTTGCCGCATACCTGGCATGGGGCGATTCGTGCCCCGACGCGACTCGAGGGTGATTTCGCCTTCATTCTCTGGGACGGGCGCCAGAGGCGGGTGTTGGCTGCCAGAGATTTCGGTGGGAAACGGCCGCTGTTTCACGCCGAGTTTGGCGGGACGCTCTTTCTCGCCTCCACCATCCCGGCCCTCCTCGCCGCACCGGGCGCGAGCCGGGAACTCGATTGGACGGTGATTGCCGAGGCGGCCGCGGCGCTGACCAACTCACCGGACGAGACGGCCTTTGGCGCAGTTCGCCGTCTCCCTGCCGGATCGACGCTCGTGTACGAGCCAGGTTCGGCGCCACGAGTCCGGCGGCATTGGTGGCCGCCCACCTTCCGCACTTGGGGAGAACACAACTCGAAAGACGCGGCCGCGGAGCTCAGACGCACGCTCGAACGGGCGGTCGATGAGCGCATGGCAGGCGAAGGCGTAACGGCGTGTTTCCTCTCGGGCGGGTACGACTCCCCGGCAGTTTACGCAGCGGGACGCCACCTATTGGCAAACAGCGGAGCCCGGCGCGAACTCCGTGCTATCTCGATGAGTTTTCCGCCCGGCGACTCCGGCCGGGAAGACGAGCTCATCGAGCAGATCGTCGGACACTGGAACGACGCGACGCGTTGGATCCAGAGCACGGACGTTCCCTTCTGCGAGGATCCGGAGGAGCACGCGCGTCAACGCGCCGAGCCATACCCGCACCTCTTCGAAACCTTCAACCGCGTCGCCACCCGCGCTGCCGTTGGCCAAGGTGCACGGGTTGTGCTGGACGGGAGCGGCGGCGACCAGCTCTTTGCCGTCGGGGCGAATGTCCTGTCAGATCTGCTGCGTGGCGGGCATTGGCTCTGGTTGGCTTCGGATTGGAAGGCCCTGGGTGGAGGGAGCTGGCGAGACTTCTTCAAGGTGGCGGTCCAGCCCCGGATGGGACCGAAACTGCTTCGAGCGGCAACCTGGCTCCGCGGCGGCCGCCCGCTGGCCGATGTCGGGTTCGTTCGCGACATCCCGCCCTGGTTCTCGAAGACGTTCGTCGAGCGCCACGGCCTTCGAACCCGCGAGCACGATCGCCAACCGGCCCGCGGCACCATGAGTTGGTCCGCCTACGAAGCCTTGTGGTACCTGACCACCCCGGCGTTCCCTCGCATGGCCGAATACGTCGCGAGCTTTGCCTTGGAGGAGGGCGCCGAGTACCGCTCCCCGCTCCTCGACAGGCGAATCGTCGAATTGGCGGCCACCCGCCCGGCATCGGACCGGCGCCGGGGCACCGAGACCAAGCTACTGCTTCGCCACGCCATGGAAGGACTCCTACCGACATCCGTCCTCGCTGGGCGGCCGCACAAGACCGGGATGCCGGTGGACTACATGCGGGGATCCGCCCGGGCCCTCCTAGGCGGGCCGTTGCGTCCGCTGCTCCGAGATTCAGCCCTGGCAGAGGCCGGGATCGTCGAGCCGGAGGCCTTGCAGAGGGCAGTCGAGCGCTGTGTGGCTGGCCAGGACGACGGGCAGGCCGTTGGGCTCTACCTGACCCTCCAGGCCGAACTCTGGGCGCGTCAGCAGATTGGGGGGTGAAGACCCGCGTGGGGAGGGGTGTCCCCGGTTTGGGACATCGCCCACCCCGGGTTGCCGCCAGCCGTTCGCCCCCCCCAACCCCCCCTTGCGGACGGGGCTTTCGTACGGTACAGTTTCTGCAGCTAAGAAAGCTGCGATGGGGTTGTGGTCATGTAGTCCGGCCCAATGTCTCAGAGGTGGTGTATGTACGCCAAGCCTGTGTTGGAGCGATTCGGCACATTTCGGGATCTCACCCAGATGCCGCCGCCACAAGGAAAGAAGGATCCAGGTGCGGACCTGACGATGCGATCAACTGTGAGTCCCATGCCGGTCCGGTCGCCGCTGCATGCGGTGGCAGTCCGGAACGGCGGCGGTCGCACGAGCTGATTCCGCTGGGAGGTTCTTGACCTTCCGCCGCACAATTACCGAACTGTGAACCGCCCGCCCTCTGAGAAATCTCCGAGGGCGGGCGTCCCTTTGGGTATAGGGGCCGCCATCGGCCCGAGATCCTCGAGCCTGTTCAATCCTCGACGCTGGCAAGTGAGCCCTCCAGGCACCCACGGTACCAAGCCCCAGACCCGGCATTCGTTTTCCTCCGGGGGCTCACCAAGTCCTACCCGATTCACCGCCAATGGCGCGAGATACTGCGCCGCCCGTTCACCGAACAGTGGACGGCCGCGCTCGAGGGAGTGGACTTAGCCGTTGAGCGTGGCGAGTTCTTCGGCCTCCTGGGACCGAATGGGGCCGGCAAGACCACACTGTTCAAGGTGCTGTCCACCCTCATCACCCCAGACTCCGGTCAGGCCCAGGTGGACGGCCTCGACGTGGTGCGCAGACGCCGCCCAGGTGCGGAAGATCCTGTCGCCCGTGATCCCGGATGAACGCAGTCTCTTGTGGCGCCTCTCGGCGCGCGAGAACCTGAATCTCTTTGCCGGCCTGTACGGCTACAGCGGCAACGGCCGTGCGGCTCGGGTCAACGATCTCCTGGACATCGTGGGCCTGGAGGAAGCGGGCAACAAGATGGTGGGGCAGTTCTCGTCCGGCATGAAGCAGCGACTGCTCATCGCGCGGGCGCTCCTCCCCGAGCCGCGGCTGCTGCTGCTCGACGAACCGACCCGGAGCCTCGATCCGGTGTCGGCCGAGCGCTTCCGCAGGTTCCTCCGCGACGAGATCGGTGGGCGCCAGGGTTGCACGATCCTCCTCGCCACGCACAACGCCGAGGAAGCGCTCGATTTGTGCACCCGTGTGGCCGTGCTCGATCGGGGGAGGGTCCGGGCGGTTGGGACGCCGGAGGCGCTCGCGCTCCGCGTGGCGGAGCAACGCTTCCGGATCTACACGCGGACGCCAGACGCGCCGGCGTTCGGGGAGTTGCTCCACCGGGGGTTGGCGCAGAGTGTCAGCATGACGGCAACGGCCGACGGCCAGTGGTCGGTAGTAGAAGTAGAGATTTCCAGAGGCAATGAGGGATGTGAAGCCGTTCTTGCCTACCTCGCCCGCCAGGGCGTTGCGGTAGCCCGGCTCGAGCGCATCCGACCCACCCTGGCCCAGGTGATCGAACACGTGGTGGCCCAGCATCCGCCGGTCGCACCATCATCAGCCGAGGCCCCTCGATCATGAGGACGATCCTGGCGTTCCTGCGGGCCAATTGGCTCACCGCGACGAGCTACCGGATCGACCTCGTCATCTCGCTCATTTCGCTGGCCGCCGCCGCCGTCCCGCTCTACTTCGTGTCGGGTGCACTGCAGCCCTTGATGGCGGACTCGATCCGTACCGAAGGCGGGCAATATTTCGGGTTCGCGCTGGTGGGCATCGTGACCTACAGCTTCCTGGGTGTTGCGGTGAACAGCATCCCCACCGGCTTGGGGAAGAGCATCAGCTCGGGCACCATCGAGGCATTCCTGGTCGCGCCGGCATCCCTGCCTTCGATTCTCGCCGCGTTCGCCTCCTACGATCTGATATGGACCACCCTGCGGGCCGTGGTCTTTCTCGGCGTGGGCGCGGTTCTTGGCGCCCGCTTTGCCCCGTCGGGGCTGCCGGCAGCCCTGTTCATCCTGGCTCTAACCGTGCTGGCCTACGTGCCCATCGGCCTCATGGCGGCGGCAATGGTCATGGCATTCCGAACGACGGGGCCGCTTCCCAAGGCGGTGTTCGCAGCCTCGGCGCTGCTCGGTGGCGTGTACTATCCCACGACCGTCATCCCGTCATGGATCGAGCTGGTGTCGCGCATCGTGCCCCTCACCTACGGGCTCCGCGCCATCCGGCGCACCCTGCTCGAAGGATGGTCACTCGGCCAGGTGGGAGGGGACGTATTGACCCTGATCGGGATCAGCGCCGTGCTGTTCGCCGTGGCCATTCCGTTGTTCCTGAAGGCACTTGGGACGGCACGGCGCCGCGGCACGCTCGCTCACCCATGAGGGCTGCTAGCGACGCACGTAGAGCTCGCCTCCGCGCTCCCTGAATTCCTCCTTCTTTTCCTCCATCCCCAGCGTCGCGGCCTCCTCGACCGCGACCCCGTGTTCGGCGGCATACTGGCGGATATCGTCGGTAATCTTCATCGAGCAGAACTTGGGCCCGCACATGGAGCAGAAGTGGGCCACCTTGGCGCCCTCGGCGGGTAGGGTCTCGTCGTGGTAGGCGCGCGCCGTCACCGGATCGAGTGCCAGGTTGAACTGATCTTCCCACCGGAACTCGAAGCGCGCTTTCGAGAGCGCATCGTCCCACTCCCGCGCTCGGGGGTGGCCCTTGGCGAGATCGGCGGCGTGGGCAGCAATCTTGTAGGCGATGACCCCGGCTTTGACGTCGTCGCGGTTCGGCAAGCCGAGGTGCTCCTTCGGCGTCACGTAACACAGCAAGGCGGTGCCGTACCACCCGATCATCGCGGCGCCAATCGCACTAGTGATATGGTCGTACCCCGGCGCGATGTCGGTGGTGAGGGGCCCCAGGGTATAGAACGGCGCCTCGTCACACCAGGCGAGTTGCTTGTCCATGTTCTCCTTGATCATGTGCATGGGAATGTGACCGGGACCCTCGTTCATCACCTGCACATCGTACTCCCAGGCGATCCGGTTCAGTTCTCCTTGGGTCTCGAGCTCGGCAAACTGTGCCGCGTCGTTGGCGTCCGCGATACTGCCCGGTCGAAGGCCGTCGCCCAGGGAAAAGCTCACGTCATAGGCCGCCATGATCTCGCAGATCTCGCGGAAGTGGGTGTACAGGAAGTTTTCTCGATGGTGGGCCAGGCACCACTTGGCGAGGATGGCGCCGCCCCGTGAGACGATGCCCGTGAGTCGATTTGCCGTGAGCGGGATGTAGCGGAGCAACACTCCTGCGTGCACCGTGAAGTAGTCCACCCCCTGCTCGGCCTGTTCGACCAACGTGTCACGGTAGATCTCCCAGGTCAGCTCCTCGGGCACGCCGTCAACTTTTTCCAGCGCCTGGTAAATCGGCACGGTCCCAATCGGCACCGGTGAATTCCGGATGATCCACTGCCGCGTTTCGTGGATGTTCTTTCCGGTGGAGAGATCCATTACCGTGTCCGCACCCCAGAGCGTGGCCCACCGGAGCTTGTCGACTTCCTCTTCAATCGAGGACGAGACGGCGGAATTGCCGATGTTGGCGTTGATCTTCACCAGAGAATTCCGGCCGATGATCATCGGCTCCAACTCGGGGTGGTTGATGTTGGCCGGGATGATGGCGCGGCGGCGAGCCACCTCGGATCGAACCGTCTCGGGGGCTATGCCCTCCCGCAAAGCGATGAAGTCCATTTCCGGCGTGATCTCACCGCGCCGAGCATAGGCAAGCTGGGTCACGGGGCCGGACGCTCGGAGCACCGGGCGAACGAGCCCCGCCGGAATCCGGTCGCTGGGCGACGCCGGCCTCGCGACCTCCGAGACCGGCCGCTCGTGGATCCAGTCGAGGCGGAGAGCCGGGAGCCCCCGATGTACGTCTTGCAGCTCCGGTCCACTCGTATCGTAGACCCGGAGCGGCGGCTCCCCGCCTGACAAGGAGATCTCGCGCATGGGCACTTTCATGCCCCTCGGCCCCGAGACATAGACCTTGCGCGAGTTGGGGTAGGCCGATTCGAGTTGGTTCGTCGGTCGAGCGGTGGTTGCCATGGTGTTGCGCCTCAGTCGCATGGACCTCGAGAACACGAGCGCCGCCCGCTGAGGACGGCGGGCGGCGGCGCGACAGATTGGTGACTGACGCCGCGCTCCCTTCGCCGGTATCAGCCGGATCAGGTTCCAAGGGTGCTGTCTCAATCCCGGTTCAGTAGCCCGGGATGCCCCTGGCGGTGTGTGAATGGTAGGGCTCGGTCAGCGGGGGGTCAATTCTCGTGCATCATGGTGCGGACGGGACCTGGGCCCCATCCCCCTGCAGCCTGGTCGCAACCTGTTCCGCCTCATCATGTTATGGGACGTTGTCTCATGACGTGCTCCAGGTCCCGATCGGTAACCTGGTCGCTAACTCCCGATCCCATCTGGTCTTAGAGGGGTGACCTGGCGGGTCCCCTCTGTTCAAGTCAGGAAATTGGATGCATTATGGTGCCCTGCCACCCACTCATTCAGAGAGGTTGAACCATGCGCAGCTCTCGTTGGCAAGGCCTGGTCCGCTGGCGGGCTTCCCTCGTATTCCTAGGAGTGTGCGCCGCCAGCCTGGCATTCGCGACCTCGGCCCGAGCCCAAGCTACCGGCACCGTCACGGGCTCCGTGACCCGAGCCGAGGATGGAATTGCGCTCCTCGGCGTGACGGTGTTGGTGCAGGGAACCAACCTCCAGACGTCCACCAACGCGGAAGGTCGGTACACGCTCGCACGAGTGCCAGGTGGGGCACAGGTCATTGTGTTTCGCTGGCTGGGCTACGGCGGGGTCGATCAGCCGGTCACGGTTTCGGCCAACCAGGCCGCGGTAGTGAACGCGGCGCTGACCCGGGCCCCCATCGCGCTCGGCGAACTGACGGTCGAGGCAGCCTCCCGGGCGCCGGAGCGGGTGGTCGACGCGCCGGCCGCGGTATCGGTGGTCACGCCGCAGGTACTCCGGTCGGCGTCACTCACCGGCCAAGCCGGAATCGCGCTTCAACGTCTCCCCGGTGTGGACGTAGTCCAGAGCGGGGTCAATGATTTCAACATCAATGCCCGCGGGCTCAACTCGTCGCTGAACCGACGGGTGCTGGTCCTCTTGGACGGCCGTGACCTGGCGATCGCGTTCCTTGGCGCCCAGGAGTGGAACGGGCTCCCGGTACCGCTCGAGGACCTGGATCGGGTCGAGATGGCGCGAGGCCCGGGCTCAGCACTGTATGGTGCCAACGCGTTCAGCGGCGTAGTCAACATGATCACGCCGGACGCGCGCCAAGTCTTGGGCACCAAGGTCTCATTGGGCGGTGGCGAGCTGGCCACCTTCCGGGGCGACCTCCGGCACGCCGGCATACTCGGTGAGGGCCGCGTCGGGTACCGCGTGAACGCGGGCTTCTACCAGAGCGAGAGCTTCACCCGTCGCGAACGGGCGTTGGTGACTGAGCAAGGAATACGCAGCCGCGTCGACGACCTCCGAGGCTCTCCGTCCAGCACCGTTTCCGGGGTTTGAAGTCGTCCCGCTAGATGGTCAGACGACGGCAACTCCTTTTGGTCAACCGGTGCCGCCACCGGTGAACCGGACGATCTGCGCAACATCTACGGCTCGGCCCGCCTCGATTACTACGCCGACAACGGCTCGGTTGTCTCGGTGGATGGTGGGGCCAGCCGGGTCGAGAACGAGGTCTTCGTGACCGGCATCGGGCGAGTACAGGTCAAGAAGGGCACCAAGCCTTGGGCCCGCGTTGCCTGGGCCGCCGAGCGATTCAACATTTCGGCGTGGTACACCGGACGGAACACCAACGAGGATCAGGTGTCGCTCGCGAGCGGCGCCGCGCTCTTGGAAACCTCGGCGATCTTCCACTGTCGAGGGCCAGACCAACCACAACTTCCTGGAGGACCGCGGCCGCGTGGTGGTTGGCGCATCGTTCCGGAACTACAACGTCGATACTGACAGCACCCTCATGGCCCTGAGCGACGATGATCGGAGTGACAAGACCTATTCGGTCTATGGGCAAGTCGAGTTCAAACTGATTCCCGAACTCAAGGCGGTTGCGGCGCTTCGCTTTGACGACGCAGATCTGCACGACGCCCAGTACTCACCCAAGGGCGCGCTGGTGTTCAGCCCGACGCCGGATCATTCCATCCGGGTCACCTACAATCAGGCGTTTCAGGTTCCCAACTATTCCGAGTTCTTCCTGCGCGCCGCCGCAGGGGCTCCGGCCAACTTCTCGCAGCTCGAGAGCGGGCCTCCGCGGCCTCGCCACATTGGGGCCGCGGCTCTAACCGGCGTCCCGGTGGGTCAGCTCTACGTCCGATCGTCCCCGGTGCAGGAATGGCTCAGCGACTGTGCCGGTCCTGGCGCCTCGGCAATGCCGGCCTCGAAGTGGAGAAGGTCAAGGGCTGGGAGATCGGATATAAGGGCAACATCACCGATCGCGCCTACGTAACGGTCGATCTCTTTCAGAGCAAGATCGAGAACTTCGTGACCGATCTCCTGCGCTGGCGTCGAGAACCCGACATATCGACCGCTCCTGGACAGCACCTGCAGCGCTCCGGACAGCATCCGGCGCGGCGGCCGATGCGCGACAGTCGCGTCGCCGCCGGAAGGTCCCGGCGACCCTGAGGCTACCCAGCTACCGGACGATGCGAGCGGCAATTGTCAGTTTCGTACACCAACGCGGTGACGGTGAAGCAGCGCGGCGTCGAGCTCGGCTTCGGCATTCAACTCATCGACGAAGTCCGCTTCGACGGGTCGTACACCTTCTTCGACACGAATTTCTTCCAGGACAACATCAAGGGCCTGGCGGCGGGAGACGTGCTGCAACCCAACACGCCCAAGCACAAGGCCAACTTGTCGCTCGCCTATAGCGGGCTCCAGGGCATCGACGCCGAGGTGGCCCTCCGGATGATCGATGGGTACGACGTGGGCCGCCGGCATCTTCCAGGGCTATGTGCCGTCGAGTGAGACGGTCAACCTGAGCGCCGGCTACCGGATCAGTAACCACTTCCGAGTCCAGGCCGCCGTCACCAACCTGTTCGATCAGGAGCGCTACCACCTCTATGGTGGCTCGGTTATCGGCCGGCGCATTCTCGGTGGGGTGACAACCTACTTCTAATCGCCGCGTGACCACGCTGGGGCACCGTGCCCGATTCCGGCCGCGCCGGGATCGGGCACGGTGTCGTTGGTGGGATAGCGTCTGAGCCAGCGGGCCGGCAGATTCGTTTCATGGTGCCTGCTCTCCTCCGCACGTTGGCCTTCGCGGCCGCGATCTACGTCGTGCTGGCCGCGGTCCTCTGGTTGTCTCAGGCCCGGATGATCTTCTTCGCACCCCGAGGAGCCGTACCCGATCCGCGCACGTTCGGGCTCATCGGCGAGCGGGTGGCGGTCGAGACGGCCGATGGGCTCACGCTCTACGGTTGGTACTTGCCGGCGGAGCGGGAAGGCGGCTCGGTTGCGCCGGCCCTCATCTGGTTTTACGGCAACGCCGAAAACGTGGCGCTGCTGGCACCCCTCCTCGGCTCGCTCCGCCCACCCGGCTATGCCCTCCTGGTCCTGGACTATCGTGGCTACGGCCAGAACCCGGGCAAGCCGAGTGAGGCGGGGCTCTACCAGGACGCGGATGCCGCGTGGGCGTGGCTCGATGGCAGACCGGACATCGATCTCGGGCGCGTAGCCGTCTACGGGCGATCACTGGGAAGCGTGCCGGCGCTCTACCTTGCCACCACCAAGCCGGTGGCGGCCGTGATTCTCGACTCGCCGTTTACCACGGCCCGAGCCATGGCCCGGGTCCACTACCGGCTGTTCCCGTCGTTTCTGGTCCGCTACACAATGGACAACCTGGCGCGATCGGGGCGGCTCAGCGCGCCGTTGTTCATCATCCACGGGACCCACGACCAGATCGCACCCATCCGCATGGGACGAGCCCTGGCCAGGTCGGGACGGGCCCACGTGCTGCACGAGGTCCAAGGGGCAGGGCACAACGACGTCTACCAAATGATTCGACCACCCTACGCCCAAGTGATTCGGCAGTTTCTCGCTACCGTCCGGGACGCAGGGGCGACCGGGCCGCCGCGCGGCACGCCGTGACGACGAGCCCCCTGCTCCAGATTGGCCGCCGCCTCGTCATCGCGCATCGGGGGGCGTCGGCGTACGCCCCCGAGAACACCATGCCCGCGTTTCAACTCGCGGTGGAGCAGGGAGCGGACGCAATCGAATTAGACGTCAGGGTGACCCGCGATGGCGTCCCGGTGGTGCTCCACGACACCACCACGGCTCGCACGACCGACGTCGCCGGTGACTTGGCAGACACCACCGCGGATCGGCTGCGAGCTGCTGATGCCGGTGCCCGATTCTCGCCTGATGGCGGTCAGACGTTTCCTTGGCAGGACCGCGGGGTTCGGATCCCGACGCTCGCGGAGGTCCTCCAAACCATTCCGGACCTTCCCCTCCTCGTCGAAATCAAAGAGCCACGGGGCCAAGGAGAGGTCCGGCAGGTCCTCGAGACGCACTCGGCACAGCACCGTGTGGTCGTGGCCTCAGCCGACTGGCGCGCGCTGGCCGCGTTCCGGGACAGTGGCTTCAGCCTTGGCGCCAGTCGGCGCGAGATCGTGAGGCTGTATGCGGGCGCGTGGGCTGGATGGGCTCCGCGCACCGTGGCCTACCGAGTGCTCTCGGTCCCCCAGTCTTTCCACGGTCTTCCCGTCCCGACGCCGCGATTCGTGGCGGCGGCCCATCGGCGCGGATGCCCGGTCCATGTGTGGACTGTGGACGATCCGGCCGCCGTCCGGCGATTGTGGGGCGATGGAGTTTCAGGTATCGTGACCAATGTTCCGGATGTGATGCGCCAGGTCCGGGATACGCTGCCGCTCAACTCCGACGACGCTGCAACTCCCTGATCCCATCCCCGTGACGGGAGGACAATGGCTCGCAAAAAGGTTGGTAAGAAGGCTCGCAGGAAGGCTGGCACGAAGCCCAGGAGGCTCTTTTGGACCCGCTGGTCGGACGAGCGGCTCCTCGAGCTCAGACTCTGCGACTTGGGGCTTCGGGTCGAGGGCACCTGGATTGCCAAGCGCGTGAAAGAACTCTACCGCGAGCTTGCGTCGCGGGGCATCCGGCTGCGGCCCCACATCTGGCTGACCGACGAGTGGTTCAGCCCGGCCGGGATTCCCGGCATTGGCGTGCCATTCTATTTAGCGCATCCAAGGCTCATGCGGCTCGAACGAACCAAGATGCTCGAAGTGGAAGGTGGCACGCGAGCGGATTGCCTCCGGATACTGCGTCACGAGACCGGACACGCGCTCCAACATGCCTATCGTCCGGAGCGCCGGCGGTCGTGGCAGGGATTGTTCGGTCTCTCCTCCACAAAGTATCCGGAGTACTACCGGCCGAATCCAGCCAGCAAGCGCTACGTGCAAAACCTCCGGCTTTGGTACGCACAGAGCCACCCGGACGAGGACTTCGCGGAGACCTTTGCGGTGTGGCTCAAGCCCCGCTCCGATTGGCGCAAGCGCTACGCGAGCTGGCCGGCCATCAAGAAGCTCGAGTACGTCGATCGGTTGATGGCCGAGATTGGGCCAACCGTACCGCCGGTGCGGACGCGGGCACAAATGGACCCGATCTCGGCGCTCCGCATTACCCTTGGCGATTTCTATGCGGCTCGCCGCGAACGCTACCGCATGGACATCCCCAATACCTACGATCGCGATTTGCTTCGTCTCTTCTCGAATGACCCCCGGCATCGCCGTCATCGGGCGGCCTCCACGTTTCTCCGACAGCATCGTGCCGAGATCCGAGCCCGAATCGCCAAGTGGTCCGGCGAGTATCAGGCCACCCTCGACGCGGTATTGGCCGACATGATTGCCCGCTGCCGGGAACTCCGACTCCGTGTGGTGGGGTCCGAGCGGCAGCTGGTGATCGACTTCACCGTCATGCTGACGGTGAACGTCATGCAGGTGCTGTACGGCCGTGGCCGGCGGGATTGGATCGCGCTATGAAGAAACATCGCATCCTCGTCCTCATGCACCCGGAGATGGTGCCGCCCGAAACCTTGCGTGGGTTCACCCAGGATGAGATCAATCTGTGGAAGACGGAATACGACGTGGTCACCACGCTCAAGGAGCTGGGCCACGAGGTCGTGCCGGTCGGCGTCCAGGACGAACTGCTCCCGGTCGGGAAGGCGGTGGGCGACTTGGAGCCCCATGTCGTGTTCAACTTACTGGAGGAATTCCACGGGAAGGCTACCTACGACCAACACGTGGTCAGTTACCTCGAATTGCTTCGCGTGCCGTATACCGGCTGCAACCCGCGTGGGTTGGTGCTGGCCCGAGGAAAGGCCCTGAGCAAGAAACTCTTGGCATACCACCGGATTCGCGTTCCCGCCTTTGCCGTGTATCCCATCGGCCGCAAGGTGCGCCGCTCCACGCGCCTCGGCTTCCCGCTCATCGTCAAGAGCCTGATCGAACACGCCTCCCGCGGCATTGCGCGGGCGTCGGTGGTCGACTCCGAGGAGAAGCTGGCCGACCGTGTGGCCTTTGTGCACGAGCACATCGGCACCGACGCTATTGCGGAACAGTACATCGAGGGACGGGAGCTGTACGTGGGCGTGCTCGGAAACGAACGGCTGCAAGTCCTTCCGACCTGGGAGCTCACCTTCGAAGGCATTCCCGACGACGCTCCCCGCATCGCCACGGCCAAGGTGAAGCACGACCCTGCATACCAGGCGCGACGCGGCATCTTCCAGGGGCCGGCCGAGAGCATCCCGGCGGCGCTCGAGATGCACATCACACGAACCTGTAAGCGGATCTACCGCATTCTCGAACTCTCGGGCTACGCCCGAATCGACTTCCGTCTCACGGAGGCGGGCGAACTGTATTTCCTCGAAGCCAACCCCAACCCCGAGATCGCCCAGAGCGAGGAGTTCGCCTCCGCGGCCGACTATGCCGGGATCAAGTACCCCGAGCTCTTACAGAAGATCGTCAATCTCGGTATGCGACGAAGACACTGACCACTCCATTCATCCGCGACCGTCGGTAGACCGGTCGCTGGGAGGCCGTATGCAGACCCGCCGATCGTTTGTCGCCGCTCTGGCCGGAGCGGCTGCGACCCTCCCGCCATTCCGCGCCGACGCGATCATGCAACTCTGGCGTGCCCACGACGTAGCCGGAACTCGTTCGCCCGAGGAGGTGGCCGAGGACGAGTCCTACTGGAGTCACATCCAGCGGGCGTTCGACACCGATCGGACCATCATCAACCTCAACAACGGCGGGGTCTGCCCAACCCCAACCCACGTGCTGGAGGCCATGATCCGGGATCTGCGCTTTACCAACGAAATCCCGGCCTATCACATGTGGCGGCTCCTCGAGCCCAGAATCGAATCGGTGCGACGAGAGCTGGCCATCGAATTCGGCTGCGACCCCGAAGAAATGGCCATTACGCGAAATGCGTCCGAGGCGATGGAGACCATGATCTTCGGCCTCGATCTCAAGCGCGGCGATGAGGTGCTCGTCACCAACCAGAACTACGGACGGATGCTGACCTCGTGGAACCAACGCGAACGCCGTGACGGCGTCGTGCTGAAACAGGTCTCCTTCCGCGTTCCGCCACCCTCGCCTGACTACCTCGTGGACCAGTTCCGTCGCGCCATCACTCCGCGCACTCGCGTCATCGAGGTCACCCACATCACCAACCTGACCGGTCAGATCCTGCCGGTCCGCGAACTCGTTGAGCTGGCCCGCCCACATGGCATCGAGGTGTTTGTCGATGGAGCGCACGCGTTCGCCCATTTTCCCTTTACCCGTGACGACCTGGCGTGCGACTACTACGGAACCAGCCTCCACAAGTGGCTGCTCGCGCCCATCGGAACTGGATTTCTCTACGTCCGGAAGGAGAAGCAACGAGGGCTCTGGCCCCTGATGGCGGCCTCCGAGGCCCAAGACAATGACATTCGCAAATATGAGGAAATCGGAACACACCCGGCCGCGAACCACAATGCCATCGCCGCCGCGCTGGCGTTCCATCGGGGCATCGGGGCCGATCGCAAGATCGCGCGCCTTCGGTATCTTCGGAACCGGTGGGCCAAGCACTTGCTCGCGTCGAGCGACCGCGTTCGAGTGCATACGCCACTGGACACCAACGACGCGGGCGCCATCGCGTTGGTCCAGGTCGACGGGCTGGATTCAGGCCAGTTGTCCGAGTGGCTCCTCGGGCGGCACCGCATCTTCACGGTCGCGATCAAACACCCTGAGTTCGAGGGCGTCCGGGTGACACCCAACGTGTACACCACCTTGGACGAGGTGGATCGCTTCGCCGAGATGACGCTCCATGCCATAGCCCGCGGCATCTGAGTGCTGCCGGGACACGGCCTTGTCAGGGTTCCGTGCCGCCACAACCTTTCGGGCATGGCCCGAGGATTACTTCATCTCCCTGCCCCGCAGGGTGCCCGGCTCCTGGCCCGTGACCTGATCGACACCGTCCGAGCCGCCGCCGCCCAGCTCGAGGCGACGCCCGGCGCGGACGCATTGCACGATCTGCGCGTTGCGATTCGGCGGCTCCGAACCCTGCTCAGGTCCTACCAACCGTGGCTGGGTCCGGCAGCATCTCCCAAGGTCCGGAGGGGCCTGAGACGAATTGCCTCCGCAACCGGAACCACGCGTGACATCGATGTCCAGTTGGCCTGGATCGAGCAGCACGCCTCCACGTTTGCGGCCCGGGAGCAGGCGGGCCTCACGTGGTTGAAACGTCGGCTCGAGCGGCGACGGAGCGCGACCCTGGCAAGCCTCCGCCGCAAGGAGGCGAAACGCCTACGCCGGCTGACCGACTTCATAGGGGAGGAGGTTCGGGAGTTTTGCTTGCCGGCAGACCCAGCGGACCGCGCTCACCAGCCGGCGGCCACCCTCGCCGCCGTGACCGGCGATCTTCTCGGAACCTTGCTCCACCAATTCGAGCCCGAACTCGACGCCATTCGGTCGATCGATGACCGAAACCGTTCGCATGCTGCCCGGATTACCGGGAAGCGGATCAGATACCTCATCGAGCCGCTGGGGCAGGAACTGTCGGCGGGCTCCGACGCCGTTAGCCAACTCAAGCAACTGCAGGACATGCTGGGTGAATTCAACGATGCCAACCAATTCGAGAACCTCGTAGGCCGGGCACAAGACCAGGTGGCGGTTCGGCAGGAGCGCCGGTTCTCGAAGGCAGTGCTCAACGGCAAGGTCCTGGACGAAGCCTGGGTGGGCCGGATGCGGGAGCGGGACCCGTGCCCAGGGCTTGCGGCGTTGCACGAGCGTCTCGATGCGCGGCAGCACGAGTGCTACGCTCGCATCGAGCAGTGGCTGCACGATGAAGCCTTCGCACTGCGCCGCCGCTTGCATGACATGGTCGTGGCGCTCTGCCGCACCCAGATCCCGGATCGCGAAATCGAGCGCAAGTACCTGCTTCGGTCATTGCCGGACCTGGTCGTTGGCTCGGCGGCCCAATTGATCGAGCAGGGGTATCTCCCGGGCTCCCGGGTTCGAGAGCGCCTCCGACGCATACGGATGACAGGGACGGAACGGTATTACCGGACCATCAAAGTGGGAGACGGAATCGACCGCGCGGAGTTCGAGGAGGAGACGACCCGCGAAATGTTCGCCTCCATGTGGCCGTTGACCGAGGGCAAGCGTGTTCGCAAACGCCGCTATCGCGTGGTCTTTGGTGAGCTCATCTGGGAAATCGACGAATTCCTCGACCATCCTCTCATCATGGCGGAGGTCGAGATCCCCCACCCCAGCATCGATCCGGAACCGCCCGAGTGGCTCAGGCCCTATGTGGTCCGTCAAGTCTCGGGCGAGCCGGAATTCCTCAATGTGAACCTGGCGCGCTAGCGCCCGCGAATTGCCCCCCGAAGCCTCCGCAACTGCCCTGGGGTTGACCAGCCGCGGCCCATGGACTATCCTTTCATCCGGATGAAAGGATGATATGACCGCACAGGCCGATGTCTTTGGCCGGATGGATGTCCTGGCCGACAGTACGCGCACCCGCTTGTTGCTGACCCTCGAGGCCGGCGAGATGACGGTATCGGAACTGCGGACCGTGCTCCAGCTGCCCCAGTCCACCGTGAGCCGCCATCTCAGGATCCTGTCGGACGAGGGCTGGGTCAGCGCCCGCGCAGACGGGGCGAGCCATCGCTATCGCAAGACGGCGAGCGGGCCGGATACCAGGGCCGCCGAACTCTGGCACCTGGTCCGCGCCGAGGTTCGGGAGACCGCGACGGCCGCCCAAGACGCGGCGCGCGCTCAGAGCGTGCTGGCCGCGCGCCGTGCCACGTCGCGTGAATTCTTCTCATCCACGGCAGGACGGTGGGATGAGTTGCGCCGCACGCTTTTCGGCTCGCGCCCCGAGCTCGGCGCCTTCCTGGCTTTGTTCGATCCGGCATGGGTCGTGGGCGACCTGGGAAGCGGTACCGGGCAGTTGGCGGAAGCGCTGGCGCCCTTCGTCAGACAGGTCCTGGCGGTGGACGAATCGCCGGCCATGCTCGAAGCCGCGCGGGTGCGGCTCTACAGCCTGCCCAACGTTGAGGTGCGTCGTGGGGAGCTCGAGGCCCTCCCAATCGAGGCCGGGGAATTGGACGTCGCTATCCTGTCCCTGGTGCTGCACTACACGCCGGAACCCGGCCGGGTGTTGGCCGAGGCCGGCCGGGTGCTTCGACCGGGCGGCCGGATGCTCATTATCGATATGCAACCCCACGATCATGCCGAGTACCGGAGTGACATGGGACACGCGTGGCAGGGGTTTTCCAAGGAGCAGATCTTCGAATGGCTTGGTAACGCAGGGTTCGATCGGCCGGTCTATCACATGCTGCCGGCCGATCCGGAAGCCAGAGGGCCGACACTTTTCGCAGCGAGCGCGTATTGGCCGGACACGACCGTCATCACACGACCGAACCGAGTGACGCACTGAACGATTCACTGTAAGGAGTTAAACATCGTGGGTACCACAGCTACCGTCGCGCATCCCTTCGCCGTCGCCCGTGACTCGGGCCGTGCGCCGTACAAGATTGCAGACATCGCCCTGGCCGACTTCGGGCGCCGGGAGATTCGACTCGCCGAGCACGAGATGCCGGGCCTCATGGCCCTCCGGGCGGAATACGGAGAAAAGAAGCCACTCGACGGAGCGAAGATCATGGGATCGCTCCACATGACCGTCCAGACCGCGGTTCTGATCGAAACCCTGGTCGACTTGGGTGCCGATGTCCGCTGGGTATCGTGCAACATCTTCTCGACCCAGGACCACGCGGCCGCAGCGGTGGTCGTGGGCAGGGACGGCACCATCGCGGAGCCGTCGGGCGTTCCGGTCTTTGCCTGGAAAGGCGAGACGCTCCCGGAGTATTGGTGGTGCACCGACCAGGCGCTCATGTGGCCGGATGGCTCTGGGCCGACTCTCCTGCTGGACGATGGGGGCGACGCGACGCTGTTGGTGCACAAGGGAGTCGAGTTCGAGCGCATCGGGGCCGTTCCCGTCTTCTCGCCCGAGACTGACCCGGAGGAGTATGGGGTCATCCTCGACCTCCTGCGCCGAGAATTCGAGAAGAACCCGGGGCGCTGGACCACGGTGGCGGCCGACATCAACGGGGTGTCCGAGGAAACGACCACGGGTGTCCACCGGCTCTACCAAATGATGGAAACCGGCACGCTGTTGTTTCCGGCCATCAACGTCAACGATTCCGTGACGAAGAGCAAGTTCGACAACCTGTATGGCTGCCGACACTCCTTGACGGATGGCATTCTTCGGGCGTCGGACGTCATGCTGGCGGGGAAGGTTGCCGTGGTGTGCGGATATGGCGACGTGGGCAAAGGCTGCGCCCAGGCGCTCCGCGGCCAGGGCGCCCGCGTCATCGTGACAGAGATCGATCCGATCTGTGCGTTACAGGCCGCGATGGAGGGATATCAAGTCACGACCCTGGACGACGTCGTGAAGACCGCGGACATCTTTGTGACCGCGACGGGCAACCGGGACATTATCACGGTCCACCACATGGCGAAGATGAAAGACAAGGCCATCGTGGGAAACATCGGTCACTTCGACAACGAAATCGATATGGCGGGGCTGAAGAAGCAGGGGATCACGAAGGTCAACATCAAACCGCAATACGACGAGTGGGTCTTTCCCGACGGCCACAGCGTCTTGGTTCTGGCCGACGGACGGCTGCTCAATCTGGGGTGCGCGACCGGCCACCCGAGTTTCGTCATGTCGGCCAGCTTCACCAACCAGGTGATGGCGCAGATGGAGCTGCACTCCAACCGCTCGTCCTACGAGCGCAAGGTGTACACCCTGCCGAAGCGACTCGACGAGCAGGTCGCCCGGCTCCATCTGGACAAGCTAGGCATCAAGCTGACGCAGCTGACCCCGGACCAAGCCGAGTACATCGGCGTTCCGCTTGGGGGGCCGTACAAGCCGGACCACTATCGGTATTAGTGGTTCGGATCGACCCTGAACGGCGACGGGGCGCTTTCGGCGCCCCGTCGTCGTGCTACCCGCCGGATTCCTGTCCGCTCGAACGCCCACCCATCATGCCGCAGCCTCCTGCCATCCCGGACTCCATACGCGATTGCATCTGCTTCATCTGTTCCGCGTGATGTGCGTCCAGCTTCGCAGCTTGATCGGTCGTCAATACCGTCTTGGTCCGCTCATGGAAGCGGAGTCGGGCCGGCATGAGGGCGTGCATCGACGCTTGAGCGGTCGACCTGAGCGCGGCAACAGAATCCGCACCCACCCCAGTTCGACATCCTTGCCGCAGGGCGTCGTGTGTCTGCTCCGCTTCGGCTCGAAGAGCCTTCGTCTCGACGAGCAGCGAGTCCCGCAATGGCTTGATTAGCGCGACCTGTTCCGGCGAGAGATCGAGCATGGTGGCAAGACGTTCCGTGGTGGGTTGGAACCCCTGGTCATCCAACGCCATGCCTCCCCCCATGCCCCCCATGTGTCCGCGCTGCTGTGCGACGGCCACCGTTGCGACGCACAGGAGCAGCCCGGCAATTCGGAGAGTGCGAACCATCATTCGATGCCTCCTTGAGTGTTGTGCGGTAGGACCGCGGCTCGACCCTCCCGCGGGCCCGCCCCCGGTGGTGCCGTGGACTTCCGTGTAAGAGAGATCCGGGCCCATGAATAGAGGATGAAGCGAGGATGATGGACCCCTCATATGGGAACGCCATGCGAGATGACCCGCCCTGGCGGACCTATCGATGGCTCGGCACATCCTGGGACGTGCCTACATTGGTCGCGTGGCCGCCTCGGGAACCTCCTACCTGTTACCCACGGTTTGGAGGTAGGTCACGATGGCCGTGGTCTGTTCACGCGTCGGCGGCGTGACCCTCATCCGCTCGATGTTCCGCTCCATGCGCATGAAGATGGCGGGCCAGTCATTGATGGTGTGCGCCTTCGGATCCGGAAGCGCGTGGCACTGGCCGCAGACCGCGGCAAACTCCTCGCGTCCCGTGCCGGCAGGGAGGGTTCCGGTGGTCACCTGGAGCGCGTGCTCGGTGAGATAATCGAGCAGGACTCGCCGCTCCCCGGTCTCTGGAACTTGGATGCCAAATTCAGCCGGCAGCCGGTCCATTCGAAGCCACATCCGCCGGACAACGTTGGGCCAATCGGTGGCACTGTGGGTCGTCGGTGACGGTAGCCAGTGGCACTGCTGTGCGCAGTAGGTCACCACGAGCTTGGCGCCTCGCGATTCCGGATCCGGCAAGTCGGAGGCCGTGGTCCCCTCCGGGGGGAGCGCGACCCTGGCCGACGCGAGCAAAATTTGATCGCGGGTTCCCTGGGCGGACAGCGGGGGGGGCGACGCCTCGCCGCCTTGCGGTTGGGGGGCGCGTTCCTGGCATGCCCCGATCCCGAGACCGACGAGAAGCAGGCCGACGATCCGGGAGGAAAGGGTCCACATGCGAGCCTCCAAAGTCACAGGGCCTCCTGCCGAAGTTGGGGTTCAGTCCTCAAGTTAAGCTGGGAATGGCGTCGAAACCACACGGCCCGCCCTTTCAGTCTTTTCGACCGGTTCGTCATCACATACCTTTAGCGTGCAGTCAGGACGGTTCGACGACGTGGCGTGAGTCCCCACTCCGACTCCTTCCACCGAGTATCCCTTGACGTGACGTCTAAGCCCACTCCACAAGAGCACCTGGCCCTGTCACGGGAAGTCTCGGCATTCCTGGTACAGTTCTCAATTGCGCTCCACAACATCTCGACGTACCCGCGCGGCCACCCCATGTTGGCAACGGCGGTAGACGCGGTCATGGGTCGCGTTCGCCCGTTGTTGAAACGGGACCACTCGCTCTCCCTCGGCGTTGCCAAGACACAGCTTCTGGTCGAAGGCGCGGCCACCGACCCGAACAACGCGGTGCTGCGGGATCTGGCCCAGAGGCTCCACCGCCATCAGATCGGGATGGTGCGGCTTAGCGAGGGGGTTGCGCACGACGAGATGGCGGACTTCCTCGAGCGCCTGAGCGCCGACCCCATTTACCAGGGCCAGCCGCTCGGCTTGAGCCCCGAAGGCGAGCGGCAACGATGGCCCCACGTCCAGGTTACCCCGCTGGCCTTCGATCAGCTGGAGCTGGTGGACAAGCGGCCCGGTGACAGCGAAGGGAGTCGAGCCGTGCGTCTCTGGTTGGCCTTGGCCGATTCCGCCGTCACCGGGCCGGAGAGTGCCACCGAAAAGCAGGCCCTCGACGTGCAGGACGTCGCGCAGGCTATCAACGAATCCTCCCATGATGAGTCATACGATCGCGTGATCGTCGGCTATCTCCTTCAGCTCAGTCGGGAGTTGGCAGCGAGCGAGGGAGCGGACGGCGCGGTACTGAAGCGACGCCTGACTGAACTTCTCGAAGGCCTCACGCCGGAGACCCTCCATCGCCTCCTGCAGATGGGTGGTGGGCTGGCCGAACGACAGGAATTGGTCAAGACCCTCTCGGGGTCCGTCCCGATCAACGCGGTATTGGAGTTGATTCGGGCGTCGACAGAGGCCTCGCAGCAGACGATCTCACATTCGCTGCTACGGATTCTGACCAAACTCGCCGAGCATGCGGGGTCGACGACCTCGACCGTCCGCTTCGACGCCGACCTCGCCTTTCGAGACTCGGTGGAGGAGTTGGTCGACTCCTGGGTCCTCGAAGACCCCAACCCGGAGGCCTACACTCAGGTGCTCGAGCACCTGGCCCGCCCAGCTACTGCGCTCAAGCCCAACGACGAGATCGAATTCGAGTTCGAAGCTCAGCGCATCGTCAAGATGAGTTTGGAGCTCGGCGTCTTCGGAGCGTCGGCAGGGTCTGCCGTGGACCAACTGGTGCGCTTGGGAAGTTTGCCCGTGCTGCTCATGTTGTTGGACGAAGATGTGGGAGAGTCGGAGACCCGCGAGGCCTTCTGGGCTCACCTCTGCCGGGCGGAAATACTCGAGCATCTTCTCAGCGAGGAGAGTCCCGACCTCGAAAGCACCGCTCTCGTGGTTGACCGGATGGGAGTCGCCGCGGCCGAACCCATGCTCAGGGCACTGGAGGAGGCCGAATCCTTGACAACCCGTCGCTGGCTCTTGAACCAATTGAGCCGGCTCGGTCCCGACCTTGGTCCACTTCTGCTGGCGCGGCTCACGAATAGCCCTTGGTTTGTCCGGCGCAACATGTTGGTGCTGATCGGGGCCATCGGGACGTGGCCCGAGGGCTTCTCGCCGGAACCCCATGCCCGTCACGAGGACGCCAGGGTACGGCGCACCGCGTTCAAACTCATGTTTGAGCGGCCGGAATTCCGGGACACCGCCTTGGTCGAAGCCCTTGGCGATACCGACGACGCGGTGATGCGCATGGCCCTTGGGGTGGCTCGGGAAGCGTGTCCCCCGACAGCTCTGTCGCGCATCATGAGCCTCCTCCAAGACCCCCACCGAGACCCCGAGCTCCGGGCCCTCGGAATCCGAGTCCTTGGTGCCGTGCCGACAACCACCAGCCGCGATTGGCTGATCGAGAACAGCCTGGGGCGGACGCGATGGTTTCGGCGGCGGCGGCTCGCGGCCAAATCTCCGGAACTCCTTGCCAGCCTGCAGGTGTTGGCCGAGCAGTGGGCGGCACACCCCGCAGCCGCTGCCGTCTTGCACATGGCAGCGCGCAGTACCGATTCCGAGATACGAACCGCGATTCAGATGGCCCCAAAGGACGCGGCGTGAGCGACCCCACCAAGTTCCTGACATCTCTTGGCCAGGCCTTGGCGACCATGGCGCTCTATCCGGCAGGCCACCCTGCCCGGGAGCGCGGCGTGGAGGCCGCGTTCGAACAGCTGCAGCGCCTCATGGAGGAGGACCCGACACCCCGGATTCTCTTCCTCGACGGAGAGGTGGTGTACCGGCGGCAGGTTCTGCGCAGTCTCAGTGACTGGGAGTGGGGCCTTCGGTTGGCCGACGCCGGCATCCAGCGTCTGGACTTTCTCGGCGAAGTCAGCAGCGACGAATTCGACGGGCTGCTCACCGGGGTCTACGATCGGCTGAACCCGGACACGCCGGATACGGCCGAGGCACGCCAGATGACCGCGACCAACATCCGCTACGGGCCGGTGGGAGTGCGTGGGGCCGACACCAGTCTCGCCGAGAAGGCGGTCGCCACGGCGACCATAGCATACTCACTGTACGATGAAGTGCAGACCATCGAGTGGATGCACGAAGAGGTCAAGCAAACCGGCAACCTGCCGTTGCGCGAAGCACACGCCGTGGTGCGCTCACTCTCCATCGCGATGCACAGTCAGGGCTCGATACTCCTCCCCCTGCTCGAACTCAAGCAGTTCGATCAGTATACCACCACCCATTGCAGTAACGTCGCCGTCCTGTCAATGGGCATCGCCGAGTACCTCGGGTTGGCCTCCGAGCACGTCCGGGCCGTGGGTGTGGCCGGGCTCCTTCACGACCTGGGCAAGATCCGTGTTCCCAAGGAAATCCTCGTGAAACCGGGCAAGTTTACGGACGAGGAACGCAGCATGATGCAGGCACATCCGGTCGAGGGCGCCCGGATTATTCTCTCACGAGAGCGAGATCTGGATCTGGCCGCCGTCGTCGCTTACGAGCACCATGTCATGCTCAATGGTGGCGGCTACCCAGCGCTCCGATTTCAGCGTGATTGTCACTACGCCAGTAAGCTAGTGCACGTCTGCGACGTGTACGACGCTCTCCGCACCGACCGACCCTACCGCGGGGCGCTCCCTTCGGAGGAGGCGCTCGCCTACTTGGCGGAAAAAGCCGGAACCGAATTCGATCCCGACCTCGTTCGTGCCTTCACCGTGATGATTCGTGAGCGCTCTGAGCGTCGCCTCCGGCTCGATCAGCCCACCATAGAACCGGAAACCCCGCCGTTATAGCGACGTCGCACGCCGGGGCGCAACCGCCGGCTCGACTTTTTCGGCAAGAAGCTCCGGCGTGAAATCCTCGCCAGGGTTGATGAACCGGTCGTGCTCCAGTCCGTATTGCTTGTCGTAGAGCTGCCTGTATCGTCGGCCCAGGGCGAGGAGCTCGTCTTGTGCCCCTCGCTCGACGACCTGCCCCGCCTCGAGCACGAGGATCTGATCTGCGCTCGCGATGGTGGAGAGGCGGTGGGCAATCACAAAGGTGGTTCGGCCCTGCCGAAGCGCCTGAAGGCCGTCACGGATCAGGGCCTCACTCTCGCTATCCAAGCTCGACGTCGCTTCGTCTAAGATGAGGATGCGCGGGTCGGCCAGGATGGCGCGCGCAATCGCAATCCGCTGGCGTTGGCCGCCGGAGAGCTTGACCCCGCGCTCGCCCACAATGGTGTCATACCCGTCGGCGAACTGCTCGATGAACTCGTCGCAGTGTGCCACTCGGGCCGCCTGCTGCACCTGCTCCAGGGTCGCCGACGGACTGGAAAAGCGGATGTTCTCGGCGATCGTCCCGTCAAAGAGAAAGTTGTCTTGCAACACGACACCAAGGTGCGACCGGTATTCACGCACTCGCAGGGTCGTGAGGTCACGGCCGTCGATCAGGACCCTCCCGCTGGCAGGCTGATTGAATGCCATGACCAGGCTGATCAGGGTGCTCTTTCCGGAACCACTTGGCCCCACCAGCGCCGTCGTCGAACCGGCCGGCGCGTGAAACGAGACCTCCTTGAGCACCGGCAGGCCTCCGGCGTAGGCGAAACGCTCACGTTCTTCGAAGACGACGTCGCCCACGACACGTCTTGACCGGCTGCCCTTTGGTCTCGTCCTCAATCACGGTCTGCCTGATTTCCCGGATTCGGTCGAGTCCGGCGAAGGCTTCGCTAATCTGAGTCCCGACCGACGCAATCTGCACCAGCGGCGCCGCGACCAGGCCGATGAAGAACACGTACATGACGAAATCGCCAAGCGACATCGACCCCGAAAGAACCGCGCGTCCGCCGATGAGAAGGAGTAGCACGCCGACCGCGCCGATAATGATGGTGGCAAAGGACGAGACCGCCGAGACCGCGGTGATGGAGCGGGCGATATTCCGGAGCAGGCGATGCACGCCTCGTGCGAACACCAACTCCTCGCGCCGCTCCGCCGTATAGGTCTTCACTAATCGGATCCCGCCCAGCGATTCCGCCAGGCGGCCAGTGACGTCGGCGTTGATCTTGCCCCGCTCGCGAAACAACGGCCTCAGCTTGGTGAAGGCGATGGCTATCCCGGCGCCGAAGGTCCCGAGAATGAGTAGGGTGATGGTCGTGAGCTGCCAGTTGAGATAGAACAAGACGCCGAGCGCGATCGCTGCGGTGAAGAGGCCGCCGGTCAACTGGACGAGGCCGGTGCCCACCAGATTCCGGATTCCTTCCGCGTCGGTCATGATGCGAGAGATCAACACACCGGTCTTGGTCGTGTCGAAGTAGCTGACCGGCAACCGTAGCACGTGAGCGTGCACCCGTTTCCGCATGTCGGCAATTGCACGCTGTGCCGCGATGCTCATGACTTGCGACAATCCGAACGAGGTGGATGCCTGCACCACCGCTGCCACCGCGGCGGCGGCGGCGATGGGAACCAACAGATCGTGACGCTGCCGTCCGATCACGTCGTCGATCAAGAACTTGGAACTTCCCGGCAGGACCAGGCCCGCCAGGCGATTCAGCAACATCAGCACCAACCCGATCCCCATCTGCCGGCGATGAGTCCACACCAGCTCCCGGGCTTCGCGCCACACGATGGCCGGGTTCAGAGATCGTTTCCTGGTTTCCTCCATGCCTCGGTTCCTTACACGAAGGCGGCAGGTCGACTACGCGAACCCGTGCAGCATAATATGCTTTGAGTCATGTTGCTTCCCCCTCTCTCTGCTGGCCGTGGGCGGCAGCAGCGTTCTATATTGGCCCGGACGGGCGCCCCGCACGTGTCCAGGGATGGCCAACTCGAGGCCTGTACGTCGTCGCGGCGGCGGGGGCGCCGCCTCAGGCTGGTGCGCCACGTCTTCCCCCGAGCAGAACGGTGACGACCCAACCACCGAACCCACCGCATCGACCAGGCCTTCGAGAGATACCGCCCGACTTCACTGTCCTGAATTCGGCAGGGGAGCCACGCCGACTCTACGATCTCGTCCGGTCGCGGTCGGTGGTCCTCGTGTTCTATCGTGGGCACTGGTGTCCATTCTGCAAACAGCAGCTGGCCGCTTATCGCGATCGCCATGACGCGTTCGGGCGTGCCGGGGCGGATGTCTATGCCCTGTCCGTGGACTCGCCGGAGCGCTCCGCGGAACACAAACAGCGTCTCCGTCTTCCGTTTGAACTTCTCTGCGATCCCGACCGCGCCGTGGTGCGGGCGTGGGATCTGTACAACCGCTGGGAGCATGGCGGGGTCGCGAGGCCCGCAGTCTTCGTGCTGGCCTCACCGGATGGACGCGTTCGCGCACGATCGATCGACCGCATGGCGAGCAGGGTCCCGCCGGAGAAGGTGCTTGCCGCGCTCAAGGCCCTGGATCGTCACCGCCTCGGACGACGCCTGGTCGTGCCCCGACTCGGCGATTTGATGGCCTCGATGCTGGGTCGATAGGCCAGGGACCTCATCAGAACACTGGTCCTACCGCACGAGGAATCCGTGGCCCAGCGGGTCGGCGGGATCGATCAGGAATTCATGTCGTCCGGTAACCCACGCGCGACCGGTGACCTCGGGAATCACCGCGCGGTGCCCCCCGACAGTGGTCGTCTCGATCACCCGCACCCCGAACCGCGTGCCGACGATGCTCTCGATCTCGATCGCATCGCCGGTCTTCAGTTGGCCGCGCGCGTGAAGAATTGCCGCCCGGCCGCATACCCCCGTTCCGGTCGGGCTGCGGTCGAGCTCTCCGTTTGCGAAGACGCAGACGTGACGACTGTGGACCACGCCGGCGCTCGAGCCCACGAAGATGGTTCCGTAGAGGAAGTTCAGATCGGCCGGACCGTCAGGATGGACGATCGTGCAGGTTTCGCTCACCTGCCGCTTTATCTGCATCCCGAGTTCGATCAGGCGCGCTGAGTGCGCCGGCTCGAGGTCCAGCCCGAGCGCGGCCGCGTCGACATAGGCGTAGAACGCCCCGCCGAACGCGAGGTCGCATCGGATCACCCCCAATCCGGGGATCGTGGTGTCGACATCGGACGCGAGAACGAACGACGGCACGTTGATGAAGGAAACGCTTTCCACCCGGCTCCCGGTAACGGTCGCGGTTGCCACGACCCGGCCGGCGGGGGTATCGAGCCGGAGCGTGGGAGTCGATGAACCGACCGGCACCAGGCCGCATTCGATCCCTACCGTGACGGCCGCGATCACACCATGTCCGCACATGGTGCTGAACCCGTCGTTGTGCATGAACAGGATGCCGAGGTCGCCATCCGGGGTCGTCGGAGGGGTGAGGAGACAGCCGTACATGTCGGCATGCCCGCGCGGCTCCCACATGAGTGTGCGCCGCAGGTGATCGAAGTGCGCCGCCGCGAAGCGACGTTGCTCGAGTGCGGTTGCGCCGGATGGGGTTGGGAAGCCGTTGACGATCACCCGCAGCGGCTCACCCGCGGCGTGGGCATCGATCGTCGTGATACGACGCCAGTCGGGAGGAGGTTGCCAGGGCTCGGACATCGACACTCGACCGATACCTGCAGGTAGTGAGGACCCGCTGAGGCCAAGCGGGCGGCGTGACCCGTATCGCCTCGGGACTTTCTTGTCCGGTAGGCAACACCCGGTGCTGGTCCGGTACGGAGTGGCCAGGGGCGGAATCGAACCGCCGACACGCGGATTTTCAGTCCGCTGCTCTACCATCTGAGCTACCTGGCCCGCGGGGGCGGGAATATACGGACGAGCGCCTGGAATGCCAAGGCAACGTGGGTACGCTTCTTGCCGATCTGAAGCACAGCGTCGGCCGTGAACGGTCGGTGGCGGGCCTCCCATGATCCGAGATCCTAGCGAAATGTCGAGAAGCCATACGTTGTTGTCTAGTTTTTGGACAGGTGATTCGATTCACCGGGCATCTGGGCTTGTCCGTCGCGTCCGGTTCTCTTGGGCTGCTGTCGCATTTGTGCTGCTCCTGGTGACAGGGTGCGGCGATAAATTCACCGACCCGAACCCGCCACCCCCGCCACCACCCCAACCCGCCGTCGGGACGATGGCGGTGGCCACGGCCACGGTCGGGACCAATCTCGATCCCGACGGGTATGCCGTGCGGGTGAATGGAGGGCCTGCGCAGGCAATCGCCCTGAATGCCGTCCTGACCCTGCCTGGTCTCGAGGTCGGCCCGTACCAGATTCAACTGGAGGACGTCGCGCCGACCTGTGTCGTCCAGCAGGTCAATCCCCAGACCACGACCGTTTTGAAAGACCAGACCGTGATGGCCCCGTTCGACATCGCGTGCGCGGCGCCGGTGATCAACGGCAAGCTGGCCTTCAGCTCCGACCGGGCTGGCAATCGCGAGATCTACGTGATGGACATTGACGGCTCGGAACCAGGTTCGCCTCACCAACCATGCGGCATACGATGCGGAGCCCGCGTGGTCGTTTGATTCACGCCGGGTCGTCTTTCACAGCGACCGGAACGGCAACGCCGACATTTACGCCGTCAACGCCAACAACTCCGGGGGCCTGGTCCAGCTCACGAACCACCCGGCCAATGACACCGACATGTCGTGGTCGCCCGACGGGAGCAAGATCGTCTTTCAGACCGACCGTGATGGCAATGAAGAGATCTACGTCATGAACGCGGACGGGTCCAACCCGATCAATCTGACCAACCATCCGGGATTCGATGCGGACCCGATCTGGTCGCCGGACGGAACCAAGATCGCGTTCTCGACCGATCGTGCCGGGAACTCCGAGATCTTCGTGATGAACGCCGACGGATCCAATCCGGTCAATCTCACCAACCACCCGGCCCTCGAACGCGATCCGTGGTGGTCCCCGGACGGAACCAAGCTCGCGTTCGTGTCCTTACGACCGGGAAACCGGGATATCTTCGTGATGAACGCCGACGGTTCGAACCCCGTGAACCTCACCAACGCCGCGGGGGACGATTTCGAGCCCGCCTGGTCGCCCGACGGTGCCAGGATCGCGTTCGAGTCCAGGCGGGATGGGAACCCCGAGATCTACGTCATGAACGCGGACGGGTCCGGCCTCACCCGGCTGACCAACAGTCCGGCGGGAGACTACGAGCCCTCCTGGAGCAAATAGGGAACATCCCGCCTCCTGGTTTGCGGCGCGGCCGGTCCACGGCATATTTCGGCCATGGGCACGCCGCGCTTTCCCAATCTGACCGTTCTCGATCATCCCCTGATCCAGCATAAGCTCACGCTCTTGCGCGGAGCGGGGAAGAGCACGCGGGACTTCAAGCAGCTCGTCAACGAGATCGCGATGCTCATGGCCTATGAGGTCACCAAGGATCTCCCCACGGAGGAAGTCGAGGTCGAGACGCCCCTCGAGCGGACCACGGGACGGCAAGTCGCCGGAAAGAAGCTGGCACTCGTTCCCATCCTGCGGGCCGGCCTCGGCATGGTCGACGGCATTACCCAGCTGATCCCGTCGGCGAGGGTGGGCCACATCGGGATCTATCGGGACCACGAGAGCCTTCAGCCGGTGAGCTACTACTTCAAGGTGCCGCCGGGCGGCGAGGAACGGGACTTCATCGTGCTCGATCCGATGCTGGCGACCGGGGGGTCGGCCTCCGCCGCCATTACAAAACTCAAAGAGGCGGGGGCGCGTCGGGTTCGGCTCCTGTCGCTCGTCGCCGCACCCGAGGGCGTCGCTCGAATGCTCGAGGATCATCCCGACGTCCCAGTCTTCGTGGCCGCCCTCGATCGGGGCCTCAACGACCGGGGCTACATCCTGCCCGGCTTGGGTGATGCCGGCGACCGGTTGTTCGGCACCCGATGAGCACGCTACGCCTCACCTTTCACGGCGCCGCCGGTGGGCACGTGACCGGCTCGATGCACCTCCTGGAGGCCGCCGGTGCTCGAATCCTGCTCGACGCAGGCTTGTTCCAGGGCCGTCGTCGACAGACGTACACACTCAACTCCACCCTTCCACTCGACCCGCGCCAGTTGGACGCCGTCGTCTTGTCGCATGCGCACATCGACCATTCCGGGCGCCTGCCGCTCTTGGTGAGCCAGGGATTCCACGGACCCATCCACGCGACCGCGGCCTCGCGCGATCTCTGCGGCATCATGCTCCCCGACTCGGCCCACATCCAGGAGAAGGACGCCGAATTCCTCGCCCGGCGTGGCAAGAAGGGACCAGAGAGCGAGCCGCTCTATTCGATGGCCGACGCGGTCGCCGTCCAGGAATTGTTGCTGGGTATTCCGTACCGGCGACTGGTGCACCTGCGCAAGAATCTCAGCTTTGAGTTCACCGAGGCTGGGCACATTCTCGGTTCCGCCACCGTGGCGATGCGCATCACGGAGGACCGGCCGCATCGCCTGGTGTTCTCGGGCGACATCGGGCGCACCGGCCTGCCGATCATTCGTGACCCGCAGCCACCGCAAGGTCCGGTCGATACGCTGATCATCGAATCGACCTATGCGCACCGCACCCACGAATCGGTGCAAGGCGCGGAGGAGCGTCTCGGAGACATCGTCCGCCGGGCCGCCGCACGGGGAGGGAAGGTTCTCATTCCGGCGTTCGCGGTGGGGCGCACCCAGGAGATCGTCTACGCGCTCCACTCGCTGTACCGGGCCGGGAAGATCCCGGAAATCCCGTGCTTCGTCGATAGCCCGTTGGCCGTCGATGCCACGGACATCTTTCGGCTGCACCCGGAAGTCTTCGATCGGCGTGAGGCGCTCGTCGACCATACCGCCCACCTCTTCCAATGGCCCATGGTGCGCTATGTGCGCGACGTAGCCGAATCGAAAGCACTGAACACCCTCAAGGGGCCGGCCGTCATCGTGGCCGCCTCCGGCATGGTAGAAGCCGGGCGCATCCTGCATCACCTGAAGAATCACGGCGGCGATCATCGCAACGTGATGCTCTTCGTCGGATTCCAGGCCGAACACACACTGGGACGACGAATCCTCGACGGGACCCGGACCATCCGGGTGTTTGGAGAGATGATGGAGCTTCGCGCGGAAGTCGAAGCCATCGACGGCTACTCGGCGCACGCCGACCAGCACGAACTCCGGACCTGGGTCCGCCGGCTCGGCGGGCCGATTCGCCGGGCCTTCGTCGTCCACGGTGAGGCGGAGGCCACACAAGCGATGGCTGTCCTGCTGCGCGAAGAAGGAGTTGAGAAGGTTGTCATTCCCAAGCTGGGTCAATCGTTCGACCTCTGATCGCGACCCACGCTGCTTGATGGACCCGGCATCCAGCGGGTAGCTTCCCCCCGTGACCATCATTCGACGTGTTGGCGTGGTCGGCGGTGCCGCATTGCTTGCGACCGTTCTCACCTACGCACTCGCCTTCGCCTTTGTGGCCGGGGCCAGCCGCCATGACTCTCGTGAGCCGGCGGATGCGATTGTCGTGCTCGGCGCCGCCCAATACGATGGCCGTCCGTCGCCGGTCTTTCAGGCTCGGCTCGACCACGCCTCGATCCTGTTTCACGAGGGGCTCGCCCCGCAGATCGTCTTGACCGGTGGCATCGGGACCGGCGACACGGCCAGCGAGGCCGCGGTCGGCCAGCGCTACCTCCTCACTCGAAACGTGCCCCCGGAAGCTCTCGTAGTGCGCCCGGAGGGACGATCGACCGAGGCGTCCATTCGGTCCGTCGCGGAGTGGATGCATGAGGGGGGTCGGCAGTCGGTGCTGCTGGTGAGCGACCCATTCCACATGGGGCGGCTTCGGCTCGAGGCCCGACGCGCGGGGATCGAGGCCCGCACGTCGCCCACCCGTACGAGTCCTATTTCGCAGAGTTTTCGGCGCGAGGTCGGCTACTTCGCGTCCGAAGCACTCAAAATTCCTGTAGCGTGGGTCCGCAGCTGGTAGGAGACTTCTTTCATGACTCGAGTCAGATCCCTTTTTGCCGCATGCACCGTCTTGATCGGTGTGACAACCGTCCCGGGTACAGCCCAAGAGCCTCAGCTGACCGTGCCGTACGCCATGGACACGCTGGCCAACGGACTTCGATTCATCGTGCATGAGGATCATTCGGTCCCGGTTGTGGCAATGAACGTGTGGTACCACGCGGGCTCGGGAGACGAGAAGCCAGGGCGCACCGGCTTCGCCCATCTGTTCGAGCACCTCATGTTCATGGGCTCACAACATGCCCCCTATCCCGCATTCGATCGGCTCCTCGAGGCGGCCGGGACCAACAACAACGGTTCCACCACGGAGGACCGCACCAACTACTACGAGTGGGGCCCAAGCAACGCAGCTCCACTCATGGCGTGGCTCGAAGCGGATCGGATGGGCTACTTCCTGCCGACCATGGATCAGGACAAAGTCGATCTCCAACGCGACGTGGTCCAGAACGAGCGACGGCAGGGAGTCGACAACCAGCCCTATGGCAAGGCCTCGGAAACGATTGGCCGGATGCTCTACCCTCCCGCCCACCCCTACTCCTGGCCGGTCATCGGCTCCATGGCGGATCTCTCGGCTGCGACCCTCGAGGACACCCGCGAGTTCTTCCGTACCTACTACGCTCCGAACAACGCGGTGATCGTGGTGGCGGGCGATGTCACGCCCGAGGTAGTCGGGGACTTCATGCGGCGCTATTTCGGCGATATTCCCCGAGGGCCCGCGATCACCCGTCCGGCGCCGGCAGCGTTCACCGTGACACACGATACCCTCGCCGTGCTCGAGGATCGCGTGCAGCTGCCGCGGGTCTACTACACCTGGCACACCACCAAGGCCTACGCACCCACGGATGCCGCGCTCGACGTGGTGGCCTATATCCTCGCCGGGGCGAAGAACAGCCGACTGACACAGCGCCTCGTGTACGAAGACCAAGTCGCGTCGGACGTCGTGGCCTATCAAGACGGAAAGCTGCTCGACGGCGACTTCACCATCCGGGCCACCGCGCGGCCCGGACATGACCTGCCGGAACTCCATCGGCTCATTACGGAAATCGTCGGCAGGCTCGCAGCCGACGGCCCGGCACCGCGAGAGCTGCGCCAGGCACAGAATGCCATCGAGGCGTCGTTTCTGAACCGGTTGGAGCGGGTCCTGGCCAAAGCCGACCAGCTCAACGGTTACTTCTACTTTACCGGGGAACCCGACTACTTCGCGCAAGACCTGGCTCGCTATCGCGCGCTATCGAGCGAGGATGTTCGTCGAGCCGCGGCAACCTACTTGCTGGCCCCCAAGGTCGTGTTGAGCGTCGTGCCCGAGGGCAAGCGGGAGCTCGCGATCGAGACGACGGAGGTGACTCCATGATGTACCGTGTCTTCGCACTCCTTGGCATCGCGACCATTGGGGTGCTTCATCCGTCCCACGCCCAAGTCGTCGATCGCACCACACCGCCGGAGTTGTCACCGCCGCCCGCCTTGCGCCTGCCTTCGATCGAAACGGCCTCGCTGCCCAATGGCTTGACTCTCTACGTGGTGGAGATGCGAGAGGTCCCCATCGTCCAGTTCAGCCTCGCCGTTCCCGGCGGTGGGCGACAGGACGGCGCACGGCCCGGGTTGGCATCGTTTACCGCAGACCTGCTCGACGAAAGCGCGGACACACTCGATGCGTTCGGGATCGCGGCGCTCGCCGAGTACTATGGCGCCGACTTGAACACCTATGCGGATTGGGATGCGATGATAGTGAACCTGAAGGTGCCCTACCGCAACCTCGATTCGGCGCTGACCCTCATGGCGACGGTGGCCCGGCGCCCCTCGTTTCACGACATCGATGTCGCCCGACAGCGCGACCTCCGGCTCGCCAGGATCTTGCAGCAGCGCGATCGCCCGGAAAGCATCGCCGGACTAGCGTTCAATGCACTCGTCTTCCCAGAGGGGCACCCCTACCATGCAAGCCTGACCGGGGACAGCCTCTCGACGGTCGGTTTGGACTCGACGGTCGTCCGCGAGTTTTACCGTCAGGTCTTCTGCCCCAACTCGGCCACGCTCGTCGTAACGGGTAGCATTTCCGTCGCCGAGGCCGCCCGAGCCGCCCGGGCCCACTTCGGTACCTGGCAGCGATGTCCGGCCGACGCTGTCACCGAGACGGCCCCGGCACAGCACGACCTGACGTCCCCCGTAAATCTCTCGATAGACCGCACGCGGGTGTTCCTCGTCGACAAGCCGGGCGCCGCCCAGTCGGTGATCCGCATCGGTGGGCCCGGCATTTCCCGCCACAATGCGGACTACATCGCCATCGAGGTCATGAATACGATCTTGGGTGGCTCATTCTCGTCGCGGCTCAACTCCAACTTGCGCGAAACGAAGGGCTATACCTACGGTGCGTGGTCGGGCTTCGCCTATCGACCCCTCCCCGGGCCCTTCACCGCAGGCGCATCCGTGCAAACCGACGTGACCGATAGCGCCCTCGTGGAGTTCTTTCGTGAGATTCGCGCGATTCGAGACAGCGCCGTGAGCCAAACGGAGCTGGATCGCGCCAAGGCCTATCTCGCCTTGGGGTTGGCGGGAGAGTTCGAGACCACTTCCCAGATGGCGGGTAAGGTGATGGAGTTGCTCACCTTCGGGCTTCCACTGACGTATTACGACGACTACGTCCAGCGGGTCATGGCCGTGACGGCAGCAGACGTGCAGCGCGCCGCTCGCACATACCTCGAGCCGGACCAAACAGTCGTCGTGGTCGTCGGCGACCTGGCCAGCATTCGGGCCTCCGTGGACGCGCTTGGTTTGGGGGCGTCGAGCATCCGAGACATCTCCGGACAACCCGCCGCGAACTAGCCCGGACTCACTCCTCGCCGCGCTCGCTATGGCCTTCCTCTCCAGCAACCGGATTTACAGCGGGCGCGTGATTAACCTCGATCTCGATGAGGTCGAGCTTCCGAACGGGGCGCGCGCAAGCCTCGAGATGATCCGCCACAGCGGCGCCGCTGCGGTCGTGCCGTTCTTGGACCCGCCAACGGCACCAGACCCCCGGGTTGTTCTCATCCGCCAATACCGACACGCCGCCAACACCTATCTCTACGAGGTTCCGGCCGGCCGACTGGACGGCGGCGAATCGCCCGAGCACTGTGCCCGGCGCGAGCTTCAAGAGGAAACCGGGTACGCGGCGGACCAGATGGTGCCGCTGGTCACCATTTACACCACGCCCGGATTCACCGACGAGCAAATCCACCTGTTCTGGGCTCAGGGCCTCCGGGCTGGTTCGCCCGCGCGAGAGCCCGATGAATTGATCGAGCCGGCCGTGCTCCGCTGGTCGGCCCTCTGGCGGCGATTGGGCCGTGGGGAGATCTCGGACGCCAAGACGTTGACGGCGATACTCTTGTGTGATGCCTTCCTCCGACGGCGGCCCCAGTAGGCCGCGTCCGACACTCGAGACCACGCTCCACCGCGCCGAGCCGGGTTTCTTGACCCGCGAGGGCAGGATAAGATTCCCGTATGGCGGCTCATGGTCTTACGACCTTCTACCGTGACCTGAAACAGGGTATCCCCGCTCCGGCCTACTATTTCTACGGCCCGGAGGACGTCCTCAAGGACGAGGCGGTCGGCGCAATTCTGGACCTGGCGCTCGACTCCACCCTGCGGGAATTCAACTTTGATCAGCATAGCGCAACGCAACTCGCGCCCGAGCAATTGGGCGACTTATGCGTGGCGCTTCCGCTCTTAGCCGAGCGGCGGGTCATCCTGGTTCGGGACGTCGAGGCCTGGAAGCGGCGCACCAAAACCCGGCAGGTGGCGCTCGACTATCTGTCGCGACCCTCGCCAGAGACCGTACTCATTTTGGTACAAGGAGCCGCGGCCGAGAAACCGGATGCTGAGTTGAGTCGGCACACCTATGCGGTCGCGTTCGACCCGCTGCCGCCGGAACGGACCCGACGGTGGGTCGAACATCGAGCCCGGAAGCTTGGGGTATCCATTGCGCCCGAGGCGGTTCGACATCTTGTGGCTGCGGTCGGAGCCGACCTTGGCGCCCTGCTCGCCGAGCTCTCCAAGGTGTCGGCACTTGCAGTGGACCGCACCGTGACCGTTTCGATGATCGAGGGTGTGGTGGGGGTACGATCCGGAGAAACCGCGCTCGACTGGCGCAACGCGGTGCTCGACGGAGATACCGCGAAAGCCCTTACCCTTCTCCCCGACGTGCTGGCCCAGTCCAACGTGAACGGGGTCAGGCTCGTCACCTCCCTCGGAACCGCCTTGATCGGGGTCGGGATTGCCCGAGAACGATATGACCGGGGCGCGCGTGGCCAGGCCCTGCGCCGTGGCGTGTTCGAGCGTCTCCGGGCCGTCCGGCCCTATGGACTGCCCGACTGGAAGGACGAGGCGGAAAAGTGGAGTGCATGGGCGCCGGCCTGGTCACGATCCCGCCTGGAAACCGCACTCAGGCAGACCCTCGAAGCCGATCAGGCCCTCAAGAGCACCCGGCTGTCGGGCGAGGCGGGGGTACTGACCGATCTCGTCCTCCAGGTGCACGCTGTGCCGCAGGAGGCGGCGCCATGAGGTTCCTTCTGACCAGCATGATCGCGGGGCTTCTGGCCTTGAGCCTCCCCATCAGGGTTTCGGCGCAAGATGATCCTCGGCTCACGGCCGCGCTCAGCTTGGCCCAGGAAGGTCTCCCCGATTCGGCGCGTGCCGTGGTCAACCGGCTTCTAACGACCATACCTCCCACCGACACCCTGTACGCCGCGGCGCTCTATACCGCGGGGAGCGTGGCCGGGACCGCCCTGGACATGCAGCGCCTTTTCCAACGGGTCGCCATCGAGTACGCGTGGTCCCCGTATGCCGACGACGCGTTACTCCGTCTGGCCCAACTCGACTATGCCGCGAACGACTTGAGCGGTGCGGTGCGGAATCTCGAGACGATTCGCCAAGATTATCCGGGGAGCCCGCTCATTCCGACGGCGGCCTTGTGGGCCGCGCGCGCTCAGTTTGGGCTCGGTGATATCCGGGCCGGCTGCGACTGGTTGGCAGCCGGTCTTGCGGTGGTCGGGGATGACGTCGAGCTCGAGAACCGTTTGGAGTTCCACAACCGCCGGTGTGGCCCCGCGGAGGAGGCAGGGGCACCCGACTCCATTCCCCGGGATTCCGCCGCCGCCGAGGCATATCGCGTACAGGTCCTGGCGACACGCAGTCGCGAGACTGCCGAGGAGTTCCTTCCCCGAGTGGCGGCCCTTGGGTACGCGGCCCGCATCGTGGCGGATGGGCCCTGGTTCAAGGTGCAGTTGGGCACCTTCCCCGACGAGGGGAGCGCCCGTGCCGCGGCCGAGCGCATCCGTGGCGAGGTCGGTGGCAGCCCCTTCGTGGTACACGGGCCGTGACCGAGCGGACGGCGATTCGCCAGGGGACCCCCCTCATGCGGCAGTACCAACAGATCAAGTCGCAACATCGCGACGCGATTCTGTTTTTCCGCATGGGGGACTTCTACGAGATGTTCTTCGAAGACGCGCAGCTTGGCGCTCGACTCCTGAACATCACACTCACGTCCCGCGGCGATGGTGTGCCGCTCGCCGGCGTCCCGGTCAAAGCCGCCGGCGACTACGTGCGCAAGCTCATCGCCCAGGGGCATCGCGTGGCGATCTGCGAACAGGTCGAAGATCCAAAGACGGCCAAGGGACTGGTCAAGCGAGAGGTCGTCGAAACGATCACGCCCGGCTCAATTCTCGATGACGGCTGGCTGCCGGGAGATCGCAACAACTTCTTGGTCGCCCTGGTCGGGGACGGGACCCACATTGGCATCGCCGCGGCCGATCTCAGTACCGGCGAGTTCTCGATGGAACTCGTGGCCCACAACGACTTGGACGAGGCACTCGGGCGACTCGCACCATCCGAGGTGGTGACGCCGCGGAACGCCGCTCTCCCGCTGGAGAACGGCACGTTGCGAACGGAGCGGGAGGACTGGGAGTTCGAGTCGACCGTGGCGCGTGGAGACTTGGCGGAACGGTTTGGGTTGGCCTCGGTGGACGGCCTGGGGCTCGGATCTGGTGATGACCTGATGATCGGGGCGGCGGGCGCCTTGTTGCGCTACCTGGGAGAACTCCAGCCCGGCGGCCTACCGCACCTGGCCCGGCCAACGATTCGGCGCAGCGAGTCGCACCTCTGGCTCGACGACATGACGCGCCGAAACCTGGAGTTGGTCGAGCCGCTCCGCGCCGGACCTGGGGCGGTGACTCTCCGGGAGACAATCGACCGCACGATAACCCCGATGGGTGCGCGGCTGCTGCGGCAGTGGCTCCTGTCGCCGCTTCGCAATCCCGTCATCATTCAGGAGCGCCTCGACGCGGTGGAGGTGATCGTCCAGGACAATCCAGGGCGGGCTCGACTTCGGGAAGCACTCGACGGGGTTCGCGACGTGGAGCGATTGGCGAGCCGGGCAGCGGCCGGCCGTGCCACTCCGCGAGAGCTCGGTGCGCTCAGGGACTCGATCCTGCAGCTCCCGGCACTCTTGGCGGCGCTCGCCGCCCTGACGGATCGGGCCAAAAGTGAGGCCCTGAGCCGCATCGCCGAGGGATTCGATGTCTTGGCAGACCTGGCCGAGGCACTCTCCACGGCGCTGAACGACCGACTTCCCGCAACGCTCGGAGAGGGCGGGGTGTTTCGAAGCGGCTTCGATCCCGAGCTCGACGACGCGCGTTCTCTGCGCGAGGGCGGCAAGCAATACATAGCGGAGCTCCAGGCCCGCGAGCGAGAGCAGACCGGGATCGCCACGTTGAAAGTCGGGTTCAACAAGGTCTTCGGCTACTACTTGGAAACGACCAAGAGCCACGCGGCGCGCGTGCCGGCACACTACGAGCGCCGCCAGACCCTGAGCAACGCCGAGCGGTTCGTCACCCCGGAACTGAAGGAGCACGAAGCCAAGGTGCTCGGTGCAGAGCAGCGGGTCGAGACCCGAGAGTCCGAGTTGTTTCACGAGTTACGCCAGCGGGCCGGAGCTGCGATCGAACGGTTGCAGCGCGCGGCGCGCGCCCTTGCACAGCTCGACGTCTGGGCCGGGCTGGCGGAGGTCGCCACGCACCATCGCTATGTTCGCCCGGTCATCACCTCTGACTTTGCCTTGTCGCTCACGGGGAGCCGCCATCCCGTGCTCGAGCGCTTGATGGCCCGTGAAGAGTTCATTCCCAATGACGTCGCCTTCGACCGCGCGGAACGAGTCCTTCTCGTCACGGGTCCGAACATGGCCGGCAAGTCAACCATCCTCCGCCAGATCGGGCTCATCGTTGTACTCGCTCAGATGGGGGCCTTCGTGCCCGCGTCCGCGGCCACCATCGGGGTGGTCGATCGGCTCTTCACCCGGGTTGGGGCCAGCGACAACCTCGCCCGCGGGCAATCGACGTTCATGGTAGAAATGAGCGAGTCCAGCGCCATTCTCCACAATGCGACGGCCGACAGTTTGGTACTGCTCGACGAAATCGGCCGCGGAACGTCGACCTATGACGGCGTGGCCATTGCGTGGGCCGTCACGGAGCATCTCCATGATGTCGTAGGGTGCAAGACGATGTTTGCTACCCACTATCACGAACTGATGCAACTGCCCGAGCGGCTCCAGCACGCGCACAATTGGAACGTGGCGGTACGAGAGACCGGGAATACGGTGATCTTCCTGCATCGCCTCGAACCAGGGGGCACCGATCGGTCCTACGGCATCCACGTGGCCCAGCTTGCCGGGCTGCCTTCCACCATCGTGCAGCGGGCCAACGAGATCTTGCACACCCTCGAACACGAACACCGCGTCGCTCCCGGTGCGCCACCACGACCACCCGACCCGGGACAGCTGGTATTGTTCGGCGAGCCCGGTTCCCATCCGGCCGTGAAGGCGCTGCAGGACCTGGATGTCGATTCATTGACGCCGCTCGAGGCCCTGAACCGTTTGGCCGACCTCAAACGACGCGCGGGAGAATAAGATGCGGACCGTTGCCTGGGTCTTGGTGGTCGCGGTAAGCGTGGTCGGGTGCCGGAGCGCCAAGGAAGACACCGGAACCCAGTTGTCCCGGCCTGGAGCCGACCGGAGGGATCAATCCCCCATCTCCACCAATGCCGACCCTCCGGTGCAGTATCCCCCCGATTTGTTCGCGCAACGCGTCGAAGGAACGGTGGTGCTTCGACTCTTCGTCGACTCCACCGGAGCCGTGAACCCCGACTCCACCCGGATACGGGAGTCGAGCGGCCATCCCGGCCTCGATTCGGCCGCGCTCAGCGCTGTTCCGGCACTACGTTTCGCGCCGGCCCTGCGAAACGGCGTCCCGGTGAGCACCGCCTTCGAGCAGCCGATCATCTTTCAGCAACCCGGCACCGGAGAGACGGCCCCATGACGCCTCAACACACGAAACCGTACGACTCCGTCCTCGACACCATCGGGTGGACGCCCTTGATCCGCCTGAGTCGGGTGGGGGCGGGGCTCCGCACGCCTGTGTCCGGGAAGGCCGAGTTCGCAAACCCCGGTGGATCGGTCAAAGACCGCATTGGACTTGCGATTATCGAGGACGCCGAGCGGCGGGGCGAACTGAAGCCCGGCGGCGTGATCGTGGAAGGGACCTCTGGGAACACCGGTGTCGGGTTGGCGTTGGCCGCCGCGCTCAAGGGCTACCGCTGCATCTTCACGATGCCGGATAAGATGTCTCAAGAGAAGGTTCGCTTGCTCAAGGCCTATGGCGCGGAGGTTGTCATCACCCCGACCGCCGTTCCCCCAGACCATCCGGACAACTATGTGATGCGTGCCAAGCGCATCGTCGAAGAAACCGCTGGCGCCGTGCTCGCCAATCAGTTCTATAACGACGTGAACCCGGAGGCGCACTACGCAACGACGGGACCCGAGATCTGGGCCCAAACGGACGGGAAGGTGACCCACTTCGTGGCTGGTGCCGGCACCGGCGGGACAGTCAGCGGAGCCGGGAAGTACTTGAAGGAACGGAACCCGGCCATTCGCGTGATCGCGGCCGACCCGGTCGGGTCCCTCTACACCGGCTACGCCGTGCATGGTGAAATGGGCGAGGGCGCGCCCTACAAGGTGGAGGGTGTGGGGGGAGACAAGATCCCTACCACCATCTGGTTCGATTACGTCGACGAGTTCCGGCAGGTGTCCGACCGCGAGTCGTTCGCCATGGCCCGCCGGTTGGCGCGTGAGGAGGGGATGCTCGTTGGCGGATCGGCGGGCATGAACGTCGCGTTGGCGTGCGAGATTGCGAGAGAGGTGGACGACCCGGACGCGTTGGTCGTCACCATCTTGTGCGACACCGGCGAGCGATACTTGTCCAAGCTGTTCAACGACGAATGGATGCGAGAGAACCAGCTGCTGGAGGTGCCGCGCGTTACGGTGGCGCAGCTGCTCGAGCGACGCCGGTCCACGGCACCGGCTGTGGTGAGCGTCGCGCCGACCGCCGCGGTGCGTCAAGCCCTCAACCTCATGAACTCCTGGGAGGTCAGCCAGATCCCGGTGCTCCAGAACGAGGAATGCGTCGGCAGCCTCAGCGAAGGAACCCTGATGGCGCGTGCGCTAGCCCAACCCACCATTCTCGACCGTCCGGTCAAGGAGGTCATGGACCCCCCGTTTCCTGTCGTCAGTGCCACCTGTCCCGCCGACCAAGTGGCCCCCATGTTGTCGCGCGACACACCCGCTGTCCTGGTAGAACGAGACGGCAGCTTCATTGGCGTCGTCAGTCGGTTCGACGTGCTCCAGCAGCTGATCGGAGCCCAGTAAGATGCGGATCACGGTGCTCACGGGCGGGACTTCATCCGAGCGCGATGTGGCCATTGCGTCGGCCGTTCAGGTCGTCGCGGCGTTGCGCTCTCGCAATCACGATGTTCGCGTCGTCGATACGGCCAGGGGCTACGTGCCACCGCTGGAAGAGGCCTCGCTGCTCCGTGCCTCGGTTGGAGCCACCCCGCCGTCTCTCGAATCATTGGCGGCGTTGGAACGGGGTCTGCTCATGTCGGGGCTTGGGAATCTTCCGGTGGTCCGTGATGCTGATGTGGTCTTCTTGGCCCTTCACGGAGGGTGGGGCGAGGACGGCACCATCCAATCGATTCTCGAAGTGATTGGCGTTCCGTATACCGGGAGTGGACCACTGGGCAGCGCGCTCGCCTTGGACAAGGACATCTCGAAGCGACTGTTCCGACAAGCGGGCATTCCGACCCCCGACTGGCTCATGGCACCGCAGCCGGCCCACGAGGTCGGGCGACGGCTCGGCTGGCCGGTGGTGGTCAAACCGTCCCACGAAGGATCCACGGTGGGCTTGAGCGTGGTCCAAGGGCCGGAGGAGCTCCGGGCGGCGGTCGAGACGGCCTCGGTCTACGATGCCGAGGTTCTCATTGAGGCCTTCGTACCCGGGCGCGAGGTGACGGTCGGGGTGTTGGCCGATCAGGCGTTGACGGTCGGCGAGATCGTTCCTCAGCACGAGATTTTCGACTACGTGTGCAAGTACACCCCGGGCATGTCCGAGGAGACCTTCCCTGCCGATCTGCCCGCCGATATCGTGGAGTCCTGTCAACAGCTCGCCGTGGCGGCGCACCGGGCCCTCAAGTTAGGCGGCTATTCGCGGGTGGATTTTCGCTTGACAGCCCAGGGACAACCGCTCTGTTTAGAGGTGAATACCCTGCCAGGACTGACCTCGACCAGCCTGCTTCCCCAGTCAGCCCGGGCTTCCGGCATCGATTTTGCCGAACTGTGCGACCGCATTTGCGCCGCGGAGGTCCCCCGGGGCGCCTGAGTGGGAGTCTCCAAGAGGCCAGCGTTTCATGAATCTGTTGCAGCAGCCCCGCATGACCCGGTGGGTTGGACGACTCATTATCGCCAATGCAGTCGTCTTGCTGCTGTTGATGACCCTCTTCCCCGCATTGGCCCCCACCCTGGCCTTTCAGCCTGCCCGAGCATTCCGTGCGCCGTGGACGTTCGTCACCTATATGTTCGTCCACGCCGGCCCGCTCCATCTTGCGTTCAACATGCTGATGTTGTTCTTCCTCGGTCCGCCCGTCGAGCGCCGCATGACGAGCCGCGGGTTCGTTCGATACTATTTTCTGTGCGGCCTGGGTGGGGCGGTCTTGTCCCTGGGGCTGGCAACCGTCATGCCCGTGGCACCTTTTCTCGGAGCATCTGCGGCCGTGTTGGGCGTGGCCGTCGCGTTTGCCATGTATTGGCCCACCGCGGAACTGATGGTCTTTCCCATCCCGATCCCCATCAAGGCCCGCACGCTCATTGGCGGAATTGTCTTGCTCGATCTGACCTTTGCGGTCATCGGGCGCGCCGATGGCATCGCCCATTGGGCCCATCTCGGTGGCGCACTGTTCGGCTATCTTGCCTTCCGCTTCCAAGAGATCGCCCCACGCCGGCCTGCGTCGCCGGAACCCCCAGCCGAACGCGTCCTCGTGTTGAAACCCGAGCAACGCGCCACGGCTCGTGACACGTTGCCTCCGCGGCCGGAGGGACCGCGCATACGGAAGGACTCGGCCGCCCAAGAAATGGACCGCGTGCTCGACAAGATCAGCGCGCTGGGCATCACCAGCCTCACGCCAGAAGAGCGTCGTTTCCTAGATACCATCGCCCAGCGCAAGAAAAACGAATTGCATTGACCCGCATCGCTTGACCGCGCGGTGGTGCGTTGCTATTGTGGCGCGTGCTGATTGATCTCGTACCCGATTTCCTCTCCGTCCTCGACGCGACCGATCGGTTGGCGGCCTACCGCAGTTATTTCGAGACCAATCGCCCGCTTCTTTCCGCCTACTGGCGCAATTACGTCCTCGACCCCGATACACCCCCCGCCAAACAGGTGGTGGAACAGGCCCTCGCGGCCGACCGGAGCGACCTCCGTGCGCTCGTCGAGTCCGTAGACTTGGTGCGGATCGCGGAGGACACGCTGGCTCGCGCCAGCGAGGTGTTGCACATCGATCGCCCGACCGATGTCTGCCTCATGGTCGGGGTAGGCGGGGCAAATGCGGGCGAGCTCGTGATCCGAGGACGCGGGGTGGCATTCATCTGCGTCGAACACTTCACGGGCAAGGCCAACCCCGAGACCTTCGGACTCGGCCTGTCCCCCGAGCTCGTCCCGCTATGGATCGCCCATGAACTGGCTCACGCCGTGCGCTACACCTCGCCCGAGAGCCAAAGCCCCATGCGGCAGCTGATTCGGGAGGCGGGCGGATACTACGATTATTGGCAGACGGGAAGTTGGGCCACCCTCCGTGAGCTCATGATCAACGAAGGGTTGGCCGTGCACGCGTCGCAGATCGTTGCGCCGGGCTTCGATCCCGCGGACTACTTTGGCTATGCCCGGCGACAATACCACCGGCTCCGTGAACTGGAAGCCTTCCTGCGGCGGGCGACCGACGTCGATCTCGACCGCCGCGCGCTGGGCCTGAGGCTTCGCTTCCTCGCCGGCGGCATGAGTCCGGCGGCTCGGCTCGTGCGCGGGCGCGTTATCCCCGAGCGCGCCGGCTATTACCTCGGACACCGAATGGCGGAGGCACTGGTCGCCGAGCGTGGCATTGCGGCTGCCTTGCGAGCCAAGACCGAGGACTTCCAGCAGGCCGAAGACCACGCGCGAGGGTTTCAGACCGCCTGATCGTCGGTCTCTTTGTGGCTGCCGTCACAAAAGGGGCGAATCTTCGATCGGCCACACCCGCAGAGTTTGATCCGGCCCGCTCGCTGCTTGGGCGGCGGGGTGATCTCGTTGCCCTCCGGGTCGCGCAGGGTGACGGGGCCCTCGATCACGATGGGACCCTTGGGTTTGATGATCACCTCCATAGGAACCTTCCTCAATCGGATGGTCGCGCCGGCCTCACTTACCGACGCAAAATGATGCGAATACGCGGTCGAGGACATCTTCGACATCCACCGCGCCGATGAGCTCATCCAACGCGCGGACGGCCTCACGAATGTGGTGTGCGGCGAGGACGGCCTCCCCCCGGCCCACGAGCAACGGGCGCGCCTGGCCCAAGGCCTCCCGCGACCGGCGTAGCGCCTCCCGGTGCCGTTCCCGCGTGAGCACGGGTTCCAGGTCTGCGAGCTGCCATTGCTCCGCAAAAGCGATCCGGGCCACCTCCCTTCGCAGGACGTCCAGACCCGCACCGGTCGTGACGGAGACGGCGATGCCCTCTCCCGCCTCTGCTGCCAGGTCGGCCTTGGTCCGAACCGCAAGCACTCGAGCGCCCGGACGGAGGCGCTCCTCGGTCGAGTCGTCCTCTCCTGGGATTCCGCGGAGCCATGCTTGCTCTTGCTCATCAAATTCGCGGCCCGCCTCGACGCAGAACAACACCAAGTCGGCTGCAGATAGATAGCGCCGGCTCACCTCGATCCCCAGCAGTTCCACCGGCTCTACCACGTGACGCAAACCGGCCGTGTCGACCAACCGGACCGGCCACCCGTGGAATTCCGTGGCCGACTCGATAGCGTCCCTGGTGGTGCCGGGGATGTCGGTCACGATGGCCCGCTCGAGCCCGAGCAGGCTGTTGAACAACGAGGACTTGCCGGTGTTGGGCCGGCCCGCAAAAACCACCAGGGCCCCTTCACGGATCCGTTCCCCGGCGGGCGCGGTCGCGATGAGGCCGTCGATCTCGGCCGCCAGGCGGTCGAGGTGGTCCGGGGCCCGCGTGGGAACCAGCGGGCCGTCGTCTTCCTCCGGAAAGTCGATGTCATAGCTCAACAAGGCCTCGAGCTCCAGCAGCTCGTCTCGCAACCGGTCCAGGCGCCGTGACAGCGCGCCGTCGAGTTGTTGGAGCGCGAGCTTCGCCTGCTCGGGCGCCGTCGCGTCGACCAGGTCCCCAACCCCTTCGGCCTGGACCAGGTCCAGCTTGCCGTTCAAGACGGCCCGGCGGGTGAACTCCCCCGGGAAAGCCTGCCGCGCGCCGGCCGCCCCGAGCGCCGCGATGACCCTCGCGGGAGCCACCAATCCCCCGTGGCAGGACAGTTCGACCATGTCCTCCCCGGTATAGCTCACGGGGCCCGGGAAGACCGTATAGAGGCCACGATCGGCCGGCTGGCCTGTGGCGTCGAGAAACACGGCCAGGGTCGCTCGGCGCGACGGTTCGACGCGGAAGTGGGAGATGACCTTCGCGGCCACCTCGAAGGCGCCCTCGCCACTCAGACGAATGACGGCGAGCGCGGCCCGCCCCGGCGGTGTTGCCAGGGCCACGATGGGATCCGAGAGCATGCGGAAAGGTAAGAGCGGGGTCCGGCTATTTCCTGGGCTTGGTCTTGCCGCTCTTCTTCGATGCGCGTTCGGTGGGGGGTGGGGCGCCGCCGGGCTTGGCCCGGAGGCGCTCTTTGGCCAGAAACCACTGCTGCGGAATGCTCACCATGTTGCTCACGGTGTAGTACAGGTTCAGCCCAGAGGGGAACCGGACGAAGAGCACCGTCATCATGACCGGCATGATGTACAGCATCATCTTCATCTGCGGATTGGGCGGCACCCCCATTTGGCCAACCTTGCTCATCGCCCACATGGACAGACCCATGAGCACCGGAATGATGTAGAGCGGGTCTGCCCGGGAGAGGTCCGGGAGCCACAAGAAGGACACGCCCCGAAGCTCGATGGTGTTCAAGAACACGAAGAACAAGGCGAACAGCACCGGCATGGGCAGCAGCACCGGCCAGCAACCGCCGAGGGGGTTCACGTTGTGCTCCTTATACAACTTGAACACTTCCTGCTGGAGCCGTTGCGGCTCTCCCTTGTACTTCTCTTGAATCTCCTTCATGAGCGGTTGGATGGCCTGCATCCGCAGGCTGGCTCGCATGCCCTTCTGGTTGAGCGGCCACAGGACGACGCGGACCAACACGCCGAACACAACCAGCACGAGGCCGTACGTCATGTGCAGGTTCTGGTGCATCCACACCAAGAGCCATCGGACGCCAACCGCGACGGGGCGAATCAGCGTTCGAATCCCCGGCCAACCATACGGGTTCACGTCGTCAAAATCATGGCCCACCCCCGCGAGGCGGGAATACTCCATCGGGCCGAGGTAGATGCGATACCGGAAGAGTCCGTCGGACGCGATGGGTACGCTGGCCCACATGTCCGCCGTCTTCGGGTGTTTCCCTGCGTCGGCTGGTGCGGTGGCCGTGACTCCGCTGATCGGCGCCGCGCCGCTATCGAACGCGAACATGGCGGAGACGAAGTATTTCGACTTGACGGCGGTCCACTCGAAGGGCCCGCTCTGCGTTTTGGTCTCGCCGGGCGTCAGGCTCGACAAGCGGGTCTGCGACGTCTTGATGCTCTTGGTGACCAACCCCATGTCCCGGTAGTTGCCGGTTGAGTCGGCCTCGGTGTTCCTGAGCCCGGGTCCAAGCCCCACGAGCAACAGCGCCCCGTTCGGACCTATCCCCTCGAAACGCCCCGACACTTCGACCTGGTAGTCATCCGGCCGGAACACGAACTGGAGATCGAGGGCAATGCCCTGGCCCGCGGTCGCCAGCGCCAGGTCGGTTGCCTGAGCCACGTCCAGCGCGGCGCCCGCCGAGGACGTATCGAACATCCAACGGTCGAGATACAGGGTATCCCGCTCTCGGATCAGCCGGAGACCGAGCAGGTCGCTGTCGGTGCGGAGCAACTCGAGCGGCCCCGGGTTGTCGCCCGGGGCCATGCTGCGATACCGGTTGAGGCGCGCCCCGACGAGGCGGGCCCCGCGTGTGCTGATGTCGTAGGTAGAGAGTGGCGTCCGCGCCGTTATGGTGTGCGGAACCGCGCCGTCGGTGGTGTCCTGGGCCACTGGCGTGGGCATGGCGGGTTCGACCGCCTGCGCTTGGGCGGATTCGGCAGGCACGGGCCCCGGCGCTTCGGGCGCCGGCGTGGTCGTGACGGAGTCGACCGCCACCGGCGGCGGCGGGGGACGCTGCAAGATCAGGGATGGAACGACGATGATTGCTATGAAGAGCAACATTGCCAAGAGGAAACGACGATCCATGAACGCTACTCGAGGCCGCTACGGCACGGGGTCGTACCCACCGGGATGCCACGGATGGCATCGCACCAGACGCTTCACACCAAGCCACGCGCCGGTCGTGAGACCGTGACGCGAGATCGCATCGCTGGTGTACTGGCTGCAGGAGGGCGTGAACCGGCAGGAGGGTGGCAGGAGTGGGGAGATCGTGAGCTGATAGGCTCGGATCAGGGCCAGGGCAAGGTACCGGGGAAGCCCGAGCAAGGGTCGCATCTCGGCCTATGGCTCCGCCGTCAACCCATCACGCCATCCCAGAAGCTCGTCCCGAAGGACGCCGGGCGAGGCACGGTAGGCGGCCGGCTTGGCGCGAATGACGAGGTCCTGGCTCCCCTGGCCGGCCTGGACGTCGGTGCGCCACAGCTCGCGGAGGCGGCGGCGCAGCCGATTGCGGGCCACCGCGGTCGAGCGGTATTTGGGGACCACGAGCCCCAGTCGAGGGCAATTCAGGGTGTTTGGCTGCCAGATCATCTCGAGATGCTCCGTGCGATAGCGGCGCCCTTCCCTCATCGTGCGCCGGATGTCGTCACTCCGACTCAGCCGGCGGGATCGCGGGAATTGCCGCTCGGTCGTCAGGAGCCTCCGTGTTTCGACGGGATCGAGACGGTGAGCCGCTTGCGGCCCTTCTTCCGACGGCGGGACAACACGGCCTGGCCCCAGCGCGTGGCCATGCGCGCGCGGAATCCGTGCCTGTTGATCCGGCGGCGGTTACGAGGCCGATAGGATGGTTTCATGAATCTGATGCCTCCAAATGAGGCGGAAAAGCTAGTCCTGCAAGGGGGTAGGGGTCAAGGTTGACTTTTCCACATCCGGCCCGTAGAATCGGCAGCCCTTGATCAACTCCTCGCCCAGCAAATCTGAATGTCGCTGCAACTGACTGCGAAAGAAGCATGGAAGCAAATCCTCGAGTCCGCCCATCGAGAGCTTCCGGATCATGCCGTCCGCACCTGGCTCGAACCCACCGAGGCAATTGCCTTGGACGAGGAACGGCTCATCATCGGCGCGCCGGATCAATTCGCCGTCGAGTGGAACGAAACCAAGCATGCGCAGATTCTCTCGAAACTGGCTGAGCCGGTCTTGGGCCGGACAATGGCCGTGGTCTTCCGGGTCCAGGAAGATCGCCAAAAGCGACCACAGATGGACTTCTTCGTAGCCCCCCTCTCCGAAGCGGGCACACCCGCGGTCGGGCCGGACGACGCGCCCATCCAGCCCCTCAACGAACGATACTCGTTCGACACCTTCGTGATCGGAAAATCCAATGAGCTGGCCGCCGCCGCCGCCCACGCGGTGGCCGAAGCGCCGGGAAAAACCTACAACCCGCTTTTCATTTACGGGTCGACGGGGCTTGGAAAGACCCATTTGATGCAGGCTATCGCCCGCTCGGTGTCGAAGCGCGATCCCGCAAGCCGGATCCTCTATGTCGGGGCGGAGCAATTCATCAACGAAGTCATCGAGAGCATCCACGGTCGGACGATGCCGGAGTTCCGGCGACGCTACCGCAATGAGGTGGACCTTTTTCTCGTGGACGACGTGCACTTCCTGGAGGGCAAGGAGATGACCCAGGAAGAGTTCTTTCACACCTTCAACGCACTGTACGAGGGGAAAAAGCAGATCGTCCTCACGTCGGATCGCCCGCCGAAGGAAATCCCGGGCCTCGAGGCCCGATTGGTCAGCCGCTTCGAATGGGGCATGGTAGCCGACATCGGCCAACCCGACCTCGAGCACCGGATCGCCATCCTGCGCAAGAAACAGGAACAAGACCACCTCGAGCTGACCATTCCCGACGATGTGCTCCGCTTTATCGCTGAGCATGTCCGATCCAACGTGCGCGAACTCGAGGGGTGCATCATCAAGCTCCTCCTCTTCGCCTCACTCAAACACCGTGAAATCACCACCGACCTCGCCCGCGAGGCCCTGGCGGACAAGATCCGGGAAGGGGAAGAGGGTGCCCCACCGCCCACCAAGTCCATGCCCACGATCGGACGGGTCCAGGAGGTTGTGGCCAGACGGTGGGGAGTCACGCCGGACGGTCTCCGTTCGAAAGCTCGAATCAAGACGCTGACGGTGCCGCGGCAAGTGGCCATGTACTTGGCGCGCGAGCTCCTCCAGATGCAACTGGTCGAGATTGGGCACGCCTTCGGTGGGCGGGACCATTCCACCGTCATCCATAGTGTGGACAAGGTCCACAAGCTGATGTCCCGGGATCGCCATTACAAAGAGCGGGTCGAGCAGGCGCGCCAAGAGTTGTTAGCTCAATAGTCGTCTGGGAGGATGTTCGAGGTGTTGGTAATCTGGAGAGTCTGGGCGCCACGGAGGTTTTTTGCCCATCGCCAACAGGGTGTCGACAGCCCATAATTGGGATAGAACCAGATGGCGGTGACGGTTGCCCATTACGTCCACATTTCCAGACCCTCTACTAGTACTACTAGGTATTTCTTATACTAGAAGTTGGTTGTTTTCTTAGCCTGTTCGAGGAGTGGCATGAAGCTCACGATCACGCGTGAACAGCTCCAGGAAGGTTTGGTTGCTGTAGCCGCCAGTGTGCCTGCAAAGACGACGCTGCCTGTGTTGTCCAATGTCTTGCTCGAAGCTGGGTCGAACGGCTTGCATCTTTCCGGAACCGACCTGGACATTGCGGTGTCGACTACTGTCGCGGCATCGGTCGAAGACGAGGGAGCCATCACCCTTCCTGCCCGGAAACTGGTCGAGATCGTTCGAGAGCTTCCGAGTGCGTCCATCCGGCTGGCAACCGCCGGCGAGCAGCGAGTCACGATCGAATGCGGCCGCTCGAGGTTCAAGCTCCTCGGTCTGCCCCGGGAGGAATTCCCGGCCTTTCCCGCGGTCGATTTCTCACATGGCTGGAGAGCCTCCGCGAAGGATCTGCATAAGCTGATCACCCACGTCGCTTTTGCGGCTAGCACCGAGGAAAGTCGGCCCATCCTCAACGGCGTCCTGTGGGAACTCCGCGCCGAGCGCATGCGGATGGTGGCGACCAACGGGCACCGGCTCGCCCGGATGGACATTCCGGTGGCTGGTGGGGGTGGCGAGGAAGCGGATCTCATCGTCCCGCCCAAGGCCCTCGAGCAAATCCGCCGGCTCTTCAAGCCCGACGACGAGGTCGAGATCGCCAAGACCGAGAACCACCTCGGGTTCCGGTCGAGTAGCACCCAGGTCTTCACACGCCTCATCGAGGGACCGTACCCCAACTACGAACAGGTCATCCCGCGCGAAAACGACAAGATCGCGACGGCCGACAAGGCCGCTCTGACCGCCGCGCTCCGACGCATGAGCATCGTGGCGAGCGACCAGACGCATCGAGTCCGCCTGGCCTTCGCGAACGGAAGCTGCAAGCTGTCGGTCCAAACCCCCGACCTGGGCGAGGCTCAAGAGGAGATCACCATCACCTACGATGGCAGCCCCCTCGAAATCGGGTTCAACGCGTCCTATTTCCTGGAGATCTTGAAGTACATCCCCACCGACGAGGTCCGGATGACCTACAAGGCTCCCGAGAGGGCTGCGACGTGCGAGCCGGTGGGCTGGGATGACCCGGCCTCCTTTCTTGCGCTGGTGATGCCGCTGCGGCTCGTGGACTGATGGTGTAGGGAGCCGGGCCCAGCCCCAAAGAAGGCTGTACCGGTCAACCCCGTCTTGCGACCGGGAAACTTGCTCAACACTGATAGTGGTAGGTGCTACTAATGGCCGGAAGGCCTCAGGGCAGCCTGCTTGTCTCAGTCAGTCTCTGGCTCGAGGAGCCGGAGGATGCGGTAGTGGCTGAGTTGCCGCACGGCCACTTCTTGGCCCACGGCTGGGACCGAGAACAACAAGTCAAAGGTCTCCTCGCCCTCGCTCCTGAGGAAGCGGCCCCACAGGTCGACGTAGGAAGTAGTCGAGTCTAGCCCCCTGCCCGCCTCTTCGATAACCTCGCCCGTTCGGGTGCTGCTCCCCTGCCGCTCGAGATGGGACTCGGTCTCGATGCGGAGGCTCGGCGGCTCGTCGGCACTGAGCGCGGATGCTCGGGAGTGGCTCTCAACCCGGTCCGATTGGGTGACCGAGAGCCCAGCGACGCTGATCTGTGCGGAATCGGTCCATTCCATGCCCGGCCGCACCCCGCCGAGCGGCTGGGCCGGGAAGAAGCGCCTGGCCAATTCGGCGCTCAACCGCTCGCCGAATGCTGAGGGAGGACTTACCAGAAGGCCTCTCAACCCGCCGGTCGGTCCCATTTCTCCCGACCATTGGACCAGACGGAGGCTGTCTAACGCCGTCTGGTAGGTGGTGCCGGGGTCCTGTCGGATGGAATCAAGGCGGAACTCCATTCGATACATGCTGTCGTGCGGCTCAATGCCAATGGTGAGAAAGACGGTGCGGCCGTGGACCTCCGTTTGGGACCCGGTCGGCAGCCGGTACTCGATGCTGTCGAGTCGATGGTAGCTGTATGAGCCCCCAGACGCGGGGTGGTAGCGGAAGTCGTTCGCGGCGGTGTCGGCCTGCTCCTGCTGGCCCCCGGGGCGCGCGGGGACGGGTCTACGGACGATCTCTCTCGATCCCGTCGTGCAGGCAGCCGAGAGGAGCGCCAACGCCACGACCGGCACGAGGCGTGAGGCAGGATGCATGGAGGGGATTGCCACGATCTTCAGTCCTTTCGATCACCGAGCGGCGGCGCGCGGCGGGTCTTCCCAAAAATGGCTACGAGTTCCGTGTCGTCACTATGGACCCGCAGGAGCTGCCATCCCTTCCGGGCCATATCGGCACGCCAGGTAGGTAGCTTCTCCCACTCACCAGGCTTGGCCCGGAGCACGCGGAGCTCCGCCTGGGTTTCCCAGTCCTTGGGGTATGGCGCCTGGTTCTTGCCAGAGTGATGCGGTTCGGCCATCGTCCTCTCGGGCGTTCACAACGTTGTGCGGAGAAGAAACCTAGGGGCGGGGTCACCAGCCTGACAAGCCGGTCCGACGGGGGCGTTCAACATGCGTTCGCCCCGGAATGCTGCTCCGGGGCGAACGCGAGAGGTCGTGCCGTAAGCCGAGTTCTGTTCGTCCGCAAGCGGACGGATGGTCATCTATCTGGGATGGCCGTCACCGGCCACCTCGAGCGACCTACCCGCGGCTACCCAGGAGACCTGGACGGTGTGGGTCACACCTTGCCGCTTACTTGGTCTTGCTCCGGCTGGGGGTTACCGTGCCACCGCTGTTACCAGCGGCGCGGTGGGCTCTTACCCCACCTTTTCACCCTTACCCCCTGAGGGGCGGTATCTTTTCTGTGGCCCTTACCGTCGCCTCTCGGCGCCCAGGCGTTACCTGGCAGCCTACCCGATGGAGCTCGGACTTTCCTCGGCGCCCGCCTCGTGAGAGGACCAACGCCGCGACCATCACGCACGACCCTCGCTGGTATGTGGAATCTAGCCCCCCGCCCGGTTCCGAGCCATGCGGCCTGGACCCGTGCCGTGAGGCCTACGGCTTGGGATCCGGCTCCGTCTCGCTGGTGCCGAAGATGCGCTCGTATTCGAGTGCGTGTTCCTCTCGCAGCCGCTCGAGACTGATCTTCCCGGTAAAGATGGACTTGTCGAGCGGGAAAACCTCCGGCCGAAGAATCACACCATACGAGTGCCACAAGACCACGACCAACACGGCGAAGGTGGCCTCCAGGCCATGCATCACCCGCGCGATGGCGAGCACGATGCCGGGCAAGAGCTGAGACGCACCCTCGGGAAAGAGCAGCACGAACCCGGTGACGGTCATGAGCGTGCCGCCGAGGAAGAGCCCCCAATACTCGAACTTCTCGCGGAAGTCGAACTTCCCGACCTTTGGGAGGGGCGCGTTTCGGAGATAATGTCGGAGGCTCTGCACCGCGTCCACGAAGTCCTTCTTCTCGGGGAACATGGCCGGCACATGCCCCTTGCCAAACGCCCCCACGACGGACCGCCCCACGTGCAGCACCAGCAGCGTGACGAACAACACACCCGCGGCGCGGTGAATCAGCCGGGTGGTTCCGATGCCTCCCCAGAGTTGGATGAACCAGTTTCCGAAGGACGACTCCGGGTAGCTCTGCGGCAGCCCCGTGAGCACGAGGAGCGTAAAGATCACCATCGACAGCAGGTGCTCGATTCGTTCCAGCAGACTGAACCGGGTCACCATCACCGTCGGCCCCGCCGCATGGGCGTGAAGCTCGGGGTGTTTCTTCCGCTGACGTTGATGGCGAACGTCGAGCAAGATGTGCAGCAGGAGTCCGCTCAGCACCAACGGGATGAACACGTAGTACATCACCCTCACCGCCCAAACGGCGACCCCTTGGCGAGGGCTCACGGGTTCGTGACCGAGCCACGCCCCGACGATACGTTCGTCCGCGTCCTTGTGGCACTCGAGACAGACCGGCGCCAGCTGGCCGCGGTCCAGCCACCCCACCTTGTGCGCGCCATGGCAGTCGGAGCACACCATCACATCGGGCTGGTTCTTGCCGGACGGATGCCGCCATTGGAACTGGAGCGTGGTGCCGTGAAAGTCGCGCGCATACGTCTCGGCCGCGAGCCTCGGGAGGTCGTAGCGGCGGATCAGCAAGTCGCTCGTGTGACAGTCGACACAGAGCGCCGTGATCGCAAGGCGGGCATCGCCCGTCGCCTCAGCGGACGCGGGGTGCGGCGGATGGCAGGTCATGCAGGTCGGCAGGTCGCTGTTCGGCGAGTCTAGGGCGATGGATGCCGCGTGGCCTCCCGCCTCGAAATCGGCAAGCTCCTGGGCGTGGCAGGATCCACAGCGCCGCGCAAGCAGCCCGGGCGCCTGAGCCGCCGGCGGATCGTTGTGGGCCGAATGACAATCCGTGCAGAGGGGCGCTCCCTCCGCTACGTCGCGATGGGAGAGGTGAACGTCCTCATGGCAGTCCGCGCAGACGGCGGAGCGCTTCCGGGCGGCAACGGCCGAATCCTGCGGAAAATCCCGGTGCCGGTCCTCGCGGTGACAAGAGAGACAGGGAATTGTCGGGCCGTGTACCGAAATGCGGAGTCGATCCACCTCATGGCAGTCGGCGCAGTACCGGTCCTCGGCCCGGGTATCCTGTCCGACGGCGTCGGGCGTGATGCACACCACAAGAGCGAACAGGGCAAGGGCGACCACTCGCGTCGTCCCTGCCCATCCGGCCTTCACGGAACCGATCCGACGGGCGGCTCGACCGGAGCAAGCCCTCACACTGATCGGATGCTCTGGGTGGGCGAGGTTGCGCTCAACGCGTTGGGCCATCACCCACCCCTGTCGGCTCCCCCGTCACGGTCTCGCCGGCCAGAGAACGCCCTTGACCTGCTGAGCCACCACCCACGCCAACGCCCCGAGCCCGATCACCGGCAGGAACACGACGAAGGCGAGGCCCAGGAACGGTGCCGCGACCAGAAGCCCGACGGTCTGGGCCGGGGTCCGTTCCCGTGAGGCTGCATCGGTCCGCGCCGTGAGCCGGACGGACGGAAGTGTCCGCGTACGACGCGTGACGTCCAGCACCGGGAGGACCGGATGGAGTCGGCCGGGGTCCAGCGCGACGTCGATCGCATGCGCCAACACGTCGGGCGAAACGGGCTTCTCGAGGTAGTCGCTTGCCCCGAGCTCCCGGGCCCGCCGCTCCACCTGCGCGTCGCCATAGCCCGTAAACAGGATGAAACGAGTCGTGGGCTGTCGATCGTGCAGCCACTTCAGGAGTTCCAGCCCGTCGGTCCCCGGCATCCGAAGGTCGGAGACCACGACGTCTACCGGCTGACGAGAGAGTTCCGCGATGGCGCTGGCCCCGTCGGGCGCGGTCGTCACCGTGAGACCGCGGTCCTGAAGGAATCGCTGCCAACTCACGCGGACGCCTTCCTCATCATCAACGAACATTACTCGATTGTTGCGCGTCATGGTTTACCACCTTCCGTTAGGCGGCGGCTCCGGGTCATGAGACCATCAAACACCGGCTCCGCCGTTCGTGCATCCGACCCACAACGGAGGCCAAGGTGTCGAGGTCCTGTCCCTTCGGCTCCGTCCACATTAGATCCACTCCGCAGGCAGTCAAGTATTCGGCGACCAGGAGCGAAAGTGGCACTTCCGTGATCGCGACCATCTGCATGGCAGGGAATTCGAGCGCCATTCGGCCGATCACCCCGAGCAAGCTGCCCTTCGGTGGTTTCCGGAGGTGGAAGATGAGGACCGGGATCGACCCCAAGGGTTGTTCGCGAACCAAGTCTTCCAACCGGTGGTAACACCTGACCGGGCAACTGCGCCGGGCGAGTCCAGTGGCGATTGAAGCCCCGGCTTCAGAATCGGCGAGCATCACCGCTTGGGCTTTCATCGCATCGCCTCGGCATCCTCCAGTGCTCCCTGACATTCGACCCCCCGATTCGTCCCTGCGCCAACCCTTAAGTCAAGCTCTATGCCAACCGGGGCTCAATCAACTAAAGCTTTTGATAACAGCAAGATAGGGAGCGTGAGCCGAGGTCGCCGAGCGCCGGAGCGGGCGCGAGTGTCGTCGGTGGTCATACAGGGCGAATCGTGCCTGGGAGCAACGCGCGCGACGCGGGGCGGCAGAACCTCAAGCCGGTCAGGGACTTACCGGAAAAGGACGGTGTCGATGCTTCCCCGACGGGGTGTATACCGGCCTGACACGGGTCGGATCAGGCCGAGGAGAGGGGCGCTTGCCCGTTGTCGTCTTCGTCGTCCGGGCCGGCCTTTGCACGCACCGGCGGGGTGATCCCGTGCTTTCGCATCAGTGCGTGGAGGTTCGGCCGCTGCATGCCGACGGTACGGGCGGCCTGCGACACGTTCCACTGGGCGGCCTTCAGGGCCTTGAGGACGAACAGCTTTTCGAGCCGCTCGACGGCTTCGGCCCGGAGTTCCCGCTTCTTGTCGGCGAGACCCTTGGCGTCGGTGGGAACCTCGTCCCATTCGGCGGTGGGATGTTCCCCGACCACGGTGGGCAGGTCCTCGAGATCGATCAGGCGGGAGTCGGCCAGGAGGAATGCGCGTTCCAGTACGTTCTCGAGTTCACGCACGTTGCCGGGCCAGTCGTGGAGTTCGAGCGCCGACATCGCACGCGGTGTGATCCCGTCGATCTCCTTCTCGAACTCTTCGGCGAACTGTTTGATGAAGTGGTGGGTGAGGAGTGGGATCTCTTCCGTTCGCTCGCGAAGCGGAGGAAGAGGAATGGTGAAGACGCTCAGGCGATAGAACAGATCTTCCCGGAAGGAGCCTTCGTCCGCCATCTCCTTGAGATCGCGGTTGGTCGCCGCGATCAACCGGACGTCGACGGTGACGGTCTTGTCGGCCCCAACCGGGCGAATTTCCCGTTCCTGGATCAACCGAAGGAGGCTGCCTTGGATTTGCGCCGAAATGGTGCTGATCTCGTCCAAGAAGAGGGTCCCGCCCCGCGCCGCCTCGACCAGGCCCTTGCGATCTTTCACGGCCCCGGTAAAGGCACCGCGCACATGGCCGAAGAGCTCCGATTCGAGCAAGGACTCGGCGAGCGCCGCACAGTCCGCGACCACGAAGGGGGCATCGCGGCGGGGGCTGTTGTAATGGATCGCGCGGGCGATCAATTCCTTCCCGGTCCCGGTTTCGCCGGAGATGAGGACCGTGCTGTTGGTCGGTGCAACCTTGGCGACGAGCTGCATGACCTTTCGCATGGCGGGCGACGAACAAATGACGTTCCCGATGCGGTATCGCGACTCGAGTTCGGACCGCAGCCGCCGGGTCAAGCCCAACAAGTGTTTCCGCTCCAGCGCCCGTGCAACCGACACGACCAACTGGTCCGGGCTCACCGGTTTTTGGAGGTAGTCGGTGGCGCCGAGCTTGACGGCCTCGACCGCGGTCTCGATCGTGGCGTAGCCGGTCACCATGATCACCTCGGTTTCCGGGGAAATGGACCGTGCCTGACGCAGGAAGTCGATGCCGTCCATTCCGGGCATCTTGATGTCGAGCAACAGAAGATCGAACACCTCTTTCTGCAGGAGGTCGAGTCCGGCGCGCGGCGACGTGGCCGTAGCGACGCTGTAGCCCTCCTCGGTCAGCACGCGGCGGATGCTCTCGCAGACGACTTCCTCGTCGTCCACGGTGAGCACGCGTGGGGGCTCGGTCCAGATGTGGTCTTCGGTCATGACGCCGCGATGCTTGCAGGTTGTACCGCCACGGGCAAGAGGACGGTAAACTCCGCCCCGGTCTTCCCGTCGCTGGTTGCGAGAATAGTACCACGATGCCGGACGATGATTGCCTGGGAGACGGAGAGTCCGAGGCCGGACCCTTGCCCGACCGGCTTCGTGGTGAAGAAGGGATCGAAGAGCTTCTTGAGGTCTGCTGGCGTGATTCCCGTGCCGGTGTCGCGCACCCGCACCCGAACCAACTCGTGTCCCGGGGCCGGGGGAAACTTGACCATCGCATACGCGCTCCGGTCGACCACGTCCGCGGCAACGGTAATGCGTCCACCCTCGGGCATGGCTTGCACGGCGTTGAGGAGCAAATTCACCAAGACCTGGGTCAGTTGGACCGTGTTCGCCTCGACGTACGGGAGGCCGGCCTGAACCGAGAGACCGGTCTCGATGCCACGGTCTCGGATCTCGACCTTGAGAATTTCCAGCGCTCGGTCGATCAGCTTGGGAAGTTCACACAGTTCGATGACCGGTTCTTGCGATTGGTCCCGCGAGAAATCGAGCAGGGTCCGCACGATGGCCGCGCAGCGGTTTGCCTCGTGCAGGATCATCCGGATATCGGCGTATTCCTGGGAATCGGGTGGCAGCCGCTTCTGGACCATGTGAGCGAAGGTCACGATCGCCATCAACGGGCTGTTGAGTTCGTGCGCGATCCCAGCGGCGACGAGCCCGACCGAGGACAGTTTCTCAGCCTGCACGACCTGAAACTGGGCCGTCCGTAACTCCTCCGCCTTTTGAGCTACCTTCGTCTCGAGCTCGTGCTGGGAGACGTTCAGGCTCTCGATCATTTCATTGAACGAGCGGGCAAGGAATCCGATCTCGTCGGCCGCGCCGCGGGGGACTTGCAGCTTGTAGTCGCCTCCGGCCACCCGGTGTGTGGCCGCGATGAGCCGCTTGACCGGCTGACGAACATTGTGCCGGACCAGGAGGAACAGCGCGCTCGTGATGACAAGAACGGCGCTGAGCGAGATCAAGAGGGCCTGCCGCGTCGAGGCAAAGATCCGGGACTGGGTGGGCCCGAGCGTCATGGCGACGTCGAGCACGCCGAGGACGCTCTGGGTCGTGGGCAACGCATGACAACCAGCCGGGTGGCACCCCTCCTCGTTACGGATGACGGCGATCGTCGCCAGCATCTTTTCGCCCTCAGGATCCGCATAGATGCGAGAGCGGTCTTTCAAATCGAGATTCCGGTAGGGTTCGGACTCCGTGTGGCACCTGATACAGGCCTCGGCCTGTTTGTCGACCACGCGGCCCACCTCCTCCGGCCGGGAGGAGTACGAGATCCGGCCCTCCTTGTTGAACAACCGCACCCACCCGATGCCGGGGTTCTTGCCCACCGATTCGATGACTTCCCTCACCCCCTCGCGCTGGTTTCCAAGCATGTCGTGATTGATGCTGAGACGGATCGTTTCCGCGATGCTCTCGGAGCTGTGGACGACCTCGGCGAGGACTTGCTTGCGCTGCGACTGGATGAGGATGAAAGAGAGCGTGGCCACGCCGCCGAGTGTGAGAACACCGGCGAGCACCGCAATCCGGGAGCTGAGGGTCCGGGGTAGCAGGCTGATGTGACCCGAAAGGGAGTTGGCAGCGTGCCGCAGGCCCAAGGGCTGCGGGCTCATCTTCTTGCGGGGAAACCTATCCAGAAGCGGCCCGCTTTGGAAACCGAAGCCTTCGCCTCAGCCAGGGCGCCCCATCGCGGCGACCTGCGCTTCGATCTCGTCGACGAGCGGTTGGAGGGAGGGGTCAGGGGCTTTCCATTGAGACAGCGCCAGGCGGTATTGCTCCTCCGCTTCCGCCGTCCGGCCGAGCTCCTGGTAGGCCAGAGCGCGCATGACCCGAACCCGACCGATCATCCCCCACCGTGGATCGAACCGGTCGGTGTTGAACTGGGAGGGCTCGAAGTTCCGGAGCAAGTTCAGTGTCGTCTCGTACTCCCCCAATATATAGCGCGCTTGCGCCGCCAGCGGCACTCGATAGTGCTCGGCGAGGTACATCTTCTCTTCTTTCGCCGTTGCTAGCGTCTCGCTGCCCCGCCCCGGCTCGTTGAGCACCGTGCGGGCGCGGAGGGTGTCCTTGCGGCTCAGGGCCAACAGGGCGCGGACCTCCCGCGCCAGCGTGTGCTCGGTCAGCGCCTGGAATTCGACGAGCGCGGATGAATCGGCGAAAGTAGTGAGGAAGACGCCGAGAGCGGCGGAAGCACCCGACATTGCCACCGCATGACGTACGCCCCCCGGGGCCAGGCGGGCCGTTTCCGCGACGGCGTCCCACACCCGCCGCTGCATCGCAACCGGGGCCTCGGTCGCCGCGTACAGGTTGCCCAGCATGTTTCGATTCCACCACTCGTCAAAGAACTCGGCGTTCGGCCCGCCCTCTTCGAAACCCAGGGCGCGGCGAACATCGTCCGCCAACTGAATTGCCTTCGCCGCCGTCGAGATGTCGCCCAGGTAGGCGAAGACGTTTGAGCTGGCGGCCACCAGGTTCACCAGGTCGAAGTGCCGGTCCAGCACGCGGAAGTCGTCTGGGGCAATCGAGTCGAGCGCAGCACGCAACACCTCGGCGGCGCGGTCCGTATTTCCCGCCGCGAGATGCACACGGGCTTCTCGGAAGGGAAGGTCCGGTCGCGCCCGCCCGGACTCGAGAGACTGGGCGATTTCGGTCAACGCCAGCGGGTACTCCCCGCTCAAGATGTAGGCGTCGATCAAGGCGTTGTGGGCCCGATCGACGTCGGGCTGGCTTGCGACCCACGTGCGGGCCCGTTGAACGGCGTTGCCCCGGGCCCGCGCGATGGCCCGGGCGAGTTGGATCGAGTCGAGCACGCTGCCTTGCGCGGCATTGTGAGTCGGCGCCAAGGAGTCGCCCGGCATCAACGCGATCAGGCTGTTGGGGCGGGCAGCATTGGCGAGCAACCACATAATGTGGTCGAACGCCAGCGCGTACCCCGGATCGAGTTCCAACGACCGGGAAAAGGCCCTGAGAGACTTGGTCCACCCCGCCGGCCGGTCTTCGCCGGGTTGGTGAAACCAGGAATCGCCAAGTCCGTACCACGCATCGGCGTCCGCGGGATTCTGGGCCAGAAGTTCCTCATACAGCCGCCGGGCGCTTGCGTTGTCACCCTCGATGAACGCCCGGTAGGCTTGGATGACCTTGCGCTCGTGTGCCGGCAGATCGCTCGAATATCGGGTCGCGTGGACCATGGCCCGATTCGAAATCGAGTCATTGGTTCCGAGGCTCCAGCCACGGGCGAGCGCCAGCTTGTAATACGCCAGGCCAAAGGTGCTGTCGATCGTGACTGCCTGCGCCAGGTCGGCGATGGCTTCCGAGAGCTCCCACTTGTTGAGGTGGTGCACGCCATTCAAGTAGGCCCGGTACGCCGCCACGGATTCCGTCGTGGCCTTGGCCAAGTCGGCTTGGACGTCGGTCGGGGCGCCGCTCAGGTTCAAGAGCCGCGTCGCAAGTTGATCGAACGTGGAGCGAACATCGTCGCCGATCGGTGCGGCCGACTGCACCTGGTCCACTCGTGCGCCGGTGGCGACGTCGTATACCCTGGCCGTGAGGCGCAGTGAGTCTTCGGCCTGCTCGAACTCCCCGGTGACAACGGTCCAGACACCGGCGTCCCGCGCCAATCGGCGGGCCTCCTTCAAGCCGATGATCTGACCGGGCGCGATCTCCTTGCCGGCAAGCAGATCGTGAACCCGATCCTGGTCCACCACGGACAAGTCATCCCACTGGGAGAGATTGAGCGCCAACATGCTCACGCTACCGGAGTTGAGCCAGGCCAGATCCGGGTCGTCCCGCAGGTTGTTGAACGGGAGCACCAAGATCGAGTGCCGTGGGTCGATACCCGCTGGCGGCCCCGGCTCACCCCTGCCAACCAGCGCAACGGCCGTCGAAACGGCAACCAGCGCCAGCGCCGCAACGACGGCTGCCCAGCGGCGGCCACGAGTGCGGGGCACCTTGGCCGCACCGAGAATGGCCTGACGCACCTCCTCGCCGGTCTGCCACCGGTCGTCCGGCTGTTTCTCCAGGAGCCGCATGATGATGCCGGCCAGCCTGGGCGGACAGTCGGGGCGGTGCCGCGAGACGGATTCCGGCTTGACGGACAGGTGGCGAGAGACCACCAAGCGATTGGGCCCCACGAACGGCGGGCTCCCGGTGACCATCTCGTAGCCGAGGACTCCCAAACCATACAAGTCGCTGCGGGAGTCGATGTCGTCTCCGGCGGCCTGCTCGGGGCTCATGTAGCTCGGCGTTCCGAGCACCATTCCTTCGCCGGTGATCTCGGTTGCTCCGTCTCCGGCGATGAACCGTGCGATTCCAAAGTCCACCAGGAGTGCGCGGCCGCTCTCCTCCTCGATCAACACATTTTCGGGCTTGATGTCCCGATGGACCACGCCGGCCTTCGCGGCAGCATCCAGGGCCGCCGCCAGGTCCAGGAGAACCCGTTCGGCCACGGCCGTCGGAAGCCGCTTGTCCCGCCCCAAGCGTTCCCGGAGGCTCTCCCCCTTCACGTAATCCATGACGTAATACAAGAGGCCGTCGATTTGGCCGGCGGAATGCACGGACACGATGTTCGGGTGTCTGAGCCGCGCGATCATGCGAGCTTCCGCCAGGAAGCGCTGTGTCAATGTCGGATGGTTCGCGATCGTCGGCTGAACCACCTTGATCGCCACCCGACGATCGAGCGTGGGGTCAGAGGCCAAGAACACCACCCCCATCCCACCCCGGCCGAGTTCTTCCTCGAGCACGTACTGGCCGCCGAGGACGGCCTGGATCTGCTCACGGAGAGCCGATGGAGAGGGCCTCACGTCAAGCTCCGGGATTGCGGGTCATAGGAAACCAAACGTCGGATGCCGCCGGGGAGTTTCGACTCGAAACGGACTCCTCGGCGTTCGCCTAGCCACCGGCTTTCCAACCGTGCCCCCTGTTGGACGCCTCAGATAGCCCGGTGGTTGCATTTCGATCCGCTCCCCGATGGGTATCCCCGGCGCACGGTTGCTTCCTGCTTGAGGTACCCGACCTACCCTTCTGACGCATCATGTTCGGGAGGGCTCACATGGCCATGCGCACCGAGGGACGAGGGTCCCCGCTTCTGGTTGCTACCGTGCTCCGTCCGGGCGAGCGCCCGAGGGTGGAGGCGGCCGGGAATGGATGCTTCGACGTCCTGCACCGCGATTCCGTGTTCGACGCTATCCGGGTGGTCCGGGAACGCTCGGTCGACGCCGTGCTCCTCTCGGTCCACCGCTGCGAAGAGCCGCACGTCAAGGTGGTGGGCAGCCTGGTCCGCGACTTTCCCGGTATTCCCACGGTCGCGCTCGTCTCCGAGCATGGGTCAGACTCGAGCCAGAGGCTGCTTCACCTTGGAGCTAACGGCGTCCGCCGGGTCGTCGATGTCAGCGCTCCGGGCGGCTGGCGGCAACTGCGACACCTCGTCGGGCACCCCACCAGCCGGGCCGTGGCCCAAATCCAAGGTCCCGTTCTCTCGGCTCTCGGGCAGGCAACGGATGACGCGAGGCACTTCTTCGAGGTGCTCATTCAGGTGGCCCCGGAGACGAGCACCGTGCGCAAGCTGTGTCGACGCCTGCACATCAGGCCCAGCACCCTCATGTCCCGCTTCGCGCGGGCCGGTTTGCCCTCTCCCAAGGGGTTCCTAGCCTCGGTCCGGCTGCTCCACGCCGCCCACCTGTTTGACTCCCCAGGGTTGTCAGTGGCCGATGTGGTCTATCGTCTGGACTACTCGTCGCCCCAGAGTTTCGGCCGCCACGTGAGGGCATCGCTCGGCATTACGGCCACCGAGTTCCGGCGCCGATTTCCGTTTCAGACGGCGATTGAACGGTTCGTGTCCCTCATGATCACGCCGTATGCCCCAGCGTGGCAGGTGTTCCATGCCCTGACCCCAGCCGGCGCCTCGGCCCGCTGGACCAAGGCGGCGGGGCGGTAAGTCGGTGGGTAGGTGGATAGATAGGGGTAGTATCTACTACCACCATGTTCCTGGCGTCAGGTTTGTTCGTGGGGTGGTGGTTGAGGCTTTCGAAATGGTGGCGTGGTAACAAGGCTGCCGGGGACTGCGTGCTAGATCAGTCGTGCCATTTCTAGTCTGGCTGCAGGCCGAGATCTTGTATGGTAGTTATTACTACTACTTCGTGCCCGCCGGCCTCGATGGCCTCCCTGCCTCCGGCCAACCGATCGACCAGCCCCAGCACTCCCAGCACCTCCGCTCCGGCTTCCTCTACCGCGGCAATGGCCCGCTGGGCCGAAGCGCCGCTCGTGATCACGTCTTCCACCACCACCACGCGATCGCGGGGGCTCAGGTTTCCTTCGACTCGGCGCCGGGTGCCGTGGGCCTTTGGGTCCTTGCGCACGGTGAACGCGTCGACCAATGGCGGCCTGGAGCAGCTCGCGACGGCTATGGCGTAGGCCACCGGGTCGGCTCCGAGGGTCAGGCCGCCAACGGCGTCGGGGGCCCACCCGGCGTCCCGAATCGCCGCCAGACCGAGCTGCCCGACCAGCGCCAGGCCCTCGGCGGACATGGTGGTGCGACGGGCATCGATGTAGTAGCTGGAGTGGTGGCCGCCGGCGAGGCGGAACTCGCCATGGTGGACCGATCGTCGAATGAGGAGCTCGACCAGGCGCGACCGGTCGCTCACTGCCCGCCTTTGCGAAAGAGAGCCGACAAGAACCCGTCTTTTTTGGGCTGATCACTCTCAGCCGCGGTGCAAAAAGCCTTGGCGAACTCGTCTACCGTTTTGCACCGCTCGGACAACTCGCGCTCGAGGCCGGCCATGACCGCATTCTCGACTTCCTTCGAGAACTTGCGGCCCTTGACCGCCTGGCTCAGCGGGGTGGGCGGTTGCGACAGGAGTTGCTGAAAGAGCTCTCGGGGTGTGCCGCCGCTGAAGGGCAGGGTGCCGGTCAGGAGCGAATACGCAATGGTGGCGAGGCTGTAGACGTCCGCCTGCTCATGCACCAGTTCTCCACTGAGGGCCTCGGGCGCAACGTACTGGAGGGTTCCGACGAAGAACCCTGCACGCGTCAGCCGGTCTTCTGGGCTGAGCTCGGCGTCGCGGGCGATCCCGAAATCCAGCAGTTTGGCCGTCTGCGTTGCCGGGTCGTACATGATGTTGGCCGGCTTCAGATCGCGGTGAATGATGCCCGCGCTATGGGCGGTGGAAAGGGCGGCGGCGAGTTGATTGACGATAGTGGCGGTGAGTTCCAGGCTGAGGGGCCCCGACCGGGTCAGGAACGTCGCCAGCGGCTCCCCGGCGGCCCACTCGAGCGCCAGGTAATGCAGGCCGTCGGCGTCGCCGTAGTCGAACGTTCGGACGACGTTGGGATGAACGACGCGCACCCCGTAGTCGGCTTCCCGCAGGAACCGTTTGATGGCCACCGGATCCTGGCGCAGGCGCGGCCGCAGCACCTTCACGGCTGCCTGCCCCCGCTCGGGGTGCTCCGCGCGGTATACCGTGGCAGTGCCGCCCTCTCCAACCCGTTGGAGCAGGCGGTACCCCGCTATGGTCCGACCGACCAGGCTTTCGTCGTTCATAATGCAGGGCCAAGCTACTCCGTTGCGATAGCGGCAGCAACCCGCGCCAGGTGCCCCGATGCACCCAAGGCTCGGCTTGACGCCTCTCCGCCCGGGCCGCTAAGCTTGGCGAGGAACCTCCCGCCCCCTAGCCGCCACTCGCTTCCGAGGGAACCGTGATCCGTCGCGTAACGTTGTTGGTCCTGGCCGCATTGATGCCGCTTGGGTGCGGCACGTGGCGTCGGGCGGGATCTCCCGGCACACCCGCGAGTCCCCAGGAACAATTCTCCGGGCTGTTCGACGTTCAGGGAGCCTACCGACGGATGGGTCGGTTTGCATCCGATCCGCCCATTCAATTCATCGGCACGATGGTCACCGCGGCCGGCCCTGGAGATTCGGCGGTGGCTGTGCTCGGATTGTCGTTGGAGAATCGATCCCTGGTGTTTCAGCGAGACGGGGATGGCTTTGTCGCGCGGTACCGTGCCGAGGTCACCCTCGAACGTCCTGGCGACCCGCCGATCGAGGTTCGCAGGGAAGAAACCGTGCGGGTCGCGACGTTCAAGGAAACGCTTCGGGCGGACGAGAGCATCATCTTTCAGCAGAGCTTTCACCTGGTCTCGGGGGACTATCATATCGTGATCTCCATTCGCGATCTGGCATCCCCATCACGGAGCGCGACGGAAGGCGACTTCACCGTGCGTACGTTTGCACCCGGCACCACGTCGGAGCCGATAATCGTGTACCAGGTTACCGGACGGGCTTCCCGAAGCGACCCGCTCGCGGTGCTGCTCAACGCTCGTGGGTCGGTTGCCTACGGCGGCGACACCCTGTTGGCCTACGTGGAGGGATACGAGTTTACCCAGCCGACTCTGGTCCCGTACGAGGTCCGGGACCGGGAGGACAGCGTCGTCTTCCGGGATTCCCTCCGCTTCGCGGGCGGGCAGGCAATCGAAGGCCAGGTGATCCGTCTGGCGCCCGACAGCCAGCCGCTCGGAGAATTGACGATACAGGTCGGTACGTCGCCCAACGAGCGTTCGGCGACCGCCCTCGTGTCATTCTCGGAGGCCTGGATCGTGACCAACTTCGAGGACATGATCGACCTCCTGCGGTACTTCGGCCAAGATCGGAAGCTCAGTGCGCTCAAGAACGCCCCGGAGGCGGAGCGGCCGGGGCTGTGGCAGGAATTCTACCGCGACACCGATCCCAACAAGATCACGCCGGAGAACGAGGCGTTGGACGCCTACCTCCAGCGTGTTGCGATGGCCAATCTTCGCTTCCGGGGAGAGGATCGTCCGGGGTGGCGTACCGACCGGGGCGAGGTTTTCATCACACTCGGCGACCCCGACGACACCTTCGACGCGAGCCCGACCAGCCAGGGTCGCATCATTCGCTGGACCTATACGAGCCTGCGCCTCACCGTGTACTTCGAAGATGCGAGTGGGTTCGGGCGGTTCCGGTTGACCCCCGCCTCGCGCGCCCAGTACGAGAGTGTGCTGAGCCGGGTTCGGCGCTCGCAGTAGCACCGACCCGCTTCTCGGATTCCTCCCGGCGCCCGGCCCGTTGCCGGGCCGCTCACTTCTTCCCGGATCCCGCCGGTCCCGATGCCCCATCACGACCCACCACAACTTTTTCTGGTCGACGGATACGCCCTGGTGTATCGCGCGTTCTTCGCGATGATCGCCCGCCCGTTGCGCACGTCGAAAGGAGCAAATACGTCGGCGGCCTGGGGGGTCGCCAATTTCCTGCTCCGCTTACGCGAGCGCTATCGTCCCGACTACCTGGCCTGGATCCACGACGCCGGCGATTCTTTTCGGACCGAGCAGTACGCCGAGTACAAATCGACCCGCGAGAAGTTGGACGACGAGCTCCAGGCCGACTTCGACCAAGCAATTGAGCATGTGCAGGCCCTCCTGGCCGCCTTTCGTGTGCCGCTCGTCGAGGTCCCGGGGTACGAGGCCGACGACGTCATCGGGACGTTGGCGCTCGAGGCCGCGAACGAGGGGCTTCAGGTCGTCATCGTCTCTGGCGATAAGGACTTCTACCAGCTCATCGGGCCGCGGATTGCCTTGCTCAATCCCGGACGCGGCGGGCCGGCCGCCGTCGACGAGCAGTGGGTCGATGAAGCAAACGCGGCAGAGCGGCTGGGCGTGCCACCGCGCCAAGTGGTCGACTACCTGGCCCTGGTGGGAGACAGCTCGGACAATGTGCCGGGAGTCAAGGGCATTGGCGACAAGGGTGCCCGCGAGCTGCTGGGCAAGTACGACAACGTCGAGGTTCTCCTGGCACATGCGGGGGACATCACCAAGAAGCGACAGCGGGAGGCTCTCCAGTCACAGGGGGACAACGCCCGGCTCTCACGCGACCTGGTGACGATCCGGCGTGACGTGCCGGTCGACCTGACCTTGGAGCAATTTCAGACCGAGGAACCCGACATCCAGGCCCTGACCAGCGTGTTGGCGGAGCTCGAGTTCTTCGCCCTGGCGCAGAAGCTCGGACTCGAGCGCGATACTCCCTCGCTTCAGGGGCCGGAGCAGCCGGCGACGGGCCGGGTCGAGCTGATCACCACGGCGGAGGGTTTGTCCACGGTGGTTGCCAGGCTCCGGAGCGTCCCGCTGGTGGCGCTCGACGTGCAAGGCAGTGCGGCGGCTCTCCGCGACGGGACGGTGGTGGGCATCGGGCTCGCGGCCTCGTCCGAAGAGGCGTGGTACCTGCCGTTCGGTCACGAGCCGGCGGCCGGCGAGTTGGCCGCTCCGGCTGACGTGGTCAACCTGCCGCCCCTCACCGATCCGGCCTGCCAAGCACTCGGCGAGCTCCTTCGCGATCCTGCGGTCCACAAGGCCGGCCATGACAGCAAACGCGCCTGGCAGATCCTGCGACAAGCCGGCATTGAACTCGCTGGCGTCACCTTCGACCCAATGATCGCCAGCTTCGTCCTCGACCCTGGGCGACGTTCCCACGCCATCGAGAACCTGAGTCTCGAGCACCTGGCCCACGCACTCCCGAGCTACCAGGATGTCGTGGGCAAAGGCAAGAACGCCCAGGGCTTTCCCGCTATCGCACCGTCAGTGGCGGGCGACTACAGCGGCACCCGCAGCATGGCGGTCTTGGCGCTTCAGGCCGTGTTCCAACCGTTCTTGGAACGCATGGCTGCGGAGCCCCTGTTTCGCGGCATCGAGATGCCGCTGATCGAGGTGCTGGTCGACATGGAGTGGCGGGGCATCGCCATCGACGCGGAGGTGTTTGCGCGGCTCGGGCGAGAATTCCGAGAGGAATTGAGCACTCTCGTTCGACAGATCTATGCCGCGGCGGGTGAGGAATTCAACCTGAACTCGCCCAAGCAACTCGGGGCCGTGCTGTTCGAGAAGCTACAACTGCCCGTGCTCAAGAAGACGAAGACCGGCGTGTCAACAGATGCGGATGTCCTCGCACAGCTTGCCGCGATGGGTCACGAGGTACCCCACCTGATCCTCGAGCACCGGGAACTCCAGAAACTGCTGTCGACGTACGTTGACGTGCTGCCAGGCGCGGTCAACCCTCGGACGGGTCGCATTCACACCACGTTCAACCAAACGGGGGCCGCCACAGGGCGGCTGTCCTCCTCCGACCCGAACCTTCAAAACATTCCGGTGCGGAGCCCGCGGGGCGAAGCGATCCGCCGCGGCTTCGTGCCGGGGCCGGAGTGGGTGTTCGTGGTGGCGGATTATTCGCAGATCGAGCTTCGCCTGATGGCACACATGTCGGAAGACCCGGCGTTCATTGCGGCGTTTCGCCGGGGCGGGGACATCCACCGGGAGACCGCGGCCATCATCTTCGATGTACCCGCCCCAGAAGTGACCAGCGAGATGCGGGCCCGAGCCAAGACCATCAACTTCGCCACGATCTATGGCCAGGGTCCCTTCGCCTTGGCGAAGCAATTGGACATCCCGCAACAGGACGCGAAAGAATTCATCGCAGCCTACTTCGAACGGTTCGCGGGGGTACGCGCGTTCTTGGACCGTCAGGTCGAGCACGCCCGGGACCAGGGCTACGTCGAAACCCTGTTTGGACGCCGCCGCTACATCCCGGAAATCAAGGACAAGAACTTCAACACCCGGGCCTTCGGTGAGCGCACGGCGCAGAACTCTCCCCTACAAGGCTCGGCGGCGGACCTCATCAAGCGGGCAATGATCAGCATCCACCGCGGGCTCCGCGCGCGAGGGCTCGAGGCGCAAATGCTGCTTCAAGTCCACGACGAGCTAGTGTTCGAAGCACCGCTGGCCGAGGTGGACGCCGTGCGGGACCTGGTTAAGCGCGAGATGGAATCGGCGGCGGACCTCCTGGTCCCGCTGGTGGCCGACGTGGGGGTGGGCCCCAATTGGCTTGACGCCAAAGCGTAACCGGCCCGGCCCCGCACGAGTGGCCAAATCCTTGCAGGAGAAGCCATCTCCGGAGCGGGTCGCACGTGCGCGGCCCGTTCCCAGATCCTGGCGGGGGCCATGTATCGGGTATTTCTCGGACTCTTGAGCGTATTAGCGGCGCTGGTGGTGTTCGATGCCGTGCGGCCGGGCCGCATCCGCGATCCGGCCCAGTCTCGCGAAGTGCCTGGCCACAGGGCCGTGACCCAGGCCGCCACCGCCGGCTCCGACCGGGACCCCGCTCCGGTTCGCGAAGCGACCCGTCGACGCCTGAGAGACGCCGCGCCTCGCACCTACCTCGACTCCCTCCTCTTGGGTACCGATTCGCTCATTCGGCGCTGGGATCTCAGCCAGGGGCGCGCCCTGCGGACGGTAGTGCTCGAGGGCGGGGCACCGGAATACGATCCACGGCTCGAGAACATGATCCGTGAGGCGGCCGCACGCTGGGAACGCGAAGGCCTGGGGTTCTACTTCGGTTTCGGCGCCGACACCGCGGATGCTGACATCGTCATTCGCTGGCAATCGCGCCTGGAGGCGGAAGATCGCGCCGGCCAGACCGACCTGGTGTGGGATCGGCTTGGCCACATTCGCCGGGCCGGGATTACGCTGGCACTCCGGAATACGGCCGGCGAACTCTTGCCGGATGACGCGCTCCGGGCCGTTGCGGTGCACGAGATCGGCCATGCGATCGGGCTGCCGCACTCCGATGACGCCGAGGACGTGATGTTCCCTCGGGCGCGACGCGACGCGATCTCTCCACGCGATCGGCGGACTGCTTACCTTTTATATCAACTACCTCCGGGCTCCGTCAAAGAAGGCGAGTTTTAGCCGAGCTCTGGAACACCGCACCACTTCCCGAGCCGCCCAGGCAACGTGCCACTGCCGTGGGGGGCCAGTAGATTTTCGGAATGGTCGATGACCCATCGCGTACTCCTCGTGGGACTTGTCACGTTGGCCTCCGGAGCGGGGGCCGCAGAGGCACAGACTGCTTCTCCCTTCGATCGCATCGAGGCCGTGGTGGAGCGCGGCATTGTGCGTGGGGTCTACCCCGGCGCGGTGGTCGTGATCGGTCGCGCCGATCGCGTCCTCTACGCTCGCGGTTTCGGGCATCTCACGTGGAACCCGACCTCATTGGCTCCGAGCCCCGACACTTCGCTCTGGGACATTGCCTCTATCAGCAAAGTGGTGGGCACGACGAGCGCCATCATGGTCCTGGTCGAGCGCGGTCAAGTTCAGCTGGACGCTCCGGTGTCGCGCTACCTGCCGAGATTTCGCGGACCCAACAAGGAAGACGTCACCGTCCGGATGCTACTGGACCACACCAGTGGGTTGCCTAGCTACGTTCAGTTTTTCAAGCTGACCAAGGAGCGGGATCGTGCGATCGAACTCTTGTACCAGGAGCCGCTGCGGCGGCGGCCAGGTTCTGAGGCGGTCTACAGCGACCTCAACGCCCTCCTCCTCGGGCTGTTGGTCGAAGCCGTGTCAGGTGAAACACTCGACGCATTCGTATCGCGGGAGGTGTTTCACCCGCTTGGCATGACCAGCACGCGCTACCGCCCGACGGGAACGGACCGGAAGCGGGCCGTGCCCACGGGCCAGTGGCGGGGCCATCCCGTTGGGGGCGAGGTCAACGACCAGAACGCGGTCGTATTTGGAGGTGCCGCGGGTCATGCCGGCGTCTTTTCGACCGGAATCGACTTGGCACGGTTTGCCCAGATGTGGCTCAACGAAGGACGGACCCCGGGCGGTCGGTTCCTGCAGGCAGAAACCCTGCGGCGTTTTCTCGCCCGCCGCCAAGAAGCCGGGAGCCGTCTGCTCGGCTGGGATACCCCGGAGCACGCGCCGAACCGCCTCTCGGTGTTCGGAAACCTCCTGAGCGAGCAAGCCTATGGCCACACCGGCTGGACCGGCACCAAGATGTGGATCGACCCGGGCCGCGATCTCTTTCTCATCTTTCTCACGAACCGGAGTTTTCATCCCAAGGTGCGCGGTTCGATCTCCGAGCTCCGTGCCGTTCGCTCGCAACTCTCCGATGCGGTCGTACGAGCCGTGCCGGGCGCCTGTGAAGCGGTGGCATATCCCGAATGCTGACCCAGCCGGTACTCCTGTATGACGCCGACTGCGGGTTCTGTCGCAAGTGGATCGCCCGCCTGGCACGGTGGGACAAGCAGAAACGGATCCGGTGCATTCCGGCCGCCGAGCGTGCCGGGGTCCCGGACCTCCCACCGCTCTCCGATGCGGCACTTGCGCGGGCCATGCACCTGGTTACTCCCGACGGCCAGGTGCACGCCGGCGGCCTCGCGCTGCGGGCCATGTTGCCCTACCTACCGGGAGGCACGTGGCTCAGGCCGGTGTTCGCCATTCCGGGGGTCCAACTCGTGACCAACCGGGTATACACATGGGTGGCGGAGCACCGTCACGGCTTGGGGTCCGACGGCGCGGCATGCGATACGCGTTGACCGCGTTGCGGGCGGGCCGGTAGCTTAGGGGGGAGGAGGAACTGCCATGCCAACGGTGGAAGTAATACGCAAGGCGCTGCGTTCGGTTCGTGATCCAGAACTCAACCTGAATGTCGTCGATCTGGGCCTCATCTACGATATCGTGCTGGACGAGGAGACCAACGTCCGCGTCGTGATGACGCTGACCTCGCCCGGCTGTCCAGCCGGCGAGGAAATCACTCGCGATGTCCGTGACACCGTGCAGAACCTGGACGGCGTGGGGAAAGTCGACGTCGACATCGTCTGGGAGCCCTACTGGACGCCGGACCGGATCGACCCGCGGGTGCGTGCCTTCCTTGGTATGTGACCAACCAGCTCGACCTGCTCGCGCCTAGGCGTCGCCGGGCTCGAGCTGCCGCAACAATTCCTCGCCAAACACCCGCGTCTGCCATTCGCGTACGCCAGCGACTCGCTTCAGGCCTGCGATCGTCTTGGGATTGGTCCGGGCAATGGCCTCGAGGGTCCCGTTGGGGCAAATCACCCCCGGGGGGAGCTCGATCTGCCGGGCCAGGCGGTTACGGGCGGTCTTGAGGCGGTCGAGCCTCGCCTCGAGCGCCGGGTCGGGAGCGGGCCGCTCGCGCCGCTCGATTCGTGGAATGTCCTGCTCGGGTAGGGTCAGGCCCCGATCGAGTGCCTCGAGTATTTCCAAACCGTTTCGTGCCACGGTGTCGCGGCTAATCCCGCGGAATGCCGCAAGGGCCTCGAGATCGGCCGGTGGCGCCTTGGCCAACGCCAGTAGCGGTTCGTTATTGAGAATGCGAAATGGCGCGCGGTCCCTCCTGCGCGCGGTCCGCTCGCGCCACCGGTAGAGCTCCCGCAACACAGCGAGCGGCCGGCCCTTGAGAGCCTTGGCGCCCTTCATTCTCAGGTATGCATCCTTGCCGTCGCCGCCCCCGCCCCCGCCCCCGTCCCCGCCCCAGCGGACGCGCTCGAGCAGGGCACACTCTTCCTCCACCCAATCGAGCCGCCCGAGCTCGCTGAGACGGTTTCGGAAGATGTCGCGCAGCTGGGGCAGGTACTGCGTATCCATGGCCGCGTACTTGATCATTTCCTCAGACAGCGGCCGCGCCGACCAGTCCGCGCGCTGGAATTTCTTGTCGAGCTTCACACCGGCGTACTTGGCCAGCAAGGCAGCCAGGCCGACCGAGGGCTCGTTCATGAATTGGGCCGCGATCCTCGTGTCGAAGACATGCGTCACCTGAAAGTGGAGGTCGCGGCGGAGGAGCCGCAGGTCGTAGTCCGCGTCATGGAATACGATTTCGATGCCCGGGTCCTTCAGGAGGGCCTCGATGGGTGACAGGTCGCGCACGGCCAGGGGGTCGATGACGGCAGTTAGGTCACGGCTCGAGAGCTGGAGGAGATACACCCGGTCTCGGAAGCGGTGGAAGCTCGCGGCTTCCGTGTCGAAGGCCAGAAGCGGAGTCCCACGAATCGCCTTGACCAAGCGGGCCAGGGCCTTGGTGGAGTCGATGAACTCCACTCCTTCAGGGACCCGCCCGCTGGCGGCCGAGGAACGCGGTGAGCTTGGCACGGCCCAAAGGTGCCCGGGGACGAGGGCCAGGCGCAACCACTGCCGTCACTAACACAACACCATCATGACATAATTGTGTCAGTGCCCTCTCGTTCCCGCCCGTTCAACTACGTAATGCGTTGCTGGGCAATGAGATAACGCGGGGCTCCGGCTATTCCCGGACCGAAACCATCTCGAGCCCGGCGGCGATCTCATCCAGCGCCTTGTGCAGGATCTTGTAGAATTCCTCGCCCGGTTGGGGCGGGGTGCCCGTCGCCGCATCGAGCTGGAGTTTTCGGGCCAGCCGCGCGGCGTGCCGGATATAGTCAGTGCTGGGGCGCATATGGGACTCCAGGATTGGAGTGGGCGTGTAGCTTGGCGTCCAACAATCTTACTCAGGGTCCGAACTCGGGAGGGGCGCGTGACGGCTCATTCGCAGCGACGGGTTCACCGGCTGGTGGTCGACGGCGTCGACTTGGCCGTCGAGGAAACAGGCCGAGGTCCTCCGGTGCTCTTCATCCACGGCTTCCCGCTCGACCGCACGATCTGGCGCCACCAGCTCGATCACCTCGGCGCCTATCGGTGCATCGCCCCCGATCTCAGGGGCATGGGTGCGTCCGGCTCGCCGGAGGAGGGGTACACCATCGCGCAATACGCTACGGATCTCGTCCGGGTACTGGACCAGCTCGGTGTGAGCCGGGCTGGGGTATGTGGGCTTTCCATGGGAGGGTACATCGCGTTGGAGTTCGCGGGTCGGTTCAGGGACCGGGTCGCCTCGATGGTGTTGATGGATACGCGCGCCGAGGCCGACAGTCCGGCCGCGGCCGAAGCACGCATCGCCATGGCCCAGCGGGCAAGGAACGAAGGTCTCGCAGCGGTGACAGAAGAAATGCTCCCGAAGCTCCTCGCCCCGGAAAGCCTGGCGCGCAACGACTTGGTGGTTGCGTCAGTACGCCGAATGATGCGGGCGACGCCACTCGCCGGCTTTCTGGGGGCGCTCCAGGCCATGCGTGACCGGGTCGACTACCGGGGTAGCCTCGCGGCTCTCGGGCCCACCCCAACCATGGTCGTGGTGGGAGCCCAAGACGCCATCACCCCGCCGGCCCTTGCCAGGACCATGGCGGCCGCAATTCCGGGGGCCAAGCTGGTGGAGGTGCGCGGGGCCGGCCACCTGGTCCCAATGGAGCAACCTGAAACAACAACCCAGTTGCTGAGGGAGTTTTGGGGGAGCGTGAAACCTGGTGAATGGGAGTAGCGTAGGTAGTGACGCGGGAGCGAGGTGTTGTCTGCTTCCGCCAAGTAGGATCCTCTCTTACGGTCCCGGGGCCTCGGCCAAGCGTAGTAAGGCCCCGCGGGCCGCCTCTCTTTCTTGTCGACGCACGCACTCGACCGACTGGTCGCGCCCCGCCCCCGACGCGCTCACCCGCCCCGTTCCGGCTGCGGTGGCCCCGGCGGATTGTCGCTCTCGAAGACCACTTTGTTCTTCTCGATGTACGACGTCCACTCCTCGGGAACGTCCTCTTCCGGGAAGATTGCCGTCACCGGGCACTCGGGCTCGCATGCTCCACAATCGATGCATTCATCCGGGTGGATGTACAACATGTCCTCGCCCTCGTAGATACAATCGACGGGACAGACATCCACGCATGCCCGGTCCTTCACACCGATACAGGGCTCCGCGATTACATACGTCATGTGCTGCTCCTCAAAGGATGGCCGTTCTTGGCCCACCGGTTCAGATCGCGTCGAAAGGTATAAGAAGTCCTTTACACCGGCGCAAGGGGCATCATCCCGTGGGAGAAAGGCGCCCAATGGTCGGTCCGTCGCCGGTTAGATTCGGATCCATGCGCCGCTTCCGGATGGTCGCGTTGGTCCTCGCATTGCTGAGCGTGGGACAAGGGTATCGCATGCTCGCGGCCCAGGCATGCGCCACGGGTCCGGTGGCCCTGGTGCTTTCGGGCGGTGGTGCCAAGGGCCTGGCCCACATCGGCGTCATTCGGGCGCTCGACAGCGCCGGCGTGAGGCCGGACCTGATCGTGGGAACCAGTATGGGAGCGTTGATTGGGGCGCTCTATGCCAGTGGGTACTCCCCCGCGGCCATCGACTCGCTGGCACGAAGCCTTCCCATCTCCGACTTCTTCAGCACCTACGCGCCGCACGCGCCCAGGTCGCTTGGACGGCTGCAGCCCCTCGTGGTGTGGGAGCAAGGAGAACGAGGATTCCACATCCGGGGTGCGGCGGTTGAAGAGCCTACCGTCAACGCCCTACTCAATGTGGCCATGCTTCGCGGCAACCTCCTCGCGAGGGGGAACTTCGATTCCCTTCCCATTCCGTTTCTTGCGGTGGCCACGGACCTGAACGATCGGAGCCCGGTGGCGCTCGACTCGGGTGACTTGGCCCAGGCCGTTCGCGCGAGCCTGGCCATTCCCCTGATCTTCGAACCGGTCCGTTGGCAGGGCCGCGTCCTGGTCGACGGCGGGCTTTCCCAGAACATCCCGGTCGGCATCGCCCGCATGCGCGGCGCGACGAGGGTGATCGTGTCGAACACGACGGAAGCGCCGACCGACTCGGCTGACTTCTTCTCACCGTTTCAGCTGGCCGACCACCTGCTCGGGTTCCTGTTCCAGCAACCGGAGGACTCCACGCGCCCGGGAGACATCTACATCCGGTCCGATGTCTCCGGCTTTCGCAGCTTGGATTTTTCGCCCTCCAGCGTGGCCACCTTCATCGCGCGCGGCCGTCGCGCGGCCGACTCCGTTCTTGCCGGCGCCGCCTGCCTGCCGAAACAATCCGCGATCGTGCCGACGCGACTGCCGTCGTGGTTCGGTCTGGTCTCGGTATCCGACGCCTCCCCGTCGGAGGCGCGCGAGGTTAGGCAACTCCTCGGTCTCGTGCCGGGGGGCGCGGTTGATACCATGCTCCTGAAGCGACGGTTGCGACACCTCGCCAAACTCGACACCTACAAGGCGGTCTGGCTGGGTCCGTCCGGGGGCGGAGATTCGGTCGACCTCAACGTGGTGGTACGAGCGGCACCGTTGCGACAGGCCGGCCTTGGCCTCGCATTCGACAACGAACTCGGAGGACGGTTGTGGGTTGGCGGTGTTCACCGTGCACTCTTTCGAACGAGTCTGGAAGGAAGTGCAGCGGTGTTTCTCGGCCGCTACCAGCAAGAGCTCGACCTCGGGCTCCGGACAGACGTGCGAATCGGATCGATGTTCCTGACCCCCACACTCAGCGTGCGCGGGTTCGATGACGACATCAGGGCGTTCGACAGCAGCGGCGACGAACTTCCTGAGCTCGCGACGACCGGGATCGAAGGCTTTCTCGGCCTCGAGCAACTGCTTCCTCGCGGCTGGGCCCTGGCACTCGGAGTAACCGCCCGGACCTGGGATGAGCCGAGTGCGGCCAATCGGTCCGCTGCCGGCGCGCACGCCCGGATCGAAAAGGTTGGCCGTGCAGCGGAGCGCTTGTTCATGGTTGCCGGGGCCTGGACGGATCGGTACCGCCAGGTGGAGGCCGAGGGCGTCGTCACCCTTATGGTCGGTCGGCTGAAAATCCGCCCCCGGGCTCGGCTAGGCTGGGGCGAGGATCTCCCGTTGGATCTTCAGTTCCCTCTGGGGGGCCACCAAGGGTTTCCGGGCCTCCATCTGGGCGAGCGACGCGGCTCGCGAGAAGTGCTCGCTGGTGTGACCCTCTCACATCCAATCGTGCGAATTCTCGACGGCCGGCTGGACTTCGTTGTGGGACGGTCGGCTGCCGATGGGCCGCTCTTCGCTTCAGAGGACTGGCTCTTCGGGGTTCGCCTCGGCATCGGCACCGACACGCCGATTGGTCCGGTGCGGGTGGAGTACGGCATCACCGAGCAGGAGCGCGACGCGCTCTTCATTCGAATAGGCCAGTGGTTCTAGCGGGTTGTGCTAGGAGGCCATCCACAGCCGGATGGCAAAAATCACAACCGTGATCATGACCACACGCCGAATCCAGTCGTGACCCTTGAGCACGCTCAAGTGCACGCCGACCAGGCCGCCCAGAAGATTCCCCAAGGCCAAAGCTCCCCCGCTGGCCCAATCGACCTTCCCGTATAGGCTGAACATCAAGAGCGCGAGCGGAGTGAAGAGGAGGGCGGTGAGGACCTTGAGGGCGTTTCCCCGAACGAAGTCGAGCCCCACGATCGTGACCACCGCCAACACCAGGAAGCCCACCCCCGCCTGGACGAACCCGCCGTAAATCCCGATGCCGAAGAAGGCGGCCATGACCCCTGGTCCCAAGGGGAGCGGTCCAGGCCGAGGCGTGCGATTCCATCGCTTGAGTGGATCCCACAGCGTCCAGGCTGCGGCCACGATGATGACTCCCGCCAGGATCCGGCGGAACGCGTCGTCGCCCATGCGGATGGCCAGCCACGCGCCAACCATCGCCCCGAGCGCCGCCGGAACCCCCGCGCGCGGAATCCAGCGCCAGTCGATTACGCGATGGCGGTGGAATCCCCACACGGCGCCAACGTTTTGCACCAGAATCGCGACCCGGTTGGTGCCGTTGGCAACGGTTGGCGGAAGTCCGAGAAAGATGAGCACCGGCAGCGTGATGAGCGACCCGCCGGCCGCGATGACATTGAGCACGCCAGCGACGAGCCCGACTGCAACCAGGATGATATAGCCAGTCCAATGTGCCAGTCTGCTACCCTCGGCCGCTCCGCGAGCCCGTGTTTTGGAGACCGTCGGCGATTCCGTTGACCGACGCCGGAAATACCTGGAAGAGTTCCGGCTCGGTCATGTGGCTGATAATGCGGAAATTGTCCCCGAGACCGTGTGCTACGCGGGCAAGGTAGTGGGGATCCGTTGGGGAGGATGCGTTACTAGAGTTCGGCAATCGAGGTGGAATACGATGCCGTCCGCGGTTCGGGCTTCCCGTAGCGCCCCTTCGCCGCGTAATGACGATTCCACTCCTCCTTGAGGCAAAAGGGATCGAGCCCGTACGGGCGGTCTACCGCGAGCACGCCGTCGAGGTGATCGATTTCATGTTGCAGCAACTCGGCGCGATCGCCCTCGAGGTCGACCTCGTGCTCGGCTCCTTTGAGGTCTTGGTACTTGACCTTGATCCGATGGACCCTGGACACGCGGACCAGGAGCTGTGGGAACGAGAAACAATCGTCCCAGACAGCGAAGTCCTCGCCGCCGATATCAAGGATCTCGGGATTGATGAGCGGCCACGGCTCGTCCATCTCCACGTACACGATCCGGACCGGGGCTCCGATCTGGGGTGCGGCAATTGCTCGTCCACTGCCGAAGCGGGATTGCCAATCTCGGAGGGTTTCCCTCAGGTCGTCGATGATCATCCGTACCGCCGCCGAGCGCGGCTTGGCGATGATTTCACAGCTGGTCCGGAGAACCGGGTCGCCCAGGAGGCGGATGCGATGAATGGTCATGGCGTCCTGTGGCCGAAGGAGGGGCTCGAGCCTAATCTCATGTCCGACCACCCAATATTCAAGTCACAGGGCCACACTGCTCGGCAGACAAGCTGCAAGTGTTTTAGTGACAACAGGTTACGAATTCGCACTAAAAATACTATATAAAAGTTGACAACCGGGGCATCGAGGCATTAAAATCCTTGCATGTCACAGTCGGTTTCGCCGCTCGTAGAGGCCGCCGAGCTCCCGGTCGGGTACCGGGGGCCCCGCGGTTCGATCGTGGTCGAGCTCAAGCGCTCGGCCGGTCTCACCGCCAAGGAATTGGCGGCCAAACTCGGTTTGTCCCTCAACGCGACCCGCCATCACATCCGTGAGCTGGAGGCCGACGGCTTGATCGTGTACGAACGGGAGCAGCGCGGCGTTGGGGCCCCGGTGTTCGTCTACCGCTTGTCGCGGCAGGGCGAGGCGCTCTTTCCCCGGCGGTACGAGCAGACCTTGACCGAGTTACTGGACCATGTGGTCGAGCGGGAAGGCCGGGCTGGGGCCGTGCGGCTCCTGGAGCGACACTTCGATCAGCTGCAACGGAAGTTGGTGTTGGAGCTCGAGGGGGTCTCGGCCCCGCGTCGGCTGGCGGTGGTGGCGCAGGTGTTGTCGCAGGAGGGGTTCATGGCCGAGTCGGAAGGGAGCGGCGAGAGCGGCACGCTCCGGGAGCACAATTGCGCCCTCCGGTCGGTGGCCGAGCGATTTCCAGAGCTATGTGCGGCCGAGCGACGGGTGCTCGCCGAGGTGCTGGCTGCGGAGGTTGAGCGTCGCACCCATCTCTTGGGTGGCTGCGCCGCTTGCGAGTATCACGTGCAATTCACACCAATGCCCGTGCAGAACGGGTCTGGGGAGAACGCCGACTAATGACCGGATCAGTCGAATCACTGGTTCAGCGCCAATACAAGTACGGGTTCACGACGGACATCGAGTCCGACGTGGTTCCGCGCGGCCTCAACGAAGACACGATCAGGCTGATCTCCGCCAAGAAGAAGGAACCGGCGTTCCTCCTGGAGTGGCGACTCAAGGCCTACCGCGGGTGGCTCAAAATGACGGAGCCCCATTGGCCCAACGTGACGTACCCGCCGATCGACTACCAGGACATGATCTACTACGCGGCGCCGAAGACGGCGAAGCCCCTGGGCAGCCTCGACGAGGTCGATCCCAAGCTGCTCGAGACCTACGCCAAGCTCGGGATACCGCTGTCCGAGCAAAAGCGCTTAACGGGCGTGGCGGTCGACGCCATTTTCGACAGCGTATCGGTCGCGACCACGTACCGAGAGGCCTTGGCCAAGCAGGGTGTCATCTTCTGCTCGTTTTCCGAGGCAGTCCACGAGCACCCGGAGCTGATCGAGCAGTACTTGGGGTCGGTGGTGCCGCCGACGGACAATTTCTTCGCGGCACTCAACGCCGCGGTGTTCAGCGACGGATCGTTTGTGTTTGTGCCGAAGGGTGTTGCCTGCCCGATGGAGCTCTCGACCTACTTCCGGATCAACACGGCGGACACGGGGCAGTTCGAGCGGACGCTGATCGTCGCGGAGGAAGGAGCGTCGGTCAGCTACCTCGAGGGCTGCACGGCACCGATGCGGGACACCAACCAGTTGCATGCCGCGGTCGTTGAGCTGGTGGCGCTGGACGATGCCACCATCAAGTACTCGACCGTGCAAAACTGGTATGCCGGCGATGAAAACGGGGTTGGCGGCATCTACAACTTCGTCACCAAGCGCGGGAAGTGCGCCGGGCGCAACTCACGTATCACCTGGACCCAGGTCGAGACCGGGTCGGCCATTACGTGGAAGTACCCGAGCGTCTTGCTTCAGGGCGACAACTCGATTGGTGAGTTCTATTCCGTCGCCGTCACCAACAGTCGCCAGCAGGCCGATACCGGCACCAAGATGATTCACCTGGGCCGAAACACCCGCAGCACGATCATTTCCAAGGGTATCTCCGCCGGCCATGGCAACAACAGTTACCGTGGGCTCGTCAAGGTCTTGCCGAAGGCCGACGGTGCGCGCAACTACACCCAGTGTGACTCCATGCTGATCGGTAACGAATGCGGAGCGCACACGTTTCCGTACATCGACGTACAGAACAATACGGCCTCGGTGGAACACGAGGCGTCGACCGCCAAGATTGGCGAGGACCAGATTTTCTATTGCCACCAACGGGGTCTCGATACCGAGGACGCCATTTCCATGATCGTCAACGGCTTCTGTAAGGACGTCTTTCAGACGCTGCCCATGGAGTTTGCCGTCGAGGCGCAAAAGCTCCTCGGCATCAGTCTCGAAGGAAGCGTTGGGTAAGTCGGCCGGGGCACCAGCCGTCTCTCTCTGCGCCTAACCACTGAGGAACACCGACGTGCTCGACATCACGAATCTGCATGCGAAGGCTGAAGACAATCTCATTCTCAAGGGCATCGACCTGACCGTACAGGCCGGCGAGATCCACGCGGTCATGGGCCCGAACGGCTCCGGCAAGAGCACGCTGGCCCAGGTGCTGGCCGGACACCCGGCCTACGAGGTGACCGAGGGATCGATTTCCTTTGAAGGCCAGGACTTGCTCGAGCTGGCGGCGGAGGAGCGAGCCGCGGCCGGCATTTTCCTCGCGTTCCAATATCCGGTCGAGATTCCGGGCGTCTCCAACGCCTACTTTCTCCGAGCCGCGTACAACGAGCAGCGAAAGCGGCGCGGCCTCGAGGAAATCGACCCGATCGACTTCATGGACTTGATGGACGAGAAACTGTCCATGGTCCACTGGAGCTCCGACATCCTCAGCCGGTCCGTCAATGCCGGATTCTCCGGCGGCGAGAAGAAGCGCAACGAGATTCTTCAGATGGCGGTGCTCGAGCCGAAGCTGGCCATCCTCGACGAAACGGATTCCGGGTTGGACATCGATGCGTTGCGGATCGTCGCTGAGGGCGTAAACAGCCTTCACCGTCCGGACAACGCCACGATCGTGGTGACGCACTATCAGCGGCTCCTGAACTACATCGTTCCGGACTACGTGCACGTGCTGTCCGGAGGGCGGATCGTCAAGTCCGGTGGCAAGGAACTCGCCCTCGAACTCGAGGCCCGAGGCTACGATTGGGTGCGCGAGGTCGCCGCGTGATGCTCGAGACCTATCGCCACGCGTTCCAGCGCTTTACCCAGAACGGCGGCGGCTCCCCCGCGTGGCTCCGCCCGCTCCGTGAAGCCGGCCTCGATCGCTTCGTGCGCGCTGGATTCCCGACGCAAAAGAACGAAGATTGGCGCTTCACCAACGTGCAGCCCATCGCGAAGCGCGAGTTCCCGCTGCTGGAAGCCCCCGCGGCAATGCCCACCGTGGAGTCGTTGCGTCCGTATCTCTTCGGACACGAGGACTGGCCCCGGTTGGTGTTCGTCAACGGTCGGCTGGCGCGGTCGCTGTCGCGCTTGGACGGCGTGCCCTCCTCCGTCCGACTGTTGGGGCTCCACGATGCCCTGGAGTCCACTCGCGACCTGGTCGAGCCGCACCTGACCAAGGTGGCCGTCAACGCCCCCAGCGCATTCACCGACCTCAACACCGCGTTCATGGGCGATGGCGCGTTCCTCTTTCTCCCGGCCGATACCGTGGTCGAGCAGCCGATCCACCTGGTGTTCGTGACGGTGCCGGACGGCACCGACGGCGCGTCCCATCCCCGCACGCTGATCGTTGCGGAGCGGCACGCACAGGCGACGGTGCTCGAGAGCTACGTGGCGCTCGCGGAGCAGCGGTACCTGACCAACGCGGTCTCCGAAATCGTGCTGGCGGACGGAGCCCGGGTTCACCACTACAAGGTGCAGCAGGAGAGCGAGGCCGCCTACCACGTCGGCACCATCGAGGCGTACCAGGGCCGGGACAGCCACTTCGAGTCGTTTTCGTTTGCCATGGGTGGCGCGCTTTCGCGCACCAATGTCTACACGGTGCTCGATGGGGAGGGCGCGCATACCCAAATGAACGGGCTCTATGTGGGCCACGGCGTCCAGCATCTCGACCACCAGACCCGGATCGAGCACGCCAAGCCTGGGTGCACCAGCCGCGAGATCTATAAGGGAATGCTCGACGACCGCTCACACGCGGTGTTCAACGGCAAGGTCTACGTCCGGCCCGAGGCACAGCAGACCGACGGCAAGCAGACCAACAGGAACTTGCTGCTCTCGGATACGGCCAAGGTCGACACCAAGCCGCAGCTCGAGATCTTCGCCGACGACGTGAAGTGTACCCACGGGGCCACGGTGGGCCAGCTCGATGAGTCGGCGCTGTTTTACTGCCGGACTCGCGGGATTCCACTCCCCGAGGCACGGACCTTGGTTACCTACGCCTTTGCGGCCGAGGTGATCGAGGAGATCGAGTGCCGGCCGGTGGCAGAACACCTCGAGGCGCTGGTGCGGGAGCGGCTGATCCGGGGCAAGGCGCCCCTCGCGTGACCATGGCTTCCGAGCCGCTGGCCTCTCCTCTTCTGACGGCGACCGGGTTCGACCCGGTCGCGGGTCCGCCGGGACTTCCCGGCGCTGGCACTGCGCCCTTACGGCAAGCCGTTGGCCTACCTGGACAATGCGGCGAGCAGCCAGAAGCCTCGGGCAATGATCGAGGCCATGACGGCCTACTACGAGACCAGTCACGCCAACGTTCACCGCGGGCTCCATTACCTGAGCGAACGCGCGACCGCGGCCTACGATGCCGCCCGCGAGAAGGTCCGCGCGTTCTTGAACGCGGCGGACCAACGCGAAATCATCTTCGTCCGGGGCACGACCGAAGCCATCAACCTGGTGGCGCAGAGCTTCGGACGATCGAGCGCCGGCCCGGGGGACGAGATCCTCGTCACGGAAATGGAGCATCACTCGAACATCGTGCCGTGGCAGATGGTGTGCGCGCAAACCGGGGCCACACTCCGGGTCGTGCCCATGACCGACGCCGGCGAACTCGATCTCGACGCCTTCGACCGACTGCTCTCGCCCAGGACCAAGCTGTTCGCCGTCGTCCACATTTCCAACGCCCTGGGCACCGTCAACCCGATCAAAGACATGACGGCAAGAGCCCATGCGGCCGGCGTGCCCGTTCTGGTCGACGGGGCGCAGTCGATGCAGCACGGCCCGGTTGACGTTCAAGACCTCGACTGTGACTTCTTCGCCTGCTCCGGCCACAAGATGTTCGGGCCGACCGGAATCGGCGTGTTGTACGGCAAGGCCGACCTGCTCGAGCGCATGCCGCCCTACCAGGGCGGGGGCGACATGATCGAACAGGTGAGCTTCACGACCACAACCTATGCACGCTTGCCGGCCAAATTCGAAGCGGGAACGCCGGCCATTGCCGAGGCCGTGGGATTGGGTGCGACCATCGATTACCTCGGCGCAATCGACTTCACAGCGCTCGCGGCCTACGAACGGGACTTGCTCCAGTACGCAACCGAGCGCGTGTCGACGGTACCGGGCGTGCGTTTGATCGGCACCGCCCAGGAGCGGGCCGGTGTCGTGAGCTTCGTCATGGATCCGATCCATCCGCACGATATCGGGACGGTATTGGACCGCGAAGGCGTCGCCGTGCGTGCCGGCCACCACTGTGCGCAGCCGGTGATGGAGCACTTCGGCGTCCCGGCCACCATCCGGGCCTCATTCGCGCTCTACAACACGAAGGACGAGGTCGACGCACTGGTCGCCGCTCTTGGCCACGCTCGCGACCTGCTCGCCTGATGGACGATCTTCACGAGCTCTATCAAAGCGTCATCCTCGACCACAACCGCTCCCCGAGGAATTTCCGCGAGCTGGAGGATGCCAGCGGCCGAGCGGAAGGGTACAACCCGCTCTGCGGCGATCGGCTGACCGTCTGGGTGCGGCTGGAGGACGACCACATTGCCGCGGTGACGTTCCACGGGTCGGGTTGTGCCATCTCCAAGGCGTCGGCGTCGATGATGACCGAGGCGGTGAAAGGGAAGACGGCCGCAGAGGCCATGGACCTGGCACAACAGTTTCAGGAATTGGTCACCGGCCGGAGCGATGCCCGAACCGCACGGGCCAGACTGGGAAAGCTGGCGGTGTTTTCGGGGGTGTCGGAGTTTCCGGTGCGGGTCAAGTGCGCCAGTCTGTCGTGGCACACGTTGAAAGCGGCGCTCGACCAAACGACCGAGCCGGTGACCACCGAATAATCACAATCTCGTTGACAAGGGAGTAACGATTCATGCCGTACGATCCTGCACTGGTGCGCCCCATGCGCGAGGAAGTCACGCGCCTCGGCGCCCGGGAGCTCCACACCGTGGCCGATGTAGATGGTGTGCTGGCCAACCAGGCCGGCACTGCCCTGGTCTTTGTGAATTCCGTGTGCGGCTGCGCCGCGGGGAATGCCCGCCCGGCCTTGGCCCAGGCCCTGGCGCATCCGGTGCGGCCGAGCGCCGTCTTCACGGTCTTTGCGGGCCAGGACGTGGACGCGACGGCCAGGGCACGGAGCTACTTCGGCGAGTACCAGCCCAGCTCTCCGTCGATGGCCTTGCTGCGGGACGGCGAAGTGGTCTACATGATGCACCGCCACATGATCGAGGGACGGGATCCGGAGGCCATCGTGGCGGACCTGACCGCGGCGTTCGAGCAGTACTGCGGCGCGCCGGTCCGGGACTAGGCGCCACGGTGTCTGGCCACGTCTTTCATCCGGGGCATCACGAACTCCACGGCATAACGGTGGTCGTGACGACACACGACGACCGCACACTGGTCGGACGTTTCGACCATGAGGACGCCCGGGGAATCCATCTGCTCGATACCGGCATTCACGACCCGGCGACGAGCGCTGCCTCGCGGGAGGACTACCTCCGGCGCACGCTCAAGTTCGGCGTCAAGCCCGAACATCCGCGTTTGATCGTCCCGGCTGCTCAGGTAACGGCGATCACCCCATTGCGAGAGATCGCTATTTCCTAGATCATTGGTCCCATCGCGTTGTCCGCGCAGCCGCGGGCATCACCCCCTCCAATACGGGCGACCGCGATTGGAGGGTCTTTGCGTCGCCATTTTCCATATCCCGCACGCGCAAGGAATCGCTCGCCATGCCGGAGAACGTGGTCGAAGTTCAGGGGGTCACCAAGCGATTCGCCGGCCATACGGCGGTACGGGCACTCTCGCTCGACGTACCGCGCGGCGGCGTCTTCGGGCTGCTGGGACCCAACGGGGCCGGGAAGACGACCACGCTGCGGATGATCGTCGACATCATCCGACCGGACGAGGGACGCATCGCGTTGTTTGGCGGATCGGGCACCGGACGGGAGCACTCGGCGCGAATCGGTTATCTGCCGGAGGAGCGGGGCCTCTACAAGAAGATGACCGTGGTCGAGCAACTGGCGTTTCTCGGCGAGATCAAGGGCCTGTCCCGACGCGACGCCCTCAGCGCGCGCTCGGCAGTGGCTCGAGCGGCTGGGCCTCAACGACTGGGTCGACCACAAGGTGGAGGACCTCTCGAAGGGAATGCAACAGAAGGTCCAATTCATCGGCACCTTCCTGCACGACCCCGAGCTGGTCATTCTCGACGAGCCGTTCAGCGGCCTCGACCCGGTGAACACGCAAGCCATGAAGGACATCGTCGTCGGGCTGGCACGCGAGGGGCGGACCGTGCTCTTCTCGACCCACATCATGGACCAGGCGGAACGGATGTGCGATCGGATCGTGATCATCGCCCGCGGCGAGAAGGTGGTGGACGGCGCCCTGGCCGACATCAAGGCGGACTTCGGCCGCCGGTTCCTGGCTCTCGGTTTCACCCACCATCGGGAACAGGCGGCACGGATTCTGTCCGATCGCTCGCTCATCACCCACGTCGACGATTACGGTGGCACCGCGGAGGCGCAACTCGCAGCCGGTGTCGCACCCGACCAAGTGCTTCACGCGATGGTCCAGGCCGGGGTCGGCCTGGCTCGGTTCGAGGTGGTCGAGCCCTCGCTCCAATCCATCTTCATTGCCAAGGTGGGTCCCGAAGCGGCAACGGCTCCGGCCTTGGAGGCGGGCAATGCATAAGCTCTGGGCGGTGATCCGACGCGAGTTCGTGAGCCGTGTGCGGACCCGGATGTTCGTCATTGGGACGGTGTTGGGGCCGCTCTTGATCTTGTTCTTCATGGTGTTCCCGCTGCTGTTGGAGCGAGGGCAGCAGAAGGTATCCCGCGTGGTGGTGGTCGATGCCTCCACCGGCGGGCTCGGGGTGCGGCTGGCCGAAGCGTTGCGCGGGGCAACCTTTGCCGGTGGCGCGGATAGCACGCCTCGGTATCAGGTGACGCGCCTCGCAGCGCCTCCCGAGTATCAGCCGGTGCTCGACTCGCTCGTTGCCCTGACCGATGCCCGCGACGCGGGCCAGGAATCGCTCGACGGCGTCGTGCTTGTCACCGACAACGTCATGACGTCGGACACGATCCGCTACCTCGGCAGCAACGCGGGGAGTCCGAGCGACATGCGGGCGCTCGAACGGACGTTGCGGCAAGTGGTGATCAACGAGCGATTGGTCCGAGCGGGAGTGGACCCGCTCCTTCTGATGAGCACCGTGCGGCCGGTTCACCTCGCAAACCGCAAAGGTGACCAAGGGGCAGCTCACGGGCTCGAGTGGAGAGGCGTCGTTTCTTCTGGCCTATATCATGGCGTTCGTCCTCTATATCGCGCTCCTCCTCTACGGCATGCAGGTCATGAGCTCGGTGGTGGAGGAGAAGACGAGCCGCATCAATGAGGTCCTCGTCTCGAGTCTCAAGCCGTTCGAGCTCCTGCTCGGCAAGGTGCTTGGTGTCGGCTCCGCCGGGCTCGTGCAGTTGGGCATCTGGGTCGGCGCCGGGCTCCTGCTCACGCAGAATCGCGTCGCCATCGCAGCCCAGTTTGGAGTGCCGGCCCCGGACGTGGCCAACCTGCCGATTCCGACCCTCTCCATCGATCTCGTGGTCGTGTTTCTCTTGTTCTTCTTCGTGGGGTTCTTCCTCTACGCTGCGGCATATGCGGCCGTGGGTGCCATGTGCAGCACCCTTCAAGAGACCCAGCAATCCGCGATGCCCGTGACGCTCATCGTCGCTGCCGCGTTTATCGCTGCCTTCTCACTACTGCAGGACCCCAACGGGACCCTGGCGCGAGTGCTGAGCCTGGTGCCGCTCTCCGCACCGATCATCATCCCGGTCCGCTACTCGCAGAGTCCCATCGGCATTCCGGAGCTACTCCTCTCGTTTACCCTGAGTGTGCTCGGGATGCTCGCGGTGGCGTGGGTCGCCGGCCGGATCTACCGGATCGGCATTCTGGCCCATGGCAAGCGCCCGGGCATGAAGGAGTTGATGCGCTGGGTCCGAGCCGGCTAGGCCTGGCGTGACGGAAGCCCGGGCCGCGACGACGGCAGCCGAGGGACGCGGGCATCTCGTCGCGACGCACCTGCTCGTTGCGATCTGTTGCGGTATCCTGACGGGGTTCGCCGAGCTCGCGATCATGTGGGTGCGTGAGACGGTGTTCGGCCGGATGGCGTTCGGGAGCCGGCACATGCTGTGGATGACACCCCTTACCTATGCCATGGTGTTCGCGTTTCTGGGCCTGGGTGTTGCTGCTGCGTCGCTGCTCGCTCCCCGCCTGGTGACCGTTCGTGTCGGCCTGTTCGGCTTTGTTGCCTTCGGCGTGTTCTGTTTGTTCCTCCCCTTTCCGCAGATCCACCGTCTGGCCGCCCTCCTGCTCGCGCTGGGCGTCGCGGTGCAGGCGACGCGGGCGCTGACCGCCGTCGGGCGCCGACCAGCCGTGCTGGTACGCCGCGCCACCCCCTGGCTCGCAGCCCTGGTACTCCTGGCCGCCGCCGGCAAGTTGGGATGGGAAGCGGTCCGCGAACGGCGGGCCTACGCCGATCTGCCCGCAGCCGACCAGGCGGCGCCCAACGTGCTGCTCATCATCTGGGACACGGTGCGGGCGGCCAGCATGAGCCTCTATGGGCATCACCATGCGACGACTCCAACGCTCGAACGCCTGGCCCGGGACGGGATCGTATTCGACTGGGCGATTGCGCACGTCGCCGTGGACCTTACCGTCGCATGGGACCATGTTCACCGGTCACTTCCCGCACGAACTCAGCACGGACTGGTTCAGTCCGCTGGACGATTCCTTTCCTACCCTGGCCGAAGTGTTCCGAGACCACGGCTACGCCACCGGCGGCTTCACGGCGAACGGGCGCTACACCGGCTACCGGACCGGGCTCGACCGCGGGTTCGGGATCTACCGGGATTATCGCGTCTCGCGCTCGCAGATCCTGTGGAGCACCCAGTTACTGAACAGTCGAGTCGTGCACGATCTGACGTTGAGCCGTTCGCTGGGAGAAGTCGTGGCCGCCTTGCGGGCGTTTCAATGGACCGTTTTCGACACGCCGGGCTACGACACCAAGCACGCCGCCGACGTGAACGACGAGTTCCTCGATTGGCACTCCGGCATCGGCCAACGCCCCTACTTTGCCTTCCTCAACTACATGGATTCTCACGCCCCCTACTGGTCCAGGCCATCGGACTTGGCGCGGTTTACCGAGGGCACCGACCTCGAAGTTCACTATGACGCGTCGATTGCCTACCTCGATGACCAGGTCGGCACCTTGCTCGGCATGCTTGGGGACCTCGACAATACCATCGTCGTGATCGCATCGGATCATGGCGAACTGTTCGGTGAGCATGGCTTGTATGGTCATTCC
>CAWFGG010000002.1:0-838076 GCA_963815325.1 uncultured Gemmatimonadales bacterium
GCCTATTCTACGGGACTACCACCAAAGGAGCGCAGTGACCGACGACATCGATCGACTGAAGACCGCCCTCGCCGACCGCTACCGCATCGAGCGGGAACTGGGCGCCGGCGGCATGGCCACCGTCTACCTGGCCGAGGACCTGAAGCACGATCGCAAGGTGGCGCTCAAGGTGCTGCGCCCGGAGCTCGCCGCCGTGATCGGCGCCGAGCGGTTCCTCTCCGAGATCAAGACCACCGCCAACCTCCAGCACCCGCACATCCTGCCGCTGTTCGACTAGCGGCGAGGCCGACGGCTTCCTGTTCTACGTGATGCCGTACGTCGAGGGCGAGACCGTCCGCGACCGGCTCGACCGGGAACAGCAGCTCCCGGTGGCGGACGCGGTGCGCATCGCCAGCGAGGTGGCCGCCGCGCTCGACTACGCCCACCGCCACGGCGTGATCCACCGCGACATCAAGCCCGAGAACATCCTGCTGCACGACGGCTCGGCGCTGGTGGCCGACTTCGGCATCGCGCTCGCCGCGAGCAGGGCGGGCGGCACCCGGATGACCGAGACCGGCATGAGGCTCGGCACGCCGCACTACATGAGCCCGGAACAGGCCATGGGCGAGCGGGAGATCACCGCCCGCAGCGATGTGTACGCGCTCGGCTGCGTGCTCTACGAGATGCTCATCGGCGAGCCGCCGTTCACCGGCCCCACCGCGCAGGCCATCGTCGCCCGGGTGATGACCGAGGATCCACGCGCGCTGACCGGCACAGCGGCAGGACGATCCCGCCGGGCGTCGAGGCGGCGGTGCTCACCGCGCTCGAGAAGTTGCCGGCCGACCGCTTCGCCTCAGCCGCCGACTTCGCTGCCGCGCTCGCCAACCCGACCACGACGACCCTCCGCCCCGGCGTCCAGTCGGTGACGGCGAACAGGCGACGCGGCTGGCTTGTGGGCGTCGCCCTCGCCCTGGTTACCCTGGTTGCGGGGTTTCTGATCGGGAACCGCAAGACGAACCCCGGCAGCGTGGGTCCGTCAATCTTTGACGCCGGCCTCCCTGACAACGCCGCGATGTTCTTCACCGGCCAGACCCCGGCGACTCCCTACGGTTCGGCACTCCAGAACCTGAGCCTGGCCAGTGACGGGAGTACCGTGGTCTACATGGCGCAGGCCGGCGAGTCCACGGTGCTCTGGCGCCGCAGCCTCCGTGATGCGACCAGCGCCCCAATCGCAGGGACCGACGGGGGCAGCATGCCTCGGCTCTCGCCCGACGGCAGTCAGGTGGCCTTTCTCGCAGACCCCGGCATCATGGTGGTACCGATCCGCGGAGGGCAGGCCCGGCGCCTCGTGGATATCGATGGACAGGCCACGACCCTTGAATGGACCTCCGCAACGCGCCTGATCGCCACCGACGCCGAGGGGTACCGTGCGCGCGTCCTCGACGCCCAGACGGGCGAGGTGGAACGGCATCCGATTGCCCGGTGCATCGACGGACGCTGGTTCGCCGAGGAGCAGCAGCTGATCTGCGCGCTAGGGCTTGTTGGTCGCCTGATTGATCCGAACACCGGGGTGGCGTCGTTGATCGAGAGCCGCGGAGTGGAGGGCGCCGCGCCGACCGTCGTGGCCGGCTCTGCCTTTCGCATCATCGACGGGAAGTACCTCGTCTACACCGCGCCAGAGGGCGACCTTCGCGGGGCGCCCTACGATCGCGTGACTCACCAGATCGGTCGATCGGTCTCGCTCGTGAACGGCATCCGACGCGAATCGATCGGAACAGCACAATTCGACGTGAACGCCACCGGAATGCTCATCTACGCGCCGGGTGGCAACGGCGGCATCGGCAACCTGGTACGCCTGGGTCCTGACGGCATCATCAAGCCGCTTCCCATGCCTCCGGGATCCTACGCACGTTGGGACCTGAGTCGCGATCGCCGCTACCTGGCTGCGGTGTCCCAGGCGAGTGGCCATCAGGAGTTGCGGGTGTTTGATCTTCGCGACGGGCAGTCGTTCGCCTGGATGCGCGGTGAGGCCCTCGGGCAGCCGCTGTGGAACCCGAATGGTGACTCGCTGCTGGTGAATGTGCAGGACTCAAGCGGGGCGCGACTGGTTGCCGGCTCACCCTTTACACCGGTCGCCCCCGCGGTTCTCGCGGTATCGAACATGGTGACCGACATGCCGTATCCCTACGATTTTCACAGCCCGACGCTCGTATTAGCGCGGACCAGCGCTGGCGGATCGTTGATCGAATTCGACCCGACGCACCGGCCGGTCAGGTTCGATACCATCCCCGGTGCCGACGGTAGTTTCGCCATGATGTCTCCCGACGGCCGCCGCATCCTCTTCACGCTGTCGGCGGGAAGCCGGGTGATGGTGACCTCCTCGTCTCCCGGGACGACGCAACGCCAAGTGGCGGCGAACGCGGTCGAGCCGATCTGGCTCTCGGATACCGAAATTCTCTATCGCTCGGGCGTGACCTGGCACCTGACGCGGCTTGATCCACTCACCGGCGAGCCTGCCGGGTCCACTTCGATGTGGGGGAGCGACCCGCGCTTTGCCGATACGTTCGGCTGGTCGAATCGTCCCAGCTGGGATGGCGGCATCATCTACCAGCAGGGTCCGGTGAAAACCAGTGCTCCCTACCTGCGCGTCATTCCTGACTGGGTGGCCCAAATGAAGCTCGCCGTGGATGAGGCAAACCGGTGACCGACGCCCTTGACCGTCTGAAGGCCGCCCTGGCCGACCGTTACCGGATCGAGCGGGAGCTGGGGCAGGGCGGCATGGCCACCGTCTACCTGGCCGAGGACCTGAAGCACGATCGCAAGGTGGCGCTCAAGGTGTTGCGCCCGGAACTCGCCGCCGTGATTGGGGCCGAGCGGTTCCTCTCGGAAATCAAGACCACCGCCAACCTCCAGCACCCCCACATCCTCCCGCTGTTCGACTAGCGGCGAGGCCGACGGCTTCCTGTTCTACGTCATGCCCTACGTCGAGGGCGAGACCGTCCGGGACCGAATCGACCGGGAACAGCAGCTCCCGGTGGCGGACGCCGTGCGCATCGCAAGCGAGGTAGCCGCCGCACTCGACTACGCCCACCGCCAAAACGTGATCCATCGGGATATCAAGCCCGAGAACATCCTGCTCCACGACGGCTCGGCGCTGGTGGCCGACTTCGGCATCGCACTCGCCGCGAGCAGGGCGGGCGGCACTCGCATGACCGAGACCGGTATGAGCCTCGGCACGCCGCACTACATGAGCCCGGAACAGGCCATGGGCGACCGGGAGATCACCGCCCGCAGCGATGTGTACGCCCTGGGCTGCGTGCTCTACGAGATGCTCATCGGCGAACCGCCGTTCACCGGCCCCACCGCGCAGGCCATCGTCGCCCGGGTGATGACCGAGGATCCACGCGCCCTGACCGGCCAGCGCAGGACGATCCCGCCCGGCGTGGAAGCCGCGGTGCTCACCGCGCTCGAGAAGTTGCCGGCCGACCGCTACGCCTCGGCCGCCGACTTCGCCGCCGCCCTCGCCAACCCGACCACGACGACCCTCCGCCCCGGCGTCCCGTCGGTGACGGCGAACAGGCGACGCGGCTGGCTTGTGGGCGTCGCCCTCGCCCTGGTCACCCTGGTCGCGGGGTTTCTGATCGGCAATCGCAAGGCGAACCCCGGCAGCGTGGGCCCCGACGAGATCGTGCACGCCACGCTGTCGCTGGGTGACAGCGCCGCGGTCCAGTCCATCGGGAACGTGCGGCTCGCGATTTCGCCCTCCGGCCGGCGCGTCGCCTTCGTCGGATCCGATGGGGTCGATCAGCAGCTCTGGATCCGGGAGCTCGATCAGCCGGCGGCGCGTCCGCTCTCCCGACACGAAGGGCGCCTTCGACCCGTTCTTTTCACCGGACGGAGAGTCGATCGGCTTCTTCACCGGCGCTGGCGGGCGCACTGCCCTCAAGGTGATCGCGGCCACCGGTGGCGTGGCCCGTACGGTGGTGGACGACTCCGTCGCCGGCTATGGAGGGGGGGACTGGGGCGACGACGGCAATATCTATTTTTCGAACGATAACCGGAGCCTCTCCCGGGTCGCGTCCACCGGCGGTGCCGTCACCCGACTCTCTTCCCCTGACACCGCCAGCGGGATCAAGGAACACGACTTTCCCGATGTGCTGCCCGGCAGTCGGTATGCCCTCTTGATGCTGTGGAAGGGGTCGATCGGAGCGAATCACATCGGCGTGATCGACCTGAGCACCGGTGCCGTCACCGATCTCGGCACGGGTTCCTACCCCCGGTACGTGGCACCGGGGTTTCTCGCCATCGGGACGTCCGACAGTCGAATCCTGGTGGCACGGTTCGATCCCCGACGAGGCACGCTCACCAGCACGCCGGTGCCTGTGCTCCAGGGCGTCTCGACCGACGCGTCCAACGGCACGGTCCAGTTCGCCGTCTCCGAGACCGGCACGATGCTCTACCAGCAGATGGCCGAGGGTGGCGACGTCCTCGTCTGGGTGGATCGGGCCGGCAAGCAGTCGCCGGTCGACACCACCATAACGGGCCTGGTCCAGAATCTCGCGCTGTCGCCCGACGGGACCCAAATCGCGGTGTCCCGAACCGGATCCGGCGAGAGCGAAATCTGGGTGAAGCAGCTGCGGACGGGAGCCTACAGCCGGCTCTCGTTCGATGTGACCAATGCCGATCGCCCCGTGTGGTCGCCCGATGGCCGCAAGGTTGCTTTCCTCGCGACCCACAACGATCGCCGGACCGCATGGATACGGCGCGCCGACGGCAGCGACAGCACCCGCCCCGCCTCGCCCGGGAACACCCCGCTGGATGAAATCGAGCTCGACCAGTCCGGTCGATACACGGTGCTGCGATCGGAGGGCGCCGCAGCGGGCAGCCGGCGGTTGCTGGTGGTCGAGAACGGCGTGGACACGATCCCCCGGACGCTCATCCAGTCGCGGTTCGATCACTACGCCATGGTCCTCTCACCCAACGGCCGCTGGCTCGCGTACGTCTCGGAGGAATCGGGAGCCTCAGAGGTATATGTCCGACCGTTTCCCAACGTCGACTCGGCGCGATTTGCCATCTCCGTGGGGGGTGGGACGGAACCGCTGTGGCGGCGCGATGGAGCCGAGCTCTTCTTCAGGACGGCACGCGGCGAGATGTTCGCGGTCCCGGTCAATACGGGAAGTCAGTTCGAGCATGGCACACCCCAACGCCTGTTCTCCGAGCCCGGCCTGATGCAGAACGCCTATCACCGCGGCTATGACGTGCACCCCGACGGCAAACGGTTCCTGATGGTGTCGTCGTTCGGAGGACTGAGCACCCGCGAGCTCAACGTGATCTTCAACTGGCGTGCGGAGCTCGAGAAGCTCGAGGAGCCTTCACGATGAGTGATCCGCTCGGCCGCCTCACCGCCGCCCTGGCCGACCGCTACCGGATCGAGCGGGAGCTGGGGCAGGGCGGCATGGCGACGGTGTACCTGGCCGAGGACCTGAAGCACAAGCGTCAAGTGGCACTCAAGGTGCTGAAGCCCGAACTCGCCGCTGTCCTCGGCGCCGAGCGGTTCATCCAGGAGATCACCACCACCGCCAGCCTGCAGCATCCCCACATCCTGCCCCTATTCGACTCCGGTACCGCCGACGGTTTCCTCTATTACGTGATGCCCTACGTCGAGGGTGAGACCCTCCGGCAGAAGTTGGATCGGGAGACCCAACTCGGCATCGACGAAGCCGTGAGGATCACCTGTGAAGTCGCCGACGCACTGGACTACGCCCACCGCAACGGCGTGATCCACCGCGACATCAAGCCCGAGAACATCCTGCTCCACGACGGCCGGCCCATGGTGGCGGATTTCGGCATCGCCCTGGCCGTGAGTGCCGCGGCGGGTGGCCGGATGACCGAGACCGGCCTCTCACTCGGGACGCCGCACTACATGAGCCCCGAGCAGGCGACGGCGGAGAAGGATCTCACCGCCCGGTCGGACATCTACTCGCTGGGCAGTGTCTTATACGAGATGTTGACCGGGAACCCGCCGCACGTGGGGGCCTCGGCCCAGCAGATCATCATGAAGATCGTGACCGAGGAGGCCGAGCCGGTCACCAAGGCGCGGAAGAGCGTGCCGCCCAACGTGGCGGCGGCGGTGGCCACGGCGCTGGAGAAGTTGCCGGCGGATCGGTTCGAGAGCGCCAAGGCGTTCGCGGAGGCGTTGCGGAACCCGGCCTTTGCGGGTGCCACCACGTCCGCCGTCGCTGCCCGTACCACGGGCGGGCAGTGGACTCGCACCACCGGGATCCTCGCCGCCATCTCGGCCGCACTGCTGGTCGCGGTTGTGATGCTGGCGCTGCGCAACAATGCGAGCCCGAGCGCCGACGTCTCACAGTTTGCGGTCGAGTTCCAGGGGAACACGAGGGAGGGCGCTCGACAGGTCCGAACATCGCGATCGCCGAGGACGGGAGCCGGTTTGCCTATCTCGGGGCGATTGGCTCGCGAGCGCAGATACTCGTGCGGGAGCGTGATCGGCTCGACGCGGTGCCGGTGCGGTCGACCGATGACGTCCGTTGCTGCCTCACGTTTTCGCCGGACGGCCAGTCGCTGGCGTATATCACGGTCCCGCTCGAACTGAAGGCGTTTCCCTTCGCGGCGGGATCTCGCGAATCGTCGCGGATTCGGGTCTGCAAGATCCAACGCTCTATGGTGGCGGCGTCGACTGGGGCCACGATGGTCTTCTCTACCTCAGCATGGTGGACGGAGTCTGGCGGCTGCCACCCGACGGGGGTGCGCGCGAGCGGGTGACTACGCTGGGGCCCGGCGAGCGCACCCATGCGTGGGTGGACGTGCTGCCGAACGAGAAGGGCGCCCTCCTGACTGTGATCCCGAGCGCGTCGGGCGACCGTACCGCCTATGCCATCGCCGTCGTCGACTTCGCCACTCACGCCGTCACGGTGCTGTTTCAGGGCGTGTACGCGCGGTATGCTCCCTCGGGACACATCGTGTTCGTCCAAGACGACGGGACTTTGCTCGCAGCCCCATTCGACCAGAATCGACTCGAGGTCACGGGCGACCCGGTCGCGCTCATCCAGGACGTCGAGGTCACCAACTTTGGCGCGGCCCGGATGTCCCTGTCGCAGTCGGGCACCCTCGTGTACCGGCGAGGCAAGCGTGTGATCGAGCGCCTGACGTGGGTGACCCGGAGCGGCGCGATGGAAGAAGCGGTAGCGCCCGAACTCGACGGAACGTTGGGAACCCCGAGGCTCGCACCCGACGGGATGCGATTCGCCGTGAATCGCGGTACGGAGGAGGGTGGGCACCTGTGGACCAGAGCCGTGGCAGGTGGGGAGCCCGTCCGCCACACGTTCCAGGGCCAGCTCAACTGGCGGGTCAACTGGTCCCCGGCCGGCAACTTCCTGTATTTCATATCGGACCGCGATGATGTCGGTTCGGTGTTCGTGAAGCCGATTGACGGAGCGGGCACCCCGCTGCGCGTGGCGCTGCCAGAGTCAAGACCGATCTTCGAGGTCGTGCCGATCGACGACTCGACCCTGGTCCTTCGCACCGACAATCAGGCTCCTGGCAACGGCGACATTCTTCTGGCGCACATGGGGGGCGACACGACCGTCACCTCGCTGGTCGCAACGCCTGCGGAAGAGCTCGCACCAGCCGTGTCCCCGGATCGGAGGTGGCTCGCGTACACTTCGGATGAGAGCGGATCGAATGAGGTGTACGTACGCCCGTTCCCCAACGTCACCACGGGAGTGTTTCGCGTCTCTCGGAACGGGGGTACCGAGCCCATCTGGGCCCATTCCGGTCGCGAGCTGTTCTACCGCAATGGGGACGGCGACCTCGTCGCCGCCACGGTCGTAACCACGCCGACGTTCAGCGTGCGCCGCCAGCAGGTCCTGTTTTCCGCCGTCGGATACAAGGCCAACGTCTTCGCTGCCGAGTTCGATGTCTCGCGGGATGATCAACGGTTCCTCATGATCCGCCAGGATCAACCGGATAACGCGAGTGAGACGATCGTGGTGATGAATTGGTTCGAAACGTTGCGCGACGTGGGAAGGCGATGAAGTCGATCCCTCAGGAGTCAGCTCGATGACTTCGCTCGGACGTCGAGCGCCTTAACTACCAATAGCTGATAGCCGATAGCCGATAGCCGATAGCAGGGGGGGCGGTGAGGCGGGGGATGGCTCACGGCCGCTCGATCACGGCAATCCGCCCGTCCGCTCTGCGCCACGAGTAGCTCAGCCCCCCGCACCGCGAGCCCCACGGGTCGCTCGATGCCCGGCACGGCGTACGCCGCCGACCACAGACTTCTCGTCGAGATCGATGACGAACAGCGTCGAATACGCGGCACTGATCGCGTAGAGCAACCCATCCACCACCACCGCTCCGGTCACCACGTATTCCGCAAGCGAGCGGTCGTCGCCGCGTAAAGCCAGCTCCGGTCCCAACCGCGGCAGGAACTCGGAGGCGAGCGTCATGTCGTCCCTCGCGAACCGCGACACCACCAGCCGCTGGTGCCTGGGCGACGGCACGGCAACGGTGATCAGCTCGCGCGCCTCGGCGTCGTAGGCCAGCGACAGCACGTACATCTGGCGGGCCCGTACCGTCGCGAATCGGGAGCGCCGGAGCTCGGTGATGCCGCCGCTGGTCTCTCGGAAGTGCCGCCACTCGCGACCGGCATCCGCCGCGGGGTCGGGCCGGAGCAGGACATAGCTCTTGTTGGTGGCCAGCACGGCAAGCGTGTCGCCCATGAACGCGGCGCCGGCGAGTGGCGTTAGATCGATGCTGAATTGATGGTCGAACTCTACGTCTGCTCGATCCGCGTGAGCATCGAGTCGAGTAGGTAGACGCCGAACCGATCGGTGACCGCGAGATAGCGGCCCGTCGCGCGATCGCGGGCCAGGTCGGTGAGTCGTCCGTTCAGTGTCGCATTGATCTGCTCCCACGCCTGAACGGGTAACACGGGGATGTCGGCGAGGGGGCCGTGGGCGGGATCGGGATCCACGTCGATCGCGGCGGGATCGGGCCGAGGGATGGTCCACGATCCGCGGAGCGAGATCGCCCCGGCCAGTTCCTCGTGGTTCATCCACACCCAATGCCGCGGATTCAGTGAAAAGCGAACCGGGTCGGCTTGGCCGATGAACGGGGGAGGGCCGGTCGTGATGAACGCCTGAAGCGCGTTGGCGCCGACGACGACGACGAACAGCCCCATGGCGAAGCGGCCCACTCGGCCGGGGTCGCGCACGCCCTGGGCAGCAGGCTGCTCGCGCAGGAGGAGCAGCAACAGGCCGACCGCTCCCAGCACCACCCAATGCACGAACCAGGCCCAGACATAGGTATGGGCCCCGAAGTAGGGGGCGGCGAAGCCCTGGCCCACGTCGCGCGCCAGGTGGAGTGCCGCATGGCGGAGCGACATGAACACCCCCCAGGCGCCGAGCAGCACCACCATCCCGATGTAGCGGGGGCGGGGACCGTAGCGGAGCACGAACAGCCCGAGCAGCGCGATCAGCACCATCGAGGTGCGTTGGGCCCAGCAGAGGATGCAGGGCGCCTCGCCGTACACCAGGCCGAGCCAGACGGCCGCGCCTACCGGGCCGGCGGTCAGGATGATCACGGCCCATGCGAGCACGGTGCGTAAACGGTCGTCGGACAGGGCCGTCACAGATTGACTCCGGGTACCAGCGACGTGTGGGTCCCGACCAGAAACAGGAGCGCCATGAGGAAGCAGCTCACCACGAGCAGCGCGAACGCGAGCCGCTCCCGGTCGGGCCGCCGCCACACCAACCAGGCGGACCAGAGAATGAGGAGGAAGGTGAGGAATTCCATGAGGCGAACTATGGTGCACCGTTGCCCGACCCCGCAAGGCGGAACCGGTGCCTATCGAGGGCCGACTCTCCCAAATGTGGAGCCTACCATAATACATGAGATAACCACCGGAACAAGTTGAATCACATTGACTTGAGCGGAATCCAAGCAACGCGAAGCGTCCATAGCCGACAGCTCATGGCCCTTAGCCAATAGCTAATAGCCAATAGCCAATAGTCGGGGCCGGGCGGCGGTGGGGCAGTGTGCAGCAGGCTATTGGTCGCGCCGCCGCCACGATATACTTCCGGATGTCCAAAACGTCGAATGAAGCCCGTCTCTCCCATCTCGCCCGCCGGCAGGCGGCGCTGCTGCGCCTGTCGACGGGCATTGCCGCGGCACACGACGAGGCGGGAATCTTCAATGCCGTCGTTCGCGGCCTCCACGATGAGGCCCTGGGCTACAAGTTCCTCGGCCTGTTCCTGCTCGACCCCGCCACTGGCGAGCGGGTGCTGAAGGCGTCGGTCGGCTGGCCCGGGGTCCACGATGGCTTCCGAGTGGCTCCGGGCGCCGGCATCTCCGCCCGCGCCATCGAAGACGGCAAGCTCTACTACACCCCCGACGTCCGGAGCGACAAGAACTACATCGCGAGCCTCGCCAGCGGTTCCGAGGTGGACGTACCGCTCAAGGTCAACGACGCCACGGTCGGCGTGCTGGTGGTCGAGAGCAGCACGCCCGACGCGTTCGGGCCGGAGGACTTCGAGATCCTCACCGCCGCGGCCGACCAGGCGGGCATCGCCCTCGCCCGGGTGCGGCTCCTGGCCGAGGAGCGCCGCCGCGCCGACGAGCACGCGGCGCTGCTCGACTCGATGGCCGCGCTGGCCGGCGACCTCGAGCTGAACCGCGTGCTCCAGGTCGTACTCGAGCGGGCCGTGGCGCTGCTCGGCGTCACCGGCGGCGAAGTCGCGATCTTCGACCAGCCGGCCGGCGAGCTCGTCGTCATGGCAAGCGCCAACATCGGCAAAGACTCGACCGGCACCCGCCTCGGGATCGGCGAGGGAGCCATGGGCCATGTGGCGCAAACCCTGGAGCCCATCATCATCCCCAGCTACCACGAGTGGCTTGGCCAATCGGCCAAATACGGCGACATCCGGGTCCACTCGGTGATGGCCGCGCCGCTCCTGATCGGCCGGCGGTTGGTGGGCGCCATCGCCACCATCCACTCGGACCCGAACCGGGTATTCGGCCCCGAGGACCTCCGACTGCTCAACCTGTTCGCCCCGCAGGTCGCCGTGGCCATCGAGAACGCGCGCCTGTTCACCGACGTGCAGCGCCAGCAGGCCTATTTCGAATCCCTGGTACGCGAGAGCCCGGTAGCCATCGTGACGCTCGACCAAAAAGCGCGCATCACGATGTGCAACCCGGCGTTCGAATCGCTGTTCGGGTACACCGCCGCCGAGGTGCTGGGCCGCGACCTGGATCCGCTGATCACCACCGAAGCCACGCGGAAAGAGGCCGTGGCCTATACCCAGGCTGCCACCGACCGCGCCATTCACGGCACCGGACGGCGGGTCCGGAACGACCGCACCCTGGTGGACGTCGAAATCCTGGCCGTGCCGGTGGTGGTGCGCGACGAACGGGTCGGCCTGATGGCGCTGTACCACGACATCACCGAACTGACCAAGGCCCGCCACGACGCCGAGGCCGCCAACCGCGCCAAGACCCAGTTCCTGGCCAGCATGAGCCACGAGTTGCGCACCCCGCTCAACGCCATCATCGGCTACAGCGAGTTGTTGCGCGAGGAGGCCGAAGAGCGCCAGGTAGAGGGGTTCGCGCTCGATCTCGACCGGATCCGCGGCGCTGGCCGCCACCTTCTCATGATGATCAACGACGTGCTCGACCTCTCCAAGATCGAGGCCGGCAAGGTCGAAATGCAGCCGGCTCCGTTCCCGGTGCGGCGGGTGATCGACGAGGTGACCGCCACCGTGGAGCCGCTGGTGAAGCGCAATTCCAATCGCCTTGCGGTGAGCTGCCCGGCCGATGCCGGCACCATGCACTCCGATGAGATCCGCATCCGCCAGGTGCTCTTCAACCTCCTGTCCAACGCCTCGAAGTTCACCGAGCAGGGAACCATCACCCTCGACGTCGCGCGGGACACCGACTGGATCTCCTTCGCCGTGTCCGACACCGGCATCGGCATGACCCCGGAGCAGGCAGGCCGCCTGTTCGAGGCGTTCGTGCAGGCGGATGCATCCATCGCCGCGCGCTACGGCGGGACCGGCCTCGGCCTCGCCATCTCGCGCCGCCTGTGCCGGCTCATGGGCGGCGACATCGAAGTGGCCAGCGCGCCGGACAAAGGCAGCACGTTCACCGTTCGGCTCCCCGTCACGGCACCGGCATGAGCGGCGAGACCTCCGCCGCAGAGATGCGCTCCGCGCTGCTCCGGCTCAGTACCCGGATCGCCGAGGCGCAGACCGAGAACGACGTGTGCCGCGGCGTGGCCGAGGGACTGCGGCACGCCGCGTTCGGGTTTGACGGCGTCGGGGTGTTTCTCGCGGGCACCGAGCGCTTCGAACCCGCCCTCAGGGCCAGCGCCGGAGCCTTTGGCACGGCTGACAGCTCGCCGGCCGAGCTTCGCATTCCACTGCTCATCAACCAGAGCGCCATCGGCGAGCTGGTGGTACAACGGGAGCAGGCCCACGCCTTCGGCCAGGGCGATCTCGAGATCCTGGGCGCTGCCGCCAACCAGGCCAGCATCGCGATCGCCCGGGCCCGGCTGCTCGAGGCCGAGCGGCGGCGGGCCGGAGAGCAGCGCGCCCTGCTCGACACCCTGGCCGACCTCTCCGGCGAGCTGGAACTCGAGAAGCTGCTCCAGGCGGTGTTGGGCCGCGCGGTCTCCCTGCTGGGCGTGACCGGCGGCGAGCTGGCGGTGTACGACGAGGCGACGCGCGAGTTGGTGATCGCCGCCAGCCGCGATATGGGCACCGATTCGCGCGGGACCCGCATGGCGCTCGGCGAGGGAGCGATGGGGCACGCGGCCCTCACCCAAGAGCCGCTCATCATCCCCAGCTACCAAGTCTGGAGCGGCCGCTCGGCCAAGTACACGCAGGATACGGTTCAATCGGTGATCGTGGTGCCACTCGTCATCGGCCAGCGGCTGGTCGGCGCCATCGCCGCGGTACACGCCGATCCCGAGCGCAAGTTCGGCGAGGCGGATGTGCGGCTCCTCAACCTCTTCGCCGCCCAGGCGGCCGTCGCGATCGAGAACGCACGGCTCTACTCGGCCGAGCGCGAGCGCGCCGGAGAGCAGCAGGCCCTGCTCGACACCCTGGCCGATCTCTCCGGCGAGCTCGAACTTTCCAAGCTGCTCCAGGCGGCGCTGGAACGCGCGGTCAGTCTGCTCGGAGTGGACGGCGGGGAGCTGGCCATCTTCGAGGAGGACCGCGGCGAGCTGGTGATCGCGGCGAGCTACAACATGGAGACCAACGCCGTCGGCACCCGCATGGCGCTGGGCGAAGGAGCGATGGGTCAGGTCGGCCAGACCCACGAGCCGCTCATCATCCCGCGCTACCAGGAGTGGGCCGGCCACTCGGCGCAGTATGAGCACAGCAGCGTGCAGTCGGTGATGGCGGCGCCGCTCTTGATCGGGTCCCGACTCGTGGGCGCTATTGCCAGCGTGCACTCGGACCCGAAGCGCCAGTTCGGCGACCGGGACCTCCGGCGGCTGATGCTCTTCGCCCCGCAGGCCGCCGTCGCAATCGAGAATGCACGGCTCTACTCCGCGGCCCAGCGTTACTTCGACAGCCTGGTCCTCAACAACCCGGTCGCGATCGTCAACCTCGACCTCGAGGACCGCATCACCTCCTGCAATCCGGCCTTCGAAGCGATGTTCGGCTGGCGCCAGGAGGAAGTGAAAGGAAAGGTGCTCGACGAGCTGGTCACCACCGAGAGCACCCGGGCCGAGGCGCGTGCCTACACTGCGGCGGGTGAGGCAGGCCGCACGACCCACGGCATGGGACGGCGCCGGCGACGCGATGGCTCGCTGGTGGACGTGGAGCTGTTCACGATCCCGGTGTTGGTGGGTGAGACCCGGGTCGGCATGATGGCGCTCTATCACGACGTGAGCGAGCTGCTCGAGGCGCGGCGCCAGGCGGAAGACGCGAGCCACTCCAAGAGCCGGTTCCTCGCCAACATGAGCCACGAGCTGCGCACGCCGCTCAACGCCATCATCGGCTACAGCGAGTTGCTGCTGGAGGACTCGGTGGCACACGGGCAGGAAGAGCTGCTTCCCGACCTCAAACGCATCCAAGGGGCGGGGCGCCACCTTCTTGGCCTCATCAACGACGTGCTCGATTTGTCGAAGATCGAAGCCGGGCGAATGGAGTTGAATCTCGAAACCTTCGAGGTCAAGGAGGCCATCACCCCGGTGCTCGAGACCGTGCGGCCGCTGGTGGAGAAGGGTGGCAACCGGCTCGAGGCGCGGTGGGGCGAGGGCCTGGGAACGGTGCGCTCCGATGCCACGCGGATCCGCCAGGTGCTCCTCAACCTGATCTCCAATGCGGCCAAATTCACCGAGCACGGGGTGATCAGGCTCGACGCCGAGCGTGTGAACGGCTCGGCAAACGATGGGGAGTGGCTGGTGATGCGGGTGAGCGACACCGGCATCGGCATGACGCCGGAGCAACTGGCCCGGCTGTTCGAGGCGTTCTCCCAAGCTGAGGCCTCGACCGCGAGCCGCTTCGGCGGCACGGGGCTGGGCCTCGCCATTAGCAAGCGGTTCTGTGAGATGCTCGGCGGCACGATCGGCGCGACCAGCGAGCCGGGCACCGGCTCCGTCTTCGAAGTCCGGTTGCCGGTGGAGACACGGGCGTGAAACGGGAGAACGCGCTGCTGCGCCTCAGCACCGGCATCGCCGAAGCGGAGAGCGAGACGGAGGTGTGCCGCGCCGTGGTGGCGGGACTGTACGATGCGGCGCTCGGCTACGACTTCGTCGCAGTGTTGCTCGTGGACCAGGCGACGGGTGACCGGGTGCTGGTCGCGAGCGAGGGGTGGAAGGACGCTCCGCCCGGACTGCGCATCCGCCCCGGGCAGGGGCTCAGCGAGCTGCCGCTGCTCGACGGCCGCATCCACTACACCCCGCGCGTCACCGAGGAAACCCGCTATCTCCCCACTCGCAATGAGGGCTCCGAGGCGGATGTGCCGATCCTGGCCAACCGTGAGCTGGTGGGGGTGCTGGTGGTGGAGAGCAACCGTCCGGACGCCTTCGACGAGGACGACCTCAAGATTCTCACCGCGGCAGCCAACCAGGCGGGGATCGCCATTGGGCGGGCGCGACTGTTGAGGGCCGAGCGTGCCCGGGCTGATGAACAGGAGGCGCTGCGTGCCACCATGGCCGACCTCGCCGGCCGGCTCGACCTCGGCACCGTGCTCAAGGCCGTGCTGGAGCGCGCGGTGCGCCTGCTCGGCGTGAGTCACGGCGAGCTGGCGATCTACGACGCGGAGACGGAGGAACTGGAGATCGTCGCGAACCACAACATCGGTCGGAAGGACACGACCGGGACGCGGATGAAGCTGGGAGAGGGAGCGATGGGCCACGCGGCGCGCACCCACGAGCCGCTGCTGATCCCCGACTACCGCGAGTGGTCCGGCCGTTCGGCGCAATATGCCGCGGTGGATTTCCACGCCGTGATGGTGGCGCCGCTGCTGATCGGCGGCCATTTGGTTGGCGCCATCGCCTTCATGGACAAGGACCCGGCCCGCCAGTTCGGCACCGACGACCTGCGGCTGCTCAACCTGTTCGCCCCCCAGGCGGCCATCGCAATCGAGAACGCACGGCTGTTCACCGCGGCCCAGCACCAGCGGCAATATTTCCAGGAACTGGTGGACAACAACCCGGTAGCCATCGTAACGCTCAACGAACACCACGACGTGGTCTCCTGCAATCCGAGCTTCGAGAAACTGTACGGGTATACCCAAGCGGAGGTCGTGGGACGGAATCTCGACGACCTCATCACCACGGAAGCGAGCCGCGCCGAGGCCGTGAGATACACCAAGCAGGCGCTGGAGCAGCGCCCGGTGAAGGTCATCTCACAGCGCCGCCACAAGGACGGCACCTTGGTGGACGTCGAGGTGCTCGGCGTGCCGGTCATTGTGAACGGCAAGCGGGTCGGGCTGATGGCGCTGTACCACGACATTACCGCGCTCCTCAAGGCGCGGCGCGAAGCGGAGGAGGCGAGCCGCGCCAAGAGCCGGTTCCTCGCGAGCGTGAGCCACGAGCTGCGCACCCCGCTCAACGCCATCATCGGCTACAGCGAGCTGCTCGGTGAGGAAGTAGCAGAGCTGGGCGTGGAGCAGCTGGGCGACGACCTCGGCCGCATCCATGCCTCGGGCAGATTGCTCCTCTCTCTCATCAACGATATTCTGGATCTGTCGAAGGTCGAGGCGGGAAAGATGGAGATCCATTGCGAGACCTTCCCCCTCGCGCCGTTGGTGAAGGACGCCGCGGCCACCGTGGGTCCGCTGGTGGAGAAGAACGCCAACCGACTGGTGGTGGAAGGCGCGGCGACAGCCGGGACCATGCACGCCGACCGCACCAAGCTGATGCAGATGCTGCTCAACCTCCTGTCCAACGCCTGCAAATTCACGCGCCAAGGTACCATTACCTTCAGCGTGTCCCGCGAAGGCACGGATGGAGACGGGCGCGTGGTGTTTCGGGTGCGCGATACCGGTATCGGGATGACGGAGGAACAGATGGGGAAGCTGTTCCAGGCGTTCTCGCAGGCCGAGGCTTCGACAGCCAGCCGCTACGGCGGCACCGGGCTTGGGCTCGCGATCACGAAGCGATTCAGCCGTCTCATGGACGGCGACGTCGCGGTGGAGAGCACGCCCGGCACGGGCTCGACGTTCACGCTGACATTACCGGCGGTGGTGCGGGACAGCGCACCGGCCGGGGCTCTTGGGGGAGACTAATGGCGAGGATCCTGCTGGTGGAGGACAACGAGATGAACCGCGATATGCTGTCGCGGCGGCTGCAGCGCAAAGGCTTCGAGATCGAGATGGCCATCGACGGCAAGAGCGGCGTCGAGATGGGGCGGGCAGGGAAGTACGACCTCATTCTCATGGACATGAGCCTTCCCGAGATAGACGGATGGGAGGCCACCCGCCAGCTCCGCGCCGCAGCCGAGACCGCCACGGTACCCATCATCGCGCTCACGGCCCACGCCATGGCGGGCGATCGCGAAAAGGCGCTGGAGGCCGGCTGCAACGACTACGATACCAAACCGATCGAGCTGGATCGGCTGCTGGGGAAGATGGCGGCGCTGCTTGGAAATGAGGGCGGCGACTCGTGAGCCACTCCGCTCCCGGCAGCAACCCGGTCGCAGCACTGCGCCACGACCTGCGCACCCCCGTCAACCACATCGTCGGCTACACCGAGATGCTGCTCGAGGACCTCGAAGGTCCCGAGCATGCCGGCCAGCGGGAGGCGCTCGAGGGCACCTTGGCCGCGGCGCGCGACGCGCTTCGGGCGATCACCCTGGTGCTGGCCCCGACGCGCGATGCGGTGGACCCGGCCGAACTCGAGGGACTCTACGCGCGGCTCGAGGAGCCGCAGCGGCGCATTACCGACGTGGTGCACGCGTTGCTCGCAGCGGTGGGCGAGGCACCGACCCCGACCTTCGTCGAGGACCTCCACAAAATCGAGGCGGCCGCCGCGCGGCTGGTGCCGAAGCACGGCCTGGCAGCGCGGGCTGCGCCGGCGGCCACGACCGCCAACGTTGCCGGCACGGCACGGGTGCTGGTGGTGGACGACGAGGAGGGCAACCGCGACCTGCTCCAACGCCGGGTGGGGCGCGAGGGCTACGCCGTGGTCACCGCCGCCGGTGGACATGAGGCGCTGGCGCTGGTGGCGCAGGAGCCGGTGGACGTCGTACTGCTCGACGTCATGATGCCCGACCTCGACGGGCTCGCCGTCTTGGAGCGGCTCAAGGCCGACACGGTCACGCGCGACATACCGGTCATCATGATCTCGGCCCTCGACGACCTCGGCGCCATTGCCAGCTGCATCGAGGCGGGGGCGGTGGACTACCTCCCGAAACCGTTCGAACCGGTGATCCTCAGGGCCCGGCTGGCCGCCTCGCTCGCGGAGAAACGGTTCCGTGACCAAGAGAAGGACCTGGTGCGGGCCCTCGGCGTGGTGACGGCGGCGGCGACTGCCGTGGAGGCGGGGGCGTACCAGGGCGGCCAGCTTGGTGAACTGGCCCAGCGCAACGACGCCGTGGGCCGGCTGGCGCGGGTCATGGACCGGATGGCGACCGAAGTCGGCGAGCGCGAATCGCGGTTACGTGCGAGGCTCGACGATCTCAAGAGTGAAATCGGTGTGGCGCGCCAGACCGGCGACTTCGCCGTCGCGCAGGGCGACGACCGCCTGAAGTCGGGCGAGACCTTCGCCGCGCGTTATACCATCGAAGCCGTGCTGGGCCGCGGCGGGATGGGCACCGTGTACCGTGCGCGCGACACCGAGTTGGGCGACGTGGTAGCGATCAAGACCCTGCGGCCAGAAATGGTGGTCGACGAGGACTCGCGCGAGCGCTTCAAGGACGAGATCCGCCTCACCCGCCGCATCACCCACCGCAACGTGGTGCGCACCCACCACTTCGGCGAGTGGGACGGGCTGTGGTACCTCACTATGGAGTACGTCGAGGGCATCACGGCGCGCGAACTGCTCGACTCGCGCGGAAAGCTGGCCGTGGAACCGGTGTTGGCGATCGGAACCCAGCTCGCCCAGTCGCTGGTGGTGGCGCACCAGACCGGGGTGATTCACCGCGACATCAAGCCGCAGAACCTCTTGCTGGATGCGGACGGGGTGCTCAAGGTGATGGACTTCGGCGTGGCACGCCTGGCCGAGAGCACCGCGCGCCACACCCAGGCGGGGCTGATCGTTGGGACGCCGACCTACATGTCGCCGGAGCAGCTCACCGGCGAGGAGGTCGACGCCCGCACCGACTTGTATGCGGTGGGCGTGGTGCTGTACGAGCTCCTCACGGGGCAGCTGCCGCTCACCGCGCCGACCGTGATGGCGCTGTTCGCCAAGGTGCTGAGCGAGGACCCGAAGCGGCCCGGCACACTGGTGGAGGGTGTGCCGGCGGGACTCGACGAGCTGATCATGCACCTCCTCGCCAAGCGCCCCGAGGACCGCCCGGCCAGTGCGGCGATCCTGCTGGAGCGATTGCAGGCGCTGGCGTAGCGGGCGGAAATGCAATGGTCGCCGATTGCTCGGCGACCATTGTCCAGTCGAAAATCCGCCCGGCGGACAAGCGTGTGAGCTACAGCTTTCGGTCGACTCGCGTTCCATGAACTGGACCGCGCTCACGCCACATTCTTCTCCCCCTTAGGGCGGTGCGAGCCGGGCAAACCGGCGCGCCGAGCCTGGGAAGTCGACGCCCATGGCGAACCCGGCCAGGATGCCATACAGGATGGCGGTCACCACCAGCCTCACATCGAACGACAGCTCGAGGCCCGGCGCGCTCTCGCCAGGGAACAGCGTGAGCGCGACACCGAATCCCATCGACAGGACGGCCATCCACTGGTACAGCCGCAGGCCGCCGACACACGGCGTCTGCGGCTCGCCGCGGTAGGACTCTTCGATGAACCGGGCCACGCCTGCCAGCATGAAGTAGACGCCCGCCACCAGGCCGACCGCCGCACCGAGCGACCAGAGCCGCCAGAGCAGGACGCCGATCACGAGGTTTCCCAGGATGGAGTAGAGCGGGGTAGGATGCAGCGGGATGCCCCGCAGCTGGGCCAGCCCGCACACCCTGGAGCGTGGTTCCCAGTACCTGATCCCGACGGCCTCGGGCGCCTCCTTGCCGTGACAGCATCCCTGAACCAGGCAGCGCAGACGTCCGATGGCTTGGATCCACGGCGCAGCCATGGCGACGAGGGCAACGATGAACACCGTGTCTCCACCCACGAGGCCAACGACGATCGACGCGGCCACGGCGCCGAGCACGCTCCCGTAGTATCCGAACGGGCGGGACAGCTTGGATGAGCCCTCCAGTTGCTGGGCCCAAAGCGCCGCACCGAGCAGGCCGGCGAGATAGACGAACGCAACTTGCCAGAACACCCGTGGCCCGCCGAGCGATCCGGAAAGCCAGAGGCCTCCTGCAGCGGCGAGCGCGGCGTAGAGACCGTAGTTGATGAGGCGCAGGCCGCACCATCGCCATTCGTGCCAAGAGTTGGCAATGGCCTCCACGCCGCGTTGCATGAGATCCCACACGTGGCGGTAGTGCCGAACCACCAGGAACACGGCCACGGCCGCGACGAGGTCGATCAGCGCATGCATTCCGGTCGTGATGCAACTGACGGTGATGAGCGCGGCCCAGATCCACGCGATCACGCCCCAGGTGCGGGACCGGGTGGCCCATGCGTCGGCGGCAATGAGACTCCAGATGACGTGAAACGCGGGAAACGCACCGACCGTGTTCGACATGGCCCGTTCGAACATGAGCGCTCGGCCAAGCAGCGTTTGGGGCTCGAATGGCCGCGGCGGTACGATCACCGGAATCGTGAGGTAGATGAGGGTGACCACGACCGTCGCGACCAGCCCGGTCACCGCCATGGTGCGGAGCGCGCGCTGGGACCGCACCACCAGCGGCGCCGCCAGGACGAGCAGGTAGACACTCGCATAGACCGCCTCGGTCCACTCGAGCACCGGCCAAGCGCGTTCGAACGGGAGATAGCCGACGATCCCGTCCGGAGGCACACCCAACAAGTACACCGCTTCGAAGGCTGCCGCCCAGGGCAGGAACACCAGCAGGTACACCGACGCGCGATCCCACCGCGTGGGTGCATCCGGCCGATCCGGCGGGAGCGACACCAGCGGTCGATGGATGGCCCCCACGCCAAAGCGGCGGATCAAGTCATGGCGCTCGTACCCCATGACGAGCGCGGTCAGCGCCAACGCCACTATCGGAGAGACCAGCCAGAACCCGCTCGCCGACTCGAGCACGATGGACGTCCCGAAGCAGCACAGGATGAAGCCGACATAGATGGGGTGCGGTGTCAACCGATAGATGCCGCGGGCCACGTAGACCGGCGGCGGGTAGGGATTCATGGGAAGGCCGCGGCCGAAAACCAAGAGGGCACCCATACCGGCCCCGATCAGCGCTAGGCCGACGGCGATGACGGGAACGCCGGCCCAAGGATACGGCACAGTGGGCAGCGCGACGGTCGCGGCGGTCGCCGCGGCCCACCACACCAGGAGCGCCGGGGCCAGGACCACGAAGAGGAATCCATAGAGGAGCTTCCCTAGCATGGCTCACCCCGCGTCAACCGCACGACCTCGTGCACGGCCCACCCCGAGCTCGTGCGGGTCGGGGTGGTGAACGTCCCGCGCGAGAGCCATTTGGATTCGTTTGCGTGTCTCAAGCCGCCGCGGAGCAGGAGCGAGGCCGCAGGAATCGCCCGCAGCGGACCGGTCAGCAGCCGTCCTTCCCGGAGCACGACAGAGTCTGTGAGTTCGAGAGTACCGCGATCGTCAGGCAACACGATACGATTCGGATCAATGGTGGAGGGCCAGGGCTCCTCGTGCCCGTTGTAGAAAACCCACTGGCGAGGGTGCCGCCCACGCAATTCGATCCACACGAGTGCGTCATCAGCGGCGAGGAAACGTCCCCAGCAGAGCTCGTCGAACGGAAGTTGCCACGGACGGATCGTCAGGCGCATATGTTCCGCGTATCCCAGCCCCGAGATCCGTGTGCCGTCCGCGAGGTCGATGCGGCACTCCGCCTTTGGCGCCTGGCAATTCCAGTCGATCGAGCCCTCGGGCGACTCGACCAGACGGTGACTGTGTCCCGGCACCTGGACATGCCAGACCCCCTGAGCCCAAATCCGTTTCGCATCCCAATGAAGCTCGGGTGCTCGGACCACCGGCTCGGGGCAGGGAACCAAGGTGTGCCGCTCCTGGGTGTCCTGCCCTTGGACCTTGACGAGGGTGGCAGCATACGGCAGGACGAGCGGTCCCCAACGCACGCGTGCCCAATACCCGATGAACGCCGTGCCCTGGTCGCTCACACAGTCGCCGTACCACTTCGAGAGCTCGAACGCCCACACCCTACACCTCCAGCTCGACCCGCGGTCAACCCGTCTCAATACTGTTACCATCATGCCGACCAAGGCATCGTGAATTCCCCATGAAGCACTGATCCGCTGGACCTCAGCCCCATGCTGGGACGCCGGGGTCAAGAGGCCGTCAAGCCAGCCGCTCTGGCCCTGGGTCAGTCCCCGTTCTATTCTTTTGGCGGCACCGCTGCCGGGGAATGCCCCCGGCTATAACGAAAACCGCCCGATGCACCGGCCCAGCGGGCCAGGTGGTCAACAAGGAGGCTGAGTCATGCGTGCTGGATTTGCGATCGTCTTTATGGGGGTTGTTTGGTTTGGAACGAGCACCCGGCCGGCCGCGGCACAGGACCAACGTGCCTCGACGCCCGCCATTGCCGTTGAAAGCATCCGAGCGCTGCTGCTCCAGGGACTCGAGCAGGGTAAGGCCATGGACATCGACTTTGCCCGTGCCATCCCCGACTCGGCGCTCCGCTGGGCGCCGGCGCCCGAGGTACGGGACTTCGCCGAGCAGGTGGAGCACACCGCCGTGGACAACGCACTCTTCGTGGCCATCGGAATCCTCGGCGTTCCCACGCCGAGTTTCGGCGATACGGCCGTGTATCTGAACGACAAGGAAGCCCTGGTCCGGGCGGTCACTGCCGCGTATGACTGGGTGACGCAAAGTCTCCGCGACCTCCCGGCCAGCGAATTCCAGGCGGAGACCACCCTGTTCGGCCAGAAGCTGCCCAAGTGGCGGGTCTATCTCCAGGCGCTGGAGCACGGCTACTGGACCCGCGGCCAGCTGGTGCCCTATTTCCGGATGAACGGGATGGCACCACCGCAGTATCGCTCGTTTTGACCCGCTGACCGGCTGACCGGTCCGCGCGCGCGACCCCCGTCTGGATGGCGGAGGGTTGACGCGGCGCTGTAGGGTCATATATTTCGATATATGTCGAACCATCAAACTATTGCTGCGCCTCCCCTGGCGGATGCCTTCAAGGCCCTCGGCCACCCGCACCGGCTCCAGATCTTCCACCGGCTGTCCAGCTGCTGCGCACCCGGCACCGCGTGCACGGTCGATGAGGCCGTCCCGCGATGTGTCGGGGAACTCGCGGCGGAGCTGGATATCGCCCCGTCCACCGTCTCCCATCATCTGAAAGAACTGACCCGGGCCGGCCTCATCGCGACCGAACGCTGTGGCCGTGAGATCCGCTGCTGGGTCGAGCCGGACGTGCTGCGCGACCTGGGAGACTTCTTTCACGGCTTCGTCACCCCACCGGCACGCCCAACACCAAGGAGAACATCGAAATGAAGCACGCCTCACCGGACGAGCTCCGCACCGCCGTCCGTAAGAGCTACGGCGACATTGCCGTGAACGACCAGGTCGGTTGCGGGTGTGGCTCGTGCTGCGATACTGATCCATCCGACACTCGGGCGACGGCGATGGGATACTCGGAGGCCGAGCTGGCCCACGCTCCTGCCGGGGCCAACTTAGGGCTGGGCTGCGGCAATCCGCACGCGATTGCCTCGCTCCGTCCCGGCGAGATCGTCGTGGATCTGGGCTCCGGCGCGGGCTTCGACTGCTTTCTCGCCGCCTCCCAAGTCGGCCCGTCGGGCGCGGTGATCGGCGTCGACATGACGCCCGAGATGATCACCAAGGCCCGCGAGAATGCCCGAAAGGCCGGCGTTTCGAACGTCGGCTTCCGACTGGGAGAGATCGAGCACATCCCCGTTGCTGACAACGCGGCGGACGTGGTCATGTCCAACTGCGTCATCAACTTGTCGCCCGAGAAGGCGCAGGTGTTCCGCGAGGCGTTCCGGGTGCTCAAACCGGGAGGCCGTCTGGCCGTGGCCGACGTGGTGGCCTCGGCGCCGTTGCCCGAGGAGTGGCGGAACGATCTCAAGCTCTATGCGAGCTGTGTCGCCGGGGCCGCCTCGGCGGACGAGACCGAGGCGATGTTGGCTGAAGCAGGGTTCGTGGACGTGAGCATCCGGCCGCAGGACCGGCGGCGCGAGTTGATTCGCGAGTGGTCGCCCGATCGGAAGCTCGAGGAGTACGTGGTGTCGGCGCTGATCGAGGCCCGAAAGCCGTGACAGGCTCCCCGCGCGCGCGGCATGGGTCCATACCTCGGGCGCACGCCTCGGCCGGGAAGGCCGCTACGTGCGTCCGCTGAGCGACCTTAGAACATAGGTGAAGCGACGGCTGTAACCCTTTGTTTCATTGCATGCTAGGGCCCAAGACCCAGCTGCCCACGTCCGACATACGCCGCCCGAGGTGCTCAGGAGGATGCCGAGTCGATCAACCCGGCCGCGAACTCACCCGATTCGATGGCCCCCTCCAGCATGTTGAGCCACCGCGGGGCCGCCGCGTAATCCCCGGCGAAGTAGAGCCGACCCTCGGGCTCGCGGAACACGCCCACCTGGTGCTCGAAGCCTTCTCGAACAAGTGGCCAACCGCCTCGGATCCAGGGCTGGTCTCTCCAACAGAACGAAGTGCCCGTCTGGAAATGCTCCGCTGCCCCCGGAAAGATGTGCTCGAGTTCGGCTACCGCATACCGAAGACGCGCGGCTTCTTCCAGGCTACCGAGCCGGTCGGCGAGCTCTCCCTTGGCGTAGCACACCAACAGCGCCGGCTCTCGAGGGGAATCGAAGTACGGGTCCCAGATCTCGCCCAGCGTGTCGGTCAAGCCGAAGCCGTTATGACCCTGATCGCGCCAATAGGGACGGCGCATCTGGACGAAAATGCGGGTACCGGAGGCGAAGGGAATCGCTTTGACGAGGTCTGCCTTTGCCGGTGGAAGGGCCGGGGACAACTCGAGGCGGCCTAGAACCGAGAGTGGCACGGCACACACCACGTAGTCGGCTGTCATGGTTTCACGGCCTTCGGGACCGATGAACTCAACCTGGACGCGCTCGCTCGATTGGGTGATGGACTCGACCGTCGCCTCCAGGCGAATATCAGCCCGGGCGGCAGTAGCCAGAGCGTCGGCCAATCGATCAATGCCGCCTCGGACGCGGTAGGTCCTCCATGGCGGCCGGCCGAGCAGCTGCCTCACGATGGTTCTGAGTTTGAGCGCGAGACGGAGGGCGTTCCGTTCGACCAATCCAGGGTAACGGTTCACGATCGAGGCGTAGCCCCAGAACTCTTCCGGGCGCGGCTCGTATGACGTAATGCGGCGCCCGCCCAGGTGGGCCACGACGGTGCCGGTTTCGGGATAGAACGGCACCAGCTCCAGGCCAAACTGCCGAGCGAATCCGCTTACCCGGGCAAATTCCGGAAGGAAACGGGCCGGTCCGGCATCGGCCTCGAGGCCACTTGCGAGCGGGTGCCGAATTGTCACCGCCCGGCCACCCACCCGCGATTGGGTCTCCAGTATCGTGACTTCGTGGCCGCGCTTGCCCAGCTGATACGCCGCTGACAGGCCGGCAAACCCGGCCCCCACAACCACCACCCGTTTGACAGAATGGGACACCGGCATTGCCTGTGGGGTCATCCCCTAGCCGACCCCAGCGCCGCCTCGGTACGGTAGAACTTCCGGCGGAAATAGAGGGCCACGTTGACCAGCCCAATCAGGACCGGCACCTCCACCAGGGGCCCGATGACCGTGGCGAACGCCACGCCCGACCCGATGCCGAACACGGCCACCGCCACGGCGATCGCGAGCTCGAAGTCGTTGCTCGCGGCCGTCAACGACACGGTGGCGTTTTCGGCGTAGCCGGCCTTGACCAGCTTGGTCCGCGCCACGAAGAAGGTGACCAGGAACATGACCACGAAGTAGATGGCCAGCGGTAGCGCGATGCGGAGCACGTCGAGTGGGAGTTCGACGATCAAATCGCCCTTGAGCGAGAACATCACCACGATGGTAAAGAGCAGGGCCACCAGCGTAATCGGACTGATCTTCGGAACGAACACCCGCTCGTACCACTCCCTTCCCCTGGTGCGAATTAGGCTCAAGCGTGAGATCAAGCCGGCGGCAAACGGGATGCCCAAGTAAATCGCCACACTCTGAGCGATCTCGCCGATCGTCACCGGCACGATGGCGCCCTCCATACCGAAGAGCGGCGGGAGCACGGTGATGAAGATGTAGGCATACACTCCGTAGAACAGCACCTGAAAAATGGCGTTCAACGCCACCAGTCCGGCCACGAGATCGCGGTCGCCCGATGCCAGGTCGTTCCACACCAGGACCATCGCGATGCACCGTGCGAGACCCACCAGGATGAGGCCCACCGCGTACTCGGGCAGGTCGCGGAGCAGGAACATCACGAGGAGGAACATGACCACCGGGCCGACAACCCAATTCTGGAACAAGGACAAGGCGAGGACCCGGCGATTCCGGAACACGAGGCCGAGGGCCTCGTAGCGAACCTTGGCCAAGGGCGGGTACATCATGAGGATCAGGCCGATCGCGATCGGGATGTTGGTGGTGCCGACCTGATAGCGCTCAACCAGTCCGCGCACCGCGGGTACCAGGTACCCGAGTGCCACGCCCAACCCCATGGCCAGGAAGATCCAGAGGGTCAGGTAGCGGTCCAGGAACGAGAGCCGGCGTGAAACCTTCATGAGTCACCCCTACTCGAGGCTCTGTTTCATCTCGCCCAGCAGCGCGCAATAGATGGTGTGGCAGAAATCGTGGGCCGCTTGATCGTTCCGCTGCCAGGTGGACGACCACTCGACAAACGTGCCACCCCCTTGGGTAATTGGCCGGACGGTCACGCGGCCCACATAGTCACTCACCTCAGCCTTGGACACTGGCGAAGGACCATCGGTGATCGAGTACGCGAAGGTCCGCCCCTCGTCCTTCAGCTCCTGCAAGGTTTCATGAAATGCCCCATTGAGCACCCGCTTGGCACCGACGTGGTCTCCGGGCACCTCCCCCACCGGCTCGACCTTGGTGATCACATTCGGACACCAGCTCAGGTCGTGAAAGTTGCGGATCGTCTTCCACACGCGGTCGGCAGGAGCGTCGATCACGATGGATTGATACGTCTTTCCCATGGTCAAGACTCCGCGGTGATTGATACCGGAGGCCGATATTTGCAGTTCGGCATCCAACGGTGGTTCTCCAGCCGTGAATGTAACGGCGGGAGAACCTGGCCGCAGCCCAGATTCTGGAGACGGCCTGGTCCCTTCATACGGATTTCATGACCGCTTAACGCAGACCGGGAAATGATTGGGCTCGAAGGGGCGTCGTAGCCAGCAGTGGGGCCAATACTCGCCGCGCGGAGGCGGTCATGACGGAGCACGAGCTGAACAGACGGGACTTCGTGAAGGTCGGGGCCGCGGGTGCGGCCGCGGTGTTCCTCCAGGCCAAGGCCGGCTTCGCGACCGAACCAAGCGCCCTCATGCCCACCAGGCCGCTCGGACGGACCGGGCACGATGTCAAGCTGTTCAGCCTGGGCGGGCAGGCCGCCCTCGAGCAGGCAGGCAAACGGGACGAATCGGTCGCCATCATCAACCGGGCCATCGACCTTGGCGTCAACTACATCGACACGGCCGCGGCCTATGGACGGGGACTGAGTCAACGCTATATCGGCGACGTGATGGCGACGCGGCGCCGCGAGGTGTTCCTCGCGAGCAAGACCCACGACCGGACCTACGACGGCTCGATGCGGCTCCTCGACGAGAGCCTCCGGCTGCTCCAGACCGACCATCTCGACCTCTGGCAGCTCCATCGGCTCGGCCGAGCCGACGAGTGGGACCAGATTCGCGGACCTGGTGGCGCCCTCGAGGCTTTAGAAAGGGCCCGTCGGGAAGGATTGGTGCGGTTCCTCGGCGTGACCGGGCACTACGACCCGGCCGTGCTCATGCAGGCCATCAGCGATTTCGAGTTCGACACCATCCTCATGGCGCTCAACGCCGCCGACCCGCACTACCTCCCCTTCACGGAGGAGCTGCTCCCGCTCGCGAACGAGAAGGACATGGGCGTCATTGCCATGAAGATCCCGGCCCGGGGCAGGCTGTTCCGCGAGGGTGGGCTCAATTCAATGCGGGAGGCCATGCACTGGGTCCTCTCCCAACCGGTGAGCACGGTGATCGTCGGGTGTGACACCATCGAGCAGCTGGAAGAGAACGTGGCCATTGCCGCCGAATTTCAGCCGGCGGGCGTACCGGCGCTCCAGCGGATCTCGGCGCTCACGGCCGGGTACGCCAAAGAGGCCCAGTTCTACAAGAAGGGGGCTCGCGCCTAGCGCAGCCTCGCGACATCCTCGCCGCCTCCACCACCTATATTGCAGGGCACGGATGAGACGATTCGTGCTCTGCTCGATCGGGGCCCTGGCCCTCGCCCCGGCCTCTGCCGCCCAGACCCACCGAACCATCCTCACCCAAGCGGTGGACGGAGCAGAGTGGGCGGTGGGCTCCGTGGCCCATCTCCGCTTCGGGCGCGTGGCCGTCGTGGCCGCCCCAGACGGGCCTCGACTGGAGGTGCGCCGCTTGCGCGACGTGATTCCCACGCCCCCGACGCTCCGCATCGAAGGAGCGACCCCGAGCTTCACCGGCAACAACCTCGTTGTGGGCGACTTTGCCCAGAGCAACCGATCCGCGCTGGGCGGGTATTTCAGCACCTTCGCGCGCGCGCCGTCGGAGGGATCGGCCACGGTTGGGCCCACGGCGGATAACCGCCGCGCGCTCACGCTCAGCTGCGACAAGGCCGACTCGGGGTTTTGTGGGCTCTGGATTCAGCTCTATGACTTCGAGGCCGCGCCGGACACCCGGAGCTACCTGGACGGAACCCCGTTTTCTACTTTGAGCTTCTGGATTCGCGGCCACCGGGGAGGCGAGCGGCTCCTGCTCAAGGTGGCCGACGCCAGGCGGGAGCTGAAGCAAGACGCTCTCGTCATTGGCGACCTCGGCGACTTCCTCCCGAGCGGCCGGGTCGACACGGCCTGGCAGCAAGCCGTCGTTCCGCTCGACCGGTTCCCACCACGTATCGACCGCGCGACCTTGGCCCTCCTCGTGTGGGAAGCGGTATCGCAGGGACGTGCGGACATCGACCTCGGCCGCGTCGCCTTCTCGCTGAGGCCGACCGCACTCCCATCACTGCCCGAGCCTACGACCGAGCCCTCGTCCAGCCGGCCGGAGCACCTGGCGACCTGGCTCTGGAATACGCGTGCGCTGCTGGCCGACAGTACCCACCGCGACACGTTGCTCGATGCGCTCGCCCGCGAAGGCTTCGATCGCGTCTTCCTCCAGCTGCCGGACCCACCAGGGCAACGCGGCGTCCCAGGAGAAATCACGATCGACGCGGCGACACTGCGGCCGCTCATGGCCGCCTTCAGCCGGCGCGGGATGGCGGTGTACGCGCTCGACGGGTACGCGCGCTACGCATTGCCGGCATTCCACGCCGGAGTGCTGCGGACGGTGGATCATGTGATCCGCTACAACTCGGAGTCGAAACCATCAGAGCGATTCATCGGAATTCGCTACGACATCGAGCCGTATATCCTGCCGGCCTTTCACGGCCCCGATCGCGAGCACGTGGTGCGGCAGCTGCTCGACCTGACGGCACGATCCGCGGAGCGCGCCCGCGCCGCGGGGCTCGCCTATGGCGTAGATATCCCGTTCTGGTACGATGCGCCGGACGAGGCTACGTCCGAGCGGGTCATCGTGGAATGGAACGGGGTCCGAAAGCCGCTGAATGAGCACCTGATCGATCTGGTCGATGACGTGTCCATCATGGACTATCGCACCATTGCCTACGGAGCGGACGGCACCATCCGCCACGCGACTGGGCGAGCTGACCTACGCGGCCAAACAGGGCAAACCGGTGTTCATCGGGCTCGAGACGTCGGAACTCCCCGACGAGGTGCTGCTCGAGTTCAGGGGCGAGCCTACGCGCGGCCTGCCGGCCACCTGGCCGGCGGGCTCCGTGGTGGTCCTGGCACCGCAAGAAGATTCGATTCGCGTCTATCTCGTGCCGGAGGGCAACGAGCGGAGACTCGGCGACGAGCCGGTCCATGGCCGGTGGTTCGAGGACCAGGGGCTCGATCATCAGGCCCTCTGGTGGTGGCGCGTCACGCGCCGCGTGGATGTGCCGCCAGCAAGATCACCTTCGCGCGGCATGACGCCGCGCCGGCTCCGCGAGGTGATGGACGGCACCAGGGCCGAACTCGGGCGCTTCCCGTCGTTCGCGGGGTTCGCGCTCCACTTTGCGGAGAGCTATCTGGCACTGGCCAATGATGTCCCGCGCCAGGAGGGCGGGGAACACCACCAGGACACTCCGGACCCGTGACCACATCGGATCTGTCGCACCTGCTCAGCGTGGCGCGCGGCGACCAGCCCGCCGACCTCCTGCTCACGAACGGCCGATTGGTGAACGTGCTCTCGGGCGAGGTGTACCCGGCGGACGTGGCCATTTCGGGCACGCGAATCGTCGGCGTGGGGCCGGGCTACGACGCCCGCGAGGTGGTGGATCTCGCTGGGCGCTACGTCTGCCCGGGACTGATCGACGCCCACGTCCACGTGGAGAGCGCCATGGTACCGCCCGGCGAGTTCGCGCGTGCGGTCGTGCCGCACGGGGTCACCACGGTCGTCACCGATCCCCACGAGATCGCCAATGTGCTTGGCCTCGACGGGATCCGCTTCATGTTGGAGGATGCCAAGGACGCTCCGTTCACCATGTTTGTGAACGCCTCCTCGTGCGTGCCGGCAACCCACATGGGAACATCCGGGGCTTCGCTTTCCGCGGCCGACCTCGCCGAGCTGAAGATGGAGCCCAGCGTGCTCGGCTTGGCCGAGGTGATGAACTTCCCGGGCGTGATCGGCGGCGACGAGGGGGTGCTGGCCAAGCTCCGCGCCTTCGAGGATCGCGTGATCGACGGTCATTGCCCGGGCTTGACGGGAATGCAGCTGAATGCCTACGTCACGTCCGGCATCTCGTCCGACCACGAGTGCACTTCGGTGGAGGAAGCGCGGGAAAAGCTCAGACTTGGCATGACGCTCTATCTCCGCGAGGCGACCAATGCGCGGAATCTCGAGGCGTTGCTCCCGTTAGTCACCGCCCAGAACGAGCGCCGGCTCTGCCTGGCTACCGACGACCGGCAGCCTTCGGATCTGCTCGAGGATGGCTCGATCGACCACATGGTGCGCATGGCCATTCGGGCAGGGGTGGATCCCATCACCGCCATCCGCATGGCCACGCTCAATCCCGCCGAGCACTTCAGGCTGCGCGACCGCGGAGCGGTAGCACCTGGCCGGCGGGCCGACCTGATGATCGCGAGCGATCTCGATGAGCCTCGGGCCGCCGCGGTGTACGTGGCCGGCAAGCTGGTCGCTGAGAACGGCCGGATGCTCCATGACCGCCAGCCGTCGCGCGGATTGAGCGCCGGGAACACGGTCCAAGTGGATTGGGGTCGCGTGAGTTTGGACATTCCGGCCAGCGGCAGGCGGGCCCGCGTAATCGGCATCATCCCCGACCAGATCGTGACCAGACAACTGGAGCTGGACGTGACGGTGCGCGACGGGCTGGCCGTCGCCGACGCGTCCCGGGATCTGCTCAAGTTGGCCGTGATCGAGCGCCACGGCCGCTCCGGCAACGTGGGCCTCGGGTTCGTCACGGGACTCGGTCTCGCTCGCGGGGCCATCGCCGGCACGGTGGCACACGATCATCACAACCTGATCGTGATTGGGGCCGATGACAGGTCGATGCTCACCGCAGCGCATGCGGTGGCGCTTGCCGGGGGAGGGCAGGCGGCCGCCCAGGGGGACGAGGTCCTCGCCATCCAGCCCCTCCCGATCGCGGGACTCATGTCGGACCGGCCCATCGAGGAGGTGCGCGAGCAGATGGATCGACTGCTGGCAGCGGCTCACCAACTAGGCTCGCCGCTCCACGATCCCTTCATGGCCATGAGCTTCCTCGCGCTCGAGGTAATCCCGAGCCTCAAGCTGACCGACAAGGGACTGGTGGACGTGGAGAAATTCGAGATAGTGCCGTTGTTTGTGGGGTAACGGGAAGTAGGAGAGTAGGGGCGTACGCGGCTTGGTCCGCTTGCCCCCACCTCCCACAATCCTACAGTCCTACTCCCTATCTCGACCTCAAGCAAAGGTTCAAGTCGCGCGGCCCATCGACTTTGCTAGCAACACTATCAAGGTACGTACTAACCGTCCGATGGACCGTGCTGTTAGATTGGGTTGACACGGGTCACTCGGGACTTCGGTCTGACTACCATCCCCAGGGTGAGTTGGAGCACGCAATGGCTAGGATTCAGGCCCGAATCAAGCCGGAGTACCAGCATCTCTATCAGGAATTCGAGTTTGGGACCTGGTACGATGTTGAGCCGCTCTGGCCTGGCACCCAGGTCCGGCGGCTCGACATGGCCGACAAACGGGTCGCCCGGATCAAGACGAACTGGGGCTACACGGCCCTCAGAGCAGAATACCTCGACTTCCGGAAGAAGCCGAGGCAGGGCGAGGCCCCGGACGACTAGCGCGGACGAGACGCCCCTGGTGGCGATCCCGCCGAGACGTGGTTAGTCTTGAGCCGCCAGATCACGGCATGGGCGGTGGCCGCGAGCCACTACGCCCGACACATGGGCCCCCACACCAACAATCTCAGATTGATAGGCACGCATGGCACCCAAGGTTGATCCCAAGGCCAAGACACCGAAACCGGCGCCGCCTCCCGAGGCGATCGAACCCGAGCAGGATCCGCTTGCCTGGTTCAAGGCCCACCAGCGGCTCCTCACGGTAGGGGCGGTGGTGCTGGCGGTGATTGCGGGTGGCGTCTGGCTGACCATCAGCACCGCCCAGCGGAAAGAGTCGGCGGCCCAGGTGGCGCTGGAACAGGCCCGCAATGCCTTCGACTCGCAAAACCTGCCGGCCGCCGCCAGCGAATTCCAGCGGGTGGCCCAGACCTATTCCGGCACCCGGGCGGCGACCGAGGCCATGATAGCGCTCAACCAGGTGCGGATGATCAACGGGCAGAACGAACTGGCTATCGTGTCGCTCAGGGAGTTGCTGGCCCAGAACCCCGAGCCCCAGTTCGCCGTCCCGGCGCAGGGGCTGTTGGGGGCGGCACTGGAAAACGTCAAGCGGCCCGAGGAGGCGGCCGAGGCCTACGCCGCGGCCTCGCGCATGGCCGATGTCGATTATCTGAAGGCGGAGTACCTGATCGAGGCCGGGAGGGCCTACGTGGCAGCCGGCCGGACGGAGAGAGCCAAGGAGGCCTATGAGAAGATCGTGACCGACTTCAACGACGCGCCGAGCTCTACCGAGGCCCAGGTGCGACTCGGGGAGGTCCTGAAGGGCGACCTGTCGCAGGCGCCCGAACGCCTCCGTGGCGGCCAATGACCGCCCGGGTTACGACCGCACCAGCCGGGCAGCCGGCGTAGAAAGCCCCTAGGGAGGGGCGAAGTATTTGCTGTTTTTGTCGTTGGGACATATGTCGTATAAGATATGTTATGTTAAGTTGGAGTGTAGATAACTGTGGGAAACTCGGTGGCTCCCCACAATCAGTAGGCCTACCCCCCACAAACCCTGCACAACTCCTCCGTCCGTCCGCGGCTTAAGCCGCGACTCGGCATCTGTCGCTAAAGCGACTTGGCCTCCTCCTCCCAGAACACCCTCCTCACTCCTCACCCCCCCAGCTCCCCCTCGTAGACCAACCGTCCCTCGCCGCCGAGCCACACGCCGGTCACTTGGTTCAAGTGGATTCTCAAGTCGACGGTGAGCAGGAGGCCGCTTCGGGTCCGGATCTCGACCGGCGGGTCGGCCTGACCGAGGACTGCGAGCGTCGAGGCCACCGCCACCGCACCCGTACCGCACGCCAGGGTCTCGCCCTCGACCCCCCGCTCGAAGGTCCGCATCGCCCACTGGGAGGTCTCCTCGCCGGATGGTCCATCAGGCCGGCTCACGAAGTTGGCGTTGGCTCCGTCCGGCCCGACTTCCGGGTGAGACCTGAGCTCGGCGCCCCGGCGCCCGAGGTCCACCGCCCCCACATCGTCCACCGGGAGCACCAGGTGCGGCACTCCGACCGTGGTAAACCAGGCCCCGCGCTCCCCCGGGCGAAGCGCGATCCCGGGCATCGAAACGGGAGCCGCGAAATCGGGCAGGTTGAGCCGGGCACGGTGACCCTGCCCCTCGCACCGCGTGGCAAAGGCTCCTGCATCGCTCTCGAGCACCATTTCATCGCCCGACACGAAGCCAAGCCGGGCAGCGAGACGTGTGGCGCACAGCGCCGCGTTGCCGCACAGCGCCCCCCGCGAGCCGTCGGCGTTGAAGAAGGCCATCGAGACCCGACCGGGGCCCGCGGGGCTCAGGATGACCAGCCCGTCGGCCCCTACCCCGGACCGGCGCGCGCACACCCGGACGATCCGCTCGACCGGCCAGTCGCTGGGTGAGGTCATCCGGCCGTCGAGGAAGACGAAGTCGTTCCCCGAGCCGGTCATCTTGTGGAAACGGAGCGGTGAAGGCGTCAGAGCCTCCGGAAGATTGCCTTCAGGCGAAGCCACCAGACCATCCAGATGGCCTCCCGAATGATCTTCCTGCTCATCTTGCTGTTGCCCTGGACTCGATCGACGAACACGATGGGGATCTCCTTCAGCCGGAACCCCTTCTTCCAAGCCCGAAAGCTCATCTCGATCTGGAATGCGTACCCGTTCGACTCCACCCGGTCGACCGGGATGGCCTCGAGCACCGCCCGCCGGAAGCACTTGAATCCGCCGGTCGAGTCACGCAGCGGAAGGCCGGTGATCCATCGGGCATACACGTTGGCGCCCCAGGAAAGGAGCAGCCGGCTCATGGGCCAATTGATGACGTTGACCCCGGTCTTGTAACGCGACCCGATCACGAGGTCCGCATCCTCGATCATCCGAAGGAACTCGGGCAGGAACTTGGGGTCGTGGGAAAAATCCGAGTCCATCTCGAAGACATAGTCGTACCCCTGCTCGAGCGCCCACGCGAACGCCGCCAGGTAGGCCTTGCCGAGTCCCTGCTTGGCCTCCCGATGGAGCACGTGGACGCGCGGATCCCGCCCTGCGATTTCATCCGCGAGCTGCCCGGTCCCGTCGGGCGAGTTGTCATCCACCACCAGGACCTCGATCCGCGGGTCCTGCTCGAGCACCAGCGGGATGATGCGCGCGATGTTCTCGGCTTCATTGTAGGTGGGAATCGCCACCAGGGCCCGTTCAGCCATGGGCCCGCCTGCGCAACAGGATGACCTGGGCCACCCACATCACCAAGAGCACCATCAAAACCCCCAGGCTCACCATTCTGCCCTTTGCGTAGCCGCCGGATGTGAACTCGAGCCTGACCGCCCGGGCGCCGGCCGGCACCGCCACCGCCATCATGCTGTATTGGGCACGGAGCACCGGTACGCGGGCGCCGTCTACCGTGGCCCGCCAGTCGGGATAGTAGTTCTCGGCCACGTAGAGATACGCCGGCTCGGCCGGCACCGGCTCGAGGGTGAACTCGAAGGCTCCGGCATGCGGCTCGACAATCGCAACCGTTCCGGGCATCCGGGGCGGAATGCTGTCGATGCCGTTGGCACCGGCCGGCGAGTCCTCGGGCACCAACAGGAGCCGGGTCGGGTCGAAGCGCGGGTCCAGGAGCGTCGGGATGATCTGCTGGTCGGGCACCTTTACCGCATTCGCCACCAGGTAGGCGAACGGCGCCGGATTGGCATAGCGATACAGGAAGGCCTGGTCGCCGCGGCTGGTGGTGAGCGCGGAATCGGCAGCCGGGACGAGCCTCGGATCCTCGATGGGTTGGTCCACCACCACGTAGTCGAGGGCCAGGACCTTGAACAGGTTTTCGTTCAGGGAAAAGAGGTGCTCCCAGACGTTCTTTCCGCCGAGCAGCTCGTCGTAGCGGTGAAGCTCCTGGCCGCTATAGCCCAGCACCTCCCTCAAACCGTGGTTCATGAGGTAGTTCTTCCGGTCGTACGCCCCATGCAGGGCCAGCACTCGCGAAGGCGACGGGCCCTGCTCGACCGCGCGGATCACATCATCGGCCGCGAAGAGCTGGTCCGCCGGCGGGCTCCACTTGATGTACTGCCGCTCGACGCTCCAGAGCTCGAGCACGATGACGAGCCCGATCGCCAACCCCCATGCCGGGCGTGGCAGTCGCTTCCAGATGAGCCCCGCCCCGATAACGCCGAACAAGAGGACGCGCAAGGCAGTCGAGCTTGAATGCAGGGTAGTTGGCCAGGACGCCGCCGAAGCGCTGGGGCGCGGCGACCGCATCCATGATGCCCTGCCAGCCGCCGACCACGGCCAAGAGCGCCGCGGCACCGAGCACGCCGAGCCACACGAGGAGCGTGGTCTTCTTCTTGGTCTCCCCTTGCCCGACCAGCGCCTGCGCACCGAAGGCCGCCAGCACGGCCACGCTGAACGACGTCAGGTAGAAGATCATCGACATCGCCCGGGTGAGCTTGATGCCGGGCAGGAGGTGATAGGGCAGCCGGTAGAACGGGGTGTAGCCCCCGAAGGCAAAGAGAATGCCGTACGCCGCGAGGAACACGAAGAACCAACTGAGGCGGCGCCGGGCTTTGAGTTGGAATGCGAAGGTCGCCAGCATGATGGGGATGACGCCGATATACTCGCTGTGGAGCTTGAACGGATTTCGTCCCCAGTAGTGCTCGAGCATTCCGGAAAACGCAGGCCATATCACGTTGATCAGCTCATCCGGCGGCATGGACCAGCCGGTCGCATATGCCCAGCCGCGGCTGGTCCCTTCCGCCGCGCCTCGGGGCGAGAACGCGATGTACTCGGCAAAGGGCACGAGCTGCACCGCCGCCACCGCGAAACCGACCCCGAGCGCCAGCACGAAGAGGAGCGCCCCCTGCCACCATGGGGACCCTGCGGGACGCTCGCCGCTCAGGAAGACCAGATAGAGCCAGAAGAACCCGGCCGCCATGAGCAGGTAATAGGTCATCTGGAAGTGGGGAGTGAGCAGCGAGAAACCCACCGTCACTCCAAAGGCGAGGTACCGCCGCCACGACGACCGGGTGACCGCCTGATAGAGGAACATCAAGGCGAGCGGCAGGAGCGCACTCACAAACAGCTTGCCATCATGCCCCGGACTCACCAGCGAGACGATCTGGCCGCTCCACATGTAGGCCGCACCGCCGATGAAGGCCGGGCCCCACTCGAGCTTGAGTGCCCGGAGGAACATGAAGGCGAACGTGCCGGCGAGCACGATGTGGATCAGGAAGCCGAGGCTGATGCCGACATCGACCGGGAGGATCAGGCGCAGGAGAAAGGTCGGGTAGAAGGTGTCGCCATGGGCGGTGTTGGCCAGGAACGGCATGCCGCCGAGCAGGCCCGGGCTCCACCCCGGCACATCGCCCACCGCCCGGAAGTACTCCGCGGCAAAGTGCCGAGGCCCATAGCCGGTCCGGGCGTCGCTCATCTCGTTGACCAGGAAACTCCCGCCAAAGAACCGATGAAACGCCGCGGCGACGGTGAGCAGGTATACCGTCGTCGCAGTGAGGATTGGGAACCGGTCAGTGAGGCGTTGAATCATTCGGCGTTTCAGTGTTTGGCGGGCCGCTGTTGCCGGTGCACTGCCAACACGACTACCGCGGTGACGATCTCCAGGACCGTGAGCCAGAGCCTGGAGCCGATGGCGAGAAAGAGCGCGGCGGCGCTCCCGATATGCGGGGCCAGTGCGGCGACCAACGCCGCCTCCCGGATCCCGAGGCCGCCCGGCGCAACGATGAAGACGATGCCGGCCACGTAGCTCGCCGTAAAGGCCGCAATCGCTAACCCGAGCGGCGGTGCCGTCTGCCCCAGTGTGCCGATGCCGAACAGCCAGAAGGCGACGCCGTACACTAGCCAGGGTACGACCAGCCCGGCGACGTAGAGCGCCAGTTCACCACGCCCCGGAGCGGGCCATGCGACATCGCGCCGCAGCATGCGGCTGGTCCAGCGTTCCAGGACCGGGGTGACGACGGGTAGGAGAATAATCACACCGGCGACGGCGAGCGAGCCTGCCACCAGCATCGTTCTTGGGGGCCACGGGAGGGCCTGAACTTGAAGGAGCCCGGGCGCCAACGCGAGCGTGAGCGCGATGCCGGTGCCGAGCAGCACCAGCTGCTGGAACAGCATGGCGGCGGTGGCCGCCACCGCCGACACGGAGTGCGCCAACGCCTCGGTCGTCAAGCTGGCAAACTGCCACACGGTGCCCGGGACGAATCGAGCCAGGTTGGTGACGAACCACATCCGAAGGGCGGTGCCGTAGCTGAGCCGCTGGCCCCACCACCCCAAGCTCCTGGCCCAGACCCAGACGAGGAAGCCATAGGTCAGGACCGTCAGCACCGACGCGACCACCAGCGGCACCAACCTGAGCTGGATGGCGATCCCGGTCAGGCCATCCCAGTGCGCGAGCGCCGTATCCACCAGGTACCAGAGCGCCGCGCCAAGCCCGACGATCTGAAGGACGCGACCGATGAGCCGGCCCAGGCTCACGAGTCCGCCACTCCCAGGGCGCGGCGATAGACCGCCTCGAACCTCCGGGCAATTGCCGGCGGGGCAAAGCGGCGCTCGGCGTCTCGGGCGGCGGCCCGCACCAGGCGTTGACTCAGGTCTTGGTCCGAGAGAAGGCGGACGATCGCATCGGCCAGCGCCTCCGGATCGCGCTCGGGAACGAGCAAGCCGGTTTCCCCGTCAGTCACCACATCGGGAATGCCTCCGCTCCGTGACGCCACGATCGGAACGCCGCTCATCATCGCCTCCACCAACACCAACCCGAACCCTTCCTGCTCGCCTTTCCAATCGGTCACGGCCGGCATGACGAATAGGTCGGCCGCCGCCAGCTCGCTCGCGACACGCTCGGTGGGCAGCTGGCCTTTGAACTCGACTGCCTGGCTCAAGCCTTTGCCATCCACCAGGCTCTCGAGCGACCCGCGCTCCGGGCCGTCGCCCACGATGGTCAGATGTGCTTCCCTCCCCATTCGTTTCAGAATATCGAGCGCCTCGATCGCGATGCTCGCGCCTTTGCGCTCCACCAGCCGACCGACGAACAGCAGCCGGCTGCCGGCCTCGGCACCAGGGCGCCGCTCGTGGAACCGGGCGGCCACCGGCATCGGGATGACGCTGATTCGCTCGCGCGGAATGCCGAGCGATTCGACCCGCTCGACTAGCGGCGAGGAGATCACCGTGACCTGGTGAGCCATGCGGAAGATGGGCGCCGCGATGACCCTCGCCGCCGGAAAGCGGTCGAGCAGGAACAGGTCCGTGCCATGCGAGGTGAGCACCACGGGGGGCTGGTCGGCGGGCGGCGGCCAGACCGCGAAGCCACCCGGCACCCACCAGTGGACGTGCAGCACATCGGGCCGCCACGCCTGGACGACACGCCCGACCTCTCGCCGCGATGCTTGCACCAAGCGAAGGAGCCGCCACCGCGCCGTCCAGGATCCAAGCGCTTGCTCGTGCATGGTTCCGGCGTAGGCCAGGGTCTCGTCCTGGTCCGTGCCGTAGCGATAGCGGAAGACCCGCACCCCGCGGAGCGTCTCGTCGACTACCAGGCCTGCCGCATGGGGAGCAACAGCGGCGACTTCATGACCGAGTGCCTGTTGCCCCTGGGCCAAGGTGAGGAGAAACGAGCCCGCCATGTCATCCGGCGAGCGGGGAAACCCGTGGGCTATGAGCAGGATCCGCATCCGTAGGGCCCGGTGCCGATCCGGGTCAGTCCGCCTCGGAGTCCTGTGATTGGGTCGAGAGCCGCGCCAGCTCCTGCCGCATGCCCTGGAGATCTTCCCGCATGCCGGCGATCATCTCGCCGACGAAACCGAAGCCGAAGAGCGCGATGCCGCTGATGACCATCGTCTCGATCAGGTTGATGAGCGGGCGGAACCCGACGCCGAAGCCGAAACGAATGATGAAAGCGGCAACACCGCCCAGAAACCCGACAAAGAACAAGATCGCGCCCGCGACCCCGAAGAACAGCAGCGGCTTGCGTCCGAACCGTAATTGGAACCATACCGACGCGAGATCGAGCACGCCCACGGGAATCCGCTTCCAATTGAACTTGGACACACCGGCCTGGCGTGGGTAGAGCGGCACCGCACGTGAGGTCAGCCGGAACCCGTCCGCGGCGGCGATCACCACCATGAAGCGGTGCCAGTCGGGGCGGAGGGGCACGCCCTGCATCACCTCGCGGCGATACGCCTTGACCGAGTTCAGGTCGGTGACCGGCACGCCGAACAGCGCTCGGCAGAGCCCATTGTACAGGTTCGACACGAAAGCCTTCTCATATTTCCCCTGCTTGCTGCCGGTCACCATGTCGGCGTCGCCCGCCAGGATCGGCTCGACCAGGCGGGGAATGTCCTCCGGCAGGTACTGGAGATCGGCGGGATAGAACACGAAGATGTCGCCGCGGGCCGCGTCGCTCGCGGAGCGCAGGGCGTCGGCGATGCCACGCTGGCGGCGATGGGTCACCACCCGCAGGAACGGGTAGTCGTGGCGGAGCTGGGCGAGGACCTGGGCGGTATCGTCGCGCGAGCCGTCGTCGACCACGACCACTTCGAATCGCCACGGCTGGGGGGTGAGCGACTCGCGGCACAACTCGAGAAACTTCGGGAGATTCGGGGCTTCGTCCTTGGCCGGGACCAGGATACTGACATCGACCTGCGCCGCGACCGCGGGCACGCTCATACGCGCTTGCGCATCCGGGCCGGCAGAATGCCCAATTGATCGCGGTACTTGGCGACGGTGCGGCGGGCGATCTTGATCCCTTGTTCCAGGAAGAGGTGCACGATCTGCTGGTCGGTGAGCGGCTTGGCGCTGTTCTCCTCGGCGATCATCTTCTCCAACTTGGCCCGGATCGAGCGGGCGCTTGCGTCCTCGCCGGACGACGTGGACAGCGCGCTCGAGAAGAAGAACTTGAGCGGCAGGACGCCGCGCGGGGTCTGCACGTACTTCTCGTTGGTGACGCGGCTGACCGTCGATTCGTGCATGTTGATGACGTCGGCGACTTCGCGCAGCGTCAACGGCTTCAGGAATTCGATCCCCTTCTCGAAGAACTCCCGCTGCCGGTCCACGATGAAGTTCATCACCTTGAGCATCGTCTGGCGGCGCTGTTCGATGGCCTGGATCATCCAGGAGGCGCTGTTCATCTTGCTGGCGATGAACTCGCGGTTTTCCTGGGTCAACTTCTTCCGGTCGCGGGCGATTTCCTGGTACGACCGGCTGAGCCGGAGCCGCGGCATACCGGTATCGTTCAGGAATACGTGGTAGCGATCGTCGATTTTGTCCACCACCAGGTCCGGCGTCACATACCCGTCGTTGCCCGCCGAGAATTTGAGGCCCGGCTTCGGATCGAGCCCTTTCAACGAGTCGGCCGCAGTTTGGACGTCCACAGGCTCCACCCCGAACCGCTTGGCCAGATCGTTCCAGCGGTGGGCCTTCAAGTCCTCAAAGGCTTCCGCAACCAACCGATACGCCAACGAATCGATTTCGCCCTGATCGTGGAGCTGGAGCAGCAGGCATTCTCGGATGTCGCGAGCCGCAATGCCCGGCGGATCGAGTCGCTGGATGATGGCCAGCATCTCCTCTGCCTCGGCGACGGTGTAGCGTCCGACGCCAGGCGTTACGTCACCCTCCGGTTCCAGTGCCGGCTCGATTGCGGTCTCGACCATCGATATCGACTCCGGCTCCGGCTCCGGCTCCTGTCCCATAACGACCGTGGCCGTCTTTCCGGCTCCGATCCACTCGACCTGCGCCTTCGGCTCCGTCGCGATCTGCTCCTCGTCTTCCTCCTCGTCCTCATCGCCGGCATCCGGGTGTCGATTGTTCGCATGCACCTGGAGCAGCCGGTTCAACGACTCGACGATTTCCTCGAGCGAGCCGGCAAGCCGCCCGTCGTCCTGGATGTTGCCCAGGAATTCCTCACTGAGGAGCTTCTGACGCGGGGTGAGATCCAACAGGTTGAGCTGGTCCCGGAGGTGGTCGATCAAGTCCCGCTGGGCCACCGTGACCGGCTCGGTGTACTCGATGGCCTCGTACTGGGCACGGGTGCCGCCGGCATCGAAACCGTTGAGCAGGATCTCTTCCCAGTCCATCTCGTCCTGCTTCTGGGACTTCTCCTTCTCCTGCTCGCTGTTGGTCTCGGTCGGCGTTTCCTCTTCCGGGTCCAGCAGCTCCAGGAACGGATTGATCAGGAGTTCCTGTTTGAGATGTTGCTGCAGCTCCATCATCGGCATGTACAGCATGTCCATCGCCTGATAGAGGCGTGGATTGACCCTCAGCTCCTGCCGGAGGGACGTCTGCTGGGAGAGGCCCTGTCTCATGCCACCGCCTCCAACCGCTGGCGGAGCCGTGTGGTCAGGGTGGGCCCCAGGTACACTTGCGCCACCCGGTCATCGAATACCAGGTCGCGCACCGTACCCGCCGCTTGCACTCTGCCCTCGAACATGATGTAGGCCCGGTCGACGATATCCAGCGTCTGCTCCACGTTGTGGTCCGTGATCAATACCCCGATCCGTCGATGCCGGAGACCCGCTACGATGGTCTGGATGTCGTGCACCGCAATCGGGTCGATGCCGGCGAACGGCTCGTCCAGCAACATGAACTTCGGTTCGGTGACGAGCGCGCGCGTGATCTCCAAGCGCCGTCGCTCACCGCCACTCAGGGCATACGCCTTGTTGCCCCGAAGGTGCTTGATCGACAGTTCGTCCAGCAGCTGCTCGACGCGCTGGGCCCGCTCGGCCTTGGACAGATCCAGCGTCTCGAGGATGGCGACCAGGTTCTGCTCCACCGTGAGCCGCCGAAACACCGACGGCTCTTGCGCAAGATAACCCAATCCCCTGCGAGCCCGCTGATACATCGGCGCGTCGGTGTAGTCCTGCCCGTCGATCTTCACTTCCCCGGCGTCCGGCCGGATGAGCCCGGTCAGGAGATAGAACGTGGTCGTCTTCCCCGCCCCATTGGGACCCAGCAGACCCACGATCTCCCCCTGCCGCACCGTGACCGACACGTTGTCTACCACCCGACGCCGCTTGAAGGATTTGCACAATCCTTGCCCCTCCAGAACACTCCCCTCGGGTCGGGGCTCCACCGCCGTGGGAGCGTGCCGCCGGGCGAGGCCCTGAGCCGCCTGATCCAGCAGCAGCTGGACGTATTGGGCCCGGTTATCCACCGCTTCAGGCCACCACGGGCCCTTGGCGCGGACCTCCGCCCACCCATCCTCTGAGCCATCTTCGATCCACCCTTCGTCCACCAGGCGCGGAAGTACCGACCGGGACAGGTTTTCCCGGACCTCATCGCCCGACAACTCAGGGGGCGAGGTTTCGCTCACGCTACGGTAGGACGCCAGAAAGGTCTCGCGATATGCGTGGACCAGGTCCCGGAATCCGAGCTGGCCTGCGGGCCCTGCACCCTGCACCAATGCGGCCAACGCGATGGAGATCGACGGGTCGCGCTCGCGCAGCGACTCGAGCCACGCTGGCAACATCATGGCTCTGCTCCAGGCGTCGGCACGGGTGGCGTGGAGTCTCGCGGAGCGGCCACTGAGTCTCGCTCTGCCCTCGTCGAATCCGCCCGCAGGCGCGTCGAGTCGGCCGGGCTCGGCTGAGCACACGGCTCGAGCTGAATACCGTCCACCTGACCGAAGATCTCCACCCGGTCCACTTCTTCTGCAGGTGGTGGTTTCATGTGGACGATGATCGTTTGCCCGCGCACGTAGTTGAGCGACGGGTCAGGACACGGACTCTCCTTGTCGGGAATCTGACGAAAGGAGCGCGCGCTTCCATGGGCCTCGACCCGATCGAGGGTAGCCTTGGTGGTATCGCCCGGCTCGCGCTCGCGAAATCGCGCGATGACCGTGTCGCCGGCCATCCAATCGCGCTCGCCCGTGACCGAGTCGGGTGCCGAGCCCAGCCAAGCCGTGCCGAAACTGCGCAGCTCCCGGAGAACTTGGTTGGGCGTGTCCAGCGCCAGCGAGTCGGCCCGGATCAGGTAGTCGGGCGACGTCGCCTCTGGCCGGATCCGTTTCCCCCACGCGAGCATCTGCTCCAGTTCATCGTTTTCGATGTCGAGGGCGATGGTGTCCGCCACCAGGTCCCACTCGTCGCTCACGGTGTGGGCGCTATCCTTGGCCACGACGTACGTGAGGTCGTCGTTCTCGTTCAAGGTGAGATCGATCCGCGTGCCGTTCAGCCGGTACGGGTCCGTCCCCAGCCCGCGCAGCTCGGGCGGCCCGCCGAGCAGGGTGCCGTCGTTTCCGATCCCGGTATCGAGCCGGAGTGAATCGCTTCGCCCGGCAAAGTCGCTCCGGTCGATCATCACCGTGCCGGCGGCCCACATCTGGTCATCCCCACGCATGCGGACTCGGTCGGCCACGATGAGATAGGGTTCTTCGCGCCGGCCGGCGGAATCGGTGCCGAAGTACCGGATGGTGGGACGCCCGACGGCCACCATTTCCTCCACCGGGCGCAAGCCGGTGACGGCCCGATAGTAATCCAGGCTCGGCCCGGTCAGGGTCGAGCCGTTGGTCCGGTTGACCAGCACCACCGAGTCGCGCGCTTCCCAGCGCTCGCCGGCCTTGTAGTACGTACCGAACGCAGCGGTCATGGTGACGGTGGAATCGACGTAGCGCACGCTTCCGATGAAGTTGGTGTACTCCCCACCGTTGTAATAGGCGACGCTGTCGCTCTCCATCGAGACACCGGTGTTGCGGCACACCAGCCGAACGCCACCACCGGCGAAATAGTTGAAGCTTCCCGTGCCCGTCGGCTCCTGCGCCCCCTGCCGACCCACGCGTTCCACCTGGAAGAAGCAGCGGTCCGACTGGGCTGCGAGCGGCATGCCGAAGACCAGCGACGTCGTCACGGAGAGCACCAGTCGGACACCGATCATGGCTCCGCTTGGCCTGGAAGGTCGATCACCCCGCGCTCACCGCCGCGCGGCTGATCGGTGACCACGTTCAAGAAGTCAGGATCGGAGCGGAACCCGTTGCCCTCGAGATACTCGTCCGGCGTCCTGTAGGTGAAGCGTTGGTCGGTCGTGATGCTATGGGTCGGCTCGTCATACCGGAGTACCGAGGTCTCGAGCCGCTCACCGTCGGGAGACACCACCACCACGTTGCCCCGCGCCTCCATCGAGCCGGTCTGCCAGCGATAGGTACCCTCTCTGGCCGTGAGCGTCGATGTCTCCTTCCCGTTGTCGTCGTAGAAGGTGACGGTGATGTTGATCAGCTCCGCCGTCTGGGTCGCGTCGTAGAAATAGGCCGTGTCCGCCTTGACCAGGCTCCGGCGAATCCCGTCGCCGGTGATGTAGTGGGAGACGCCGTACAACACCTGGTCCGCCGTGTCCGCGGCCTGCATCGTCCCGGTCGGCCGCACCCCCGTCTCACCACACCCCGCTGCCGCGAGCGCTGAGCCGCCCAGCACGATAATGGATAGCACGTCGCGCCGTGTCACACGGCCCCCGCTCGCATCAGGTCGTGCAAGTGCACCACGCCTACCACCCGTTCGTGATCGTCCAGCACGGGCAACGCGATCACCCCGTTTCGTTCCATGGTGCCCACCGCGGCCGCGGCCAGGTCTTCGGGATGCGCCACCTTGGGCGTCTTGGTCATGACCCGATCGATTGCTACGTCGAGGAAATCGGGCTCCCGCTCGGCCAGCCGGGCCAGGTCGCCCGTGGTGATCACACCGAGGAGGGTCCCGTTCGTCACCACCATGGCCAGTCCGCGGTATTGGGCCAGAGCGATGACCGCCTGGCGCATGGTCCCGTCCGGCGAAACGACGCCGTCCGGCGGCTGCATCAGCTCGCGAACCCTCAGGAGGAGCCGCCGGCCCAAGGAGCCACCGGGATGGAGTGCGGCAAAGTCCTCGTGCCGGAAACCTTTGACCTCAAGCAGGGCCACGGCCAGCGCGTCGCCGATGGCCAGCGCCACGGTCGTACTCGTGGTCGGCGCCAGATCGAGTGGGCAGGCCTCTTCGGGCACGCCCGCGTCCAATACCTCGTCCGCCAGCTTGGCCAGGGTCGACTGGGGTTGGCCGGTGATCGAAATGATGGGGACACGCATCCGCTGGAGTGAATTCACCAGACCGAATAACTCCTGCGTTTCGCCACTCTTGCTCACCAGGATGGCCACGTCCTCCTGCCCTACAATGCCCAGATCTCCATGCTGGCTATCGACGGGATGGAGGTAGGTTGCCGGCGTGCCGGTCGACGTCAGGGTGGCGGCGATCTTCCGGGCAATGAGGCCGGACTTCCCGACCCCCGAGACGATGATCCGGCCACGGGCCCTGGCACAGATATCCACCGCGCGCGTAAAGGCCTCGTCCAGCCTGGCCGCGACCTCGCCCAGGGCGTCCGCTTCCATCTGAAGCACCCGGCGGCCGATATCGACCAGCGAAGCCCGATTAGTCGTCGCCATCACGTTCCGCCAGGTAGAGACCGATCGCCTCTTCCCACATGCCACGGGCCCGCAGCAGCATCTCGATGACCTCACGCACCGCACCGTGGCCCCCTCGGGCGCCGGTGACGAACGCGGCCATCTCTTTGACCTCGTCAACGGCGTTGGCCACGGCGATCGGCAGGCCGACACGCCGAAGCACCGGGAGATCCGCCAGATCGTCGCCCACGTAGGCCACTTCGCGCCAGCCGATGCCATGACGGGCCAAGGTTTTCGAGAAGGCCGGCACCTTCCGCGCTCCGGCGTCCTGGATCACCTCATCCACGCCGAGCTCCTCGGCGCGGAGCAACGTCGCATCCGATTCCCTGCCGCTCACCAGCACAACCGGGATGTTGAGCGGATGAAGGAGCCGGATGCCCATGCCGTCCTGGATGTCGAAACGTTTGAACTCCTGTCGTTTTCCGTCGACCATCCCGATGAAGACGGCGTTGTCAGTGAGAACGCCGTCGACATCGAGACCGAGCAGGCGCACGCGTCCCGCGACGGCGGAATCAAGCATGGATCCCGCCACGTGAACGCGACCAGATCTCGATGGTCGCACTCAAGAGATCGCCCAGGGCATCGAGCGGCCACTGGGTCGCGGCATCGCTCATGGAGGATGCCGGATCGGGGTGGGTTTCGAGGAAGAACCCGTCGGCACCCGCCGCCGCGGCTGCCTTGAGCAGCGGCGGGATCGCCTCGCGTTCGCCGCCGCTCGCTCCCTCGGGCCCGAGGCCGGGCCGCTGCACGGCATGCGTCGCGTCGAACACCACCGGCGTCCCCGTCGCCGCGCGCAGCCGGGCAAAGTTCCGCATGTCCACCACCAAATCGCCGTAGCCGAAGAAGGTACCACGTTCGGTCACGGCCACGTCGCGGCTCCCGCCGCTCCGGACCTTTTCCACTGCGCCCGCCATCCCCTCGGGCGGCATCCACTGCCCCTTCTTGATGTTGACGGGCTTGCCCGTCATCCCCGCCGCGACCAGCAGGTCGGTTTGCCGGCAGAGAAACGCGGGAATCTGGAGTGCGTCGACCACTTGAGCAGCGGCGTCGGCCTGCGCGGCCTCGTGCACGTCAGTCAGCACGGGCAACCCGGACGCAGCGCGGACCCGCTCGAGCGTGCGGAGCCCCTCATCCAACCCGGGCCCGCGCGCGCCGGCCAGCCGCGAGCGGTTGGCCTTGTCGAAGCTGGCTTTGAAGCACACCGAAATGCCGAGCTGGAGGTGGAGCGCGGCCAGCGCCTCGGCGATTCGGAGGGCCGTGTCCTCACGCTCCAGCACGCAGGGGCCAGCAATCAAAAAGGGGGCGCGCGCAAAGGTCCAGCTCACGGCGTCTTGCTCTCGACCATGTTCGGCTTGGAGCCGGATGCGACGGTGCGGCGGCCCCGATGCGCCACGGCCGCCTCGATGAAGCCGGCAAACAGGGGGTGCGGCCGCGTGGGCCGCGACTTGAGCTCGGGATGGAACTGGCAGCCGATGAACCAGGGATGGCTCGGCAGTTCGACGATTTCGACCAGACCGCCGTCGGGCGAGAGGCCGGACAGCGCGAGGCCGCCTTCCTCCAACGCCTCGCGGTACTGGTTGTTCACCTCCCAGCGATGACGGTGCCGCTCGCTGATTTCCGCCGTGTCATAGATCGCGGCCACTTGCGAGCCGGTCTTCAACCGCGCCGCGTAGGCGCCGAGTCGCATGGTGCCGCCCAGGTTCTCGACATCACGCTGTTCCGACATCAGTGAGATGACAGGCGACCCGCACTCGGGTGCGAATTCCGTGCTGTTGGACTCGGCCAGCCGGCACACGTTCCGGGCAAACTCGATGATCGCCGTCTGGAGACCCAAGCAAATTCCAAAAAATGGTAGCCGGTGCTCGCGGGCCCATTGGATCGCATGGATCATCCCCTCGACACCGCGTACCCCGAACCCGCCGGGAATGAGCAGACCGTTGAAGTCGGACAGGATGTGCTCGGCTTCGTCCTGATCGGTAAAGCGATCGCTGTCGATCCACGCGATCTCGACCTTGGTGTCGTTGGGGATGCCGCCGTGCACCAACGCCTCCTCGACCGACTTGTAGGCGTCGTGGAGCGACGTGTATTTGCCGACGACACCGATCCGCACCGTCCCGTTGGTCGGATGGAGAATGCGATCGCTCATGGTCTTCCACGACCCCAAGTCGGGTTCCTTGGTCTCCAACCGCAGCCGCTCACAGGCCACCTTGTCGAGCCCTTGTTCGGAGAACACGAGCGGCACCTGGTAGATCGACGTGACGTCCGGGCTCTCGATCACGCAGTTGAAATCGACGTTACAGAAGAGGGCGATCTTCCGCTTGATGTCGGCCGACATTGGCCGCTCGCTCCGGCAGATCAGAATGTCGGGCTGGATTCCGATTTCCATCAGCTCCCGGACGGAGTGCTGGGTCGGCTTGGTCTTGAGTTCGCCGGTGGCCGTGATGAAGGGCACCAGGGTCAGATGAATGAACAGGGTATTGTCACGTCCGGTTTCTTGGCGGAACTGACGGATGGCTTCGAGGAACGGCAGCGACTCGATGTCGCCTACCGTGCCGCCGACCTCGGTGATGACCACGTCATGCCCCGGCGCGGGCCGCCGGATGGCGGTCTTGATCTCGTCGGTGATGTGCGGCACTACCTGGACGGTCGAGCCCAGGTACTCGCCGCGACGTTCCTTGTTGATAACGGTTTGGTAGATCCGGCCCGTGGTGGTGTTATTGCGCTGCGTCAGCGACCGATCGATGAACCGCTCGTAATGTCCCAGGTCGAGATCGGTTTCGGCGCCGTCGTCGGTCACGAACACTTCGCCGTGTTGAAACGGCGACATCGTACCAGGGTCGACGTTGATGTACGGGTCGAATTTCTGGATGGTGACCGTCAGCCCCCGCTCCGCCAAGAGTCGGCCGAGGGATGCCGCGGCAATACCCTTGCCGAGGGACGAGACCACGCCACCCGTGATGAAGACGTACTTCGTGCCCTTCGTTCCCTCGGTCATCGGCTTACCTCGAGAGTGTGAGCCAGAGCGCTTCCGCCCGTTGCAGGTCTTCCATCGTATCGATGCCCGGCGGCGCGGGCTCCGTGAGCCGTGCCACCCCGATCGTCATGCCGTGCTCCAGCGGCCGGAGCTGTTCGAGCCGCTCTGCCAGCTCGAGCGGCGTAGGCGGGAGGGCCACCCACCGCTCCAGTGCCGGCCGCGTGTAGGCATACACACCCACGTGCTGCCAGTACTCCGGTTCCCCCTCATCCAGCTCCCGGTAGTGCGGGATCGGCGCGCGGGAGAAGTAGAGCGCCCGGCCCGCGCTATCGAACACCACTTTTACCCGGGCGTGGTCCTCTCTATGCTCGGCCGACAGGGGCGCTGCCGCCGTGCCGATCTCGTCTCCCGCATCCAGCCGGCCGATTGCCCCCTCGATCGCATCCTTCCCGATGAACGGCTCATCGCCCTGGACGTTCAGGAACGCGTCGTAGCCTTGGTGCTCCGGCATACTCGCCACCTCGGCCACCCGCTCGGTGCCGTTTCGATGTTGCCCGCCGGTCATGACGGCCACCAGCCCGGCGGCTCTCACCTGATCGACCACCTTGGGCGCGTCGCTCGCGACCACGACGCGATCCACCACGTTCAAGTCGGTCACGCGCCGGGCGACCCGGGTGACCAACGGCTTACCGGCCAGTAATTGCAGCGGTTTATGGGGGAGTCTCGACGAGCCCAGTCTGGCCGGGATGACGCAGAGGACGCGCATCACGCAAGCTAATAATGGAGGCGGCCGCAGTCAAAAGTCGTGCCGGAAATTTCGGGCCAGGACGGGATATGCTATCGAATTGGAGGATAACGGCTTAGGCAAGGTGCTATCGGTAGGCGCCCTCGGCTAATGCCCTGCCGAGCCCCAGCGCGCCATCGGCGGTTCGGCGGACCATTGGTCGTATCAGGCGCCCTCGAGCCGCCCATCCGCCCAACCGCCCAACCGCCGATTTCTCCACTCCTTACTCCTTGCTTCTCCTGAACAGCCCATACACGAACTGCTGCTCCACGCCCCCCGGCGTCCGGTGCAGCTCCTCCCGCTCAGTTACCAGCTCCCACCCCGGTCCGAGGGCGGCCAGGAGGTCGGCCGGGCTGTAGCGGACCACGTCCAGGCCGCTGCAGCGGGTCGGGCCATGGGGGCCAAACGTGGCGATGATGGCGTGGCCGCCGGGCACGAGGGAGTCGATCATGGTGCGCCGGTAGGCCGCGCGGTCTCGAGCTGCGGTCAGGAAATGGAACACGGCACGATCGTGCCAGATCTCCCGACGCTCGGATGGCTCGAACCTCGTGACGTCGGCCTCGATCCACCGCACCGCTCGGGCCCGATCGCCGAGCCGCTCTTGGGCCCGGGCCAATGCACCCTGCGCGATGTCCAGCACGGTCAGGTCGGTGAACCCACGGTCCAGCAGGCAATCGACCAGGCGTGACGCTCCCCCGCCCACGTCGACGATCCTGGTGTCGCGGGTGGCACCAGCCGCGTCGAGGAGCGCGAGTGAACACTCCGGATTGGCCTGGTACCAGCTCGCTTCGTTGGGGGCCTGCTTAGCGTAGACTGCTTCCCAGTGGGACTTGGCGGTGATGGTTCTTGGCTCCTCTCCGAACTTGCCGCTATCAGCTATTGGCTATTGGCTATTGGCTATTGGCCCGCGAAGGTAGCCGCCCTGCCCCCCTTTCTACCTTTCCCCCTTACTCCTTACTCCTCACTCCTCACTCCCTACCCTCCCACCCTCCTACTTCCTAGCCTCCTTCTTTCGCCTCACAAACTTGAGCCCCGACCAGGTCTGGTCCACCGCGCACACCTTGAAGTCGACCAGGCCGGCGGCGAGCCCCACCTGGCGCACCTCGGCCTGGGTCAGATCGCAGCGGCGTCCCGATGCCTTCTTGGGCCAGATGATCCAGAGCGCCCCGTGCTCCGTAAGAGAAAAGACCTTGGCAAAGTCCTTGTCGAGTTCTTTCTGGGACCGCACGAACCAGAGGGTCAGGTCGGGTGTGCCGCGGGCTTGACGCTTGAGCGAGACTCCACCAGGCAGACTGCCTAGCGTCTTCTCGAAATCGGGCGGCGCCTTGAGCAGGGTCAGCGTCGAGCCGGGTTTTATGCCGAGCTTCTTCGGGAGGGGGGTGCCGGAATAACCGGCCAGCACGGACTCGGGAACCACTGGATCGTTCGGAGGATTGGCGATGGCTCGCTCGAGCCCGCGGCGGATATTGCGCCACGTGGTGTGGACCGCATCCGGAACCTGTTGCCGGATACGCGCGACCTTTGCCGGGTCGCCCTCGACGAAGACCAGCGGGACATACCGCGTGCTCTTCGCATGCCGCATGGCGATGGCCACATCCCTGCCCATGCTCGGCTGGCGGGTCAGATCGATGACGAGAGCGTCCGGCGGCTTCTGCTTCAAGTCACGCAGGAGTTGGGGGCCGACCGGCTCGTAACTCACGGTGTAGCCCGCCGCCCGAAGCGTCGCGACTCGACTCTTGGCTTCCTCGGTGTTCCTGTGGATGAGCGCGACGTTGGGCATGCCAGCTATGGGCTATTGGCTAGTGGCTATCAGCTATCAGCTATCAGCTGACCGAAGATGACGTTGTTGGCCGTGAGCCGACTTCCCCTCTTACCGACTTCCCGACTCCCGACTTCCCGCCGAATCCCACCTCTCACTGCACGTTCACTCTCACCGGCGGTTTCGGCGGCCGCGGGGGGCGGGCCTCCTGGCGGAGCACCTTCTTGATGGTGACCAGCGAATCGACCAGCCGCTCGACCTGGACGCTGATAGAGTCGGCCAGGCCCTCCGCTGCCATGCGGGCCGAATCTCCCGCCCACTCTGCTTCCGCCGCCTGCATCCGCGCCTGCTCTTGCTCGAGCACTACCTCGTCCGTGTGCCGGAGATCGGCGACATCCGACTTGGTCAGCAGGAGCGGAACCATGAGTCCTGAAGGATCGAGCTGCACCTCGCCGAATTGTACCAGCCCCGTGTCGGCCGTGTCCCGCTTCAGGCAGTCAAACGTCGTGTGCTCGTCGATGTTGTCGACATTCTCCAGCGACAAGAGGCAATCCTTGAATTGAGCCGCGTCCACGCTGTCCGCGAGCTTGACCTGCACCACGATGTGATCGACCGACTTGGGCGCGTCCCGATAGAAGGTCACGTGATGGACGGCACCATACTTCTCGCCGTCGACCCGAAAGGGAATGATGGAAAACGGAATGGGAATCGTGATGGGCCGGGCGGACTCGACCACCACATGGACTTGTTCCTTGGCCCTCGTTACGGCGAACCACACCGCGAGCCCGATACCGAATACCACGAAGGCTCCCAGCACGATCCGGGTCCAGTAGGCTTTCATTGTTATGCCTCCACCCACGCACGATGTGAGAAATGACTGCCGTTTCAGAGAGAAACGTGATCTGTATGATTAAAGTTTCAAAGGAATGGGGAGTGGGGACCCTCCCCTACTCTCCTACCTCCTACCCTCCTACTCTCCTACCTCCTACCCTCCTACTCTCCTACCTCCTACCCTCCTACTCTCCTACCTTCCTACCCTCCTGTCCTCCCTTAACTTACCACCCATCGTCCGTCCCGTCACCGGAGCCCAACCCTGATCGAAGTCGACGGCCTCACCAAGCTCTACGGCCAGGATATCCTGGCCGTCGACCGGCTCACCTTCCGGGTGGAGCCGGGTGAGGTCCTTGGCCTGGTGGGGCCCAATGGCGCGGGCAAAACCACAACCCTGCGGGCGATCTCGGGCATCATCCCCCCAACCAGCGGAACCATCCGTATCGCCGGTTTCAACCTGGCTCGGCAGCCGCTCGAGGCAAAGCGCTCCCTGGCCTTCATCCCGGACGAGCCGCACCTGTTCGAGTACCTGACGGTAGAGGAACATCTGCGCTTCGTCGGCCGGCTGTACCGCGTGCCGGACGCGCCGGAGCGCATCGGGCCGCTCCTGGGCGAGCTCGAGCTGGTGGACAAACGTAGCGCCCTCCCCGCCGAGCTGTCCCGGGGCATGAAACAAAAGCTCGCCATCGCGTGCGGCCTGCTTCACGATCCCAAGGCGGTGTTCTTCGATGAGCCGCTGACCGGGCTCGACCCCGTCGGGATCCGTCGCATGAAGGAGACCATCCGACGCCGGGCTCAGCTGGGATCGGCCGTGATCCTCAGCTCTCACCTCCTCCACATGGTGGAAGAGGTCTGTACCCGGGTCTTGATCATTCAACACGGCCGGCTCGTTTCGCTCGGCACAATCGAGGAGATCATCTCCCATCGCCCCGACCTGGCCGGACTGCCGCTCGAGGAGGTCTTCCTTGCCCTGACCGGAAACACGGAGCCCCCTCGATCATGATCCGCGTCCTAGGGTACTTGGTCCTTCAGACCATCAAGAACCGACTCTACCGTCAGGCCATCAAGCTCAAGAACCCCCGTTACGCTCTCGCACTGATCCTGGGGTTCGCGTACCTCTGGTTCCTTCTGGTCCAGCCCAACCTCTCGACCGACCGTGGCGCCTCGCTTTCCTACGAGTGGGTGGCGATGCTCGGCGCGCTGGCGCTGGCTGGTATGGTGGCGTGGGGGTGGGTGTTTGGCCGCGACAAGGCCGTACTCATCTACACACCGGCCGAGGTCCACTACCTGTTCCCCGCTCCAATCACTCGGCGGCAGCTGGTGGCCTACAAGCTGTTCCGCTCACAGCTCGTCATCCTGTTGAACGTGGCCCTCTGGGTTGTGCTGTTCGGGACCGGGACCCACGGACTTCCCTGGTACGCGCGCGCGGCGGCACTCTGGACCCTCTTGTCCACGATCCACCTCCACCGCATCGGCGCCTCATTCGTTCGCACCAGCCTGGCCCGCCACGGCTGGGCGGGTGCCAAGCGCCGGATGGTCTCCCTCACGATCATTGCCTTGACACTCGCCGCGGTGGCCTGGGGCGTGCTCGATGCCCTGCCCGACGTCCGCCGCGCGTTCCAGACCGACCTGTCGGCCGTGTTCCAGACCTTGGGCGAGGTGCTCCACCGCCCCGTGACCACTGTGGTGCTGTTTCCGTTCCGGTTGGTAATCGATCCCCTCGCCGCGGTAACCGTCGCCGAGTGGGCTCGGGCCATGACCCCCGCCGTCGTCATTCTACTGCTCCACCTCATTTGGGTGGTCCGGTCCGACGCCGCATTCGAAGAAGCCTCAGTGGAGGCTTCGCTCGAGCGCGCCCGCACCATCGAGGCGATCCAGCGGGGGGGAACGCCTGTCGCCGGCCGTGGCCGGCCGCCATCGGCGCCCATCTTCCGCCTGGCGCCGAGTGGATGGGCCGGCGGCGCCATCATCTGGAAGAACATCGTGGCGGTGGGCAGGGCGCAGCGGCTCAGGCGCATCGTGCTGATCACGGTGCTGTTCGCGGCCGTGTTTATTGCCGTCCTGGGCCACAAGCGAGAGTCGTGGGCCGGCCTCGTGAGCGGCCTGCTTGCCGGCTGGGCCGGAGTGTTGCTCGTATTCGGCCCGCTTTGGGTACGGAATGATCTCCGAAGCGACCTCGAATACGCCGATCTGTTGCGGGCGTATCCGGTGGGCGGCGCTACGGTCGTCAGCGCCGAGGCCGCCTCATCCGCCCTGGTGCTAACCGCAGCCCAGCTTGGCCTCCTGCTGCTGGCCCTTACGGCATCCTTCGGGGCGACGGTATCCGGCATCGACGATGCAATCAAGCTCGCACTCTTTGCGGGCGCCGTCGTGGTGCTGCCGGCCGTCAACCTGCTCGGCATGCTGATCCAAAATGGGATTGCTCTGCTCTTCCCCGCCTGGGTGACCCTCGGCCCGCGCCGGCCGAGCGGTGTGGAGGCGCTGGGACAAACCATGCTCGCCACGCCGCCCTTCCTCCTGGCACTCGTCGTCGCGCTTGCCCCACCGGTAGTCGTCGGATATGCTGCGGCGCTCTTCCTCCAACCTGCCCTGGGGTTCGGGGCGTACGGTGCGGGCATCATCCTCTTCCTGCTCGGGATGGGCCTCGAGGCGTTCCTGCTCAGTGAGTGGTTGGGTGGCGCCTACGACCGGCTCGATCCGTCCGCAGCCGAACTTGCCGGCTCGCGCTGACCTGGTGGGGCCTCAGGCGCGCGGATGGAACTGCTTGTGTACCGAACGCAGGTATTCGCGATCGACATGGGTGTAGATCTGCGTCGTGGATAGATCGGCGTGCCCGAGCATTTCTTGAACCGCCCTGAGATCGGCGCCGCCCTCGAGCAGGTGGGTGGCAAAGGAGTGACGCAAGGTGTGGGGCGTGACGCGCTTGCGAATCCCGGCACGCTCGGCGTGACGTTTGACGATGCCCCACGCGCCCACCCGTGAAAGCGGCTGCCCTCGGGCATTCAGGAGCAGGCGGTTCTGGGTCCGTCCTCGGTCCAACTCGGGTCGCAGCGTGTGGAGGTAGACCGAGAGCGCGCCGATGACGCTCCGTCCGATGGGGACCAGGCGTTCCTTCCCTCCCTTACCGAATACCCGCACCAGTCCTTCACTCGCCAACACCTGGTCTTTCTCGAGTCCGCAGAGTTCGGAGACCCGGAGTCCAGCCCCGTAGGCCAACTCCAGCAGTGTCCGGTCGCGCCAGGCCAACCGCTCGTCCGGGTGGGGCGACCCGAGCAGCGCCTCCACCTCCTTGACCGAGAGCGTATCCGGCAGCGTCCGTCCCCGGCGCGGACTCTCCAGCCGGTCGCTCGGATCGTTGGTGATCCTGCCCTCCCCGGCGAGAAAGGCGAAGTACGTCCGGATCGACGACACGTGGCGGCGGATGGTGGCGGGACTAAGTCCCAGATCCTTGAGCGAGAACACGAAGTCCCGGAGCATCCGCCGCGTGACCTTCGCCGGGCTCCGGACGCCCCGCGCCCGGGCAAACTCGCCAAGCCGGCGAACATCGCGCGCATAGTTCGACACCGTGTTCTCGCTGCTGCCGGCCTCGAGCGACAGGTAGTCGCGGAACCCACCAATCCAGAAATCGCGCTCGATGTCTTCCCGTACCTGGTCGATGGCCCGAGTCATGGTGCCTGCTCCCTCGACTCCATGGCCCGCCACGTCCGCTCCAGCGCCTTGAACTCCTCGTCCGTCACCCCCAAGAGCGCGGCCGCACGTGAGATCATCCAGGTCTCATGCCGGCTCAGTCCAGTGTCACGAATGGCGGCGCGATGCATCCGCTCGAGCACGGCGAGCCGCTGCTCCAGCGTGTAGGTCTGCTGGATCCGCTCGGCGCCCCGGGACAATTCCTCCTGGGTTGCCCGTTCGATTCCCGGCCACGACAGATCCCAGCGTTCGGTCAGGTGAGTCTCCACCAGGTGGCGGTCCTCTTCGCTCAACTCGCTATCGGCGGACGCGAGATCCAGGACCAGGGCGGCCGCCGCGCGGAGCGCGGGGTCGGCGGTGGCCATGGGGTCGGTGCCCGATTCCTGGAAAGCGCGCTCGAGGCGCTCCCAGACCCTCCGGCGCCGCTCGCGCACGCGTCGCACGATCCACCACACGATTGCCACCAAGGCCCCGAGCCCCACGATGCCGAGCACGGCGTTGATCTCCGAGATCATCCCGACGACGGTGTCCCACCGCGCTCCGAGAAACGCGCCGGCGGCGGTGAGGGCACCGTACCAGATGCCCGACGCGACGGCTATGGGAATGAGCGCGCGCGGGGCGCTCAGCTTCACCAGGCCGGCGAAGGCCGGGACCACCGCACGGATGCCAGGGAGAAAACGGGTGATGAAGATGCCCGCCACACCAAACCGGATGTACTCCCGTTCGATGGCGGCGACGGCTGAGGGCGAGAGGAGCCGCCGTCCAACGCGGCCGCCGAGAATGGACCGGCCGTAGGTCCTCGTGGCCACGTAGACCGCAATGGCCCCAACGTTGTTGGCGACCCAGGTTACCAGAAAGACGTTCCATGGTGTCGTGAGGCCTCGCTGGGACAAAAAGGCGCCCAGCGCCACAGCGGTGTCCGCGGGGACTGGCGGGATAATGTTTTCAATCGTCGCCAGGACGCCGATCACCAGGTATACCGCCGGGGCGGGAAGCCCGAGCAGCCAGCCCAACAAGCCCTCGATCAGTACTCCTCCAAGCTGGCCACGGCGAACACGGCAATGCCCTCCCCGCGCCCGATGAAGCCCATCCCTTCATTGGTTTTCGGCTTGACTGAGACCGCGTCGGCCGGGAGGTCGAGCGCCTCGGCAAGCCCACGCCGGATGGCGGGAATTGCGGGGCCAAGCTTCGGCCCTTCCAGAATGATGGTGAGGTCGGCCTGGACCGCGCGATAGCCTCGCTCCTGCACCCGTTGGTGGGCCTTTCGGAGCATGGCGAGCGAATCGGCGTTCTTCCAGGTGGGATCGGTGTCGGGAAACAGCTCGCCGATGTTTCCGATGCCTGCGGCGCCGAGGATGGCGTCGGTGAGCGCATGCGCTGCGGCGTCGGCATCGGAATGCCCTTCGAGTCCCCGCTCGCTCGGGATGTGGTGCCCGCCGAGGATGAGCGGCCGCCCGCTCACCAGACGGTGCGAGTCGTACCCGATGCCTACACGCACACCGTCTCAGCCGGAATGACCGTATAGTCCTGGCGCCGTCGCACGGGGACGAACCCCGCATCGGCAATCGACCGCTCCATTTCCTCGATCGTGGCGCGGTGGGTGGTTCCGGCAGCGCTCACCACGTTCTCTTCCATCATCAGGCTACCGAAGTCGTTGGCGCCGAATCGCAGGGCGATCTGGCCCACCTTGAGACCCATGGTCACCCACGAGGACTGGATGTTCGGGATGTTGTCGCACACGATGCGGCCCAGCGCCAGCGTGCGCAGATAGGTGACGGCGTCGGTCTTCGGCATGTCCGCCATCTCGGTCCCCTCGGGCTGCAGCGGCCAGCAGATGAAGGCAGTGAAGCCGCCGCTCCGGCGCTGCAGGTCCCGAATGCGGAAGAGATGCTCGATGCGGTCGGCATCGCTTTCGCCCAGCCCGAACATCATGGTGACCGAGGTCTTCATCCCTTGGCGGTGCGCCTCTTCCTGCACGCCCAACCACGCATCGGTCTGCGCCTTCTTCTTGGCCACCCGTTGCCGTACCTCATCGACTAGGATTTCGCCGCCGCCCCCCGGAATGCTGTCCAGTCCGGCATCCTTCAACTCCCGCACCACGTCGGCCACACGGAGTCCAAATCGTTCGCTGAAGAACACCACCTCCGACGGGGAGAACCCGTGCACATGGATGGGATGGTTGGCCTTGATATAGCGCAGCAGGTCGAGGTACCACTCGAAGGGGATATAGGGATTGTGGCCGCCTTGCAGCAGGATCTGCACGCCGCCCAGGGCCTTGCATTCCTCGATCTTCTCGCCGATAGCCTCGAAGCTCAGGACGTAGCCCTCGAGATTTTTGGGACGTCGATAGAATGCGCAGAACTTGCAGTCCGCCACGCACACGTTGGTGTAGTTGATGTTCCGATCGATGATGTAGGTGACCACCTTCTCCGGATGGAGCCGCCACCGTTCACGATCGGCCAGGAGGCCGAGCTCGAGAAGGCTGGCGCGGTGGTACAGCTCGAGCGCGTCGGTGAATTCGCCGGAGGTCCGATCGACGTAGGACATGGTTAGGCCGCCGTGATGAACGAGAGCGAGCCGTCCGGTACGAGGCCGTCCTGGGCCAACCGCCGGAAGAAGTCGGTGAGGCCGGCCAGGTGCCGGTACCCGAGCGCGTAGTCCAAGTCGCCCAGGTATGCCCGGCAGACGCCCACGTCCAATCCGGTTCGTTCGGCCGCCTGCCCCGCCAACTCGTCCAGATGCCCCAGGCCCCAGGCGCGGCTCTCGAGGAGCCGCGTGTGAATGTCCCGAGCCCGCGTCTGGTCGCTGGTGCGTCGTGCCGCCCACACCGCGAATACGAAGGGGAGGCCGGTCCAGTCGTGCCAGGCCTGGCCCAGGTCTATTCGCACGGGATACCGATCGCGTGCCTGGAGCATCAGCGCCGCGTCTCCAATGACGAGCACCGCCTGGTGCGGCAGATCGGCCAACGCATCGAGGTCGGCGGCCTCCGCTCGCACGGTGGCAACATTGGGTGCCACCTTCCAACGATGCCGACACAACAACTCGAGCAAGAGGACCGAGGTTCGGGACGACGCACTCACCAGCACCGTCGCATGGTCGAGGTCCGTCGGCGGCCGCTTGGCAAAGAGGGCGACACTGTGGACCGGCCCGTCGCAGCTGATGGCCAGGTCTGATAACAAGTGATAGCGCGACGCGTGCCGGGCGTATTCCACCGCGGAGATGACGCTCACATCCAGTTCGCCCGCCGCCAGTAGATCGTTCAGCTCGGACGCGGTTCCCGTCACCACCTCGGCCGGCATGGCCACCTTGCCCCGATCGACCGCGGCGTACACCGGGTAGCAGTTGATCCAGGGAATCCGGCCGAGTCTCATGCGGCGTGGACCACGGGCAGGCCGCGCGGCCCGGCCGGTGGGGGAATCAGGTCGTCGAATTCCTCGCGCACCGCTTGGTATAGACTGTTCCGCTCCACCGGGCGCTTGCCGGCATGGCGAATGAGGTCGACCAGGGCATGATACGGCAGCTGCATCTCCGTCGAGGCGCCAGCGTCGTGGTACACCCGCTCGAACACCACCGTGCCTTCAACGTCGTCACATCCGAAGGCCAGCGCGATCTGCGACAGGAACGGGGTCACCATCGGCCAGTGGGTCTTGACGTGCGGCACGTTGTCGAGGAACAGCCGCCCCACCGCGATGTTCTTGAGATCCTCAAACCCGGTCGTCGCCGTACCGACCCGATCGAGATCTTCGCCCAACGCGTTGTGATCGGGGTGGTATGCCAACGGAATGTAGGTGAGGAACCCGCCGGTCTCGTCCTGGAGCTCGCGAAGCATGGTGAGATGCGCGATTCGGTCATCGGCCGTCTCGACGTGACCGTACAGCATGGTACAGTTGGTGGGGATCCCGAGCGCGTGGGCCACGCGGTGCACCTCGAGCCACTCCTGCCCGGTGAGTTTCCGCTCCGCGATCGTGGCGCGGACCGCCGTGCTGAACACCTCGGCGCCACCGCCCGGCAGGCTGGTGAGGCCGGCGTCCTTCAGTGCACGCAGAACGTCGGCGATCGTGCACTTCTCGATTCGCGCCAGGTGCGCGATCTCGACCGCGGTCAGCGCCTTGATGTGCACGTCCGGATGGCGCTCCTTGAGGCCGCGGATCATATCGGTGTAGTAACTCAGCCTGAGCTTGGGGTGGAGTCCGCCGACGATGTGGAACTCGCGCGTGGGCATGTCCTTGGCCACCGCTGCCTCGGCAAAGACCTCCTCCAGCGTCCGGGTGTAGGCCCCGTCCTCTTTCGGCATGCGCGCAAACGAGCAGAAGGTGCACGTCTTCCGCAGAATGCACACGTTGGTCGGATTCAGGTGCTGATTGGCGGAAAAGAAGACCCGGTCGCCGTTCCGCTCTTGGTTGGCATAATCGGCGAGCAGACCAAGCCCCAGGAGATCGTTCGTCGCGTAGAGGATTCGGCCGTCTGCCGCGTCGAGACGCGCCCCCTCGAGCACCTTCTCGCCCACCGACCGGAGGGCCGGATCTTCGAGACGGGCGAGATCGGGGGCGGCAACAGCAGGCATCCTATCTCCTTGGTGTATCGAGATTAAGGTGCCTGGAATGTAGCGAAACGGCGTGGGAAGTCACAAGTCGTACGTCGTGGGTCTGGAGTCGCCCTAGTTACGCCTGAAACCGGCTTACCGCGAGCGTCACATTGTGTCCGCCGAAACCGAAGGAACTCGACAGGGCGATATCCACGTTGCGGGTGACCTTGGTGTTCGGAGCACAGTCAAGATCACACTCGGGGTCGGCGAGGTCCTGATTGATCGTTGGTGGAATGACACCGTGGGTCGCGGCGAGGAGTGAGACGGCGAACTCAACGGCCCCGGCTGCGCCGAGCAAGTGGCCCGTCATCGATTTGGTGGAGCCGAAGACCAGCCGGGTGGCGTGCTCGCCGAAGGCACGCTTCACGGCGATGGTCTCGGCAATGTCCCCGAGCTGGGTGGACGTGCCGTGGGCGTTGATGTAGTCGACGCGCTGAGGAGGGATCGCTTGGTCGTCGAGGCAGGCGCGGATGGCACGCTGGGCGCCTTCCCCGTCAGGGGGGGGGGAGGTGATGTGGTGCGCGTCGCCGCTCAATCCGTAGCCAAGCACCTCACCCAGGATCGTGGCGCCGCGAGCTTCGGCGTGGTCCAGGCTCTCGAGCACCACCATGCCCGCCCCGTCGCCGAGGACGAACCCGTCGCGACCCTGATCGAACGGCCGGCTCGCCTTCTCCGGCTCGTCATTGCGGGTGGACAGGGCCTTCATGTTCTGGAACCCGGCGACGGTGAGTCCCGTGATGGCCGCCTCAGCGCCGCCCGTGACCATCGCGTCCGCCGCTCCTTCCCTGATAAGGGAGTACGACTCACCGATGGCGTGCGCCGACGACGCGCACGCCGAGACGGTTGCGAAATTGGGCCCCTTGAGGCCATACCGGATGGACACCAACCCCGCTGCGATGTCAGGGATGAACATCGGGACGAAGAACGGCGACACGCGGTCGGGGCCCTTCGTCAAATAGAGCGAGCATTGGGTCTCGAAGGTTTGCATGCCTCCGATCCCGCTCCCGATGATGACACCGATCCTGTCCGGATCTGGAACAGTCGCGTCGAGCCCAGCTTGGACGACGGCTTGGTGGGCTGCCGCCAATGCAAACTGCGCGAACAGGTCGTACCGCCGAACTTCTTTCCGATCGATGTACTGCAGGGGGTCGAATCCCTTCACCTCGCAGGCGAACCGCACCTGCAGGCGCTCGGGATCGAACTTCGTGATGTGAGCCGCGCCGGAGCGGCCGGCAAGTAGGTTCGCCCAGGTCGTGTCGACGTCATTCCCAACCGGCGTCACCAGGCCAAGGCCGGTGACTACGACACGGCGTGTCAACCTACGACCCGGCCTTTTCCTTGAGGTACTTGAGCGCGTCCCCTACCGTGCGGAGCTTTTCAGCCTCCTCGTCGGGGATGTCGATGTCGAACTCCTTCTCGAACGCCATGACCAGCTCAACCGTATCGAGACTGTCGGCTCCGAGATCTTCCATGAAACTCGCCTCGTCGGTGAGCTTCTCGCGCTCGACGCCCAATTCTTCGACAATGATGTCCTTGACCTTTTCGACCATGTCCATAACGCTGCACCTCGATGAAGAAGAGGACTTACATAACCATCCCGCCATCGACCACCAGCACCTGTCCGGTGATATACTCCGCCAAGTCCGACGCCAGAAACAGCGCGGCCGCCGCAACATCCTCCGGCCGCCCCAACCGCCCCAGCGCGATAGATCCTAATAAGGCCTCCCTTGCCTCCGCGGGCAAGGCATGGGTCATGTCGGTCTCAATGAACCCCGGCGCGATGCAATTGACCAGGATATTGCGGCTGGCATACTCCTTTGCCACCGACTTACTGAGGCCGATCAGGCCGGCTTTGCTGGCCGCGTAGTTTGCCTGCCCGCGGTTGCCCGTCAAGCCAACGACGCTGGTGATGTTGATGATCCGTCCCCAGCGGCGTTTCATCATTCCCCGCGCCACCGTTCGGATCGTGTGGAACGCTCCCTTGAGGTTGGCGTCCAGAACCGCGTTCCAATCGTCCTCGCTCAGGCGGAGGATGATGTTGTCGCGGGTGAGACCCGCGTTGTTCACCAGGATATCGATGGGTCCGAGGACCTGTTCCGCCTCAGCCAGGGCGGCCTCCACTTGATCCCCGTCCGCCACATCGCACGCGACGCCGCATGTGCCCGCTCCGAGCGCGGTGGCCACCTCCTGGGCGCGGTCACGATCTCGTCCGACGATGGCGACCTTGGCCCCGGCCTGGTGGAAGGCCTGCGCAATTGCGTGCCCTATTCCTCGGGTGCTGCCGGTGACAAACGCGACCTTCCCGGTCAGATCGATGGTCGTCATGCCAAAAACTCCTCGATCTCGGTGGCGGTGCCCAGGGCGTGGACCGTGGCATCGGGTACGATGCGTTTGAGGAGGCCGCTCAATACCCGACCGGGGCCAAGCTCGAGGAAACTCCCGCCGCCGGCAAGGGCCGCCGCCTGCTGCATGCCTTCCACCCAGCGGACCGGGGCCGTGAGCTGGGCGGCGAGTTGGCGCCGGGCCTCGTCCCCCGTTCGAACCGGGCGCGCCGTCGCGTTGGCCACGACCGGAATCTTCGGGTCGCCGAAGGTGACGGCAGCCAGCGCCTGCTCCAGCCCGGGCACCGCCGGGGCCATGAGCGGGGAATGGAACGCCCCGCTCACCTTGAGCGGAATGACCCGCTTGGCACCTGCCGTCTTGCACTGCTCGCCGGCGCGCGCCACCGCGGCGGGATCGCCCGAGATCACGACTTGGTCGGGTGCGTTCAAGTTGGCCGGGACGGCGATGCCGTCGCCTGCGGCCTCCACGCAGGCCGCCTCCACCTGCGACACATCGAGCCCCATCACCACGGCCATGGCCCCCGGTCGTTCGAGTCCGGCCTGGTACATCAGCTCCCCGCGGCGGCGAACGAGCACGGCGGCCTCCGCCGGCGTGAGGGACCCGGCCACGACATAGGCGCTGTATTCGCCCAGGCTGTGGCCCAGCGCGGCGCGGAGATCGGCCAGGCGGCCCCGAACCACGGCGTGCACGGCGGCGGTATGCGCCAGGATAGCTGGTTGGGCGTTATGGGTAAGGGTCAGCTCGTCTTCGGGGCCCTCCCACATGATGCGACTCAGGGCAACGCCCAGGGCGTCGTCGATGGCGGCGAAGGTGTCCCGGGCCTCGGGAAAACGTTCGGCCAGGTCCTTCCCCATCCCGACCCGTTGCGCCCCCTGTCCGGGGCACAGCACCACGGCTACCACCGGACGACCGCGCTCCCCCAGGTGAAGCCTGCACCGAAGGCCACCAGCAGGAGCAATGACCCCTTCCCTATTCTGCCTTCGGCGATCGCCTGGTCGATGGCGAGCGGGATCGATGCCGACGACGTGTTGCCGTACCGATCGACGTTCACCATGACCCTATCCATCGGCATGCCGGCGTGCTTCGCCGTGGCTTCGATAATCCGAATATTGGCCTGGTGGGGCACGAGGAGATCGATTTCGTCGGCGCTGACTCCGGCGAGCTGCAGTGCCTCGTCGCAGGCTTGGGCCATGGTCCGGACCGCCGCCTTGAATACTTCTCGGCCGGCCATCTTCATGTAGTGCGACCGCTCCTCCACCACCGTGGAACTGATGGGCTGGCAGGCACCACCACCGGGCCGGAACAGGAGCGGCGCGAGCTTTCCGTCCGACCGCAGGAACATGGAGAGGATCCCGCGGCCGTTATCGGTCGCAGGCTGAACCACCGCCGCGCCCGCCGCGTCCCCGAACAGGATGGCCGTGGAGCGATCGGTGTAGTCGGTGATGGTGGAGAGCTTCTCCGCTCCGACGACGAGACACGTCTTTGCCAGGCCCGACGCGATGAACCCTTCCGCAATGCCGAGGCTGTAGAGGAACCCGGGGCAGGCGGCGGACACGTCGAACGCGGCGGCGTTGTCCGCGCCGAGCAGCGCCTGGAGATCGCAAGCGGTGGCCGGCAGCAGCCGGTCCGGGGTGGCGGTCCCGAGGATAATCGCGTCGATGTCTTTGGGCCCGATCCCCGCCTCGGCCATGGCGTCGCGGCTGGCTTGCTCGGCCAGCATGGCAACCGATACGTCCTCGTTCGCGATGTGGCGCTCGCGGATTCCGGTCCGCTCGACGATCCACTCGTGCGACGTGTCCAGCATCTTCTCGAGATCGGTGTTGGTCAGCACGCGGTCGGGAACCGCGACACCTAGCCCGGTGAAGCCCGCGATGGGACGGCCCGTCATGACCCGGCCAGTGCCTCTCGCGAGGCAAACTCGGCGGCGATGTGACCGCTCAGGCCGGCCTCAACCGCCTGCACGGCGACCCGAATGGCGTTCTTGATGGCATTCGAGGTCGATCCGCCGTGGCAGATGATGGTGACCCCCTGAATACCCAAGAGCGGCGCACCGCCGTACTCGGAATAGTCCAGGATGCGGAATATCTCCCGGACGTCGTCCCGTTGGAGGAGGTCGGGAGCCTTGCCGCGTACCAATCCGAAGATGAGCCTGGCCACCGACTCATAGAACTTGAGGACGACATTGCCGACGAACCCGTCGCACACCACAACGTCGACATGGCCGAACTTCGAGTGTCCGGCCAAAATGTCCCGGCCCTCGATGTTCCCGATGTAATTGACGCCGGTCGAGCTCTTGAGCGCGGTGTGCACCTCGCGGGAGATCGCATTTCCCTTTCCGTCCTCCTCGCCGATGTTGAGGAGGCCCACGGACGGATTGGCCAGGCCGAGAATGTCGCGCATGTAGACCGTACCGAGGTACGCGAACCCCACCAACTCCTTGACGGAGCAATCCACGTTGGCCCCGGCGTCGAGCACGAGGACCGGTTGTCCCACCGTCGGAAATGGCGTAGCAACGGTGGCCCGCTCCACCCCGTCGTGCAGCCCGAGGAGGAGGGTCGATCCCGCCAGGATGGCTCCGGTGTTGCCGGCAGAGACAAATGCGTCGGAGCGCCCGGACTTCTGGAGTTCGAGCCCTACCACGACGCCGGACTGCCGCTTCCGCCGGATGGCATGCAGCGGCTGGTCGCTCATAGTGATGATGTCGGGAGCGTCGTGGATTTCGATCCGGGACCGGTCGGCGTCCGGATGCTTGCCCAACTCGTCTTCGATGGCCGCAACCGGACCCAGCAACTGAATGCGGAAGGTATCCGGAAGTGACGCGAGGGCATCGAGCGCGCCCTCTACCTCAACATGAGGGGCATCGTCGCCCCCCATGGCGTCGAGCGCGACGCGAATCACCCTCAGCTATCCTCGACCTCGAGGACCCGCTTGCCGCGATAGTATCCACAGGTGCTGCACACGCGATGGGAGCGCTTTGGCTCGCCGCAGCGCGGGCACAATTGGGGCATGACTCCCGCCCCGGTATGGTGGCCTCGACGCAGCCGCTTACGCGACTTCGAGGTCCGTCGCTTGGGAACCGCCATGGAATCGCCTCATGAAGGTCGGGTGGAGGCAGCGCACTCGCAGGCCTCCACGTTGAGATCGGTACCGCATGTCGGGCACAGCCCGGCACAGTCGTCACGACACAGACTAAACACCGGCATGGCGAGCGCTATTTCCTCACACACGGCCGCGGTCACGTCGAGGTGCGTCGCGCGCTCAGGCATCGGGTACACCGCCGGGTCATCGAGCACATCGGGGTCCGAGCTGAACAGGGCATCGACGTCGATTGCGAGCGGCACCGGTACCTCGGCCAGGCAGCGGCGGCATGCGGCACGCGCCCGACCGGAGATCGTGGCGTGCCACATGACCTCGCCCTCGGCCGTACTCTTGAGGCGGCCCGCCACGACGATCGGCCCGTCGAGCTCGAAGTCGAGCACCGCGAACAGCGGGTCGCCGGGTTCGAGCTGTCCGTCCGTCTCGACGGGGCCGAGCCCAAGCTCCCGGATGGGAACCCGAAGCATAGCCACTAAACCTAGCTGGCTACAGAACTTACGTCAAGAAATCCCCGATTTCCGGCCGAGTCGCGCCAACTCACCCTCGGCAAAGAAGAACAGAACCTCCCGCGCGGCATTTTCCGGGCTGTCCGACGCATGAATGGCGTTCCGGCCCTTCGATTCGGCGTACAGCTTCCGAATCGTGCCCTCGGCGGCCTCGGCCGGGTCGGTGGCGCCGATCACGGCCCGAAGCCGGGCCACGGCGTCACTCCGCTCCAACGCCATGGGCAGGCACGGACCGCTCGTCATGAACTCCACCAGCTCGTCATAGAACGGCCGGCCACGGTGAACTTCGTAGAAGGACTCGGCCTCATCCCGCGTGAGCCGCACCAGCCGAGCCGCGCGCAGCACGAACCCGTCGCGCTCGAGGTGCGCCAGGATGAGGCCGGCACGTCCCGCCCCCACCGCGTCGGGTTTCACAATTCCAAGCGTCATCGTTGCCACGGTGTTCCTCATGGTTTAGAGCTTGCCTTGGAGCAGGGTGACGACCTCGGCCGGCCGCTTCATCACGGCAATCCCCGCCGCCTCGAACGCCGCGATCTTCTCGGCCGCCGTGCCCGACGATCCCGAAATGATGGCGCCCGCGTGCCCCATGCGCCGTCCTTTCGGCGCAGTCTGGCCCGCAATGAACCCGACGACCGGCTTGGTGACGTGTGTGGTGACGAACGCGGCCGCGTTCTGCTCATCCGTGCCACCGATCTCGCCGATGATCACGATGGCGTCCGTGGCCGGATCGTCTTCGAAGGCCCGCAGGCAATCGATGAAGTTGGTGCCGATCACCGGATCGCCACCGATGCCGACACAGGTGCTCTGGCCCAGGCCATTGCGTGTCAGATGGTGGACCACCTCATAGGTGAGCGTGCCGCTTCGTGACACGAGCCCAACCCGACCCGAGGCGCAGATGTTCCCGGGAATGATGCCCACCTTGGCCACCCCCGGCGTGATCACGCCGGGACAGTTCGGGCCTACCAGGCGCGTTCCGCGTTCCTTGAGGAACAGCATCACCCGGGTCATGTCCAACACGGGAATGCCTTCCGTGATACAGACGACGAGGCCGATGCCGGCATCGGCCGCCTCGTAGATGGCCCCCGCAGCCAACCCCGGCGGCACATAGAGGACGGAGGCGTTGGCCCCGGTCTCCCGAACCGCCTCGGCCACGGTGTCGAACACCGGCACCGAGCCCTCGAACCGTTGCCCACCCTTGCCCGGAGTGACCCCGGCAACCACGGGCGTGCCGTACTCCATCATCTGCTTGGCATGGAACGATCCGTCGCGGCCGGTGATGCCTTGGACGCACAGTCGAGTGGATTGGTCGACAAAGATGCTCACGCCGCCTCCTTTACGATCTTCACCACTTGCTGCACCGCTTCATCCATGTCGTTCAAGGCCGTCATCCCAACGCCTCGCAGAATCTCGATCGCTTCGGCCTCGTTTGTGCCGGTAAGTCGGATGACGATCGGGACGCCGACCTGGAATGCTTGCGTGGCCGCGACGATACCGTTGGCCACGTCGTCGGTCCTGGTGATGCCGCCGAAGATATTGAACAGGATCGCCTTCACGTCCCGGTCGGTGGTGATAATGCGCAGCGCATTGACCACTTTCTCGGGACTGGAGCTGCCGCCAATGTCGAGGAAGTTGGCAGGCTCCCCCCGTAATACTTGACCAGGTCCATCGTCGCCATGGCCAGCCCTGCACCGTTCACCACGCACCCGACATTGCCGCTCAGCTTGATGAACGACAGCCCTGCCTGCCGCGCTGCGACCTCGCTGGGATCTTCAGCCGACTCATCCCGCAGAGCCTCCAGATCAGGCCGGCGCTCCACCTCGTTGTCGTCGAGCACTACTTTGGCGTCGAGCGCGAGAATTTGACCTCTCGCCGTGGCCACCAACGGGTTGATCTCCGCCAGCGACGCACCGTTGTCCACGAAGGCCTGATAGAGCTGGCCCATGATCTTGGCCGCCGCCCGCACCTGGCCGAAATCCTGGTACAGCGTGAAGGCGAGCCCCATTGCCTGATGCGGCAACAAGCCGTAACGGGGATCGACCGCCACGCGGGTGATTTTCTCGGGGGTCTTTGCCGCGACCTCCTCGATGTCGACACCGCCGGCGGCACTCACCATAAACACCGGACGCTGCGTCTCCCGATCCATAATCAGCCCGACGTAGGTTTCGCTCGCGATCTCGGCGGCCGGAACCACCAACACCCGCTTGACCGGCAGCCCCTTGATGGTGAGCGCCAGGATCTTTTCCGCCCACATTCCCGCCTCGGCGGGAGTGTCCGCCAGCTTGACCCCGCCGGCCTTGCCCCGCCCGCCCGCATGGACCTGTGCCTTGACCACGACGCGCTTGCCCAAGCCGCGTGCGATTTCCTCAGCCTCCGCCGGCGTGGATGCCACGTCTCCGCCCAGCGTTGGAATCCCGGCTGCGTGGAAGAGCGTCCGCGCTTGATATTCGTGTAGGTTCACGACTCCCTCTGGATGATTGTTCCTGTTTCGCCCCTCAGCGCCTCCGATCCATGCGCCAAATGGGCAATGATGGCCCGGGCACCGACCCCGCGGGCACGCACGAATCCGACCGCGGCCTCGACCTTGGGCCGCATACCACCCTCACCCAAACTCCCGTCTTCGAGCATGGCCTCGGCCTCGGCCAGTGACATGCGATGGATGGGCTCTGCCTCAGGTGTCTTCCAATTTCGGTACACCGCATCGACATCGGTCAGAATGAGCAGGACCTCGGCGCCAAGCTCGGTCGCCAAAACGGTAGCTACCCGGTCCTTGTCCACTACCACGTCGAGGCCCTCGTAGCCGGTGACCGGATGATGATAGACCGCCGGCCCGCCTCCGCCCGCCGCGATAACGATCACTCCCGCCTCCACCAGGCGCTTGACCAGCGGCGCTTCGACCACACTCAGTGGGCGCGGGCTCGAGGCCAGTCGCCGCCAGTGCCCGGCACCGTCTTTCCCCACCGCCATACCATTGCGCTGCAGGGCCTCCGCGTCCTCCTTGCTCAGCGCATGTCCGATCGGCTTGGTCGGCCGCGCGAGCAGCGGGTCGTTCGGGTCGACGATGGTCTGCGTGATCAGCGTGACCACCTCACGCACGATGCCGACTTTCTCGAGCTGGTTTTGGATCACCTGCTGGAGCATGTAGCCCAGCCAGCCTGCGGTCCCCGCAACGAGCACACCCAACGGCAGCGGCTCCGCCACGTGCCGCGCCAGTTCCTGGCGCAACAGCTCATCGCCCACCTGCGGCCCGTTGCCGTGGACCAGTGCGATGTGCCAGCCTTCCCGGGCAAATTGGATGAGGGGCAGGACGCTTGCGCGCGAGTGCCGGAACTGAGCCGTTATGCTCGAGGCCGCAGATTCCGGGGCAATCGCATTGCCACCCAGTGCAACGACCACGGTGCGGGACTCAGTCACAGATTGCTTAGTCACAGGGTCCGGAACCTAGTCCAGGCCGAACGCAAGGGGAACCTAACGCGCGCTGTCACGCGGCACCTCGAACACGCGTCGGAGCGACTCGAATGCCGTTCCGAAATCTTCCCACCGGCCGGCGCGGAGGGCCGAGTCGGCGCGTACCATCCAGCGCCGCGCTTCCTCGAAGCGACTGACCGGCCCAAGCCCCGGCGGCGCCGGAGCCGATTCGCCCAACAGGTTGGTCCAGGCTTCGTCCGCGTTGCGGCCTGCGCCGAGGCGCTCGTGATAGCCGACTGCCGTCCAGGTCAGTTGCGGCCGGCCGGCGGCGCCCCGTCGGCCAAAGTACGCCTGGGTCGCCAACACCCCGCCCATGAACAAGCTGTACCGAACAGGCCCGGCCGCAAACTCGGCACCATCCGCGATCACCGAGTCGCGAATCTGCTCGTAGAGCGGAAAGCGCTGCCACCGCGCCTCGAGCACCTGCGGCAGCGCCGTGCCCGCCATACTGTCGAGATGTGCCAGCCGGAGCACGTCTCGCCCATCGCGCGAGCCCTCCAGCACCGCGCTGACGAGGCGCTTTCCCGGTTGGGCGTAGGCCGCAGTCATAGCCGGTTGCTCGCCGGTCCCTGCCCACGTGACCGACGCATCCGCCGGTGAGGCCGGCGTGCCCCGGGCCTGAACCTGTCGGCCCAGTCCCCACGCTGGCCGCTCGAGCACCCGCGCTTGAATTCGAAACAACTCCGCGGGATAGGGCGCCACCCGCTCGACCGAACCCGGAATGGCCGTCGCGGGCTCCACTACTCCAGGCGCCAGGCTGGCCCATGCGGCCGAGAGTGGATCGTTGGGCTGCCGGTGATAGACATGGGTCTCGCCGGTAAGGCTGTGCACGGTCCCGAGAAACCCCGCCGCCACGACCCGGACGTCCGATCCGCGCCAATGTTCCTCGGCAACGAGCGGAAAGCTTTCGGAGCGGACGTAGCCGGTCGACACCCAGATCAGTTCCCCATCGACCACGCGGGGAACGGGGGCATCCCACTCCGCAAACGGCGCCAGCCGGCGGAGACGTGCCTCCGGGGCCAGGTTCCAGGTGATCGTGGAATTGTCGGGCAGGCCACGGAGAACGCTGCCGACCTGCAGTCCCCAGGCCAACATCACGCGCTTGAACCACGAATCCACTCGGAACCCGGCTCGCAAGGAATCCACCCGGTACAGCCGTGCCAACGGATGGAGTGCGCCGGGCGGCAGCTCGAGCATGGTTGTGATCGAGGGATAGGCGACGGTGTCGCCGAGCCGGTAGGACATGGCGCTCCCGTTGGCGGCAGCGCGGTCGCCGGCAATGGCCGAGATGAGCGTCACCTCCGACGGCGCCTCCCGCACCATGAGCCAGACCGGCCGACGCACACCGTTGAGCGACACGGTGGCCGGGCTCACCGCCACCAACTCCGCCGAGTCCGGCCCCGGGGCGAGCAGCGCAACGGAACGGGTATCCCACAACGCCGTGAGCGGTCGCGCGGGCCCCGGCGATTCCGGTGGCGCCACAGACAGCGTATCCAGGCCGCGGAGCTCAAAGGCGATGGCTTCGAGTGCTCGGGCAGTGGCTTCGGACACGACCGGATTCCCGTCGCGGGAAACTCCCGGTGCCACGAGGTGGACGCCAAGCGACGTGGCAACGAGGATGGCCCAGAGCGAGAGGAACAATGTGTGCCGTGGGCGCCAGGCCCAGATGGCCGAAGCGACGGCCGTGCCAAGGGCCACACCTGCCAGCAGCTGGGCGCCGAACACGCGTGCTCCCCACGTCCCCGCGTCATCCAGACGCTTGATGCCGCCGACGAGTTCGTACGGCTCGAGGAGGTACCCCCACACCAGGCAGAGGGCCACGGCCACGAACAAGAGGCCAACGTGGCGTCGTGCATGGTCGCTGATGGCGGGGCGCCCGCCGCGCCAACGAACCGATCCGACGATCAGGTACAGCACAATGACCAGCAGCAGGCCGAGAATCGCGAGGAGAAGGGCGTAGCCATGCAGGAGCCGCCATAACGGCAACTGGGCGGCATAGACACCGAGGTCTCGGCTGAGCAGCGGTTCGGTCATGCCATAGCCGGCCCCATGCCATGCGACGGCAACAGTCGGCCACCAAGTCGATGCCCCGTGCCCGACCACCAGGCCAAGGACACCGCCTGCGACAACCGCCCCGGTCACCAGCAGGCGCGGGGTCAGCGCCTCACGGATCTCGAGGTTGGCCATGTAGCGGGGAATTTGCACCACGCTCACTGCACGGTATACCACGAACAAATTGCCGATGAACCACGCTGCGGCCACCGTGACGGCCAGGGCGTCCAATGACAGTCGGAGCAAGTGGAGCTGCAACAGGAAGGCGGCCGCTGCCGGGGCGATCTGCTCGCCCCACCAGTAATCGGTCAAGACCACGGCGCACCACCGGCCGATAAACAACACCACGGCCAGGATCACCGCGCCAGTCGCGATGGCTCGACCGTGACGCCCCATCGGGTTAGACCTCGAGGCCCTGGTCTCTGAGCCAGTCCATGACTTCGTCCCGATAGGTGTCGAGCGCGGCAGGCTCGGTGGCTTCGAATCGCAGCACCAACACGGGCTGGGTGTTCGATGCGCGTAAGAGCGCCCACCCTTTCGGATGGGTGATACGGATCCCGTCGATCGTGTTGACCTCGTGCAGCTGGCTGAAATGTTCGACCGCGGCTTCGACCAGCGCGAACTTCCTTTCCTCCGGGCACTCGACCCGGATTTCCGGCGTCGCAAAGGTCTCGGGCAGATCGGCAAGGAGACGCCCGACACCACCGGGTGTCCGCGACACGATAGCCAACAGGCGGGCCGCGGCAAAGAGCGCGTCATCGAAACCGAAGTAATCCCCGCCGAAGAACATGTGGCCGCTCATCTCTCCGGCGAGCGGGGCCTTGAGCTCCTTCATCTTGGCCTTGATCAGCGAGTGGCCGGTCTTCCACATGACCGGCACGGCGCCGGCCGCGATGAGTGCTTGGGGCAACACGTCGGAGCACTTCACGTCGAAGATGACCTGACACCCCGGGCCGAAGCGGCGGACGGCGTCGCGGCCAAACAGGACCAGGAGCTGGTCGCCGAAGATGACCTTGCCCGTCTCATCCACCGCGCCGATCCGATCCGCGTCCCCGTCGAACGCAATGCCCAGCTCGGCCTTGCTGCGGCGTACTTCTTCCTGCAAGTCGGTGAGGTTTTCCACGACGGTCGGATCGGGATGATGGTTCGGGAACGTGCCGTCGGATTCGCAGAACAGCGGCGTGACCTCCGCGCCCAGGCCGCGCAACGTCTCGACGGTGACGAGGCTCCCGACGCCGTTGCCGCAGTCGACCACCACTCGGACCGGGCGCTCCAGCGGGTTGCGCTCGGTGATGGCCGCACGGTAGCGGACCAGCACGGAGGCGTTGCTGAGTTGCTTTCCCTGCCCTTCGCGCCAGGATTCGGCCAGGATCACGTCGCGCAGCGCCATGATCTCATGCCCGAACAGCGCATCGCCGCCGAATACCATCTTGAACCCATTGAATTCCGGCGGATTATGCGATCCGGTGACCTGGATCCCGCCGTCCAGCCCCAACTCGGCCACGGCAAAGTAGAGCGCCGGCGTGGGCAGCATGCCCACGTCCACCACGGTGGCGCCCGCCTCAGCCAGGCCTCGGCGAAGGCCTTCACTCAACGCGGGTCCCGACGGCCTATTGTCCCGCCCAACGGCGATGACGGGACTCCGGCTCAGCCGGGTCCACCCCATGCTGGCATACGCCCGGCCCAGCGCGGCGGCAAACTCGGGTGTCAGTTCGCGGTCGATGACACCGCGGACATCGTATTCTCGGAAGATGGAAGCAGGGACGTCCATGGCAACGCCTGTCGCTCGAGCGATGGCCGGTCGGACCGGCCATCAGTGGGTTGTGGGAAGGTCTCAGGAACCGGCGATGGTCAACGCACGCTCCAACAGTGGCAAGGCACTTCTCAGCGCGACCGCGATGACCCGACTGGGCCACACGCCGAAGAGGAGGAGCGCACCGACGGCGCCGACCATCACTCCCATCGCCGGACCGGGCACGTAGATGTCGCGGTGGACGTCTTCTCCGACCGGTTCCTTCATATACATCGACATGACCACGGGAAGGTAATAGCCCGCGGACACAACACTGGCCAGCACCAGAACAACGGCGAGGACCCACTGCTGCTCCAGGACCACGCTGCTCAACACCAGCCACTTGGCCATGAACCCGAACGTCCCGGGAAATCCGAGCAGCGACATCATGCACACGCTCAGGCCGAAGGCCATCCACGGACGGCTTCGACTCAAGCCGGCAATGCTCTGCAGCGTCACATCCCGTTCGCCACGACGCCCGAGGGCCGCCAGGAAGCCGAAGGTGGCAAGCGTCGTCAGTCCGTAGGCCAGGAGATACAGGATGAGCGCCGCCGCACCAGCCCGGGAGCCGGGCCAGACGGCCACCAGCAGGTAGCCGGCGTGTGCCACGGAGCTATACGCCAGCATTCGCTTCAAGGATCGCTGCGCCAACGCTACCAGGTTGCCGACCACCATGGTGGCGATCGCCAAGGTCCCGATGATGGGCTGCCAGACGCTTTCGGCGCCCGGAAATGCCTGCATCAGAAGCCGGACCAGCGCTACGAAGGCAGCAGCCTTGACTCCCGTTGCCATGAGGCCCGTTACCGGAGTGGGCGCCCCATCGTACACGTCGGGCGCCCACATGTGGAACGGAACGGCCGAGACTTTGAAGCCGAATCCGATGAGGATGAGGCCAAGCCCGAGGAGACCCAGCATCGGAATCTGTCCGCCCGAGAACTGCGCGCCGATCAAGAAGATGTTGGTGGTGCCGGTCGCGCCGTACACCAGGGCGATGCCGTAGAGCAGGAAGCCCGAGGCGAACGCGCCCACCAGGAAGTACTTGAGGCCGGCCTCGGCGGAGAAGATGCTCCGCCGGTCGTAGCCCGCCAGCACGTAGGCGGCGATGGACATGACCTCGAGGCCAAGAAACACCACGATCAGGTCGACGGCGGCGCCGAGGAACATCATGCCCGCCGTACAGAGCAGGATCAGACAGTAATACTCGGGGGCCAACATGCGCTCGCGCTCGAGGTAGCCGAGGGAAAGCACGATCGTCATGGCGCTAAAGAGGAGAAACAGCGCACTGGCCGCATACCGGAACGAGTCGACCGCGATCATGGTCTCGAGCCCGATCGGGGAGAGACCCTCCGTCCACACGTACATCAAGCCCACGCCGCTCATGAGCAACGCACCCAGGCTGAGCCAGCCGGCCAGTCGGCTGTCTTGCTCCGATCGATGGCGCCACCCGACCACCAACAGCACCCCCAAGGCCGCGGTCGCGAGAACGATCTCGGGCAACAGGGCCCAGGTGGCCCCGAGCGGGGTCGCCAGGTCGATCGGCCTCATGGCTCGGCCCTCGCGCCATCGGGCTCAATGGCCACACCCGAGCGGGCCGGCCCGGCACCACGGCCCGCCTCGACATACTCGACGTAGCGCTGTGCCGCGGATTCCATCCGCTGAAGCAAGGGCTTCGGATAGAGCCCCATCCACACGATACCCGCCACGATCGGCAGGAGCACCACCAGTTCGCGCGGGGTCAGATCCTTGAGGGACCGGTTCTCCGGCTGCTCGAGCGGATTGTAGATCAGCCGCTGGAGTGCGCGAAGAAGGTAGGCGGCGGCAAAGATCACGCCCGTCGCCGCCAGTCCCGTCGCCCATGGATGGCCTCCGAAGCTGCCGAGCAATACCAGGAACTCGCCGACGAAGCCGTTCAATCCGGGCAGCCCGATCGACGAGAGGGCGACCACGGTGAGGATCAGGCTGAAGATGGGGATGACGCGGGCGAGGCCGCCGAACGCGGCGATCTCACGGGTATGCCGCCGTTCGTACAGCATCCCCACCAGAAAGAACAGGGCGCCGGTGGACAGTCCGTGGCTGATCATGATCATGAGGGCGCCCTCGACGCTCTGGAGCGTCGCGGCCCAGATGCCGAGCATGACGAAGCCCAGGTGGCTTACCGAGGAGTACGCCACCAGTTTCTTGATATCCGGCTGGACCAGGGCCACCAGGGCACCATAAATGATGCCGGCCACGGCGAGCACGATGACGAGGTTGCTCACCACAGGGCTCATGGCAACCTCGGGAAAGAACGGCACCCCGAAACGCAGGAACCCGTACGTGCCCATCTTGAGGAGCACACCGGCCAGGAGCACGCTGCCCGCGGTCGGCGCCTCGACGTGGGCATCCGGCAACCAGGTGTGGAACGGGAATACCGGCACCTTGATCGCGAAGGCCAGCGCGAATGCGGCGAACAGCCACGGCGCGATGGTGTGGACCACGCTGGCGTGTGCCAGAAGATGGGCATAGCTGAAGTCCAACACGCCGGTGATGCTGCCGATCTGCCACACCATGGCGAGGATCGCCACGAGCATGAGGAGCGATCCCACCATCGTATAGATGAAGAACTTGATGGCAGCGTATATGCGATTCTGCCCGCCCCAGATCCCGATGATGAAGTACATCGGGATCAGCATCACTTCCCAGAAGACGTAGAACAGGAACAGGTCGAGTGGCGACGAACACGCCCAGCATGCCCGTGAGCAGCACGAGCATGAGAGCGTAGTACCCACGTTCCTTGCTCGTGATAGAGGTCCAACTTCCCAGAACGCTGAGCGGCATCAGTGCCGTGGTGAGCAACACCATGAACAGCGAGATGCCATCGATCCCGACGCGGTAGTAGATGCCCCATTCCGGAAGCCACGGCGCTGCCGACGCGAACTGCATGCCGCCGTCCATCTGATCGAACGCCCACCACAACCCGAGCGACACGACGAGCTCGGCCAGGGTGATGACCAGCGCGAGCCGCTTGGCAAGCGCGGGCGGACCCATGAGGACGGGAAGGACACCCACGAGTGGCAGGATCAGGAGCGCGTGGAGCACCCACTCCGAATAGCGGATGGAGACGAGGAAGTCGGCCATGGTCGCTACCCAACCACTGCGCGCATGATCCAGATCGCGCCAAGGAGGAAGAGCACGAGGTAGAAGCCCACTTGCCCGGTCTGGAGCGCGCTGCCGATCCAGCCAAGCGCACGAGACACTTTGGCGGTCCCGTTGACTCCCACTCCATCGATCAGCCCTTGATCGATGCCGCGCCAGAGGGCCGTCTCAGACAGCCACATCAACGGGCGGATGATGACCCGGTCGTACAACTCGTCGACGTAATACTTGTTGAACAGCACCTTCCAGAATCCCCGCTCCTCGACCGCCTGCGCCGCGGGCACGATGGCCGTCCCCAGCGTGGCCCTGGTACCCCAGATGAGGCCCACCACGGCCACCAGCACCGCCGCGCCGATGAGCACGGCCTCGGTCGTCCCGTGCGGCAAGTGAAGCGGCGCGAACGAATGCGCAGCGGCCGTCAGCGGCTCGAGCCAGGTTTCGAGCGCGTGGTGGCCGCCCACGAAGGCCGGGAGGTTGATGATGCCGCCGGCCAAGCTCAGAATGCCGAGCACCACCAGCGGCCCGGTCATGGTCCACGGGGCCTCGTGCAGGTGGCGGCGCTCTGCCTCTCCGGTCCGGTTCGTTCCCAGGAAGGTCATGGCCATCAATCGCGCCATGTAGAACGCGGTGATGGCCGCAGCTGCCAATCCCAGCGCCCAGTAGACGTAGTAGACTGGGTTCTCACCGCCACGAGCGAACGCCGCGGCGAGAATTTCATCCTTGGAGAAGAAGCCCGAAAAGGGCGGAATCCCGGCGATGGCCAGGGTGGCGATGCCCATGAGGGCAAAGGTCCACGGCATGTGGGCCCGGAGGCCGCCCATGTTCCGCATGTCTTGTGCGTCCGCGTCGGAATGGGTGGCGTGGTAGGCGTGATGCATGGCATGGATCACGCTGCCTGCTCCCAGGAACAACAACGCCTTGAAGAACGCATGCGTGGCCAGGTGGAAAATGCCCGCGGCGAACGCACCCGTGCCGACGCCCACGAACATGTAACCGAGCTGCGACACGGTGGAATACGCCAGGACCTTCTTGATGTCGTATTGCCGGAGCCCGATGGTAGCGGCAAAGAGCGCCGTCACCGCGCCGACGCCCGCCACCACCAGGCTCGAGACGGGCGCCATCGCGAAGAGGACACCGGTGCGTGCCACCAGGTAGACCCCGGCGGTCACCATGGTTGCGGCATGGATCAGGGCGGACACCGGCGTCGGACCCGCCATGGCATCGGGCAGCCACACGTAGAGCGGGATCTGGGCCGACTTGCCCACGCAGCCGAGGAAGAGAAAGAGGGTGATCGCGGTGATCGTCGCCCCGCCGAGCGGCAGCGCTCCGGGGGCGGCACGGAAGACCTCCACGAAGTCGAGCGAGCCCACTGCCGACCAGATCAGGAACATGGCGATCAGGAACCCGAAGTCGCCGATCCGGTTGACGATGAAGGCCTTCTTCCCCGCGTCCGCCTTCAGCCGGTCTTCGAACCAGAATCCGATCAAGAGATACGAACAGAGCCCGACACCTTCCCACCCGATGAAGAGCACCGGGAAATTGGCGCCCAGCACCAGGACGAGCATGAAGGCGATGAAGAGATTGAGATACGCGAAGTAGCGGGCGTATCCCGGGTCCTCTCGCATGTAGCCGATGCTGAACACGTGGATCAGGCCGCCGACGCCTGTGACGATGAGCATCATCACGGCCGAGAGCTGGTCGACTTGGAAAGCGAGATCGATTTGGAGCGTATCGACCGGCAGCCAGGACCAGAGGCTCAGGATGTAGGGCCGTTCGGGCGGCGCGCCCCACAGCTCCAGGAACGCCGCCGCCGAAACCAGAAAGGCCGCGAGCACCACACCCGGACCCACGATCGACACGGCTCGCTTGGCCGTCGGCTTCCAGATCGCCAGGGCGCCGTTCACCAGGAACCCGACCAGGGCCAGAGCCACCGTGGCCCAGACCCATCCGATCATCGATCCGTCCGATACGAGCTCGGCCATGCCGGTTATCCTTGCAGCACGTTGGCGTCCTTGAGATCGATGCTGTCGCGATGGCGGAACAGGGCCAGGATAATCGCGAGGCCCACCGCCGCCTCAGCCGCGGCAACCGTCATGACGAAGAAGACCATGATCTGCCCGCTGATGCCGTGGTAGCGTGCCAGCGCGATGAAACTCAGATTCACGGCATTGAGCATCAGCTCGATGCACATGAACAGCACGATCGCGTTGCGCCGGAGAATGACGCCGGCCACGCCGATCGCGAACAGGATGGCGGACAGGCCGAGCGAAGGGCCAAGGAGCACTTAGAGCCTCCGCTTTGCCAGCACGACCGCGCCGACGATCGCCGTGAGCAAGAGCAACCCCGTGATCTCGAAGGGGATGAGGTACGATCCGAACAGCGGCTCGGCGAAGACGCCGATGATCCCCCGCGTTGCCGCCTCCGCCCGGGCCAACTCCGCGGCCTGGAACGCAACCTCGGGGGGAATCTGTGCCGAGCCGGTCACCTCGAGCGCCAGCCGCGCCGGGGTATACCCCCGGAGCGTGAGGAGTGACGCGGCCAGTGCGCCGGCAATGAGCGCCGCCACGACCCAGCTCAGCTTGCCCCGGATGTCGCTTACCCGGTCGCTCAGGTTCAGCAACATGATCACGAAGAGGAACAGCACCATGATGGCGCCGGCGTAGACCAGGACCTGGACGGCCGCGATGAACTGCGCCTCGAGCAACACGAAGATGCCCGCGAGGGTCAACATCGTCGAAATCAGCCAGAACGCCGAGGCTACCGGGTTCCGCTGCGTAATGCACATGAGCGCCGACAGGATGGCCGCGGCCGCGAAGAAATAGAAGACGATCTCGGCCATCACTCGCCCCTGGGATCGGTGGGATCCCATAACGTCGACACCGGATGCGTCTGAGAGGACAGCCGCTCCAGGTCGTACACGAACCGGGCACGGTCGTATTCCGCGTTCTCGAAGTGGACACCCACGTGGATGGCCTCTTCGGGGCACACTTCCTGGCAATAGCCGCAGAACACGCAGCGAAATTCGTCGATCTCGTAGATCAGCGGATAGCGGTTGCCATGCTCGTCCTCGCCAGGCACGAGCTTGATGCAGTTGGCGGGGCAGATCTGCGGGCAGAGACCGCACGCGACACACTTCGACCGGCCGGCTTCATCCGTCATCATGCGATGCGTGCCGCGCCAGCGGGAGGAGAGCGTCCAGTCGTCCCGGCTCTTCTCCTCGGGGTACTGCATGGTGAATTTGGGCTGGAGGAGATGTTTGAAGGTCAGCCGCATCCCCTTGAGCGCCGCCCGCACGTAGCTCACGTTCCGTTCCGGACGCCGACACACCTTGACCGTTATCGCCATTCGGACTCCAGGGCCTCGGTGGGGGCGGGGCGCCGCTGCGGCGAGCTCCCTTCAATGACATTGCCGCGATCCAGCAGCATGAATACCACGTAGCACAGCACCAGATTCAACCCAAACAGCCAGAACCCCATCGCCCGAGGATCAGTCACCCCCCACACCCGCCCGATCAAGTGCATGGCAATTGCGATCACCACGAAATAGACCGTGGCAACCTCGATCAGGAATTTCCAGCCCAGCGCCATCAGTTGGTCATAGCGGAAGCGAGGCAGCGTCCAGCGGATCCACATGAAGATGAAGATGAACACCATCACTTTCGCCACGAAGAACCCGCCGGTGGCCAGCGTTTGCGCCACCCCGCCCTGTTGATCCCACGTGGTGAACGGAATATCCCAGCCGCCCAGGAACAGCGTCGCCGTCATGGCCGACACGGTGATCATGTTGGCGTATTCGGCGATGAAGAACATGGCGAACTTCATCGCACTGTACTCGGTGTGGTATCCGGCGATCAGCTCCGACTCGGCCTCCGGCATGTCGAACGGCAGCCGGTTCGTTTCCGCGAGGCCCGAAATCAGGAAGACGAAGAACGACAAGAACAGCGGCAGGACGTACCAGAGCCCGGCCTGCTGCTCAGCGATGACCGACGAGAACGACACATTGCCCGCCAGGAGCAGGATGGGCAGCACGCTCAGTCCGAGGGCCACCTCGTAGGACACCATCTGCGCGCTGGCGCGGAGGCCTCCCAGAAGACTGTACTTGCTGTTCGACGACCAGCCCGCAATGGCGATGCCGTAGACGCCCATCGAACTCACCGCCAGCACAAACAAGAATCCGACCGGCAAGTCGGCGACGACCATCGGCGTCGCGCCCGAGTGCACCATGCGGCCGACGATCGGCAGCGTGAAGTCGAACTCGAGCGGCAGCGGAGCGGCGAACGGAATGACCGCGGACAGGAGCATGGCCGGGATGAAGGACATCGCCGGCGCCAGCACAAACAGCACCGGGTTGGCCACCTTCGGCAGGGTCTCTTCTTTGATGAAGTTCTTGATCCCGTCGGCCACCGGCTGAAGCAGGCCGCCAGGGCCCACCCGGTTCGGTCCCAACCGGTTCTGGATCCAGGCCGACACTTTGCGCTCCATGAGCGTCAAGAGCGCCACCCACACGAGGACCACGACGAAGACCACCACCATCTTGACGCTGGCGACGAGCAGGAACCCCTTGAGCTCGGGGGTCACCGCTCGACTCCCACCGCCGCATGCCGACCGATGATCCGGCCAACGAAGCCGATGTCGGCGTAGGTAAGACCGGCGAGGCTCGGCACGTGGTCGCCCAACGCCGCAAAGGCCTCGGCGGCCGAGCCCGGGGCCGTGGCTAGGCCATCGGCTCGGGCTTGCTGCTTCGACCGCCGCCCACCAGGCGGGACGCGCCATGCCCGGTGCCGCTTTCGCTTGCAGGTAGCGTTGCAGCCGGTGGTCGCGGTTGAGATATGTGCCAGACTCCTCGGCCATGGTCGTGATGGGCAACACCAGATCGGCCTGGTCGAGGTCGTCCGATTCCAGCGTGCTCAGTACCACCAGCAGGCCCGCCCGGCGGGCGGTGGCCAACTCGGCCTCGGTCAGGAGCTCATCCACCACGACCACCACGGCCGCGGCCGCCGCCGCACGGACGGCGTCGTCCCATTTGGCCGTATAGCCCATGAGGTGGGCACCGGCCAGGTTGGGAGCCCGCTCCGCCCTCAGGGCCAGCCCCGGAATTCCTTCGAGCGGCGCTTCATCACCGAGCGGCACTCTCACGGCGGCGGTCACGTCAAAGCGGTCGAGCATGCGGCGGAGGTGTCCCAAGGACTCGGTCGAGGCCCGCGCGCTGGCCAGGAGCACGGCGGAGCCGCGCGCGCCCACGAGGGACTCGGCCAGCCGCGCGAGGGCCGTGTCCCAATCCACGGCCTGATGGCGGGCGCCGTCTTTCACCCGAGGGGCCTCAACCCGGTCGCCGCGATTCATCCACCGGTAGTTCATGCGGCCTTCATCGCAGATGAAGTGCCGGTTTACCTCCATGTTTGGCCTGGGTCGCAGGCGCACCACGTTGTGCTCCCGCGTCTCGATCGTCACGTTGCAGCCCTGGGTACAGCCCGGACAGATGCTGGCCGTCTTGTCCAGTTCCCAGGCACGCGCTTTGTGGAGAAAATCCTTCGAGACGAGCGAGCCCACCGGGCACAGGTCGACGACGTTGCCGGACCACGGGTGGTCCAGCGTCGTCTCCGGAAAGATGCCGATCGTCGCGCGATCGCCGCGCTCCGAGACGTTGAGCACCGGGGTCTTCGCCACGTCATCCATGAAGCGCACGCACCGGGTGCAGAGAATGCACCGATTGGGTACGTACAGGATGTCCGGACCGAAGTCCTCCACCGGATTGAATCGCTTGGGGTAGTCGTCGTACCGGGAGCCGGCCCGGCCTTCCTGGAACACGTAGTTCTGCAATTCACATTCGCCGGCCTGATCGCAGATCGGGCAATCGAGCGGATGGTTGATCAGCAGGAACTCGAGCACGCCCTCGCGGGCCTGTTCGGCCGCTTCGCTATGGACATGGACCACTTGGCCGTCCGCCACGGTGGTCACGCAGGCCGGGAGGAGTTTCGGGGCCTTCTCCACCTCGACCAAGCACATCCGGCACACCGCCGGTGCCGGCAGCGACGGATGGTAGCAGTAATGGGGCACCAGAATGCCTGCCCGTTTCGCGGCTTCGATGAGCGGAGTGCCTTTCGGCACCTGCACCGCGATGCCGTCGATGGTTACCGTAACCAGGTCGTCGGGCATCGGCGTTACGCTGGGCTGAGTGCCGGCTGGCGGCGCTTGGAGATATAGGCCTCGAATTCCTCGGGAAACTTCTGGATGCCGCTCACGATCGGCGCGGCACAGGAATCACTCAACACGCAGATGGTCTTGCCGGTCATGTTCTCGGACAAGTCCATGAGCAGTTGCAGATCCTTTTGCTCACCCTGCCCCCGGAGAATGCGCTCCAGGATCTTGGTGGTCCACGCCGTCCCCTCCCGGCATTGGGTACACTGGGCACACGACTCATGGGCGTAGAACCGGGCCAGGCGCCAGATCTGATAGACCATGTCGGCGCTGTCGTCCATCACGATCATGCCGCCCGAACCGAGCATGGACCCCTTCGCCATGACACCTTCGTAGTCGCAGACGCAGTCTTCCATTTCCGCGACGGTCATGATCGGAACCGATGAGCCGCCGGGAATCACCGCCTTCAGGGTCCGCCCCGGCCGGGCCCCGCCCGCCATGTCGACGACGAGGTCCCGCATGGGGGTGCCCATCGTCACTTCGTAGTTCCCAGGCCGCTGGATCTGGCCGCACACCGAAAACAGCTTGGTGCCGGTGCTCTTGTCGCTGCCGAGACAGAGACCCTTGTACCACGCCGCGCCGCGAGTGACGATGTGCGGCACCGCGGCCAACGTTTCGACGTTGTTCACCGTGGTCGGCATGCCGAAGACACCGGCTTGCGCCGGAAAGGGCGGCTTGATCCTGGGGTTGCCGCGTTTGCCTTCGATGGAGTTCATCAGGGCCGTTTCCTCGCCACAAATGTAGGCGCCGGCCCCGCGATGAATGATCATGTCGATGGTGGTCCCGCTGCCCATCACGTTCGCGCCGAGCACGCCGTTGGCGTAGGCCTCTTCGATGGCCGTGGTCATGATACGGAGGGGCTCGGTGAATTCGCCACGGATGTAGACGTAGCAGCGCTCCGCACCGATGGCGTATGCGGCAATGGCGCACCCCTCGATGAGCGCGTGCGGCGTCCACCGCATGATCTCCCGATCCTTGAACGTGCCCGGCTCCGACTCGTCGGCATTGCACACCAGGTAATGCGGCTTCCCCGAATTCTTGGGCATGAACGACCACTTGAGCCCGCACGGGAAGCCTGCTCCACCGCGACCCCTGAGGCCCGACGCCTTGACCTCCTCGGTGACGTCGTTGGGCGTCATGGCGAGCGCCTTGCGCAGGGCCTGATAGCCACCCCGCTCCACCCAGCCGGCGTACGGGCGGGCAGCGGCGTCTCCGAAGTGGGTGGAGAGCACCGGCGTCTCTTTGGGATGGATCGGATGCGGGTAACCCATTACTCGTACCCCTCCAAGAGGGCCGGCACCCGATCGGCCGTAACGCTCTCGATGAAGTCGTCGTCGATCAGAATGGGTGTGGCAAAGCCACAGGCGCCGAGGCACTCGACCTCGATAACCGTGAACCGCCCATCGGGGCTCGTCCTTCCCAATTCTTCGCAGCCGGTCGCTTCCAGAATCGCATCGCGCACGTCTTCCGCCCCGCAGAGACCGCACGGCGATGTGGTGCAGACCTGGATGAAATGCCGCCCCACGGGGTGGAGATGATACATGGTATAGAAGGTCACGACGCCCTTGACGAACGCGGGCGTGAGGCCGAGTACGTCCGCGACCTCGGCCATAGCGGGCTCCGACACCCAGCCGCGGGCTTCTTGCACCATCCAGAGCGCGGGCAGGAGGCAGGCCTGTTTGGTTGGGTACTGCGCAAACAACGCCTCGAGTTTGCTCAACGCCGGCCCGACGAACACCGGTTCATACGGGGCCGTCTCGTGGCCGTGGGGCGCGGCGCCCGGAGTGGCACTCATCGGTCGATCTCCCCCATCACGATGTCGACGCTCGCGTTGATGGCGATCACGTCGGCCAGGAGCGCGCCCTCGCAGAGCTTGGGCAGGGCCGCCAGGTTGATGAACGCCGGAGGCCGGATACGCCAACGCACCGGCTTTGCGGTGCCGTCGGACACGAAGTAGTAGCCCAGCTCGCCCTTGGGGTTCTCGGCGCCGAAGTACACCTCGCCGGCCGGCGGCTTGATGCCTTCCATGACCTGCTTGAAGTGGAAGATCATGGCTTCCATGTCGCTCATGGCGCGCGATTTGGGCGGCAGGATGACGCGGGGATCGTCGACGTTGATCGGGCCGGGCTCGAGCCGGTCCAACGCCTGCTGGAGAATGCGGTTCGATTGATACATCTCTTCCAGCCGCACCATGTAGCGATCGTAGATGTCGCCGTGTTCTCCGACCGGGACCTCGAAATCGTAGGTCTCGTAGTCCAGGTAGGGGCGGTCCTTCCGGACATCGTAATCGACGCCGCTCGCGCGGAGCATCGGACCCGACAAGGAGTAGTTGATGGCGTCCTCGGCCGACATGGCGCCGACCCCCTGGGTCCGGCCACACCAGATCGCGTTCCGACTGAACATGGTATCGACTTCGTCGAGCACCTTCGGAAACGTCTGAGTGAATTCGCGGAGCGCCAGGTCCCATCCTTCCGGAATGTCGGCCATCATTCCGCCGACGCGGGTGAGGCTGGTGGTGAGCCGTGCCCCGGTCCACGCTTCTTGCAGGTTGTAGATGCGCTCCCGCTCCTGGAACGACCACAGGAACGGCGTGAACGCTCCGAGATCGATGCCGGTGGTGCCCAGCCACACGATGTGCGAGATGATGCGACTCATCTCGCAGGCAATCACCCGCAGCACCTTGCAGCGTTCGGTGATCTCGATGCCCATCAGCTTCTCGACCGCCAGCGCCAGCGCCACGTTGTTGGCCATGGGCGCCAGGTAGTCGGTCCGGTCGGTCAGCGGAATGATCTGATTGTACTGCCGGTATTCGCCCAGTTTTTCGAACCCCGAGTGCAAATACCCGATGTGCGGGATCACCCGGCGCACGACCTCGCCGTCGAGCTCCACGACCAACCGAAGGACCCCGTGCGTCGCCGGGTGCTGCGGCCCGATGTTGAGCAGCATGTGCTCGTCCGGCGTCTGGCCCGGCTCGCCCCCCGTGACGCCAAGCGGCAACGACACCGGACGGCCCTGGACGTCGAGACCCGGCGTCGACAGCGCCATCTCGACGGTGCGCCGGGTCATGGCACCAGCCCCCGCTCACCGCGGCGCAACCGTTCCTTCATATCGGCCGGCAGGTCGTGCATCGCCTGCGCCAGCGACAGTTCCTCCAGCGAGTACTGCGCCTCCGGATTGGCGGCCAGCGCCTGCCGCACCTGTTCCGCCCGGCTGTAGTGGCCCCGCAGCGGGAAGTCTTTACGCAACGGATACCCTTCCCCGTACGTCTCCCACATGAGAATCCGACGCAGATCGGGATGGCCGACAAAGGTCACGCCGAACATGTCGTACACCTCGCGCTCCAGCCAGTCCGCCCCCTTCCAGAGGTCGAACACCGAGTCCACGTCCAATGGTGCGGACCCATCGAGTGCAACCTTGATGCGCAGATCGGCCTTGCGGCCCAGCGATCGGAGTTGATACACCACTTCGAGCGGACGCTCCGGGTCTCGATAGTCCACCGCCGTGATGTCGGTCAGGTAGTCGAATTCTTGCCCGGGTGTGTTCTTGAGCCAGGCCAGGATGTCGTGGACTCGTTCGCGCGTGACGTACACGATCGAGTCCCCGCACGAGACGACAGTACGGAGAATTGCCGAGCCGAACTCGGCGGTCAGGGCGCCGACGGAAGGCGAGCCGCCGGTCATCCGGAGCGCGTTTGATGGATGGAGTTGCCGAACGGCTCCGAGAGCTCATCCACCCGTTCCGGCGGCAGGAACATGCCGGCGGCGTCCAGCAAATGCTCCTGGCGAAGATCCGGATCGGTGAAGGACTCACCCTTGATCTTCTTCTGGAGCAGCATGATGCCGTAAACCAGTCCTTCCGGACGCGGCGGGCAGCCGGGCACGTAGACGTCGACCGGGATGATCGTGTCGATACCCTGCACCATGGCGTAGTTGTCGAAGATGCCGCCCGTCGACGCGCACGCTCCCATGGAGATGGACCATTTCGGTTGCGGCATCTGGTCCCAAATCCGCCGGATAACGGGTGCCAGCTTGAAGGGCAGCCGGCCCGCACAGATCAACACGTCCGCCTGGCGGGGCGAGTAGCTCATGCGCTCCATGCCAAACCGGGCCAAATCGAACCGGCTGGCGGCAGTGGCCATGAACTCGATGGCGCAGCACGCCGTGCCGAACGGCATGGGCCAGAGCGAGTTCGACCGGGCCCAGTTGGACAGGAAATCGAGCCGGGTGGTGACCCAGTTCGGCGAAACCGCGCTCAGTTCCACGCCACCAGCCGGCGGTGTTACGACCATTCGAGCGCCCCCCGCTTCCACGCGTAGATGAAACCCGCCGTCAACACCCCGAGGAAGATCAGCATCGCCACGAGCAGGAGCCCCGACTGGGCAGGCAGCTGGTTGAACGCTACCGCCCACGGGAACAGGAAGACGACCTCGATGTCGAAAATGATGAACAACATGGCCACGAGATAGAACTTGACGGAGAAGCGCTCGCGCGCGTCCCCGAGGACCGGCATGCCGGACTCGTACGGCTGCAGTTTGACACGCGGTGGGTCGCGAACTCGACAGCCAGTGCGACAGGCCGAGCATGATGGCCGCGTTGACCACCACGAACGCGACGACCATCAGGAGCGGAATGTAGGCTTGGAGCATGCTGGTCCGGAGTTAGTGAAAAAATTCACTAGAGCGCGCAATTTACACCCTGACGCGGGGGACTTCAAGCACAACCCTCAGGGAGAAAACCAGTTGCGGCGGAGGCGCCTCGAGCCCGCCCAGGCACTATATTCCAGCCGCCCGCCAACCGGGCCCCGTCCGCGAGGACTCTACCAGGCACGCCGAGGAGCCATGTCCATCAAATCCGACCGCTGGATCCGCCGAATGGCCCGCGAGCACGGCATGATCGAGCCGTTTGTCGAGGGCCAGGTCCGGGAGAACGCCATATCCTACGGGCTCTCGTCCTATGGCTACGACATGCGCGTGGCGCCCGAGTTCAAGATCTTCACCAACGTGCTCTCGGCGGTGGTCGACCCGAAGAACTTCGACGAACGGAGCTTCGTCGAGTTCGGCGGCGACGTGTGCATCGTCCCGCCCAACAGCTTTGCCCTCGCTCGGAGCATCGAGTACTTCCGCATCCCGCGCAACGTGCTCACGATCTGCCTCGGAAAGTCCACCTACGCGCGGTGCGGGATCATCACCAATGTGACGCCCTTCGAGCCGGAATGGGAAGGCCACGTTACGCTCGAGATCTCGAACACGACGCCGCTCCCCGCCAAGAGTCTACGCCAACGAAGGCATCTGTCAGGTGCTGTTCTTCGAAGCCGATGAGGACGACGTGTGTGAAGTGAGCTACGCGGACAAGAAGGGCAAGTACCAGCGCCAACGAGGTGTGACCCTGCCGAGGCTCTAGCGCCCCTTCTCGAGCAGCGTCCGGGCGGCCTCGAGGTGGACCCCAGCCCGCCCGATTCTCGCAATCATCTCATCGATCTCTGCCTCTGCCTGGGCACGGTCGCCGTCTTCCAGCGCCTCGGTGATGGCCGGGAAGGCAATGTCGGCATAGCCGTTGTTTCGATCCGCGGCAAAGATCAGGTTCCGCATCCAGGGCCGCCCGCCAAGCCCTCCGCCCGGGTGAGGTCCCGCTCCACTTCCCGCAGCATGGTGTTGACCTCGGCCAGAGACGGATGGCGACACGGGCGCGCCCGATTCTGCGGTGAGCGCCCGGACCCGCGTCAAGTCGAACGATGTCCCACGCGCGGTGAAGTGGCTGGCCGTCCTACCGAGGCGGTCGAGCGCGGGGGCAGCCCAGCCGATCGCCTCGTGCGCGGCTGCCGTCCGCTCCACCAAATCGCTCAGGTACCGCCCGAAGGCCATGTAGTCGAAGGGTACCACCGACGCATTCGCCAACCGGCCCAGCATGATCGCGAGCACGCGGCCGGCCGCCGCATGGCTGGTGAAGTCGGTGTCGCCGAATCGCTCCATCCAGCGATAGCTGTCGTACGCCGCATGGTAGACGCCATACGGGCCGCCGAACCCGAAGCCGAGCGACGGAATCCCCAAGTGGTTGTAGAAACCCGCGAAGTCACTGCCGCCACCCAGATCGCCGATCCTCACGTCGGCCGTGTCGTCCAGTTCTTGGGCTGTTCGCCACCCCTGATAGACCGACACCGTGTCGCCGGGCTGCTGGACTGTTGCCGCCACATCGCGAATGAAGGGGTGCAACGAGGCCGTGCCGGCCGCACCGAAGTTTCGCCCGATCGCGGCCACATCCTGGTTGATGTAGGCGACGGCATGCTCCCGCAACCGCTCCGCCATGAGCTCCACCCACTCCACGGACCCGACCAGCGCCCATTCTTCCGCATCCCACGTCGCGAACATCAGGGTGCGCTTCGGAGGATGGCCCCGGGCGGCTGCATCTCCCCAGGCGCGCGCCGCCTCGAGGATGCTCACGATACCGCTCACGTTGTCCGCCGCGCCGGGTCCCCAGGCGTCGCGATGGCCACCCGTGATGACCAACTCGTCGGGCCACTCCGCTCCTCGGATGATGCCGAACGTGTTCACGATGGTCTTGTAGGCCCGCTCCCCTTCTTCGGGCCAGACCGCCACTCGCGCCACCACGTTGCCGGCCCCGATGTGATACCGGAACGGCAGCCCACCCTGCCACTCTTGCGGCACCGACGGGCCGTCGAGCGGGCGAAGCAGGTGGGCAGCGTTGCCGTAGCTCAGCGGCACAACGGGGATCCGCGGCAACTCCATCGAATCCCGCGGCAGGCGGTGCGCGTCGTCGGTCGAAGGCCATCCCGGTGTCGACGGATCGCCGCGATCGTTGAAGAGACTGCCGCGCTGCACCGCCGACTCCGGACGCATGGGCCCGTCGGGATAGACGTCGCCGCGGAAGTAGCCGTCGTCCTGGGGATCCGAGTAGAGCAAGAGCGCCGCCGCGCCGTTGCGCTCCGCCTCCCTGGCCTTGATGCCGCGGAAGCTCCGGCCGTACCGTGCCAGCACCACCCGGCCCTCGACCGGCACACCCATCGAGTCCAGCGCCGCGTAGTCCTCGGGCAGGCCGTAGTTGACGTAGACCACCGCGGCCGTGACGTCTCCGGCAGCCGCTATAGCCGTTCATCGCCGGCCAGATGCCGTCGAGCGTCGCCGAGTCGGACGGCTCGGCGGCCTCCTCGAGGACAAGACGAACGCGCTCCGGAGCCACGAGCTCGACGACCGTCGAGTCGTGGAACGGCAGGAAGACCCGGAATTCGACCCGGCTCGTGTCGAGTCCCCATTGGGCCATGTGTTCCAGGACGTAGTCGGCGGTGCGGCGCTGAGCCGGCGTGCCGGCCACGTGTGCGCTCGAGGCCAGTACCCGCGAATGTGACCGCGCGCTCGCCGAATCGGGAACGCGCGAGAGCTCCGTTTCGAGCGCACGTTCCTCCGACGCTCGCGGACGGCGAGAAGCCCGGGAGCCGTCCCTGCGCTCCCAGCGGCTGGGCGAGGAGCACCACGGCAACGCCGATTCCGCTCACCCAGACCCAGGCTGGCACGCGAGAGCGCCGGCTAGGGACGCGAGAGCTGGCAGAACCCCGAGAGCATGTCGACGGCGTAGATCGATCCCTGATAGAGCTGCACTCCCCAGGTGAAGGTGTTGCCGGATCCGCCCGGTTGGATCCTCGCAATCTCACGGCTCGCCAGGTCGCCGCTCAAATCGCCGGAAACATCGATGGCCACAATTCCGGCGTTGTAGTAGGCAGCATACAGCACTTCCGCCTGCTCGTCCATCCAGAAGTTGTGCGTCCCCGCTCCGGCGACGCTGAAGGTGGCCACTTCACGCGGCGCGCCGAGGGCCGACACATCGACGACATGGATGTCGCCGGAGGCGGCTCCACCAACGACGCCGGGCCCTTCCTCACCGACAAACAGGTAGCGCCGCTCACCGGTGTTCGGGTTATGGAACCACCAGGCGTTGTGGGAATTCCCGTTGGCCGTGGCTATGCGGCTGATCTCGCGCGGGTTGCTCGTCGTGCCGCCGCGCAATCCGTTCCCGACGTCGTACAAGATGACACCGGTATCCCAGGCCGAGACGACGGCGATGCCGTCGCGGACGAATGTGTCGTGGATGCCGTAGGCCGGCGGGATCGGTGTGGTGGACACGAGCGTAATGGGATTGGGGGCGGTCGCGTCGATCAGGTAGATCAGGAGCGCGGGGCTGCCGGGATTCTTGGCCGCAAAGGCATACGTGTTCCCGCCGATATACCCGAAGGTTGCCGTGTGGAGCCCTGTCGATACCAGCGCTCGGCCGATAAAGGTTGGGCTGCGCGGATCGGTCAGCCGATAGATGTACAGTCCGGCATTCGGCCCACCCTCCGTACTGAACATGAGCAGGCTCCCGTCGGCGCTCACTTCCACGTCGCTGATGGTACTGATGCCGGCCGTCACCACGCTGTCGATCAACGACGGCACCCCCGACGGATCGAGTTGCCAGATCTTGACCGCATTGCCCGGGGTGCCGTTCCGGTTGCCCCACGTTCCGCTGTAGCCATAGCCGCCGTGGACCCAGAGATCCGACCCGAATCGCTCGGTCACGTTGGAGCCTCCGGCCGTGATCGCGAAGGCGGAGCGGGCGGTCGCATGGAATCGCACGGGGGTGACCGCGCTGCCCTGAACAGCTGCGGCCACCAAGTGACCTCCTCCCTCGGGGCCAAGCGTGTGGATCACCGACGCCGTGCCCGAGGCATCCGTCACCGAAGACGCGGCGGCGACACTTCCCCCTCCCTTGACCACCGTCCAGGCCACAGTGGCTCCCTCGACCGTGTTGCCGTACTGATCACCGACACGAATGCGGTACGCAACCGGCAGTGCCGCACCGGTCGGCCCGGCCTGGTCATTGCCGGCCACCACGGCCAGTGTCGCCGCCGGACCGGCTTGCGCCGTGACCGTGAAGGTGGCCGTGGTGGATGTGCCTGCAATCGACGCACGGACACTCTGCAAGCCGGCAGTCGTGCCCAGGGTGTACGACACCGTGACAAGGCCTGACGCGTCGCTCGAGGATGCGGCGGTGGACAGCGTCCCCCCGCCCGCCATCACGGACCAACTCACCGAGACCCCGCTCACGGGCTGCCCGCTGCTGTCTTCCACCCGTACCGTGAGTGGTTCGGCCAAGGCTGCCGCCACCGTGCCGACCTGACCATCGCCCGCCGCAACGGTCAGGCTGTTCACGGACGGCGGGGGTGGGGGTGGAGGCGGTGGAGGCGGACCGGTGGTGCCTTCGTTCGACCCGCATCCGGACGCGACAAGGATGAGAATCGACGCCATTCCCGTGCGCAACCAGTCAGAGGTTCTGGCCCTTTGCATCTCAGCCCCTTCTATCCGCTCGGTTAGTGATCGTGGGTGGCCGAGTGACGTGGCATGGCCACGACACCGTAGCGACCCATTCGGTGTTCCATCCCACCGGCCGACGCCCATGCGAGCCTCGCTCCGACGCTCAGCGACGTGAGCGACCGCCGACCATAGAAGCGCCTCCGGATCGAACAGCCCGGCCCCAATTCGACTCACCCGGCCCAACGAGAGTTCGACGAACGGCTCCAACCGAACACCGGCCCACTGCGAGAGGTTGGCGCCATAGCCTAAGGTGTGGATGGTCCAGCGGGTAATGCCGAGCAAATTGTCGTCGTGATGAGGCCGCACGGTGCGAAACAGGTCGAGCTGGCGCTCCTCTTCGGGGCGTTCGGTGCGCTCGAACTGGTAATACATCCGGTGCCGTCCAAGCCGGTACTGGCCTTCCGCAAGGAAGGTGTGGAAGACGAAGGCGCCGCCAAGCTCAGAAGTTCTGGCCCATTCCACGAAGGCGTAGGCAGGGCGCCCGGCGATCGGGCGCGCCCACCGCACCGAGGTACTCCACTTGAACTGGTCCGGCCCTGCTCCCTCGCGTTGCTCCGGCGACGCGACGACCGCGTGGGAGCCTTGGAGTTCAATTCCCGTGGCGGGGAATACCGTCACCCTGAGCGCCCGTGAGTCGCCGAAGCGATTCCCGATCCGGGGCCACTGACCGGGCTCTTCCGGTTCGTCGCCGTTGAACAAGCTGCCCTCCACCGCGACCGGACCCACCCTCGCACCCAAGGTAGCTACCGCTCGCTCCAGCACTTGGCTCCAGTGATGATTGACGGGAAAGCGCAGCGCCGGGCGGCTCATCGGGTCGTCGGTGCCGAACGCAACGAATCCCTTGCCTACGGCGAGGGACACACGCGCGCCGCCGTCGAGTGACCCGAGGAGGTCGTCGGCCGACAGCATGAGTTCGTGGACGTAGGTGTGGGGATGCCGCCGGTCGACGAACCCCTCGCCAAAGGCACCGAGAGACAGCTCGCCGTCGCTGATGGTCCATCCTTCGAGGATGACGGCGCTCCGGAGCCTGAGCTTGTCGCCCAGTACTCCGGCCTCGACGGCCACGGTGGGACGGACCAGCCGGAACTCGCTCAGCGACCCGCCGCCCGGCACGGGGTCAACCGTGGTGTGCACGGCGCTCACAGCGAGGCGCACCTCGATCCACGGCGTCGCGGGAACTTGAGACACGAGCGGTACGGCCGCCGCGGAAAGCGCGGCGGTAAGGGCCAGCGGTCTAATGAGTCTATCCTGTGTCGGTTAGTTCTAGGACGGGAGCCAGCGGGCCTCTGTGCACATCCTCGCCCATTGTCTCCTAGTCACGGGCGACCAGGGTCGCCTTGAGGTAGTCGCGGTTGAGCCGTGCGATCATCTCGAGCGGGATCTCCTTGGGGCACGCGGCGGTGCACTCACCGTAGTTCGTGCAGCCGCCGAAATGCTCGAGATCCATTTGCGACACCATCGCCAGGGCTCGCCGCATCCGCTCCGGTTGCCCCTGCGGCAGGAGCCCGAGATGGCTCACCTTGGCCGCGGTGAACAACATGGCCGAGGCGTTGGGGCAGGCGGCGACACACGCACCGCACCCGATGCACGCCGCGGCGTCCATGGCCCGGTCTGCCGCGGCCTTGGAGATCGGGATTGCGTTGGCGTCGGGGGCGCTACCGGTCGACACGCCGATGAATCCGCCTGCCTGGATCACTCGGTCGAAGGCGGAGCGGTCGACCACCAGATCACGGACGATGGGGAACGCACGGGCGCGGAACGGCTCAACCCAGATGTGGTCGCCGTCCTTGAAGGTCCGCATGTGCAGCTGGCACGACGCCGTGCCGCGACGCGGGCCGTGCGGCACGCCGTTGATCATGAGGCTGCACGATCCACAAATCCCTTCGCGGCAATCGTGGTCGAACGCGATGGGCTCCTCGCCCCGCTCGATCAGTCGCTCGTTCACCACATCGAGCATCTCCAGGAACGACATGTCCGGGCTTGCGTCGGGGACGTCGTACGTGACCAGCCGGCCCGCGTCGTGGGGACCGGTCTGTCGCCAGACGTGAAGCGTGAGTTTCATGGCTACTTGTAGCTCCGCTGGGCGAGTGCGACGTGCTCGAACGTGAGCGGCTCCTTGTGCAGCACGGGATCTGCCTTCTCACCGCGGTATTCCCACACCGAGGCGTGGGCGTAATGGACGTCGTCCCGTAGAGCCTCACCGTCCGCTGTTTGGTGCTCCTCGCGGAAGTGCCCGCCGCACGACTCTTCCCGGTCGAGCGCGTCGCGGCACATGAGCTCGGCAAACTCGAGAAAGTCGGCCACGCGCCCGGCCTTCTCCAGCGATTGGTTCAGGTGGTCCGGCCCGCCCGACACGGTCACGTTGCGCCAGAATTCCTCGCGCAGCGCGGGGATCCGTTCGAGGGCCTGGGTGAGCCCGTCGGCCGTGCGTGCCATGCCGCAGTGATTCCACATGAGGCGACCGAGTTCCTGATGGAAGGAATCCACGGTCCGCGTGCCGCGGATGTCGAGGAGCCGTGCCGTGCGAGCCTGGGTGTCCTGCTCCACCGAGCGGAAGGCGGGGTGGGACGTGTCCACCGGCGCGGGCTTCGCCGTGGCCAGATAGTGGCCGATGGTGTAGGGCAACACGAAATAGCCGTCGGCCAGACCCTGCATCAGCGCGCTCGCGCCGAGCCGGTTGGCCCCGTGGTCGGAGAAGTTGGCTTCGCCGATGACGTGGAGCCCCGGAATGGTGCTCATCAGGTTGTAGTCGACCCAGAGCCCGCCCATGGTGTAGTGCGGCGCCGGGTAGATCCGCATCGGCACCTGGTACGGGTTCTCGTCTGTGATGCGCTCGTACATCTCGAACAGGTTGCCGTAGCGTTCCCGGATAGTGTCTTCGCCGAGCCGCTGGATCGCGTCGGCAAAGTCCAGATAGACCCCCTGCCCCGTCTCGCCCACCCCGCGGCCCTCGTCGCAGACCTCTTTGGCGCTTCGGCTCGCGATATCACGCGGGGCGAGGTTCCCGAAGCTGGGGTACTTCCGTTCCAGAAAATAGTCTCGCTCCGCTTCCGGGATGTCGCGCGCGCGGCGGGTTTCGCCTTTGGCTTTCGGCACCCAGACGCGGCCGTCGTTACGGAGCGACTCGCTCATCAGGGTCAGCTTGGACTGGTAGTCGCCGGCCACGGGAATGCAGGTGGGATGGATCTGCGTGAAGCAGGGGTTGGCCATGGCCGCCCCCCGCTTGTACGCCCGCCAGATGGCGGTGACGTTGCAGCGCCTTCGCGTTGGTCGAGAGGTAGAAGACGTTGCTGTAGCCGCCGGTTCCGAGCACCACCGCGTCGGCCGCGAACGACTCCACCTTCCCACTCACCAGATCGCGCGTGACGATCCCGCGGGCGTGGCCGTCGACCACGACCAGGTCGAGCATCTCCGAGCGCGTGAACATCTTGACGGACCCCGCGGCAATCTGGCGGGCCAGCGCCTGGTAGGCCCCGAGCAGCAGTTGCTGTCCGGTTTGGCCGCGCGCATAGAACGTGCGCGACACCTGCGCGCCGCCGAACGACCGGTTGTCGAGCAGGCCGCCGTACTCGCGCGCGAAGGGCACGCCTTGCGCGACGCACTGGTCGATGATGTTGAGGCTGATCTCGGCCAGGCGATAGACGTTGGCCTCGCGAGACCGGAAGTCGCCGCCCTTGACGGTGTCGTAGAACAGCCGGTAGACGCTGTCCCCGTCGTTCTGGTAATTCTTGGCCGCGTTGATGCCGCCCTGGGCCGCAATGCTGTGTGCCCGCCGTGGGGAGTCGTGGAAGGTGAAGCACAGGACGTTGTAGCCCAACTCGCCGAGCGCCGCCGCGGCGGACGCACCGGCCAAGCCGGACCCGACCACGATGATGGTGTACCGGCGCTTGTTGGCGGGGCTCACCAACTTCATGTCGAAGCGGTGGGTCTCCCACGCGTCAGCAATCGGCCCGGACGGGATGTTGGCGTTGAGCTCCATTGCGAATGCCGTCCCTCGGTCTAGCCGATGATCCCGAAGTAGATCGCGAGCGGTACCGTAATGAACCCGAGCGGTATCAAGATCGCGATCGCGGTTGCCAGCCAGCGGCGGGGCTTCTCGAGGTGCGGATGATTCGCCCCCACCGTTTGAAACATGCTCCAGGCGCCGTGATAGAGATGGAGCGCCAGCGCCACCATGGCGGCACCGTACAGCGCCACCTTGCCTCCGCTCTGGAAGGCCACGGTCACGTTGCGATACACATCGGTGTGGCTGAAGTCGGGATGCACCTGCCCGGTGGTGAAATGCAGAATGTGATAGACCAGCCACAAGATCAGGAACACCCCACCCCACCGCATGGTCCTGGCGGCGGGGCTGGACGTCTGATGCGCCACCTTGGCGTACCGAGGCCGCCGGCTGGTCCAGTTGCGCGCGGTAAGCTTGAGCATGCTGTCCACGTGCACGACCAACGCGACGAACAGCCCGATCCGGAACGTCCACAGGACTTCATCGGACGACTTGAGCAGGGCCGCGTAACCGTTGATTGCCTCGGGACTCTTCAATGTCAGGAGGTTGCCGGCCATGTGCTCGATCACGAACAGGACCCAGATCAGGCCCGTGACCGCCATCAGGATCTTCTTCCCGATCGTGGAACGGTAAAACCGGAGCGCCCAGCCCATGCGCCGCGCGCCTCAGCCCGCGGCAGCCATGGTGGACCGGACTGCCTCGGCCGATTTCTCGAGCCCCGCCTGCTCGTCGGCGGTCAGCTCGATTTCGACAATGCGCTCCAGCCCGCCACGCCCCAACAGGCACGGCACGCCACAGAAGACACCTTTGATCCCGTATTCGCCGTCGAGCCAGGCGGCGCATGGCAGCAGCCGCTTCTTGTCGAGGACGATCGCCTCGACCATCTGCACCGCGGCCGCACTCGGCGCATAGTACGCCGACCCGGTCTTGAGATGCCCGACGATCTCGGCGCCGCCGCCGCGGGTTCGCTTGACGATCTCGTCGAGTGTGGCGCGGTCGATGAGCTGGGTCACCGGAATGCCGGACACCGTCGTGTAGGAAATGAGCGGCACCATCGTGTCGCCGTGGCCGCCCAGCACCATCGCCTGGATGTCCTCGACCGAGACCCCGATGGCATCGGCGAGAAACGTGCGATAGCGCGCCGTATCGAGCACACCGGCCATCCCCATCACCCGCTCGCGCGGGAATCCCGTTTCCTGTTTGGTGACCGCACACATCACGTCGAGCGGGTTCGACACCACGACGACGAAGGCCTTGGGCGCCGCCCGTTTGATTTCCTGCGCCACCGACCGCACGATCCCGGCGTTGGTCTTGACGAGGTCATCCCGGCTCATCCCCGGCTTCCGGGCGATGCCGGCCGTCACCACGAAGAGTTCCGCTCCCGCGGCTTCGTCGTAGGAATTCGTTCCGATCATCCGGCCGTCGAAACCCTCGATCGGTCCGGCCTGCCACTGGTCGAGCGCTTTGCCTTGGGGAATTCCTTCGAGGACATCGATCATCACGACGCTACGCGCCAGATTCTTTTCGACCAGCCGCTGTGCGGTGGTGGCACCGACGTGGCCGGCGCCCACGACTGCGATCTTGTCCATCATTGCAGGCCCGCTTTCATATTTCGGAAGGGGGGTGGATCGGTGCGGGTGCAGACAATGTAAACGGTTCAGGGCCGGGCAGCTAGCGGGGCCGTAGGCCGCTAGATCACGCCACGGAGTGCTTGTTGCACTGGCGGATCGCCTCGTACAACACGATCGCCACGGCCGTCGCCAGGTTGAGGCTTCGAACCTGCGACGTCATCGGAATGCGGTAACAACGCTCCGGGTGCTTTTCCAATATTCGCGCCGGCATACCGTCGGTCTCGTTCCCGAAGACGAGGCAGCTGTCGGGGCTGAACGGCGCGGACCAGAACGGGTGTTCGGCCTTGGACGAGAAGTAGAAGCACCGCTCCCGGTCCATCGCCTCCCGGAAGGCGCGCCAATGGGGATGGACCCACAGGTCCACCGCATCCCAATAGTCCAGGCCGGCCCGGCGCATTTCCCGGTCGTCCAGCGAGAAGCCCAGCGGCTCGATCAGGTGCAGGGCGCTGTCGGTCGCCGCCGTGAGCCGGGCAATGTTGCCTGTGTTCGGCGGGATGAGCGGTTCGATCAGAGCCACGTTCAGCGTCACGGATCACCCTCCACGGGTATGCATCTCGCGAAGAGGGTTGAGCCGGAGCGCTTCGACCGGATAGAGTGCCCCGCGATCGGCCAGGCCCAGGCGAGCCTCCGCGCCCCGATCGGTTCGTGTCCGCCACGTCCCGACAACCAGGTCGCGCAGCTCCGCGTCCGACGCCCCCCCACGCACCGCGTCCCTCAGGTCCACCCCCGACTCGGCGTACAAGCAGAGGAACCACGTTCCATCTGCGGTGAGGCGGCTGCGATCACATTGGCCGCAAAACGGCGCGGTGGTCGACGCCACGATGCCGAACCGGGTGCCATCCGACAAGGTGAATTGCTCGGCCGGCGCCCTCGGATCGCCGGGCAGCGGCGTGACTCGACCGAGTGCGCGGCCAATCACATCGAGTATCTCACTTCGCGACACCACCTGATCGATCGACCAGCGCGTGGCGCCGCCGACATCCATGTATTCAATGAAACGGACCTCGAGCCCGTTCGCCTTCCCGAACGCCAGCAGCTCCGCCACTTCGTCCAGATTGTAGTCGCGAATGATCACCGCATTCACTTTGATGGTCGGGTATCCGGCTTCGCGCGCGGCGGCGATGCCTCGCATGATATCGTCGTGGCGCTCAGTGCGGGCAAACTCGCGCAGCCGCTCGGGCCGCAGGGTGTCCAGGCTGATGGTCACGCGGTCCAGGCCGGCCTCCCGCATTGGCCGCGCCCAACGCGCGAGCAAGACTCCGTTGGTGGTCAAGGCGAGGTCGCGAATTCCCGGAACGCGCCGAATTCGTCCGATCAAGGAGGGTAGGTCATGGCGCAACAGCGGCTCGCCCCCCGTGAGTCGGATCTTGTCGACGCCGGCCAAGGCGAACACCCTGACCAACCGCTCGATTTCTTCGAAGGACAACAGCGAGGTTCGCGGCAACCAGACGTAGCTGTCCTCCGGCATGCAGTAACGGCACCGCATGTTGCAGCGATCGGTCACCGACACGCGGAGACTTCCCATCGGCCGGTCATGGCGATCTGTCGGACGCAGCGCTGGACTCATCGTGCGGCCCCGTCCGGTGGGACGTTTCCGCCGGCTGCACCGGCCACGGCCGGCTCGACCCACACCGTGCCTCCGTCGGCGAAGTGTTCCCGCTTCCACACTGGCACGCGACGCTTCAGCTCCTCGATCACGTAGCGGCATGCCTCGAATGCCTGTGCCCGATGCGCCGCGGCCGCAGCCACCATTACCGCCGCATCGCCGACTTCGAGCGTGCCCAGGCGATGCTCGACCGCCACCCGGACCGGCCAGCGCTCCGCGGCCTCGGCCACGATCCGTTGGCACTCCGCTTCCGCCATCGCGTCATACGCGGAGTACTCGAGCCGCACGACCGAGCGGCCATCATGGTGGTTGCGCACCACTCCGATAAAGGTCGCAACTCCACCCCGCTCCGGGGACAGGACCTCGGCGACCAGTCGATCCAGCCGAAGCCGCTCCGTGGTAAGGTGCGGCACGCTATCCTCCCGCCAGAGGAGGCAGGAGGGCCACCTCATCGCCGTCCTCCACCGCTGCCTCGGGGGTGGCATGGACGCGATTGACCGCGAAGGCGAGCGGAGGGATGGAAGGAGCGAGGTTCGGCTGCGTGGCGAGCACGGCGTGAAACACGTCTCGCGCGGTTGCCGGCCGTGGCAGCCGGACCGACAGGCTACTCGCGCCCAGCAGCTCGACGAGCTGGCCAAAGACCAGGACCTCGACCTGGATCGTGCTCGCCGCAGGCGCGGGCGCTGAAGGGTCTAGTCTCGCTCGCATAGTGAAGGAGCAATCTAGGGTGGAAAGCACCGGGGCCGCACCCCATGCGCGGCCCCGAGTCTGACAAACAACTTGCTGACATGCCTCGCTACATCGAGTCTCCGGACGAGCCCAAACCTGGCGGCGGACCGCCGGCCGGTCCTTCGTAGTCGGCCACGAGGGTCCGGAGTTCTTTGCTCGGCTTGAAAACCGGAACCGGACGGGCCGCCACCTGGACCGGCTCACCGGTCCGCGGGTTTCGGGCCATCCGGGTCTTCCGGCGCCTGATCTTGAAGGTCCCAAACCCCCGAACCTCAATGTTTTGCTGGGTGCGCAGTGCCTCTTTGACAGCGTCCAAGAACGCGTCCACCACGCGGGCGCAGTCCTTCTTCGATATCATGGGCCCCGAGGTACGGGCAATCGAGGCGGTGACGTATTCGACGAGATCAGCCTTGGTCATTCATCCCCCAGGGAACCCCAGCGAGTCGCGGCTCGACCTTCTCTGGGCCAGAGGATACGAGCTTACCTATTGACTGTCAAGGGGTTGGGGCATCCGGGCTCGTGGCGGGGCCCCGATGAGATCGAGAAATTCCCCAAAATGAGGATAGGCGTCGTGGGGTCCGGGCGCGGCCTCGGGGTGGTATTGCACCGAAAAGACGGGCAAAACTCGGTGTCGCAGGCCCTCGATGGTCCCGTCGTTGAGGTTGATATGGCTCACCTCAAGTTCTGGCGCGCCAGCAACTTCGCGGTCGTTGCCCACGACCGTGAAACCATGATTTTGCGTCGTGATGAGGACCCGCGTGGTCCGGCAGTCGCGCACCGGGTGGTTACCTCCACGATGGCCGTAGGGCATCTTCGAGGTGCTCCCGCCGAACGCGAGCGCCAAGAGCTGGTGCCCCAAGCAGATACCAAAAGTCGGCAATCCGGAGCGCGTCAGGGTCCGGATGGTTTCCAAGGCGTAGCCGACGGCGGCGGGGTCTCCAGGACCGTTGGACAGGAACAGGCCGTCCGGCTGGAAGCCTCGCACTTCCTCAGGCGAGGTCCTCGCCGGGACTACGGTCACGCGGCAGCCACGAGCCCGGAGCTGCCGAATGATGCTGCGCTTGATCCCGAAGTCGAACGCCACAACGTGCGGCCCTTCTTGACCTTCCGTCCAGGGTTGCGCCACGGTGGCGCGCGACGCGAGGTCGAGCCCGACCATCGAGGGCCATGCGTCGAGAGCGGCCGAGAGGTCGGGCGTTGGCGCCCTGCCCTCTGCCAGTACCCCTCGCATCGCGCCGCGTTCCCGTATGTGGCGCGTGAGCCTCCTGGTATCGACCCCTTCAACCACCGGGATGCCGTACTCGGAGAGCCAAGCGCCGAGCGACTCGGTGGCGCGCCAGTTCGAGGGATGACGCGAAAGCTCCCGGACCACCACCCCCGCGACCTGCGGGCGGTCCGATTCCATGTCGTCCCTCGTGACCCCGTAGTTCCCTATCATCGGGGCCGTCATGACGAGAATCTGGTCGAGGTAACTCGGGTCGGTGAATGCTTCCTGATATCCGGTGAGGTTGGTCGTGAAGACCACTTCGCCGAAGGATGCCCGGATGGGGGCCGGCGCGGTACCGGAAAACAGTGCTCCGTCTTCCAACAAGACGAAAGCGGGGCGATCACTCATGCGATCGCCCCGCCGTGCCGGATGGTCAGAGCGCCGAGGCTCACGGGCTGGGCGCGGGCTCGGTTTGGGCGGGTTGGCTGCCCGCAGGGGTTTCGCCAAGCCCGGGGATCGGCACTTGCCCCTGGGTCCCGTTCTGAGCCGGTGCCTCGACAGGCGCGGGTGCGGTGCGCAAGAGATCCTGAACTTCGCTGCCGCCGACTGCGCGATTCGAACTCAACAGGGTCAGAATCAGCGAGAAGAAGAGGAACAGCCCGCCCGACACCCAGGTGGTCTTGGTGAGCCAGGTGACAGCGTGGCGCCCGCCGAGCAGCGATTCGGTCCCGCCCGCACCGCCAAGCGACGCGAGCCCGCCGCCTTGGCCGGCCTGGAGCAGCACGACCACCGCGAGGACAATGGCATCGATGATGATGAGAACGAGAATGAATTGAAACATGGCTCCGTCAGCGCTTTCCTGGGCGGGGAAGACTAACGCCGTGGCCGCGCACGGTCAACGGACTACGCCCGGTCCCTGGCCGGAGCGACCAGCTTGGCCCATCCGGCGGGCTCGAGACTGGCCCCGCCAACCAACACGCCATCGAGCTCCGGCTCCGCCAGGAGCGCTTGGACGTTTCCCGTCTTCACGCTCCCGCCGTACAGCACTCGGATGCGTTCGCGCGCTCCTCGCTGCTCCAGGTGCTGCCGGATGTGGTGATGCACCAGTGCGGCGTCGGCGGGCGTTGCGTTCTTCCCGGTCCCGATGGCCCAGACCGGTTCGTACGCGATGAGGACCCGCCCCAGTTCCTTTGGGTCGACGCCAGCCAAGCCGGCTTGGAGCTGCCGCTGCACCACTGCCTCGGTTTGGCCGGCTTCACGCTCCTCCAACCGTTCACCCACGCACAAGACGGGAAGGAGTCCACCGGCGATGGACGCCCTGACCTTCCGTCCGGTTTCCTCGTCCGTTTCCCCGAACACGTGCCGGCGCTCGGAATGCCCCACCAATGCCGCGGTGGCGCCGCCGGCCACGGCCAGCGGGATGGACGTGGCACCCGTGTAGGCGCCGGACGGCTCCCAGTGGATGTCCTGCGCGCCGACCCGGATGTCCGGGCGACCCCGAAACGCGTCAGCCGCGGCGGCAAGCGACACCGCGGGCGGGAAGAACCAGATGCTCCGCCCTTTGACGACGGGCACGGCCGCGAGGAACTCCGTGGCGTAGGCGCGCGTCTCGGCGGGGCCGACGTTCATCTTCCAGTTTGCGGCGTAAAGCAGTTCCCGCATTTCAGCCTCCGCGCGGTGACCGTTCAGGCATCGTCCAATGCCTGGACGCCCGGCAGCTCCTTGCCTTCGAGAAATTCGAGCGAGGCGCCCCCACCGGTTGAGACATGCGTCATCTGTTCCGAGAGCCCGGCCGCGGCGACGGCAGCCGCGGAGTCGCCACCGCCGACAATCGTGACGACGCCGCGCGCCGTCGCCGCGGCCATGGCCCGGGCAACCCCAAGCGTCCCACGATCGAAGGACTCGGTCTCAAACACACCCATCGGGCCGTTCCAAAGCACGGTTCCGGCGACAGCGATGGTCTGGCCGTAGCTCTCGATGGTCGCGCGGTCGATGTCGTACATCCCCCATCCCGGAGGGATGGCGTCGCGCGTAACCTCGCGGGTCGCAATGCCGGGCTCGAGCCGTTCGGCAATCACCGCCCCGCTCGGAAGCACGAGCTTGCCGTCCGCGGTGGACAGGAGGTCCCGGGCCATCGGGATGCGGTCGGATTCGACCAGCGAGGTCCCGACTTCCAGTCCCATGGCCCGGAAGAAGGTGCACGCCATCGCCCCGCCGATGAGGATGTGATCCACCTTGGGGAGCAAGGCGCCAATCAGATCGATCTTGCCGGAGATCTTGGCGCCGCCGAGAATGGCGACAAACGGCCTGGCCGGCTGTTCGAGCGCCGCACCGAGGTAGCGGAGCTCCCGCTCCATGAGGAATCCGGTGACGGCGGGTTTGAGCAGGTGAGCCACCCCGACGGTGGTTGCGTGGGCGCGGTGAGCGGCGCCGAAGGCATCGTTGACGAAAAGGTCGCCGAAGGCCGCGAACATCCGGGCAGTGTCGGGGTCGTTCTTCTCCTCGCCGGGAAAGAACCGCGTGTTTTCCACCACGGCGACGGCGCCTCGCGGGAGCCTGGCCGTGGCCCGCACCGCCTCGGGTGCCGCGGGGTCTTCGATGAACGTGACCGGCTCGCCGAGCAGCCGCTCCAACTCGCGGACCACCGGCTGGAGCGTATACGCCGGGTCTCTCTTGCCCTTGGGCCGCCCCAGGTGCGACAGAAGCACCACCCGCGCCCCGCGCTCCTTGAGGTACCGAATGGTCGGGAGCGCCGCTCGGATCCGAGTGGCGTCGGTGACCGCACCGCCTTCAATGGGACAATTGAAGTCGACCCGCACCAACGCCCGCGTCCCGGCGAGCGTCTCGTGGCCCAGCGCAGACAGGCTGCGCTTCACAGCTGCCGGCCGATGTGGCGGATGAGATCGACGCACCGGGCAGAGTATCCCATCTCATTGTCGTACCACGACGAGACGTGGACCATGCTCCCCATCACCGTCGTCAGCTCGGCATCCACCGTGCTCGAGTAGAGGTTGCCGATGTAATCCACCGACACCAGCGGCTCGTCACTGACGGCCAAGACGCCTTGGAGCGAGCCCCCCGCCGCCTCCCGAAAGGCGGCGTTGACTTCATCCGCCGTGGTGGCGTGCTCGACCGTGCACGTCAGCTCGACAATCGACACGTTGGCGGTTGGGACCCGGAGTGCCACGCCGTCGAGCTTTCCCTTCAGCTCCGGGATGACCAGGGCCGTTGCCCTCGCCGCCCCCGTCGAGGTGGGAATGATCGAGAGGGCTGCCGCCCGCGCACGCCGCAGGTCCTTGTGCGGCAAGTCGAGAATCCGCTGATCGTTGGTGTAGGAATGCACGGTGGTCATGAACCCCTGCACGAACCCGAACTTCGACCGGAGCACGTGCACCACCGGAACGAGACAGTTGGTGGTACAACTGGCATTGGAAATGATGTGATGGGCCTTGGGATCGTACGCGGTGTGGTTGACTCCCACCACGATGGTAATGTCCTCTCCCTTCGCGGGGGAGGAGATGACGACCTTCTTCGCCCCGGCTTTGAGATGCTTGCCTGCCCCCTCACGGTCCCGAAAAATGCCGGTGGCCTCGAGCACGATGTCCACGCCAAGCGCCTTCCATGGCAGGCTCGCGGGATCGCGTTCTGACAAGACCTTGATCGGTTTCCCGCGGACCACGATCGTGTCGCCGGAGGATTCCACCGACCCGTCGAAGCGGCCGTGGATGGAGTCGTACATGAGCAAATGGGCCAGGGTCGGCGCGTCGGTGAGGTCATTCACCGCGACGATCTCGAGATCCTTGTCCGCTTGCTTGATGGCGGCGCGGAGTACGTTGCGCCCAATACGGCCGAAGCCATTGATTCCGACTTTGATGGTCATCGATTCTCCTGAAGGTATGAAGCTGCCGTTCGATTCGTCCCGCAACCGAGCTAAGCCACAGGCTGTGGCGCTCGCGCAAATGTTACCGCATCTATCCGGCGGGCCCCGGCCCCGTCCAGCGCCGCTGCCGCCGCCGCCAGCGTCGACCCCGTGGTGAAGACGTCATCGACCAGCACCAGGTCGAGCCCGGCGACGTCCGCCGCCGAAAATGCTCCAGCCACGTTGGCCCGCCGGGCTTCGGGCGTCAGGGCGGTCTGGGTGGCGGTCTCACGCACCCGCCGCAACACCTGCTCCCGCACCGGGAGTCCGCGCGCCCGGCCCAATGCCCGGGCAATGTACTCACTCTGGTTGTATCCCCGAGTGCGGCGACGGCGACGGCCCAGCGGGATCGGTACCAAGAATACTCCATCCGTCAATGGCGCGAGGCTTTGCATGACGCGAGCCATTGGCCGCGCCACTCCCCACCAGCCTTCGTACTTGAGCAGATGGGTCACGTGGCGGGCCCCGCCGGCGAGCCACACCGCACTCCGCACCCGCCGGAGCCCGGCAGGCCAGTCCGCGCAAATCCGACACGGCATGTGGTATCCCACGGGCTGTCCGCACCGCGAACAGATGGGATCAGGCAACCGCGACCACCGGCTCTGGCAGAGGCCACAGATGCAGGGGTCGGCGCCGGCCGAGTCCGGGAGTACGTCACCGCAACTGAGGCACGCGGCCGGCAGCAAGAACCGCTCGACCCTGGCGGCGAACTCACCCAGGCCCGCGAAGCGCCTGCTCCACTGCCGCACGCATCACCTCCATCGGGGGCTCGTGCCGGGGAAACCAACGCCGAAACGCAGCCACGCCCTGGCCCAGCAGCATCTCACGGCCGTCCACGGCGGACAGTCCTCGCACTCGCACGTCCCGAATCCAGGGAGACTCCCCCGGCCGGTAGACCATATCGACCGCCGCCCGGGCGCGCGGAAGGTCGGCTCCGTCGAACGGCATCGGATCGTCGTCCTGCCACCCGAGCGGGGTCGCGTTGATGAGCAGGTCCGCATCGGGCAGCGGAGCGACTTCCACCTCTCTCGATTTGGCGTACCCAACCAGCGACTCGGCGCGGCGCTCGCTTCGCGAACGCACCGCAACCCGGGCCCCGACCGTGCGGGCCGCCTCCACCACAGCGCGGGCCGAGGCTCCTGTCCCCGCGATGGCCCACACCTGACCCCCTCCAACGATTTCTGTCGCGTGGAGCACGCCGGCCACATCGGTGTTGTCTCCGGCGCTGGCACCGTTCTCTCGCCAAAAGGTATTGCACGCATCGAGGGTGCGGACCAACTCGGTCGGACGCGAGACCGAAGCGGCGGCTCGGGATTTGTGTGGGCGCGTCACGCTGCCACCTCCGCCTGCCGCCGTGAGCGTGGCGATGAGGGCCGCGACGGCGGCGTCCCCGCAGGGCAATGCGACGTACACGGCGTCGAGGCCCAGCACGCGCATGGCCGCGTTGTGCATGATTGGCGACAGGGATTGCGACACCGGCGCCCCCAACACTGCGAAGACCCGCGTGTTACCGGTGACCACCGGAGCGTTCCCTCACGATCCGCGTGATGGCGGGTTCCAACAATCGTTCCAGTTGATCGAACGTATGGCGGTATTCCTGGAGATCGCCGCCGAAGGGATCGCGTACCTCGGGGTCCTCTCCGCCACCACCGGCATATTCGCCCAGGAGGTGGACCTTGTCGCCGCCGCCCAGCTCCTCCACCCTGGCCCGATGGTGGCGGGCCATCGTCAGGATCACGTCTGCTGCGGTGACGACCTCTCGGGTCAACAGCGTTGCCTGGTGCCGTGACAGGTCGATCTGCCGTTCGAGACCCACCAGATACGCTCCCTCGGAGACCGGAGCCCCATCCCACGCCCCCGTGCCCGCCGAGGCGACCGTGATATCGGATATACCGCGTTCCTCCAGGGTGCGCTTGGCCAGTGCCTCGGCGATGGGACTGCGGCACGTGTTGCCGGTGCAGACGAGAAGGACGTGCATGGCCGGCAATGTCATGGATCGGCCACGGCGCTCACGGCGCCAGGCTACCGACGCGGCGGCGCAATTCGGCCCGTGGAATCGCTCCCTCCCGGACCAACCGGGGAACGGGCGCGGTCAAATCGATCAGCGTCGACGGCGGCACATTCCCGAGCACCCCGCCATCCAACACCAACAACTCTCCCCGCGCGATCTCCCGCGCAAAGGCCTCGGCGAGTCGGTCGGCGCCGGGCGCAGGCCGATCGCCCGGACGATTGGCTGAGGTGCTCGTGAGTGGCTGGCCAAGTCCTGCGATCAGCCGGCGGATGCCCGCATGCGATGTGAGCCGGACGGCGATCCCGCCCTCCGGTCCGCGCAAGGCATCGGGAAGCCGGCCTTCCCCACCCGGCAGCACGAGCGTCAGCGGCCCGGGCCAGAATTCTTCGGCCAGGACCGAGGCGGCATGGCTGAAGACCAGTCCGGTCTCTTCCGCCATGGCACGAGTCGATACGAGGAGTAGAAAAGGCTTGTTGGGCGGCCGGCCCTTGAGACGCGCCAGCGCCGCGAGGGCCGGCTCGGTGGGAATCGACCCCAGGCCGTACACCGTTTCCGTCGGATAGGCCAGGAGCCGCTCGGCCAGGAGGTGCGGCACCGCCGTGGCAATGGCCGCGTCGATGTCGGCGTCGGTACGAAACGGGAGGATCATCGTAGCTGGTCCACCAACCACTCGGCCAACGCGAGATCGTGCGGCGAGGTGATCTTGATGTTGCGCGGTGAGTCCGGCACCATCTCCACCCGTTCTCCGACCTGCTCCACCAGGCTCGCGTCATCGGTCCCTGACACGCCCGCCGTGGCCGCACGCTGGTGCGCGTCCTCGAGCATCCGCCGGGGAAACCCTTGCGGGGTTCGCGCCCGCCACAACTGCTCCCGGGGCAGCGTCTCGACAACGACGACGGTGCCGTTGTCATCGGTCACGTGCTTGACCGTATCGGTGAGCGGGACCCCGGCGACAGCGCCGATGCCACGGCGTGCGACGGCGATCACGGCATCCAGGACATCAGACTCGACAAATGGCCGCGCGCCATCGTGCACCAGCACCGTCCGGCACTCGGCCGGCAGTACGCCCAGCCCGGCGCGCACGGAGTCGGCCCGCTCGTCACCGCCGGCCACCAGTGTCACGCGCTCCTTTTGAAGCTTGGCGAGCCACCTCGGTGGTGCCTCGACATCGGGTTGGCGAAGGGCGATGACCACGTGCGCTACATCGGCGTGCGCCAGAAACGGGCGCACCGCCCTCGCCAGGATCGGCATGCCCCCAACCATGCGAAACGGCTTGGGCAGTGTGCCACCCATCCGGCTTCCGCGTCCCGCCGCGACGATGATGGCGCCGACGTCACGCGGCAAGGTTCTGCACCAGCGCGTCGACGTGGTTCATGCTTACCAGCTCGACGCCGGGCACCCGAGTCGCGCCGCGGCCGGAGCCGAACACTGTGTGGAACCCGAGCCTGGATGCTTCGGCCAGCCGCCGGTCGAGCCCGGCGATGGGTCGCACTTCCCCGCCGAGCCCGATCTCCCCGACATAGAGTCCGTCGGCGGGCGTCGGGCGGTTACAGAGGCTCGATACCAGGGCCGCCGCCACCGCCAAGTCGGCGGCGGGTTCGGTGACCCGCACGCCCCCACTCACTTGGACGAACACGTCCTGGTTGGCGAATGACGAGCTGGTTCGGCGCTCGAGCACGGCCAGGAGCACGGCGAGCCGCCGCGGATCGAGTCCGGTGGCCACGCGCTGCGGCGTGCCGTACCCGGACGGTGACGCAAGCGCCTGGACCTCGACCAGCAGGGGGCGGGTGCCTTCGATGAGCGCGGTGACGGCGCTACCCGGACTTCCCACCGCACGCGCGGCAAGGAAGACGGCTGAGGGATTGGGGACGGGCTGGAGCCCGCGGTCGGTCATGGCAAACACGCCAAGCTCGTCGACCGACCCGAAACGATTCTTGGTCGCGCGGAGCAGCCGATAGTCGAGGGTGGATTCCCCCTCGAAATAGAGGACAGTATCGACGATGTGTTCGAGGGTCTTCGGCCCAGCGATGCCGCCACCCTTGGTGACGTGTCCCACGACCATGACGGCCGTACCGCTATCCTTGGCGAAGCGCATGAGTGCCGCGGCCGACTCGCGGACCTGGCCGACGCTTCCCGGCGCGCTCTCGAGAGCGTCGGTATAGACCGTTTGGATGGAGTCAATCATCAACACCCGGGCCTCGAGGGCCGCGGCGGCGGCGCAGACGGCCTCGAGCCGGGTTTCGCCCAGCACGTGGACCGATCCCGTGTCTTCCTCGAGCCGTGCGGCCCGGAGCTGCAGCTGCTCGGGGGATTCCTCGCCGCTGGCGTAGAGCACCGCGTGCCCCTCGGTTTCGAGTCGTGCCGCGGCTTGCAGCAGCAGCGTCGACTTCCCGATGCCCGGCTCTCCGCCGATGAGCGTGAGCGATCCGGGCACGATACCGCCACCCAGAACGAAATCGAACTCGTCGAGGCCGGTCTTCCAGCGGGAGAGGCGCGGCGTTGCCAGGTCGATCAGACGGTGGGGTGCGGCGGGGTGTACCAGGTCGGTGCGAGAACGTATTCCGCGGGGTCCCGCGGGCTCGGCAACCGGTTCCTCGGTAACGGAGTTCCACGCGCCGCAGCCGTCACAGCGCCCAACCCATTTGGGGTGCTGATGGCCACACTCGGCGCAGCAGTAGACCGACCGGACCTTACGCGCCATTGCCGGACGGCTCGGGCCGATCCGTGAAGCTTTCGAAACGGGTGAAGGATTTATGGAAGAACAACTCGACCTTGCCTGTGGGCCCGTTGCGGTGCTTGCCGACGATGATTTCCGCCTTGCCCTCGAGACTGTTGCCGTCTTTGTCGACCGGCCCCTCGTACATCTCGGGTCGGTGAATGAAGATCACGATATCGGCGTCTTGTTCGATGGCGCCGGAGTCCCTCAAATCGGACAGGATCGGCCGGCGATCGCCACCACGCTGTTCCGACGCCCGCGACAATTGCGACAGTGCGACAACGGGAATGTCCAATTCCTTGGCCAGGCTCTTGAGCGACCGTGAGATTTCGGAGATTTCCTGGACCCGGTTCTCCGCGCGGTCGGGGCCACGCATGAGCTGGAGGTAATCGACGATGACCAGACTGATATCGTGCTCCACCTTGAGCCGCCGAGCTTTGGACCGCATCTCCAACAGATTGAGCGCCGGGGTGTCGTCGATCCATAGCTTGCAGTTTTGCAGGACGCCGGCCGCCCGGGCCAACCGCGTGAAGTCTTCGTCGCGCAATCGACCCTGACGGACGCGCTGGCTATCCACCATTGCCTCAGCGCACAGCATCCGCTGCACCAAGGCCTCCTTGGACATCTCGAGCGAGAAGATGGCCACGCCGCAGTCGGTCTCGACCGAGGCGTGCGTGGCAAGGTTCAGGCACAACGCCGTCTTTCCCATCGAGGGCCGGGCCGCGACGATGACCAGTTCGGCTCTTTGAAAGCCGGATGTCATTTCATCCAAATCTGCGAACCCGCTCGCGACGCCGGTAATACTTTTGCCACTGCGCTGGAGCGATTCGATGCGCTCCATGGTGGGCCACAGCATCTCCTTGATGCGCATGAACCCTTCGTCCCCGCGCTCCTGGGAGATTTGAAAGATGCGCGATTCGGCGGTGTCCAGCAGATCGCCGGCAGTGCTGCGGCCTTCATATGCCTCGGAGATGACCGACGTGGCGGTCTCGATCAACCGGCGAAGGATGGCCTTGTCGCGGACGATCTTCGCGTGGTATTCGAGGTTGGCCGTGGTCGGCACGGCATCGACCAGTTCAGCCAGATAATCCACGCCGCCTGCCGCTTCCAATTCGCCACGGCGAAGCAGTTCATCATTGAGGGTCACATGGTCGATGACGACCCGGCGCTCGGTGAGCGCCAGCATGGTGCGGAAGAGCCGTCGATGGGCCTCCCGGTAGAACATGGTGTCGTCGAGCAGTTCCGCTGCGCGCAGGGCCGCGTCCTGGTCGAGGAGCATGGCGGCGAGCACCGCCTGCTCGGCCTCCGCGCTCCATGGCGCCGAGCGGCCGACGTAGGGATCAGCGGTCGAGAAGTTGCCGGGCGATACGGACGTCATCCCAGGTGGGCTTCTTCCAGTTCGGGTTGCGGAGCAAGGCCGCCGGATGGTACGTGACGATCAGCGGGATGCCGCCAAACGCATGGACCGCTCCGCGCAAGTCTCCAAGACTCTTTCGAACGCCAAGCAAACCCTCCGCGGCCGTCCCGCCAAGCGCGACGATGACCTTTGGTGCGATCAGCGTGATCTGGCGGTGAAGGTACGGGAGGCAGGCCGCGGCTTCATCCGGCAAAGGCTTCCGGTTCTGCGGAGGCCGGCACTTGACGATATTCGCTATGAATACACTCTGCCGCGAGATATCGATTGCCGCAAGTATCTCGTCCAGGAGCTTCCCCGCCGGCCCCACAAACGGGCGCCCGGTGGCATCCTCGCGCGCACCGGGCCCTTCCCCGATCAGCATGAGCCGCGCGGCTGCATGACCCTCTCCCGGGACGCCATGGGTGCGGCTCTCACAGAGCGGGCAGCGGGTGCAACCCCGCACCGCCTCCGCGAGTGCGTCGAGCGACGGGTAGGTCTCCGCTGTTTCGATCAAGGATGGCTCGGGCAGGTCCACGGTGAGGCCGGGGCCCGGAATCGGCGGCGCATCGCGCTTCCAAGCCGGCTCGTCCGCCGATCGGGGAGCGGGCCCGGCCGTCTCAGCGGACATTTCCAGCTGCCGGGTGGGCAGAATCACTTCGGGGCCGCCGAGTTCCGCCTGCTGCGCGAGGTATCGGCGTCTAAGGGACAAGATACCGCTCCACTCGCTGGAGGATGCCCACCGCAACGTCGCGTTTCGATTGCAGCGGAAGGTCCCACTCGTCGTGGGTCTTGGACACGATCGTCACGCGGTTGGTGTCGACATCGAAACCCGCACCAGGCTCCAGGGCGTCGTTGATCACGATCAGGTCGAGCCCCTTCTGCTCGAGCTTGGTGCGTCCCTTGGCCACGGCGTCCCCGGTTTCCAGCGCGAACCCAACGATGATGCTTCCCGTCTTGCGCACGGCGCGGGTCGCGCCCAGGATATCGGCCGTCGGTTCGAGCTGAAGCGACCAATCGCCCGTGCTGCGTGGTCGCTTGGTATCGCTCGCCGAGGTTGGGCGATAATCCGAGGGCGCGGCAGCCATGATGAGCACGTCGGCCTGGGGTAACTCGCGGCGAACCGCCTCTTCGAGTTCATCCGTGGTCTCGATCCGCACCACGCGGGCACCGACCGGGGCCGGCAGTGCGGTCGGCCCGGTGATCAACGTGACATCGGCGCCGCGCTCCCATGCCACCTCCGCCAGACGATGCCCCATCCGACCGCTCGACCGGTTGCTCACGAACCGAATGGGGTCGATCGCTTCCCGCGTGGGGCCGGCGGTAACTAACACTCGCCGACCGCTGAGCGGGCCGCTCCCGGCCACCAACCGAAGCACGTGGGCCAGGATCACCTCGGGTTCGCTCATCCGGCCCGGCAGGCTGGAGGGTCCTTCCGCCAAGGCCCCGGCATCGGGCCCGACGAACCGCACGCCGCGTGACTCGAGCGTCGCGAGATTCGCCTGGGTCGCGGGGTGGGCAAACATGGCGTCGTTCATCGCGGGCGCCATGAGAATGGGGACGGTGGCTGCGACCAGGATGGTCGTCAGCAAGTCATCGGCCAACCCTTGGGCCGCGCGGGCTATCACATGCGCGGTGGCCGGGGCGACGACGATGAGATCGGACTCCTGCGCCAATCGCACGTGATCGAGCGCATGGCCTGGTTCCCAGACCGAGCGAAGCACCGGCTGGTGCGTGAGGGCCTCAAAGGTGGCGGGGCCGATGAACTCGGCGGCCCCGCGTGTCATGACGGTGGTAACCAACGCGCCGCGTTCCGTCAGAGCCCGGGCGAGATAGCAGCTCTTGTAGCTGGCAATCCCACCCGAAAGACCGAGGAGGACGCGGCGTCCCGCCAGCACGATTACGCCTCGGAACGGCGGCGGCGGACCAGCTTGTAGGACAGCTCCTGCCGAGCCAGCGCGTCGAGCGCCGTCGTCGTGAGCTTCTCGTCTCGATCGGCGAGACGGTCCCGGGGGAACTCGTTCAGGTATCGCGCAAACCGCGACGCGACGAGAACACCGAGGTATTTGTTGCCGTCAGCGGCAGCGGCTGCGTCGTGCGGGGTGTAGATCTTCATCGATTGTGCTCCTTCGCTCGTGCGCGTTCCCGAAAACCGGCCGCCGCTGCCAGGACATCACGACGGAATGAGTCGATCATGTCCGAGAGCCCGGCGTGTCGCTCGACCCGCCTCGCCTCGGCTTCCACTATAGCCTCGACCTGATGGACTGCATGCCCCAAGTCGTCGTTGACCACCAGGTAGTCATACTCCCGAGCAGCTTGTACCTCCTCTGCCGCTGCAAGCAGCCGACCGGCGACGACACCGAGATCGTCCGTCTTCCGGGCCTCGAGCCGCGCCGTCAACACTTCGACCGCGGGCGGCAGAATGAAGACCAGGACCGCATCGGGCCGTTGCCGGCGTACTTGCCGGCCACCCTCCACCTCGATATCGAGCACCGCGTGACGACCGGCCTCCACGATGGCACGGATCTCACGCGTGAGTGTGCCGTATCGGTGGCCCTCGTACGACGCCGTCTCCAGGAACTCTCCTGCCGCCTCCCGGCGCCGGAACTCCTCGGGAGCCAGGAAATGGTAGTCGACTCCGTCCCGCTCGCCCGGCCGCATCGGCCTGGTCGTGGCGGAGACCGAAAACGCCATGTCGGTCCGCCGCTCGATCAGCCGCCGCGCGATTGTCGTCTTGCCACCACCCGACGGTGACGAGAGCACGAGGAGAAGACCCGTCACTCGATGTTCTCGAGCTGCTCGCGGAGTTTCTCGAGATCACCCTTCATGTCTATGACCTGCGCCGCAATCTCCGCGTCGTTGGCCTTCGACCCGAGCGTGTTGATCTCGCGCCCCATTTCCTGCGCCAGAAAACCCAGCCGCTTTCCGACCGCCCCGTCCGTATCGAGAGAGTCCCGGGCCGCAGCGACGTGGGCGCGCAGCCGGACGAGTTCTTCGGTCAGGTCGACCTTGTCGGCGATCAGAGCGACTTCCAGTGCCAACCGGCTCTCGTCGATCTGCCGCCCGTCCAAGAGGTCGGCCACCGCTTGTCGGAGCCGGTCGCGCTCCCGCGTGAGCCGCTCCGGGGCCCTGGCCGCCACTGCCGCGGCAAAACTTTCCAGCCGATCGAGCCGGTGGCGCATTTCGGCAACCAGCACTGCCCCTTCGCGCCGGCGCATCGCCTTGCACTCGGCGACGGCTTCGAGCACGATGGCCTCGACGTCGCTCCAGGCAACCGTCAGTTCGGTCGCCACCGAGCCGAGCACGTCAGGTTGCCGCGCAACCAGGCCGACATCGATTTCGCCGCCGATCCCGAGCGCGGTCTGGAGTTCGCGCAAATGGGCTACAACCGCTCGGGCACGCTCCAGATTCAAATAGAGCGAGGAGTCCCCCTCCTGGGGGTGCACCGCCCACCGCCCGGTCACCGCGATGTGGCCCCGCTCGAAGTCGCGGCGCAACTGCTCGCGCAGGTCGGGCTCGAGGACGGCCAAGTTGGCAGGCAGCTTGAGGGCGATGTTGAAGAAACGGTGATTGACCGTGCGGATCTCGACCCGCAACCGTCCTCCCGCAACCATCCCCTCACCCGCTCCGAATCCCGTCATGCTGTGGGCCACGCGCCGGCCTCCAGGCTCGGGTAAAGCCTTGTAAAATAGGCTCGTAACGGCATCAGCGGTAGCCCCGCCACATCCACGTGGTCGCCTCGCTCGGGCCCCGCCATCCCGGCCGCCCGGACTCAGTTCAGGAATTCCCAGCGTACTCCCCACGTGGTGTTGAACGTGGGCACCGTGAACCCGGGCACGTAGGCGGCGTTGGTGCCTTGGAAGTTGTAGCGATCATAGAAGATGTGGAGCCGGCCGAGTTGGATTTGCGCCAGGCCTCGGAGGAGGGTTGCGCCGGGATGCACGAGCGCGGCCCCTGCCCCATCGCGGCCCAGGACCCCGGTGCCCCATCGTTCCACCGTGAGTTCCAATTTGAGGTCGAAAGTTCCACTCGGAAATTTCCGCAGAAAGCCCGACCGTATCGTCGCTTTTCCGACCATGTGCTCCGGTGGCTGGCCGTCCGGCACCGAGCTCCCCATGGGATCGCTGTACCACCCGGCGAGCGTGAGCCACGAGAGCGGCGCCACTCGGACGGCCGCCGTGAGCCACTCGGTCTCGGGCACTGCCGCGAGGGAGGCCACCGCGAGAAACGGCTGGAACGCCCTCGGCTGGAATGCGGCGGTCCGGCTCAACCCTACTTCCAGGCCCAGCCGCTTGCCGTGCCAGCCGGCCGAAACGCGTACATCCCGCAGGTCTTGGGCGGAATCGGCGTCCAGGGCCGGCGTCGCCACCACCGAGCCGATCCGAGCCGAACCGGACAGGATCACACCGAGTGGCAGACGGAGCCCGGCGCCGAGGCCGACCCAGGTGCTCGACCGATCGGCGTCGTGGCGCCCGTAATGCCCTTCCGCGTGGAACGACAGCCCCTCTACCGGCGACCACCCGGCCTCCGTGCCCAATTCGAGCGTGGTCCACCGCGACGCGCCGAACGCCGACACACCCAGCGAAAGGGTCGGAGCACGGTAGGCGACCGTGGCGCCATACCGATCCACCGCCTGTGTCACGCCGCTCCCGTCCCACGTGGTGCGGCCGTAGAGCACATCGATGCGGAGCGGCCGGTTGTCGGGTCCGCGCCGGCCGAAGAGCCGCACTTGGTAGTCGCTTCGCTTTCCCTCGAGACCCGACCCGATGGTGTCGGTCTGGCTTATTCCGAGAAACGGGTCCCGCTTGGGCTCGGTCCGCAACAACTGAGCCTGGACGCCGAAGCGCGGGGACGGGAGGTAGCCGACCTGTATCCAGTATTGGGTCTGCTCGTGGTCGCTCGCGACACCGCTGGCGGTAGGCGCGCTCAGGAAATCGGCGCCGAGCGAAAACCCGAGCCCGGACTTGAAGCGCCGCTCGAGCGCACCGTCGTAGCGCGCCACGTCGTCGTCACCCGTCGCGATGCCGATCCGGGAACGCGCGGCCACACGATTGTGCCGTCGGGTAAAGAGCCGCACGCGGAGCAGCCCGGGCCACTGTTCCACCTCGATCCGTTCGAGCAGGCTGAGCGAAATCAGGACGGGATCCACAGTGAGGCTGTCCGGGCCGACGGGAAGGAACGGGAGACCATCGAGAAAGTACTCGACGGAGGCGGCCCCACGCCCCTGGTAGTTCGGCAGTTCCGGCCGTCCAATCCACCCGCCCCGCCACAGAAACACCCCCGGCACTTGAGCCAACAGGTCGCCGAGGGTTTGGGCATTGGCCCAATCGATCGAGTCTCTGGTGAACACGATGCGGCTTCCCGGCGCACCCACGCCCTCGGACCCGATGAGCGGAAAGACACCGACGCCCTCGGCCTCGAGGGCCCGCGCTTCGAGGAACCGCGCGGTCTGGTCGACCGTGTCCTGCGGGACCGAATCCCGTGGCAGGCTATCGGGGATCTGAGCGGACAGGCCGGACGCGATGGCGCCGAACGCGATCAAAGCGGCCAGGTGGTGCGCAACACGCACGGCAGTCTCGCCGCGCCTTTAGGACTTACGTGACAGAACGAAGTCGCTCAGGAGTCGAACTCCACTCCCGGTGGGCCCCTTGACCCGCGTCGGCTTCTCGCGATCGGAATAGGCGGTGCCCGCAATGTCGAGATGGGCCCAGGGGAACCCCTCGACGAATTCGCGGAGGAACCACCCGGCGCTGATGGAGCCGGCCAGACGCCCACCCGAGTTCTTCACGTCGGCAATCTGAGACTTGATCAGTTCGCGGTACTCGTCCCACATCGGCAGCGGCCATGCCCGTTCCCCCGAGCGTTCGCCCGACGCTCGCAGGGCCTCAACGAGAGATTCGTCGTTGCCCATCACCGCCATCGCGGCATCGCCCAACGCGATCACCACGGCACCGGTTAGCGTGGCGATGTCCACGGCGCAGGCGGGCTTGTATCGGCGGGCGTAGGACAGCGCATCGCACAGAATCAAGCGCCCTTCGGCGTCGGTGTTGACGATCTCGATGGTCTTTCCAAGATGCGCCCGCACCACATCCCCCGGCTTGATCGCGGTGCCGGATGGCATGTTCTCCGTGGCGGGGATCAGGCCCACCACGTTCAGCTTCGGTTTGAGCCGGCCCAGCATCTCGAACACCCCGAGGACGGCCGCTGCCCCCGACATGTCGAACTTCATCTCCTCCATGCTCGCCGCCGGCTTGATCGAGATGCCGCCGGTGTCGAACGTGACGCCCTTGCCCACGAGCACCACCGGCTTCCGTGCACCGCCACGGCGGTACTCCAGCACGATGAACCGCGGGTCCTCGGCGCTTCCTTGCGCGACCGCCATGAGGGCGGTCAGTCCTTCTTTCACGATGGCCCGTCGGTCGAGCACCGTCACCCCGAACTTGTGCCGGGTCCCCAGGTCCTTAGCGGACCGGGCCAAGTAGGCGGGCGTGCAGATATTGCCCGGCTGCATTTGAAGGTCGCGCGCGAACGATTGGCCGGCACCGATGGCCGCACCGACCAGCTGCCCAGCCTCAACGGTCTTGGTCTTCCGGGGAGCCAGGATTTCCATCCGCTCGAGCAGTGGCCGCTCGTCGTCCTCTTTTCGGCGGAGCTCGATGAAGTCCCAGGCCCCAAACGCCGCGCCTTCGGCCATCGCCTGCCCGGCGGCCTTGGCCGCAACCAGGTCGAGCGCCTCAGCGGTCAGATAGAGCGCGGCCGTCCGAGCACCAATCGCCCGAGCGCGGCGTGCCGCAGTCGCGCTTGCTTCCCGGACGTGGGTCGGCACAATCTCCTTCGCCTCCCCCACCCCAACCAGAAGCACCCGATCGGCGAGTCCGGCGGGATGGAGCAGCGCTGTCTCGCCCGTCTTGCCAACGAAGTCACCGGACGCGTACACCCGTCCGAGCGCGCCGCCAAGGGTGCCGTCCAGTTGCTGGAGGCTCGCGGGCATCTTCCCCTTGAGCACGAGGACGGCCAGGAGAGGGGTCGCATGGCGGTGAGGCGGGACGGGGAGAACGGCAGTGTCGAAGGCCATAACGCATCCAGAGGAATTCAGGCTATGGTGGCGCGCGGCGGGATCGGGATGGCAGGCTTGAACCTAATGGGGGCCGGAGCAAAGGGAAGTCGCGCCGAGAGGGCCCCTTATGCCGCGTTCAATGGAGAATAAGGGCGGGCTCTGCCAGTAGACGACGCAATCGAAGGCCGGTTCGGCCAGCGGTGTCGGACAGCGGATGTTAAACAGCGGAGCGGGACGAGCATGTTATGCCCGTCCCGCCCCGCATCAAGTCCCCTGCCCACCGATGTGGTCAGCTCGTCCGGCACTCCTCTGCCCGTGGATGAGCCTCGCAGTATTCGGTCAGGCCTGGGAGAAGGACCCAGGCGCGGGTAAGATCGCGGAATGTCCCAAAGCGCTGAAGCGCTGGCCGTTCATACTGGCGCTGCATGAAGCCTCCTGCCATCGAGTGGCAAGGCATTGAATTCCCGAGCGGACTACGGACGTCGTCCAACGGGTTACAAATCCTGAACACCACACCCGCTCTCGGACTGCTTCATGGGCAATCCGCATGCCTCGAAGTTCCCGGTCCTGGTCCCGTCGATCCGCTCAGGCAGGCGGTAGGACATGAGCTGTTAACTCACGCAAAGATAATATGTTAGGATCCGATGCGTTTCCATTGCCCACCGCGCTTTCTGAGGGGAGCCCACGCCCCTACTTCACCCGTGCACCCTGGATCGTAGCAACGACGCTACAATGTCGTATCCTGGAAGCCCCAAGTCTGCCGATACCTGCAGCAGCCTGTCGCACTGCAGCTGCTTGCACCATCCCTGTCGGGGTTGCGACTCTCCGGTCCCGGCTGCGAGGTTTCGGGCACCGTCGTCGGAAGGGGCCGCATGCGCGCATTGGTCGGCATGAGCGGGTACGCGTACAATGAATGGAAGGGCACGCTCTACCCCGCGGATCTCAAGGCCGCGGACATGCTGGGCTACTATGCCGGCCGGTTCTCGACCGTCGAGATCAACAACACGTTCTACCGGCTGCCCAAGGAGAGTGTCGTAGCCTCCTGGGCTGAACAGGTTCCGGACGCGTTCACGTTCGTCCTCAAGGCATCCCGGCGAATCACCCATTTCAAGAGGCTGAAGGACGCCGGAGACGAGTTGTCCTACCTGCTCCAGGTATCGTCCGCGCTTGGGGCGAAGCGCGGCCCGACTTTTTTTCAGCTGCCGCCCAACATGAAGAAGGACCTGCCCCGGCTGGAGGGCTTCCTGGCCCTTCTTCCTGAGGGCTGGCCCGCGGCATTCGAGTTTCGGCACGAGAGTTGGTTCGATGACGAGGTCTATTCCACGCTCCGCGCTCGCGGCGTGGCCCTCTGTGTTGCGGACACCGATGAGGGCGCAACGCCGCTCGTCGGCACCACCGACTGGGGGTACTTCCGATTGCGTCGCAGCGCATACGATGATGGCCGGCTCCAGGAGTGGGCCGATCGCATCGCGGGACAATCCTGGAAGGAGGCCTACGTCTTTCTCAAGCACGACGAGGGTGTAAACCCGCTGCACGCGGCCCGCCTCGCCGAGCTACTCGCGCCCTGACGTGATCCGGCCCCGCGCCTCCTTCCCAACCCACGTCCCGGGGATATATTCGCGGCGGCACCGCCATTGCCGGGCGGCATAGCGCATCGCGGCGGCACCGCTCATTCGGACGGACGGGCGGCATGAAAGCGGACGACTCGATCTCTTCTCTACCTGGTTTTGGAGGATAGCAATGAAAACAGCCGTATTGCTCGGCGCGGCCTTCGGCCTCGCCCTGGCACAGCCGGCCACAGCAATGGCCCAAGAGCAGCCGACGACGCCCCCCATGTTGTTCGTCTACAACGACTATGTGGCTCCCGCCAACACGGCGGCCTATGAAGCGGCGCTGAAGGAGGGGCTCGGTAAGGTCCTGGCTAGCCCGGCAGGCGCCAAGCTCGACTGGATCGCCGCTTCAGGCTCCGGAAACTGGTACCTGTACGCCTTCCCCATGCAGAGCATGGGCGACATGGACCGCATCAACCAAGACTGGGAGACCGCAATGGCCGCGGCGGGTGGACCGGCGATCTTCGCCAAGTCCGATGCGCTGGTCGATCACTCCGGCTCCTCGATGGTGGCATTCAGGCCGGACATGTCCTACGTCCCGGCCAATCCGAGCAAGGCGGAATCGGAGGGCACCTTCCGCCACTGGACCTACTGGTACCCGCTGCCGGGCAAGGCGCAGGAGCTCGAGGCCGTAGCGCGGGAGTTCGCGGCGATGTACAAGGCCAACAACATGGACACCGGCTGGCGGGTGTACCAGGCCATCACCGGCCCGGAACTTCCCCTCTACATCGTGGCGAACAGCGGCATGGACCCGGCGGATTATTACGCGACCGGTGCCCGAAATGATGCGACGCTCGGCGACGCCGACAATGCGCTCTTCGAGAAGGCGTTCAAGCTCACCCGCCGGGTCGAGACACGCGACGGCATGATGCGGCCGGATCTCGCCGCGGCGGCGTTCAAGAAGTAGGCAACTCCTTCGTCGGTTGGGGTGGAACGCGGGGGGGCCGTTGAGCCGCCCCGCGTTTTTCCATCCCGCGTGAGCCAGAGCCCGGGCGAAACCAACAGGGCCGCGAGGCGGTGGCTCCCGTCTGCGTCCATCGCGCCCTATCTTCCAGGCTACCCTACCAATTCTCGGAGTCGAGCATGCGTCGGATGCCGGTATACCTCACCCTCGGACTGACCGCTCTCTTCACCGTGGCGTGCCGTGCCGACCGGGCTACTCCTGCCGGTGGGAGCGCCGAGCCTGCGGCACTCACGGACAAGTACACCTCCGTGCGACTCACGACCGACATGAGCCAACTGTCCGAGCATGAGCGGCAGATGCTGCCACTCTTGATCGAGGCGGCGCGCGAAATGAACCGCGTCTACTGGAAGCAAGCGTACGGCAACAAGGACAGCCTGCTCGCGTCGATCGCTGACCCCAAGCTCCGGCGCTTCGCCGAGATCAACTACGGCCCCTGGGACCGGGTGGACGGCGACGCCCCCTTCCTTCCGGGCGTCGGCCCCAAGCCGGCCGGCGCCAATTTCTACCCGGCGGACATGTCCAAGGGCGAGTTCGAGGCCGCGCTCGACGCCCGACCCGAACGGGTGGCCGCGCTCAGGAGCCTCTACACCTTGGTGCGGCGCGACCAGAACGGGGCCCTGACCACCGTGCCCTACTCCGAGGCCTATGCCGCAGAGCACGGCCGGGCGGCCCAGAACCTCCGCGCGGCGGCGGAGCTGGCCGATGACCCCGGGCTCAAGCAGTACCTGAACCTCCGCGCCGACGCCTTGCTGAGTGACGACTATCAGCCGAGCGACTTGGCCTGGATGGACATGAAGGACAACGGCATCGACATCGTGGTGGGGCCGATCGAGACCTACGAAGACCAGCTCTACGGCTACAAGGCGGCGCACGAAGGCGTCGTCCTCGTCAAGGACAAGGAATGGAGCCGCCGGTTGTCACGCTATGCCGCGTTGCTGCCGGCCCTTCAGCGCGGGTTGCCGGTCCCGGCCGAGTACCGCCGCGAGACGCCGGGCACGGATGCCGATCTCAACGCGTACGACGTGGTCTACTACGCGGGACAGGCCAATGCCGGATCCAAGACCATCGCGATCAACCTGCCCAACGACGAGGAGGTGCAGCTGGCGAAGGGGACTCGGCGCCTCCAGCTCAAGAACGCCATGCAGGCCAAGTTCGACCGCATTCTGGTGCCGATCGCCGGCATGCTCATCGCCGAGGACCAGCGGCAGCACGTCACCTTCGACGCCTTCTTCGGCAACGTCATGTTCCACGAGGTGGCCCACGGCCTGGGCATCAAGAACACGCTCGACGGCCGGGGCACCGTGCGCCAGGCGCTCAAGGAGCAGGCCTCGCGCCCTCGAAGAGGGCAAGGCCGACGTGCTGGGTCTCTACATGGTGACCAAGCTCCACGAGATGAACGAGCTGGCGAACGAGGACCTGAACGACAACATGGTCACCTTCATGGCCAGCATCTTCCGCTCGATCCGATTTGGCGCCTCGAGCGCCCACGGCCGGGCCAACGTGGCCCGGTTCAACTTCTTCAAGGAGATGGGTGCCTTCAGCCGCGATCCGGCCACAGGCACCTACCGGGTGGACTTCGCCAAGATGCGTGAGGCCATGAACGCGCTGTCGGCCAAGATCCTGACCTATCAGGGCGACGGCGACTACTACGGGGTCCAGGACTACATGGAGAAGTACGGCACCATCGGGCCCGAGCTCCAGGCCGACCTGGATCGCCTGGCGACTGCGGGGATTCCGGTCGACATCGTGTTCGAGCAAGGGATGGCGGTGCTGCAGCAGGGACCGTAGCCCAGGCAAGTCCGGCAGCGGCCCAACAAGCAGCGCGGGCCGGCGATCGCCGGCCCGCGCTGCGTTCGGTACCCTGAATTAGCCTAACGAGAAAAACCTACTGTCCCCATGATCGAAATGACCTTGTTCTTGATGCTGTACGGATCAGGCTCGTCATCGACGGACGTGAGCCCTAACGTGTAACGCACATCGACGCCGACCTCGGCCCCTCCGACATCAACACTGACCCCACCGCCGAACGCCACACCGAAGTCGGTGCTCTTGATCAGGAGACCTGCATCTTCACAATCCACGCTGGCTGAAGTGCCGCCGGCGATGCTCGCCTCGATCTTGCAGCTTGCCTTGAAGGCCACGGCCGGGCCCGCATAGACATGCGGATGAACTTTGCTGCCCTCGATCGGGATGTTGATCTTGAGCAGCACCGGGATTTCGATGTAGTCGCCTTTCAACTTGACCTCGCCGCCCATCTCACTCGCCTTGAAGCCCTTTTGGGAGTAGAGCACCTCCGGCTGGACTGCAAACACGTTGCCGATCATGAATTCGGCGAACACGCCTGCGACAAGACCGGCCTTGCTCTCGGTGGAGGCACCGAGGTCGGTCTCGAACTCGTCGATGTCACCCCCGCCAATGTTGGCAAGGTTTGCTCCGCCCTTGACTCCGAGCTTGATGCCCTGCGCCGAGGCCTGAGACACGGCCAGGCTGGCGGCGAACAGGACCGCGACCACAGCCAACAGGGAACGTCGTAGCATGGTCCGACTCCTTTCTCAGTTGGTCCTCAACCCCGCTCCAGCGCCCAAAACTCATGGATTGAAGGTGAAGTGGTGATGAAGATTGTGCGGAAATGGCCAACGGAGAGACCACTCCCCTAGCATCAGTCCCAGTAGCAGCGCGGGCCGGGTCGAGCCCGGCCCGCGCGATCATGGCCCTCCTGTGTCCGCTTACTTGTTGGGCGAGAAACCCACCGTGCCCGTGATCGAGATGACGCGGTTCTTGATGTCGAACGGATCGGGATCGTCAGAAACCTTCGAGAGCCCGAGCGTGTAGCGCACGTCGACCCCGACTTCGGCTCCACCGACGTCGAACGCGATCCCTCCACCGAACGCGACACCATAGTCCATGCTCTTGACTGGAACATCGATCGATGGATCATCGCAATTCACGTTGGCATCGACCCCACCCGAACTTCCCGACACCTTACAGCTGGCCTTGAACGCCACGGCCGGGCCGGCGTAGACGCTCGGACGCACCTTACTGCCCTCGATCGGGATGTTGACCTTGAACAGCACCGGCACTTCGACGTAATCGAGCTTGAACTTGGCTGCTGGGCCTGTTGCAACGTCTTCCTTTATGCCCTTCTGCGAATAGAGGACCTCGGGCTGGATCGCGAACATGTCGCCGATCATGAACTCCGCGAACACGCCGGCCACGAACCCGAGTTTGGTCTTGGTGCTGCCGAGGCTATCGGCGTCCTTCCCGCCGATGTCGGCAATGTTCACCCCGCCCTTCACCCCGAGCTTGATGCCTTGGGCCGAGGCCTGAGGCACGGCCAGGCTCGCCGCAAACAGAGCCACGAGGACAGCCCACAAAGATCGTCGTAGCATCGTCCAACTCCTTTCACGTTCGTCCGGCACGTCTCCCCAATTACCAACATTGAAAGCTGAAGAACTGAGAGTGAAGGAGTCGTGAAGATTGTGCGAAACGGTAGGCACCGAGCGACGAGACCTCGGTGCGATCTCATAGAAGCAAGGCGGGCCGGCTCATCGCCGGCCCGCACCTGCTCCAGGTTGCCGAGTTCCCGCTATCGGTTGCTCGAGAACCCAACCGTGCCCATGATCGAGATGACTTGGTTCTTGATATCGTCGGGATCGGAGAAATCGTCGATGCTCGACAGCCCGAGCGTGTAGCGGACGTCCACTCCAACCTCCGCCCCACCGACATCGAAACTGACCCCCCCGCCGAACGCCAGGCCGAAATCGGTGCTCTTGATCTCGAGACCCGCATCGTCACAACTCTCGCTGGCTGAAACACCGCCGATGTCCGCCGCCAATTTGCAGCTCGCTTTGAAAGCCACGGCCGGACCGGCATAGACGCTCGGGTGAACCTTGCTGCCCTCGATCGGGATGTTCAGCTTGAGCAGCAGCGGCACCTCGACGTAGTCTACCTTCAGCTTGACCTCGTCGCCTCCAATGCTCTCCTTGGCTCCCTTCTGGGAGTAGAGGACTTCCGGCTGGATCGCGAACATGTTGCCAAGCATGAACTCCACGAACCCGCCAGCTACGAAGCCGGCCTTGCTCTCAGTACTGCCAGCATCACTCCCACCCAACTTGGCGAGGTTCACCCCGCCTTTGACCCCGAGCTTGATACCTTGGGCCGAGGCCTGAGGTACGGCCAGGCTTGCTGCGAACAGAACCGCGACCACAACCAACAAGGAACGTCGTAGCATAGTCCCACTCCTTTCCAGGAAATCCGATGGCACCCAGCGAGCAAAGCTCGCCCTTCAAGAATGAAGAACCAGTGAAACCACTGCGAAACGACCTCGCGAGCGCAAACTCACCGAGGTCGGGGGGCTTCGGTCTCGCCATCGAGACCACGCTCCCACCACCAATATCTACAATATTGCCGCTGGCGCCAGAGATTAGTCGGAAATCGGTGTGGCGGCCAAGATCGTGCGCTCCGTCGACCCGCTTTCCCCGAGGAGTGATGCTCCAGGACGGCTACTCCGGCGTGGTTCCGTATGAGGCCACATACGGCTTGCAGCGCTCCGGCGTTTCAGGCAGGACCACCAGGCCGAGCGGCCCCTGCGGCCGGATGCCAGCGGGGCAGTCCCGATCCCAGCCTCTGGCAGCCCACGACGGCGGAGGGTTCATCACCCGGACAACCACGCGCTGGATGGCTCGCGAGGGGGCGGGGGCGGCAGCGGGAGCAGCGACCGGCTGAGGCGCTGGAGCCACGGGCTTCGGTGCCCGTTGGGCGGGAGGAGGCACGGGGTCTCGGGCAGAGGCAGGCTCGGCCGCAGGCTCCGCCGAGTCAGGGACCCCCACCTGGGCGCTGGCTCGGGGAATGTTGGTCTCGGGTGGCGGTGCCGGGCCGAGATCGATGGTGTCGCTGGTGGCCGACCCGGGCCGGTAGATTCGCTCCTTCCAGCTGGCCCGCTCGGACGGCACTCCGTGGTTCAGGGTCCACAGGGTCACCAGAACGGTGTCGGGAATGCCGTTTCCCATGCGTCGGATAGCGACTCCTCGACTGAGCCCCGTCGTGGTGTCCGACCCGACCTCCTCCCCATTCCGGTTCCAGGTGACCCAGTAGCGGATGGCGCTGCCCTCCGGAACCGGCACTCCGGCGCTCCACACGGCCTCGAGGCGCAGGGAGTCCTGGGCGGCGGCCCTCACCCGCTCGGGCTCGGGCGCACCCGCTGGCGCCACCCCCGCCGTGCTCCCGCCGCAGCCGACGACCAAGAGTCCCACGGCCGTGCCGATCAGCAAGATACTCCAGTTGTTTCTCATGGTAGATCAGTAATGTCCCATCACATATGACTTTATGAGACTCATCTCATGTTTTTTCACGCATGGACCTACAGGCTGAGTTTCAAAACTGGAACTCCACGACCTCTGGATCCGCGAATAGGGTGGCCATCACCGCCTGGTGGCCGCGTCGCCGTCCGGCCGCCTCCCACACGCAGGTCATAGTCTCCCCCGACCGGAATTGCTTTTGACTCCGAAACTTGAGCCCGTGTTGACGGAACAGCCGCTCGATTTCTTCGAACTTCTCGAATCTGACCGGGCAGATCACCTCGTAGGTGTGGGTTTCGTGCGCCCGGTCGATCCAGATCTCGATCCACGGAAAGGCCCAGAGGACCACCAGGGTGGCGCCTGTGCCGATGGCCACCGCTGCATACTGCCCGCCCCCGATCCCCATCCCGAGTGCCGCGACGAGCCAAATGGTGGCTGCCGTGGTAAGGCCTTTGACCTTGTCTCCCGTTTGGAGGATGGCCCCCGCACCGAGGAAGCCGATACCGGTCACGATACTGGCGGCGATCCGCACCGGATCCTCGGGGCCTCCGAGCCGCGCCGAGAAGATGGTGAAGAAGGTGGCGCCGAGGCAGATGAAGATGATGGTGCGGAAGCCGGCCGACTTGTCGCGGAACTCGCGCTCGGCCCCGATCAACCCGCCAACCAGGAGCGCGATCAGGAGTTTCAGGAACTCGTCGGGAAGGAGCATGGGTGAGCCGGCCTCACGGGTTTCGGGACGGGAATGCAGACCGAAATCACAAGCCTCGACCAGGCGCAGGAAAGACTGCCAATGCCCGAGGCGAGAGTCGAACTCGCACGGGGTTGCCCCCGGTGGATTTTGAGTCCACTGCGTCTGCCATTCCGCCACTCGGGCCCGGCCAAAACCTGTCCGGAGCGCCGTGAATTCGCAAGCGCGCTGCAGCACGCACCACGGGCGGGACGGGCCCGGGCGCCAGGAATATTCGAGGCCTCATATCCTGGAATACCGCTTCATACTGGCTTCACCATTTCGTTGGCCCCGGCCGGCCATCTTCCTCAGCGGCCTGCCGGACCCGCGGGGCCCATGCCCCGAGGCGCCTGGCGCAGCGAGTCGACGGCCGGAGATTGCCCGATTGGAGTGGTACGTCCCGATGTTCGGAGGATCCATGGTGCCGCACGAGCCGCACAAGATCAAGACCGTCAGGCTCCTGTCGTTCCCTTCGCTCGAGGAGCGGAAGCAGCGCCTGGCGGCAGCGCATTTCAACGTCTTCAACCTGACACCGACCGAGGTCACCTTCGACATGTGTGCCCGGGGCACCGGCGCCATGACCCAGGAGCAGCTGGCCGGCCAGTTGATCGGCGACGAAGCCTACGCGGGGTCGCGGAATTTCGGGTCGCTCGAGCAGGCGGTAGCCGCGGTGCTCGGCCACGGCTATGTCTGTCCCACGCACAATATGCTGGGCTGTTTGAAGTTGGTCCTCACGACGATGGTGCCCCCCGATTCCGTGATCCCCAGTAACGCCCGCACCGGCATGGACGTCCTCCAACCGCTGGGGGTGGCCTATCCCCACGTGCGCGACCTCGCGGAGCCGGTCTTCACGGGCAATGTGGACCTCGCCAAACTCGAGCAGATCCTCCAGCAGGAGAGGGTCGCCATCGTCGGGCTCCAGACATTCGCCGATGGCCAACACCCCTTCAGCCTGACGAATCTCCGCGCCCTCCGCGCCCTCGCCGACCGGTACGGCAAGCGGCTGGTCTGCGACGGCTCCCGGATCATCGAAAACGCCTGGTACATCCAACGCCACGAACCGGGCCAGGCCGATCGCGCCATCGCCGACATCGTACGCCAAATCGTCAAGACCACCCACATCCTGATGGTCGATGGAGCCCAGGACCCCAAGTGCAACACCGGTGGCCTCCTCACCACCGACAATCCGGACGATCATGAGAAGTTCGTGAACGAGGTCGTGGTCTTCGAAGGCCTCCACACGTACGGCGGCATGGCCGGGCGCACGATGGAGGTGCTGGCTCGGGGTCTCAGGGAAATGTGTGACGAGGACGAGGTCCACTGGGTCATGCATCAAACCGAGCGATTCACCGAGCGACTCCGCGACTCGGGTGTGCCGATCGAACGCGGGTGCGACGGCGCCTACCTCAAGGCCGACGAGTTTCTCCCGCATGTCGGCCAGCATGCGCAGGATACCCTCTCCGCTGCGCTGTTTCTGATATCGGGCGTGCGTGCCCTCGCTCAAGGGCTGGTAGGACGAGACCGGCTCGTGCCGGTGCAGATCCCGCGCCTCGCCATGACCAACGAGCAGCTCGATGAAGTCGCGAACGCAATCATCAGCCTCTATCGCCAGCGGGAGGCGGTGAGCGGGCTCCAGGCAACGGTTGAGGGAAGATGGCGCGATCAGATGGAATACCGGTGGGTCTTCCCCGAGTTGGAGCCCTTTGCCTTCGACGTGTTCCCCTATGAGATCCATACGGTGGAACGGGTGGGCGTCCTGACCCGCGGCGAACGCGAGCGGGCCATCCGCGCCGCCGGCTACAACACCTTCCTGCTGCGCTCGGCGGACGTGGCCATCGACCTGCTGACCGATTCCGGCACCTCGGCCATGAGCCATGCCCAATGGGCTGCATACGACGGCGCGCGCGCCAGCGCAACTTCCAGCGATGAGTACCTACGACTCGTCAAAGTGCTGCGCGACGTGATCGGCTATGAATACATCATCCCGACCCACCAGGGTCGGGCCGCGGAGCACATCCTGAGCCAGATCATGATCACGCCCGGGCAATTGGTGCCCGGCAACATGTACTTCACCACCACCAAGCTGCACCAGGAGCTAGCGGGTGGCGTGTTCGTCGACGTGATCGTGGATGAGGCCCATGCGCCGGAGGTCGACTATCCGTGGAAGGGGAACATCGACCTCGACAAGCTCAGGGCCGTGGTCGAGCGTCATGGCGCCTCAAACATCGCCTACATCTCGTTCGAGCACTCGGTCAACATGGCGGGCGGCCAGCCGGTGAGCATGCAGAACATGAAGGAGGTCTACGAGTATTGCAGCGGCGCCGGCATCCCGATCTTCTTCGATGCCACCCGATTTGCCGAGAACGCCTACATGATCCAATCCCGGGACCCGAAGTACCATCACGTCAAAGTGGCGGACATCCTCCGGGAGATGATGCTCTATGGGGACGGCTGCACGGTGAGCGGGAAGAAAGACTTCCTGATCAACATCGGCGGCATCCTCGCCTTCCGCGAGAACGCGGAATGGGCACGAAAGGCCCAGGACCTGCTCCGGGTCTATGAGGGCAACATCACGGACGGCGGACTCGCCACGGCCGATCTCGCGGCCATCGCGCGCGGGGTCGAGGAGATGGTCGATGACCGCTACATCAGCTCGCGAGTGCGGCAGACCGCGTATCTCGGGCAACTGCTGCTGGACGCGGGCGTGCCCATCGTCGTTCCGCCGGGGAGCCACGCCATCTTCCTCGATGCCAAGCGATTCCTGTCCCATCTCGACCAGGACGAGTATCCCGCACAGCGGCTGGCGGCGGAGATCTTCGTCGAGACCGGTGTCCGCGCGATGGAACGCGGCAACGTGTCGAAAGGACGAAACCCGGAGACCGGGGAAAACTACCGTCCGGCCTTGGAGTTGGTGCGCCTCACCATCCCACGCCGGGTCTACAGTAACGATCACATGCAGGCCGTGGCGGAGGGCGTCATCCGGCTGTATGAGCGGCGCCATGAGATCAAGGGACTGCGGTTCGTCTATGAGCCGGCCAAGCTGCGTTTCTTCCAGGGACGCTTCGAATCGCTATGATGCGCAGTTGAAGGGGACCAACCAGGGCGACTAAACTCCATGACCGAGTTTCGGCGCGTGCCGTTCAGCACGCGCCGCAGAAGACCGCCGCCCAGTGGAGACGACCCCTCCCCATGCCACCGCCGATCCCCCTACCCCCACCCCAGTCTCTCCTGCTGGGACTCCTGGCATCGGCCTTCGCGGGAGTGGCGTGTGGGCAGTCGGACGCGATCCCGCTCACGTCCTCCACCCTGTCCCGAGCCTCCGACGCAGTGGTTGACTCGGCCCGGGCCGACATCGCCAAGGGCCTGCCGTGGCGGGCCACCCTGCGTCTCGAAGCCATCGTCGCCGATACGGCCAGGCGTACACCGGAGGCCATCCTGGTTGCCGCCGAGGCGGCGAATGGCTGGAGGGGCTGGGACCACATCGAACAGATCCTGGCCGATCACACGTGGGTGGATACTCTCTTCCAGGGGCGCGCCCGGGCGCTCTTGGCGCGGGCGGCGCTCGAGCGGACCGACGACTCCGCGGCGATCGGCCACGCCCGTTCGAGCCGCGGCCACGATCGATGCTCCCGATTGGGCCGAGCGGCTGGTCGTGCTGGCGCGGGCCTACGAGCGGGTCGGACAGCCCGACAGTGCCGCCCAGGCCTATCGCGAGGCGGCCGACGAGCTGCCGCTGGTCGCGCAATGGTTACTGCTCCGCTCAGCCGGGGTAACGGCCGACAGTGCCGAGCGGTACGCGGTGTATGACCGGCTGACCCTGCCGGCCGTCCGGTCCCGCATCTCGGCCACCGAGGCCGACGCCCGGCTTTCGACCGGCGACACCAGCGCGGCCATCCGCATCTATCGCGCGGCCAACGAGCTGCCGGCCGCCCTCGACCTCGAGCTGGATCTCGCTCGGACGGCGGCCGGGGAACAGGCCGTTCGCCGTGAGCTGCTCGACATCCTCACCACCCAGCGCCCCCGCAACGCTGTTGGCCCCGCCATCGCGCTGCTCGATCGCAGGTTCAAGGCCTTGGGGGCCGAGGACGAGCTCGTGCTGGCGCGTGCGGCGTCCATTGTCGGGATGACCGCGCGGGCCGCGACCGGATATCGCCGTGCCTTCGCAGCCGGTCGTGGTACCGCGCGCGACCGCTACGCCTTCGGCTCCGCATTGGCGTCGCTCGGGAAATATCCGGAGGCCGCAGCGCAATTCGAGAGGGTCAAGGCGCCGAAGAGCCTGGCCGCCGACGCGGCATATCTCAGAGCCCGGTCTCTGCTCCGCGGTGGACTGGGCGGCAGCCGGGATGCCCTCCGCGACATATTGCGCGCCTATCCTGGAGAACTCGCCGCGGTGCGCGCCCGGATCCTCCTGTCAGACCTGGCCATCGATGAGGGACGGGACGAGGCCGCCCGTGCCACGTATCGGGCGGCGGCCGCCGCGTTGCCCGAGAGTCCGTACGCCCCGTCGGCGCGTTTTCAAGCGGCACTGATCGCCCTGGTCGGCGGCCAGGCGCGCGCCGCCGCATTCGAGTTCGATACGGTGTCGAACAGGCACGCGGCAAGCTCCGAGGCCCTAGCCGGGCTCTACTGGGCCGGCCGGGCGTGGCAACTCGCCGGCGACAGCGTGGCCGCCGAGGCACGCTGGCACCGCGTCATCGAGCGGGAGCCTTGGAGCTATTACGGATTCCTGAGCGCGCGCCGCCTCGGCCAAACACTCTCGGTTCCGCCGGCGCCGGATTCGATACAGCGCTACCCGGCAGTCGACAGCGCCGCGGCCCGGGTGGAACTGCTCCGCCGGATCGGGCTCAGCAGGACGCCGAGACGGAGGAGGCAGCCCTCGCCGAGTCAGCCGGCAAGTCGGCGGACATGACGCTGGCAGTGGCCGAGAGCTCTGAGCCGGATCGGGAGCGTGTCCCGGGCCATCCGGTTGGCATGGCGCGCGGTCGACCTCGGCGCCCAGATGGACGCTCGCACTCTCAGGCTGCTCTATCCCATTCTCCAGCGGGATGGCATTCTCGAACTGGCCCGCACCCACGGCGTTGAGCCGGCCCTGGTGGCCGGGCTCATCCGCCAGGAGTCCAACTTCGACCCCGCCGCAACGTCCCGGGCCGGCGCCCGCGGGCTGATGCAGATCATGCCGGATGTCGGTCGGCGGGTGGCCCGAGCCCAGGGCTTCCCGTTCTGGGATCCGGTGCTGTTGTACCAGCCCGATGTGAGCCTGCAACTCGGCGTGAAGCATCTGGAAGATCTCCTGAACCGATCGGCCAATCTCACGCATGTCCTCGCGGCCTACAACGCCGGTAGGTCGCGAGTGGATCGCTGGGAGATGAGGCCGGGATCCGAGGATCTCGAGATCTTCACCGAGCGCATTCCCTTCCGCGAGACCCGGGGCTACGTCCGCGCAGTGCTCCGCAATCGCGATGTCTACCGGATGCTGTATTCGTGGGAGCCTGAGACGGGAGTAGGGAGTAGGGAGTAGGGAGTTGGGAGCGGTCAAAAGAAAAACAAACGCCTGCCCCCGCGCTTCTCAGCGCGGGGGCAGGCGTCACACGGACCACTGTACGTTGCTGCCTAGTTCTTCGGCAGGATCACGGAGTCGATGACGTGGATCACGCCGTTCGACGCCTCGATGTCGGCCTTCACGACCGTTGCGTTGTCCACCATCACCTTCCCGTCATGAATCATGAAGGTGACGTCCTGGCCGTTGACCGTCGTGGCGCTCTTGAGCCCCATGACCTGCTTGGCCATGACCTTGCCAGGTACCACGTGGTAGGTCAAGACGGCGGTCAGCTTCTCTTTGTCGGCCAGCAACGCGTTCAACGTTTCCTTCGGGATCTTGGCGAACGCCTCGTCCGTCGGGGCAAACACGGTGAACGGGCCGCTGCCCTTGAGCGTCTCCACGAGCCCCGCCGCCTCGAGCGCCGTGGCCAGAGTATTAAAGGAACCGGCCGCAACAGCGACATCCACGATGTCCGCCTGCTTGGCCTCGGAGTACTTCTGCTGAGCCTGAGCGCTGCCCGCAATCGCCAACGAGGCAACCGCCAACCCAGCGAGAATCTTTGACCGCATTGTGTTGCTCCTTCTGAGAGTGTTCGAGTAGTTGACTCTTCCCCATCCCACCAGCTGTCCCGACCTCTTCGCCCTCAAGGTCCTGGACCGCTAAAGAACCTGTCCAACCCATGCCCAGGAAAAGTAGCTACTCAGACATGGTTTGTCAAGTATCTGACCAAGTTCAAATATTGACAAGGATTGGACGACTTCCTAGATTGATGTCATGTCAAATGACCATGATTTCTCTGAGCCACGTCACCCCATACGGGTCGTCGCCCTTCGGACTGGATTGAGTCCTGACCTGCTCCGGGTGTGGGAACGGCGCTACAGGGTAGTGGAGCCCGGCCGAAGTGACGGGGGGCAGAGGCTCTATTCGGACGCCGACATCGAACGATTGGACCTATTGCACCGCGCCAGCCTGGGCGGTCGCTCGATCAGCCAGGTGGCTGGAGCGTCCGACGACGAGTTGCGGGACCTGATCGAGGCCGACGACCGGGCTCGCCAGGCCGTTGCCCCGTCACCCAACGCAGGGCACAATGGTCGAGCGGCGGAGGGCTTCGTCGAGCGGGCTGAAGAAGCCATCGAGAAGCTCGACACCAACCGCCTGCATTTGACGCTGCGGCAGGCGGCCATGACCCTGGGCGCCACCGGGCTGATCGAGGAAGTCGTGACGCCGCTGCTCCGCTACATCGGCGAGAGCTGGCATGCCGGTACCCTCACGCCGGCTCATGAGCATGCCGCCTCGGCTGTCATCCGCCAGGTGCTCACCTGGACGCGGGAAGCCTACCGGCCTTCACGGAGCGCCCGACGGTTTGTGGTCGCCACCATGTCGGGCGACCGGCATGAGTTCGGCGCGATGCTGGCCGCGGGGACGGCGGCCGCTGAGGGGTGGCAGGTGACCTATCTCGGAGCGGACCTCCCGCCGCTCGACATCGCGCGGGCTGCCACATCGCTCGACGCCGATGTCCTGGCCCTGAGCTCGGTCTTTCCGATCGAGTCGCGCCGACTGCTGGAGGATGCCGCCGCGCTCACGAAGGAACTCCGCGGGCGCGCCACGATCATCGTCGGCGGCAGCGGGGCGGCTCCGATCGCACGGGACTTCGAGCGGCTCGGCATCACGCCCTTCACGACGCTGAGCGAGCTCAGAGCGTTCTTGCGGGAATACGACGGAGAGAAGCGGGGACCGGGAACAGGCACAAAGAAAGAACGACCAAAGGCTACTCGGAAATCGTCCTGACCGAGGGCGTGGCCGAGCGGCACCACCCGCTCACGTCAGTCCCTCCACTCCGACTCTAGCGGGTCACGAAGCGCAAGCGGCGGGCCGAGTATCTCCCGCCAGATGATGGCTTGGCGAATCTGGTCAGCAGTGAAGCGGGGAGTCTTTTTCCGAACCGCGGCCGGCGCTGGCCGTATCTTGGCGTCGAACGCGCGATGGTCCGCCATGGTACGTGGACGGTTATGTTCTTCGAACACGGCGAGTCGGCGCTCGAGCAAGGCTTCCGCTTCCTCATCGTGATCCACCACGGCACGAATCTCTCGCGCTACCGGTGTGCGCTCCCCACGGTCCACCGGCAGGTCGAGGACTTCCCGCTCCTCGACCTCCTCGGCGGCGGGGAGTTCCACCCGAGCATCCCGCCCCATGGGGCCCCGCTGGTCGCCTTCGAGCTGTTCCATGTCCGCCCCGAGCTGGCGGAGCATCCGCTCGAGCGTCGTGCCTTCGTGCTGGGTCGCATCGGGGCGACCCGGGGCCGGCCCGGCGGCATGACCGCGCCTCGCGACCCCGGTCGGCTTGGGAGTGGCCGGAGGCGGTATGGTCCGAGCCTGCGCTTGGCGGCGCGCCTGCTCGGCGCGCTGCTTCTTCCTCTTCTGCGACGAGAGGAAGCTCGCGAAGAACCAGATGATCGCGATCCAGATCAGCGGGCCGAAGTCTTCCATCCCTTACGCGTCCTTCTTTCCGGCCCCAGAGCTACCGCTTTCGCCCGCGATCGACCGCCGCATGCCGGTGTCCGCCTGGATATTGAGATACCGCTGGTAGTCCATGATCCCGAGCTGCCCGTTGCGGAAGGCCTCCGCCACGGCCAGCGGCACCTGCGCTTCCGCCTCGATGACCTTGGCTCGCTGCCGCTGGGCCTCGGCGATGAATTCCTGCTCCATGGCCACGGCCAGCGCGCGCCGCTCTTCCGCCTTGGCCTGCGCAATGCGTTTGTCGGCCTCGGCCTGGTCGGTCTGGAGCTCGGCGCCGATGTTCTTCCCGACGTCCACGTCGGCCACGTCGATCGACAAGATCTCGAACGCCGTGCCCGCGTCGAGCCCCTTGGCGAGGACGGTGGTCGAGATGCTGTCCGGATTCTCGAGCACGGACTTGTGGCTGGGCGAGGATCCGATGGTGCTGACGATGCCCTCGCCGACCCGCGCCAGGATTGTTTCTTCCCCCGCCCCACCCACCAACCGGTTGATGTTGGCCCGAACCGTGACCCGCGCCATGGCCAGCAGCTGAATGCCGTCCTTGGCCATCGCGGCCACCTTGGGCGTGGTGATCACTTTGGGGTTCACACTTACCTGCACCGCCTCGAACACGTCACGCCCGGCAAGATCGATGGCCGTCGCCTGCTTGAGATCCAGCGGGATTCCCGCCTTGTCCGCCGAGATGAGAGCCCGCACCACCCGGTCGACGTTGCCGCCGGCCAGGTAGTGGCCCTCGAGCGAATCGACGGGGAGGTGGAGGCCGGCCTTATGCGCCGCGATGAGCGGGCCCACGATGGCACTCGGCACTACTTTCCGGAGCCGCATCCCGACGAGGGTGCCGAAATTGACGCGAACACCCGATGCCCACGACGTGATCCAGAGCCCGACCGGGATGAACCGGAACAGAATGAAGAGGAATACGATCCCGAAGAAGACCATCAGGAAGAACAACGCCGGACCCAATTGCGAGAAATCTTGCACGTCAACACTCCACTAGCTGGTGAGGTAAGCGCCTCAGTCGGCTGCTTGGCGGACGACGAGCCGGTAGCCTTCCGCTCGTAAGATCTGCACCCTGCTTCCCGAGGCGATGAAATCGCCTTCGGTGACCACGTCGATTCGTTCGTTACCGACGCGCGCGGTGCCCGCCGGCCGGAGATCGGTTGTCGACACGGCAATCTGCCCGATCAGCTCCTTCCGCTCCGGCGCGGAGACGAATCCGCCCTCGCGATCCAGGCCGCCCTTGAGCAGGAGCCCCTTGAATCGGTTGCTGCTCGGCAGGTGACGGAACCAGGCGTAGAACACCGCCAATGTGATGACTACCGCCGAGCCGAGCACGGCGACCGCCGTGGTGACGTCGCCAAGGGTCGGAATATTGCCCAGCATGGCCATGACCACGGAGGATCCTATGAGAAGAATGCCGAGGACCCCGGCAATGCCGAAGCCCGGAATGATGAAGACCTCGACGGCAAGCGCGATGACACCCGCTGCCAAGACAATCAGCTCTTCCCAGCCCGCCAGGCCGAGGAGCAGGTTCGATCCGAAGAACAGACCAAGCGCGCCGAGGCTCACGAGTCCGCCGAGTCCGAAGGCACCTGCTTTGATCTCGAGGACCAAGCCGAGCATGCCGAGGGAGAGGAGAAGCGGGGCGACGACGGGATTGGTGAGAAAGCGCACCAGGCTCTCGGCCCAATTGATGGATGGGGTTACCACTTGCGCCCCGCTGAGTCCGAGCGTCGAGAGCAGCGCCCGTTCATCCGCAACCTCGCCCTTGGCGAATCCGAGTTCGATGGCTTCCCCGGTGCTCAAGGTCAGGAGCTTGCCGGCGGGCACGACGCCCGGAATCTCGATCGATTCGTCCACCATGGCTTCCGCCACTCGTGGGTCGAGCCCTTGCTCCTCCGCCAACGCGCGAAACTCGGCCCGCATCGCGGACACATACTTTTCCGGCGCCTTGGTGCCGCCGCCGTCCACCGGTGTCGCGGCGCCAATGACTCCGCCCGGTCGCATGTAGATCCCGTCGCTCGCCAGGGCGATCAACGCACCGGCGCTATAGGCCCGCGGATTGACGAAGGCAACGACGTCGACGTCGGTCTTTCGGATGGCGTCGGCTATCCGCTCCGCCGCATCGACGCGACCGCCCGGCGTGTCGATGTCCAGATACACCAGCGCGACACGCGCCGCGGCGGCCTCTCGGATCGCGCGGGCAACATACGGGGCCAAACCGTTTTCGATGGTGCCGGTGATCGGGATGCGGTAGACAACCTCTTGTCCTGCCAGGGGGTGGGCGATGGACCAGAGGAGAAGTCCTGCCAGCCCCGCCAGGCGCAGCATGCATTCGCTCCTTCGCGAAGGATACTGCGTAACCTAGCGGGCGTCCTGGGGGTCCGGTAGGGCCAAACGGGGACGATTGCGCCTGCCGCTACTGCTCCTGGACGTCGCGTTCCTGTTGAATGGCCCGAATACGCTGCATGAGCCGCTCACGTACCACGAGCAGTTGCGCTTGTTGCACCGGGCTCAGGTACGAGCCGACCTCACGATGCTCGTCGCGGAACGATTGGGCATACTCGACCCTGAGGTCGAGAAAGGCGTTCGTCAATTTCGCAACGCTGTCCTGGTCGGCTGCAATGCCGGGTCGGAGTTGGCGGGCGAGGGCCTGTTTGAGTTCCCCCTCCCGGCGCTCGAGCTCGCGCCGCCGCTGCGAGTTTTCGCGTACGGTCGCCCGGAGGCGGGTGGCCTGGTCGTTGTTCAGGCCCAGGTCCTCCACCACCCGGGCCCAGAAGCGCCGCTCGATCGTCTGGATCATCTGCGCGCGCTGGGCCCCCGGCCGCACTCCCTGCTGCGCCGCCCCCGAAGTCGTTCCGGCCATCATGCCAGTGCTCACGCCTAGGACTACAATCAACCACCGCATCTCAACCCTCCCACTCGCGCAATAAGCGCTCCAGCTCGTGGTCGTCCAGGGACTGCCACTCATATGCGTCGATCGTCGACACGGCCTCGATGGGCTGGTCGATCGACACCAGCACGCTCTTCAGCTCCTCCACGGTCAGGCTGTCCAAGCCCGGGAGAAAAAGGCCATCCGACGACGCGCTCGCGACCACGGGCACCGCATCGGGTGCCGGGGTGGACGTGATCCGAACGACGAGCAGTATGGCCGCCGCCGCGGCCACCGTGACCCCGACCCACCGGAGCCGCCTGCCGATCCCGCGGGCCGGTGACTCGGCGAGCCTCCGCATGACGCCCTCCGCTACCCGATCGGGGGCGATCAGCGCCTCGGCGCGGCGCGCCAAGTGCTGTGCGGTCTGGGCCAGCTGCCACTCCGCCCGGCATGCCGCGCACGCGGACAGGTGCTCATTCTCGCCGGCCGACCATTCGGCTCGTCCCCTGGCCACCTCGGGGATTCGCTCCGACAGCCGCGTGCAGGGTGGCTCGGTCATGACAGCAGCTCCTTCAGCCGTTTGACGGCATGATGATAATGAACCCGCGCCGCCCCCGGTGTCGTGTCCAGCGCAGCAGCGATCTCGTCATAGCTTCCACCCTCTTGCACCCGCAGGAGGAACACCTCCCGCTGGAGCCGCGGTAAGTCCATCAGACCCCGTCGCAGCTGATCGGCCGCTTCCTGGGCTTCGACCTCTCCCGCCGGGTCGTCGCGGGCGGGCGCATCGCGGTCCTCGATCGAGAGCACGTGCCGTCCTCGCCGCTTCCGAAACTCGTCCTTGAGGAGGTTCCGTGCAATCGAAAACAACCAGCTCCGGAACGACGCCTCACCCCGCCAGGTGTCCAACCGCCGGAACGCGCGGAAGAACGCCTCCTGGGCCAGGTCCTCGACATCGCTCGCCGCCGCCCCGGCGCTGTACAGGAACCGCCCGACCGCAGGGGCATGCCGGGAAACCAACTCGCTCGCGGCCGGCTCGCTCCCCGCCCGATAGGCTTCGATCAGGGCCGCGTCCGTGGCCGAATCCGGTCCGGGAAGGGCGGTCATGTTCGGTAAGGTGACGTTCGGGGAGGACGAATGTTAAGCCGCTTGACGGGTTGGAGTTGCAGGACTAGGTTCAGACCGAACGAACGTTCGGACGGCCCTTGCCCACTGCTGACAATCGCCTCGACACCCTGCTGGCCGATGCAGCGCAGATCTTCGCGGATCGCGGGTTCCACGGCACGTCCATGCGAGACCTCTCGCGCGCATCCGGGCTCAGCCTGTCGGGCATCTACCATTACGTCGAGAGCAAGCACGAGCTGCTGTTCCTCATTCAGGAGCGGTGCTTCGCCGACGTCATCCGCGGTGCCCGCGAGGCCGTGGCTCAGGAAGCAGACCCCGAGGCCCGCCTCGGCGCGTTCGTCCGGCATCACGTCGGCTTCTTCACGGGCCACATGCATGAGATGAAGGTGCTGTCGCACGAAGCCGAAGAGCTCACCGGCACGATGGCCACCGCCATCCGCGGCCGCAAGCGGGAGTACGTGGCCTTTCTCACGGAGCTGCTCGAGGATGTCGACGTCCGAAACATCAGCCCCCAGATTGCCGCCTACGCGCTCTTCGGCATGATGAACTGGATCTACACCTGGTACCGTCCCGGCGGCGAAATCTCGCCGGCACACTTGGCCGATGAGATCGCCCGGCTCTTTCTCGACGGGTATCTCCAGCCTGTATCCCACGCGGCCCAACCGTTGGCCGCCTCGCACGGAGGATAGTCCCCTTGGCAACTTCAGTAACCCAGCGTCCAGGCGCGCCGGCGCCGACCGACCAGGTCTTGGTCGACTACGAAGTAACCGATGGACTCGCGATCATTACGCTCAACGATCCACCGGCCAATACCTACACCTACGAGATGATGCGGCAGCTCGACCGGGCCATTCTCGATGCCCGCATGGCGGACGAAGCCCATGTGATCATCCTCCGCGGCCAGGGCGACAAGTTCTTTTCCGCCGGCGCCAACATCAGCATGCTCAACAGCGTGACGCCCAAGTTCAAGTACTACTTCTGCCTGCACGCCAACGAGACGCTGAACCGGCTCGAGCAGACTCCCAAGCTGACCATCGCCGCGCTCAACGGACACACGGTCGGCGGCGGCCTCGAGATCGCCATGGCGTGCGACTTCCGGCTCGGGCGGCGCGACGCCGGCAAGATCGGCCTGCCCGAGGTCAATCTGGGCGTCTTGCCGGGCACGGGCGGCACCCAACGGCTCTGCCGCATCGTCGGCAAGTCCCGCGCCATTGAGCTCATGGCCACCGGCGAGACCTTCTCGTTCGAGCGGGCCGAAGAGCTGGGCATCGTCAACAAGGTATTCGAGAAGGACACCTTCTGGGACGACGTCCTCATGTACGCCAAGCAATTCTGCCCGCCGAACAAGGCATCGAAGGCCGTCGGCCTGATCAAGCGCGCCGTCCAGGCCGGTGCGGAAGTGCCGTTCGAGAGTGGGTTGAGTATCGAGCGCGAACTCCAACAGCAGCTCTTCCAATCGCAAGACGCAAAGGAAGGGCTGGCCGCATACGTGGAGAAGCGCATGGCGACGTTCAAAGCCGTGTAATGCATACCGACATCTTCATCGACAACGCGTTCTCCGCCGCCGGAGGCGGCGGGCGGTTCGACGTCATCAACCCGGCGACGGAGGAGGTCCTCGCCAGTGTGGCGGAGGGCGACGGCCCCGACGTCGACGCCGCCGTCGGGTCGTCCCGCCGGTGTTTCGAATCCGACGAGTGGCAGACACTCTCCGGCCGCAAGCGTGGGGCGATCCTGTACCGGGCCGCGAGTTTGATGGAAGCGAGCCTGGACGACATCGCCCGGCTCGAGACGCTCCAGAACGGTAAGCCGCTGTTCGAGTCGAAGATCGACGTCGCCATGACCGTCGAGACGCTGCGGTATTACGCGGGTTGGGCGGACAAGTTGACCGGCGAGACGATCCCAGTCGAAGGGCCGTACTTGACCTACACCCTGCGTGAGCCGGTCGGCGTGGTCGGTGCCATCGTCCCGTGGAACTTCCCGCTCAACCTGGCGAGTTGGAAGGTGGCGCCAGCCATCGCCGCGGGGTGCACGGTGGTGCTCAAGCCGGCGGAAGAGACCCCGCTCACGGCACTCGTGCTCGCCGACCTCCTCCGCGAGGCGGGCCTCCCGGCGGGGGCGCTCAATGTGGTGCCGGGATTCGGACCGACCGCCGGCGCTGCTTTGGTGCGCCACCCCGGCGTCGACAAGATCGCCTTCACCGGCTCCACCGAGGTGGGGCGCACCATCATGCGCGAGGCCGCAGACTCCCTGAAGCGGGTGACCCTGGAGCTGGGCGGCAAGAGCCCGAACCTCATCTTCGCCGACGCCGACATGAAGGCCGCCATCCGGGGCGCCCAGGCCGGCATCTTTTACGGCAAGGGCGAGGTCTGCGCAGCCGGGAGTCGCCTTCTCGTCGAACGTGCCGTCAAGGACCAGGTGGTCGAGGAGCTGGCCACGCGGGCCAAGAAGCTGGTGCCCGGTGACCCGTTCGCCAAGGAGACCCGCCTGGGAGCGATCGTGTCCCATGCGCAACAGACCCGGGTGCTCGACTACATCAGGCAAGGCACCGCAGAAGGCGCGACGCTGGTGGCGGGCGGGAATCCCGCGCGAGTCAACGACAAGGGATACTTCGTCGAGGCCACCGTGTTCGATGCCGTTACCCCGGACATGACCATCGCGCGGGACGAGATCTTCGGTCCGGTGCTGGCCGTGATGGCGTTCGATGACCTGGAGGAAGCCGTCGCGCTCGCCAACCACTCGATGTATGGGCTCGCGGCCGGCATCTGGACCCGTGACGTGTCCAAGGCCCACCGCGTTGCCGCTCGGCTTCGAGCCGGAACGGTCTGGGTCAACACCTACAACGCCTACGATCCCGCGGCCTCGTTCGGCGGGTACAAGCAGTCGGGCTTCGGCCGCGATCTCGGCCGCGAGGCCCTCGCCAACTACACCGAGTTGAAGACGGTCTGGGTCGGGTTATGACCAGCCGGCGCGGATAGGAGCCACGGCATGGAGGCCTTCATCACGGCGGCGGTACGGACGCCCGTGGGGCGAGCCGGCGGCGCGCTCGCCTCGGTCCGAGCGGACGACTTGGCAAGTCACGTCGTGCGCTCCGTTGTTGACCGCTCCGCCTTGCCCGTCGACCAGATCGATGACGTCATTCTGGGTTGCACCAACCAGGCCGGCGAAGACAACCGGAACGTGGCGCGGATGGCGGCCCTCCTGGCCGGGCTGCCCGTGGAGGTGCCGGGGCAGACCATCAATCGCCTCTGCGCCTCCGGCTTGCAGGCCGTGGCCAGTGCCGCCCAGGCGATTCGATCGAACGAAGGCGACATCTTCATTGCGGGTGGCGTCGAGAGCATGACCCGAGCGCCCTACGTCATGCTCAAGAGCGATCAACCATGGAGCCGCTCCACGCCGGCGGTGGCCGACTCGACCATCGGATGGCGGTTCGTGAACCCCCGGATGAATTCCGACTGGACGATCTCATTGGGGCAAACCGCGGAGCGCGTGGCCGCGATGCGCAACGTGACCCGGGAGGAGCAGGACGCGTTCGCGCTCGAAAGCCAACGCCGAGCCCAGGCGGCCATGGCCGCGGGGCACTTCGACCAGGAACTCATCGCGGTGCAAGTGCCCGGAAGGAAAGGCGCAACAACATCGGTCCTGGTGGATGAGCACCCCCGACCGGACGTTACCGCCGAGCAGCTGGCGAAGCTCCGGCCCGCGTTTCAGGAGGGCGGGACCGTCACGGCAGGGAACTCGAGCGGCATCAACGATGGAGCCGCAGCGCTCGTCGTGATGAGCGAAGGCGCAGCCGGGCGAGGGGGAGTCTCGCCGCTGGCCCGGATCGTCACGACCGCGGTGGCCGGTCTCGACCCGAGCTGTATGGGACTGGGGCCCGTGCCCGCCACGCGGAAGGCGCTGGCACGGGCCGGGCTTCGGGTCGAGGACCTCGACCTGGTCGAGCTCAATGAAGCGTTCGCGGCCCAGGCTCTTCCCTGCATACGGGACCTGGGCCTCGATCCGGCGCGCGTCAACGTATCGGGCGGCGCCATCGCGCTCGGCCACCCGCTCGGTGCGACCGGCGCCAAGCTCCTGACGACGCTGGTGCACGGGCTCCGTCGTGTCGGTGGCCGGTACGGGCTCGTCACCATGTGCATCGGAGTGGGACAGGGCATGGCCATGATCATCGAACGGATGGACGATGCCTGACCATTCGGTCACGTTGGGCAGCCACCAGTTTGTGGCAGCTCGGGTCGGGAGCGGTGTCGGGACGCTCCTGCTCAATCGCCCGGAGCGCCTCAACGCGTTCGACGGTGTCATGCGCGAAGAAATGGTCGATGCCGCTCGGCGGCTCATCGATCACCCAGGCGTCCGCGCCATTGTGGTGACCGGCGCGGGTCGGGCCTTTTGTGCCGGGGCGGACGTCCGATATATGGAAGAGGTGCTCGGGCGCCAGGATGTGGACGCGGCGATGGCCCTGGTCCACTCAGGTGGGGAGTTGGTGGCGCTGCTCCGCCAGGCGCCCCAGCCTGTGCTAGGGAGCCTCAACGGTCCCGCGGCCGGCGGCGGAGCCAACCTGGCGTTGGCTTGCGATCTGAGGATCGCCGCCGACGATGCGTCGATCGGGCAAGTGTTCCACAAGATCGGACTCCATCCCGATATGGGAGGCACCTATTTCCTGCCGCGATTGGTGGGTCCGAGTCGAGCGCTCGAACTCATCTGGTCGACCGAGATGGTGACGGCGGCGCGGTGCCTCGAACTCGGGCTGGTGAACCGAGTGGTCCCGGCCGGTCGGCTGGCTGAAGAGACGGCCCACTGGGCGGCGCGCCTGGCGGCCTTGCCTCCCCTCGCCGTCAGGCTCGTGAAGCAGGCGGTCTACCACGGCCGGCACTCCGATCTCGCCTCGGCCCTCGCGCGCGAGGCCGAGCATCAGTTGATCTGTTTCAGAAGCGAGGATGCGACCGAAGGACTCGCCGCGTTTGCCTCCAAACGCGACCCGGTATTTCACGGACGATGAGGAAATAATTCATGCGACGGGTACACAATTGGGACGATTGGATCGACTACTTCCGCTTCTGGCAGGAGTCTCTCGGGCTCGCGAGCAAGGAATTCCAGGGCACGCCGTTCACCAAGATTTCCTTCGAAGAGAAGTTCGGGCCACCCGAGGTCGAGATCATCGAGTTCGGCCACTACAAGGGCCAGGGCAAGTGGCCGACGCTGATGCACATCCCCGACCAGCGGGTGCGCGATGCGTTGCTCAATCTGATTGTCTACCAGGGCGACACCGAGTTTGCCTCCGTGGAGCAACAACGGAACCTGTTGGAAACCTCTCCCAGCGACTACGACCTCTTCTCGATCATGCGGGTCATGATGGAAGAAATGCGGCACGGCTGGCAGATGTCGTACCTGCTCTGCGAACACTTCGGCGACGAGGGCCGCCGTGAGGCACAGAAGCTACTCGAACGCACGGCCCAGGAGGGTCAGCGGCTGCTCGGGTCGTTCAACGAAATCGTCGATAACTGGCTCGACTTCTTCACCTACACGCAATTCATCGACCGCGACGGCAAGTTCCAGCTCCAGATGCTCTCCACCTCGGCATTTCACCCGCTGGCACGATCGATGGGGCCCATGCTCAAGGAGGAGAGCTTCCACTTGGGAACCGGCAACAACGGCTTGCTGCGAATCATCCGGGCCGGAAAGGTCCCGCCCGAGATCATGCAGCAGTACTTCAACAAGTGGGTCCCCACGGCGTTCGATCTGTTCGGGACCGACAACTCCTCGAGCGCCCACTGGGCCTACGTCTGGGGGCTCAAGGGCCGGTTCGACGAACGTGAAACCCCCATCGACGTCGATGTGGCGCACTTGAACGAGACCAGCCGCGAGCTTTATCGCCAAGAGGTCTCTCGGCTGATCGAGCGGCTGAATCGGGCCATTCCTGACCCCGACCGACACCTGCGTGTGCCCGATCTCAAGTTCAACCGCCACATCGGCGCGTACGCCGGACAATGTCACTCGGTCACGGGCGAGGAGATGAGCGAGGCGACCTATCCGGCGTACCTCGCTTCGGTCACGCCGACCGATGAAGATCGCGAGTATCTGCGCGGCGTGTTCAAAGAGCCGGACTGGATCGAAGCACGTAATCTCGACGTGAACTGAGTGCGCTCAATCAGCGCGGGCCGGTTGGGGTCTCGACCCAGGCCGGCCCAATGTCGCGTCTGGCTCGCCAGGCCCTAGCCGTCATGGCCCGCGCGCTGGTCTTGGCCCACCGGGGTGCGTCCGGACACGCGTACGAGAACTCCCGGGAGGCCTTTCGCCGCGCTGTCGAACTCGGGGCCGACGGGGTCGAACTGGACGTCCATGCCGCGGCCGATGGCGGCATGGTGGTTCACCACGATCCCGATCTGCCAGGGGTCGGCGCCATCGCGGAGTTGGACACCCGGACGGTGACCCGGACCAAGCTTCCCAACGGCGAGACCGTCCCGTTGCTCGGCGAGGTGCTGAGCATCCTGGGCGATCGCGACGTGTGGATCGAAATAAAGAGCCTGCCGCCCAGCCACGACTCGCACTTCCTAGCCGCACTCGATGCCGGACCGTTCCCGGCGCGCTCCAGCGTCCACAGTTTCGACCATCGCATCGTGGCCCGGCTTGGCCGCACCCGGCCTTCGCTTCGGCGCGGAATCCTGCTCGCCTCCCGGCCCATCGACGTCCGCCCACTGCTGGCCGCGGCGGGAGCGAGCACGCTCTGGCAGGCGCGTCAGTACATCGATCGCGAACTCGTCACGCTCATCCATGGTGCCGGCGCCGGCATCATTGCCTGGACCGCGAACGAAGAGGCGGACATCGAGCGGCTCGTGCGGCTCGGCGTGGATGGCATATGCGGCAACTATCCCGAACGCATTCGCGCCGTGGTGGGACGGATGGAAGGATGACCCACGACCGGACTGTTGCCGTCATCGGGGCGGGAACCATGGGCGCCGGCATCGCCCAGGTGTTCGCTGTGGCCGAGTGGAGCACCCGGCTCACCGACGCACGAGCAGACGCGCTGCCACGAGCCCGCGAGCGAATTGTCGCCAACCTGGACGGTGCCGTAGCCCGCGGCAAGCTCGACGACGACGGCCGCGGTGCAGCACTCGGACGCCTCATGCTCGCGCCATCGCTCGCCGCCGCCTGCGACGGCGCCGAGCTGGTGATCGAAGCCGTGGTCGAGGACCTGGCCGCCAAGCAGGAGGTTCTGGCCCGGGCCGCCCGCGCGGCCAAGTCGGATGCCCTCTTTGCCACCAATACGTCGTCCCTGTCGATCACCAGCATCGCCGAGCACCTCCCCCGCCCCGAACGATTTCTCGGCCTCCATTTCTTCAATCCCGTCCATATCATGAAATTGGTGGAGATCGTCGTGCACGAGTCCACCTCTGCCGAGACACGGGAGGAGGCGCTGACCGTTGTCCGGGGCTTGGGCAAGGAGCCTATCGTCGTCAAGGATTCCCCGGGCTTTGCGTCGAGCCGGCTTGGCCTGGTCCTCGGCCTCGAGGCCATGCGCATGCTCGAGCAAGGGGTCGCGAGCGCCGCCGATATCGACATGGCAATGGAATTGGGCTACAACCACCCGATGGGTCCGCTTCGGCTGACCGACTTGGTGGGCCTCGATGTGCGGCTCAGCATCGCCGAATATCTCCACCGGACCCTGGGCGGCACGCAGTTCGAGCCTCCCGCCATCCTCCGGCAGCTCGTCGCGGAGGGCAAGCTCGGCCGGAAGGCCGGGCATGGATTCTACGACTGGACCTCATCATGACTGAGCCGAAACTCGTCCTGTGCGACATCGACGACCGCGTCGCCGTGGTCACCATCAACCGACCCGAGAAGCTGAACGCGCTCGACGGCGCGACGCGCTCGGAGTTCCTCGGCGTGATGGACGCACTGCGCAGCAATCGCGATGCCCGAGTGGTGGTCGTCACTGGAGCAGGCGACAAGGCCTTCGTGGCCGGGGCGGACATCGGCGAGTTCGAGGGCCGCTCCCCCGTCGACCAATTCCGGGTCATGAACGCCCCCACCATCTTCGACTGCGTCGACCGCTTTCCGAAGCCGGTCCTCGCGATGATCAATGGATTTGCTCTGGGTGGCGGGTGCGAGCTCGCCATGGCCTGCGACATCCGCATCGCGGCGGACACGGCCAAGCTGGGGCAGCCCGAGGTGAACCTCGGCATCCTGCCGGGTGGCGGGGGAACGCAGCGGCTCCCCCGGCTGGTCGGGCTCGGGAATGCCTTCCGGTTGCTCTATTCCGGCCAGCTGATCGGCGCCGAAGAGGCCTTGCGGATCGGGTTGGTGGATGAAGTCGTGCCCGCCGCCGCCCTCAGGGACCACGTGATGGAGCTGGCGCGCACCATCGCCGCGAAGAGCCCCGTCGCACTCAGCCTGATCAAGGAGGCACTCCGCGCATCCGTTCGCACGCCGCTCGACCAGGGGTTGAGCCAGGAAACGACCCTCTTCGGCCTTGCCTTCGCCAGCGAGGACAAGGTGGAAGGCGTGACGGCATTCCAGGAGAAGCGTAAGCCCGAGTTCAGGGGGAGATAACCTCTCTCCCAACAACCTACATTCCTACTTCCTACACCCTGCATCTCGAATGCCCTACCCCATCACCGACGTGCACGTCCACATCCAGCCGTGGCGCCAGCTCAAACCCGCCATCATGGCGGCCATGCGTCGTGGCAAGGAGGACCACTGGGACTGGCTCCTCGCGCTCATGGACGATCCCGACATGCTGCTCGAGATCATGGACAGCTCTGGCATCGCGCGGGTCGGTCTCATCAACTACCCGAGCCCCGATCTCATGGGGTTCGACGATTCCACCAATGAGTTCGCCGCCGACTACGCCGCCAGAGCACCCGAGCGTTTCATCCCATTCGGCGGCGTGCATCCACGCTTTACCACGGATCCGGCCGGCGATGTCGATCGCCTGATCGAACTCGGTATCCGGTGCCTCAAGATCCACCCGTCCCACCAGTTGTTTCCGGCCAATGCCTATACCGAAGGACTCGTGGCGCTCGCGCGGATCTATGCGCGGTGTGAAGAACGGGGGCTTCCGGTCATGATCCACACCGGCACCAGCATCTTTCCGGGTGCCCGGTCCAAGTGGGGCAATCCGCTCGAGCTGGACGACGTGGCGATCGATTTCCCCGACCTTCGGATCATCATGGCGCACGGCGGCAGGCCGTTTTGGATGGCGCAGGCCTTTTTCGTCTTGCGTCGTCACCGACATGTGTATCTGGAAGTGAGCGGAATCCCGCCCAGCAAGCTATTGGAGTACTTCCCGCGGTTGGAGGAGTTGGCGCCCAAGACGCTCTGGGGAACGGACTGGCCGAGCCCGGGCGTCCGAGACTTGAAACACAATCTCGATCAATTCCGGGCGCTGCCACTCGACCCGGCCACGCAACGGCGCATTCTCTCCGACAACAGCCTCACGCTGTTCCCGGAGACTTCGCCCGCTCGACCGAGGTCGTAACCTAGCCCTTCGGCTCGGCCTCGGGTTCCTCGACGATCTCGGCTTCACCCGTTTCGGCATTGCCGGGCGCCGGTTCCTGATCGACCGTGACGGACTCCGCCTTGGCCGTCGCGATTTCCCGCTCGAGCCGGGTGATCTCCTGATCCACCTGATCGAGTTTGGCGAGCAGCGACTCGACACGGGACGGATCGGCCTCTCCACCACGTTCCCGGCGGTGGATGAGGAGGCCGAGATCCCGGGCCGCGTTGTCCTGCTTGCGGCGAATGCGCATGAGGTCGAGCCTGAGGCGGCCTTGGTCGATCGCAGCTTGGGCTCGCTTGCCCAGATCCTCGATTTCCTGGTTCAGCCGGTCCAGCAGTGACGACATGGAATGCTCCTTCCCTTAAAGAGGGCCACTACTCCCTATTTCAGACGGAGGACGCCGATTGAATGTTTCAATTCGAAAAGTAGGGCCCGGCCGGCCTGGCGGGAGCCTGGGCTAAGAAAGACCAAGGGCGCGACCGATAGCCGCGCCCTATTCCGTCGCTCGAGTTCCGGGACCTCGACTCAGGTGCTGACCGCCTCTGCCGCGGCCGGGTAGACCGAGATCTGTTTCCGCCGCTTGTCCTTGGGCTCGAACTTGACGACCCCGTCGACTAGGGCGAATAGCGTGTCGTCCCGCCCACGCCGCACGTTCTTGCCGGGGTGGATCTTGGTGCCGCGCTGGCGCACGAGGATGTTCCCCGCGATGACCACTTGGCCGCCGAATTTCTTGACTCCCAGATACTGGGGGTTGCTGTTGCGGCCGTTTCGACTGGAGCCGACGCCCTTCTTATGTGCCATAGAGCCTCACCCTGCCTTCACATTCATGATGCGAACCTCGGTGAACCGCTGCCGATGTCCGGTCTTCCGCCGATAGCCCTTCCGGCGCTTGAACCGGAAGACGTAGATCTTCTTGTCCTTCCCCTCCCGTAGGACCTCGGCCTCGACCTTGGCGCCCTTGACCACCGGGGTGCCGGCGCGAACCGTCTTGCCATCGGACGACAGCAGCACGTCCTCGAAGGTGACCGTGGAGCCCGGCTCCGCGTCCATGCGCGGGAGCCGCAGCACGGCACCGTTCTCGGCACGGTACTGCTTGCCCAGCGCCCGGAAAATGGCGTACGTCATTGGTCCTCACCCCAAACAAAGCGTTGTCGGAACAAGCCTTAGAAACTAGGCCCTTGGCCCTCACGGGTCAAGGACGATGGCGCCCTCGGTGGCCCGACGATCCCGAACCCTATGCCACCGCGTACAGCTCGGTCACGTCCCGGCCGGCCGGCCGGCTCATCAGGCGGAACTCGTCCAGCTTGATCATCGGGTCGTCCCGAAGCTCGATGTCGAGCCCCGTGTCCCTCATGATGCCCTTCAGCAGCTTGGGCTCCTCCTCGGCCAGGTAGAGGGCCACCTCCGGATGGATCCGGACCGCGAGCTTCGGCTCCCGCTGCTCGTTGCCCGCGCGGCGGAGCGCCCGCTCGAGGCGCCGGGTCACGATTTCGGGTCGGAACACCCGTCCATTACCACCGCAGGTCGGGCACGAGGTGGTATGGGAGTGCCACAGGGACGGGCGGACCCGTTGGCGGGTCATCTCGATCAGCCCCAACTCCGATACGGCGAACGCCTTGGTGCGGGCCCGGTCCCGGCCGAGGTTACTCCGGAGCTCGTTCAGGACCCGATCGCGATTGGCCTTCGATTCCATGTCGATGAAATCGCACACGATGATGCCGCCGATGTCTCGGAGGCGAATCTGCCGGGCGATCTCGCGGGCCGCTTCGATGTTGGTCCGGAGGATGGTCTTCTCCGGGTCTTTCTTGCCGGTGTAGCGGCCCGTGTTGACATCGATCGACACGAGCGCCTCGGTGGGCTGGATGATGATGGAACCACCGGTGGGAAGCTCGCAGCGCGGCTTGAACAGCTCGCGGATTTCCATCTCGATGTCGTACTTGTCGAAGAGCGGATCGCGTGATTTGTACAGATGCACCCGGGACATGAGCTCGGGGTCGACTTGCTTGAGATATTGGCCGATCTCGTTGAACACCTCTTTGGTGTCGACGTGGAGCGCATCCACCTTGTCGCTGAAGAGGTCCCGGATGATGCCGCGTGTCAGGCTCGTTTCTCGCTGCACCAGGCTGGGCGCACGCACAAACGACTGCTTCCGTTTGATCTTCTTCCACAGCTTGATCAACGAGTCGATTTCACGGCGGAAGTGCGCCTCCGTCACTCCTTCGGCAACGGTCCGGACAATCACGCCGCCCGCATTCTTTGGAAGCAGCTTCGAGACCATCTCCCGGAGCTTCGCGCGCTGCTCGCGGTCGGCGATCTTGCGGCTGATGCCGACGCGCGAGGCGAACGGCATGTACACGAGGAAACGGCCGGGGAGCGACACCTGCCGAGTGACTCGGCACCCTTTGGTCCCGATCGGCTCTTTGGTGACCTGGACCAGCACCATCTCGCCCTTGGACAGGACGTCTTGGATGTTGGGGAGGGCTCGGCGGGACTTGGGCTCTCGCCGCCCGCCGTTCCCGTCGCCCCGGCCGCGGCCGCGGCGACGACGGCCGGAAGGCTCGGCGGGCGCCTGTGCCGCGTCGGCCTCGCCGTCCGCGTCTTCGACCTCGACCTCGACGTCGGGCGCGTCGGCGGGGTCCTCGTCTTCTTCCGGCTCGAGCAGGTCGGAGGCGTGGAGGAAGGCGCTCTTTTCCTGCCCTATGTCGACAAAGGCCGCCTGGATGCCGGGCAACACCGCATCGACCCGGCCAAGGTAGATGTTGCCGACCGTGCGCCGGCGATCAGGCTCGTCGTACAGGATCTCGACAAGACGGTCGTCCTCCAAAATGGCCACCCGGGTTTCCCGGAGGCCCGCACTGATGAGAATTTCGCGCTTCAAACTGGATACCCTCGGCCGCCGCCGCGGAAGCGATCGTCGGTAGTCCCGATCGCCCGTATCCGGCGGCGGTGGCCAAATGAGGTGGTGACGCCAGGAGCAGGTGCTCCGAGCGTCTCGTATAGGAGGGTTCCCCGAATCCGCGGCCCGTCGAGGCGACGGACACTGCGGATGAAGGTGAAACCCGGTTGGTCCGGGCGGTCGTGCCGCCGCCACCCGGGAGCCCTGGTCGTCTCGCCACGCGGGACGGACCCGAAACTCCTCGGGGAACAGCCGGCCGAGCCGGCCCGACATCACTGATGTTGCCTGGGAACAACCTGATCCGGACCTCGTGCCCTGGAGCCGCTCCGGGGTCCGGGGAAATCGCAGGATGGCAGGTCCTCGCCGCGCGCGCCCGCACTCGGGGCCGACGCGAACCGCTCCCCGCATTGGGGGCGCGCTCGAGTGTGAGGACCAGCTGCATGCCTAAATATAGAATTGACCGACGGTTAGAGCAACGAGCCGGCCGAGGGCCCGGCACGTGGCTGGCCCCGCAGCCAGTTCTAGTGCGAGGCGGTCGCGGCGAGGATGTGCCGGGCAATCACGATTCGCTGGATCTCGCTCGTGCCTTCCCCGATCTCGCAGACCTTGGCATCGCGCATCATCCGCTCAACCGGGTATTCGGTGGTATAGCCGTATCCTCCGAAAATCTGGACGGCCTTGGTCGTCGCCCGCATGGCCAGTTCCGAGCAAAACAGCTTGGCCATGGCGGCTTCCTTCTTGAACGGCTTTCCATGCTGTTTCAGCCATACGGCGTGATACAGCAGGTGGGTTCCCGCTTCGATCTCCATCGCCATGTCGGCCAGGGCAAAACTCACCCCCTGGAAGCTCCCGATCGGTTTGCCGAATTGGTGGCGGACCCCGGCGTAGTTCAGGGCCTCCTCATAGGCTCCCTGGGCAATGCCGAGCGAGAGCGCCGCGATGCCGATCCGGCCGGCATCGAGGGTCTTCAGGAAGTTGACAAATCCCTGCCCGAGCGGCCCCAGCATGTCTTCCTTCGGAACGATGGCGTCTTCCAGGATCAGCTCACGCGTGTCACTCGCCCGCCAACCCATCTTGTCTTCCTTCTTGCCCGACCGCACCCCGGGTGTCTTGGGAAGATCTTCGATGTGCCCCACGCCTACCTGACGGCACTGCTCGATATCCACCGTGTCCTTGGTCACGATGAAGCTCGTGATGCCCCGGTGATCCGTTCCCGGCTCGGTCCGGGCGGTCACGGAAAAGATCTCCCCGACGCCGGCGTGGGTGATGAAGTTCTTGGTTCCATTCAAGAGGAAGTGATCGCCGCGATCCACCGCCGTGGTGGCGGTACCGCCGGCGTCGCTGCCGGCGCCAGGCTCGGTCAGGCCGAACCCTCCGATCACCCGCCCCGACGCGAGATACGGAACGTATTTCCGGCGCTGCTCGGCCGAGCCGAACTCCACGATTGGCGAGGTGCCGAGATTGGTATGGGCGCTCACCGTGAGGCCGTGGCTGGCGTCGACCCGTGAGAGCTCGTGGATGGTGATGTAGTAGGAGAACTCATCCATGCCGGCTCCACCCAATTCCTCATCCCACGGCACGCCGAGGAGGCCGAGCTCTCCCATCTTCTTGATGTTCTCCCAGGGAAACTCTTGACTTCGGTCGAGTTCACGCGCCACGGGGGCGACTTCCTTCCGGGCGAACTCCCGCACCATCTCACGGACTTGATGATGGTGCTCGGAGAAATACAGGGCGTCGTCCATGCGCGAGCGACCTCGTCTCAGATGACATGTCGTGGGCGATGTGCGTCAAATATCGTCGGAGATACCCGCCGCCACCCCGAGAATTTGAAATATACACCGGCAGGGCACCCGCCGCGGCCCCATTCCACGGCCCTTCCGGCCGGTCGGTAGACAGGTTCCCTCGCTCTGCCTATAGTCCTACCGGAATATGGTATTCCGCAGGACACTTCATCACGATCGAGAGACGACATGCCCACATTGTTAGAGACACTGGCCGGTCAATTGACCGGCACTCGAACCGCTCAGATGAGCCAAGCCATCGGAGCCGATCAAGCCGCAACTCAGAAGGCACTCCAGGCCGCCCTCCCGCTCCTCCTCGGGGCATTGGCCAAGAACGCCACCAATCGCCAGGGTGCGGAGGCGCTGCACCAAGCCGTCGCACGTGATCACGACGGGTCGCTCCTCCAAAACCTGGACGGATACATCGCGCGTCCCGACACCCAAACCGGTGACGGCATCCTGCGGCATGTGCTCGGCGCCAAGCGCCCGGCCGTCGAGGCCGGCATCAGCAAGGCGAGCGGTCTCGACACCAAGGGCGTGGCCACGATGATGGCCTCGCTGGCTCCGCTCGTCATGGGGATGCTAGGCCAAACCCAACGTCAGCAGAACCTGGATGCGCCCGGGTTGGCGCAGATGCTCCAGGGCGAGCAGCGGCAGGTGGCCGCTTCGGCACCAGGCCTCGGGGGTCTCGCTCGCCTGTTGGACAGCGACAACGACGGCCAAATCACCGACGATCTCGCCAAAATCGGAGGCAAGCTGCTCGGCGGACTATTCGGCAAGCGATAGGCCTCCGCAAGCTGGCGTCGGGACCCGGTCAGACGACCGGAGGTCCGTAAGATGTGAACTACTGAAGAAAGGATGACACGATGGGAATATTCGATTTCGTCAAGGGAGCCGGTGAGAAGCTCCTCGGCAAGAAGGAGGACGCGGCTGCCACCCAACAAGAGGCCGCCAACGAGGCGATCATGGGGAACAAGCTCCAGCGCCTGCTCACCGGGCTCGGCCTCGACATCGAAGGCCTCAAGGTGCAGTTCGACGACGGCGTCGCCACCATTCACGGCAAGGCCGCTTCCCAGGGCGAGAAGGAAAAGGCGGTGTTGGCCCTGGGGAATACCCAGGGCGTGGCCCGCGTGGACGACCGGATGACAGTCGGAAAGCCCGAGCCCGAGGCGGTGTTCTACACGGTGGTGTCCGGAGATTCCCTGTCCAAAATCGCCAAGGCCCAATACGGCGACCCGATGAAGTACCCGGTCATCTTCGAGGCCAACAAGCCCATGCTCAAGGATCCGGACAAGATCTATCCGGGTCAGGTGCTGCGGATTCCGGCTTTGAAACAGTAGCGAGGAAGTAGGAAGTAGGAGAGTAGGAGAGTAGGAAGGGCCTCCCGCGCAGGTCAGCGCGGGAGGCTTCTTCGTATGCCGGAAACCATCAGCGCTCGGCCACCCCGTACTTCTGCAGGATCTGACGCACGGCGTCGAGCGGGATCGGCCCGACCGTGCGCCCACGACTGGTGACCGGTGTTGCCATGAAGAGCGAATTGTAGATGGCTTCTTCAGTGGCTTCGATGACCGCCTGAAAGAGCGCCGACATCCGATCGTTGGCCAGGACACGCGTGGCGAGCATAGGCTGGTCGGTCCCGCGACGCACGTCGGGGCTGGTGGAGAAGGCGATGACGTAGTCACCCGATCCGTTCGACCCGGACGATCCGGTGCGGGCGAGGCCGAGCATGGCGCGGGCCGCGAGGCGCTCCAGGTTCCGGTCGGAGAGCGGAGCGTCGGTGGCCACGACGATGATGATCGACCCGTCGCCCGCCTCCGGTTCTACCACTGACCGAAACGCGTAGCGGCCCAGTTCGCGGCCCACGGGCGCCCCGAGAACCTGAAGCACGCCGCCGAAGTTGGTTTGCACCAAGACCCCGAGGGTATAGCCACCGAGGAGTTCCGGCAGGATCCTCGATGACGTACCGATTCCACCCTTCCAGCCGAATGCCACGGTGCCTGTGCCGGCTCCCACGCTCCCCTCGGCAACCTGTCCAGTCTCCGCTCCCTCCAACGCCTGAACCACGTCCGCAGCCGAGATGGGGCGCGACCGGATGGCGTTCAGTGCTCCGTCGTTGGTCTCAGCGACCACCGGATTGATGGAGCGCACGTTCGCCATCCCGGGTTGGGCCAGCATCCACTCGACCAGCGCATCGGCGGCCTTCCACACGCAGAGCGTGCAGGTAAGGAGAATCGGGGTCTCCAGCTCGCCCAACTCGGCCACCTGGGTCGAGCCGAGCAGCTTGCCGAAGCCGTTGCCGACGTGGATCGCCGCGGGAACCCGGTCGAGGAACACATTGCCGTCGTGGGGCAGGATGGCGGTGACCCCGGCGCGTACCGAATCGCCTACTGATACGGTGACCTGGCCGACGCGAACGCCGGCCACGTCGGTGATGGCGTTCAGCGGACCGGGCTCGAAGATGCCGGGACTGACGCCCAAGTCCCGAGCCCGAAGCGGAGCCGGTTGGGCCGCCTGGGCCGGCGCCCAGGTTGGAGGAAGCATGGCGAGTGCGGCTGACAGTGCGAGACGGCTGGCCGGTGACATCGAAGGACTCCCGTTCAGGGTCTGAGGAGTCTAAACCTGGACACTCGAAAGAGGGTACGATCCAAACAGGCCAGCGCCAGCACGCTGGCGAGGGGGGACGAACCGGTCGCGCGCTCTTTTCCTACCGACGTTCCAACCACGCCGCCGTGTGGAAGTGTTCGGATCGCGGTGCCAACACCCCCTTCCCCGCCGCGTACTCCTTCCAGGTCACTGGTCCGTGGCTGTTCGGCACCTGCTCCATCGTGATGCAACCCAGAACGGGACAGACTTCGGCGCACAGGTTACATCCGACACAGGCCTCGTCGATGATTTCCACCACTGGCCCGCCGTTCTGCCGGGGCAATCGTCGGATGGCCTGGTGCGCGCCGTCCTCACATGCCACCCAACACAGCTCGCACCCGATGCACTTCTCCTGATCGATCCGCGCCAGGAGGTGGTAATTGAGATCGAGCTCCTCCCATTTGACGATGTTGGGAAGTGCCCGGCCGCGAAAATCGGCGATGGTGTGGTAGCCCTTGTCATCCATCCAGTTGCCCAGCCCGTCGATCAGATCCTCCACGATCCGGAACCCGTAGTGCATGACCGCGGTGCAGACCTGTACCGTCGTGGCACCCAAGGCAATGAACTCGGCCGCGTCCCGCCAGGTGGCGATGCCGCCCACACCGGACACCGGCACCCCGACCGCCGGGTCGGCGCATACTGCCGCGACCATGTTGAGCGCGATGGGCTTGACCGCGGGGCCGCAGTAGCCACCATGGCTCGACTTCCCAGCCACCGAGGGGTGGGGGGCAAAGGTGTCCAGATCGACCCCGACGATCGAATTGATGGTATTGATCAGCGAGAGCGCGTCCGCCCCACCCTTGACCGCTGCCCGCGCGATGTACGCGATATCGGATACGTTGGGCGTCAGCTTGACCAGGACCGGAACGCTCGCCACTTCTTTCACCCACTCGACGATTTGGCAGGTATACTCGGGCACCTGACCGACAGCGCTGCCCATGCCGCGCTCGCTCATGCCATGCGGGCACCCGAAGTTGAGCTCGACGCCGTCGGCTCCCGTGTCCTCGGTGCGCCGCATGATCTCGTGCCACACCTCGCGCTTGCTCTCCACCATGAGCGACACGATGACGGCATGCCCGGGGTAGTTCCGCTTGACCTCGGCGATTTCTTTCAGGTTGTCTTCGATCGGCCGGTCGGTGATCAGCTCGATGTTGTTGAACCCCATCATCCGGGTGGCACCGAGATCGACCGACCCATAGCGGGAATACACGTTGATGATCGGATCACCCACCGTCTTCCACACGGCCCCACCCCACCCCGCATCGAACGCCCGGGCCACCTGCCCGTAGGTGTTGGTCGGCGGGCCGGAGGCGAGCCAGAAGGGATTCGGACTCTTAATGCCTGCGAAGTTGACGCTCAGGTCGGCCATGGGAGCTCCGAAAGAGGCTTTTGCTATCAGAAGGAATGTAGGCAGTAGTCAGTCGGTTGTAGGTAACCCGCAGGTTGGTGTCTCTTTCCACCTACCCTACTTCCTACATTCCTATTTCCTACTTCCCGTCAAGAACTCGTCAATTTCTCTCGCCGCCTTCTTTCCGTCCGCGGCCGCATTCACGATCTCGGCGCCGCCGCTCATGCAATCGCCCCCCACGAAGACATGGGGCTTCTCACTGCGCAGGCGATCGCCCTCGAGGACGAGACCGGCATTCTTCGCAAACTCACTCCGCGGCGCCTGACCGACTGCCTTGATCACCATGTCACACGGGATCACAAGCTCCGAGCCGGGTACCTCGACCGGTCGGCGGCGTCCGTCGGGGCCCGGCGGGCCGGGCTCGGTCCGGACGCACTCGAGCCCCGTGACCCACTCCTCTCCGACCACACGTTTCGGCGCCGTGGAGAACCGGAACTCGCACCCATCGCGTTGCGCCAGTTCATACTCATAGTCGTACGCCGGCATCTCGCCCCGCCCTCGGCGATACACGATGGTCGCGTGCTCGGCACCGAGCCGCTTGGCCTGGGTCACGGCGTCGATCGCGGTATTGCCGGCCCCGATCACCACCACCCGGCGACCGACTCTAGTCTCGGCGTAGGGATGGGTCTTCAGATGTTCGATGAAGGCTAGGGCTTCGAACACTCCCGGTAGGTCCTCCCCTGGAAGTCCGAGCCCACGCGTGGCGCCCAACCCAACCGCGATGAGGACGGCGTCGAAGTCACGCTCCAGGTCCGTAAACGGGAAGTCTCGCCCCACCATGACACCCGTCTTGATGTCCACTCCCAGATCGATAATCATCTCGACCTCTGCCAGGGCCGTCGCCGGGCGCATCTTGTATTCGGCAATTCCGTAAGTGTTGAGCCCGCCGGGCTTGGCGTTGGCCTCATAGACGGTCACCGCATAGCCCAGGCGCCGCAGGTCCTGCGCGCATGACAAGCCGGCGGGACCCGCGCCCACGATGGCCACAGACTTGCCGTTGGCGCGACCAGGCTCGAACAACCGGAGCCGGTGTTCGAGAGCGTAGTCCGTGGCATGCCGCTGGAGCAGCGCGATTTTGATCGGTTGCTCGTCCCGAGCGTTCAACACACACGCACCCTCGCACAGTACTTCCACCGGACACGCCCGGGCGCAGGAGTGGCCCATGGGGTTCGCGTCGAGAATGACCCTCGCCGAGCCCCGGAGGTTGTCGGTTTCTATCTTCTTGATGAAGGCCGGGACGTCGATGTGCGTCGGACACGCGTGGGTACACGGCGCATCGTAGCAAAACAGGCACTTCGATGCCTCGAGCAGCGCTGCGTCCGGCGTGAGCGGGGGGGCGATGTCGGCAAACCGTCCTTCGAGCTCCTCGGCCGGGAGCGGAGGCAGGAAATCGGTCATTCGGTTGCGACCCCCACGGCGCGCGCGGGAGCGGCGCCCATGACGCGCATCCCGAGCATGTACACCACGGCCGCCAGCCCGAAGCCGACGAACCAGGCCCAGTCGTAGATGCCCTGGAAAAAGGAGGAGACTTCGACCACCTGGAGGGCGGCCAGGAATCCGGGGATATTCGGGGCGATCCCGAGAACCAGGGCCACCATCGCGACCCAGTTGACTCCGCCTTGGTAGGCATAGATACCGTCCCGCCGATAGAGCGCCTCGACATCGAGCCGGCTGTTTCGCAGGAAGAAGTAGTCGGTGATCATGATGCCGGCCACCGGCCCGAGGAGGGCTCCGTATCCGATGAGCCAGGCGAAGATGTAGGCCGCGGCATCGCTATAGAGGCGCCATGGCATCATCAGGATTCCGATCACCGCCGTGATGATGACGCCGGTCTTGAAGGAGATCTTGGTCGGCGCGACGTTGCTGAACCCGTTGGCGGGGGCCACGACGTTGGCCGCAATGTTGGTGGTCAAGGTCGCGATAGCCAGTCCGAGCATGGCGATGATCACGGTGACGGGCCCCCCAACCCGCGACATGAGCTCGATGGGATCGGAGATGCGGGCCCCGAAGATCACCACCGTGGCGCTGGTGACGGCGGCGCCGATGAAACTGAACAGCGCCATTGTCACTGGAAGCCCGATGGCCTGTCCCACGATCTGGTCGCGCTGCGACTTGGCATATCGCGAAAAATCGGGAATCGACAACGCCATCGTCCCCCAGAATGCCACGGCCGATGTGAGTCCGGCGCCGAACACTGCCGTCACACCCGCGTGCGTCTCTTCAGTCGCCGGGGGGTTCACCAACATCGGTCCGAGCCCGCCCGAACGGATCCAGGCCCAGGCGAAGAGGGCGATACCGACCGCCAGCAGAAACGGCGACCCGTAGGTCTCCAGAAACTTGATGGACTCCATGCCCCTCAACGCAATCCATAGGTTGAGTGCCCAGAAGAGTAGGAAGCAGAAGAGCTCCCCGGTGCCCAACCCCATCCAACCGGGCAGAATCCCGGGTAGCATCGCGATCCCCGGCCACATCACCTCCAGCAACTTGAAGATGGCAAAGCCACCGATCCAGGTCTGAATTCCGAACCAGCCGCACGCGACGATTGCGCGCAGCAGTGCCGGCACGTTGGCGCCGAAGACCCCGAACGACGCCCGGGTGAGCACCGGGAACGGAATGCCGTACCGGGTACCGGCGTGGGAGATGAGCGCGATAGGTATGAGGACGATCAAATTGCCGAGCACGACCGACCCGACCGCCGCTTGCCAGGTCCACCCACGATCTACCAAGCTACTCGCCAGCGTGTAGGTCGGGATCGTGATCGCCATGCCCACCCAGAGGGCCGCCATGTTCCACAGTCCCCAGGTCCGATGGCTCGCGTCGACCGGGAGGAGATCGGCATTCGCGAGTCGGTCGTCCGGTCCGCGCATCGCCGGATCGGCGTCTGCCGCGCTCACTTCACCTCCGCCAGCGCCAAACCCATCCGCCGTATCCCGTCATCGATCTCGCTCTCGGTCACCAGCATGGACGGCGCCAGCCGGATGACATTGCCATAGAGGCCGCCCTTCCCGATCAGGAGCCCGTGCCGCTTGGCCGCCTCGTGGAATTGGGCGGTCCGTCTCGCTGACGGCTCCTTGGTCTTCCGGTCTTCCACCAGCTCGATGGCCTGCATCAGGCCCATGCCGCGCACGTCTCCGATGAACGCGTATTGCTCACGGAACGCCTCCAGGGCTCGGCGAAGTTGGGCGCCGCGTGCCGCGGAGCGCCGGGGCACATTCTCGCTTTCCATGGTTTCGAGCGTGGCCTCCGCAGCCGCCATCGAGATCGGATTCCCGCCGAACGTCGAGAGCGAGAGCCCGGTGAAGGCGCCGGCCACTTCGTCCGTGGCGATGGTGGCGCCCACCGGGAATCCGTTGGCGATACTCTTGGCGAAGGTCATGATCTCAGGCTCGACCCCCCAATGCTCGATGCCACACCAATGGTCTCCCGTGCGACCGAATCCGGTCTGGACCTCGTCGCAGATGAACACGCCGCCGTACTTCCGAATGATGCCCACCGCGATTTCGAAATACTCCTTTGGCGGCGTAATGAAGCCGCCGACTCCCTGGATCGGCTCCGCCATGAAGGCGGCCGGTTTGCCGTTGGTCGAGGTGCGGATGAGCTCTTCCAGATCCTGGGCACACTTCACTTCGCAGGAGGGATAGGTCAATCCGAGGGGACACCGGTAGCAATAGGGCGACAGCCCGTGCTTGATGCCGGGGACCTGCGCGGGGATGAGCCGCCAGGGGCTGTGACCGGTGATCGCGATGGCCTGGAGGCTCCGGCCGGCGTAGCTGTGGCGGAGGACGATGAGCTCCTGGCTGCCGGTGAAGATCTTGGCCAGGAGAATGGCGGTCTCGTCCGCCTCGGTGCCGCTGGTGGTGAAGAAACTCTTCTTGAGCTTGCCCGGCGTCATGGCGGCCAACCGCTCCGCAACGCGGATCTGCTCCTGCGTCACGTACAGGCTCGAGGTGTGCTCCAGCCGGGCGATCTGTTCCTGCACCCGTTGCACCACGTGCGGGTGGCTGTGCCCCAGGCCGAGGGTGACGATCCCGCCGAAGAAGTCGAGGTACTCACGGCCATCGGCATCGCGAACGCAGCAGCCCTGCCCCGCCGTCAAGACCACCGGCTCCTCGTAGTATGTGGCGACACACGGGAACAGAAACTCCTTGTGCTTGGCGCGAGCGGTTGCGGAGTCCATGGGTGATCCGAAGCAAAGGTGAGGGACGAGGAGAACTGGGGAGACTCCCTAGGGCAGTTGCTCCACCATGTCCTGGTAGGTGTCCGGCCGGCGGTCCCGGAAGAATTGCCAGGTCCGCCGCACCTCTTCGATCATGTCGAGATCCATCTCCGCCACGATCAGCTCATCCTGGTCCTCGCTGCCTTCGGCCAGAGTGGCCCCGCGCGGATCGACGAAATAGCTGGTGCCATAGAATTCACCGATGTTCCATGGGGCTTCGGTCCCGACCCGGTTGATGCACCCCATGAAGTACCCGTTGGCGACGGCGTGGGCCGGCTGCTCCAGCTTCCAGAGATACTGCGACAACCCCTTGACCGTGGCGGACGGGTTGAAGACGATCTCCGCGCCGTTGAGGCCAAGCAGGCGGGCGCCCTCGGGAAAGTGCCGGTCGTAGCAGATGTACACCCCGATCGTGGCGTAGCGCGTCTTGAATGTCGGGTATCCCAGGTTGCCGGGTTTGAAGAAGAATTTTTCCCAAAACCCAGATGTGTGCGGAATGTGATTCTTACGGTACTTGCCCAGGTACGAACCATCGGCGTCGATCACGGCGGCAGTGTTGTAATACACTCCGGCCATTTCCCGTTCGTAAATCGGGACGATCATCGCCATGCCGTGTTTCTTCGCGATTCCCTGCATCATCTCGATGGTGGGCCCCGGAATAGGCTCGGCAATGTCGCACCACTTGCTGTCCTGGCTGGGACAGAAATAGGGGCCGTTGAACATCTCCTGGAGGCAGAGGATCTGGACGCCCCGCTTCCCCGCCTCTTCGATGAACGGGAGGTGCTTCTCCGTCATCGCCTGCCGGACCTTGGCGACGGGCGCGTCGGGGTCGTTGATGGGGTTGGAGAGCTGGATGAGGCCGCAGGTAACCTTGCGCATGGTTCCTCAGGAGACGGGTCGTAGGATGTAGGAGGTAGGAAGTAGGTGCACGAACACGGTCATCCTCGCGATGTTCAGATTCTCCGCTCGGCATTCTCCGATGATAAAGTCCCTCAGTGAACAGGTACAAGTCCCTCAAGGCGTGGCAGCGCGCCCACGCACTTGCGTTTCTGACCCTGCGGGTCACGGATGCAGCCTACCAACCGCGAGCTCGAGGCCTTTTCGACCAGATCCGGAGGGCTGCTGTCTCCGTCGAGGCCAATATCGTTGAGGGCTATGCCCTCAATACCCCGGGCCTGTTTCGCCGCCACCTGCGGATCGCCTTGGCCTCGGCTGCCGAGGTCGAATGCCTCACGGCCCTGGCAGCTGAACTGAACTATCTTTCCCCTCAGACCTCAGAGCAGGTCACTGCCGCGACCGGACACGTGATGCGGCTCGTTACAGGCTTACTTCGCTCTCTTCGCCATCCCTCCTAACTCCTACCGCCTAGTTCCTACCTCCCTACCTCCCTACCTCCCTGCTTCTCTCACCACCTCGAAATCACGACTTTCTTGTCGGTGTAGAACTCGATCGAGTCCGAGCCGTGCGCCTTGAGATCCCCGTAGAAGGATCCCTTGGTGCCGCCGAACGGGAAGAACGCCATGGGCGCCGCCACCCCGATGTTGACGCCGATCATGCTCACCCCAACCCGGTAGCGGAATTCGCGAGCCGCCTTGCCACTGGTGGTGAAGATCGAGGTGGCGTTGGCGAAGCCGGAGCGCTGGATCATCTGAATGGCTTGATCCAGGTCGCCCACCTGGGTGACCGACGCCACGGGGCCGAAGATCTCTTCGTGCCCGATGGTCATGTCCGGGTCCACCCCGTCGAACACTGTGGGCCCGACGAAATGGCCGTCCGGATAGCTCGCGACCCGGGTGCCTCGGCCGTCCAGCAACAGTTTCGCCCCGTCGGCCTCGCCCGCATCGACGTAGCCGAGCACACGCTCCTTGTGGCGCCGAGACACGACGGGTCCCATTGTCACGTCCGCATCCATTCCGTTTCCGAGCTGTGAGGCTCGAGGCGGCATCGACCAGCCGGTCGCGGAACGGCTCGTAGGCCTTCCCGGTGGCGACCACCACGCTACCCGCCAGGCATCGCTGACCGGCGCAGCCGAAGATCGACTCGGTCACGTTCTCGACGCTCTGCGCGAGGTCGGCATCCGGCATGATGACGATATGGTTCTTGGCACCGCCGAGCGCCTGCACCCGCTTGCCGGTTCTGGCTGCCTCCTGATAGACGTGCCGGGCCACCGGGGAGGACCCGACGAAGGAGATGCCGGCTATGCCGGGATGGGCCAGGAGAGCGTTGACGGCATCCTTCCCGCCGTGCACCAGGTTCAAGACGCCCGGCGGTATCCCTGCCTCATGCGCCAACTCGACGATCCGGGTCGGCGAGAACGGTACCTGCTCGCTCGGCTTGAGGATGAAGGTGTTGCCCGTGGCGATGGCGTAGGGCCAGAACCAGAGCGGCACCATGGCGGGAAAGTTGAACGGCGTGACCGCCGCGAACACACCGAGTGGTTGCCGGATGTATTCGCAATCGATACCAGTAGCGATGTCCTCGAGCGTTCGGCCCATCATGAGGGTGGGAATGCCGCAGGCATGCTCGACGTTCTCGATGCCACGCCGGACGGAGCCGCGCGACTCGCTCAGGATCTTGCCGTTCTCGCGGGTCACCGTAGCCGCCAGCTCTTCGAAATGCTCTTCCAGGAGGGCCTTGAAGCCGAAGAGGTAGCGGGCCCGTACAACGGGTGGGACCTCACGCCAGGTGAGAAATGCGTGCTGGGCCGCGGCCACCGCCTGGTCGACGTCGCCTGCCGTCGAGAGCGGTACCTGCCCGAGCGCGTCCCCGGTGGCGGGGTTGGTGATGTCGAGGTACTCGGTGGCCTGGGCGCTGACCCACTCGCCGCCGATGTAGTTCCTGAGTGTCGTCGTCTTGGTGGTTGCCATGGATCCATTTGGAAAAGAGAAGGACCGGTCGCGTCTGGCTCGCGGAGACCGGTCCTTCACAAGGTGAGACTGACGGGAAAGGTTGTCAACCTCTTGCAGGAAAAGAGGTTGTCACCGACATCCCGAGTGCCGTTCAGGGCACGATACGGTACACCGAACCTGACCCTACCAGAATGTACACTTCGCCCTGGGCGTCCTCCCCGAAGCTCGTGATCGAACCGCTGGGCGCCAGGGTCGGCCACTCCTCTCGGTCCACCGCTTGTCCGCCTTGCATCCGGAAGCTCCGGACCCATCCCTGGCACCAATCCGCGTAGAGATAGCGGCCCTGGAGCGCAGGGACAGCGGGACCGCGGTAGACATACCCTCCGGTGACCGAACACCCCTGGGAATGGTCGTAGTCCAGCACCGGAAGCGTCAGGCCCGTTTGATTGCACCCGCTGCTCGGACTGAAGCAGATGGCGCCTTCCATGATGTTCCAACCGTAGTTCTCCCCACCCATGCTCGATGTCGGCCTGGAAGTCAATCTCTTCCCGGGCACCTTGTCCTACGTCACCGATGTAGAGGTCGCCGGTCGTCCGGTCGAAACTGAAGCGCCAGGGATTCCGGACGCCGTAGGCCCAGATCTCACGCCGGAAGGTCTGACTCGAGGCGTAGGGATTGGTTGGGGGAATCGCGTACGGTGCGGCACCGTCGATGTCCAGCCGGAGAATCGATCCGAGCAGGGTCGTGCGATCTTGGCCGTTCCCTTGGGGGTCGCCGCCGGAACCACCATCTCCCAGCCCAACGTACAGGTATCCATCGGGGCCGAAGGCCAGCATGCCGCCGTTGTGGTTGGTGAACGGTTGCGCGACGCCCAGGATCAGCTGCTCGCTGCCGCCATTAGCCACGTCCGGATCGGCCGAGACCGTGAAGCGGGACACCCGAGTGTCGCCGCTTTGGTTGGTGTAGTTGACGACGAAGATGCCGTTCTGGGCGTACTGCGGGTGGAATGCGAGCCCGAGGAGACCCTGCTCTCCACCGTTGGAGACCTGGGAGTTGATATCCAGGAAAGGGGTACTGAGTAGGGCGCCGTTCTTGACGATCCGGATGCGTCCGGCCTTCTCGACGATGAAGAGCCGGCGGTGTCTCCCGGCGGGGCCGTGAGGAACAGCGGTGTGGAGAGCCCGGAGGCAACCAGAGCAAGTGAGGGCGCCGGCGGCGGAGCTTGGCTAATGGTCAGGGTATCGACCACTCGAGCCGGACTCCCGGAGGCACCGGCCGCGGTCACGGTCAGGGTGTCGACATAGCTGCCGTCCGGAAGGCCTGCAGGGTCACGGGTCCACCGGAGCGTTCCGCTGCCCGTGCCGCTGGCGGTCGTCAGGGTCACCCAGGTCGCCTGCCCGGAGTGCGTAACGTTCCATGTTGCGGCACTCGCGCCGGGGCCGGTGAGCAAAACGTCGGTGGAGTCCGGCACGGGGTCGTACTGCCGCTTGCAACAGATGCATGCCGCCCGGCGGGCGATACGGCGAGCGTCAGCACGGCCGGGGGCGCGGTTGTGTCACTTGCACAGGCCCAAAGGAGGAGCAGGCTGAGCGGTGAAATAGTTGGCATCCTCATGGTGCATCCGGACTCAGGGAGACAGCTGGTGGAGTGGCGCAAGCTAATTGATGTCCCGCCCGGGCCGGCGGTGAGACGGCTCACACGACCGGGCTCCGGCGTGCGTGGCCAGCCGCGGTTAGCTTTCCCGGGTTGGCCGACCCGAGCCTCTCTCAGGAGCCGCGATGGAGCAGAATTTGGAGACCGTGGTGCGGGATCGCTTGGCCATGATCCGAACCGAACTCGCGAATGAGCGGACCATCCTGGCATATGGACGCACCGCGGTCGTGTTCGGAGCCACCGGTATCGGTCTGGTGCATCTCTTCGAGTCGCCGGCCTTGATCTGGCTCGGCTGGGCCGGGATCGCGTGCGCAGTCGTCACCCTGGTGCTGGGCGTTGTCCGGTTCCGACATGCTCGACACGAGATCGCGCACCGTCAGGACGGCCATGGGAGGAACCAGCCGTGACCTCCGGCCACAGTCGAGCGAATGCCCCATGACGGGCGCCGTGACCACCCACGTACTGGACACCACGACCGGTACCCCGGCGGCCGGCATCGCCGTGGTCCTCGAGCGCAGATCTGCGCCCGGCTTATGGGAGGAGGTGGGCAGGTGCGCGACCGATGCGGGTGGCCGCACGTCCTCGCTTCTCGGTTCGGGTCAGGCGCTCACCCTGGGCACGTACCGCCTCACTCTCGAAACACGCGGCTACTTCGGCGCCGTCGGGGTGTCATGTCTTTACCCCGAGATCGTCGTGGTCTTTGAGGTCGAGCATACCGATGAGCACTTCCATCTGCCGGTGCTTCTGAGCCCGTTCGCATTCTCCACCTATCGCGGAAGCTGACCATCATGCGCAAGGAGCTCGCCGACAGCCACTACGGAAAGTCACGCATCAGACTCCTGAAGGTGGCGCGCTTCGAGGACCGCCACGTCCTCCATGACTGGACGGTCGATGTCTCTATGCAGGGCGACTTCGCGGCGGCCTTCGAAGCCGGCGACAATCGGAACGTCCTGCCCACCGACACGATGAAGAACACGGTGTACGCCTTGGCCCACGGCCATGCCGACGAGGGCATGGAACCATTCGCGACTCGCCTCGGGCAGCACTTCCTGCACGAGCATCCACAGATCTCGGCGCTGAGCGTGACCGTGACTGGTCCAGCCTGGGAGCCGATCGAGGCCAACGGAACGGCTCATCCCCATGCCTTTCGCCGCCGGAGCGGCGAGTTGCGAGTGGCCGACGTCACTGCCACGCGCGAGCGCACCACAGTCGCATCAGGCATCGCCGGCTTGGCAGTGACCAAGACCGCAGGCTCGCACTTCGAGGGATTCGTGCAGGATCGGTTCACGACCTTGGCCGAGGAACGGGATCGTGTCCTCGCGACAGAGATCAATGCACGGTGGACGTATCGGGACCCGGACGTCGACTACGACCGGTCCTGGGAGCAGGTGCGCCAGGCGCTGCTCGAGCGCTTCGCCGACCACGAGAGCGCGTCACTCCAACACACCCTGCACGAGCTGGCCGACGCTGCGCTCGCTGCGTGCGACACCATTGTAGATATCCGCATCACCCTGCCGAATCGGCACTGCCTATTCGTGGATCTGGCCTCCTTCGGACTGACGAATGACGGGGAGATCTTCATGCCCACCGATGCTCCGTTTGGCGTCATCGAGGCGAGGGTCGCCCGGCCGGATCGGGCGCGGTAGTCACCTAGCCGACCCCGATGATGTCGGTTCCGCACGAAGATGGGCCTCGCGGTCTGGCTGCGTCACGCGTGTCAGGCAGGTCTCGAGCGCTTCCGCAAGATCGCGCGAGTAGCGGGTGACGCAGGTCAGATGGGTACCCGGCACCACGTGAAGCTCGACGTCGCTGACTACCGTCCGCCAGCGCGCGGCTGCCTCACCAGCTCGCTCCTCGTCGTCCTCGGGCCAAAGCAGGGTGATACGTCCGGGATAGGGCGAGGGTAGGTACGCGTGCTCGAGAGGTCTATAGGCCACACTTCGCACAACAGTGTGGCCACGGGCATTGTCCGCGGCCCGCTGGTTGCTCGCCGCACGCATCACCACTTTTCTCGCCAGCCGCGGTAGCTTGCCAACGACGAACGCCACCCGCTCTGCCAGCGAGCGGCGTTCGAACTCGTTGACGAACTCCCGCCACTGGAGGAACCGATTCCGCCGCCACGTGGCGCCCGTCCCAAACAGCCTGCTCAGGCGATCGAGGATGTCAAAGGCCAAGCGGTGCCTGACGTTGCTGGCCGTCGCGCGAATCATTATCACGAGAGGAACCGCCTCACCATCGGCCACCAGCCGGCGGGCCATCTCAAACGCGACATGGCCGCCGTTGCAGAGCCCCCCGAGGAGATACGGGCCGTGGGGCTGCACCCGCCGTAGAACTTCGAGGTGCCATGCCGCCATAGCCTCGAAACTCGGTGGGACGTCGTCGGCGTCGTCTCCCAGTTCCGCCGGCGCCAGCACGCAAAACGGCCGCGCAGGATCGAGAAAGCGCGCCAGGTTCCGGGTATACACGCCACCCGAGTGGAGATCGCCGTGCAGGAAGAAGAACGGCGGCCCCTTCTCCCCGGCATTGAGCCAGGTGAGCGGCGAGTCGAGCGCTTCCGACTCACGCAGTAGAACCTGCGCCAACAGTCTGATGGTTGCTCCCGACAGCAGCACAGACGGCTGGATCTTCCGGCCGAACATTTCATTCACTCGGTCCAGCATCTGCACCGCGAGCAAGGAATGCCCGCCGAGGTCGAAGAAATCATCGTCGCGCCCCACCCCTTCGACGGCAAGCATCTCTTTCCACAGCTCAGCCAGCTGCTGCTCCAGCAATGTCCATGGCGGCACCAGCACTTCGTGCGCCCGCCATGCAGGCTCCGGGAAAGCCTGGATGCGCCGGTCTACCTTTTGGTTCGCGCTGAGCGGGAGCGCTTCCAAGAACACGTACTGCGACGGTATCATGATGGCCGGCAACCGTTCCTGAAGCGCCCGGCGCAGCTCACCAGGGGACGGCGGCGGGTCCTGGGCGGGCACCAGGTACGCAACCACCCGCAACTCCCCGCGATGATCCTGCCGCCCAACTACCACCGCGTGAGTGATGGCCGGGAGTGCGGTGAGCGCGGCTTCGACCCGCTCCGGGTCAGCCCATTGCCCACGAATCCTGATCCGGGAATCGGTACGGCCCCAGTATTCGAGACAGCCGTCCGGCCGGAGCCGGCCGCGGTCACGGCTGCGAAACACACGCACCGATCTATCCGCCTGGTCCACCCTGAACGCCGCGCGGGTTGCCTCCGGATTGCCCCAATACCCGAGCGAAAGGAAGGCGCTGCGAACAGCTATCTCTCCCGTTTCGCCCGCCCCGATGGGCCGGCCGTCGTCGTCGACCACCAGGCAGTCCATGTCCTCGAGCGGATACCCGACCGGGAGGTGGCCCGGGTCGACGGTGCTGTGCCGGTCGAGGAAATACTGCCGGACGAGCCCGGTCTCGGTGAGACCGAGCCCGTTGACGAGGAGGCATTCCGGAGCGAAGTGCCGGCAAAACAGCTCCCAATCGATCTGCGAAGCCCGGTCGCCTTCGAGACGAACCAACCGTACGGAGGGGAAGAAGCGGCCTTCGGTCAGGAAGCTCTGGAACAGGGCCGGCACGGAGTGATAGATGGTGACCTGTTGTTCATTCAGCCAAGCGGCAAGGGCCGACGGCGTCGCATCGCGAAGATTGAACGGGCAGATCGTCGCGCCGTTCAAGAGGGCGCCGAACAAGCTGGATACCGTGCCACTGAAACTCGGCGGTTGCACGAGTGTAAGACGGTCTCCAGCCACAATGTGCAGGCTATTGGTGTAGCGAAGAACATTGTGGAGAACGTTCCGGTGGCAGTCGGATACCCCCTTCGGCCGCCCGGTCGAGCCGGAGGTGTAGAAGATGTAGGCCAGGCTCTCGGGACCCGAGTCCACCGGAGCAATCTCCTCATCGGCCGCTTCGAGACACTCCGCCACATCGAGAATCTCGACTCCGGTCTCGGCAATCGCCCGCGCGCGTCCTCGCGTCTCGCTGCCGGCGAGAATGAGTCTAGACCCTGAGTCTGCCACCATCGCCCGAAGATCCTGATCGGGAAGATCAAGGCCAAGGGGAACGTAGATCTTTCCCGCCTTGAGGACGGCCAGGATAGCCACGACGGCGGCGACGCCTTGGTCGAGCAAGACCACAACGGGTTCCGCCCGTCGGCCCAGGACGCGAACGATGCGCTGCGCCAGTCGCGTGCTTTCCTGATCGAGTTCGCGGTAGGTCAGTGCGCGTGCTTGGCCGCTCACCGCCACTTGGTCGGGCGTGCGAAGCACCTGTTCGGCAAACCGAGTCGGGATCGACTGCTGGATGTCCTCCCGCCGGAACGAGGTGTACGGGTTGGTGGGTCCCACGAGGCGCGGCATCGATTGGCCCAGATCTTGGACGGGAATGGCTGAGACTCGGCTCGGCTCGGCTATCCGCCGGCTTTGCCCAGTCAACAATAACGCCGTCGGGTCCTGGATTCGAAGAGCGTGGCCTTTCCCTCCACCAGTCCCTTCCACCTAACAACGTGCCGGCCGGCTCGATCGGGTAACCTCTCACTCCCCCTCGTGGCACCGCCGAAGGATCTCGTCGCCAAACGCCATGATGACCCTCGGGCCGAGTCCGAGAATCCGGGTCAACTCGGCACGGGTCCGGGGTGCCGCCCGAACTGTCCGCTGCAGAACTGAATCCGGCATGACCGTGTAGGGTGGGACGCTCATCGCTCGGGCAACGTCATCTCTCCATGCTCTGAGGCGGCGATACACGGCATCGTGCGAGACGTCCTCATCCACCAAATCAGAACAGCCGAGCGCTGACATGATGGTCCCGCTCAACCGCTCGGCCACCACCGGACCGACGCCGGAAAATGATGCCAGCTCATCGGCCGTTGCCGGCGGAGACTCGGCCAACGCGCGCAGCGTGGCACCGCTCAGAAGCCGCCCGCCCCACGGGCCGTCTCGAGAGCCGACCGCCGCCCGCAGCCGCCTGAGCCTCTGCCGCGCTGCCGGATCGGCGGGCCGGGCAGGCGCAGGCTGGCGGCAGCGATCGCACCCAGTGCATTCGGACGAGCGCTCGCCAAAGTAGGCGAGCAGCGCCCGCCTCCGACATGTGCGGGCCGTGACGTAACATTCCATCGCCCGAAGGCGCGCCTGGGCCTGCCGCCGCCGCTCGAGCACACCACTCCAATCCACCGGTCCGCCATCGGGTCTGAGTTCCCGCCCGAGCCGGTCGATCGAGGCGAGGATGTTCGCCGGCAGGCCCGCTCGTGCATTGGGCGTTTGCCAGGCACGCTCCACCAGACCAATGGGAGGGAACGTGACCTCGAGTTGCCTCCGGTGGAGTGCGGCGTCGCCCTTGCGGTAGAGCACGATGCAGCGGGACAGCTCGCCGTCACGCCCGGCTCTCCCGGCTTCCTGATAGTACGACTCCACGGTCGGCGGCATGGTCCAATGCACCACCAGCCGCACCGTCGGCTTGTCGATGCCCATACCGAACGCCGACGTCGCCACGACCACCTCGAGCCGGTCCTCGAGGAAGCGATCCAAAACCCTTCCGCGGTGTTCCTTTGACAGCCCAGCATGATACGGCGCCGCACGGTAGCCGGCCTTGATGAGCCCTCTGGTGATCCCCTCGGTGATGTTCCGGGTCGGCGCGTAGACGATGGCCATCCGATCGTCGCCGTCGAGCAAGTCGAGCAGCAGGCCGAGCCGCTCGCGCTCGTGCTTCAGCCGCCGCACTCCGAACCAGAGATTGGCCCGGTCGAAGGACGCGAGGTGGAGGTCGAACCGGCGCCCGCCGGCTTCGAACCCGAGTGACGCGGCGATATCCCGTCGCACCTCGGGTGTGGCACTTCCGGTGAGGGCGATGGTCGGGGGCCGGCCGAGCAGATACCGTGCCCGACGAAGCTGCCGGTAGCTCGGCCGGAAGTCGTGACCCCACTCCGCGATGCAGTGGGCCTCGTCGATGGCGAGGAGGCCCGGCCGCATGTCGAGTTCCCGGAGTTGGCCGGTCAGCCGCGGGAGACGTTCCGGAGAGACGTAGAGCAGCTTGACGGCCCCGTCTCGGACCGCTGCCAGGACGGATTGCTGCGCGGCTCGATCGAGCGTGCTGTTGAGCAGAGCGGCCGGGATGGCGCGCGCCACCGCCGCCTGCACCTGGTCTTGCATGAGGGAGATGAGCGGCGATACGACAACCGTGAAACCGTCGAGGACCAGGGCCGGAATCTGAAAGCACACCGACTTCCCCGCCCCCGTTGGCAGGACGGCCAGCGTGTCTCGGCCCGCGAGGATGGACTGCACCACCCGCCGTTGGGCCGGGCGAAAGTCGGCGTAGCCCAGGTGGCGTGCGAGAAGGCCGCGGGCCAGCGCCAGCCGGGCCGTGAGATCGGGCGTCACGGTGCATGCTAGCACACGACCGTGTGGACTGGGAATCACAAACGTGCAGAAGGAAACAATTCCTGCGCACCGGATAACCGCTCTCGTGCGTTCCCCGGGTGTCGGCGTGTCGAGAGAGTTGAGGGTCAGTTGAGGGTACGCTGCAAATGTGCTCCTCGGAGTTGCCATGCACGTCTTCACTCGCAAGGAGCACACCATGCGACACGTTGGACAAGGGGGACGATGGACATTCGCGGTCATTGTCATCCTCGCCGCACTCGGCGGGTGCGGCACGGACCTCGGGCCCGCGAACGAGCAACTCGAACCTTCGTTCCTGAAGAGTGCGGAGTTCTATGGGTGCGATCTCGTCAGCGACCCGACCTGCAAACCTCGCATGCCCACCACCGCTGAGTTGAAGGCGATTGTGGGTGCGATCGATGCGATGACGTGCTCCAACATCCAGGCCACGCTCATGGAGTATGTTGAGCGCAGTGACATCAAAGTGTATGATACCGATGACGGGAATTGGGGAGACAACCACAGCTCGCTCAATGAAATCCACATCTGGGCTGGCTCTTTCGACACGCCGGGCATGATCGGCGAAACCCTGGCCCACGAAGGCGCACACATTGCCTTCGATACCAACAGCGAACTTCTCGCGAGCATGATGGAGGTGCAATGCGGAACACGATGACCGGCCTCCCAGTGAGGCACCTGCTCGAGCCCTCGCGCTCGCGATTGGGATTCCTGCTCCTTTCCTTGGTTTGTGCCCCCGGGGCGGTGTCTACCATGACGGCTCAGGAACCCGCCGGGACAAGCGACATGCTCGTTCCAGTTCTGGATGCCATCCGCGACAGTCTCCCGCCGGGACGTGCGGTGCTCGACACGCGCATCCTGTGCATCGATACGAGCACCTGCGATCGCTGGGACGGGGAGCGCCCGCTGCCAATGGCCGGCAGGCTCGCGACGCGAATCCGTGGCGTGACGGGAAGCCTGGATCAGATTCGACGATGCCTGCCAAACGAGCCGGGATCGTGCCGGCTGACGGGTGCCGGGGTCGTGGTGGCGGTAAGCGAACCCACCGTGAGCAACGATGTTGCGACGGTGCACGTCAACGTGTGGTTTAATACCGGTCAGGCCCGCGCCCCCGTCGCGGAGCGGGGTTATGTGGTGACGCTCAGGCGGCCGGACGGGGCCTGGATGGTCGAGCAGATCGTGGTCGAACGAACAACCTGAGGCCGACCCCGCCAGCGAATTTGTCGTGGTCTCACGGATTGACTGCGGTGGTGGACCAGGTCCCGTCGCCGCCTCTCATGTAGACGTGCCTCTCGTGCGGAAAGGGCCGGAGCTGGAGATGGTCGACCTGCTCCGGCTCTATCACGATCAGGCAAAACACGGCCGGCGGCGAGGCCTTGGCCGGGGCCGGAATATCGAATTGCGTTGGATCGGCCCGACCTGCTCCAGGCTCGGGCCAGGCAAACTGGACCCGGGTCGAGCCCGCCAATCCGAGCCACACAGTATCCCGGACCACCAGCATCTCGGCGTCGGGATGTCCGGCCTCGATCAGCGTCGCCGTGCCGCGCAGGCGAAACTGCTCCCGGCTCCTCGGGAAGTACCAGCACAACTCGACAGCCGAGTTCAGGTGCAGCTCCGCTACCTTGGCGCTTCGGGCATCGGTTGAGCAGAGCAGCCGATCGGGCTGCTCCAAGAAGCCGCGAAACACGACGGTGCGGTTGGCCGGCGTCCCGTCCGCCCGGATGGTCGCGAGTTGGATGTAGTCTTCGAGCCCGGCCCGGTCATGGGCGTGGCGCGCCTGCGCGAGTGCTCCACGCCACGGAGCCGCAACCGTGGGCCAGGCGTCAGGCACTTGCCAGGTCTCGGACAATAGCTTCGAGCCCGGTCACCACGCGCGCCAGCCGGTCGTAGTCGATCTTCTCCGCGGTATCCTCCTCGGTGTGATAGTAGGGATACCGAAACGGTGCCGTATCGGTCACCATGGCGGCCCGATACCCACGGCGCCAGAACGCCCACTGGTCGGACCAGAAGATGCCGGGCAGATACCCCGGCGCCGCCACGCCCTCGCAAGGGAACCTCACGGCCTGCCGAAAAGTCCCGACCGAGCGCCGCACCAGCCCGCGCGAGCGCAGATTACCGACCACGGCAATGAAGTCGCCGGCTGAGGGATAGAACAGATCGAACGGCATGGGGTAGCGCTGGCTTCCCTTCCCCGCCGAGTAGTACCCGATGGTCTCGAGCGAGAGCATGGCAACCACCCGCTCGCCGCGGGCCCGGGAGCGGGCCGCGTATTGATCGCTCCCCATCTCCCGGGTGAAGCAGAACGGCGGCTCCTCGTTCACAAACGCCACGAAGCGCAGCGTCCTGGACGGCTGGAAGTCTTTGAGCGCGCGGGCCAGCTCGAGCAGGGCGGCAACCCCGGATGCATTGTCGTTGGCACCAGGGCAGCCGCGGACCGAATCGTAATGGGCACCCACCACGACGATGTCCCCTGGCTTCGAGGTCCCGGCAATCTCGACCTCGATGTTCTCGACCGGGATTCCCATCGTCTCGTAGCGCTGGCGTCGCGGGGTGTACCCCAGCTTGCTCACCGAGTCGCCGATATAGCGGGCCGCGAGGGCCAGCCGGCTCAGCCGCCATACGTTCCGGTCGCCGATGTCCCGGGCCAGCACGCCCACATGCCGAGCCAGCGTCTGGGACACCACGCGTTGGTCAGTCGTCAAATCCGGCAGAAGGCCGCGATGCGACCGGCCCGGCATGGCGGTCATGTACCAGACCGCGCCGGCCATTACTACGAGGAGAGCGACTGCGAGGAAACCCCACACGCCCTGAAAGCTAGCGCCGTCGAGGCGCCGGGGTGAACAGCGGGATCGGAGTGTTCAGGATGCCGCCGCCGACCGGGTCCGTCCCGTCGGTCGAACTGCTACTCGACCGTCCAGGTCCGTCCCGCCCGGAGCAGGGCGTTCAGGTTGCCGTTTTGGTGCTGAGCCTGGACCGCGGCCACCTGCGCGTGCACGGCCCGCTCGTACGATGGCGCCGGATCGTGATAGAGCACGCCCAGCACCATGGGAAAATCGGGCGGCGCCAAGCCGGCAAGCAGTGCGGCGAGGGCGCGATTCCGCTCATCGTGGATCAGGATGTCGGACTCGGTCACGCCGCTCTCACCGACGGTCACGACCTCGAGCTCGAGCGCCCCGGGTATGAGCCGAAGGCCTCGGGTGTTGTCAGGCCCAAACAGGAGGGGCTTACCGTGCTCCGCGTAAAGCTGGCTGTCCTGGGCCACCGTCTTCTCGGTGAAATCGTCGAATGCACCGTCATTGAAGACGATGCAATTCTGGAAGATCTCAACGAACGAGGCCCCGTGGTGTGCATGCGCCCGCTTCAGGACCTCCACCAGCTCCTTCTGCCGCGTGTCGATTGCCCGGGCGACGAAGCGTCCGCCTGCGCCGAGCGCGAAGGCGGCCGGCAGAACCGGGTTGTCCACCGAGCCCTGCGGCGTCGACGGCGTTCGCTGGCCCTTGGGCGACGTGGGTGATGTCTGGCCCTTGGTGAGTCCGTAGACCTCGTTGTTGAACAAGATGATCTGCAGATCGACGTTCCGGCGCAGCACATGAAGCATGTGATTGCCGCCGATGCTCAGGCCATCGCCGTCGCCGGTCATGACCCACACATCGAGTTCCGGATTCGCCAGCTTGACCCCGGTCGCGATGGCCGGCGCTCGGCCATGAATCGTGTGGAAGCCATAGGTCGACATGTAGTAGGGGAACCGAGCGGCGCAGCCGATCCCGGAGACGAACACCGACTGCTCGGGCTTGGCCCCGATTTCCGCCAGCGTCTTCTGCACCGCCTTGAGAATGGCGTAGTCCCCACAGCCCGGACACCATCGGACTTCCTGGTCGGTCGCGAAGTCCTTGGGCTGAAGCGGCAGCGGGGTCGTCGTGGCGGTCATGTCAACTCTCCAGCCGATCGCGGATGGCGCCCGCGATTTCGGCAATCTTGAACGGCTTGCCTTGCACCTTGTTGAACCCCTCGGCCGGCACCAGGAACTTGCTCCGGAGCATAGTCACCAGCTGACCCGCGTTCATTTCCGGAACCAGGATGCGCTCGAACTGCCCCAACAGGGCTCCGAGGTTCCGCGGGAACGGATTCAGGTACCGGAGGTGAATCTGTGAGACGTCGTATCCCGCGGTCCTCGTCTCTGCAACCGCTTGATAAATGGGCCCATAGGTCGAGCCCCAACCCACCACCAGAAGTTTGCCGCGTTCAGGGCCCTGCTCGACCCGCTGCAGCGGGATGTCCTCCGCGATGCCGGCGATGCGCTGGGCCCGCGCGTCGGTCATGCGCTGGTGGTTGTCCGCATCATAGGAAATATGTCCCGTCGAGTAGTCCTTCTCGAGACCGCCGATCCGATGCTCGAGCCCCGGTGTCCCGGGAATGGCCCATGCCCGCGCCAACGTCTCCGAGTGACGGGCGAAGGGTTGGAAGCCCTCGGGCTCGGTCCGGAAGGTGACTGGAAACTCGGGTACAGCGTCGATGTCGGGCACGCGCCACGGCTCGGCGGCGTTGGTCAGGTAGCCGTCGGTGAGCAGAATGACCGGGGTCATGTACTTGGTGGCGATCCGGACGGCCTCGACCGCAACATCGAACCCATCGGTCGGCGTGGCCGCGGCAATCACCGGAATCGGCGCGTCGCCATTTCGGCCGTACACGGCCTGAAACAGATCCGACTGTTCGGTCTTGGTGGGCATTCCGGTCGAGGGGCCGGCCCGTTGCGAGTTCACTACCACGAGCGGCAGCTCGACGCTGACCGCCAAGCCGAGCGCTTCGGTCTTGAGCGCGATACCAGGGCCGGAACTCGACGTCACGCCGAGTGCGCCAGCGTAGGAGGCGCCAATGGCGGAACAGATGGCGGCGATCTCGTCTTCGGCCTGGAAGGTGATCACGCCGTACTGCTTCAGGCCTGCCAGGGTGTGCAGCAACGGCGAGGCCGGCGTGATCGGATAGGAGCCCAGCATGATCCGAAGCCCCGCCGACTGGGCGCCGACCACGAGCCCCCAGGCGACCGCCTCGTTCCCGGTGACGGTGCGGTAGAGTCCGGGCTCCAAGTCGGCCCGGTTCACGATCCGCCCGTGGACGAAGCTGGGCATCTCGGCGGTCTCGCCGAACGCGTGTCCTGCGTTCAGGGCGGCAATGTTGGCCTGGGCAATCTCGGGGCGTTTGGAGAATTTCTTTTGCAGCCACTCGATGGTGGCGTTTCGGTTGCGGCCGAAGATCCAGAGCATGAGCCCGAGGGTCCACATGTTCCTCGAGCGCAGGCCCTCCTTGGACGAGACACCGAACTCCTTCACCGCCTCGACGGTGTGCCGCGCGATGTCCAGCTTCAACACCTGGTAGGGCGCGAGCGTGTCGTCCTCGAGCGGATTGGTCTGGTAGCCCGCCTTTGCCAGGTTCCGCTCGGTGAACGCCGCCGTATCCACCACCACCAGGCCGCCGGTGCCCAGGTCTTTCAAATTCACCATGAGGGCAGCCGGGTTCATGGCCACCAACACGTTGAGCTCGTCACCCACCGTCCGGACATCGTGCGCCCCGAAGTGGATTTGGAACGCCGAGACGCCGAACGTTGTGCCGGCCGGCGCGCGGATTTCCGCCGGGAAGTCGGGAAAGGTGATGAGATCGTTGCCGACCAGGGCCGTCTCGAGCATGAACTGGGTGCCGGTCAGCTGCATCCCATCACCCGAGTCTCCCGCGAAGCGGATGACGATCTCTTCCTGTGTGATACGTTCGGGAGCCTTGGGTATTGCCGTCATGCTGGAATCCGTCGTGGGGTCTTGAACAGTCGCGTTCCCGGTACGGCGCTCCGGCAACAATACCCCGGTTTCCGGGCCGGCGCAGCAGGAGACGCATATCCTAATCTATTAGTAGGGATTGCCCCATCAAAGCTGGACGAGCTGGCGGTCGGGCCCGGATGGCCCACCGGAGGACCGCTGTGCAAGGGACTCGGCAACCTCGGAGATGACCAGCTGCGCGATTCCACCGACATGGTCACCTGCTGGAGCCCGAACCGAGCGCGCCCTATATTCGACCCATGAAACCACCAGCTGAGCCCTCGCCCCAGAATCCCGAGTCGCCCGTGGTCAATCGACGCGACTTCCTTCAGAAATCCGCAGTCGGCGTAACCGCCGCAACCGTCTTGGCCGGCTGCGGGCCGGGAGCCGAATCGAGTGGCGGGCCCGCCGTTCAGACCCGGCCCCGGGTCGACTGGCGCCTGACGTCGAGCTTCCCGCGCGGCCTCGATGCGATCTACGGCGCGGCCGAGGTCCTGGCGAACACGCTCGACACGCTGACCGATGGCAGGTTCCGGGTCCGGGTCCACCCGGCCGGTGAGATCGTACCGGGGCTTCAAGTCATGGATGCGGTCCAGCAGGGCACCGTCCAGGCCTCACACACCGCGAGCTACTACTTCGTGGGCAAGAGCCCTGCCCTCGCGTTCGACGTGGGGGTGCCGTTCGGCTTCACCTCCCGACAGCAAACCGCGTGGCTCGAACAGGGCGGCGGGCTCGAGCTGATGCAGTCGGTCTATGCCGACTTCAACATCATTCAGTTTCCCGGCGGCAACACCGGCACCCAGATGGGCGGCTGGTTCAAGCGGGAGATCCACACCGCGGGCGACCTCCGGGGCCTCAAGATGCGAATTCCCGGGTTGGGCGGAGCGGTGATGGACCGGCTGGGCGTCACGGTGCAGGTCCTGGCGGGCGGCGACATCTATCCCGCGCTCGAGCGCGGCGCCATCGATGCGACCGAGTGGGTGGGCCCGTACGACGATGAGAAATTGGGATTCCACAAGGCGGCCCGGTACTACTACTACCCCGGCTGGTGGGAGCCCGGTCCGTCCCTGTCGTTCCAGGTCAACAAGGATGCCTGGAACCGCTTGCCGTCGGAGTATAAGGACGCCTTCCGCGCCGCATCCGTCGTGGCCGCCCAGTTCATGCAGGCACGGTACGACGCCGAGAACCCCGCGGCATTGCGGCGCCTCATCGCGGAGGGTGTGGAGCTACGGCCGTTCTCGGACGACATCATGACCGCCGCCCAGCGGATCGCGTTCGAGCTGATGGAGGAACACGCGGCACAAGACGCAACCTATCGCCGGGTGTACACCCAGTGGAAGGGGTTTCGTGAGGCGGTGTTCCAGTGGTTCGGGACGGCGGAACAGGCGTATGCGGCATTCGCATTCGGAGATCGCGGCAAGGGATAGCGCTATTGGCTAACAGCTATTGGCTATTTGAGGGAGTGGAGTACGGAGTAGGGAGTTGGTCGGCAGTCGGAATTGTCATCCCGAGCGTAGCGAGGGATCTTCTCACCAGTTCCCCGATCGCGGCTCGAGTCCGCGGCTGAAGCCGCGACTCGGCTACTGTCGCTAAAGCGACGGGGGTCACTTCCCTCTCAACCGCTGCACCCGCCTCCTTACTCCTCACTCCTCACTCCTCACTCCTCCCTCTTCGCGCCTGTCATACTCCCTACTCCCTGCTCCCTGCTCCCTACTCCCCTCATTTCACCCCACCAACCCCGTCACCAGGCCCGGGAACAGGATGATCAGCCCCAGGCCGATCAGCTGGATCAGGATGAACGGGATCACCGCCCGGTAGATCTGCCTGGTCGTGACCTCGGGCGGTGCGACGCCTCTCAAGTAGAACAAGGCGAAGCCGAACGGCGGGGTCAGGAACGAGGTCTGGAGGTTCATGCCGATCATGACGCCGAACCAGACCAGATCGACGCCGAGTGCGGCGGCGGCGGGCACCAGGAGCGGGATGATGATGAAGGCGATCTCGAAGAAGTCGAGGAAGAAGCCCAGGACGAAGATCACCAGATTGGTAACGAGGAGGAGCCCGATCTTCCCGCCGGGCAGATTGGTGAGGAGTTGCTCGATCCACACGTCGCCGTAAAGCCCCCGGAACACGAGCGAGAAGGCGGTGGACCCGATCAGCAGGAACACCACCATGGTGGTGAGCCGGGTGGTGTAGTTGGCCGCCTCTCCCACGATTTTCCATGACAGCCGGCGGTGGGCCAAGGCGAGCAGCATGGCCCCGACCGCGCCGAGCGCGCCGGCCTCCGTGGGAGTCGCGACTCCGGCGAAGATGCCGCCGAGGACGAGGAGGATGAGCACGAGCGGCGGCACCATTACCAACATCACCTGCTTCAGCAACACGCAGGCCGCCGACGTCGCGCACCTCGATCGGCAGCGCCGGCGCCGCGGCCGGCCGCACGATGGCGACCCCGATCGCGTAGAGGGCGTAGAGCCCGGCCAGCATGAGACCGGGCACCAGGCCGCCGACGAAGAGATCGCCCACCGAAATGCCCATCTGGTCGGCCAGCACGACGAGCACCACACTCGGCGGGATGATCTGCCCCAGGGTGCCCGAGGCCAGGATGACGCCGCAGGAGAGTTCGGTCTGGTAGCCGTAGCGCAGCATGACCGGCAGCGAGATGACGCCCATGGCCACGACGGAGGCTCCTACAACGCCGGTGGCCGCGGCGAGCAGCGCGCCCACAAAGACCACCGCGAGCGCCAACCCGCCGCGGAGCGGCCCGAACAGCTTGCCGATGGTGGTGAGCAGGTCTTCGGCCAATCGCGCCCGCTCGAGCACGATCCCCATGAAGATGAAAAAGGGCACCGCGAGCAGGACGTAATTCGACATGATCCCGAAGATGCGCTCGGGCAGGGCGAACATGAGGTGCCAGTCGAAGTACCCCGTCTCAACGCCGATGAAGGCGAAGATGAGCGCCGTGCCGGCCAGCGCGAAGGCCACCGGGTAGCCGGTGAAGATGAGGATGAGCGCCGCCACGAACATGAGCGGTCCCAGCCAGTCGCCGCTCATACCATTCCCTCATGCGTCGGTAGGCCGGCGCGGTGCCTCTCCCAGTGGCTCCGCGCAGCTTGGCAATCTCCTTGATCAGCTCTGACACACCCTGAAGCAGCAGCAACGCGAGGCCAAGCAGGATGACCGCCTTCAGCGGGTAGCGCGGCAGGCCACCCGGATCGGGCGATGCCTCGTGCACTGCCCAGGAATTCCGCACTGCGGGCCAGCTCAGCCAGATCGCGAATACCGTGAACGGAATGAGGAACAGAACGGTGCCCAGGATGTTGATCCATGCGCGCCACTTGGCCGAGAGCCGGCTCGACAAGACGTCGACCCGGACGTGGGCGTCCTGTTTCAGGGCGTAGGCCGCCCCGAGCAGGAACAGCACGCTGAACAGGTACCACTGGAGTTCGAGGTAGACGTTGGAGCTCAGATTGGCGCCGAGGAACCGGCCGAGGTAGCGGGCGACGGCGTTATAGGCGCCGATCAGCACCATGAGCACCACCAGCCACGACACCATCGTGCCGATCTTGTCGGTCAGGCGGTCGATAGCTCTGGCAACGGCGAGCCAACGCTGCATCGCGACAAATCCCTCGTGAGCGGCTGAGTGCTGGGGTGCCGGTTAGTCGGCCGGCTCGGACTCGTCGGCACCGTGCCAACGGCGCAAGACAATCCGCGCCACGACGGCCAGCCCGAGAACGACCATCGCGGCCCAGATCACGTAGCGGTTTTCCGTCGCGACACCCACGACGGCGAGCGCCATCCCCGCCATCGAGAGCCCGTACTTGGCCCGCGTCATGACTCGAGGAATCCCTCGATCGCGCGACGGAAGTCCGGTGTGTTCCGGGCCAGCGCGTTGATCCGGGCACCAAGGGCGACCCCGTCCGCAAAGGAGAGACCGTCCAACTCGTAGAGCTGCTGTTTGGTGAACGCCAGGGCCGACGCGCTGCTCGCCGCCATGGTGCGGAGCACGGCGCCGGTCTTCTCCTCATACCCCTCGTCGGGGAGCACCCGGGAGACCAGGCCCATCGCATGAGCCTCGGACGCGGATACCAGCCGCCCGGTCGCGGCAAGGTCGAACGCCTGCTTTTCGCCGACCGCGCGCCGGAGCATGGTCATGACCATGGCGGGCACGAAGCCGCGCTGGATTTCCGGATAGCCGAAGGTGCCACTCTCCGAGGCCAGCACCAGATCGCACGCGGTCGCGAGGCCGCAGCCGCCGGCCAGGGTGCGCCCGTGCGTCACCGCGACCACCGGCTTCGGAAGCGTCCGAAGCTTGATGAACAGCGACCCCAAGTGCATCGCGTCCGCTTCGTTCCGGGCGGGCGACTGGTCGGCGGTCGCGAGCAGCTCCTCGAGGTCGAGTCCGGCGCAGAAGTCCTTGCCGGCACCTCGAAGCGCCACCACGCGGACATCGGCGCTCAAGTCGGCGTGCTCCACCGCCTCGTGCAGCGCATCGATCATGGCTCGGCTCAGGGCGTTCCGCTTGTCCGGCCGGTTCAGGGTCAGGGCATAGACGCCTCTGTCGAGCTGCTGAAGGAGGGTATCAGATGGCATGGGTCACCTGTGTTTCCGGGCAGAGCGGCCGGCGGACGGCACGACTCGCCGCGCCAGGCTCGCCGGCACGGGGATGGACATGCGGAGAAGCGCGGTCGAGAAGACCTTGCCCTGGGCGTCGGTCTTGAGCGAAAGGGTACCGCCGCCGTCGAGCGCCTCATGGAGCAGGAAATTCAAGGCCATGAGGTTGGGAAGCTCGTGCCGCTCCACGCCACCCACCATGCCCTTAAAGTGTCGCTTGACCCGAGCAACGGTAACCTCTTTAACCAGAAGCGGATAGAACTCAGGCTCGAGCGCGATGAGGCCGACGTTGGCGGTATCGCCCTTGTCGCCGGAGCGGGCGTGCGCCAAGTAGCGGAGTTGAACGAGGGTGCTGGACGATTTCTTAGTGGCCATAGAGGGTGCGTTGCTGGTTAGTAGGTAGTAGTTGGTAGTTAGTAGTCTGTAGGCAGTAGCTGTTTGGCTATTGGTCCGTGAGGGTAAGCCATCGGCCTCCTCAGTCCATTCTCCTCACTCTTCCCGCCTTCCCGTCTTTCCGCCCTCTCACGCCTCACCGGTCCTCGGCTAAAGCCGAGACTCGGCGGCTGTCGCTAAAGCGACGGGGGCTCTGGCGCATATGCCCTTATTCCACTCCTTACTCCTCGCGCCTCACGCCCCACCCACTACACCCCTACATCCTATTCGACAATCTCCACCCTCACATGGGGCTCAATCACGGTTCGGTCGATGAGCGCCGGCCAGTACGCCACGAGTTCCTGCACCGCGGGCCGCCCGCCCGCGAATCCGGTCACGCTGGGTGGTCCGGTGAGCACCAGCGGGGCGATCTCGCGGGTGAAGCGCTCGACCGGCTCCCGGGCTCGGGCACGCACGCCAATCCGGAGCTCCACCTCGGCGATGTCCGGATCGGGCGGCCCGGCGAGCCGGCCGTGCGTCGCATCTACGCCTACATATTCGGTCAAGATCTCTTCGAACTCGAGTCCGAGGTCCTGGAGGCGGCGGCGCAGGATCCGGTCGGCTGCCTTGGCCTTGTCATACGCTTCCGGCCACGAATAGACCAGCGTCCCCACGGCCTTGTAGCCATAGAAGTATGCGATCGAAACCTTGAGGCTGTCGGTCTTGGGCCGGCCCGTGATCCCGGACACCCGAACCCGGTTCTTCCCGGCCTGCGCGAGCTGAATGGTCGTGAAGTCGGCAACGCCGTCAGGCGTGATGTAAGTGTGGGGATCGCCCATCTCGTAGAGCAGCTGCTCCGTCACGGAGGCGACCGATACGATGCCACCCGTCCCCTTATGCTTGGTCACCACGAAGGTCCCGTCCGGCGATGCCTCCACGATCGGGAAGCCCGGGTCGGCCATGCCGGGCACGGTATGCCAGTCTTTGAGCAGGTTGCCGCCGGAGGCCTGGGCGCCGCACTCGATGATGTGCCCGGCAATAGTGCCCGCGGCGACCTTGTCCCAGTCGGCGGGATCCCAGCCGAACTCGAAGAACATCGGCGCCAGGGTGAGGCCGGTGTCGGTCACCCGGCCGGTCACAATGACATCGGCGCCGCCCGCCAACGCTTCGACCATCGGTTCCATTCCGAGGTAGGCGTTGGCCGACACGACCTGGTCGCGCACCTCCGATAACGGCCTTCCGGTGTCGAGGTTGGTGAGCAGATGGCCATTGGCCAGCAACTCGTCCAGCCTCGGCAGGATGTCGTCTCCCGTTACCAAGCCTAGGCGGACCTTGCCACGCACGCCGAGCCGGTCGGCGCCCTCCAAGACGCCCTCGACGCAGCCGCGGGGGTTCACGCCGCCGGCGTTGGAGATCACCTTGAACTTGCCCGCCGCAATGTCCGGCAGGAGACGCTCCATGAGCGGCACGAAATCGCGGGCATAGCCGCGAGTGGGATCGCGCGATTTCTGTTTCTGCATGATGGACATGGTGACTTCGGCCAGGTAGTCCATCATGAGGTAATCGATAGGCCCGCCCTCGGCCTGGCGCACCGGCGCCTCGAGCCAGTCACCCCAGAAGCCCTGCCCCGACGCAATGCGGACGATCTTCGTCATCTGACTCGGCTCGGTGAGGAGTTGCCCGTGGCGGTGGTCTCACCGATCCAGGTGCGGCCACCGACGTCGACCATCACGCCATAGAGCGGCAGAAACCCTCCGCTTACCGTCATGGTTGGGACCGGCTCGACCGCGGACAGGAGTTCCTGTTTCGCGCCGGCGTCGAGCGCGAACGGCAGCGGTCGACTGGCCTGCTCGGCGACCTCGCCGGCATCGGCGTAGAGCCGGATCTCCACCCGAAGCGACCACGCCGCGTCACTGCCAGGCTCGGCAAAGCCGGGGAAGAACCCCAGCCTGACCGCCTGGGCACCGCTGTTCTCGACGAACGAAGCATGCATGCGTTCACGCGCATAGTTGAGAGGTGTCTGGGTAATGATCCGGCCGATCGAATCGAACAGCGTCATGCCGAAGTCGGTGAACCGAGGCCACTCGCCGGACGCCATCTCTACATCGACCTCGAGTTCCTTGGCCCAGGCCGGGACTTGAAACAAGATCGATTGGACGTCGGACCCGCGCCCCTCCATCGTCAGCTCACGCTGGGCCCCGGCTGCATACACCGTCACCGCCCCGCTTACCGGCCCGCTGACTGCATTGGTCAACGTGGTGGTCACCCTACCGGCGTCCCGTGCCAGGTCGAGCCGGATTGGGGCATGGCGCACGTCCACTTCGGCGCGGGCCGGCGCTGCCGGCGGAGCGATGACATCGATCTCGTACACGCCGGGAATGACATCGCCGGCGCGCACCGCGTAGGATGCGGCCTGGGCGCCGGCTCCGCCAGGGAGCCCGTTTCCGGCTCGATACGGCTGGCCGCCGGGCTCGTGAAGGCTCGTCAGGACGAGGGGGCCGGCGTCGGTGGTTCGGATCGTCACCTCGAACGGCCGGCCGCGCTCCGCACCGAAGAACACACGGTGGATTCCGCCCGCGTTCATGGGTACGGGACCGATGCGCACGCTTTCGCCGGACGCGTACGGTATCACAACGGTGTTCACCAGTTGAAACAGCGGGCCGTCGAGTCGATCGCCGCCCCAGCCGGTCACGACACCGGAGTGGACGCCCGGAGTGCGGAGCTGCTCGCGGCGGTACACGATGGGGATGTCGAGGCCGGAGGCCCCCAGCGACACGGCCGGCGGGGTAACCAGCCAGCCGACGTCACTCTCCAACGTGACCGGCCCGGACGGGGCTTCGGCCACCGGCTTCACCCGGAAGATTTGGATGGTGTCGGCTTCGGACTCGAACCCCTGCGGACGGAAGGCGGCCGGGGTAGAAGGTATGCCGTCCCTGAGTGCCTCGACCGTCAAGTCGACTACGTCGCGGCGTTGCTCGAGCCAACGCCAGGCCTGCCCCACATCGGGCACACCTGCGCCGTCGTCGATGGCGAGACTTCCCGCGACGGGCCGCGCCGTGACCGTGAGTGCCCGCTTGATGTGATCGGCCGTGAACGCTACCTGGGCTTGCCCGGCCGCGGACACGAGCAGCGCGGCGAGTCCCGCCGCATGCGGGGCCGACATGCTGGTGCCGAGATTGCGCTCTTGTCCCGCATCCCAGGGCGGCACAGTCGAGTAGGCAATCCCGGGTGTGATGAGGTCCGGCTTGGCGACTTCGCCACCCCGCGAGCTGAAGAAGGCAACCGGATCCGGCATCGGCGGCGCACCGCCGGTCTGGACGAACACCAGCGGGAATGACCCGCCGACCGTAATGCCGCGCCGTGTCGAGCCGGGAAACCCCACGGTGGAAAGCCCGGGTCCGTCGTTACCGGCGCTGACAGTGAACACCACGTTCGGGTGCGCCGTCAAGATCGAATCGACCAGCTGGTCGATCCTGGCCGACCCCTCGGCCTCGTTCCCGACGCCGAAGCTCAAATTCAGCACCAGCGGAAGCCGCCGCGATTCCGCGAAGGTGATGGCATAGGCCATCGCCCGGACCATGCTGCCCGTGACTGTGACGCCGCCCTGCGCGCCATTCGCGATCTTGAGCCCGAGGAGCTGCGCGCCGGGCGCCACCCCGTCGAAGCCCGGCACTCCATACATGTCATGCCCCGCGGCGATCCCGGCTACATGAGTGCCGTGGCCGCTGTTGTCGAACACGAGGTCGAGCACCGGCGCCCCGTCGACCTCCGCGAAGTTGGCAGCCAGTGTCATCGGCGGCTCACTGCCCTCGGCATGCCATCCGAACCGCTCGAAGGCCACGAGGTAGTCCCGGACCGGGCGCTCGTCGCCGAGCGAGCCGTCGCCGTCGGTGTCGGCCACCAGTACCCAGCCATCACTGGCACGGGTCACCACGACCCCCAGGCTATCGGTGTAGCTGCCGTTGTCGTTCAGGTCCGAGGGCGTGGGCAGCTCGGGGTCGATCCCGGCAGGGGTGCCGAGCGGAATTTCCGCGATTGTGCCGGTGTAGTAGCGCTGGTCGGTACTCACCGACACCACCCGGCCGAACCCGACCAGTGCCCTGCCACCAACCTCGATGGTGTCCCCGCGCGGCTCGGCCAGCGCGAGTTCAATGCGGCCCTCAGCCGAGAAGTCCCTCAGATCGAGCAACTTACGCTGCCCAGTTGAAGTAGTCTCGAGCCCAGGGACACCCGGATCGATGCCGCTGTCGAGGATGCCGATCAGGACCCCGCGGCCGTCGTAGGTTGGATGCCGGCGCTGGAAGGCGGCCGCGCCGGTGGCATCGAGTGGCATCCAGCCGCTCGCGTATGCGGCATCGGGTGGTGCGATGCGCTCGGCTCGAGCGGCACGTGCCGGCGCCGCGGCGGGGGCGGGGGCGGGGGCGGAACCGGGCAATGGTCGAGCCGGAGCAACCGGCCGCACGGCCTGGCTGCAGGCGGCCAGGGCCAGGACCGCGCCGAAGCCGCCGAATCGGAGTGCGGCCCTCACCGACCGAGGGCCGGATCGAGGGGGGGCAAGACGAATGGGCCGATATGTGGGCCGGCGTAGTTGCTCACGATCCGGAGGACGAACGCGAGCTGATCGCGCGTGTCTTCCGGCGCCACGATGACATCGACGAAGCCCCGCGCCCCGGCAAACTTGGCATCGAGCTGGTGCTCGTAGTCGGCGCGCATGGACGCGACCGCGTTCTGGACCGACTCCGGCGGTTCGCGTTCTTCCTGCTGCGCCCGGTCGAGCTCCGGGCCGTGCACAGCCATGACCGCCGACTCACCTTCCATGACTCCCATCCGGCCGGTGGGCCACGAGAGAATGAAATCCGGATCGAAGCCCTGTCCCGCCATGGCATAGTAGCCGGCGCCGGATGCGTGGTTCACTGTCAAGACGATGGTCGGCACGACGGCCGTGGCCATGGCCTCCACGAAATGGGCCCCGGCACGAATGATGCCGGAGTGCTCGGCGTCCGTCCCGACCATGAAGCCGCTCACATCCTGAATGAACAGAATCGGGAGGCGCTCGCGGCTCGCGGTCTCGATGAAGTAGGCGACCTTGTCCGCGCTCTCGGTGTAGATGATCCCGCCGAAGCGGGGCTGTTCCCCGGGGCGGCCCTTGATGATGCCGCGCTGATTCACGATGACCGCGACGGGATGCCCCTCGATGTGGGCATGGCCGCAGATCATCTCCTTCGCGAGATCCGGCTGAAATTCGTCGAGTTCGCCGTCATCGAGGAGACAGGCGAGCACGTCCCGCATCTCGTACGACATCCGGTGGTCGTTGGGAAGGATGTCGTACAGGTCCTCCGGCGGACGCGCCGGCTCCACACTGGGGCGCAGTTGGTGCTGGACGCCTTCGGGCCGCGGCAACCGGCCGACATAGTCGCGGATCTTCGCCAGGCATTCCGTGTCGTCCGCCGCCACATAGTGCGCGACGCCGCTGATCTCCGTGTGCGTGCGGGCCCCACCCAGCGTCTCGGCATCCACGATCTGGCCGGTGGCTCCCTTGACCAGATTCGGACCGCCCAGCCCCATGAAGCTGGTACCGTCGACCATGAAGATCACATCCGACAGCGCCGGGAGATACGCCCCTCCGGCGATACAGCTGCCCATGACCGCACTGATCTGGGGCACGTGCAGGAAGCGCCGCATGATGGAGTTGTAATAGAAGATCCGCGCCGCACCGTATTGCCCCGGGAAGACGCCGCCCTGATAGGGGAGGTTCACGCCGGCGCTGTCGACCAGGTAGATGATCGGAATCCGCTGACGCATGGCTACTTCTTGCGCGCGGAGGATCTTCTTGATCGTCTCGGGCCACCAACTTCCCGCTTTGACCGTCGCGTCGTTGGCGACCACCACCACCTCACGGCCGTGCACCACGCCCACGCCCGTGATGACTCCCGCACCCGGAGCCTGGCCATCGTATTGATCGTAGGCCACCAGGAGGCCCAATTCGAGCCACGGCCCGTCCGGATCGAGCAGCCCTGTGACTCGTTCCCGCGGGGCGAGTTTGCCCTGCTTGTGCATCCGGGCGATGCGCTCCGGACCCCCGCCCTGCTCCAGACGGGCGGCAAGCTCCCGGTACTCCGCGGTCAGGTCGCGGAGTCTCCCGTCCTTGGCCACCGGTTTCGGGGTCACGAGCCCGGACTCAATCTCGCAACTGCGCGCTGGCCCACGCGCGGATGTAGTCCACCAGATCCTTCGTGGGGGTGCCGGGCCCGAAGAGCTTGCCGACTCCCATCTGCTCGAGGGCGGCCATGTCGTCGGCGGGGATGATGCCGCCGCCGGTCACGAGCACGTCCTCCCGACCCTGTTCCTCGAGCAGGCGCTTCACTCGAGGGAAGAGGGTCATGTGGGCGCCGGACAGGATCGAAAGGCCCACGACGTCAACGTCTTCCTGCACCGCGGCCGTGGCGATCATTTCCGGAGTCTGATGAAGACCGGTGTAGATCACCTCCATGCCGGCGTCGCGGAGCGCCGCGGCAACGACCTTGGCGCCGCGGTCGTGGCCGTCGAGCCCGGGCTTCGCGACGAGGACCCGGATGGGACGGGCTGGAGCCTTGAGACGAGGAGGCGGAAGCCATCACAATTCTCCATGCGCGAAAGGGCCAACAGGCATGCTGTCGATCACACGGGACGCTCGATGCCATCGGTTCACCGAAAGCGAAGCAGCCCGGCGATACCATCGATCTGCCCTCGAGCCGTCGGGTCATGCACCACGTCGACGGGCACACGTTGATTGAGCGCTTCTTCGATCGCGTCATCCACGACGTCCAGAATCGGGATCGGCTCACCCGAGTCTCGGCAATCCCTGGGTTCGAGCACCACTGCTCCCGAGTCCGCGCAACGGAATCCGGGTATGCTGGCTTCCGCGTTGACCAGGAGCGTCCTGACTTGGCCTCGACCAAGGGCCTTGAGGGTTTCCCGAACGCCGTTCACCGCCCATCCCTCGCCCAGCGCTCCGTCCATCGAACTGACGAGGGCGCGTTCCGAGGCCCGCTCGTGGTCTTCCCTCACGGCGAGCGTCGCAGTGTGAACTTCGGCGGGGGTGGCCTGTTTGGGGGATAGCTTGAGCTTCCCGATGACCCGTTCGGCCACGTAGGGATGGAGGAACGGCTCCAAGACGCCCGCCGTCGTGCCAACGCCGGCGAGCACGACACCAGTAACCGGCTGCCGTTGATTCAGGTCGAACAGGCGGCGGGCAACGAATTCGTAGTGCCGCTGCTTCTCGTGTTGAATCCGGTTGTTGTAGGTCCGCTCGCCGAAGCCGCTCATGCTTTGCCGGCCGAGGCTGAACTTCCCGCCGCTCGACAGGCTGTCGCCGCGGACGCTCCTGAATTTGTGCCCCCGGGTGCTGTCCGCTCGGATACTGGCCACCTCGGACACCCCGAACGCCGTGACCTCGAAGAGTCTCGCGCTGGTCCGGTCCAAGAGCACAGTCACGATCCGGCCGATCTCTTCCTGCAACGCGGCCAATTCCCGGACGAGCGGGGTGCGGTCGACGGCCAGCCGCGACCGGAACACGCGCGGCAACGGGACGACCTCGAACAGTCCAATCGGTCCACAGAGGAACAGGGCGACGCCCTGGGTCGAGGGCAGATTACTTGTCTTCTTGAGGAACATGTGGAGCCGCGTCAGGTCATCCCGAATCCCATCCGCCACGGGACGCGGCAGCCCGAGGCCCGGCAAGGCGGCTTCCACGGCCTTGATCCGGTTCTTGATCTTGATGAGATACTTGCCGCGCGACCGATCGCGCGGCTCCAGCTTCAGGTAGCACGTGACGACCCGGTACTTGCCGGGTATAACCTTGTTGAGGAGTTCCAGTTGTGCCGGCAATTTGGGCACGGTGGCGCTCGTCATAGTCGCTATCTCCAGTCGCCGGGATCGCTAGAAGAAGACTGGCTCACGATAGTGGCCGAAGACCTCTTCCAATACCTGGCGCATTTCAAACAACGTGCAATAGGCGCGCGCGCAATCGAGCATGGCTGGAATGACGTTCTGCTCGGTGGCGGCGGCCGCCTTGAGCGCGTCGAGACGCTCGCGCACCAGCGCGTCGTCACGGTGCGCGCGGAGCCGCGCCATGCGTTCGCGTTGGACGCGCTCGGCTTCGTCGCCAATCTTCAGGATGTTGACCGCCGCCTCACCCCCTTCCGTGAAGGTATTGACCCCCACGACTGGCCGCCGCCCGCTTTCCACGTCCCGCTGGAACCGAGCGGCAGATTCCGAAATCTGACGTTGGAGCCAGCCCTTCTCGATCGCGGCAACCACCCCGCCCTGCGCCTCGATCTCGGCAAAGAGAGCTTCCGTCTCCCGTTCGAACTGGTCGGTCAGGGCCTCCACGTAATACGAGCCTCCCAGCGGGTCGGTCACGTTGGGAATACCGGTCTCGTACGCCAAGATCTGCTGGGTGCGAAGGGCGATTCGGGCGGAATCTTCCGTCGGCAACGCCAGCGTTTCATCGAAGGCGTTGGTGTGCAACGACTGGGTCCCGCCCAGGGCCGCCGCCATGCCCTGGTACGCGACCCGGATGATGTTGATGAGTGGCTGCTGCGCCGTGAGAGTTACCCCCGCCGTCTGACAATGGAACCGCATCTTCCAACTGCGCGGATCCTGGGCCCCGAAGCGTTCCCGGAGCTGGCGCGCCCAGATGCGGCGCGCGGCGCGCATCTTCGCGATTTCTTCGAAGAAATCGTTATGGACGTCCCAGAAGAACGAGAGCCGAGGAGCGAAGCTATCGACGCTGAGCCCTCGCTCGATGCCCCGCTCGACGTAGCACAGCCCGTTCGCCAGGGTAAAGGCCAGTTCTTGAACGGCAGTAGCCCCTGCCTCGCGGATATGGTAGCCCGAGATGGAGATGGTGTTCCAGTTCGGCGTGTGCTCGGCCGCCCATTCGAACAAGTCGATGATGATCTTGAGCGCCGGCTCCACCGGGAAGATCCATGCGTGCTGGGCGACATATTCCTTGAGGATGTCGTTTTGGATCGTTCCACGCAGCGTCTCGAGCGATACTCCCTGCTTCTCCGCCGCCGCCACATAAAAACAAAACAGCATTGCGGCCGGACCATTGATGGTCATCGACGTGGACACGCGATCTAACGGGATGCCGTCGAACAGCGTCTCCATGTCGTCCAGGCTCGAGATGGCCACTCCACACTTCCCCACCTCGCCCTCGGCACGAGGGTGATCGGCGTCGTACCCCATGAGGGTGGGGAAATCGAAGGCGACGGACAGACCGGTCTGGCCGTGCTCCAGCAGGAACTTGAACCGGGCGTTGGAATCGGCCGCCGTGCCGAAGCCGGCGAATTGACGCATCGTCCAGAGTTTGCCGCGATATCCGGTCGGGTGTACTCCGCGCACGTAGGGAAATTGGCCGGGCAGGCCGAGCACCTCGCCAATATCCGGCCGCACATCGAGGGCGGTGTAGACCGGATCGACCGTCCGGCCGGATACGGACGAGAAGTCCGAGTCTTCCCGCACGGGGAGCCGCGAGACGAGTTCCCGCCACGCGCGGACTTCCGCCCGCAGCCGGACCAGCTCCTGCTCCTGCCGGGCCACCCGGTCGGTCAGGTTATCCGGGGAGGATGCGCTATCGTGCTCGCTCATAGACGCGTGCCCTGCTTGAGACTCTGGATGACTTCCTCCGCGAGATCGTACGGGCTCACACGACCCGCCACGATATCGTCCAATCGCTCCTCCAGCACCCGCTCCGCACCGGTCTCGCTCCACAACCACTGCAGGGTGGCCCGTTCTAGCACTTCCCGTGCCCGGCCCCGCGCCCGGGACCGGCGGCGGTCCATCAGGCTCCCGGTCGACTCGATCGACCGATAGTGTGCGTCGATCTCTTCGAGCAAGCTGTCGATCCCTTCGCCCTTCGTGGCGACCAATCCGAGGACCGGAGGGCGCCATCCGCCCGATTCCGGCGGGGGCGACGCGTCAGGCGGCGTCAGGCCTCCATGATGGGCGGGAATGTGGCGAAATGCGTGCCCCTGCCGGATACCGAGCATCACCTCGATTTCCTGCCGCAGCCGATCCGCCCCGGGCCGGTCCGCCTTGTTCACCACAAAGATGTCCGCGATTTCCATGATGCCCGACTTCAGGGCCTGGATGCCGTCGCCCGACTCGGGGACGAGCACGAGGACGCTGGTGTCGGCCATGCCGCTCACGGCAAGCTCGGACTGCCCCACCCCGACCGTCTCGACCAGGATGCGATCGAATCCCCCCGCGTCGAGCACGTCGCACACCTCGCGCGTTGCCGTGGCGAGACCGCCCAAGGACCCCCGGGTAGCCATCGATCGGATGAAGACCCCTTCATCCAGGGTCACCGCCTCCATCCGAATCCGGTCGCCGAGGAGTGCTCCGCCGGTGAACGGGCTCGTGGGGTCGACCGCCACGACGGCCACCGTGAGCCCTTTCGCTCGATATCCGCCGACCAGCCGCTCGACGAGGGTCGACTTGCCCGCGCCCGGAGGGCCGGTGATACCCACCCGATGGGCCCGCCCCAACTCGGGGTGGATGGCGGAGAGAACCTGCTCGAACCCCGGGCGCTGGTTCTCTACTATGGAGATGACGCGGGCCAGCGCCGCAGGCTTGCGCGCCCGTACACCGCCGAGAAGACCATCCCACGTCATAGGATCGAAAACTCGCTGCGGCAGCGAGGGGAGGCAAGCGCCGCTAGCCTTGGTCCACAATCGTCTTGATCATCTCGGCGTTGGTGGGGGACCGCTTTATCCGGGTGATGAGATCGTCCACGGCGGCATGAAGCGGGGCATCCGCCATGCGTTGCCGGAACAAGTGAGATGCGGTCAAGGCGTCGCCCGAGAGCAGCAGTTCCTCACGACGGGTCGCGCTCGCCGAGAGGTCGATGGCGGGAAAGAGCCGCCGCTCCGCGAGCTCCCGGCTGAGAACGAGTTCGCTGTTTCCGGTTCCCTTGAATTCCTCGAAAATGACCTGATCCATGCGTGAACCCGTGTCCACCAGCGCCGTCCCGACGATGGTGAGTGACCCGCCGCCTTCTTTGGTGTCGATCCGCCGGGCACTCCCCAGAAACCGCTTCGGCTTTTCCAGCGCCGTTGCCTCCAGGCCTCCCGACAGGGTGCGGCCACGGCCGCGTTCGGCCGTATTGTAGGCCCGGGCCAGGCGGGTAATGGAATCCAGGATGATCACGACGTCCTGACCCGCCTCCACGCGCCGGCGAGCCCGCTCGAGGGTCATGCTGGCGACGGCGATGTGACGGTCCGCCGGGTGGTCGAAGGTCGAGGCGATGACCTCGCCAAACCCGCCGGCTTCCATTTCGTACACCTCCTCCGGCCGCTCGTCCACCAACAGGATCAACAACAGGCAGTCCGGATGATTGGTGGCCACGCCCTGGGCAATCGCCCGGAGCACCGTGGTCTTGCCCGCCTTGGCCGGCGCCACGATGAGGGCGCGCTGGCCCTTGCCGAAAGGGCACAGAAAATCGATGACCCGGGTGATGTGGACGACGGATCGGTCGGAAGCCGTGGCACATTCGAGCGACAACAGGTCCTTGGGATGGGTGGCGGTCAGGGTGCCGAAATCGGGACGCTCGAGCCTGCTGTCGCATGGCGTGCTGTTGACATGGCTCAGGGTGACCAACGGGGGGCTTTTGCCGCGGCGATTCGGTTTGCCGACCTCGCCGCCCAGCTCGTCACCGGTGCGCAGCCCGAATTGGCGGATCAACGATCGCGATACGTAGACATCGTTTCGGCCCGGGAGGTACGAAGTCTTTGCCCGCCGGAGAAAGCCAGAGCCGTTGGCCAGAATCTCCAGAACGCCAAGTGAATGGTTGTCGGTCACGCGACTCCTTCGTCTATCGCTGGTGAGAATCGTTCGAGTCCAGGGTTCCCATCGTCGCCGGCCCAGGGGAGGCTATGCGCATTGCGGCCCGGCACGGGCGTCATGGAACGCTGCTGCCGATGGAGATGTGTTCGGTCTCGGTTGAGGTGCCGTGATCCTCGAACGTGATCACACCCGGTATCCGCACGGGAGGTCAGAGTTCGCAGGCTGACTGCATCGAGGGCCGAGCCGCTGCGGTTTCAAAATATGGTCCAATGGCGCTGTTCCGGCAAGCAAGAGGCCAGGCGCCGGTCCACCATGCGGGTCGCCTCAAAACAAGACGAATCCGGCAAGGCCCAGCAAGAGCAAGAAGCCGACAATGTCGGTGATGGTGGTGACGAAAACGGAGGACGCGATCGCCGGATCGACCCCGACCCTCTGGAGGAGGATGGGGATGAACGCGCCGGCGCACCCCGCAATCAACACGTTCCCCGTCATGGCGATGAACACCAGCAGGCCGAGCCTGGGGCCCTCCCCGAGCGATAAGGTGACGACAGCGACGGCCACTCCGACCACCAAGCCGTTGACGGCGGCCACCAGGGTTTCCTTCCCGATCACGCGCAGTGACTGCCCGCGTGGAATCGTGCCGAGCGCGAGGCGTCGAACGGTGACCGCCAAGGCCTGGGTTCCCGCATTCCCGCCCATACCGGCGATAATCGGCATGATGGCGGCGAGCACGACAGCGGCCTGGATGACGTCTCGGAACAGCAGCACGACGCCGGACGCGAGAAACGCCGTGAGTAGGTTGACGGCAAGCCATGGCAACCGGCTGGCCACCGCACTCCGCCACTCCGCTCCCAGTTCCTCATCCGCCGACACGCCGCCGAACTTGAGCATGTCCTCGGTGGTCTCGGCCTCGACGACGTCGTCGACATCGTCGAAGGTGACCCGGCCAAGCAGGCGGCCGTCACTCGCCACCACCGGCACACTCGGCAGATTGTACCGCGCCATCACGCGGGCAACCTCTTCCTGGTCGAGGCCCGGGGTAATGGTGATGTCCGGATCCTCCATGATCTCACGCACCGGACGGTCCATGTGGCTCACTACCAGGGACTTGAGCGGGAGGGACCCGACAAGGCGACCGCGATGGTCCACCACGAAAACCTGGTAGAAGTCGTCGACCTCGTCCGCCTGCCGCCGGATTTCTTCCAGAGCTTCGGCCGCGGTCACGGTATCCTGCACGGTGACCAGGTGGGTGGTCATGAGACCGCCCGCCGTCTCTTCGTCGTAGCGTAGGAGCCGTTCGACTTCGGATGGATCCTCTACCTCGGCGAGGATCCGCTCCTGTTCCGACGGCTCGAGCTCGCCCAGGATGTCCGCGGCATCGTCATCCTCGAGTTCCTCGAGAATGTCCGCGGCCTCACCGGAGTCGAGCGCGGCCAAGGTCTCCTCGGCGTGGGCCTCTTCGGGCATTTCGGCCAGCGCCGCGGCCGATATCTCGGGTGGTAAGGCGCGCACCGCCAGGAGTCGCGCGTCGTCACTCAGAAGGGCGAGCACATCGGCGAGGTCGGGCGCTTCGAGGTGTCCCGCCAACTCGGCGAACCGCTCGAGCTGCCCCGTTTCGATCAGTCCGATCAGCGTTTTGGGTGTGGAGGCGGATGGGGTCACCGGCCCTCCCTCCCAAGCGGCAGCGTCCGGACCGGACCCGGCCGGATGAGGATGCGCTGTAGTTGAGTGGCGCTGGCGTCGAGCACGTCGAATTCGAGGTTCTGGATGAGGAACCGTTCACCGGGTCGAGGGATCCGCCCGGCGAGTTCCGTCAGAAGCCCCCCGATCGTTGTGGCTCGCACGCCGGACACCGACACGCCGAACCGCTCCTCGAGAAGCGTCAAGGGCGACGAGCCGCCGGTCTCGAGCAGGCTCGTGCCGGCCTCAGGTGCCGCGCCCTCACGCTCGTCATGCTCATCGAAGATCTCGCCCACGAGCTCCTCGAGCAGATCCTCGAGCGTCGCGAGCCCCAAGGTCCCGCCGAACTCATCGAGCACCACGGCAAGGTGCCGGCGCTCCCGTTGCATGTCGAGGAGAAGGTCCACGCAGGATCGACTCGCGGGGGCAATGGCCACGGGCCGAACGGGAAGCGGCTCTCCCGGAGCAAGTTTGAACAGATCGAAGGCGTGCACCATGCCGATGATGTTGTCGAGCGTGTCACGGTAGATCGGAAGCCGGGTGTAGCCGCTCTCGTTGAATACCCGGCTGATCTGCTCCAGGGACGACCCTTCCTCGACCGCGACCATGTCGGTCCGCGGCGTCATGACTTCGCGAACCGGCCGCTCCGTGAAGGTGACGAGGCCACCCACCATTTCCAGATCCGTTTCGATGTCCAACCCCACTGCCGCTCCCTCCCGCCACAACGACCGGAGCTGATTCACCCGGCTGCCGCGCCTGACCGGCAAGACCAATCGCAAGACCCCGGCCCAGAGTTCGAGGACGGGGATGACCCTCTTAGCCACGGACTCGGCACGCGGTTGGGTGACCCATCGCGGAAGGAGATAGCCTCCGAACAGAACGACCGGGACCGCGATGAACAGACCGAGCAGCGCCATAAGCCACCAGCGCGAGCCGGAAAAGGCCGCGGGAAACGCGGCGCCCAGAATGACGACCCCGAGCGCGGTCGTGGTCGAGCCCGCCACCAGCAGCGCGTCGAGTCGTCCCAACCGGGTGAGCGCCCCGGTGGCTCCACGGAGTTGCCGCGACGCCGCCTTGCTCAATTCGACCCGACTGATCGCTACCAGCGCGGCGCCGGCAGTTGCGCCGAAGACCGTGAGGCTCAAGCCCACCAGCACCACCGCCCAGATCATCGTGGCTGCTCCTGGGGAGCCTCGGGCTCGGTCGATGGTGCGAGCGGCATGAGCCGGACCCATTTCACCCGCCGACCGGTCATTTGCTCGACGTGGATCGCGTACCCCGGCAAGGTCACCGATTCGCCGGCACGCGGCACGCGGCCGAACTCCGCCAAGACCAACCCTCCCACGGTGCTCACGTCCTCCCGGCCGAAGCGGTGGTCGAGAACCGCCTCCAACTCGGCCAGCGCCACCCCTCCCTGGACCGCGAGGCTGCCATCCGCCTTCTCTTGGATGGGCGCGACTTCATCCGTATCGTATTCGTCCCGAATCTCCCCGACGACCTCTTCGAGGATGTCCTCGAGCGTCACGATGCCGGCCGTCCCCCCATACTCGTCAACGACGACGGCCAAGTGGCGGGGCCCGCGTTGGAAGTCGTGCAGCTGGCGATCGAGCGTCTTCTCCTCGGGCACAAACTCGGCTGGCCGGATCAGGCTGGTCCAGTGCTGCCGCACTTGCTCCGTTTGAGACAAGGTGGCGAGTAGATCCTTCGCGTAGATCACTCCCACGACACTATCGGGGTTGCCGCCATACACCAGGAGGCGTGAATGCTCCGCGCTCCGAAAGGTTGTGATGACGGTTTCGAACGGATCGGCCGTATCCACGGAAACGATATCGATCCGCGGTGTCACGACCTCGGACACGGTGGTTCCCGCTAGCGAGAAGACTCCCAGCAGCATGTCACGTTCGGCGTCCGCGAGATGACGTTGGTCGGCCGAGGCCTTCAGCGGGCGCCAACTGGCGTCGGCCCACGTCACCAAGCGGAAGAGCGGCGAGAAGGGGGTCAAGGTCTTGGCGGCCATGCGGCGGGCCGGGCCAGTCAGGGCAGGCTCGATGGCCACGAGGGCCCGTGGCAGGAGGTCGCCGACCACCCACACCAGCAGCACCACAATGGGGAGCCGGATCAGCTGGCCCACCGACGACCAGGTCCACCACGCCACCGTGGCTCCCGCGGCGGCCCCGGCCAAGAGGAGGAGTGAGAGATGGACCACGTGGAGCGATCGAGCCAATGGCAGCGCGCCGCCACCACTCCAGGTTCCATCGAGCACCCGAGGCACGCCTTCGTCGGACTCGGCGGCGATCGCCACCCATGCCGCCCAGAGGGTGAGGAGCACGGCGATCGCCGGCGCGATCCAATACTGCAGGACGCCGATCACCGGAGTGATCTCACGTATCGTTCCTGCAACATCCACATGGGCGACGACGTCCGTCCAGGCCCATCCGGATGATCATGTCCCAATACATGAAGCGTTCCGTGAACGATCAACCGCGTCAACTCCTCCTCGAACGTGATGTTGCGGCTACGGGCTTCCCGTTGCGCGACCCAGGGACAGACGTAGACGTCTCCCACGAGCGTACCATCCGGTTCCGAGAGACGAAAGGCCAGCACATCGGTCGGACGGCGATGTCCGAGATGGCGCCAATTGAGCTCCCGCATGGCGTCGCGGCCCAGAAACGTGACCGAGATCCGCGCGCCCCGGCGCTCGCCACCGAGCACGGCCCGGACGATGCGTTCCACTCGGTCGTTGGAAAGGACCCGGCGGCGATTGCCGCTGACGGTCACTTCGCTGTTCTGACTCACGACGAGCGCCCGGGTGTCGAGCGGGCATGAACCTGCCCTACCGGCATCAGGCCTTCCGATCCTCCGCGTAGGCGCGGATGATATGCTTCACCAGCCGATGCCGGACCACATCCGCATCGCTCAGGTAGCAGAAGGCGATTCCCTCGACCCCGGGGAGGATCCGCTCGATCTGCAGGAGCCCGGATTCTTCCGGGACTACCAAATCGATCTGCGTTTTGTCACCGGTGACCACAGTCATGCTGTTCACGCCCAACCGTGTCAGGAACATCTTCATCTGCGCGCTCGTTGCGTTCTGCGCCTCATCCAGAATGATGAACGCGTCCGACAGCGTCCGGCCCCGCATGTAGGCCAGCGGCGCGATCTCGATCACGCGACTCTCCAGCGCACGCTGGACGCGGTCGTGCGGCATCATGTCCTCGAGCGCGTCGTAGAGCGGGCGCAAGTACGGATCCACCTTGGCCTGGAGGTCGCCCGGGAGGAACCCCAGCGATTCGCCGGCCTCGACCGCCGGTCGAGCCAGGATGATGCGCCGCACCCGCTTGCGGGCCAGCGCCTCCACCGCCTTTGCCACCGCCAGATAGGTCTTGCCGGTGCCGGCCGGGCCGATCGACACGACGAGGTCGTGCGTGACCATCGCCTCGAGGTAGTCGCGTTGCCCTTTGGTCTTCGGCTGGATTGGCCGTCGGATGCCGGGCAGCAGGATTCGGAGATCTTCCTGGGGCTCCGTACCAGCGGCGGGAGTGACAACCCCCTGCTCCACTAGTCGCTCAACGTCATCCGTCCCTATGGTCACCCCCATGCGCGCGAGATCGACCATCTCGCGAGCGACGGCGACGGCCCGCTCCAGCGCGTCGGGTGGCCCGCCAAGGGCCAAGGTGTCGCCGCGGAGCGAGGCTCGTACGCCAAGCGCGCGCTCCAACTCGAGGAGGTTGGCGTCATTGATGCCCGCCAGCAGCAGAGGATCCGCACCCTCAGCGGTGATCCGCCGCTGGGCGTCCTCTGGCGCCGAGTCGGAATCGCTTGCCATTACCGCCGCTTGAGTTCGAGGTGGAGCTCGGCCATCTCGTCGGGATCGACCGGCGTGGGCGCGCCCTCGAATAGCGCCCGTCCACCCGCAGTCTTCGGAAACGCGATCACGTCCCGGAGCGACTGAGCCCCAGCCAAGAGCATGACGACCCGGTCGAACCCGATCGCAAACCCGCCGTGTGGCGGCGCGCCGTACCGGAGGCCGTTGAGCAAAAACCCGAAGCGCTGGTCGATGTCGGCTTCCGAAATACCCAACATTGTGAATATGCGTCGCTGAAGCTCACTATCGGTAATACGTATGGACCCGCTGCCGAGCTCGCTCCCGTTGTACACCACGTCATAATGGGTCGACCGGCACCGAGCGGGGTCGCGCTCGAGCAGGCCTCGGTCCTCGGGATGCGGCGCGGTGAACGGGTGGTGGGCAGGCACGGACTTGCCCGATTCCGGATCGAGTTCGAACAGTGGAAAATCCACGATCCAACAAAATGCATGCTGCAGTTCGGGTGTCGCATCGGGCCGGGCAGTGAGCCCCGCGCGGACCGCGGCGAGTGCGGCGGAGGTGAGTTGGTCCGATCCGACAGCGGCCAGGAGGAGATCTCCCGCCGCCCCTTCGATCCGGGCGAGCACATCATGGCCCACGGCCTTCACGCCCTGCCCCTCCCAGCCTGCGTCGGTGCGACGCGCCCACATGAGCCCGCCGGCGCCGGCGCCACGGGCCGCTTCGGTGAGGGCATCGATCTCGCGACGGGAGAAACTCGCGCCGCCGGGGACCACGATACCCCGGAGCCGCCCACCCGCAGCGAGCGCCGAGACGACGAAGGGAGCCGCGCTCCCCGCGCCGCCGCTCTCAGTGACGGCAGGGGTCAAATCCCCGATCTCCCAGCCGAACCGGAGATCGGGCTTGTCGACGCCGTACCGTTCCATCGCATCGGCATATGTCAGGTGCGGAAACGGACGCGTCACTGCGTGCCCGGCCTCATCCCACAAATCGACCAGCACCTGCTCGACGAACCCATGAACGTCGGTCGCGGAGACGAATGACGCCTCGATATCGATTTGGGTGAATTCGGGCTGGCGGTCCGCCCGCAGGTCTTCGTCGCGAAAGCAACGCGCCATTTGGAAGTAGCGATCGTATCCCGCCACCATCAGCAGCTGCTTGTAGATCTGGGGAGACTGCGGCAACGCGAAGAACTCCCCGGGATGGATCCGGCTCGGCACCAGGTAATCCCGGGCTCCCTCAGGCGTTGGCTTGGTCAGAATCGGCGTTTCGATTTCCAAGAAGCCCTGATCGGACAGACTCCGGCGGGCCCGCTGCAGCAAACGATGCCTGAGAATCAGATTTCGCTGCAACTCGGGACGGCGCAGATCGAGCACGCGGTACTTGAGCCGGAGCTCTTCCGACGGCAAGGCTTCCCCTTCCTTAAACGCCACTTGGATGGGCGGGGTGATCGCGGGTCCGACTACGTCGAGCGATCGGACTCGGACCTCCACCTCGCGCGTCGCCATAGTAGGGTCGCGCGCGGCCTCGGGCCGGCGAACCACCTCGCCCTCGATGAGGAGCACTTCCTCGACCCCCACATTGGCCGCGCGCGCCATGAGGTCGGGAGCGGCAGAGGCCGGATCGCAGCTGAGCTGAACCAGTCCCGTTCGATCACGCAGATCGAGAAAGACCAAGCCCCCGAGATCCCGCCGGCGATGCACCCACCCGCCGAGACGGACATGCTGTCCTACATGGTCGGCCGTGAGTTCACCACACCGATGGGAACGAATCTGGGAGGAGCCGGTCATCCGGTGGCGACGGTCCTCAACGGCCGAACGCGGACGCGTCGGAGCGGTCGAGCCCCTGACAATCGAATCGCGGGGACCGGACCGAGGGGGCGGGAATGGAGGCAGGGGCAGGTGGTGGTCGCACCCCATGCACGAAGGGCCTCATGTGCCAAACGTAATGGCCGCCCAGATTGGGAGCAAGTCACGCAGCGAGCATGGGTTAGGCCGTTTCACCCTGGTCGGATCCAGCGGCCTGCACGCAGATATATCATATTCCTCCATGCCGAATCGCAGCCCGTGCACCTCGAGCGCCCCAGAAACCCTGCTGGATCTGACGCCAAGCGCGGCGCGCGGCGCGCTCGCCGAATGGGTGACCGCTCGGGAGCTGCCGCGGTATCGGGTCGACCAACTCGTCGCCCGGTTGTGGCAGCGTCCGGTCGGGAGCTGGCGGGAAGCCACCGAGCTGCCGGCGGCGCTGCGTGCCGAACTCGACAACGTGTTCCCCCTGCCCCACCTCGAAGTGGCGACGGTCCAGGTATCCGCCGACGGAACTCGGAAGTACCTCTGGCGTCTTCGGGACGGTGAGGCGATCGAATCGGTCCTCATCCCCTCGGGAAAGCGACGGACCCTCTGCGTGTCTTCTCAGGCAGGGTGCGCGCTGGGCTGTATCTTCTGCGCGACCGGACGCATGGGCTTCCGACGGCACCTCACCCCATTCGAGATCGTCGGCCAGGTGCGGGAGCTCGTGCTGAAGGACGTCTCGGATAAGCCCACCAACGTGGTCTTCATGGGCATGGGGGAGCCGCTGCTCAATTGGCCCGCCGTGGACCGCGCGCTCACCATCTTGAACCACCCCGAGGGCCTGGGCATCGGCGCCAGACACATCACCGTGTCCACCGTCGGCATTCTGCCCGCCATGCGCCAACTCGCGGCTCGTCCGGAACAATTCCGCTTGGCCATCTCACTGCACGCGCCGTCGCACGAACGGCGGCGGCGGCTCATGCCGATCGAGCAGAAGTACGATCTCGACGCCGTGCTCCGCACGGCAAAGGCGTTCGCGCGGCGAGTGACGCTCGAGTACGTGCTGATTGCCGGCGCAAACGACACCATCGAGGACGCCGACCTGTTGGCCCGCCACGCCGGCCAGCTCGGCGCGCTGGTGAATCTCTTGCCGCTTCATCCTGGCGGCGACCCGGACCTCAGCCCCACAGCGCCGAGTCGCATCAAGACATTCGCCGACCGCCTTCGCAACCAAGGCGTCGAAGCCGTGGTCCGCCGGAGTCGCGGCCTCGACATCGATGCCGCCTGCGGCCAGCTGCGCGTGCGCGCCGACCAGTCCGCCGGGATGACCCCGGATCGATGACCGAGCGACGGGACTTGCCGGCGGAGTACCGACAATTCCTCCTCGCATTTGCTCGCGGCGAATACTGGGCCAGTCATGAGCTGCTCGAGCAGGCCTGGCGGCGCATCGGCAGCGAGTACTATCATGGCCTGATTCTGCTGGCGAGTGCGTTCGTGCATGTGGAGCGCTGCAATTTCCATGGGGTCGGCGCACAGATCGCAAAGGCCATCGCGTCCTTGTCTGGGTACCGCCCCCACTATCTCGGGCTCGACGTCGGCCGGCTGGTCGAGCATCTGATCCAGATCCGATCGATCCTGGACGACGCAACTGCCGGCGAGCCCGACACGTGGGCCTCGTCGATTGAAGCCCCTGCCCTCCAGGTGGAGGACCACCTGATTCGCGGCACGGAACCCGAGATGAGGAGCGCGTGAGCCAGGCTAGGCCACCCGGTCGGGGGGTGGACGACCCGAGAAAAAGGCCTGCAGATTGCCGGCCGCCCGGCGGCCCATGGCAATCCTGGTTTCGACCGTCGCGCTGCCCAGATGCGGCAAGAGAACCACGTGATCCATCTCCAGGAGTGCCTGGCTGACGTGGGGCTCGTCTCGATACACGTCGAGTCCGGCGCCGGCGATCCGACCCGCGGCAAGCGCCTGCACCAGCGCCTGTTCATCCACGATGTCACCGCGCGCCGTATTGATGAGAAAGGCATTGGGTCGCATCGCCAGAATCCGCTGTTCGTTGATGAGATGCCGCGTTTCAGGCGTAGCGGGACAGTGGAGCGAAACGAAGTCCGAGTGGGCCAGGAGATCGTCCAGTCGAGGCACGTGTGTCGCACCCAGCGCCTCGAGCACTGCCGGGTCGGGTGCGCGACGCGAATACGTGAGGATGCGCATCTGGAAGCCTCGCGCTGCCCGGCGAGCCACGGCCTGCCCGATGCGACCCAGGCCCACGATCCCGAGGGTCTTTTCGTGAACGCGAGCGCCGAGCAAATGCGTTGGGCGCCAGCCGCGCCAGCGGCCGGCGCGCACCTCGCGCTCTCCCTCGCCCAGGCGCCGGGCGACGGCCAGCAGCAGGGCCATGGCCAGATCGGCCGTGTCCTCAGTCAGCACGTCGGGGGTGTTGGTGACGACCACCCCCGCCGCCTTGGCCGCTCGGGTCGCGATGTTGTCGTACCCGACCCCGAAGTTGGCCAGGATGCGGGTTCGGAAACCGCCCGCCGAAACCATGGCGGCGTCGAAACGATCGGTAACGGTGCAGAGGATGCCGTCCATCTCCCGGAGCAACGCCGCCAGATCTTCGGACGTGAGGGGAACATCACCCGGATTGAGGCGGACATCGAAATCGCGACCCAATTCCGCTTCAACGACCTCGGGCAAGCGGCGGGTGACGGCGACTCGCGGCTTCATACATCCTCCAACGTGAGCGGGCTTCTCCGATGAACATGTCGCCGAGACCGGATTCCATCCTGGGCCGCTCTCCGGAGACGCTGCTTACCATCCTGTTCCAGGCGGCCGTCGAGGCGGTGGAGCCGTCGCGCGCCCTGTCCCGGGCACTCGAGACAGACCCGACCCCTCCGTCGCAACACCTGTGGATCGCGGCGATCGGCAAGGCTGCGCCCGCAATGGCGAGCGCGGCCGCATGGTTTGCCGACGCTCGATCCCTGCCGCTCGCGGGCGGCGTGATCGTGAGCCCGGAGGGCGGAGCGAGTCCCCACACGAAGATATCGCACCTTCGCGCCGAACACCCCGAGCCCGGACCGGGATCGGAGGAGGCGGCCCAGGCGCTCGACCGGCTGGTGCGGATGGTCCAACCCGGAGATGCGGTGTGGGTGTTGCTCTCCGGCGGAGCTACGAGCCTCATCGCGGCACCGGTCACCGAGGGAACGACTGCGACGGATCTTCAGACCCTCTATCACCTGGTGCTTCGAGCCGGGCTCGACATTGGCACCATGAATGCCGTGCGGAAACGGGTCGCCAAGTGGGGGGCTGGACGGCTCGCGCGTGCGCTGTCCGCGAGGGGGGCCACCACTCGCTGCTACGTGATCTCCGATGTCGTCAATAATGACCTGGCCGCAATCGGGTCCGGTCCGTGCGTGCCGGATCGGACGACGGCCTCGGACGCCGTCGAGATCCTGACCACTGCAGGGTTGTGGCGGAACATTCCAGCATCGATTCGAAGCTACCTCGACGCAGTGACCGCCGGCACCGAACCCGAAACTCCGAAGGACACCGACCCGGCATTCGCAGATGTAACCCACCGGATCATCGCCACCAACGCGGACGCGGTGTCGGCCGCGGCCGCGCGGGCTCGCGCGATGGCGATGGATGTGATTGCGGTCGCCGAGCCGATCGAAGGTGAGGCCGCCGCCGCCGCGAGGAGCTTCGTCGATCGGCTGGAGCACGAGGCATCGCAGGGGCCGCCGACCGCTCCGCGCTGCGTCATTCAGGGCGGAGAGACCACGGTCACGGTGGCCGACGGGGAGGCAGGTCTCGGAGGGCGCTGCCAGGAATTCGCGCTGGCGGCGGCTCGGCGGCTCGGCCTGGTGGAACTACCCGGAGCGCCCTGGTGGCTACTGGCTGCCGGAACCGACGGCCGGGATGGGCCGACCGATGCGGCGGGTGCGATCGTTCATCCTGGAACCTGGGGTGCCATCCGCCGCCGCGGGCGGGATCCACTCCGCGATCTCGACCGCCACGATGCCTATCATGCGCTGGACTCAGTCGGGGCCTTGTTCAGGCCCGGCCCGACCGGCACCAACGTCATGGACCTCGTTATCGCTGTCGAGGGGTGAAGCCCGATCCCGGGCTCACCGTATTATGGATGGAGTTCCGGCTCGGGTTCGTAATCACCGCCGAGGATGACGCTCACATCGACCCGGCGCAGGGTATCAGTCTCCAGGCGAACGCGGCCCACACCGAGCACGGCTCGAATTCGTTCCCCGTCGGCCACCTCTCCGCGGCGCACCAGGATGTCGGTGCTCTCCGCGAGTTCCGGCGCATTCCGGAAGAGGACCACATCGAAGCCGGCGCGTCTCAACTGCCGAGTGGAGACCCGTGCGAGCCCCATCCGGTTGGTGCCGTTCAAGACCTCAACGAGCCGGCCGGCCGCGCCGGAGGGAATCGGGTAGGAATGCCCTTCGACCTGATCGGTCCTCGGCCACAGCCGCATCGCGGCGGCGACCACAATGAAGCCTGCGAGGAGCCCCGCGACGATCAGGCCGAGTCGGCGGCGGGGTATGGGAAGAGGGAGTTCCAAAAGCGTACCGTCGGTTCGGGAAGGATCCAGCCCGACTGGATCACGTGAAGCACGCGTGCGCGCGCCACTTCGCGCAGCACGCCCGACACGTCCCGCGGCAGCCGCTCGGCGAGCTCGGCGCGCGCCGGACGGTCAAAGGACCGGCAGGGCTCGAGATAATCGGCGCAATAGAGCATCCGTCCCACCATGTCCCACTCGGCGAGGCCGAGCGAATGGTATCGCACGGCATCGAGCACGCCGCGGTCCGTTTCCCCTTCGGCCTTGGCGCGGCCTGCCGCGGCCGGACCGTGCCGCAGCTGAACCGGGCTGGTGGCGGACGGTGCCCAATGTTCGAGCTCCTCGAGCGGCGCATCACGGAGGGCATCGTGCAGCCAGGCCGCCCTGAGCCAGCGATTGCGTTCGGAGTCCGGCACCCCGAGCTCGTGCGCCCAGGTCACGAGGAGCTCCGCCACCTGCTCGACGTGCTCCAAGCGTTTGGGCGAAATCATGGCCCATTCCGGCAGGGTTGGCCGAAGCTGCGGAGCGGAGGAGCGCGCCCGAGTCACGGACTCTGGTCGGCCGTGATGCCCGGGTGGGACCCGGTGTCGCAGATGGGTGCGCTTGGCATCAGGCTCCTAGCGTGCTGCGGGTGCATTCGATCCGGAGATCCCGGCTCCAAGGATGATGTTGTCAATCAACCGCGTCCGGCCGACCCGCGCGGCCACGGCGACGACCGTTCGATCGTCGACCCGCGCGAGCGGCTCGAGCGTGTCCGGATCGACGACGGCAATATACTCCGGCGACACGCGCGGACACACCTCCACGAGGCTCCGCACGGTGGCGTCCAGCGCGGCGGCATCCGACTGGCCCGCGCGCCAGGAATCATGCGCCGCCGACAAGCCCTGGCTCAACGACAGAGCTTCGCGTCGTTCCTCCGGGGATAGGTAGACGTTACGGCTGCTCATGGCGAGCCCATCGGATTCCCGCACGGTGGGAACGCCGACGATCTCCACCGGCCAATTCAGGTCACGCACCATCCGGCGGATCAAGGTCAGCTGCTGGTAGTCTTTTTGACCGAAACAGGCAACATGTGGAGTGGTCAAGTTGAAGAGTTTGGCGACCACTGTGAGCACCCCCACGAAGTGCCCCGGGCGTGCGGCTCCTTCCCAACGTTCGGCGGTCGGGCCCGGCACCACCCGTATCTCCGAGTCCGCAGGGTACATGACCCTGGTCTCGGGCGCGAACACGAGCGTCGCCCCGCGGCCGGCTGCGAGCGTGCGATCGCGCTCCAGGTCGCGGGGATAGGATTCGAAGTCGTCGGACGGACCGAACTGGAGCGGATTGACGAACACGCTCACCACGACAACGTCGGATTGCTGTCGCGCGGCGTCGATGAGGCGGAGGTGTCCCTCGTGGAGGTATCCCATGGTCGGGACCAGGCCGACTCGTTGGCCGCCCGCGTCCCACGCGCGTCGCGCGTCACGGAACTCGTCGACTGAGGCAATCACTCGCACGAGAGCTTCCCGTCGTCTCAGTCGAAGCCGTGTTCGGGACCCGGATATTCCCCAGCGCGCACTTCCGCACCGAATCGCCGCGCGGCGTCTCGAACCGTATCGGCCAACTGGGCGTAGTGCTTCAGGAACTTGGGCGCAAACTCGGGGTTCAAGCCCAACATGTCGTGCAGGACGAGCACCTGGCCGTCGCACCCGGGGCCGGCGCCGATCCCGATGGTGGGGATGGTGAGCGCCTTGCTGATCCGGGTGGCCAGGGCCGTCGGCACCAGTTCGAGCACCACGCTGAAGGCGCCCGCCTGCTCGAGCGCCTTGGCATCCGACAGCAGGCGGTCGGCGGTTTCGGTGTCGCGTCCTTGCACGCGATAGCCGGCCAGGGTGTGGATGGATTGCGGCGTGAGCCCCAAGTGCCCCATGACCGGGATGCCCCGCTCGACCAGACCCTGCACGGTCGGCACCATGGGGCGGCCGCCCTCGAGCTTGACGGCTTGGGCGCCGGTTTCCTGGAGCACCCGGCCCGCGTTCCGGACGGCGTCTTCCAGCGAGATCTGATAGGACAGGAACGGCATGTCGACGACCACCAGCGCGCGCTCCACGCCGCGCCGGACGGACGCCGCATGGTAGATCATCTGATCGAGCGTCGCGCTCAGGGTCGAGTCCCGGCCGGCCAGCACTTGGTTGACCGAATCCCCCACGAGGAGGATGTCGATCTCCGCGGCGTCGAGCAGGCGGGCGAACAAGGCGTCGTAGCATGTCAACGCGACGATGCGGCGTCCCTCGCTCTTCATGACGCTCAACTCACGGGTCGTAATCGGGCGCGCCTTACTGGTCATAGCTCCTCAGCTCGGTTAGCTCCCGCTGCCAGAACTCTCGGTTGGGCAATTCGGGATGCGGGAGTATCAGCTCCGGATCGGTAACAGTCCGGCATCCGAACCGGACCAGGTCGAGGTCCAGCGTCCGCGACTCCCATCGCACTCGGCGGATTCGGCCCGCGGCTTCTTCGATGGCCCGGCAGGCGTGGAGCAACTCGCGGGGAGACAGCCGGGTCTCGACGAGCACCATCTGGTTGAGATAAGGCGGCTGCGGCACGACCCCGAGCGGCGCCGTCTCCTCCACCCGCGACAGAGCGATGAGCCGGGTATCGGGCAGCTGGGCCAGGGCCTCGCATGCCCCGGCCAGGTACCCGGCCCGGTCGCCGAGGTTGCTGCCGAGGGCAATGTAGGCGCGTTCCCATCCGGAGGCCGGGGGGGCGTCAGCGTTCGACATCGAAGTACTGGGTGATGGCCTGGAGCTGCGACACCACTTCCTGCAACTCGACGATGGCACGCTCCAAATCGACTTGCCCCCGCGAGGCATCGGCGGCTTGTTCGGTGAGCGCTTCGACCTGCGCGCCGGTTTGGCGGGACACCTGGGCCAGGTGTTCGATGTTCCGCTTGAGCTGCTCGAACGACGTCTCCTGCGCCGCGGCGCCGGCGGCAATGCGGCGGGCGTGCCCGCCCGCTTCTTCGGTCGATCCGACGATCTCCTCGAGGGCCGCCGCTGCGTCGGCGCTGAGATGCTCGACACCCGCCACGACCGTTTGCCCCCGCTCCATCTGCTCGGAGATCTCGGCGACTTGCGTGGAGATCGCGCTGAGCAGCGTTGCGGACTCACGCGCCGCCTCGGAACTCTGCCCGGCGAGCTGGCGGACCTCTTCCGCCACCACCGCAAATCCCTTCCCTTCCGCGCCGGCACGGGACGCTTCGATTCCCGCGTTGAGGGAGATCAGATTCGTCAGCTCCGCGATTTCGCGGATCGACCCGATGAACTCGGTAATCCGGCGTGTCACGGCGCCGAGCTCGGCGACCTGGCGGTAACTCTCGCCGACGAAACTGTTGAGTTGCACCAGTCGCTCGATGGCGTCGCGAATGGTTTCCCGATTGCGCGCCGCCACCTGGGCCGCCATCCCGCTTGCCTCCGACGCCTTGGCACCCTCCACCGCCATCTGCGCTGATGCCTCAGACAGGAGTTCGGTGGAGCCGAGTCCCGCTGTGACGAACGCCTCTTCTTCGGCGATGCCGTCGCGTATCGTCGTGGCGGCCCCCGCCAGCGCGCTGGCCGATGCCCGAAGCGATTCGGTGATGCCCGCCAGCGCGCGGATCTGCGTGCCGACCTGCCGCACCGTGGAGACCAGCGGCCGGCGGAGCTCGGCGATGTGCATGGCCGTTGCCACCTGGTTCGCCAGGGTCAGCATCGCGGCCAAGTCGCGCCGGCGGTAGGCGTGGCGCTTGTGGTGTTCGAGCTCGAGGGTCCCGATCACCTGATCCCCGAAGCGGAGCGGCAGGAACACCAGGCTCTGGGCATCGGGGTGGGGGTGCTGAATGCGCGGGTCCTTTCGGACATCGTGAATGATGATGGTCCTGGCCTCACGAATCGCTTCATGGCGCAATGCGTCGGTTTCGTGGGGAGGGTCCGTCCGATTGTCGCGTCCAATGGTGGCGCGATACACCAGTTCGGGCGTCGACTGTTGCAGCCGGTAGACGCGGAAGTCTCCCCAGTCGAGGAGACGCGTGGCCAGTCGCTCGATTTGGTCGAACGAGTCGTGAAGGGTCACGTGGCTGGCCACAGTGGTTTCCATGAGGTGGACCTTGTTGAGGTCCTCTGCCGCGATCGCCTCCTCCACAATGCGTTTGGTCAGCGCCCCGACCACACCCAACACGATGAGCACCGCCACCCAGCCCAAGCGATCGAGTAGGTGATACGCGCCGAGGACGGTTCCGGTGGCCAGGAGAGTCAAGAGGTAGCCGACAATCTCGTAGCGGAGAATGAGCAACCGCTCCTCGCTCTCGAGCTTGTCGCGGATCAGGAGCGTGAAATAGAAGAGCGCCCGCGAGATGAAGAAGTACATCACGGCCAGCGTGAAGGCGGCCGGCAGGAAATCGAGCGACAGCCCCGGCATTCCGCTCAGGCGCCACACGACGGCGAAGATGCCGTACGCGGCGACGAAGGCGATGACTTCCCGGCCGGTATTGATGGCCGCAACCCAGACCGGCTTGCGCAGCAGGAGCCCGTCCGAGACGAGCGCCCCGGCCACAAGGCCAACCACGACGGGACTCGGCCCGAGAATCAGGCATCCCGCCAGGGTCGCGATGGCGCCCTGCGTGAGGTAGGAGTACTTGCTGAGCCGGACCGGACCAACCCGGAGGAGGGCGACGGCAGCAGCGGTCACCAGGGTTCCCAGCCAGACCGCTCGCCAACCCTGGTCGAGCAGGAGCGTGGCCGCCACCACGATGCCCCCCGTGCCCATCAGGAAGCGTGCATACCACCGCAGGATCAGCGGGATCGGCACCCCATGAGATGACGATGTCTGGTCCGCGCGCGGGGGTCGGGTCCGGCCGCCGCCATGTAGCCGGGGCCTGGCCGACTCAGATGAAGTAGTCGCCAACGGTGAGGCCGTATCGATCCGGGTTGGTGACCTTGACGATGGAGCGGCTGAAATTCCCGTCGGGCTGGCGGTCTGACAGATCGACGGTCATGCCGGGTGAAGGCAGCGGCGTCCCTTGGTCGTTGATGACTACGCACACGGTCGGACGGTTCAGGTACTTCGGGTCCTGGGCTGCGCCCGCGACAATGGCCACTTCGAAGGTGTCGAGGATGACGCAGGTACCGACGGGATAGACGCCCAGCAAGTTGATGAGCGCCTTGACCAGAACCATCTCGTAGCCCCGGCGAGGGTTGGTCCACATCTCCCGGAGCACTTCGTCGGGCTCGATGGGCACGGTCTGATACGACCGCCGCGTCGTCGCCGCGTCGAAACCGTCGGCCACCGACACCAGCCGGGAGTAAATGCCCGTCTGCCGCGGCCTGATGACCTTGGGGTAGCCGCTCAGGTCCTTCTTCATGTGATGTTCGTGCGCCACCAGGATCGAGCGGTAGGGAGTCTCCTCGTAGGCCCGCAATTCGAACAACGCGAGGGCTCCCATCCAGGGGTGACCCTGCATGAGCTGCCACTCGTCCTCGTCGAGGCCGCCGGTCTTGTTGAGCACCTCCAACGGAATTCGCGCCTTCCCCACATCGTGCATCAGGGCGGCCAGGCCGAGATCGTAGAGCTGGTGCTTCGTCAGGCCGAGCTTCCGGCCCAACGCGATCGAGAAGATGCAGACGTTGACGGAATGGGTGAAGGTGTATTCGTCGTAGTCCCGCAGCGTGGTGAGCCCCAGCAGCGAGGTCTCGTTGTTCAATACCTGGTCCACCATCATCTGCACCGCCCGCTTCACCTTCTTGAGGCTGGCGGCCCGGCCCATGCGGACGCTATTGACGACGTCCTTGGTGACCGATACGCCGTGCGAATAGGTCCGCTTGGCGATTTCCCGTGCGAGTTGTTGCTCGTCGAACTCGTGGCGCTCGCTTCTCGGCTCGACGTCGATCGCCTTCACCCCGCCTGCCGCCGCCCGCTCCATGAGTTCCTTCTGCAGCAACTCGCTCGGATCTTCCCGGCTCGAAAGACTGAGCATGAGGCTCAAGAAGACTTGCCACTCGCGCCGCTCGATGCCCGGGCGGATCCACAGCGTGCCGATATCGAGGCTCCGCAAGAGCGACAGGATCTGGCTGAAGGAGGCATAGTTGTCCAACTCCAGCCTGAGCCGGGTCCCGTTCACAAAGAGGAAATCTCCCGCCATGCGGATTTCGATTTCCTCCTCGCGGGCCAGCAGGCCGTTGGTCGCCTCGAGGAGATCGTTCAGTGCTTTTTGAACGGTCGCATTCTCGAGCGGATACAACTTGAGGCTTCGAAGCGCGGTGTAGAGCGCGAACAGAAGCCCGCGGCCCGCCTGCCGCAGGAACCCTTCGCCGCCGCCGACCGCGGCGTCCTCTCGGCCCTGGTTGGGGCCCGGCACGTGGGAAGAACTCACGACCGAGCCGCCCGCAGCGCCGCACCGACCGCGTTCTTCACTTGCCGGTCCCGATCGTCTTGCACGCGCTCGAGAATCGCCCGGGCCTCCGGAGTGCCCACCTTCCCAAGCCCCAACGCAGCGCACATGCGCACCTCGGAGCTGCGCTTGCGCCGGAAGATGCCGCGCACGCGGAGCATACCGCCCAGCGGCTTGACCGCCGCGGCGCCTGCAATCGAGCCGTAGGCCTCGAAGAACGCCCGCTTCTCATTGAAGTCCATTGACTTGTGGCCCCGGCGAAGAACCACTTGCTCGATGCGCGGCAAGGCGCCCTTATACCCCCGTTCCCCGGCCAGGCGGACCGCGGCCATGCGCACCGTCCGATCGCTGTCGCTCAACGCCGGCTCGAGTTTGCCCATGGCCGACGGGGAGCCAACGGCCCCCAGAGCCTCGACCGCGGCAAACCGAATGTCCGAGCTGTCGTGCTCCAATGCGGCGGCCAGGCCGGCCACGGCGGGCTCGACCTTGAGGCGTCCCGCGAGCGCGATTGCAGACGGCAGCGCCGCGCTGTCGTGGTCCTGCAGCAATCGGACGACTTCGGAGGGGTGGCGCTCGGCGATACGGCCCGCCGCGTCGGACACCAGGCGTCGCATGGGTGCCAAACTGAACTTCGGTAACCAGACGAACAGCGTCTCGAGGGCTTGGGGCTGCAATTCTTGGAGAATCTCATTGACATCCGCCTCGCGAGGCGGCGTGGCTGCCTCGTCCAGCGACTGGAGCAACTGGGAGACGACCGTGGGCTGACTCAGCTGCGCGTCGAATACCGCAAGGCGCTGGCGGAATCCGTCATCGACTCGCTCTGCGAGTGTTCGAGTCTCGCGCAACACGGCGGCGCACGCCTTGAACTCGCCGGCGTTCAACATGTTCGGGAAGAGGCCATCGAGAATCCCGATGATCTCCTCCCGGACCTCCGCATCGTCCTGCTGCTCGAACACATCGAACAGCGCGTTGAACGCGCTGCTCCTGAGGTCGCGCTGGTATTCGCGCTCGACTTCCTGTCGCACGAAGTCGATCTCTCGCTCGTCCAGGAAGTAGGGCGTCGAATCGAACTCCTCGAGGTCCACCACGCCCGGCCGCGCACTCGGAGCCACCTCGTGGACATCGCGGCGGACTTCGTCCTGAAGCCCTTCCTGCGCACTCGCGGTGAGGCCCGAGGCGGCGGGCTCCATCCCCTCGAGCCCTTCCAAGAGATCGGTGAACCGATACGTCAGGAACTGGTAGTCTTGTTCCCAGAGAATCGTCCGGAGGTCGTCGGCCGCGTCGGGCGGGAGGAGGCGAACCTGGTTGACGGTCTGGAGGAACCGAATGATCTCTTCGTCCTGGATGCCCGGCTTGAACGTCAGGATCCGCATGCCGTCCTTGTAGAGCTGCCACGCGAGACTATCGCTCTTGCTCATCTCCTGATAAACCAGCATTCCCTCCCACACGAAGTCCGTCTCGGCCACCGTGAGCACCAGCTCGTCGGTGGCCGCCCACACGGGGCGGAAGGCCGCGCGTACGTTGGCCACCGCCTTGTGGTAGACGGGGTTGTTGGGGAGGTACATCTGGAACGCCCGTTGGCTCCGCACCAGCGTGCGGATGAGCTCCTGCACCTGGGTGTCAGGCAGGATCATTCCCGAGTCGGTTCCGTTCGTCAGTGTGTCTTCACTCACCGAGAAGCGACCTAAGGGATTCCAGAGGTTGGGGAGGTGGGGAACCGGCCGGCACCCCAAGCGAGGTATCGCACTAAGTTATGCGCTAGGGCCTCCTTCGGCCACTCCACGACCCGGACAAGCGCGACACCGACTCTTGCCGTTCGGGTATCCTTCGGGTAGATTCTATTCGGGATCCTTTCGGTACACCATTGTGGGGGAAGCCATGTCGCTCACGCGCCGGCAGCGGGAAATCCTTTCCTACCTCCAGGAGTACATCGTCGACCGGGGATACGCCCCGAGTTTCGAGGAGATCGCGGGTCGATTCGGGTTCCAGTCGCTCGCGACCGTTCACGAACATCTGTCGAACCTCGAGCGCAAGGGCTACATCACCCGCCAATACAATGAAAGTCGCTCGATCGAGCTCCTCCCTCCCAGGGGCACGGCGCCGGCCACCGAGGTGCCCTTGTTGGGTCGCGTCGCCGCGGGCACACCCATCGAATCGCTGATGCACGAGGAGTTGATCGCCGTGCCGGATGAGATGCTGCCGCGCCGCGGTCCCAACTACGCCCTGCAAGTGCGGGGTAACTCAATGATCGACGAGCACATCCTGGATGGTGACTACGTCGTCGTGCATGGGAAGCAAACGGCGGAAAATGGCGAGATGGTCATCGCGCTGGTCCACGGCAACGAGGCGACCGTCAAGAAGTTCTACCGGGAACCGGGCGGGTGGATCCGGCTCCAGCCCGCCAACCCCACGGTGGCGCCCCTCAGGTACCAGGAGCAGGACGTCCTGATCCAGGGGCAAGTAGTCGGCGTCATCCGCAAGTACTGAACGGCCGAGTCCCCGCCGTCGGAAAGGCCCGCAACAGCGGGCCTTTTTTCAATGATGACAAGAGGTTGCGCAACTTGCTCCGGGCAGCGGACCGGCACTAAGTTTCCGCCGATGAGCCGGACCTTTCTCGCCGTGCTGCACTATGCCGGCGGCGCCTTCCTCGGCTGGCAACGGCAGCCGGCAGGGCGAACGGTCCAAGCCGAGGTCGAACGGGTTCTCGAGGAGCTGTGCGGCACCCGAATCGTGGCCCACGCGGCCGGGCGAACCGACGCGGGCGTTCATGCGACGGGCATGGGCGTGAGTTTCACGGTGCCGGCCAAGTGGACCCCTGAGGCCCTGCACCGAGCGCTGAATGCCCTGCTGGCCCCGGATTGCTGGGCCGCATCGGTGCATTCGATGCGTCCGGGGTTCCATGCGCGGAAGAGCGCCCAAGAGCGACAGTACCGCTACATCATCGGTACCGATCCGGCCTCCCGCTCGCCGTTTCGACGCCCGTACGAATGGGCCTTGGCGAGGCCTCTCGACCTGGAGGCCCTCCGAGCTGGGGCCGGCCCCATTGTCGGGGAGCACGATTTCAGCGCGTTCGCAGCCAAGGGCACACCGCGACCGCATTATCGCTGCCACGTCCGGGTCGCAACGTGGGCCGCCCGCGACGACCAGCCCGGCGTGAGGTTGGACATCGCCGCCAACCGTTTCCTGCATCACATGGTGCGGATGCTGGTCGGCACGATGGTGGATATCGGGTTGGGACGGCGCGTGGTGGCCGACATGGAGCGCCTGCTCGAGAGCGGCCACAACCAAGACACGAGCCCGCCCGCGCCGCCCGAGGGGCTCTATTTCGTGCGCGCCGACTACGCGGACGACTGGTTTCACCGGCAGGACGAGGTGCCATGTTCCGAGTGAGCCGAACACCGACAATGGGGCGAGCGATGCCCACCGCGCGGTGGGCATTGGCGGTCCTGGCCGGTCTCCTCGTCGCGACCGGCTGCGGTGAGCGTCCCGCCGGCCGGCAGGCCGCGCTCGCGGGCGCCACGCTCCAAGTCGCGACCGAGCGCCCAGCAGCTCAGGGATCGATCGCCTCGAGCCGGCGCACGGCCATTGTCGATGCCGTCGCGCGGGTCGGCCCGGCGGTCGTGTCGATCAACGTGACCTCGCGACGCCGGGTCCAGCGTTCGCCGTGGGATTTGTTTTTCGTGCCGCAGCTCGGAGAACGACGCGTCCGGAGCAGCGGGACGGGGTTCGTCATCCAACCGGACGGCGTGGTCATCACCAATCAGCACGTGGTGGCCGGGGCCGACTCGATCGTGGTCATGCTGAGCGACGGGGCCGAGGCGACGGCGACACTGGTCGGCGAGGATCCCATCACGGATATCGCCGTCCTCAAGATCGACCGCCAGGACTTGCCGGTGGCGCCGTTGGGCCGGAGCACCGACCTCATGATCGGCGAATGGGTCGTCGCCTTGGGCAATCCGTACGGCTACCTGCTCGGCAATGCCGAACCGACCGTCACCGCCGGAGTGGTCAGCGCAACGGGGCGGAACATCGTGCCGAGCGGAGACCAGCCCGGGCTCTACCTGGACATGATCCAGACCGACGCGGCCATCAATCCGGGCAACTCGGGCGGCCCGCTCAGCAACGCCCTGGGCGAAGTGGTCGGCGTCAATTCCTCGATCTTCAGTCCGACCGGCAGTTCGATCGGCCTCGGCTTTGCCATTCCGGTGGAGCGGGCGGTGCGGGTGGCCCAGCAGCTGCTGCGCAGCGGCTCCGTGCGACGAGCGTGGACCGGTCTCGACGTCGCCGGGGCTGATGCGATGCGTGATTGGAAAGCCCAGGGCGGCGTGTCTGTCATCTCCGTCGCGGCAGGGGGTCCCGCTGGGCAGGTCGGGATCAAGCCGGGCGACGTTCTGACGGAGGCCAACGGCCGGCAGCTGCGGAATTTCCTCGACTGGGAAGCGGTCAAGCTCGACCTGCTCGTCGGGGACACCGTGCACGTGACCCTGGGCTCGGCCGGCCGCAGTCAGGAACGCCGCATCGTGACCGCCGACTTGCCCACCGTCACCGCCGAACGCGTGACGGTCTTGCGCGACCTCCAGCTCATCACCGTGGACCCCGCCATCCAGTCGGAGCGCGGCCTCGAGAGCAGCGAAGGCGCGCTCATCGTGCGCATTTCCCCCGCGGTGGCGCGAGCAACGGGATTGCAGGAGGGAGATGTCATCCTGGGCATGGACCGGACCCGCATCCGGCGAGCTGAGCACGTCGGCGAGTTTCTGAACTCGCTCCGTTCGCGCCAACAGTTCCGCGTGTACTTCGAGCGCCGCGGGCGGGTCATCTTCACCGACCTGGTATTCCAGTGAGCCAGGATACCTACCGCTCGCCGCTCGAAGCCCGCTATGCATCGCCGGCCATGCAGCGGCTGTGGGGCGAGCGTCGGCGGATTGGGCTCTGGCGCCGTCTCTGGCTCGCGTTGGCCGAGGCGCAGCAGGAACTCGGCCTCGGCATCCCCGAGGCCGCGCTCAGGCAAATGCGCGAGCATCTGGACGATGTCGACCTCGATGCTGCTGCAGCGTACGAGCGCCGGTTCCGCCACGACGTCATGGCCCACATCCACGCCTTCGGCGATCAGGCCCCGGAAGCGCGCGGCCATCTCCATCTGGGTGCCACCAGCGCGTTTGTGACCGACAACGCCGACCTCATGATCATGCGCGATGCCCTCCGGCTCTTGCTGGGGCGTCTGATCACTGTCCTGACGGGGCTCGAAGCGTTCGCGCGACGCACCAGGGACCTGCCCTGCCTTGCCTACACCCATTTCCAACCGGCGCAACTCACCACCGTCGGAAAGCGTGCCACGCTGTGGATGCAGGACTTCGCGATCGATGTCGAGACCCTCTGCGACCGGCTCGACCGCCTGCGATTCCGCGGGTGCAAGGGGACCACCGGCACTCAGGCATCGTTCATCGACCTGTTCGAAGGCGACCACGACAAGGTCCGGGAACTCGAGCGCCGCATCGCGGCCAAGCTCGGTTTCACCGGGCTGTTCCCCGTGACCGGGCAGACCTATCCCCGGAAGCAGGATTGTATCGTGCTCGACGCCCTGAGCGGGATAGCCCAGTCCTCGGCCAAGCTGGCCGGTGACCTCAGATTGCTACAGCATGAGGGCGAGCTGTTCGAAGGCTTCGGGCCGGAGCAAGTCGGTTCGAGCGCCATGGCCTACAAGCGGAACCCGATGCGGGCCGAACGAATGTCCGGGCTGGCACGATTCCTCATCTCGCTGCAGGCCAACGGCGCACACACGGCAGCGGCGCAGTGGCTCGAGCGCACGCTGGACGACAGCGCCAACCGGCGCCTCGTGCTGCCGGAGGCCTTCCTGGTGTCCGATGCGCTCCTGGTCCTGGCCGCCAACGTGACGGCCGGACTGGAAGTAGGACAGGACGCGATTCAGCGTCATGTCGACGCCGAAATGCCCTTCATGGCTACCGAGCGTTGGTTGATGCTGGGCGTCGCCGCCGGGGGCGACCGGCAAACGCTGCACGAGGTCATCCGGCGTCACAGCCATGCGGTGGCGGAGCTGGTCCGTCGCGGCCAACCGAACGATCTCTTGGCCCGATTGGCCGGAGATCCGGCATTCCGTGCCGTTCCGGAGGCGAGGCTCGAGAAAGAACTGGATCCACGGCACTTCGTGGGACGCGCGCCGGAGCAGGTTGACGAATTCTTGGGTGACTATTTCCATCCGCTGCTCGCGCGGGCGCGAGAGCTCGCCACCGTAGCGGATACAGCCGAGGTGCCGGTATGAATCTTCAGACCGCGAGTCGATTCCCGTTACCCCTGCTCCGACGGGGAAAGGTCCGCGAAGTCTACGACGCCGGGTCGGACATGCTGCTCATCGTGACGAGCGACCGGATCAGCGCATTTGATGTCGTCATGAACGAGGCCATCCCCGAGAAGGGGCAGGTGCTCACCCAACTCAGCGCCTTCTGGTTTGAGCAGCTCAGCAGCACGGTCCCGTCGCACTACATCACGGCCGACATCGACACGATCTTGGAGCGGCTCCCCGCCCTCGGGTCTGAGCGTGCCTCCTTGGCCGGCCGGTCCATGTTGGCCCGACGCACCACACCGATCCTCTTCGAATGCGTCGTCCGGGGCTACCTGGCGGGGTCGGCCTGGGCGGAATACCGTGCGCACGGAACGCTGGCAGGACAGCCGCTGCCCCCGAACCTCGTCGAAAGCGTCTCGCTCGACCCTCCGCTCTTCTCGCCCGCGACCAAGGCTGACACCGGCCACGACGAGAATATCAGCTACCCGGCGATGGTCGACGCGTTGGGAGCGGAGACCGCGGATCGAGTCCGGGATGCGAGCCTGGCGTTGTACCGTGCCGGGCAGCGGCACGCGGCCGACCGGGGAATCATCATCGCCGACACCAAGTTCGAGTTCGGCATCGATGGCACGGGCCAGGTGCTGCTCATTGACGAGCTCCTGACTCCGGACTCTTCACGGTTTTGGCCGGCGGATCGCTATCGCCCCGGTGTCGGGCAGCCGAGTTTCGACAAGCAACCGCTCCGGGACTACCTGGCAGGGTTGAAGCAGGCCGGGCGCTGGAACGGCGAGGCGCCACCGCCGCCCCTGCCACCGGAGGTCGTGGCGTCGACCAGCTCGCGGTACCTCGAGGCATTCGAGCTGCTGACGGGACACCCCTTGGCCGGGCACTAGCAGCATGAGGCTAGCTCCCGAGGGACGTCCGTTCATTCTGGGTGCGGTGCTGGTATTGGCGCTCCTGGCCCTGATCGATTGGCGCTGGGCGGTGATCTGGTTACCGGTCCTGCTTTGGGTCGTGGCCTTCTTTCGGGATCCCGAGCGCGAGGGACCACGCGGCCATGATCTGGTCCTGGCTCCGGCCGACGGGAAGGTCGTCAGTGTGCGGGAAATCGAAGAGCCTACCTTTCACGGTGGCCCGACGAATCGGATCTCGATTTTCATGAACGTGTTCGACGTCCACGTGAATCGCTATCCGACGGCTGGCACGGTGGCCTTTCGCGACTATCACCCGGGACGCTTTCTCCATGCGGCATCCGAAAAGGCGAGCACCGACAACGAGCAGTCGACCGTGGGGCTTGCCACCGAGCGGGGGAAGGTACTCGTCCGCCAAATTGCAGGTCTGGTTGCGCGGCGTATCGTTACCGATCATGCAGTCGGCACTCGAGTGGAACAGGGTGCACGAATGGGCATGATCCGGTTCGGCAGCCGCGTCGATGTGTTCCTGCCCACCACCACGCGGGTCATGGTGGGCGTGGGCGATCGGACCAAAGCGGGACTCACCGTGGTGGCACAATGGACCTGAATGTCGGACACCCGCGCCCTCGGCGGCGCACGCGGCGGCGCGGGGTGGTCGTGCTCCCGAGCGCGTTCACGATCGGGAACCTCTTCTTTGGTTTCTGGTCCATCGTCTCGGCCTCCACCGGGAACTTCATTTGGGCCGGGTGGTTCATCGTCATTTCCGGCGTCCTGGATATGCTCGATGGCCGGATTGCCCGATTGTCCCGGACCGGCAGCCGGTTCGGAGCCGAGCTCGACTCGCTGGTCGACCTTATCTCGTTTGGAATGGCGCCGGCGCTCCTCATGTACTTCCTCGAGTTCGCCCAGGCCGGCCGTTTCGCATGGGTCATTTGCTTCATCTACCTGGTCTCGGTGGCCCTCAGGCTGGCTCGCTACAACGTGTCGACCCCGGAGAGTGATTCCAGCCGGTGGTTCACCGGCTTGCCGTCCACCGCCGGGGGGATGGCGCTCGCGGTCTATTACCCCTTTATCCAGACGCCATGGGGTCAGGCCAACCTCACACTGATCAACTCCCAGCTCTTCCTGGTGCTCCTCATGCTGGGCTTGGCAGCGTTGATGGTAAGCAATGTCAGATATCCCAAGCTTCCAGGTATCGGGATACGATCGGCCCGGGGAATCCTCGGCCTTGTGCTCCACGTGACCATCCTGGCAGGCGGCCTCCTCGTCCCGGAGTACTTCTTCTTCCCGTTCGGGATGACCTATATCGTGTACGGCTTGCTTCGCGCGACGGTGTACAGTTTGCTCGAGCGGAACGAAGACCCCGACGCGGCCTATCCCGCCCACCACGCCACGTTCGCACCATCGGTTCATCGAATCGAGGATGCCCCTCGGCGACGGGGGAAGGGCGAATGACTTTTCGTGTCTTGGTTCGCGTCATGCCGCGGGCCGGCCTGCTGGACCCCGAGGGTCAAGCCGTGGAACGAGCGCTGACAGAGCTTGGTTTCTCGGAAGCGGCGGCGGTCCGCATGGGTCGGGCCGTTGAGCTCAGCATCGAGGCGGGGTCGGCAGCGGACGCGGAGCGTCGCGCCCACGCCATGTGCGAGCGGCTCCTCGCCAATCCCGTGACGGAGGATTTTCTCATCGAGGTCGTGGCATCATGACCCGCGCCGCGGTGATCCGTTTTCCCGGCAGCAATTGCGAGACCGAGACCGGCCGCGCCTTGGAAGCCGCCGGCATCGCGACAACGTTCGTCTGGCACCGCGAAGCGGACATTCACGGCGTTGACTTGGTGGTGCTGCCCGGCGGGTTCAGCTACGGCGATTACCTGCGCTCCGGGGCGATCGCGCGGTTCAGCCCGGTGATGGAGGCGGTGCGCCGGCACGCCGCTCGCGGTGGGGCGGTCTTCGGCATCTGCAACGGGTTCCAGATTCTCTGTGAGACCGGTCTCCTGCCCGGCGCGCTCATGCGCAACGCCGGGCTCACGTTCGTCTCGCGACCGGTTCGGGTTCGGGTGGAGCGCACCACGACGCCGTTCACCAGTGCGTACGATCAGGGAGCGGAGCTGGTGCTTCCTGTGGCTCACGGTGAGGGGCGCTTTGAGGCGTCCGAGGAGGTCCGTCGACAGCTGGAGGCCGAGCACTGTGTCGTCCTCCGCTACGTGCCCGGTGAGAACCCCAACGGATCAACCGCCGATATTGCCGGTATTTCGAATGCCGCTGGAAACATCGTGGGGATCATGCCACATCCCGAGCGCGTCGCCGAGGCCGCGCTCGGGAACAGCGACGGTGCCGGTTTCTTCCGCTCTGTGGCGTCGTGGACCCGCGTTCTCAAAGGAGTAGCCTGATGCGAATCGTCCCCTTAGCAGTGTTGACACTCGTGCTTGCCGCCCCGGGCAACACGTTGCCGGCCCAGCAAGCCGGGGTCATCCGGCCGGGCATGACCGAGGTCCAGGTTCGCGAGTCCTGGGGCGAGCCGTTGATGGTCCGCCAGCGAGGCGAGTTCATGTACATGTTCTTCGAGAACGGATGCCTGAAGACATGTGGCATGCACGATCTGGTTATCCTCCAGGGTGGGCAGGTGGTCGATGCGGTGGCCCGGGCGAGTTACCATAGCTACGACGGTGTGTCATCCTCACCGAGTGAGCGGGTGCCCGAACCAACGCTTCCTGCCGCAAGCCCCTAACCGTCCCCCGACGCCGATACGGAAACGCCAATGACCCCTGACAAGCCAAGCAAGAACGAAGAGGAGTACCACGCACGCAGGGATCTCGAGCTGTTGGAGTCCCACCGCAAACAGCGCCAGGAGGCCGAGCTGGAAGCGGAGCGCCGGACCCACTACATGAAGTGTCCGAAGGATGGTCGGGACATTGCCACCGAGACGTTCCACGGGGTCCAGATCGAGCGGTGCCCGCACTGCGGCGGCATCTGGCTCGACGCCGGAGAACTCGAAGCCCTGATGGCCAAGGACGACACCGGCCTCCTCGGACGGGTGTTCAGCGACATCAGCGCAACCCTGCGGGGGTCGAAGTCGGAATGATGACGGGCGTTGCTCGCCGGGAATCGACGTGACGCCTCCAAGCGCGGTCCTCGACGCCACACCGCTCTCCGGCGAGCCTGCTGTTGGCCAGGAGCTGGTCCGGACGCATAACCTCAATGACCTGGAATACCAGCGCATCGTGGCCATGCTCGGCCGCACGCCGACCCTGACCGAGCTGGGCATCTTCTCCGCCCTCTGGTCGGAGCATTGTTCCTACAAACACTCGAAGCCGGCCCTCCGGACCTTCCCGACCACGGGAGCGCGCGTGCTCCAAGGTCCAGGCGAGAACGCCGGTGTGCTTGCGCTGCCGGACGGCTGGGCCGTGGCCTTCAAGATCGAGTCCCACAATCATCCATCGGCCGTGGAACCCTACCAAGGCGCGGCAACCGGGGTCGGGGGCATTCTCCGTGACGTGTTTACCATGGGGGCCAGGCCCATCGCGGTCCTGAACAGCCTGCGCTTCGGACCGCTCGACGACCCACGGAACCGCTACCTCTTCGCGGGTGTGGTGCGCGGCGTCGGCGACTACGGCAACTGCGTCGGCATTCCGACCCTCGGCGGCGAGGTGGTGTTCGATCGGACGTACACCGGGAACCCGCTGGTCAATGCCATGTGCGTCGGACTCCTGCGTGCCGACGACGTCATGCGGGCCAAGGCGGAGGGCGCCGGCAATGTACTGCTCGTGGTGGGTGCCCGGACCGGGAGGGACGGGATCCACGGCGCGAGCTTCGCGTCCGAGGAACTCACCGAGGAGAGCGAGGCCCGGCGTCCACAGGTGCAGGTGGGCGACCCGTTCACTGAGAAGCTCCTCCTCGAAGCCAGCCTCGAGTTGATCGAGCAGCGCATCATCGTCGCCATCCAGGACATGGGGGCGGCCGGCCTCACCAGTTCCTCAGCGGAAATGGCGGCGCGTGGAGGCGTCGGAGTGGACATCGACACGGCACTCGTCCCCGTGCGGGTACCGGACATGACGCCGTACGAAATCCTGTTGTCCGAGTCGCAGGAGCGGATGCTGGTCGTCGCAGAGCCCGATCGGGTCGCCGAGGTCCAGGCCGTCTGCCGGAAATGGGAACTGACCGCGACCCCGATCGGCTCGGTTACCGACGACGGCGTGTACCGGATCCGCCATGGCGCACAGGTGGTGGCTGCAATCCCGGGTGAAAGGCTGATCTCGGACTGCCCGGTGTACACGCCCGCGGCACGGGAGGACCCGGCAGTGGCGGTGCGGCGAGCGACCGAACCGGCCACCGCGCCCCGCCTGAGCGCGGAGCGAGCGCTCGAAGTGCTGCTCGACTGCCCCTCGATCGCGAGCAAGCAGTGGGTGTACGAGCAGTACGATTCCACCGTGCGGGCCAACAGTGTCCTGACCCCGGGCGGCGACGCCGGCGTCGTGCGTGTCGAAGGAACCGAGTTCGGATTGGCCCTTACCGTGGACTGCAATGCCCGCCTGGTTGCGCTCGACCCGTACGAAGGCGCGAAGGCCGCGGTTGCGGAGGCCGCGCGCAATATCGCCTGCACCGGTGCGGTGCCGCTCGGTGTTACCGATTGCCTCAATTTCGGAAGTCCGGAGCGGCCTGAGGTCTTCTTCCAGTTTCAGGAAGCGTGCCGAGGCATTGGTGACGCGTGTCGCGCCTTCGAGACGCCCGTCACCGGCGGGAATGTGTCGTTCTATAATGAGAGTCCGCTCGGCGCCATCGACCCGACACCCACCATTGGCATGGTCGGGCTCCTCGAGAACGTCCAACTCGCCGTGGCGAGCCACTTTCGCGCGCCGGGCGACCGGATCCTCATTCTTGGGGAAACGACCGGCGAATTGGGTGGCTCAGCCTATTGGGCCGAGGCCCGCGATTTCGTCGGCGGCCGGCCGTCCCCGGTGGACCTCGACGCCGAGCGGCGGCTGCAACAATTACTGGTAGCCTCGGCGCGCGCACAGCTCCTGGCGTCCGCCCACGACTGTTCCGACGGCGGGCTTGCCGTGGCCATCGCGGAATCGGCGATGGGCGGACCCTACGCGGCGCAGGGCTGCGGGGCGACCGTCGATCTGACGGCGCACGCCGACCGCTCGACACTGGAGCGCATCCTCTTCGGCGAAAACGGTGGCCGAGTTGTGGCGACCTGCCACCCCGAGCAGGAGAAGCCCCTGCGCAATCTGGCGTCCGACCATGGCGTGCCCATCACGTCGGTGGGAGTGGTTGGGACTCCTGACGTACCACTCAGGATTCGCTATGGCGACGCAGCGCTGTCGTGGGACATCCGGAAGCTCCGGACCATCTACTTCGACGCGATTCCCCGACGGATGCGTCATTCGCTCTCCCGCGACGGCGCGGAGGCCTAGATCGATGTGTGGCGTCTTTGGCGTTTCCGGGGTTCCTGAAGCCGCCCGGGTAGCGTACTTGGGACTGTACGCACTTCAGCATCGCGGGCAGGAAAGCGCCGGCATCGTCGCGCTGGATAGCGAGGGCACGGCGCACTCGCACCTGGGCATGGGGCTGGTGTCGGAGGTGTTCACCGACGCGGTCCTCGACGGCCTGCGTGGCGACGTCGCTATCGGACACACCCGGTACTCGACCGCGGGAAGCACCGTGTTGGCCAATGCGCAGCCGTGCGTGGTCAACTATCGCAACGCTCCGTTGGTCCTGTCGCACAACGGCAACCTCACCAACGCCGCCGAGATCAAAGAGCGCCTCGTGGCGGAGGGTGCCTTGTTCATGACCTCGACCGACAGCGAAGTGTTGGTCCACCTCATTGCGCGTTCAAAGGCCAACGATCCCGCGCAGCAGATTCGTGGCGCACTGGAGCGTGTGGAAGGGGCGTACAGTCTCGTTATCGGCGTCGGGCGGACCTTATACGCCGCCGTCGACAGCCGCGGATTCCGACCACTGTTTCTCGGTCGCCTCGGATCCGGGCTCATCGTCGCGTCGGAAACCTGTGCCTTTGATCTGATCGGCGCGACGCTGGTCCGCGAGTTCGAGCCGGGTGAGTTCGTCCGGATCACGGACGGCCGGCTCGAACAGTTGCCGCGGCTCGAGCCCCGGCCGGTGAGCCGATGTGTCTTCGAGCTGGTGTATTTCTCCCGGCCCGACAGTACGGTGTTCGGCCGGTCGGTCGACCGCGTCCGACGGGAGCTAGGCCGGAACCTCGCACGGGAGCACCCGGCCGACGACGCCGAGGTGGTCTTCAGCGTTCCCGATAGTTCCAATGCCATGGCGCTGGGGTTCTCCGAGGTCTCGGGCATCAAACTCGAGCATGGCCTGATCCGCAACCACTACATCGGGCGCACCTTCATTCACCCGTCCCAGGCACTGCGGGTCGAGAAAGTCCGGATCAAGTACAATCCCGTGCGCGATGTGATCGAGGGCAAGTCAGTCGCGGTCGTCGATGACAGCCTGGTCCGCGGCACGACGAGCAAGGGATTGGTACAGCTGATTCGGTCTGCCGGGGCGCGCCAGGTCCACCTTCGGCTTGCGTCGCCGCCCATTATCGGCCCCTGCCACTACGGCATCGATACCCCGTATCCCGATGAGTTGATCGCAACCCGCCATTCGTTGGAGGGAATCCGCGCGTACCTCGGCGTCGACTCTCTGGCGTACCTGTCGCTCGAGGGCATGTTGGCGGCGGCGGGTGGCGACTCCCGGTTCTGTCACGCCTGTTTCTCGAATCAGTATCCCACTGAGGTGCCGGATCAGGCGATCCGGCTCCACCAGGCGCCACCTCTCATCCCATCCCACGCATGAGTCACTCCACGACACAGCCACTGGTCTATTTCTTCGGATCGGGCCGGGCCGACGGCTCGGCGGCCATGAAGGACACCCTGGGCGGCAAGGGCGCTGCGCTCGCTGAAATGACCAGCATCGGGGTCCGGGTCCCGCCGGGATTCACTATCGCGAGCACGCTTTGTCAGACCTACCTCCAGACGGGCGCGTTCCCGGGCCGCCTCCGGACCGAGGTCGAGGCCAGCCTCAACCGGCTCGAGGCCGCCACGCGCCGCCAGTTCGGCGGAACCAACGCGCCGCTCCTGGTGTCGGTCCGGTCGGGCGCGGCGCTGTCGATGCCCGGCATGATGGAGACCATTCTCAATCTGGGGCTCAACGACGACACGGTGGCGGCGCTGGAGCGTGAGGCGAACAACCCACAGTTTGCCTGGGACAGCTACCGGCGCTTCGTCCAGATGTACGGCGCCGTGGTCTACGGCATCCCCAAGGATCGCTTCGAAGCCATACTCGCCGAGCGGAAGCAGACCCATGCGGTTGAGCGCGATATCGACCTCCCGGTGGACGACTTGCGGACCCTGGTCACAGCGTACAAGCGTGTGGTCCGGCAGGAGACCGGGCGTGAGTTCCCCGACGATCCCGTCGACCAGCTCTGGGGAGCCATCGCCGCCGTGTTCGAGAGCTGGAATACCAAGCGTGCTATCGATTACCGGCGATTGCACGATATCCCGGATTCCCTCGGCACAGCGGTCAACGTCATGGCCATGGTGTTCGGAAACCTGGGCGAGGACTCCGGTACCGGCGTCGCGTTCACCCGCAATCCATCGACCGGCGAGCGGGCCCTGTACGGAGAGTTTCTCATCAATGCCCAAGGGGAGGACGTCGTGTCCGGCACGCGGGACCCGCAACCGATCGCCGACCTGGAGCGGGTCATGCCGGCGGCATACGCCGAGTTGGCGCAAATGGCCCAGCGGTTGGAGCGGCACTTTCGGGATGTGCAGGACATGGAATTCACCATCGAGCGCGGCAAGCTGTACATGCTCCAAACCCGGCGGGCCCAGCGCACTGGGCATGCGGCCGTCCGCATTGCGTGCGAAATGGTGGACGAAGGCGTGGTGAGTGAAGAGGAAGCGGTGGCACGTGTTCCGCCCAATGATCTCGATCAGCTGCTCCATCCCACCATCGACCCGTCGGCGGAGCTCGATCTCTTGACCACCGGTTTGCCGGCGTCGCCCGGGGCCGCAAGTGGCGCCGTGGTGTTCGAAGCCGACGAGGCGGAGCGCATCGGGCGCACGGGCCAACCCGTGATTCTCGTCCGTCGCGAAACCAGCCCCGAGGACTTCCATGGGATGGTGGTGGCCAAGGCCATTCTCACCGCCCGAGGCGGCATGACATCCCATGCAGCCGTGGTGGCCCGCGGCATGGGGAAACCCTGCGTCGCCGGCGCGCAAAAGCTCATCGTGGACGAGGCGGCCGGTGTCCTCTCGGTCGACGGCCGCACGATTCGCGAGGGCGAGTGGATCACCATCGACGGGACGCGGGGACAGGTCCATGCCGGCAAGGCCATCCTGATCCCTCCCGAGCTGAGCGACAACTTCCGCCGCCTGATGACCTGGGCAGACAAGCTCCGCAATCTCAAAGTCCGAGTGAACGCGGATACGCCGGCCGACGCCCACCGTGGCCGGGAATTCGGTGCCGAGGGCATCGGCTTGTGCCGCACCGAGCACATGTTTTTCGAGGGCACCCGGTTGCAGGCCATGCGGGAGATGATCGTGGCCCAGGACTCCGAGGGTCGTGAGAAAGCGCTGAGCAAGCTGTTGCCGATGCAGCGGGCCGACTTCGAGGGCATCTTCCGCGCGATGGAAGGCTATCCGGTCACCATACGACTGCTCGATCCACCGCTACACGAGTTCCTCCCGAAGGAGCCCGAGGAGATCGCGAAGCTGGCTCGCGAGCTGGACCGCTCCACCGAGGAGATGAGCCGGATCGTCGAGGGCCTGAGCGAAGTGAACCCCATGCTGGGGCTTCGTGGGTGCCGGCTTGGTATCATCTACCCCGAGATCCCTGCCATGCAGGTCCGCGCCATCTTCGAGGCCGCGTGCACCGTGGCGTCGCGCCGCGGCCAGGTGATGCCCGAAATCATGATCCCGCTGACCGCATCCGTCGCCGAGTTTCGGGAGCAGGCGCGGATCGTTCGGGAAACCGCCGCCACCGTATTTCAGGAACGCAACATCAAGGTTCCCTACCTCCTCGGCACCATGATCGAGCTGCCGCGCGCCGCGTTGACGGCGGACGCCATCGCACTCGAAAGCGAGTTCTTCTCCTTCGGGACCAACGACCTTACCCAGACGACGTGGGGACTCTCCCGCGACGATGCGGGGCGGTTCCTCCCCTACTACTTGGAGCACCAGATTCTGGAGGCCGATCCGTTTCAGGTGCTCGACCGAGAAGGCGTCGGCCGGCTCGTGCAAATGGGCGTCGAACTGGGCCGCAAGGCCCGGCCGGATCTCAAGATCGGCATCTGCGGCGAGCACGGCGGTGAGCCGTCCTCCGTCGCGTTCTGCGATCACTTGGGGCTGAACTACGTTTCCTGTTCCCCGTTCAGGGTGCCTATTGCGCGCCTCGCGGCCGCGCAGGCGGTGTTGGCGGCTCGTGGCACCATGGATCGCACCAAGGCCACGCTCTAGGGGATGAGGACCGATATGGAGAAACCGTTGGTGGGGATCATCATGGGAAGCGACTCGGACTGGCCGGTGATGCGCCGGGCAGTCGATGTCTTGCGAGAGTTCGGCGTGCCCAACGAGGCCAGAGTGCTATCCGCCCACCGCACCCCGGATCTCGCGACGGCCTACGCGCGCGACGCGGAGGGCCGGGGGCTTCGGTGCATCATCGCCGGCGCCGGCGGGGCTGCACACCTGGCCGGCGTGTTGGCCGCCCACACCACCCTGCCGGTCCTCGGCATCCCGATGCCCAGCCAGCATCTCCAAGGGCTGGACTCGCTCTTGTCGACGGTCCAGATGCCCGGGGGAATCCCGGTGGCGACCTTCGCGATCGGTGATGCCGGCGCCAAGAATGCGGCGCTCTTCGCCGTGGCGATCCTGGCGGCGGAGAACGCCGACCTGCGGGGTCGCCTGGCGGACTTTCGACGCCGCCAGGCGGAGAAGGTGGCTGCGATCGTTCTCCCTGAATCCGGCTAGCACGGGCAGCGACAGGATTCGGTGGTGCAACGCACACGCGGGACGGCCGGTACGGCCGTCCCGCGTGGTTCATGGAGGCGCAGGGAATCGAACCCTGGTCCGAATATGTGTCCGAAGCCACATCTACGTGTGTAGGCTCATCTTTCCGCTTCATTCCTCAACTGGTGAAGAGCCGACCCGTTGAGGAACCACCTTCGAAGAAATCTCGCCGAGCGCGTCGAAGGACCACGACCAGCCAGCCCAGCTTTGCGATCCGACGGGGACGCCCCGGGCGGGCTTCCGTCATCGGAGGTGCGCTAAGCGAGCGTTAGCTCAGCTTAGGCAGCCAGTGCCAGTTCAGAGTTGGCAATTAGAAAAGTTCCAAGCGGTTTTACCAGGAACCTGGACCTGGACACGCAGCGACCTCCTCTTCATACCCGTCGAAGCCAATCGCCCCCGGGTACCTGAATCGTACATGGCCCGCCGACAAGGTGCAAGGATCGCGCCGCGCAGCGACAACGGACTCACTAGCCCTTCGCGGCAGGCGCGGCCTCCACTCGGTCGCGGCCCGCGGCCTTCGCACGAGACACGGCGGCTTTGGCCTGGGTCGGCAGATCGTCTCGCTTCTTCGTGGTCTCGGGGCACGCGGAGACGCCGAACGACGCGCTCAGCGGCCACGACCTGCCATTCCAGGCCCAGGGCGTGCTCGTCAGCGTCACCCGGATGCGCTCGGCCACGTGCATCGCGTCCGCCAGCGAAGCGTCAGGCAGCCACAGGGCAAACTCCTCGTCGCCAAGTCGGCCAGGGATGTCGCCCAGGCGAATCTCCTGCCGGAGAATCTCGGTGAAGTGGACCAAGGCCGCATCGCCTGCTTCTCGGCCCAGGGTGCCGTTGAGCTGCTGGAATTCATCCAGATCGGCGTAGATCAAGGCTCCTTCCGCTTCCCCGATGCGCCGGGTCACGCCTTCGAAACCCCGCCGGTTCCTGAGCCTGGTAAGCGGATCGAGCGTCGCCTGGAGTCCCAGCGCCTCGTGCTCGTGCGACGCCTTGATGCGTGGCGCAGCGCGGCGGATGCACTCACTGATCTCCGCCGTCGCCGACAGATGGACGGTGCCTCCACGCGGCCGCCAATAGGCAACCGCCCCCAAGGTGGCGTCCGTCGTACGAATGCCCTGAATGGCCACCCGGCCCTCATGCCCTCGCCGCCGGTCGCGCCCCCCGCCCTGCTCCTCCACCCCGAATACGTTGCCCTTGGCGGCAACGGCTTCCCGTTCGCCACGCGCGACGCTGGCAACCGGACTGTCAGGCGGAACCAGGCGGCCGACCAGCCGCTGATCGGCGCTGGGCGATACCGCGACGACCCGAACGCCCCCCGGTTCCGATAACGCGACCGCGGCGCGAACGCCGGCTTGATGTTCGATCTGGTGGGCCAGTCGCAAGGCCATGCTTCGCACGCTCTCCACCGGTGCGACATTCGCATCCTCGAGGGCGCGGATGGCGGATCGTCGACCGAGACTCTCGAGCAGATGCCGGAGGTCTTCGCGGGCCTGCTCCAGGGCGCCGGGCGTAGGGCCTGGTCGCAGGAGCAAGGCCGTCGTGAGCCTATCGTTCGATTCCGATACCAGCGTCCCGGCGTCCAGCCGTTCGACAGTGCTGACAGCCTCGCGCGGCGCCATCCTCAGGCGCACGCGGAGCAGGTCGGTCGCATCCTGACTCAGCCCGGCTGCCGGGTCGACACTTTGGTAGTAGGTGAGTGCCTTGTTCTTCCTTCCCTTGGGCAGCGCCCACACGCCGATCGCGTTGTGCGCCCGCCGAAGCCAGCTGAGCGTGGGATCGGGCAGGAAATGGGGCACCGGCCTCGCCAGGCCCGCCGACCGCTTGGCAAGCTGTCGGTGGAGTCCCCACGCGACGAGGAACCCTCCGGCGGCAACCACCAGATTCGGCAGCCCCTGGCGCCATCCACCCAGGGCGATCAACACGAGACCGAGCACGATCATGGCGCCGCTCACGGAGTGGATTCTCTTGGCGGGAGGTGATTGATGCGATGGGCGGCGGCGGCGGCGCCGAAGCCGTTATCGATGTTGACGACGGTAATTCCGGCGGCACAGGAGTTCAGCATCCCGAGGAGAGCGGCCCAGCCGCCCAACGAGGCGCCGTACCCGACACTGGTCGGCACGGCGATGACCGGCACGCCAATCAACCCGCCCACGACACTGGGCAACGCGCCCTCCATTCCGGCAACGACGATGACCACCGCGGCCTTGCGTAGGCGCTCAGAGGCACTGAGCAACCGATGAAGCCCCGCCACGCCCACGTCGACCAGGCGGTCCACCGGATTCCCAAGGGCCTCGGCCACGGCGGCGGCTTCCTCCGCGACTGGGAGGTCGCTGGTTCCAGCCGAGACCACCAGAATGGTGCCTCGACCGGACGGAGCGGGGCGCGGCGATGGCGGCAGGAAGACCGTGCGGCCCAGGACGTTCCATTCGAGGGCGGAGTACTCGCGGCCCAGCCGGTCGGCCAGTTCCGGCGAGGCCCTGGTCCCGAGGAACGTGCCGGCAGCGGCCGCAAGCCGACGGCAGATCTCGACCGACTGGTCTACGCTTTTGCCTTCACAGAATACGACTTCGGGCTGGCCCAGCCTCAGATGGCGTTGGTGATCGATGGTGGCGACGTCGGACGGCTCACTGGGGAAGTGCTTCAGCCGCTCCAGGGCTTCCCGTGGAGTGAGCGCCCCGCTGGCGACATCCGATAGGAGTGACTCCAGGAGTTCGGGCGTCACGCCACCTGGGCCATGGGGCAGAGATAGTCACCGAAGATGCCCTCGGCCTCGGTGATCGACTCGACCTGGAAGAGACGCTTCCGGAGCTCGCTCGCGTGCGGCAGCCCCTTGGTATACCAGCCCAAGTGCTTGCGGAACTCGATCATGGTGCGCCGGGTGTCACCCTGCAATCGGAGGGCGAGCCTCGCGTGTTGCAGCGCAATGGTGAAGCGCTCTGTCGCATCCGGAGCGTCAGGCGGGGCCTCACCGGCCAAGAGGGCCTTGGCGGCATCAAACAGCCAGGGGTTGCCGAACGCGCCGCGGCCCACCATGACGCCGGCGCATCCGGTGTGGCGCCGCATTCGGAGGATATCCTCGGCCGTTTGGATGTCCCCGTTGCCGAACACGGGAATGTCGAGCGCCTCCGTCACCCGGGCGATCTCATCCCAGTCGGCCTGGCCGGCGAACATCTGGGTCCGTGTTCTGGCATGCAGGGTGAAAGCGCGGGCCCCCGCCTCCTGCATCCGGAGTGCGATCCCTACCGGATCGCGACTTGGCTCGTCCCACCCGCTCCGGGTCTTGACGGTAACGGGGAGATGGGTGGCCGCGACGCACGCCCGGATGATCTGGTCGACGTTGTCCAAGTCCCGAAGGCACCCGGACCCGCCGTTCCGCTTGACGACGTTCTTCACCGGGCAGCCGAAGTTGATGTCGATGAACTCGGGCTGGTAGTGCTCGGTGATGAGGCCAGTCGCCTCCGCCATCGCCTCGGCGTCGGCGCCATAAATCTGGATCCCGATCGGGCGCTCGCATTCCTCGAATTCCGCTCCCTCGAGCGTGGTCTTGATCCGTCGACGAATTGCCTCGGACGACAGGAACTCCGACATGACGACATCGGCCCCGAGCCCACGGCAGATCTGCCGGAAGGGCGCCTCGGAGACCCCGGCCATCGGCGCCAGGATGAGCGGAAAGTCGGTGTCTGAAAAATGCGGCAAAGCCATCCTATAAACCTATGGCTCTCAATGGGATGGATCAAGGAACCCCGTTTGACATGCCCCCGCGGGCACAGTAGCCTCAACAGGATGAGCCTCCGGGACCTCCTCTCCCCCACATCCATCGACCTCGACCTCCGCGGCGGGACCAAGCGGGAGGTCCTCGGAGAGATGGTGGCGCTCCTCGGCCTTTCTCCTGAAGACTGCGAGACGATCACGAACCTGGTGCTCGAGCGCGAAGCGGTAGGATCGACCGGCGTGGGTCAGGGCATCGCCATTCCCCATTGCCGCTCACCGGTGTTCGATCGAGTGCGGCTGGCTTTCGGCAGGCATGTGCAAGGAGTTGCATACGACGCGATGGATGGCGAGCCGGTCCATGCCTTCTTCTTGATCGCGGCCCCGCCCGTCGAGGTGTCGAACCTCTACTTGACCGTGCTGGCGAAGGTTGCCCGGTTCGTCCGCGAGGGTGACGTGCCCGGTCGACTCGCATCGCTCACCGAGCCAGCGGAGCTGCACGCCTTGATGGAGGAAAAGGGCGTGTGAGCCATCAGGAAACCCTCTGGCGCAACGGTCCTCGGGAGTGGTACCTTGTTTCGTACTCTAACTCACCCCTACACACAGTCGACTCGAGGTTCCTATGAGGAAGAGTAAGTACTCCCTGCTTGCCGCTCTTACTGTCGCTATTGCCGTTACCGCCTGTGCTTCGGAACCGACAGCACCGACGACGTCTGGGTCCGAAGTCCAGGGTCCGGCGCTGTCGAGGGGCGCCACCGCAACCGGCGATGTGGTCAGCGCCAAGCTCCAGGAGATCAATGCCGGACTCGCGGCCGCAGGCGCGGGTTACGCGGTCGAGATGGCTGAGATCTCGCTCGGCCCAGACGCATCGGCCGACCAGGCCCAGATCGTCTTCGCCTTCGATCGCAATCTTCGGCTCAGTTCCAAGTGGGTGCCCGGAGATGCCCGCCGAGCGGCAGACGGTGCGAACATCACCCAGATGTTCGACCAGTCGTTTGGCCTCGCGAACGGCTCTATCAATGCTGAGCCTGCGATCGATGCGTCCTTCGACACGTGGGCAAACCTCCAGTGCTCGAAGCTCAACATCGTCAAGCGACCGGACGACGGCCAGTTTCACACCGCAGTGCTCGGCGTCGGGGATCCGTTCGCGGCCGACATCTACACCCTCGGATTCCTGCCCGGGTTCTTCTTCGACGCCGTCCTCGGGCCCGGCGCCAGCCAGAACGTGTTAGGCGTCACCTTCACTTTCATCTTCGGTTCGTTCGACGACCAGGGCAACTTCACGCCGTCGGACATCGACAACAACGGTCGGACGGATACCGCGCTCAAGGAAATCTGGTACAACGACAACTTTCCGTGGACCACCTCCGACGACCACGCGACGTCGATATCGAGACCGTGGCCTTCCATGAGAATGGACATGCGCTCGAGCTGGGACACTTCGGCAAGGTATCGGTCAATCTGAGCGCCGGTAAGTTGATCGTGGCCCCCCGGGCGGCCATGAACGCCTTCATCCTCGGCGTCCTGCGCGGGCCGTTGGGCACCGACAACGCCGCGTACTGCGGCAACTGGGCCTCATGGCCGAACTAGTGCGAATGATTTAGGACCGTAGGGTAGTAGAAACACGACGGCGCCGGCAGCTCTCGAGCTGCCGGCGCCGTTTCCACGCACTACTCCCCACCTTCCTACTCCCTACTCCCTTTGGCTCACTCCCACTCGATCGTGGCCGGCGGTTTCGAGCTCACGTCGTAGACCACCCGGTTCACCCCATCCACCTCGTTCGCAATTCGGTTGGAGATGCGGGCCAGCACCTCCGGCGGGAACGGGAACCAATCGGCCGTCATGCCGTCCCGGCTGGTGACGGCCCGGAGCCCGATGACCCGATCGTAGCTCCGCTCATCGCCTTGGACCCCAACAGTCCGAATGGGGAGCAGCACGGCGAAGGCCTGCCAGATATCGTCGTACAGCCCCGCGGCGCGAATCTCCTCCAGGTAGATGTGGTCCGCACGGCGCAGCACCTCGAGGTCCTCGGACACCACCGGACCGAGAATGCGGATGGCCAGCCCCGGGCCCGGGAATGGATGCCGCCCCACTAGTTCCTGCGGCAGGCCCAGCTCGCGCCCGACCTGTCGGACCTCGTCCTTGAACAGCTCCCGGAGCGGCTCGATCAGCTTGAACGGGAGCCGGTCGGGCAGACCTCCCACGTTGTGGTGGGTCTTGATGGTGGCGGAGGGCCCGCCGATGGGCGAGAGCGACTCGATGACGTCCGGGTAGAGGGTTCCCTGCACCAGATAGCTCACATCCGGCCCGACCTCCCGGGCCTCCCGCTCGAAGAACTCGATGAAGGTGTGGCCGATCTGCGTGCGTTTTTCTTCCGGGTCAGTGACCCCGCTCAGTCGCTCGAGAAATACGTCGGCCGCATCGACCACGCGAAGATCGATCCCCTGGTGCCGCCGAAACGTGTCGATGACCTGCTCTCGCTCGTGGAGCCTGAGCAGGCCGTGATCCACGAAAATGCAGGTGAGGCGGTCGCCGACCGCCCGATGCACCAAGACGGCGGCCACCGAGGAGTCGACGCCACCGGACAACCCACAGATGACCCGATCGTTGGGGCCTACTACTTGGCGTACCCGCTCCACCTCGAGATTAATGAAATGCCCCGGAGTCCAATCGGGCTCACAGCCGCAGATGTCGAAGAGGAAGTTCTCCAGCATCTCCCCGCCCCGCGGGGTGTGGGCCACCTCCGGGTGGAACTGCACACCGAACAGTGGGCGCTCGGCGTGCTCGATGGCTGCCACCGGAGAGTTTTCGCTCGACGCGGTGACGTGGAAGCCCGGCGGTGGTGTATCGACGTGGTCCCCGTGGCTCATCCACACCAGCGTGTCCTCGCCTTCATCGAAGCCGCGGAACAGCCGCTCGCCTCGGACGCGCACCGTGGCCCGACCGTACTCGCGCCGGGTCGCCCGGATGACCTTCCCTCCCGCCAAGTGCGCCATCAACTGCATGCCGTAGCAAATGCCAAGCACGGGGATACCCAGGTCGAGCAACGCCGGATCCGCCGTCGGCACATTCTCGCCGTACACCGAGCTTGGTCCGCCCGAGAGGATGATGCCTTTGGGGTTCCACTCGCGGATCCAGTCGATATCGTGGGTCGGAGGATGAATCTCCGAGTAGACGTGGGCTTCGCGCACGCGGCGCGCGATCAGTTGGGTATACTGCGCCCCGAAGTCGATGATCAGGATGCCGTTGTGGCGCAGGGTCATGTTCGTGAGTGCCCGGGTGGGAAGGCAGGTGTCGTCGGATCATGCGGGCGCCAGCGGATCGACGGTCTCGCCACGGAGCAGGTCGGCCACGGACTCCCGTTGCCGAGCGATGCCGAACCGGCCGCCGTCCACCAGCACCTCGGCGGCCCGCGGTCTCGTGTTGTAGTTCGAGCTCATGACGAAGCCGTAGGCGCCGGTTCCGAGCACCGCGAGGCGTTCACCCGCCTCGATCACGGGCAAGCGTCGGCCGAGCGCCAGGAAATCTCCGGTCTCGCAGGCGGGTCCGACCACGTCGACGTCTTCTTCTGACTCGCCCTTGGGCCTCCAGCTCGATCACATGGTGGTAGGCCCGATAGAGGGCCGGACGAAGCAGGTCGTTCATCCCGCTGTCGAGCACGAGAAAGGTCTTGCTGCCAACGCGCTTGCGATACTGCACTTCGGCCAGGAGCACGCCCGCGTTGCCGACCAGGAATCGTCCGGGCTCGATCATGACCTCGAACGCGGTGTGGGCGAGCAGCGCCTGCAATGCCTCACCCACGGCCCGAATGTCGATGCCCGGTCCACCATCGTACGGAATTCCGAACCCGCCGCCGATGTCGAGCACGGCGACCGTATCGATCCCGTCCCGGCGAAGTACATCGTTCAGCTCGAGGAGAGTCGTCACGCCGCGCACGTAGGGTGCAACGTCGACCAACTGGCTGCCCAGATGCATGGCGAGGCAGGACAGCGTGAGCATGGGGTGACGGTGGATGTAGTCCCCGGCGGCCGGAACTTGATCTCGTGGAATACCGAACTTCGCGCCCGAGTCGCCCGTTGCGATGTATGGGTGGGTGGCCGTGGCGATGTCAGGATTTACCCGGAGGCCCAGCGAGACGGGCCGCCCCAACTCTTCAGCAATATGCCCCAGGCGAGCGAGTTCCTCCTGGGATTCGACATTGATCTGGCCGACTCCGGCCTCGATGGCCTGGCGAATCTCCAGCCTAGTCTTCCCGACGCCGCTGAACACCAATTGTCCTGGAGAGAATCCGGCAGCGAGGGCGCGGTGCATCTCGCCCGCCGACACCAGGTCTGCTCCGGCTCCCAACTGGCGCATGAGCCCGAGGACAGCCAACGAACTGTTGGCTTTGACAGCGTAGCACACCCGGTGCGGAATCTCCCGGAAGGCATCGATCAGCTGCCGGTAGCGCTCGCGGATGACCGCGGCGTTATAGACGTACGCAGGAGTCCCGACCGTCTCCGCGATCTGGGTGAGAGATACCCCACCCATGACGAGTACGCCATCCAGCCGAGACAGTCCGGCGGCAGCCATCAAGGCACCCTCGTCGACCACAGAAGCCACCGCCTCCGTCCGGCCCATCAATACGCCCTGGCCCACATTGCCTCGGCTGTGCTCCGCATCCCGCACCAGACACAGCGGTCCGGCGGGGCTGGCGAGCAGAACTCCTCATCCGGAAGGACCCGGATGGTGGCCTTGGTCGCGTCCTTGATTGCCTGTTCGCAATCCTCGGAGCCGCACCAGCCGGCGTAGACGAAGCCCCCAGTCCTCTCGAGGAAGGCGATGAACTGATCCTTGGTCGGACCGCGCAGGCTGTTCGCTTCACGCCGCGACCGCGCCGCCTCGAGCAGGGTGTTCTGAATCGTCTGCAACTCGGCACCGATGCGCTCCACCAGGCCATCCTGCGGCACCGGATCTTTGCCGCCGGTGCGACGAGCGAGCATGACCGAGCCGGCGGCCACGTCGCGCGGGCCGATCTCCAGACGGAGCGGGACGCCCTTCCCTTCCCATTCGTAGTACTTGGCGCCCGGCTTCATGCCGTCGCGCGCGTCGAGGTGGACCCGAATGCCTCCGCCCGCGAGTGTCTCACGGAGCCGCCCCGCGACTTCCAGCACCGCCGCTCGCTCCTCGTCCTTCCGATAGATCGGAACGATGACAACCTGGTACTGGGCCAGGCGCGGCGGCGTGACGAGTCCGGTGTCGTCACCATGGGTCATGATGAGGGCGCCGATCATCCTGGTCGACGCGCCCCACGACGTACTCCAGACGTAATCCAATCCCCCGTCCGCTGTCTGGAATTGTACGTCGAAGGCCCGGGCAAAGTTCTGACCCAGGTAGTGGCTGGTCGCCGCCTGGAGGCCCTTGTTGTCCTGCATCAGGCCTTCGCAGGCATAGGTCCGCACCGCACCGGCAAAGCGCTCGCTGTCGGTCTTGAGGCCGGTGACGACCGGCATGGCCATCCAGTCTTCCATGAATGTCCGGTAGACGCCCAACATTTGGCGCGCCTCCGCCTCCGCCTCGTCGGCGGTGGCGTGGGCGGTATGACCCTCCTGCCAAAGAAACTCGGTCGTTCGGAGGAACAGCCGAGTCCGCATTTCCCAGCGCACCACGTTGCACCACTGGTTGATCAGTACGGGGAGATCGCGCCAGCTCTGGATCCACTTGGCAAAGCTCGCGTAGATGATTGTCTCCGACGTCGGCCGCACGACCAACGGCTCCTCCAGCTCCTTGCCGCCGCCCCGGGTCACGACTGCCGTTTCGGGCGCGAAACCTTTGACGTGCTCTGCTTCCTTCGCCAGAAAACTCTGGGGAATGAAGAGCGGGAAATAGGCGTTGAGGTGGCCCGTCGCCTTGAACATCCCGTCCAGGGCCCCTTGCATGTGCTCCCAGATGGCATAACCGGCCGGCCGGATGACCATGCATCCTCGGACGGGGCTGTAGTCCGCCAGCTGGGCGCGGGCAATCACGTCGGTGTACCAGGCGCTGAAATCTTGCGCGCGCGGTGTCAGTCCTTTGTCGTCTGCCATGAACGCATCACATCCGCGAAAGAGGTAACGTGCCGAGGAGGGGCCTCTCGGCCGTCGAGTGCTTCATGTGGCCAGCAGGCCGGCCAGCTCGTCCACCGCGGCGGCACGAGCCACCGAGCGCTGGGAGCCGTCCGCCAGGTTCTTGATCGCGACTTGGCCCCGCGCCCGGTCATCCGGGCCGATGACGACCGCAAACCTCGCCCCCCGCGATGCCGCGAGGCCAAGCTGCTTGCCGAGACTCGCACCCTTGAAACCGTACTCGACCCGGATGCCGCGGTCACGCAGGTCGTGGACTACCCCGAGGAGATCCTGCAGGTCGTCATCGGTTGCACCTGCGACAAACACGTCGATGCTGGGAGCGGGAGACGGCACCAGGCCGCGTTCAGCCAAGAGATCTCCGAGCACGACGTCGCCCATGCCGAACCCGAGCGCGGGGAGGTCGGCACCGCCCAGCGCTTTCAGCAAGCTGTCGTAGCGGCCGCCTCCGCAGATGGCCCGGAGCGTCTTCTCCGCATCGAATAACTCAAAGACGATACCGGTGTAGTAGTCGAGCCCCCGCACGATCGACAGGTCCAGGTCGACAAACGCGCCGAGCCCCATGGCTTCCAGGGCATCCATGACCGTGCGGAGCGGGCGACCTACTTCCTTGCCCCCCGGAACACGATCCAATGCCCCCTCAAGGGCATCCCAGGTACGGAGCTCGGCGACTCGAAAGATCGTCTCGATGTCCTTCGGTGCATGCCCGTGCTCCGTAAGCATTGCTGTCAGGCGCGGACGGGGCATCCGTTCGACCTTGTCGATGGCCCGATACGCGGCGGGCATCCGGTCGTCGGCAATGCCCGCACCGCGGAGCAAGGCCTCCAAAACTCGACGATCCGAGATGCGGGCCCGGACGTCGGCCGGTGTCAACCCGAACGCCCGCATGGCATCGAGCGCAAGCGCGATGATCTCGGCGTCGGCAACGGGGCCCGCCTCGCCGAGGATGTCGCAGTTGAGTTGAAAATGCTCGCGCAGCCGGCCGCGCTGTTGGCGCTCGTAGCGGAACAACTGGGAAATCGCAAACCACCGGATCGGCTTCTTGAGGGCACTCCCCCGCGCCCCCACCATCCTGGCCAGCGTGGGCGTCATCTCGGGACGGAGTGCTACGGCCCTCCCGCCTTTGTCCTCGAAGGCGTAGAGCTGGTCGACGATTTCCTGGCCGCTCTTGGCCGTGAAGAGCTCGAGCGGCTCCAATGGCGGGCCGTCGAACTCCTCGAATCCATAGCTCGCCGCCACGCGCCGCCACGTGGCGAAGATGTGCGAGCGCAGGGCCATGGCATCGGGGTAGAAATCGCGAAAGCCCGGCAGGGCCTGAAATGACATGCCGGGGAAGATAGCATCCCCCGCTGCCCACCTCCATCCTGTCGAGCGTCAGAAAATGGCGGCGGGATCGCGCGTTCATCCCATGGTGGGAGGTCCGCGTCAGAGTGGGGCGAGGCCCAGCACGTTCATCACATCGCCAACCGTGTGGAAGGACCCCGTGACCAGCACGGTCCGGGCATCATGCTGGACCTCCCGCACGGCTTCCTCGAAGTCCGGAATGAGCCTCCAACTGGCCCGGGCGGGCGGGCGGGTCTGGTCGGCAAGCCACCGATCGAGCCAGTCCACACTCCAACCCCGAGCCGCGGCGGTCGGGGCCATAGTGAGGACGCCCCGGTCGATGACCGTGTCGAGCATGACCAGCATCTCGGCCCACTCCTTGTCGCCCAGGATCGATACCAGCGCGTTGAGCGGGCGCGGCGGCGCGAGTGACCCGATGGCGGCCACCAGCGTCTCGACCCCATTGGGATTGTGCGCGACGTCGAACAGCCACTTTCCATGATGTTGAAGCCGGCCAGGGAGCCGCGTTGTGGCGAACCCGCGCTCGACATGATCGGGAGAGGGGCGGTATGGGGCCGGGAGCGCCGCCAGCATGGCCTCCGCCACAACCGCGTTGCGCCGCTGATGCAGGCCCGCCAGGCCAAGCGCACCTCCCCAGCGCCGGTCCGGCGGGATGACGCGAATGTCCGCACTGGCGGCGGCGGACGCCGCCTCGACCGCCCGCCGGGCCTCCTCGCACAGCACAGCAACGATCGCCGGGTCTTCCTCACCCACGATGAAGGGAACGCCAGGCTTCGCGATGCCTGCCTTCTCACGCGCGATGTCAGCCAGGCTGTCGCCCAAGTATTTCATGTGGTCCCGCGCGATGCGGGTGACACCGCTCACGAGGGGTGACAGCACGTTGGTGCTGTCGAGCCGCCCGCCCAATCCGACCTCCACCACGCCTATTTCGGCACCGCGCGCGGCGAAGTCGGCGAAGGCAATGACACTCGTCGCCTCGAAAAAGGTTGCTTCTCGTCGGATCAGCTCCGGCTGGAGTCGCTCGGTCCACATGGCCACTGCCGATTCGCTGATGGGCAGTCCATCGACGACGATCCGCTCGCGGAAGGAGCACAGATGAGGCGACGTGTAGAGTCCCACCTTCCAGCCGGCCTCGCGGAGGGCAGACGCGACGAGGGCGGCGGCGCTCCCTTTCCCGTTGGTCCCTCCAATGTGCACCGAGACGAACTGGTCCTGCGGATTCCCGAGCCCGTCCAGCAAGGCCCGGGTGGTGTCGAGCCCGAACTTGATGGTGGTCGTGCGCGGGAACAGGAACGCCAGGGCGTCGTCGTAGGTCAGCGGCATGAAGAATGGAGCGGCGAGGGTGACTGGGCGAGCGCCCGCGCGCTCAAACTGCGTCGGCCGGCTCCTCACGGGGCGGGACGCGCTGCATATGACGCAGGAGGCGGGCCGTGGTGTCCCTGAGCGAGCCGCGGGCAATGACCTGATCGATTTGGCCATGCTCCAGAAGGAATTCGGCCGTCTGGAATCCTTCGGGCAAGTCTTGGCCGATGGTCTGCTTGATGACCCGGGGGCCGGCAAAACCGATCACGGCGCCCGGCTCTGCGACAATCACGTCTCCCTGCATCGCGAAGGAGGCGGAGACGCCTCCAGTGGTCGGATTGGTCAGAATGGAAATGAAGGGGACGGCGAGGGCATTCAATTCGGCGATGGCGGCCGACGTCTTGGCCATCTGCATCAGCGAAAGCACGCCTTCCTGCATGCGCGCACCGCCCGACGTCGAAACGATGATCAGCGGTCGCTTCTTTTCCGCGGCGTGGCGGGTCAGGCGCGCGATCTTCTCCCCAACCACCGAGCCCATGGACCCGCCCATGAAGCGAAAATTCATCACGGCCAGATTGCAGGGCATCCCATCGATCCGGCACAGCCCGGTGTACACGGCCTCGGAGTGACCCACCTTGGCATAGGCGGTGTTGAGGCGATCGCGGTAATTCTCGAACCCCAAGGGATCGGTGGACCGGAGCTTGTCGTATCGCTCGCGCCATGAGCCCTCATCGGCCAGCAGCTCGATATACTCTTCGGCCGACAGGCGGCGGTGGTGGCCACATTCCGGACAAACATTGAGGCTCCGGTCGAAACGCTCACGAATATCGACGTGGCCGCACTTCTCGCATTTCTCCCACGCGTCAGGCGGGATCTCCCGACGCTGCCGCTGAGCAGGTCGAGGCTTCTGTTCCTTCTTGAACCAGGCCATCACTGGCATGGGCTCATGACTGGAAGAGGGGGTTGGGTCCTACCGAGAGGGGGCACGGGCACCCGTACAATCTTGGGTCGGAATCGGTTCTACGCCAGACCCTGGATCGTAAGTTATTGCTAAATATCGAGATACCCGGCAAGGCGCGAGTCCCAGGCCACCCGAAGGATCAGGCCGAGGGCCATGAACGTCACCAACATGAAGGAGCCTCCATACGAAAAGAACGGCAGCGGGATTCCCGTGATGGGCATGATGTTGGCCGTCATGCCCACGTTCTCGAAGACGTGGGTGAAATAGAGGCCGAGTAACCCGAACGCCACGAGGCTCGAGAACGGGTCCGGGGAACGACGCGCGATTCGCAGGATCACCAGAAAGAACAGGAAGAACAGGCCAAGAGCCGCCGCCACGCCGAGGAAGCCGAGTTCCTCTCCAAGAACGGGAAAAATGAAATCGGTGTGTTGCTCCGGCAGGAAGGCCAGCCGCTTCTGCGGTCCTTGGAGGAAGCCGTTGCCCAGCCAGCCGCCGGACCCGATGGCCACCTTGGACTGGATCGCGTGGTATCCTGCCGCCGTGGGATCGACCTCGGGATTGAGGAAGGTAAGCAAGCGGTTCTGTTGATAGGGCGCGAGCCGTTTCCAGATTGGGATGGCGATGGCACCCATGGCCATGTTGATGACGTAGACCGTGATACCCTCGACCAGGTATGGACGCCAGATCAAGAGGAGGATGGCCAACAGCACCATCCAGACGCCCCAGACCATCGCATTGAATGCGGCTAGCAGGCTGACTACGGGTGAAAGGAGGAGGACCAGGAGCCACGGCCGGGTCCCCCTCCAGTACAACATCGCGAGCAGGATGCCGGCAAATACCATGGCGCTCCCGAGATCCGGTTGCCGGAGCACGAGGAGGAACGGCACTCCAGCAATGAGACACGGGGTGACCAGTCCACGCAGCGACTCGGGCGGGTCGCGTAGGCCGGCCAGGTATTTGGCCAGCATGATGACGGCCGCGAGCTTGGCGAATTCGGCTGGTTGACCGAGTCGGTATCCGCCGATCGTCAGCCAACTCTTGCTGCTGGCCGCGGTTCCCGCACCGGTTCCAATGAGCAAGACCAGCACGAGCAACAATAGCGCGATGCCGTAGAGGGCTGGAGCGCTCCACTCGAGCACCCGGAATGACACGCGGAAAACCGCGGCACCGGCGCCCAGGCCAATGAGCGCCCAGGCCAGCTGACGTTGCCAGGCACCCAAAGCGACGCTCGCGACGTCGGTCTGCCCGGCTGAGTAGAGGATGGTCAGACCGAACGCCAGCAGAAGCGTGCTGGTGAGGATGAGCGGGCGGTCGAGCCCTACGGATCTCATGGCAGCGGCACCACTGGCGCATAGGTAGACTCGGCGGGCAGTGTTGGAAACGGCGCAACGGCGCTGTCCGGTGAGATCGGCACCCAGCGCGGAGCCGTGTCCTGCGGCGCCTCCTGGCTCAACTGCCCGAGATCCTCCCCGGCGGCGGCCTCCGGTCCCAGCACGTAGCGCCGAAGGGTCTTCACCACGTAGGGCGCGACCGCGGAGCCGTGCTCGGCATACTCCATGATGGCGCCCACGATGATTTGCGGTTGCTCGACCGGCGCGAATCCAACGAACCAACCGTGGTCGTCTCCATGGGCATTCTGTGCCGTCCCGGTCTTCCCGGCCACCTTCAAGCCCACCTGGCGGCTCCGGGCCGCTGTTCCGGTCTCCACCACCTGGAGCATGGCGCGCCGGAGGACATCGAGGACGTCTGGAGCAAGGGCCAGGTTACGCGACTGGTCGGCCGCTGTCGCCACGAGGTGAGGCTCGATCGCGGCCCCGCTCCCGGCCAGCGCCTGGTAGAACTTGACCATGTTGATCAGGGTCTGCGTGTTCTCACCTTGCCCGATCGCGAAATTGAACTCGGCCCCGGCACGACTCCACCCGCGCGGGCCGTAGGCCCGATCGAAGTAGGCGGTCGACGCGGGAAAGATGGGGCTCATCTCACCCGGGAGGTCGATCCCGCTTCGGTCGCGGAATCCCAAGGACACTCCTTCGGACAGGATGGCGTCGATCCCGAGCCGGGCGCCAAGCTGATAGAAATACACGTCGCAGCTCTTCTCGATTGCACCCACCAGGTCCAGGCTGCCGTGACCTTCACGCTTCCAGCAGCGAAAGAAGCGATTGCCGAGCTGGATGCCGCCACGGCAGGGCTGTGGCATCAGCGCGCGGTAGTCGACCACGCCCTTGCGCAGGGCCATGGCGGCGATGGCGAGCTTGAACGGGGAGGCCGGCGGATAGCGCGCTTGAATGACGCGATTGATGAGCGGGTGAGTGGAGTCCGCCCGGAGGACCTGCCAGTCCTCGCGCGAGATCCCGCCGATGAACATGTTGGGATCGAACGACGGCGAGGAATAGAGGGCGAGTATTTCTCCCGCCGGCGTGAGTGCCACCAGCCCGCCGCGCATGCCGGGCAGTTCCGCCCGCCACAGACTATCGACGAACCGTTGGAGCCCCAGGTCCACGGTAGTCGTCACGGCCTTGCCACTGACGGGGGGCACCGCTGGCGCGACGCCCTCCTCGCGAACCAGCCGGCCCCCGGCGCTCACTTCGATGTAGCGCACCCCCGGTCGCCCGCGCAGCTGCTGATCGTATGCCTCTTCCAACCCGGATCGGCCAACCAGCGCGCCCGGGTCGGCCCCCGGGTACCGCCCCTGGTCGAGATCGCGCTCGCTCACTTCCCCGATGAACCCGATGAGATGGGCCACCGCCGGCCCGTCGGGGTACCATCGCTTGGGCTCCGATTCGATGACCAATCCCGGCAAGAGTGAGCGATGCTCCTCCAGTCGCGACACCATCTCAAAGGAGCCATCGCCCACGAGCACGACGGGCAGGTGCGGCGCGCGCCGGAACCTTCCCACTACGTGCTCCACCAGACTGCTATCGATGTCCACGATCTGCCTGACACGACGCAATACCGACCGTAAGGAATCCTCTGACGAGGCAAGCAGCTTTACCGCAAACCCTGGCACATTCTCGGCGATGACCTCGCCATGTCGATCGAGAATGAGGCCGCGCGGCGGTGTCAGTGGAACGGGGCGGATGCGATTGTGCTCTGCGCGAAGTCGATAGCGCTCGTGCTGGATGACCTGCAACCGGAAGAAGGCGCCGAGCAGGATCGCGAAGGCTCCGACCAACACCCACTGGGTCAAGCGTGCCCGTTCGTTGAGTCGACGGGAATCGAAGTCGCTCATTTGTCGAGCCGGATGGACAGCCAGTCTCGGAAGACGATCAAGATGATTACGCCGGCCACCGCGGTCGAGAGCGCCTGCAGCGGCGACCAGGTCACGAGATTCACCAGCACCTGGCGCGCGCTGGCCCCGCTCGATACCAGCACGACCAGATTACGCAGCCAGACGCCTGCCCCGATGAATCCGGCATGGACCAAGAGGTTATCAGCGAAGAAAACGGCCCTGCCCCAGGCCGCGAGGTATCCGACCAACGTATGGGCCAGCGCCCCTGCGCCAAAGCGGGCCGGGGTCAACGCGTCTGCCGCGATTCCCACGAGAAAGCCGGCCACGGCGGCATTCCCCGGCCGCGTGCGGATGGCATACAGCATGAGGGCCAGCATGAGAAAATCGGGCGCAATTCGCGCATCCCAGAGCCGCGGCCGGAGGTAGAAATGCAGCCCGACCAGGACGAGGATGACCAGGCCGAAACGGTATCGCGTGCCGCGGTCAGTCATCGGGCCGTGAATCAGGCGGGAACGCGTCCGACACGGGCCGGCGCAGCGCACCGGTCAAAATCAACACGTGGCTCACCGAGCCCGGATTGACCATTGGTCGCACCACATACACCCGCTCCCATCCGGCGGACTCGCGTGCCACCCCTGCAATGGTGCCGATCGGGATTCCCTTGGGATAGATCCCACCCAATCCCGACGTGAGCACCAGGGTGCCGGGCGGGACGCTATCGCGGTACGGCACACCGCGAAGCTCGAGCAGCGGGGTTCCGGTCGACGCGTGGAAGAGCGGCGCGACGATCCCTGACACTTCACCATCGTTCGTGATGGCGCTGGCGCGAAACTCGGGATGGGCCCACGTCGTGGCCGTGCTCGCCCGGCGTTCAACCCCCCGGGTCACGCCGACCAGCCCTTCCGGGGCAATCACCGGTTGGTACTCGGCCACCCCGTCGTCCGACCCGCTGCTCAGGAGCAGCGTGAGTCCATCCGTTGCCTGGGCCTGATGCAGGACCTCGGCCGCGACGAACGGCGTCGCCAAGCGCTCGCGGAGGCTGAACAGTCGGCGGAGCCTGGCATTCTCGGCTTCGAGCACCGGCAGTGCCTGCGCCTCGGTAACCAAGGAGTCGCGCTCGGCCTGCAGGGCCCGGAAGCGGGACCGGCTCGTCTTCCCTTCCTCGGCTCGTTGTTGCAGCTCCACCAACGGAAGCAAGACGGTCCCACGCACCAACGTGGCGACCGCGTCCGCCTGCGGCGGTGGCGTAAACAGTAAGGCTCCGGAGATGATGACGCAGATCAGAAACAGCGTGGTGTCGCGAGGGGTGTGCGAGCGATCCGGCGCAGGTGACATGCTACTTATCGAGGACGCTCTTGTACTTCTCGTACTCGTCCAAAATCCTCCCCGTTCCCCGCACAACGCACGTGAGCGGGTCTTCGTCGATGTGAATCGGAAGTCCGGTTTCCTGAGCCAGGAGCACATCCAGCCCGCGAATCAGGGCGCCACCGCCGGTCATCACGATCCCGCGATCGACGATGTCGCTCGCCAGTTCGGGCGGCGTGATCTCGAGCGCCCGCCGGACTGCGTCGACGATTTGCTGGATCGGCTCCTGCACGGCTTCCCGGATTTCGCTCGAGTGAACCCGGACCGTCTTGGGAATACCGGACACCAGGTCCCGGCCCTTGACCGGCATCTCAGTTTCCTCGCCTACCGGAGCGGCGGATCCGATCTTGATCTTGATGATTTCGGCGGTGGGCTCGCCCACGAGCAAATTGTAGTTCTTCCTCATGAACTGGACGATGGCCTGGTCCATCTCGTCGCCGCCGGTTCGGATCGAGGTGTCCGACACGATCCCCGACAGCGCGATCACGGCGATCTCGGTTGTGCCGCCACCGATGTCGATCACCATGTTGCCCGTCGGCGTCTCGACCGGCAATCCGACCCCGATAGCGGCCGCCATGGGCTCGGCAACCATGGAGACTTCCTTGGCCCCCGCCGTCTCCGCCGAATCGCGCACCGCACGGCGCTCCACTTCGGTAATACCCGACGGGACGCACACGATGACTTTCGGCTTGATCTTGAAGAAGTGCTTGTCGATGATGGTCTTCAGGAAATAGCGCAGCATCCGCTCCGTAACATCGAAGTCGGCAATGACCCCGTCTTTGAGGGGTCGGACCGCCAAAATGGAGTCCGGCGTGCGGCCGAGCATCCGCTTGGCTTCGAGGCCGATGCCTTTGATTTGGCCCGTCGCCTTTTCGAGCGCCACCACGGACGGCTCATTGAGGACGATGCCCTCACCCTTCACGTAAATGAGGGTATTCGCCGTCCCGAGATCGACGGCGATCTCATTCGCAGGAATGAGCGAGCCCAGATTGAATCTCAGGAATTTCATGTGTGACCGACCATCTCACCGGAAAAGCTGTAAGCTAATGAGCGGGGTCCCCGCGGAACAGCCCACCCTCAGCACCCAGTGCTGCCAAAGCCTCCTTCACCGCGCTCCGAAACGGGCAGGCCGTCGACAGGCTGAAACCGGACCCGGACGACGGGCGCTACGACCATCTGCGCGATTCGCATCCCTCGAGTCACCTCAAACGGCCTGCTGCCCAGGTTCACCAACGCCACCATCAGCTCCCCCCGGTAATCGCTGTCGATCGTGGCCGGGGTGTTGGGCAGCGTGATGCCGTCCCGAAGCGCCAGCCCGGATCGGGGCCTGAGTTGGCATTCATAGCCCGGTGGCAGCGCAATCTGGAGCCCGGTCCTGATCAGCTTCCGCTCCATTGGCTGGAGGGTGGCGGTTTCTGCGCTCGCCAAGTCATACCCCGCCGAGCCGGGTGTTGCCAGACTCGGGAGCGGGAGGCCCTCGGCGTGGGGCAGCCGGGCGATCAGCACCTCGACCACCGGGTCAGACCACCTTGTCCACGTCGACCAGCGGAAGGTTGAAGGCCTCGGCAACGCCGGGATACACCACCTTGCCTTCCACGATGTTGAGCCCCAGCTTGAGCGCCCGATCGGCCCGGCACGCGGACTTCCACCCGGACTGTGCAAGACGCAGGCCGTAGCGCAGCGTGGCATTCGTCAACGCCAGGGTCGATGTCCGGGGTACCGCGCCCGGCATATTCGCCACCCCGTAGTGCAGGATGCCATCCACGAAATAGGTGGGATCCTCATGGGTGGTGGGGCGGATCGTCTCCACGCATCCTCCCTGATCCACCGCGACATCCACGATGACCGAGCCCGGCTTCATTTCTTTCAGATCCTCCCGGGTCACCAGGCTCGGCGCCTTGGCGCCGGGCAGCAACACCGCCCCGACCACCAGGTCGGCCCGGCGGATCGCGTCGAGGATGTTGTGCCGGTTGGAGTACACGGTATCGACGTTCGCGGGAAGCACGTCCGCCAGGTAGCGAAGCCGGTGCAGGTCGATGTCGAGAATGGTCACATGCGCCCCGAGACCGGCGGCAATCTGCGCCGCATTGGTCCCCACGACACCGCCACCGAGAATCACGACCTCGCCCGGAACCACGCCCGGGACGCCACCAAGCAAGATCCCACTCCCGCCGAAGATCTTCTCCAGATACTTGGCACCCTCTTGGACCGCCATACGGCCGGCCACCTCCGACATCGGAGTCAGGAGCGGGAGCTCGCCGTTGGCGAGCTGGACCGTCTCATAGGCCACCGCCACCGCACCTGACTTGATCACGGCCTGGGTCAAGGGCTCCGACGCGGCAAAATGGAAGTAGGTGTAGATGACCTGGCCCTGCCGCATTCTCGGCCATTCCACCGCGATCGGCTCCTTCACCTTCATGATGAGATCGGCCCGGCGCCAGAGCTCGTCCACCTCGGTGGTCAGCTCGGCGCCGGCATCGCGGTAGGCGTCGTCCTCGAACCCGCTGCCGATACCTGCGCCCGCTTCGACCAATACCGAGTGCCCAGCCGCGACAAACGCCGTGACACCGGCTGGGACCAGCGCGATGCGATTCTCGTTCGCCTTGATTTCCTTGGGTACGCCTATGCGCATCGATCAACCCCGAGAAAAGAAGTGAGTCGCTCTGCTGAATTGACCTTCCACGGGAGCTACTTCACACGACTGGCGGCTCGTGGGGCCCCAACCACACCATGGTCTGGCGGTCCGGTGCCCAGAACTCCTCGGCCAGAGCCGCCAGGTCGTCGCGCTCCACCGCGTCGATCGTCCGGAGCACGTCATCGACGGAGCGGTATTGCTCTCCCTGAAGCTCGATGCCGGCAAGCCGCGCCATGCGACTCTGCGGCGTTTCCAGGGACAGGATGACCTGTCCCTTGAGCTGGCGCTTGCCATCCTCCGTCTCCTGGGGGTCCAGCCCTTCGCTCCCGAGGCGCTGGTACTCCCGGCGGATGGCGTCGATAGCCGCCCCGGCCGTTTTCGGCTGAGTCCCAATGTACACCCCGCAGGTGCCCGATGACTGGTAGAACTGCTGGAAGGCGTACACCGAGTACGCCAGGCCGAGTTCTTCCCGGATCCGCTGGAACAGGCGGCTCGACATCCCGCCACCGAACGTGTTCGTCAGGATCGTCATGGCATATCGCCGCGGACTGGCATACGGAAAGGTGTCCGTGGCGAAGGCGACATGCGCTTGGGTGGTGTCCTTATGCGATTGGCGGGTTGCCCCCTGGACTGCCGGGGTCGCCACCGCGCCGTCGCGAGGCTTGGTCTCGGATTGGGCGTCGAACCACCCCTGCCGCTCCAGGAGTTCGAGGATGGTCTCGTGCTCGACCCGACCGGCGGCAACGATGACCATGTTGGCGGGGTAGTAACCCCATTGGTGGCGGGCCCGGAGATCCTCCGCGGAGAGGCCACCAACGGTTTCCGCCGTGCCGAGGATGGAGAAGCCATAGGGGTGGTTTGGCCAGAGGACCTCTCCGAGAATCTCGAACACCAGGTCGTCCGGCGTGTCCGTAACGCCGTTGATCTCCTCCAACACCACATTGCGCTCCGGGATCAGGTCCACTTCTCGGAGCAGGGGGTGTCGAACCAGATCGGTCAGGATCTCGACTGCGACCGGGAGGTCGTGGTCGAGAACCTGGGCTTGGTAGCTGGTGTGATCTCGGCTGGTATAGGCGTCGAGCGAGCCGCCCCGGACTTCGAGCTCCAGGGCGATTTGCTTGGCCGTGCGCTGGTCGGTGCCTTTGAAGACCATGTGCTCGAGCAGATGGGAGACCCCCATCTTGGACCGCAGCTCGTGAGCGCTGGCCGCTCGCACCCAGATGCCCATCGCAACGGAGCGCGCCCCGGGCAGGGCCTCGGAGAGCACCGTCAGGCCATTGGCGGCGCGGGTCCGGAACAGCCCCGTGTCGAGCTGTATGGTCTCCACGCCCTCATTCCTTCGGCAGCAGGGCCTTCCGGGAGAGCTTCATGCGCCCGCGCTCGTCGACTTCGAGCAGCTTCACCTTGACCACGTCGCCGCGCTTCACGACGTCTTCGGTCCGTTCGGTGCGGGCATGTTGTAGCTCACTGATGTGGAGCAATCCCTCGACGCCGGGGAGGATCTCGACGAAGGCACCGAACGCCGTGGTGCTCTTCACCGGCCCTTCGTAGGTCTTCCCGACCTCGGGTTCGGTCACGATCGCGCGGATCATCGCGAGGGCCTTCTCGCCCCCCTCTCCTCCGACTGAGGAGACGGTCACCATGCCGGAATCCTCCACGTTGATGCGAGCGCCGGTGGTATCCTGGATTCCGCGAATGGTCTTCCCCTTGGGACCGATCAGATCGCCGATCTTGTCCGGCTTGATCTGGATGCTCAAGATGCGCGGTGCATAGGGCGACAGCTCGGGCCGCGCCGAGGAGATGGTCTTGGCCATTTCCTTGAGGATGTGGAGCCGCGCCTTCCGCGCGCGCTCGAGGGCGTCCTTCATGACCTTGAGGTCGAGGCCCTCGATCTTGATGTCCATTTGAATGGACGTGATGCCGTCGGCGGTGCCCGCGACCTTGAAGTCCATGTCGCCCAGGTGATCTTCCGAGCCCAGAATGTCGGTGAGCACGGCGACCCGGGCGCCTTCCTTGACCAGTCCCATGGCCACCCCGGCACAGGGAGCCTTGATCGGCACGCCGGCATCCATCAGGGCCAGCGCCCCACCGCACACCGTCGCCATGGAGCTCGACCCATTGGACTCGAGCACTTCCGAAACTATCCGCAGGGTATAGGGGAATTCCTCGTAATTCGGCAGGAGTGGTTGGAGCGCTCGTTCGGCCAAGGCGCCGTGCCCGATCTCCCGGCGGCTCGTGCCGCGCATCATCTTGACTTCGCCCGTGGCGAAGGGCGGGAAGTTGTAGTGCAGCATGAACGACTTGGTCGTTTCACCGGCGACGTCGATGCTGTCGATGCGTTGTTCATCATCCGCCGTCCCAAGCGTGACCGCGACCAGGGCCTGGGTTTGCCCCCGGGTGAAGAGTGCCGATCCATGCGTTCGGGGAAGGAGCCCGACATCGACCGAAATGGGGCGCACGGCGTCGAGCTTGCGCCCATCCACGCGTTCGCCCTGCTCCAGAACCTGTTCCCGCATGGTGACGTACTCGATTTCACCGAGCTCCGTCGCGATGTCACGCGCGGCGTCCGGAAACTCCTCGATCAGCCGGGCGGCCACATCGGCCTTGACCATCTTGACGTTGCCAGCCCTGGTTGCCTTGTCCGCGCCGTTGATGGCCTGCCGGATCGGCTCCTCCGCCACGGCCCGGACCCGCGCGACAATGGCCGGGTCGGGAGTAGGCTTGGTCCACGCCATCTTCTCGACGGCGCACTTGGCGCTGACCTCGTTCACGATTCCAACGAGATCCTTGATGCCCTTCTGCGCCACTTTCAGCGCGCCGATCACGTCGTCCTCGCTTAGTTCCAGCGCCCCTCCCTCGACCATGATGATCGAGTCGGCCTTGCCGCTGACGATCAGATCGAGCTCCGAGATTTCCAGCTGATGGAACGTCGGGTTCAAGATCCAACTGCCGTCGACCCGTCCGACCCTGACGCCGGCGATGGGACCATTCCACGGCACCTTGGAGATGGTGAGCGCCAGCGAGGCGCCCAACAGCCCGAGCACGTCCGCATCGTTCTCCTGGTCCGCGGACAGCACCGTCACGAAAACCTGGATCTCGTTCTGGAACCCTTCCGGAAAGAGCGGACGAATGGACCGGTCGATGAGCCGGCAGGCGAGGACTTCCTTTTCGGACGGGCGCCCCTCCCGCTTGATGAAGCCTCCGGGAATCTTCCCCGCCGCGTAGGTCTTTTCGCGGTACTCTACCGTGAGGGGAAAGAACGGAAGCGACGAGATGTTCGGCGAGACGGTGACGGCCGCGAGGACCGCCGTGTCGCCGAACTGGAGATAGGCGGACCCCGCCGCCTGCTTGGCCATCCGGCCGGTTTCGACGACGAGCTTCCGGCCGGCGAATTCAGTTTCAATCCTATGCACGTATGTAACCTTATGGAGACGAGTACAGATATGAAGAAAGGGGGCCCTGTGTACTCATTCGGGGCGCCCTCGCCAACCTGTCGGACTAATGGCGCAACCCCAGCTCTTCGATGAGGGCGCGGTAGCCGACGAGGTCGGTTCGCTTGAGATAATTCAGGAGACGGCGGCGCGTGCCGACCATCTTCAAGAGACCCTGACGGCTATGGTGGTCCTTGGGATGGGTCCGGAAGTGATCCGTGAGGGAATTGATCCGCTCGGTGAGGAGCGCCACCTGCACTCTGGTCGATCCCGTGTCGCGATCGTGGCTCTGATGGCAGGCGACCACGGTTTGCTTGTCGAAGGTCATGCGGACGTAGTTCCGAAGTAACGGGGCAACGGCACCCAACTCGTGAATCTGCAATCTGTTGTAGCAGAGAAAGCTAACCCTGGCAACGCCCCTGTCGCAAGAGTCCGACCGGGCCCCGGCCAACCCACCGCCCAATACGCCCCGCGGGCGCCCGCGCCAGGCTTCATCCGCCCAGGTACCGGGTCAGGAGTCGGGAGATGTCGTTCCAGAAGGCGAGCCCCATGAGGGTGATCACCAGCACCAGCCCAACCGCCGTCAGGCGCTCCCGCAGCTTCAGCGACAAGGGCCGGCGCAACACCCCCTCGGCCAGGAGGAAGAGAAACTGGCCGCCGTCGAGGATGGGTATGGGAAGCAAATTGAGCACCGCCAGGTTGATCGAGATGATGCCCATGAAGAACAGGAATTGGTCGAAGCCGAGCCGGGCGGCCTGGCCGGCGATCTGGCCGATCAGGATCGGCCCGCCCACCTCACGGCTCGACACCCGGCCGGAGAAGATGCCGCGGACGGTGCGGACCACGAGCGTCGACTGATTCACCATCTCGCCCCACCCCGCGACCAGCGCGCCGCCGAGCGACAGCTCTTGGTATTCGACCAGGGGCTGAAACCGGAAGCCCAGCTTTCCGATCGTGCGGGTGGTGCCGTCCGGATCCGTCACCTCCTCAGGGGCAGGCGTTGCGGTGGTGCGAATCCGGTTTCCAGTTCGGCCGATGAGGAGTTCGAGTTCGTTGCCTGCATTTTGCTCGATGACTTCGACCACTTCGCCCCACTGGCGCACCTCCTTGCCGCCGATCGCCAAGATGGTGTCGCCGGGAGTCAGTCCGGCGCTCGCAGCCGGGCGGTCCGACAGGACTTCACCGACCACCGACGGCTGCCAGGGCTGGAGGGCCATGGCCGTGCGAATGCGCGCATCGAGCGCGTCGTGGTGGATGGCCAGAACGATCGACGGCTTGCCAGCGACTTCGATGACAACCGAATCGCCGGGCGCTGTTCCGATGCGCTCGACGATCTCGTTCCAACTCGCCACCGGCTCCCCGGCCACCGCGACGATCCGGTCGCCGCTTTGGAGCTGCTTCAGGGGTGCGCCCTCGGGCGGGAGCAGACTATCCACCACCTGGCCCACCGTGGTCACGGGGTTCACCCCGATCCCGTTCTTGGCCATCAGGAAGGAGAAGGCAGCCCAGGCGAAGAGGGCGTTCATCACAACGCCCGCTAGGATGACCACCATCCGGACCCAGACGGGTTTGGACTCGAAGTAGCCATCCGGCGGCACCTCGACCTCGGCCGCCCCGCCTTCCAAGGCGCTGCTGGTAGCGTCCTCTTCCTTGGTGGCCATCTTCACATACCCGCCGAGCGGCAACCAGGAGACCGAGTACTCGGTCCCGCCACGCCGGAAGGTGAGCCACGGCACCGGGGTGCCGAGCCCCAATGAGAATCGATGCACGAAGATGCCGGCCAGTTTGGCCGCCACGAAGTGGCCGGCCTCGTGCACGAAGACCAAGACCCCGAGCACCACCACGAGGGCGCCGACCGCGTACAGCGCGCTCATCGAATCAGCTCCCGCACCCGGGCTCGGGCCCAGGCATCCGCGGACCGCACGGCGTCGATCGAGTCAGCCGGCACCACGCTGTGACCCTCCAAGACGTGCTCGATCAGTTCGCCGATCTGGGCAAACCCCAGGCGCCGATCCAGGAACGCCTCGACGGCCACTTCATTCGCCGCATTGAACACGGCCGGAGCGGTTCCACCCGCCCGCCCAGCCGCGATCCCGGCGCGGAACGCGCCGAACGCGTCCGACCGGACAGGCTCGAAGGTCAGTGGGCCGGCGACGACGGGATCGAAACGGCGCGTTCCCGAATCGGCCAGCCTGGTCGGGTGGGTGAGGGCGTAGAGAATCGGTAGCTCCATAGAGGGGAACCCGAGTTGCGCGATGACGCTGCCATCCTGGAACTCGACGAAGGCATGGATGATGCTTTGCGGGTGGACCACCACCTCGAGCGCGTCGTAGGACAGGCCGAACAGGTAGTGTGCTTCAATCAACTCCAACGCCTTGTTGACCAGGGTCGCGCTGTCGACGGTGATCTTGTCTCCCATCTTCCACGTCGGGTGGCACAGGGCGTCCTCCACGCTGGCATGCTGCATCTGGTCGGCCGGCCACTCGCGGAACGGCCCCCCGGAGGCGGTCAAAATCAGCCGGCAGAGTGCCCGCTCCTGCCCCGTGATGCATTGGAGGACCGCGTTGTGCTCCGAGTCCACCGGCACGACTTCGCCGCCGCCCTCCGCCGCGGCCTGAGCCACCAGCTCGCCGGCCATCACCATCGTTTCCTTATTGGCCAGCGCCACCCGCTTCCCCGCGCGCAGGGCGGCAAGCGTCGCATCGAGCCCCACCGCTCCAACCACGGCGTTGACCACGATGTCGACGTCCGGCCGCGTGGCCGCCTCGATGAGGACCTCGGGTCGGGCCGGACCGTTCGGGCCGTTCTCATGCACCAGCCCGGAGAACGCCGGCCGCCACTCCCGAATTTGTGCTTCCAGTAACTCGCGGTTCCGTCCGGCCGTGAGCGCCACGAGTCGGAAGTGATCGCGCTGGCGGCGCAGCACTTCCAGGGTGCTCCGTCCGATTGAACCGGTCGAGCCCAGCACGGCAATGCCGCGCATCAGAGGACACCGAAGCTGAGGTACAGCATGGTGGCAGCCGGAAGCGCAAAATAGAGGGAATCCAGCCGGTCGAGCACGCCGCCGTGCCCCGGAATGAGCGCGCTCGAATCCTTCACCCCGGCTTCCCGCTTCAGGAGGGATTCGACCAGGTCGCCGATCTGTCCGACCACTCCGAGAATCGCGCCGAGAAGGAGGCCGTGCCACCACACCATGTCGATCCCTGCCGGCCGGAGCACGATCGCCTGATAGAGGGGGACGACCGCTACCGCACCGACCACACCCATCAGGGCCCCCGAGCGCGTCTTGCCCGGGCTCACCGTGGGAGCGAGCTTCGGCCCCCCGATTGCCCGGCCGCCGAACATGGCCGCGGAGTCACACACCCACACGATCACAAGCGGAAAGAAGACCAGCGCCACCCCCGGCCACGATCGCGGGGCCTCATAGACATGCCTCATGATCAGTACGAACGCCGGCAGCGCACCGGCGTACACGATGCCGAACAGGGTCACGGCGGCGGCGGCGAGGGGTTTCTGGTCGGGGCGGCGGGTGATCAACACGAAGGAGAGAATGAGAAGGACCACCAGTGCGGCTATCACAATCCAGACGCGGGCCCCGAGGTTGCTCATGGGGCCGCCGCTGAGGACGCCATAGGCAACCAGGGATGGAGCCGCGGCGCCAACGAGTCCCAGGCTGCGCACTGCGTCCACCCCACCCTTTCGCGCCAGACTGAAGACCTCCCGGGCGCCGAGCGAACCGACGGCGGCGAGCGCCAGAGCCAGCGCAACACCACCCTGGTACACCAACAGCACGGCCACCGGAACGGCGACCGCGACCACGCTGATTCGTTGGATGAGATTGCGATCCATCACACGGTGACGCGACCGAACCGCCGATCGCGCCGTTGGAACTCCAGGATGGCTTCGAAGAGATCGTGTCGGGTGAAGTCAGGCCAGAGCCTGGGCGTGATATAGAGCTCGGCATAGGCCAGTTGCCAGAGGAGAAAATTCGAAAGCCGGAGCTCGCCGGACGTTCGGATCAGGAGATCGGGATCGGGCCAGGGTGCGGTTTGGAGGTGCTGGGCGAAGCGCTCCTCCGTGATGTCGGATGGGGCGAATCGTCCGGCGGCGACGTCCTCCGCCAAGCGGCGGGCGGCCTCCGTGATTTCCGCCCGAGAGCCGTACGAGATGCACAGGTTGAGGGCGAGCGCCTCGCCGCCCTTGGTCTCGGTCACGATCCGATCGACCGCCGCTCGCGCCGGGGCGCCCAACCGGGCGACATCGCCGATCACCGACACGGCCACCCCGTTCTTGCGCAGCTCGTTCAGCTCCTTGGCGATATAATGCTCGAGCAGCGACATCAAGGCCTGAATTTCGTCCGGCGGCCGCTTCCAGTTCTCTTGGCTGAAGGCAAAGAGGGTCAGGACCTTGACGCCCGCTTCGAGTGCCCCTTCCACGACCTCCCGCACGGCCTTCATTCCGGCGCGATGGCCCAACGGCCTGGGCAGGGCCCGTTCGGTGGCCCAGCGACCGTTGCCGTCCATGATGATGGCAATGTGCGCGGGCACCGCGCCGTTCAGCGTGAGTTGGCGCAGAGCATCCTCGGTCATCGACCCTACACTTCCATGATTTCGGCTTCTTTGCCCTGCACCAATGAGTCGATCAGCTCCGTATGCTCGTTGGTGTGTTTCTGCACGTCTTTCTCGGCGCGTGCCTTGTCGTCATCGGACACGTGGTCGAGCTTCTTGATCTTGGCGATGGAGTCACCACGCGCGTGCCGGATAGCCACCTTGCCCTCTTCCGCGAGCTTGTGGACCAGCCGGACCAGTTCCTTGCGCCGTTCCTCGGACAGGGCCGGCAGCGGCACCCGGATCAAGCCGCCCTGGGTCGAGGGATTGAGACCGAGGTCGGCCTCGCGGATCGCCTTCTCCACGGCGGGCACCAGCGACTTGTCGAACGGCTGGACGGTCAGCAGCCGCGCTTCCGGGGCCGCGACCATGGCCACCTGATTGAGCGGCATGGTATTGCCATACGCGTCGACCTTGACCAGATCGAGGAGCGAGGTCGTCGCCTTGCTGCTGCGAATGGTGGCGAGCTCCCGCTTCGTGTTGGTAACCGCCTTGTCCATGAGCTCGCGGGCGTTCTTGATCAAATCCGGTATCGCATTCATGACACCAACGTCCCCACCCGCTCGCCCCTCAGCGTCCGCATGATGGCGTCGGGTTCTTTGATGTTGAATACTACGATCGGTAGGCGATTCGCCTTGCACAGACCAAAGGCGTTCGCGTCCATGACCTCGTACCCCTTGACCAGCGCGTCGTGAAAGGAAAGCTCCGGAAGGAATTGGGCATCCGGATTGACCTTGGGATCGCTGGTAAAGACCCCGTCGACGTTCGTGGCCTTGAGGATGACCTCCGCCTCCATTTCCAGAGCCCGGAGGACCGCCGCGGTGTCGGTCGAGAAGAACGGGTTGCCGGTGCCGCCGGCAAAGAGCACGATGCGGCCTTTCTCCATGTGCCGCAACGCTCGGCGGCGTATGTAGGGCTCGGCCAGCGATTCCATCCGGATGGCGGTCATGACGCGGGTATGGACCCCGCGCTTTTCCAGGGTGTCCTGCATCGCGAGCGCATTGATGACCGTGGCGAGCATGCCCATGTAGTCGGCGTTGACCCGGTCGAGGCCCGCCGTGCTCGCCGCGGCGCCGCGAATGATGTTGCCGCCCCCAACCACCACGCCGAGCGCGATGCCCGTGGCACCGACGCGCCCGATCTCGTCGGCAAGCGCTCCCACCGCGTCGAAATCCAGCCCCACACCGCGCGCCCCGGCCAGCGCTTCGCCGGAGAGTTTGAGGAGGGCACGGCGGTAGGCGGCCACTACTCTTCTCCGACTTTGAACCGCGCGAATCGGCGGACTGCGATCGCCTCGCCCAGCGTCCCGGCCACCTCTTTGATGAGCTCGCCTACCGTCTTCGAATCGTCTTTCACGAACGGTTGGTCGAGCAGGGTCCGCTCCGCCACGAATTTCTTGAGCTTTCCCTCCACGATCTTGGGCCGGATGTGTTCCGGCTTTCCGTCGGCTGCCACCTGCTCTTCGGCGATGCGCCGCTCCCGGTCGAGCATGTCCGCCGGGATATCGGCGGCCGTGATGCCGATCGGGTCCGCGGAGGCCACATGCAGCGCCAGATCGCGGCCGAGGGCTTGGAAGTCGTCGGTCCGGGCCACAAAATCCGTTTCGCAGTTGAGCTCGAGCAGCACCCCGACCTGCAGGTTGTGGTGGATGTACGTCACCACGATCCCTTCGGCGGCGCTTCGCCCGCTCCGCTTCTCCGCTTTCGCCATGCCCTTGGCCCGGAGGATGTCCGCCGCCGCCTGCATGTCCCCCTTCGCTTCCTCGAGGGCGCGCTTGCAATCCATCATGCCGGCGCCGGTGCGCTTGCGCAGCTCGCCGATATCCTGTGGAGTAATCGTGTTGGTAGCCATCGGTCCTCGAATCAACGTTGCGATAGGAAAACCGCCGCCCGCGGCCCGAGAGCGGGCGGCGGCGGCGGATCCGGCACCATAAACCTCGTCCCCGACTACGTTTCGGAATTCGCCACCGAGGGGGCGGTGGCAGCCTTCTTCGGCGCGGGCTCAGGCGTGAGCTCGGCAGCCTCGTCGCTCGTGCCCGAGGGCTCCGGCTCCGACTTGAGCCGCGCCGCGATGGCCTCGGGCTTGGGCCGACGCTTCCGCCGCGGGCGGCGGCGGCGGCGCTCCGCGTCGACGTCTCCCTCCGTCCCGGCATCCGTGCTGTACGTCTCCGCTTCGAGGTCTTCCCCGGACTCGCGAATCGGCATCCTGCCACGGGCCTCCTTGATCACGCCCGCGATGGCGTCGGTGATCACGGAGACGCTCCGGATCGCATCATCGTTGCCGGGAATCGGCACGGTGATGACCTCGGGATCGGCGTTGGTATCGACGATTGCCACGACGGGAATCCCGAGTTTGTTGGCCTCCGCCACCGCGATCCGCTCCTTCTTCGCATCCACCACGAAGAGCGCGCCCGGCAGCCGGCCCATCAGCTTGATCCCTTCGAGGTTGCGGCTGAGCTTCACCTTTTCGCGCTCGAACAGGAGCCGTTCCTTCTTGGTGTAGTTCTCGAATTCCCCTTCCGCCGCGCCTTGCTCCAGCACGCGCAGCCGGTGGATTTGCCGCTTGATCGTCTGGAAATTGGTCAGCGTACCGCCCAGCCACCGCTCGGTGACCCAATAGGCCCCGGCGTCGCGGGCGGACGCCTCGACCACGCCCTTGAGCTGGCGCTTGGTACAGACGAACAGCACCCCGTCGCCACGCATGACCACGTTCTCGAGAAGCTCCTGCGCCGCCTTGACCTGCCGGAGCGTCTTCTGGAGATCGATGATGTAAATGCCGGAACGTTCCGCGAAGATGAACCGGCGCATCTTGGGATTCCAGCGACGAGTCTGGTGCCCGAAATGCACACCGGCTTCGAGGAGGTCTTGCAACTGCGGCTGTGTCATGCGTGTCTGCTGTTCCCGTCTGAATTAGGGTTCGTCCGCCACCGCGTTCGCGCTCCGATCCGACCCCCGCGAGGGCACCCCGATCGGAATCCCGCGATGTGTGTGGTGCGAGGCGGCGGTGTCCCGCCGCTTCGCCGCTACCGCTTCGAGAATTGGAAGCGCTTCCGCGCTCCCGGCTGACCGGGCTTCTTTCGCTCCACCATGCGGGCGTCGCGCGTCAACAACCCGGCCGCCCTGAGCTTGGCCCGGTGCGTGCCATCCGCACGCAGCAAGGCGCGCGCGATGCCCAGTCGCATGGCGCCGGCCTGGCCCGAGGCCCCGCCGCCCTCGACATGGGCCTTGACGTCAAACGCCCCCAACGTGTCCGTGGCCGCAAACGACTGCTGAATGTGCTGGACCAACGAGGATCGCGGGAAGTAGTCGCCGAGCGTGCGCCCGTTGACATCCCACTTGCCGGTGCCCGGCGTCAAATAGACCCGCGCGACGCTGGTCTTCCGTCGCCCGACCGCTTGCCACCGAAATTCTTCAGTTCCCGCTGCCGTCATGAGCGTACCTGGCTAGTCTGAATGGGAAACGGCACCGGCTGCTGCGCCTGATGCGGGTGCTCGGTCCCGGCATACACCTTGAGTTTCTTGCGCAAATGCTGCTTGGCCAGCGACGTCTTGGGCAACATCCCGAACACCGCCCGCTCGATCACGCGCTCCGGGTGTTTCGCGAGCACGCTCCGGACCGGCGTGTGCTTCTCGTTCCCCATGTACCCGCTGTGAGAGAAGTACCGCTTCTGATCGAGCTTCCGCCCTGACAGCCGCACCTTCTCCGCATTCACCACCACGACGAAATCGCCCCCGTCCATGTGCGGGGTGAAGGTGGGCTTGTGCTTGCCCCGGATCAGCTGCGCGACGACCGATGCGAGCCGCCCCAACGGAACGTCCTTCGCATCGACCACACGCCACTGATGAGTTATGTCACCAGGTGTTGCGGTAAAGGTCTTACTCACGCTTTCCAGCCCTCGGTCGAAAAGAGGTAAACCAAGACAGACCGATAAGATAGCCGCCTGAACGCCGCAGGGTCAAGCGGGCCCGGCCGGCCCATCGGCAGCCTCCACCAGCTCGACCAGGACTTCCCCCTTCTCCACGGCCATCCCCGCCTCCACCCGCACCGCCCGGACCACCCCCGGGCCCTCCGCCCGGAGCTCGTTCTCCATCTTCATGGCCTCGAGCACCACCACCCCGGCCCCCTCCTCCACGGCCTGTCCAGGCTCCACCAGTACCCGAACCACCAGCCCCGGCATGGGTGCCCGGATCGTGCCGCCCCCGCGGCGGGCCTGACCCGTACCCGTCAGGGTCCGAATGTGCCGGGTGCGCTCGTCGAGCGCCTCCGACTCCCACACCTCACCGTGGCGGCCCATCACCCAGACACCCCTGCCCCCTCCCGACACCGACAGGACGAAACATCGGCCGTCGAAGAACAGCTGGCGCAACGGCGTCCCCGGCACCACAGTGAGTTCGGCCTGGGCGATGCGGCCGTCGACCGAGACGGTCTTGCCATCGACTTCGACCACGATCTCGCGGTCGCCAACCGTCACATAGTACTTCATGGACGATCGACCCGGGCCACGGTCTCGACGTGGGCCGTCTGGGGGAAGAGGTCGTAGGCCCGCACATGGGTCACCCGATAGCCGGCGCCGCAAGCCACGAGGTGGCCGAGGTCCCGCGCCAGGGTGGCGGGATCACACGACACATAGACGATCCGCCTCGGGCCGCGATCCGCCAATCGCCCGCTCGCCACGCGGCTGAGCCCCGTTCTCGGCGGGTTCACCAGGACCTGGTCACTCGGCCTGAGCACGGTGAGCATGGACTCGACCTCACCTTGGTACCACGTGATCGGCAGGCCGCCCGCCGCTTGCCTGGCCTCGCCTGCGAGCGGATCGCGCTCGACCGCCTCGACCGTGGCGCCGGCTTCGGCCAGGAGGCGGCTTGCGTCCCCCACCCCGGCGTAGAGATCCCATACATGCTGGCCCGTCACGGACCCGAGCTCGGCTATCGCGTCCCGCCGGACCTGGGCACCCATCGTCGAGTTGACCTGCTCGAATACCGTTGCCCGATGATCGCTGCCCGGCCCGGCGAGCAGCCGCACAGATCCACCAGCCGGCTGGTACCACACGCTGGTCGGAAGGCCGTCGGCCTCGAGCGCCGACGCCAGCTGAGCCGCCTCCGCCCAGTCGCCACTTCCCGGAGCGGACGCCACGACGTGGCGGGCCCCGTCGCGGTCGAGCCGCAGCACCATCCGGTCGACGTCCGGCGGAATCGCAGCCAGATGCTGCAGGATCGTGGTCCAGAGCGCAGTGAGGTCGGCCGCGGCGATCTCGCAGCGACGGAGCCTGAACACCTGATCGGGACGATCCCAGCGGTGAAAGCCGAATCCGTCCCCCGACGCCGTCCGCGCCAGCGTGATCTTGTTGCGGTAGGCCCAAGGTGCGCCGTCCGACACGACCTCCGGATCCGGCCAGTCGATCTTGCCGATACGGCGCAGGGCATCGCCCACCATGGCGCTCTTTGCCTGGTGCTGAACCGGGAGATCGACGTGCTGCAACTGGCAGCCGCCGCAGCCGTCACCGTCGTAATGCGCGCATCGCGGGCTCACCCGACCCGCTCCGGCGGAGATGACGCGCCGCAAGCGGCCGGCGATGCGCCGCCGGTAGACTCGATGAGCCACGACCTCGACCACGTCGCCTGGAGCCGTCCGCGGCACAAACACGGCCCGCCCATCTCCCCAGCGCCCAACCCCGTCGCCCCCTGCGGCCAGGCGGAGAATCTCGACCGGCTCGACCTCGGCCGTGTTGAGTGGGGTAGGATTGGCTTCGGTTTCCATCATCGGAGGGCATCCCGACGAGCCGCGTGGGTCCAGGCAGATGGGGCGGCCTTGGTCTCGCCGCCGGACACGGTCGGCGCCCAGGAGCGCCGGGCCTCGTCTTCGGCCAAAGCCGCCGCCACGGCAATGACCACCATCAGTTCGGGATCGTGCGGCGGCGTGAGCAGGTCGGGACGGCGGTCGAGGAATTGAATGTCGATCTCGCCGGCCTGAAATGCCGGGTCGGCGAAGAGGCTCCGGTGGAAGCCCTGATTGGTCCCCACTCCGAGCACCACGAGTTCATTCAGGGCGCGCTGCATGCGCCGAATCGCCTGAGGCCGGTCGGGGGCCCAGACAATGAGTTTGCCAAGGAGAGAATCGTAGTAGAGAGTCACCTCGTCGCCGGTCTCGACACCGCCGTCCCAGCGCACTCCGGGTCCCGACGGCGCCCGGAGAAACCGAATGCGTCCGGTCGACGGCAGGAACCCGTGGGACGGATCTTCCGACGTGATCCGGCACTCGATGGCCCACCCCCTCGGCACATGCGGCCCGTCGGTGGGCGTCATCGGGAGCCCTCGCACGATGCGGAGCTGCTCCCGCACCAAATCGACCCCGAGGACGAGTTCCGTCACCGGGTGTTCCACCTGGATGCGAGTATTCATCTCGAGGAAGTAGAACGACCCATCGTCCGCCAGGAGGAACTCGCACGTGCCGGCCCCGACATACCCGACCGCCCGCGCCGCGGCCACGCCCGCCTGTCCCATGCGCTCGCGCAGCTCGGCCGATACGGCAACCGACGGCGATTCCTCCACCAGCTTCTGGTGCCGGCGTTGGATAGAGCACTCCCGCTCGCCGAGGTGAATCGTGCGCTCACCGTCGGCGAGGATCTGCACTTCGACGTGGCGCGGCCGGACGATGAACTTCTCCAGGTAGGTCGTATCGTCGCCAAAGGCTTTGCGCGCTTCCGAGCGCGCGGTCTCGATGGCACCGGGCAGCTCCCGGGCCGATCCCACCACCCGCATGCCTTTCCCGCCACCCCCGGCCGCCGCCTTGACCATGACCGGATAACCCAGCGATTGGGCCACCTGCTCCGCCTGGGCCGCGCTGGTGATGGGTTCGGTGGTGCCCGGCACGATCGGCACGCCGGCCTCGGCCATTCGCCGGCGCGCCTCGGTCTTGTCGCCGAGCGCCCGCATGGCTTCCGGGCCCGGCCCGACGAAGCCGAGGCCCGCGTCCAGGACCGCCTGGGCGAACGCGGCGCGCTCGGCCAAGAATCCATAGCCGGGATGGATGGCCTGGGCTCCGCTTTGGCGTGCGGCCTCGATCAGTCGATCGATCCGGAGGTAGCTCTCGGCCGGGGCGGCGGGGCCAATGGGTACCGCGAAATCGGCGGCGCGCACATGCAGGCTGTTCCGGTCGGCGTCGGAATACACGGCGACCGCTTCCAGGCCTTCTTCATGACATGCGCGGATGATGCGACGGGCGATCTCGCCGCGATTGGCGATGAGGATGCGGCTTATTGGCCGCATGCGGGAGGTAAGGGCTCTCCTAGGACGGCGACGATCCCGCGGCAGAGGAGGATGTTCTCCTTGGCGGCCTGGGCATAGATGGCGCGCGCGCCTTCACTCCAGACCGAGCCATGATTCCTGAGTTCGCGCAACAGACTGGTCACCGTGAGGACATCATCGGTGAGGGTGACGTGCGCACCACCGGCGATCACCAGGCGCATCGGCCGCCACTCCGGGAGCGGTGCCGCGGCCCGGTCGGCGAACGGCGTCAGGCACAGGGGCCGACGCTCCGCCACCTTGACCAGCGCCCGTTGCACCGGCCACGAGCGGTCGACGTCGAACGCCGCAGCCATCTGATTCCGGTACAACGAGTCTGTCGCGTACAACTTGGGCACCAACGGCAAGACATCCTTGCGGACGCCACGCTCGACCGAGGCGTACCACACGGCGACGGTCTCGAGGTCGCTGCCGGTCACGATCACGCCATTCGCCGGACACGATCCCAGGAGATTGACGCCAAGTTCCAGCAAGTAATCGGGCATCCGGAAGCGCTCCATCGCCGGGCGGCGATCGCGCACCACCGCCCACCCATCACGCTCCAGCGCGATGAGGTCGCGATCCATGTCGACCATGCCGCGGAACACGATGCTCGAGTCGATGTTGAGTTGGAGCGCTTGATCGAGCGCAACGGCGGAGAGATCGAGCAGCAGCAGACCGGACGGTTCCCCCGTGTGTCCCGTCACGTGCCAGTCGCGCGACCCGAGCAGGTAGAGCCGACCCAGATGAAACCAGGCGCGCCCGTCTCCCGGTGCGGTGGCCAGATAGCGGCCCAGGAGTTCCGTCGCATCCATCCGGCGTCCTTCCCGTACCAGCGCCGTGGCCCGGGGGACCACGTTGGGGTCCACCGCTCCCTGGGCATCGGCGCTGCCGGCCCCGGCCAGCACCAGGGTGCCGGCCATGGCCAAAGCCTGCCATGGGAACGCGTTACGGTCCTTCCGGTCGCCGGTCATCATGCCATGCGGCCCCGAGGTGGGATCAACCATATAAGATGCGTCGTTTTCCTCTGGTTGGCCAGGGGGACGTCCCAGACCTGGAGGCCTTCACAGGGGGAGATTGCCGTGCTTCTTCGGAGGGTTCTTGTCTCGCTTGGTCACGAGCCGCCGCAGGCCGGCGATGAGCCGGGGTCTCGTCTCCCGCGGATCGATGACGTCGTCCAGATACCCCCGCGCCGCCGCCAGGTACGGATTGGCGAAGCGCTCCTTGTATTCGGCGATCCGCCGGTCGGTCTCGGCGGCGGGGTCCTTGGCGCTCCCGATCTCGTCCTTGAACAGAATCTCGACCGCCCCCTTGGGGCCCATGACCGCGATCTCGGCGGTCGGCCACCCCAGGTTGAGGTCGCCTCGGATGTGTTTCGAGCTCATCACGTCGTAGGCCCCGCCGTAGGCCTTGCGCGTGATCACCGTAAGCTTCGGCACCGTCGCCTCACAGTACGCGTAGAGCAACTTGGCACCGTGTTTGATGATGCCGCCATGTTCCTGACCTACCCCCGGCAGGAACCCGGGCACGTCTTCAAAGGTGACGAGCGGAATGTTGAAGGCATCACAGCAGCGAATGAACCGGGCGCCTTTGAGCGACGCGTTGATGTCGAGCACTCCGGCAAGCACGGCGGGCTGGTTCGCCACCACACCCACCGACCGACCCCCGAGTCGGGCAAATCCCACGAGGATGTTGCCGGCGTATCCCTGATGCACTTCGAGGAATTTGCCGTCGTCGACCACCGCGGTGATCACCTGGTGCATGTCGTACGGCTGGTTGGGATTGTCGGGAATCAGATCGAGCAAGGACTCTTCGCGGCGATCCACGGGATCCGCTGTCGTGTGGATGGGCGGCTCGTCGAGGTTGTTGCTGGGCAGGTAGCTCACGAGATCCCGGATCGCAGCGAGACATTCCGGTTCGCTATCCGAAACGAAGTGCGCCACGCCGGACGTTGAGCCGTGAATGTCGGCGCCTCCCAAGTCCTCGAACGTCACCTCCTCGTGGGTCACCGTCTTCACCACGTTCGGGCCGGTAACGAACATGTAGCTCACGCCGCGGACCATATGGACGAAATCGGTGATGGCGGGGCTGTAGACGGCGCCACCGGCGCATGGGCCGAGGATGGCTGAAATCTGGGGCACCACACCAGAGGCCAGCGTATTGCGCAAGAAGATGTCGGCATAGCCGCCGAGCGAGACCACGCCTTCCTGGATCCGGGCGCCGCCCGAGTCATTCAGCCCGATGACGGGCGCGCCGTTTCGCATGGCGAGATCCATCACCTTACAGATCTTTTCCGCGTGCGCCTCCGAGAGCGACCCGCCGAACACGGTGAAGTCCTGGGAGAACACGTACACCAGTCGGCCGTCAATCATCCCCGAGCCGGTGACGACGCCGTCGCCCAAGTACTTCTCATTGGCCAGATCGAAATCCGTTGCCCGGTGGGTAACGAAGCGGTCCAGCTCGATGAAGCTTCCCTCGTCGAGCAGGAGGTCGAGCCGTTCGCGCGCCGTCAGCTTGCCTTTCCCGTGCTGTTTGGCAATTCGCGCTTCGCCGCCGCCCAATTCCGCTTGGGCCTGACGGTGATGGAGATCCTCGAGCAGTTTGCGTGGGGTTGCCATGGTGGGCCCAATATAACAGCCACGAGCACGGCAGGTGAGACGCGCGAATGCGCCCGGGGCAAAGGAAAAGGGGCCCCATCGAGGGGCCCCTGATCGTGGATCGGAACGCGCCCTATTCGGGCTTCGCCTCCGGCTCCTCTGGTTCGCCCGCCGGGGCCGACTCGGCCTCGGGTTCGGGTGCGGGTGCGGGCTCGGCGGCTGCCTCTACCGCGGGCTCATCGGCGGCGGCACTTACCGGCTTCAAAACTGGTTCGTCGGCGTCCTCGTCGCCCGTGTCCTCGTCCTCGACGTATGGCACTCGGGGCGGCAACGGCTCGAACGGTTCATCCGGATATGCCACCACTGCGACGACGATCCGATGGTGGATGGGATCGACCTCGAGGACCTTCACGTCGACCGGCTGGCCTTCCTGCACCGCGTCCCCGGGGATTTGGATGTCCGGAACACCGAGCTGAGACATCGGCACAAAGCCTTCGAGGTCGTCGCCGAGATCCACCACGACGCCCTTGTCCATCAGCCGGACTGCCCGGGCCCGCATCTCGGTACCGATCGGGAGGGTCTCGCCGATCTTGAGCCACGGATCGTCCTCCGCCTGCTTCAGCCCCAGCGATATCCGCTTGGCATCGGGATCGATGTTGAGGACGACGACGTCGACCGAGTCGTTCTTCTTGACGATCTCCGACGGATGCTGGACTCGCTTCGTCCAGGACATATCGGAAATGTGGATCAGTCCGTCGATGCCGGGCTCGATTTCCACGAAGGCACCGAAGCTGGTCAGGTTCCGCACTTTGCCACTGATCTTGGTGCCGACCGGATACTTGAGCGGCAGGACCATCCAGGGGTCCTGCTCGGTCTGCTTCATGCCGAGCGAGATCTTCTCCTCGCTCTCATCGACCTTGAGCACCACGGCTTCGATCGTCTCGCCAATGCTCACGATCTTCGACGGATGGCGGACGTTGCGGGTCCAGCTCATTTCGGAAATGTGAACCAAGCCCTCGATCCCGGGCTCCAGTTCGACGAAGGCGCCGTAGTTGGTGATCGACACCACTTTGCCCTGGACCCGCGTGCCGACCGGATACTTCTGGGCGACGTCCTTCCACGGGTAGTCCTGGAGCTGCTTCATGCCCAGGCTGATCCGCTCGCGGTTCCAGTCGATATCGAGGATCTTGACGTCGACCTCGGAGCCGATCTGCACCAACTCGCTCGGGTGGGCCACGCGGCCGTACGACATGTCGGTAATGTGCAGCAGGCCGTCGACGCCACCGAGGTCGATGAACGCACCGAAGTCCGTGATGTTCTTGACGACACCCTTCCGGACCTGGCCGACCTCCAGCTCCTTCATGAGGTACTCGCGCTTGTGGGCGCGTTCGTGTTCGAGAATCACACGGCGGCTGACGACGATGTTGCGGCGCCGCTTGTTGAGCTTGATGATCTTGAATTGATAGGACTGGCCAAGCAGCTCGTCGATGTTGGGAACCCGCCGGAGCGCGATCTGGCTGCCCGGCAGGAAGGCATCGACCCCCATCAGGTTGACCACCACCCCGCCCTTGATCTTCTTCATCAAGGTGCCCTCAACCGGCTCATCCGCTTCGTGGGCCTCTCGGATCTTCTCCCAGACGCGCATGAAGTCGGCCTTCTTCTTCGACAGCACCACCGCACCGTCTTGATCCTCGAGGCTCTCGAGGAAGACCTCGACTTCATCGCCTTCCTGAAGCGACGCGGCGTCCTTGAACTCCTCGAGGGCAACCGACCCTTCCGACTTGAACCCCAGGTCGAGGATGACGGCGTTGTCCGTTACGCGCAGAACCTTCGACTTGACGATCTCACCTTCCGCGATAGACGCCATGGTTCCTTCATACATGGCGAGCATCGTCTCGTAGTCCTGATCGCTGTACTCCTCATCGTACAGATCGGACCGCACGCGGGTGAGCGGCGCTGTGGCGCCGGGGGTGGGAATGCGCTCGGTCTTCGCGAGCGCGTCAATGTCGGGTGTGGGGGTGGTTTGGTTTACCATCATTGGTGTGTCCCGGACTTCGTCCCGAAGCGGACTGCCTTCGGGGAAAGGTGACAGGCTCGAGCCGACCGGAGTGCCGACATCGAGGTAACCAGAATAACTAACGGGCAAATCGAGACTTAGCAAGCACCCGGACCGCTTCCGTCCGGGGGGAGCCCGAACACGCGCCGGGCATGGCCGGCGATGACCTCCACCTGCTCGTCGAAGCTCAGCCGGGTGCCGTCCACGGGGACGGCGTCGGGCGGCTGGACCAGCGGGGCGACGTCGCGGCTCGCATCGGCCGAGTCGCGGGCTACCAGCGCGTCGGCCTCCCGCTCCACCCCCTCCCGCGATACCCCCTCGCCACGCTGAAGCAGGCGGCGCCTGGCCCGGGTCGCCGGAGAGGCTGTGAGGAAGATCTTGAGGCCGGCATCGGGAAACACCACGGAACCGATGTCCCGGCCGTCCACCACCACCGACTGGTCAACCGCCAGCTCTCGGACCCGGGCCGTGACCCAGGTTCTGACCGGCGGGATCGCCGCCACCTCCGACACCGATTGCGTGACCTCATGGCTCCGGATCGGGCCATCCACCAAACGGCCGTCCAGGTACACACTGAACTTGGGTCCGTTGACCCGCATGGTGAGCCCCCGTCGGTCCAGCTCCTGCACCAGGGCCATCGGATCGACATCCCGCGGTTGCCGCTTGTTGTCGGACTCGGCTCCGATCGCCACCAGGGTAACCCCGCGATACAGTGCCCCGGAGTCCAGGTGCAGGAATCCCAGCGCCTTGGCAGCAGCCCGCGCCGTGGTCGACTTTCCAGCGGCCGATGGGCCGTCGATCGCGACGATCCGGCTACCCATGTGCGCGGTCCACGGTAATGGAAGCGAGCACATCTTCGAAGTGCGGGAAGCTCACATCGGCCGATCGGAGATCGTCGATGTCCACGCGCGCGCCCGGGAGCGTCCCAAGCACGGCAAAGGCCATCGCGAGCCGGTGGTCACCGGCGGTCCGGACCCGTCCCACCGGCGGTGCATCTCGCCCGGTCACGTGGAGGTCGTCGCCCGACACCTCGGCGTCCATGCCGACCGCCCTCAGATTCTCCGCCACGAGTTCCAAGCGATTGCTCTCCTTGACTCTGAGCTCCCCGACTTCACGAAATACCGACGTCCCTTCCGCCCGCGCGGCCAAGACCGCCAGCATGGGTACTTCGTCGATCAAGCCCGGGATCTCCGTCGCGACGACCTCGGTCGCGCGCAACCGAGACGGGTGCACCACGAGTGTTCCGAGCGGCTCGCCGAGCGCCTCGGTAACACCGTCCGACTCCATCCTTCCTCCCATCCGACGGACCACGTCCAAAAAGCCGGTCCGCGTCGGGTTGAGACCCACCCCGTTGAGTGTCAGCTCTCCACTTTCCGCCAGGAGTGCCGCCCCCATGAGAAACGCTGCGGAGGAGAAGTCCCCGGGCACGAACAGGTCGAACGGCTCGACGCGTCCCGCGGGATCGAAACGGATCGCGTCGCCGTGCTGGCCGACGGCAAAGCCGAGCCCGCGGAGCAGACGCTCGGTATGGTCGCGAGAGCGCCCGTTGGGCTCGATCAGTTCGACCGCCACGCCTCCCGCCAAGCCGGCCAAGAGTAACGCCCCTTTGATCTGCGCGCTGGACACCGGCAATCGATAGGTGATGGGGGCCAGTGGGCCGCCTTCGACGGTGAGCGGCAATCCGTCGCCGTTCTGCTCGCTGAACGTGGCCCCCATTTGCGTAAGGGGGGCCGTCACCCGGCGCATCGGGCGGGCGCGGAGCGAGCGGTCGCCGGTCAGGGTCGCTCGAAACGCGTGCGCCGCGAGGACGCCAAGCAGGAGGCGCGCGGTAGTCCCCGAGTTGCCGCAATCGAGCGGGCGATCGGGCTCACGTAACCGTCCCGACCCGCGGACTAGCGTCCGGGCGCCCGCCCTGAGCGGCGACACGCCGACGCCGAGCCTCCGGAGCACGGCCGCGGTCGAGCGCGCGTCATGCGAGGTGAGGGCGCCGGTAATACTGCTCGTTCCGCGCGCGAGGGCGGCCAAGAGCAGCGCCCGGTGGGTGATACTCTTGTCACCTGGGACCTGCACCCGTCCACTGACTCTCATCAGGCGAGACCGCGCCGGAAGTCGGCCGCTCGTTGGAGATAGTCCCGAAGCTTTTCCGCATCTCGCGCCTCGAGCAGCGCCTTGAGAGCGGAGAGCTCGTGTTCAGTATTCGTCAGCGCTTCCAGCACCGGCTCGGCGTTCTCCATGAGGAGATCGGCCCATTCCTCCGGGCTGCTCGCGGCGAGGCGCGTTGCGTCCCGCGCTCCGGACCCGAACGAGACTCCTCCCAGGCGACGCTCCGCCAGCGTCTTGGCGAGGACACTGGAGACGGCCTGCGGCAGGTGGCGGGTCCAGGCAATCTGCTGGTCATGGCGTTCGGCCTCGATCAAAACCGGCGCCGCCTCCATCACCTCGGACCAGAAGTGCATGATCTGCCGGGCCGCCGGCTCTCCCCTCATGGGATCCGTGGGGCACACGTACACCACGGCGTGGCGAAAGCGATCGGTGGCGTGCTCACCGGCTCGCGGCAGCGGATGCGACCCGGCAAACCGCTCGGTGAGCCCGTGGCCGGTCGCCGCTCGACAGACGGGACCCTTGACGCTCCCGACATCGGTCAGAAAGGCATCGGGCGGTGCGTGGGCCGCGAGTGACGCGACGAGGCGAATCGTGTCGCTCGATCGGGCTGCAATCACGATGAGATTGGCGTCGCGGACCGCCTGTTCCGGCGAGAGGGCCATATCTGAAATGGCCTCGGCTTTGAGCGCGCGTACCGCCGTCGCCGGTATCGGTGAATACCCTATGACCCGGGGGACCCCCGCACGGCGGGCCTGCCGGGCGAGCGAAACGCCGATCGCCTCGAGGCCGATGACTGCCAACGTAGCTGGACGCACCAGAGGACTCGCCGGTCGGGACGGAAGGATGGCGGTTAGCAGCGAATTCTACGCGGTGGACAACGCTTTCTCAACGCGGGCAGGGAGGTGCGCTTGGCGCGGTTTTGGCGTATTGTTGGCGCACGGCGCTCAGGCGCACACAGCGAGGGAGCATTCCTGATGGCGACGATTGTAATCGTGGAAGACAACCCCGACAACATGAAGCTCATCCAGACCCTGCTCCGGCTCAAGGGCCATGCGCTGACGGGCCTCGAGAACGGCGAGGGGCTCATGGCGGCCTTGGAGCGGGAGCGTCCGGACTTGGTCCTCATGGACATTCAGCTCCCCGAGCGCGATGGCTACGCCCTTCTCGAGGATATCCGCAACTCGGCCCATGCGGCCACACGGGTCATCGCCCTCACCGCGCATGCCATGGCCGGCGATCGCGAGCGGGCGCTGACTGCTGGGTTCGACGGCTACATTACCAAGCCGATCAGCGTCCGCGACTTTCCCGAGCAAGTCGCCCGAGTTCTCGCGGGCGAGCGGCTCGACGCCTAGGGCCGGCCACGCGGTCGGGGTGATGTGGCAGATTGCCAGGTCTCGGGCGCCGGGAGTCCTCCAACGGCGACCCCAGGGGGGCATTCTCGGGTATCCAGCCCCGGGGAGGTATGGCATACCTCCTGCCCGGGTTGACCCCTTTGGGCCCCACGTAGGGCCGGTGACCTGCAGGGAGACGCCCCCGCATGCCTGATGAACGGCGGAAGGGATACGGCCGACGCGCCATGGATACCAAGGAGGCGTTGCTCGATGCGGCGCAGAACGCGCTCGAATCCGAGGCCGAGCTTCAGCACGCCCGTAACCGCGAACCGAAGCATCGCCGCCGGCGTCGAGTCTTGCCCGGGGTCCTTGCACTAACGGTAGCCTTTTCGCTCTATGCCCTGCTCACCCGTCCCGCGTGGCTTCAGACTCCTCCCTTGCCGTCGGATCCCCCGGCGGTTCAGGAAGCCAATCTGCGCATCGTCATGTACACCCAGGCCATGCGAGTCGAGACTTTCGTGGCGCAATATGGACGATTGCCCGCGACATTGAGCGAGGCCCACGCTGCGGCAGAAGGCACCTGGCTCGAGCCGCTCGAAGGCAACGCCTTTGCGCTCCACGGGACCATCGACTCGGTGGAACTCACGTTGCGCTCGACCGACGTCTTCCGCGACTTTCTGGGTGACAGTTTCGAGGTACTGGCCGCGCGAGGTAGGCCATGAAGCGACGTCGAGGCTTTACGTTCATCGAAATCCTGATGGTGATGATCATCATCGGGTTGTTGAGCAGTATGGCCATCCTCAAGTACATCGACCTGAAGCGCCAGGCGTATGCCGTGAAGGTCGCGAGCGAAATCCACGCGGTACGGGTTGGGGCGTTTAACTACTGGGCGGACTACCAAATGTGGCCACCGGACATGGGCCCCGGCGTGGCACCGCCGCCGCTCGTGCCCTACCTCCCCGGCTTTACCTTTGCCGGCCCGGATTACACCCTCGATTGGGATAATTTGACCGGTGGGGGCGGAGTCGCATTCCTCGTCGGGATCACCATGTCGACGGCCGACGCCAAGTTGCTCGCTTCGGTCAAGCGAAACCTCGGTACCACCAACCCGTGGTACCTGAACGGGAATTCCCTGACCTACATCATCGTCGGCCCGAGCGGGGTGTTCTAGCCCTTCGTGGAATCGAGCGCGGACGCGTAGCGCTGCACTCCAGGGTCGGCCGTCGGAAATTCCGGATTCATTCTCTCGAGCGCATCCACTACCACCTCAGCCACGAGCAGGTCGCGGGCGGATTTGCTGTCCGCCGGTACCACGTACCACGGCGCCCAGTCGGTGCTGCACGTGGCCAACGCCTCGCGATAGGCCTCGGTGTAATCGTCCCAGTCATTCCGCGCGGTGAGGTCATCGGGATTGAACTTCCAGTTCCGCTTTGGGTCCTTGAGCCGCCGGAGCAGCCGTTGGCGCTGCTCGTCTTTGGAGACGTGCAGGAAGAACTTGAGGATGGTGACGTCACTCTCACTCAGCATCCGCTCGAAGTCGTTGATCTGCTCGTAGCGCTTCCGCCAGACCTTCTCGGGCACCAGATCCAGCACCCGGACCACCAGCACGTCCTCATAGTGCGAGCGATTGAAGATCCCGATCATGCCGCGGCCCGGGACCTCACTGTGGATCCGCCAGAGATAATCCTGCTGGAGCTCGCGGGTGGTCGGCTTGCCGTAGCCGGTGACGCGGCATCCCTGCGGGTTGAGCGTGCCGAACACCCGGCGGATGGTGCCGTCCTTGCCACCGGCATCGCGCGCCTGGAGCACGACGAGGAGGGCCTGCTTCCGCTCCGCGAAGAGCCGCCGCTGCAGCTCGATCATGCGCTGGTGGAGCGCCTGGAGCTGGGCCTGTCGTTCCGGCTTATCGGGCAGGCCTTTGGGCCGTTGGGCGTCGGCGTCATCCAGCGCGGGGTCCTGGCCGAGTGTGACTGGTCGAAGCATCATGGAATCGTGACTCGAAGAGTGGTGGCAAAAGGGGGACGATTCATCAGATCCAGAACTTGAAAAGGGGCAGAGGAGTCCGCAAGGCTGGTCCAGGATCACGATCCCGCGGGGTCGGTCTCGCTTGACCGTCACTTGACGTTGCAGCCCGACTTTCGGTGTGTCTCACTCGGGAGGCACCGATGCGATGCATATATCTCTTTGCCGTTCTCCTCCTCGCGCCGGCAACCGGCGCCCTCGCCCAAGAGCAGCCACTACCCCTCGAGCCCGGGCGATTGGCGAGGGTGGAATAGGGTCTCCTCGCGGCCCACCATATGCAAACGGGACAGGTCAAACTGCGAGACTGCCAAGCCATAGAAGGTCTTCCCGTCGCACTGCAGGAAGACGCTCTCGTCGAACAGCGACCTGCGGTTGGGAGTCCAGCAAGGACCGGACCCGGACCGGCTCAGGTCAGCGCAATCGTGTTCAGCCATGGCGTACAACGTGGCTTCACGACACGGAACTCGCCACGACCAGGAGGTTCACCCTCGGGCTTCTCAGCCGATCGAATCGCGCTTCAGTTTCTCTCGCAAGGTCTTGCGATCGATGCCGAGAATCTCAGCGGCCCGCGTCTTGTTGCCGTCCACGCTTGCCAGGACATTGCGCACGTGCTCGGCCTCGATTTCGGCCAGCGTGCAGTTCCGGCCGACGCCGCTCCCGACCGAGTAGCGCATCACTGCCGGTAAGTCGGGGATATCTACGACACCGCCTTCGCTCATGACCAGGAGCCGGTGAATCACGTTTTCCAATTCGCGCACGTTTCCCGGCCAATGATAGCGACGGAACGCATCCAGCACGCCGTCAGAGAACTGCGGTGGTGCCCTGCCCAACTCGTCGGAGTACTTGAGGACGAAGTGTCGCGCGAGGAGGATGGCGTCGTCGTCCCGGTCCCTCAAGGGCGGAACGTCGATCGGGATCACGTTGACTCGGAAATACAGGTCCTCACGGAACAACTGCCTGCGAACCAGGTCGAGCAGGTTCTTGTTGGTGGCGGCAATGACGCGCACATCTACCTTCAGTTGCTGGGTGCCACCGACCATACGGATCTCCTTGTCCTGAAGCACTCGAAGGAGCTTGACTTGCATGGCCAGGCTGGTCTCACTGATCTCGTCCAGGAAGACTGTGCCGCCGTCCGCCGCCTGGAAGAAGCCGGCCCGCGAGGTCGTGGCCCCTGTAAACGCGCCTCTCACGTGACCAAACAGCTCACTCTCCACCAAACCTTCCGGAATACCGCCGCAGTTGATGGGCACAAAGGGCGCCCGAGCCCGTGATCCGTGGTAGTGAATCCCTCTGGCCACCAGCTCCTTCCCGGTGCCACTCTCGCCGGTGATGAGCACAGTCGATGGCGTAGAAGCGGCCTTCACCAGCGCATCATAAACCCGTTGCATCGCCTCGGATTCGCCGACCAGCCCAACAGCATGGATTGGTGCCGTTCCGCCGTAGGAGTTCGCTGCGCGGCGAAAGCGTGCCTTCTGAAGCGCGTCGCGCACCGCGGCAAGGAGTTCGGAGTCGGTGAACGGCTTGGCGAGATAGTCCTCGGCTCCCTCCTTTACCGCCGTCACGGCCGTTTCGATGGAGGCATAGCCGGTGATCATGATGACCCCAACTTCTTTGAACCGTGCGCGCACGTGCCTGATCAGATCAATCCCGCCGACCTTGGGCATCTTGAGGTCGGTGATGACGAGGTCCACGGGTGTCGCCTCGAGGATCCCGGTGGCCTCCGCAACGCCGGGCGCGGTCATCACGTGATAGCCTTCCGCTATCAAGTTACGGCTGAGCACCTCCCGTGCGTCGGGTGAATCATCGACGACCAGGATCCGTTCCTTCTGGCCGCTCACGGCTTGGTTTCCTGACCCACCCGGCCCCCCGGTGTGGCCGAGAGTGGCAGTCGCACAACGAACTTGGCACCGTTGCCACTCTTACTCTCAACGTCGATTGTGCCGCCATGGCCCGTAACGATTCCATGTACCACAGACAGACCCAGCCCGGTCCCTTCTCCAACGTCCTTGGTCGTGAAGAACGGACTGAAGAGCTTTGCCAGGACGTCCTCGGCCATCCCGACGCCGGTATCCTGTACCCCGATGACGGCTGTGTTGCCGTCCAGGCGCGTTGCGATCGTCAGTACGCCCCCGCCTGGCATTGCGTGCACCGCGTTTACGGCCAGGTTAATGAGTACTTGCTTGAGCTGAAGTGGATCCGCGGGCACGGTGGGTAACGCGGCATCGAAGTCGGTCACGATATCGATGCCCTGAGTCGCACACCGCCCCCTCACCAACGAGCAGGCATCTTGGACGATGTCGGCGAGCGACACCCACGTCTTTTGGATGGGCGCTTGTCGGGCAAAGAGCTTCAACTTGTTGACGATCTCCCGAGCCTGAAGACAGGAGGCAATGATCCTATCCAGGTCGTTCGCGGTGCTCTCCGTCACCGCGGAGCCCTTTCGGGCTAGCTGTGCAAATCCCAGAATGCCGCCGAGCGGCTCGTTGATCTCGTGCGCGACGCCCGCTGCCAAGTGGCCGATGGTGGCCAATCGGTCGGCGTGACGAAGTTGCTGCTCCAACAGTAATCGTTCCGCGGAGGCTTGGCGTCGCTTGACAAACCCCTCGATCTCCCTCGCGACCGCGTTGATCAGGTGCTCCTCTTCTTGCAGGAACGGTTCCCTCACGCCGTATGGCACCTCCTGGACGTATCCGACCTCGATCGTCCCACGACATGCCCCGTTCACGACGATGTTCGCAACCTGCCGTACGTATGTCGCCTCGATATCGCCCGTTACGTGCTCCGATTCGTCGAGGACAATTCGAGCCACCGCCAATTCGGGATACTGCCACGCGGCCGGCAGCGCCTCGACGATCCGACTGAGAGCTGCCTCCGGACTGTCTCCGCTTTCCTCGATCACCCGCGCGATGCGGTAGAGGCACGTCAGCTCCTTGACGCGCTCCCTCAGTGCGGATCGTGCCCGCCGCTCAGCGATCGCGAACCCGACTGTCTCCACCAGGGCCTCGTACAGCTCCATCGTGTCGTGCGCAAACGCATCCCGCTGCGCACATTCAAGCTGCAGGATGCCGAAGTTGTTGTCATCGATGACGAAGGGAACGAGCGCCATTGAGGTGATGTGGGAGCTGCCTGATTCGGCGGGTTGCCGAGACGAGTACGGTCCCACAGTCTCAGCCACATCCCCGGTCCAGAAACTGCCGTACGGCGTAAAGCACTGCGATGGGAGAGCCGGCTTCCTTTCGAGTTCATCCCGCACGAGCCGCCCGAGGTCGGATCGGTCTATCTCGACCAGCGGCCTTGAGCCATCCCTCGGTCCGTCAGCGCTGGAGGGTTCGAAGAGAAATGATCGCTCGGGCCTGGCGCTCGCCCGCACCCGATACTCCACCTGGCCGTGGACCCGGATCTCGAGCGCATCGCAATCCGAGTACTGCAGCAGCAGGTCCGACAGACCCCTCAGGAACTCGACTCGCGGGATCGCCTGGTTCGCCAGATTCACTATCCGGCGTGAGAGTTCGAAACTCCTTAACGACCGCCCAGTCGTCTGCATGTCCCCCCTGCTCCATCTCGGCTCGGTGCCCAGCCTGGGCGCCGATCGATGGATGTCCGCCAGGCATCACGGAGTCTCGGTGTCCGCTCCGTAACCCTAGCCGGCCCACCGTCGCTCGGCTGACGACAAACGTAGTCGGTCCCTGGGTACCGAGGAACGGTTCCAACACAAGACGTCTGCCGGCTACACGCCCAGGATCGCGTCGACCTGCCCCATGTCCACATCCATGACATAGGGCAGACCGGTGACCTGTGCCGCCAACGGCGTGAGCGCGGCCAGATCGTCCCGGGACATGTGCTCGAGCGAGAACTTCCGGCTGCCCGCCAGGAGCTGCCGCAGGCCTTGGGCCAGTCTCTCATAGTAGGTGTAGAGACCGATGGCGGCGGTCGGGAGCCTCTCGAATTCGTCGTCACCCAACTCGTCGCGCAGCGTGTGAGCGGTGACAAAGATCTCATCGCTGGTGCGGCCAAAACGCTCTACGTATACGGGGATCTGCCCCGCATCGATGGCCTTCCCGATGGTCTTCCCCACCATGGCCGCCGCCAGAGGGCTCCTTGCCATGCCGATCAGCTTCACGAACGGTGCCCCGAGGGCAAGGCCCTTGAAAATCTGGTCCTCGAAGGTGAAACCGCCGGCCAGCGCCAGTGCCGGGACTGGTTGGCCCTTGGCGGCCAGGCGCGCAGCATACTGGTAGAGCAGTGAGTGGAGTTCGACCACCGGGACACCCCATTCGTTCATCATACGCCAGGGACTCATGCCCGTGCCACCGCCGGCTCCGTCCACCGTCAAGAGATCGATTCCGTACCTGGACCCGTACGCCAGTGCCTGCGCCAGCGCCGCGGGCCGATAGGCACCAGTCTTGAGGAAGACGTACTTGGCGCCCAAGCGGCGCAGGTATGCGACTCGCTCCGCGAATGCCTCTTCGGTTACCATGCCGACGCGAGAGTGCCGCTCGAACTCCTTGAACGCGCCTGCCTTGAACGCCTTGATGATCGCTGGGTCCGTGGGATTCGGGAGGACGATGTAGCCGCGCTCATGCAGCATCTGGGCTTTCTTGAGATCCTTGATCTTGACTTCCCCGCCGATATTCTTGGCACCCTGCCCCCACTTGATCTCGACGCATTCGACCCCGAGGGTGTTGATCGCGTACTCGTGCTCACCCAGACGCGTGCCCTCGACATTGGTCTGCACCACGATGGCGCCGTAGCCGTCCCGCTGATGCTCCTGATACAGCTTGACGCGCCGCTTGAGATCCGCGGTGTCGACGACGTGTCCGCCCTCGATCACCGAGGCAGGGTCCATCCCTGCGACGTTCTCACCAATCGTCAGTCCCGTTCCGGCCAGGGCCGAGCCGATAGCCAGACCCTCCCAGTTGTTCTTGGCCACGTCGGTAGATCCGATGCCCGGAATGATCCAGGGATACCGAAACTTGATCCCCTGGTCGTGGCCGAACCGCACCTCGAGGTTCACATTGGGAAACACGGCCAGGTCACTGTCGGCCTCGATGCCCTGCGCTCCCACCACACCGCCCATGATGTTGATGTGTGAGTAATCGACGGGGTAGTCCTTCTCGGACGCGGTGGTAATGACGCCGAACGGTTGCGGGTAGATCACTTCGTGGCCGCGGAAGGCAGACTTGCCGATCTCGCACATGCCGATGCAACCATCGACGCAAGTGACGCACATCCCCGAGATTGGGGACACCGAACCGTCCGTTCGGTTCTTGGTGAGGGTTGCTGCTGACCTATTCACTCTGGACAGCGACATCGCCGGTCTCCTTAGACGTTTTGTCCGCCCTTTGGCGGTGCACGATCTCGCAGGCGGCGCAGGGATTCATATAGCACATCATGTCATCAAACTCGTGCCCATCGAGGCACGGAGGACTCAGATTGGCGCAGCCGCCACAGATCGGCTTCTCCGGCTCCGTGTAGGTACACCGCAGTTCACAGACCGGGCACACGTAGAGGCAGCCGCCGCACAACCGGCAGACGTCGGATTTGGCGTCGAACGGGGTGCCGATGCTGCGCTGCTCGCCCCGTCCGCGGAAACCGATGGCCTTGGCCATCATCTGCTCCTCGCACATCCGGACGCAGCGCCCGCACAGGATGCAGTCTTCGTATTCCTGTCGGAACCGCTGCTGTCGCACATCGTGAGCTGCCGCGAGATCCTGAATCGTTTTCGACTGCGGGCAGGATGCCAGCAACAGCTCGAGAATCATCTTCCTGGTTCTCACCACCCGTGACGAAGCGGTGCGGACCGCGAGTCCCTCCTCGGCGGGGTAGGTGCAGGCGCTGACCAATCTCGCCTTGGCTCCCTCGCCAATCTCCACGACGCACAGGCGACACGCCCCGTAGGGCGACAGCCCTTCCATGTGGCAAAGCGTCGGGATCGGGAACCCCAGGAACTGCGCCGCCTCGAGCAGCGTCGTCCCACCCTCCACGCGCGCGGTCACCGCGTTGATGGTCAGCGTAATCATCGATGGCTTCTGCCAGGCTCTCGGAAGGCCTCTTCAGCCTCCGGGCAGCTCGTGAACTCCAGGTCGCACCGCAGGCACCGCCTGGCCTCCCGGATGGCATCCTCGGGTGTCAGCGTTTCCTCGACTTCGACGAATGAGTGCCGACGCTGTTCCGGCGACCGGACCGGCACGAGAACCCTCCGCGCGTCGCCGCTGTCTTCCGGCTGGTCGACCATCGGTGCGATGTAGACCGTCGGCAGGCGGGGCTCGGCGGGCGCCACCAGGTCTCGTCCCTGGAGATACCGCTCGATGACGTCGGCGGCCCGTCTTCCGGCCGCGATGGCATCAATGACTGTGTTTGGCCCCGAGGCTACATCACCACCGGCGAAGAGCCCGGGCCGTCCGGTGCAAAGGGTGCGTCGATCGACCGCCACCATGCCATCTCTCAGCTCCAGGCCGGAGATGTGCCCGGCTCCGACATCGCTCGCCGCTTCACTGATGGCGACGATCAGGGTGTCGAGCGGCACGCGGTATTCAGATCCAGGCTTGGCGGTCGGCGTCCGCCGCCCGCTCATGTCTATCTCACCCAGCTCGTTCACGACGAACTCGGCCGCTGTCAGGTGTCCGTCCTCGCCGACCAGGGCCACGGGCGACACCAACAACTCCAGCTGGACGCCTTCCTCGAGGGCTCCATCGATTTCCTCGGCGAAGGCGGGCATTTCCATGCGTGTGCGGCGGTAGAAGATGGTGACCTCGGATACTGCTTCCTGACGCCGAGCCACGCGGGCGGCATCGATAGCCGAGTTGCCCCCACCGATGACTCCGACCCTGCCGTGCGCGACGGATTCGCCGCGCATATTCCAGGCTTTCAGGAACTCCATGGAGGCGTGGACGCCAGTCAGATCCTCGCCCGGGATGTTCATGCGCCAACTCTCGTGGGCACCCAGGGCCAGGAATACCGCGTCGTAGCCATCCTCGAACAGACTGTCGACCGTGAAGCCCCGGCCCAACGCCATACCGCAACGCAGCGTGATGTTCTCATCGATCAGCGCGTCGATTTCCTGTTGCACGACCTCCCGCGGCAGCCGAAAGCTGGGGATGCCCTGCACGAGCATGCCTCCCGGATGGTCCGCAGCCTCGAAGACGGTTGACCGGTAGCCTCTGAGCGAGAGGTTGTGCGCCGCAGTCAGGCCCGCGGGGCCGGCCCCAACGATCGCGATCTTCTTGCCCGGCACGGCGGCGGTGGTGTGCCGCTCGGGCCGGTACGTGGTCGGATCGACGCGATCGGTAATGAACCGTTTCAGGGCTCGGAGCGCCACGGGATCCTGTCCCGTGGTCCCAAGTCGGCAATGCTGCTCGCACTTGTGGTCACACACCCGGGCGCACACGGAGGGGAACGGATTCGACTTCCGAATGACTCGATACGCCTCCTCGTACTCGCCCTGGGCGATGAGCGCCGCGTAGCGCCACGCCTCCGTGCCGACTGGACAGGCCGATTGGCATGGTGCGCCCGTGAGCCCTTTGCAGACGTGGGCGTCGCACACGCCGTCGATCACGTGCCGCTCGTACTCGCCCCGGAAGTACCGCAGCGTGCTGTGGACCGGGTTGGCGGCCGATTGGCCCAGCCCGCACATGCTGGCATCGGCCACGGTCTGGCCGAGCTCCTCGAGGAGGTCCAGGTGCGCGAGTGTACCCTTCCCTTGTGTGATGTCATCGAGGATTTCCCACATCCGCTGGGTGCCCTTGCGGCACGGGTAGCACTTCCCGCACGACTCGTCTTTGAGAAAGCCCATGAAGTACTTGGCCACGTCCACCATGCAGGTGCTCTCGTCCATCACGATCATGCCACCCGACCCCATGATGGCGCCGACCTGCTTCAGGCTGTCGTAGTCGATCGGGAGATCGAAGCGCCAATGCGGAATGCATCCGCCGGACGGTCCACCGATCTGGACGGCCTTGATCCGGCCACCGTCCGGCGGTCCGCCGCCGATGTCGTAGACGATCTCCCGTATCGAGGTTCCCATCGGTACCTCGACCAGGCCCGTGTTTCTGATTTTGCCGACGACCGAGAAGACCTTCGTGCCAGTGCTGGTCGGGGTTCCGACCCGCGCGTAGGCGTCGCCGCCCTGGATCATGATGATGGGCACGTTGGCCCATGTCTCCACGTTGTTGATGCAGGTGGGTCTGCCGTTGATGCCCTTATCGGTTGGGAACGGCGGTCGCTGCCGTGGCTCGCCGACGGCACCTTCGATGGTGCGGATGAGGGCAGTCTCTTCACCACACACGAATGCACCGGCGCTCTTGACGATGTTGATGTCGAAGTCGAGTCCGGTGCCCAGGATGTGCTCACCGAGTAATCCGAATTCCCGTGCCAACCTGAGCGCGATGAGCAGGTGCTTGATGGCCAGGGGGTACTCGTGTCGCACGAAGACGAATCCCTCGGTCGCGCCCATGGCGAGGCCGCCGATGATCATACCTTCGATCACGGAGTGGGGATTGCCCTCGAGAATGCTGCGATCCATGTAGGCACCGGGATCGCCCTCGTCCGCATTACACACCACATACTTGCCGTCGGTACCGTCTCGTTGGCGGGCTGCCTCCCACTTCTCGGCCGTGGGGAACCCCGCCCCCCCCCGGCCCCGCAGACCGGAGCGCCGGACTTGGTCGATGATGCCCTCAGGGGTGTACTCCGTCAGGGCTTTGACCAGCGCCTCATAGCCGCCATGGGCGATGTAGTCGAACAACCGGATGGGATCGACCGCTTGGTTTCTCGCCAAGAGCACGCGCTTCTGCTTGGCGAAGAACGGGATCTCGTCGAGACACCGGCAGACTTTACCCGTCGAGGGGTTCCGGTAGAGCAAAGATTCGACACATTCGCCGGCGAGTGCTGCATCGACGATGGCGGCGACATCGCCCGTGTGGATCTTGGGATAGAAAGCTGCCCGAGGCTCTGCCACGACGAAGGGGCCCATTTCGCAGAACCCATGACACCCTGTGATGCGCAGGGCGACCCGATCAACGAGATCGTGCTCGATGAGGTGTCGTTTGATGATGCGTTGAACGTCGTTCGCACCGCTGGCTTGACACGCTGTTCCCGCGCAGACCGTGATGCGCGGCCCAAGCCGCTCCTCACTGTCGCGGATGGTCTGCCGCAGTCCCTCCAGTTCGTCGATCGTGCTGAGTCGAGCCATTAGTCGGTGTGTCTCGTCGGTTGCCGGGTTGTCGCACCCGCCACTCTTCGCCAACGCGGCGACGTCACGAGCCCAAATCCAACAGGTGTTGCTTGCAGCCGCGGCGCGAGCATATCTGGACCGTCCCACCACCCCTGACCAACAGGAGGATCGTGGGTGCGTCACAGTCAGGGCAGAGCCGCCCCGACTTTAGCTCCGCGTGGCACCGGGGACAGAAGAAGTGAACAATGGCGCCCTGTGGAATTTCGTACTCACTCCGGATCCGATAGTCGCCGTAGAGACTGCTCAGTCGAATCCAGCCGTGCTTGCGGCCGAACGAGGCCGTCACCCGGACCATCGGATGTCCATCGAGCAAGTGCTCATGAGTCATCAGGCTTCGATTGCAGTTGGGACATGACACGCTCACGCCGAAGACCCGCTCGTCGCCGCTCAACGCAAGGTCGCTATCGATCCGCGAGGCCCGGTCGAGCACTCCCGGGACGTCCCGTTCCTTGACGTTTCGGAAATATTCCCCGTCGACAACCGCCACCGGTGCGAGCGCGCACGCCCCAAGACAGTTGACCGTGGCAAGGGAGAATTCGCTGTCCTTCGTGGTGCCGCCGGCGTCCACCCCGAGTCGCCGTTGGAACCCCTTGAGTGCGCCCCGTGCGCCGCGCACGTGGCACGCGGTCCCCATGCATACGGTCACCAGATGCTTGCCCCTGGGCTGCAAGCTGAAGCCCCGATAGAACGTCGCGACCCCATACACGTCGACCAGCGAGCGCCCGGTTCGCCCCGCCACGATTCTGAGCGCCGCCTCAGGCAGGTAGTTATACGACGCTTGCACGTCTTCGAGAATCGAGATGAGTGCGCCCTGACTCCCGTTGTGCCGGTCGACGATCTGGAATACGTCTTCCGGGTTCATCCGCATTGTCATCGGGTCACGCCCTTCAGTCCTCCGATCCGAGCCGCCGTCGAGCTAGTGATACTCCTCACATTGCCAGACGCCTCCCTCGAAACGTGGGTACGTGCAGGTCTCCCACTCCTCACAGCTGCCGCAGAGGCCGAGGAGGTGGTTCGGCCTCACCGGCGACATTTGGGGATTGTCCGCTCCGGGCCTGCGCCGACTGGGCTGGCGCGTCCTGACGTCAGGCGGCGTGAAAGCCGTAAACTCTTCACACTGAATCACCGGGTACTTGCGTGAGCGCAGATAACTGCAGGTGGGAGCGTTGTCGCAGGTCGAACAGAGACCGCCTTTTACCCCGCTGTTCGGTGGCACCATATCCTCCGGTCATGTTGGTCTCCTCCCTTGTAGAGCAATCGCCGTGCGAGTCGGACTCCAGGGCCCAACGCGAAGGAAGGAAATGCACTTCGTGCTGATAAGCCAAGATCGGGTATGAACTTAGGATGTGCGGTGGGGACGAGCAGAAGAACTGGTAGGATGTCCAGGGGCCGGTACTCGACCGGCCGATTCTACCCCAGTGGGGAGTATCTCTCCAGTGGCGCAAGTGGGAGGAAGCCCGGCAGCCGCGACTGGTTGCGGCGGCAGTTCCCGGAGGGATGAGCACGACGCGTTGAGTCGTGGTCCGTGGTCACATGGGTCACACAGAGGTGTACCGCACCCGAGGCAATACCACTGCGGATAGGAACCTGCGGCGCGGCCGTAAAGTCGCCGTCGCGCAACCAATGCCCGGGGCGGGACTCGAACCCGCACGGGGTTGCCCCCAAGGGATTTTAAGTCCCTTGCGTCTGCCATTTCGCCACCCGGGCCGTGGGGGTAACATGGGGGGACGCTGGATGGGTCGCAACTTGGAAGCTATCAGCTATTGGTCTGCCCTGCCCCCTGCCCCATCACCCGCTATTGGCTAGCGGCTAGCGGCGGGTGGTCGGCTCGGCGGTTCGGCGGTTCGTCCGCGCATTTCATTTTCGTACCGCCCAACCGCCGAGTCCTACTCCCTACTCCCCACTCCCTACTCCCAGTAACTTCTAGCGTGCGACATTCCCTCGCTTCACTACTCCTCGGTCTGGCGTTGACCTCCGCTGCGCCCTCCGCCGCCCACGCCCAGCTCACGGCCATCGGCGTGCCGCGGGGCGCGGTGCGGTTCGAGATCACCGGCGACTTCCGGAACTTCGACAGCCGCTTCAACCAGGGCGTTACCGAGGTCTATACCGCCGATTTCCAGCGCGCCGCGATCGGTGCCGAGTTCTTTCCCGACTTGCTTCCGGCCGAGGCCGCCATTGGACGGATCGCAGGCGGGTCGAGCTATCGGCTGAGCATCGGGCGCACCGCGACCCAAGGCGATGCCAACGTCGGTACCCTGGGCATTGGCCTCGCCCTTGGCTTGACCAAACGGCTGACGCTGTTCGGCACGGTTCCCATCGTGCGGCAACGGGTGCAGACCAGCCCAACGGTTCGACGCGGGTGGTGCCAACGCGGGGTTCAATCCCGCCGATCCGGTGTTCGGCACCCAGACCGGTGCCGCCGAGGCGGCGGCGTTCTTCAGCGAACTCGATAACGCCCTGGTTACCCTGAACACCAATCTGCTGGCCGGCCAATACGACGGCGATCCCACGCTCCGGGCACTCGCCGAGCAGACATTGAGTGATGCCACCCTGCTCAGGGACGATCTCAACGGACTCATGGTGATTCCCGGAACGGCAACGCCATTCTTGCCGCTTTCGTCGAGCGCGGAAGGCGCCGCCATCCTCGGAAACATCGAGGCTCTCCAGGGCACGCTCGACGCGACACTCGGCGTGCCCGGTTTCTCCAGCGTGCTACCACTGCCTACAACCCCACTCACTGAGGCCGACTACCTCAACTTCGTGGAGAATCCTGCCGGCCCGATCGCGGCACTGCCGCTCGCGGAGTCGCGCGACTTCCTCCTAGGCGACATCGAGGTCGGTGCCAGCTACGCCCTGATCGACCGCTGGGACCGGCCCGGGAAGCCCGGCGGATTCAGGACCTACGCCCAAGTGATGGCCCGGCTGCCGACCGGGTACCGCCCGCTCTCGAACGATTTGATCGGGCTCGGCACCGGCGACCGGCAACTGGACGTGGCCTTAGGCATAATTACCGACGTCGGGCGCGGGCGGATCGGTGCCCGGATCGAGGGGAGCTACACCCGACAGTTTGCGTCGACGCTGGAGCGACGGGTCACGGCGCCGGAGCGGCCCGTCCCGTTCGCCAACCGCCTGGCCAGCGTTCGGTGGGACCCGGGCGACATCGTTCGAGTGAGCATTCAGCCGTACATCACGATCACCCCGACGCTTGCCATCCAAGGAAGGGCGAGCCACTGGTCGCGCGGCGAGGACAGCTATGAGTACGCGACCGCGGGCGACGCCATCGCCGGCGTCAGCGCCAGCGAGTTGGGCCTGGACGGTAGCGTCAGCGCCACCGTGGTGGGCGGCGGCATTACCTACCGGAGTCCCAGCGCAACCGATGAACTGAAGACCCGGCCTCCCGGTCGAGGCGTACTGGAGTTATGAGGGTGTCGTCCGCGCCGGCGGCAGCCGAGTGCCCAAGGCGAAGACAGTGCGGATGGGCCTCAGGCTCTATTTCCGCCTGTGGGGTGGCTGAAGCCCAGCGGACACTTCATCTTCTCTTAATGAAGATCCCACGACTCGGCTCCCACCTTGGCACACCAGGAGCCCGGCGGACGGATCCGCCATTCCTGCAACTGAACGGCCCATGGGAACTCTAGAGGTCGCGCCGAAACTCGGCCCGGACGAGTTTCGCGTCTTCACCAAGGCACTGCTCAACGACCTGCGCGCGTTGGAGCAAATGCTGGCTCAGGGCCTGATCGAAACGGGCCGACGTCGGATCGGCGCGGAACAGGAGTTGTTCCTGGTCGATCGGGGCTGGCGCCCTGCGCCGACGGCGCTTCGGGTCCTGGAAGGGCTGGCGGGGCCGGAGTACACTACCGAGCTCGCGGCCTTCAACCTCGAAATCAATCTGGACCCGCTCGACCTTGCCGATCGCTGTTTCCACGAGCTGGAGCAGCGGCTCAACGCCCACATCGAAGCCGTTCGGGCCCAGGCCCACAAGCACCAAGCCGAAGTGGTGCTCACGGGCATTCTCCCCACCCTGGCCAAGTCCGACCTGTCGCTCGAGAACATGACGCCGCGCGAGCGCTACCACGTCCTCAATGACGTGCTCACCCGCATTCGCGGCGGCACCTATCGCATCAACATCCAAGGAGCGGACGAGCTCAACCTGGAGCACGACTCGGTGATGCTCGAGGGCGGCAATACCAGTTTCCAGGTACACCTCCAGGTAGATCCCGACGCCTTCGCCCACACCTACAACATGGCCCAGGTGATGACGGCGCCGGTGCTCGCGGCGGGCGTCAATTCCCCGCTCTTGTTCGGCCGGCGGCTCTGGGCCGAGACCCGCATCGCACTCTTTCAACAATCGATCGACACCCGTCGCACCACTCCCCACCTGAGGGAACTCACTCCCCGCGTCCGATTCGGCGAGCAGTGGATCAAGCAGTCCGTGCTCGAAGTGTTCCGTGAGGACATCGCCCGGATCCCGGCGCTGATGGCCACGAAGAACCCGGAGGACCCGTTCGAGGTGCTCCGGGCGGGCGGTGTGCCGATCCTCGCGGCTCTGCAGCTGTACAATGGCACAGTCTATCGTTGGAACCGCCCCTGTTATGGCGTGTGCCAGGGCGTGCCTCACCTCCGAATCGAATGCCGGGTACTTCCGTCCGGCCCCAGCGTGTTCGACGAGGTGGCCAACGCGGCCTTCTGGGTCGGGCTCGTTCTCGGGGGTGTGGAGCGGTATCCCGACATCACCGAGCGTATCCAGTTCGATGACGCTCGGGCCAACGTGTTGGCCGCGGCCCGCCGCGGCCTCAATGTGGGCTTTACCTGGCTGGACGGGAAGACGGTGGGTGCGCGGGACCTGATCCTGAAGGATCTGATTCCCTTGGCCCAGGCGGGGCTCCGGGGTGCCGGTGTCGCCCGGCGCGACGCCGACCGATATCTGACCGCAATCGAGAGCCGGGTCGCATCCGGCCGGACCGGGGCCCACTGGCTCGAGCGCTCGCTCTTGCAGATGGGCTCGCAGGGCACCCGGAGCGAGCGGTTGGCTGCGCTCACCGCCGCAACCGCTCACCGCCAGCAGAGCGGCAAGCCATGTCACGAGTGGAAACTCGCGTCGCTCGACGAGGGCGGCGGCTGGAAGCACCACTACTTGAAGGTCGAGCAGTACATGACGACCGACCTCTTTACCGTGAAGGAGGACGAGCTGGTGGATCTTGCCGCCCTGCTCATGGACTGGAAACATATCCGGCAGGTTCCGGTTGAGGATGATGAGCATCATCTGATCGGGCTCGTGTCGTTCGGATCGGTATTACGTTTGTTGGCGAGCGGCAACCGCGGCGAAGGGACACTGACCATTCCCGTCAAGGACATCATGGACACCAACCCGGCCACGGTCGATCCGGAGACCTCCACCCTCGAAGCCATCGAACTCATGCGCCGGCACAGGATTCCAAGCCTCCCCGTCGTGAAAGACGGCAAACTCGTCGGCATCGTCAGCGTCGGCGACTTCATGCCCATGGTCGAGCGACTGCTGCACGACAAGCTCCACGAAGACTCGTGACGTCCGAACCCGCTGTGCCCGGCCTTCAGCTTCGCGATCGGCTGATCGGCCGGATCGTTGGCGCGCACCCGGGCCCGCTGTTGGTGGCGACGGCCGGCCTGCACGGCAACGAGCCCGCGGGGGTGGCCGCGCTCGAGCGCATCTTCCAGACGATCCACGACCGGCGCATTCCGATCCGGGGCGAATTCCTGGGCCTGGCCGGCAATCTGGCCGCGCTGGCCCGGGGCGAGCGGGCCATCGACCGCGACCTCAACCGACACTTCAAGCTCGAACGCATCGTAGCCCTCCGAAACGGCCACCCGCCCGATCCCGCGATCAGTGAAGACCAGGAAATGGTGGACGTGCTGGAGGGCATCGAAGCCGCACTCGAACGGGTGCGGGAAGGCGCGTTCTTCATCGACCTGCACACGACCTCGGGGAAGAGCGCGGCCTTCGCTACCGTCGGCGACACGCTCAGAAACCGCAAATTTGCCATCCGCTTCCGCTCCCCGATTATCCTCGGCTTGGAAGAGCACATCGAGGGAACCCTGCTCGAGTACTTGAACGGACTCGGCCACATTACCATGGGGTTCGAAGGGGGCCGCCACGAAGACCCCGCCTCGGTCGATCTGCTGGAGGCCGGCGTCTGGGTTGCGCTGGCCGCAGCCGGTGTGCTGCCCGATGCCGACCGGTTGGCCGAAGTCGAGCGAGCGCAACGCATGCTGGAAGAGAACCGGCGAGGACTGCCACGAGTGTTCGAGGTGCGGTACCGCCACCCGGTCCAGCCGGAAGATCAGTTTCGGATGCGGCCCGGATACGAGAGCTTCCAACCACTGACCCAAGGCGAGTGGGTGGCGGAGGACCGGTCGGGAGACATCCATGCCCCCGCCGGCGGGAGGATCCTGATGCCGCTCTATCAAGTCCAGGGCGACGACGGCTTCTTCGTGATCCGGGAATTCCGTCCATTCTGGCTGACCGTGTCGCGGATACTGCGTCATACCCGAGCCGAGCATCTCCTGCGCGTGTTGCCGGGCGTGCGCCAACACCCGACCCTCGAGGACACGCTGGTGATCGACGTACGCGTGGCCCGGTTCCTCGCGCTTCAGATCTTTCACTTGTTGGGATATCGGAAACAGAAACAGGTCGGGCGGGTGTTGGTGATGAGCAGGAGAAAGGAGAGTCGGAAACCGTAGGATCCGCGAACGTGACCGGGTTATTCGCAGATGTTGTCTACGGCCTACGACTTCCGACTTACCCCCAGCAGTTCTTGCGCGTGCCGCCGCGCCGTCAGCCCTTCCGCGTCGCCCAGCATTCGCGCCACCTCGAGTACCCGGTCCTCGCCGTGGATCACCTGTACGTCGCTCGTAGCCAGACCCTGGCGCGATCGCTTCGCGACGACCAGGTGCCGGTCGGCCTTGGCTGCAATCGGGGCCAGGTGGGTGATGACCAGGACCTGCCGGCCGGCCGCAACTTCGGCCAGGGCCTCGCCGACCCGCGCGCCCACGTCGCCGCCGATGCCCTGATCCACCTCATCGAACACCAGGGTGGGAATCCGGTCGTGCCGAGCCAGCACGACTTTCAAGGCGAGCATGATGCGGGACAGCTCGCCACCCGATGCCACCCGGTTGAGCGGCCGCGGATCGAGCCCCACGTTGAGCTGAACACCGAACGACACCGACTCCCGCCCCGTCCGGGTCGGCTCAGTCCGAGACGACAACTCGGGCAGGAGCTTCCCGCCCTTGAGCCCGAGCCGTGGCAGGAGGCGATTCACCGCCCGGGCGAGCCGTCCCGCGGCGTCACCGCGCTTGGCGCTCAGCGCGTCGCAAGCGGCAGCCAGTGCAGCCTCGGCGGCGTGGCGCCGCGCGCCGAGGGTCCGGAGATCGAGTTCTGCCGTGTCCAGCAGCTCGAGCTCGCGGAGCGCCTCGTCACGGGTGGCCAGCGCGGTCTCGAGGGTCCCGCCGTGCTTTCGCTTGAGGTCGAACAGCACATCCCGCCGTGCTTCGATCTCGCCCAGGCGGCTCGGATCGCGGTCGACCCCGGCCGCATAGTGGTCGGCGAGCCTGCTGAGTTCGCTCAGGTTGGCATAGGCGGTGTCTAACATCTCTCGCCAGGGCGAGACCTCGGGATCGAGCTGCTCGAGCGCCTGCAGCGCGCGCTCCGCCCGATGCAGCAGATCCAGGGCATTGCCGTCGGCATCAACCAACGCATCCGCGATGGTCCGGGCATGGGTCTCGAGATCGGTCGCTTGGCTCAGCTTCCGCGCCTCGGCCGCGAGCTGTTCGTCTTCACCGGGCACCACCCGCGCCGCGTCGATCTCGCCCACGACGTGCCGGAGATAATCCGCGCGCCGTTCTACTTCTTCACGCCGCGCGCTGAGGGAGCGTTCTTCCTCCCGCAACGCCGCAACAGCCTCAAACGCTTCGGCCACCGCACTCCGGTCGGCCTCGGCCTGGGCAAAGGCATCGAGAATGTCCCGCTGCTCGTCCGCGTGCAGCAGCGATTGTGTCTCATGCTGTCCGTGGAGGTCGACCAGCAGACGCCCGAGTTTCGCCAGCACGCCCACGGTGGTGGGACTGCCGTTGACCCAGGCCCGCGAGCTGCCCTCGGCGGGGATCTCCCGCCGGATGACCAGCGCGTCCTCGACCACGTCCAGCCCCAGCGCTTCCACCGCACCCCTGAGTCCGCGATCGGTTACCTCGAATGCCCCCTCGATGATTGCCCGCGCTGCCGTTGGCCGGACTGCGTCCGACATCGCCCGCTCCCCGAGCAGCAGGGCCAGCGCGTCCACCAACATCGACTTCCCCGCCCCGGTCTCTCCGGTAAGCACGTTGAGCCCAGGACCGAGTGGGATGGTAACGTCCTCGATAGTCGCGAGGTGGCGCACCCGCAGCTCACGGATCACGAACCGGAGTCCTCGCCCGTGAGGTTCCCCCAGTGGAGCTTCTCGCGCACCCGGCTGAAGTAGCGCTCCCCCGGCAATCGGGCGAGGATTACGCGCTCCTCTGAGCGCCGAATCTCCACCCGCTCCCCCGGGGCCAGGATAGTGGCGATTTGTCCGTCCACCGACAGGTTCAAATCGCTCAGCTCCGGGCCGATCGGTTCGATGACCACGTGGCGGTCGGATGGAATGACGATGGGGCGCACGGCGAGCGTGTGGGCACAGATGGGGGTCAGCACCATGGCCTCGACCCCTGGCACGATGATGGGCCCGCCTGCGCTCAGCGAGTATGCGGTGGACCCGGTCGGCGTGGCCACGATCATGCCATCCACGATCAACGGCCCGACATTCTCGCCGTTGATGAACACGTTGGCGCGAATGACGCGCGCCAGGCCCCCCTTGTGCAGCACGACATCGTTGAGCGCCCGCTCCAACTGTCGCGCGCCGCCTGACCACACGATGGATGTGTCGAGCGCCTGGCGCGGCTCGGCGACGAAGGTCCGGGAGGCGAGCGCGTCGAGGGCCTCGGGAAGTTCGTCGGGATCGGCCGCGGTCAGAAAGCCTACCCGCCCGAGGTTTACGCCGAGGATGGGAACGGGCCGGCCAGCCAGCAGCCGGGCTCCGCGAAGAAGTGTTCCGTCGCCTCCGAAGGTCAGGAGAGCGTCGAGCGTGGCCGGGTCGAGCGGAGGCGGAGGAGCACCCCACTCCGCCCGGAGGGCCGGCTCGGCTGAGAGCGACAGGCCATGCGCCGGCGCGAGTTCGGCGAGCCGCCGGAGGATCGTATGGAGATCGGGATAGTTGGTGTTGCCGACGACGCCGACCTTCATCGGGCCGACAGGCTCGCCTCGCCGGCCAGGGCCCGCACACGGTTGGCGATGTGCTCCGCGGTGAGGCCGGCTTGCGCCAGCTGCGACGAGCGGGCGGCGTGTTCGTAGATGCGGTCCGGGGCGCCCATGACAGCGACGCGCGCTTCGGGCGCCAGCACTTCGAGCCGTGCCGCTGCGGCGGCGCCGAAGCCGTTCACTTCCGTGCCGTCCTCGACCGTGATGAACACCCGGTGATCCCGCGTCAGCTCGGCAAGCATGGTGTGATCCATCGGCTTGATGAACCGGCAGTTCACCACGGTGACGTCCAGGCCTTCCCGCCCGAGGGCTTCGGCCGCCTCCATGGCCGGCGCGCACATGACGCCCACGGCAAGGATGGCGCAGTCCCCGCCCTGGCGGAGGATCTCCCACTTGCCATATGGCACCGGCGCCACGTCCCGAGCGGGTGGTGTCTGGCCGGGAGCGGTGTCCCTCGGATAGCGCAGGCAAAATGGCCCGTCGTGCGCGAGCGCCGCGCGGAGCAGCCCGATCAGTTCCTTCCCATCCCGTGGAGCCGTCACGGTCATGTTGGGCACGGCCTGCATGTAGGCGATGTCGTACAGCCCGATATGGGTCTGACCGTCGGCCCCGACCATACCTGCGCGATCCATGCAGAACACCACCGGCAGGTTCTGAATAGCGACATCGTGAATGATGTTGTCGTAGGCCCGCTGCAGGAACGTGGAGTAGATCGCGACGATCGGGCGAATCCCCTGCGTAGCCAGGCCTGCCGCGAATGTGGTGGCGTGACTCTCGGCGATCCCCACGTCGAAGAAACGATCCGGCCACTTCTTCTGAAAAATGTCGGTGCCCGTGCCGGAGGGCATGGCCGCGGTGATCACAGCCACATTCGCGTGTTCAACGGCGAGCTCGGTGATTGCCGTGCCGAACACCTTGGTCCATGCCGGCGGCCCGTTCTTGTTGGGCCTGAGCACTCCGGTGGCCGGATCGTAGGGCGACCGGGCATGGAATTTCTCGCCATCGGGCTCTTCCAGCGGGAAGCCCTTGCCCTTTTCGGTGATCACATGAATGAGCCGTGGCCCGTGAAGATGTCTCACCAAATCGAATGTCTTGAGTAACGCCGGTATGTCGTGCCCGTTGATCGGGCCGAAATACCGGAAGCCCAGTTCTTCGAAGAGCATACCGGGCGACCAGAGATTCTTCACGCTCTCTTCGATGGTCTTGGCCATGTCCACCATTTTCGGACCGCCAAACACATGCGAGGCCTTCTCGATAGCCCCCTTGATGCGCTCCCGCAGCCGATTGGTCATGGGACTGGCCAGAATCGACCCGAGGTATTTGTTGATGGCACCGACATTGGGAGCGATCGACATCCCGTTGTCGTTCAGGATCAAAATGACGTTCCGGTCGGAGTGCCCCGCGTTGTTCATGCCCTCATACGGCAGTCCGCAGGTCATGGCGCCGTCGCCGACGACCGCGACGACTTCGAAATCCTCACCCTTGAGATCGCGGGCGGCCGCCATGCCGAGCGCCGCGGAGATGGCCGTGCCGGCGTGCCCGGCACCGAAGGCGTCGTGCTCGCTCTCCGAGCGTCTGAGAAAACCGCTCAGCCCCCCCTCCTGCCGCAGCGTTTCGAGACGATCGTTGCGGCCGGTGAGCACCTTCCACGGATACCCCTGGTGCCCAACGTCCCAGATGACCTTGTCACGGGGCGACTCGAACGTGTAGAGCAAGGCGATCGTGAGCTCCACCACGCCCAGCCCGGCGCCGATATGTCCGCCGGTCTGCGAGACAACATCGATCAGCCGCTGCCGCACCTCCTCCGCCACGAGCGGGAGCTGCTCGCGCGTCAGCAGCTTGAGGTCGTCGGGGCCATGGATTGTCTCGAGTAGGCTCATGGAAGCGTCCACTTTGGGAACTCGGAGCTACGAATTTCTGGTGACAATATAGTCCGCCAGGGCGCCAAGCGCCGACGGGGGCAGTCCAGCGGCCTCGAGGTGCGCCACCGCCCGGCAGGCCAGGACCAGCGCCTCTTCACGTGCGCGATCGATGCCGAGGAGTCGCACATAGGTCGACTTGGCCAGGGCTTCGTCCCGCCCGGCCGTCTTGCCGAGCTGGGCGCTCGTCCCCGTACAGTCGAGCACGTCGTCGGCAATCTGGAAGGCGATCCCGATATCGTCGCCGTATGCTGCCAACGCCGTGACGGCCTCCGGCCGCGCCTGGCCCGCAATGGCGCCCAACTCGCACGCGGCCCGGATCAGCGCCCCGGTTTTCCCGCGGTGGATGGCGGTGAGTTCGGGTAGCTCCACGGCGCGCTGCTCCGCGGCGAGATCGAGCCACTGTCCGCCGACCATGCCTTCGGCCCCACCGGCGTGAAACAGGATGCGCGCCATCTGCCCCAGCGTCCGATCGTCCAGCCCTAACGCCTCGATGCCGCCCACCAGCATGCGGGCGGCCACGGGAACCAGCAGGAATCCGGCGCGCGTGGCCGTGGCCACGCCGAATTGACGGTGGGTGGTCGGCCTGCCGCGGCGGAAGTCGTCGTCGTCCATGCACGGCAGGTCGTCGTGGACCAGCGAGTAGGTGTGCACTGCTTCCACCGCGGCTGCCACTCCCGCAATGGCGTCGTCGTTCCCGCCGACCGCGCGATAGGCCGAGATCAGGAGCGCAGGGCGCACCCGTTTGCCAGGACCACGCAAGGCATATCCCAACGCCGCGCCGTTTGGGCCGGGAATCTCGCGCTCGAGCCGGTCGGCCCATTCATTGAGGATGGCGTCGGTCAGCCGGCGCGCCTCCCCGAGCAGGGCGTTCGCGGTGGGACTACTCGTCGAGCTCGACGACACGCAGCGTTCCGTCGGCGTTCTCCAGCACCTTGGCAACCGTCGCCTCCGCCTGAGTCAAGCGCTCGCGCGCGGAGCGGAGCAGGCCCACACCCTCTTCGAACAGCGCAAGCGCCTGGTCGAGGTCGATTTCCTCGGCTTCCATCTGGCGGACGATTTCCTCCAACCGCCGCAAATCCGACACGAGCGACTCGGGTGCGGCGTGTTGTTTCCGCTTCACGAGTCCTCTACCCGGGCCGGCACCTGGCCGTCCACGACCCGGAGCGTGAATCGATCGCCCGGGCGGAATTGTTTGCGTTGTTTGAGGACTGCGCCGTCGGCGGCGAGTGCCATGCTGTAGCCACGGCCGAGCACACGCAGCGGGCTCAGGGCCTCCAACTCAGCGCCGAGCCGGTCGGCGTGCCGCCGCCACGCGGTGACCAGCTGTTCCATGGCGCTGCTCAGGCGATCTGAGGTGCGGGCCAGCCGCTCGTGACCGAGCCGGGTTCGTTGACTCAGGCCGGAGGCCAAGCGGCCGGCGACCATGCCCACGTGGCGCAGCACATCGTCTCGATGAGGCACAGCGAGCTCGGCCGCGGCCGACGGTGTCGCGGCGCGCTGGTCGGCCACGAGGTCGGTGAGGCAGACATCGACTTCATGCCCCACGGCGGAAATGGTGGGAACCCGAACGGCCGCAAGGGCGCGACACACGCGCTCCGAATCGAACGCCGCCAGATCCTCGCGTGAGCCACCGCCACGGCCAAGGATGCACAGCTCGATATCGGGAAGCTGGTTGACCATGCCGAGGGCGCGGCACAGCTCATGCTCGGCCTCTGTTCCCTGCACCGCTCCGCCGCATACGAAGAGCCGTGCCGGTGGCCAGCGCAAGCGAACGACGCTAATGATGTCGCGGAGTGCGGCACCCTCGAGGCTCGTGACCACCGCGATGCGGGTGGGCATTGCCGGCAGCGGACGCTTGCGTTCGAGATCGAACAGCCCGTCCCGCGCCAGCGCCTCCTTGGCGCGCTCGAGTGCCAGCTGCTGCTTGCCGACGGCATCCGTCGCCAAGAGCTCACTCGCGGCGAATCGAAACTCCCCGCGCTCCTCCCACACGCTCGGCGTCCCGAAGAGGTATACCTGCGCGCCCTCGAGCGGGGGTGTGCGGACCCGCCGCGTGTGCGTCCGCCACATTACGCACCGCACCTGGCTCTCTGCATCCCGGAGGGTGAAGTACCAATGCCCGCTCTGGTAGGCCTTGAGTCCGGTGATCTCCCCGCGGATCCAGAGCGCGCCGAACTCCCCTTCCACAATTCGCTTCGCGGCGCGCGTCAGCTTGGTCACCGTCCAGGCGGCGTCGGCGGACGTGGAGTCGAACAGCGACGGCGCGAGCGAGGGGGGAAGGCGGGCCACGGCCGTCTACGACGCCGGGTGGTGGGCGAGTGCGGCCTGCAGGGTGTTCTTGAGCAGCATGGCGATCGTCATCGGCCCGACTCCACCGGGCACCGGCGTGATGGCCGAGGCCACCTTGGAGACCTCGTCGAACGCGACATCGCCGACGAGGCGATACCCCTTCTTGGTCGAGGGATCGTCGACGCGATTGACGCCGACGTCGATCACGGCGGCTCCCCGGCGGACCATGTCCGCCGTCGCGTACTCAGGCGATCCAATCGCGACGACGAGTATGTCCGCGGTGCGTGTAATGGACGCGATGTCCCGGGTGCGGGAGTGGCACACCGTGACCGTGGCGTTGGCGCCGGGTCCCTTTTGGATCAAGAGGTTGGCCAGCGGCCGGCCGACGATCAGCGACCGGCCTACGATGACGCAGTGGGCGCCGGCCGTCTCAATGCCGGAGCGACGCAGCATTTCCTGGATGCCGTACGGCGTCGCCGGCCGAAACCCCGTCGGGTCTCCGATCACCACCTTTCCCACATTGACTGGATGAAACCCGTCCACGTCTTTCGCCGGGTCGATGCGCTGGATCACCGCATCGCTGTTCATGTGCCCGGGCAGCGGCAACTGCACCAGGATACCATGGGTTTCCGGATCGGCGTTGAGCCGGTCGATGGTCGCGAGCAAATCCGCCTCCGGGGTTTCAGCCGGAAGGCGGATCGTCGTCGAGCGCATGCCGGCCTCTTCGCAGCGCCGGCCTTTCATCTTGACGTAGACCTGGCTCGCCGGATCTTCGCCGACCAGCACTACCGTGAGCCCGGGTACGACGCCCCCGGCGGCGAGCCGTTCCACCTCCGCCGCAACCTCGGTCCGGATGTCTTGGCCAATGGCGTTGCCGTCAATGAGTCTAGCAGTCATCGCGCAAAATCCACGGCTCGGGTTTCTCGAATAACGACTACTCGGATCTGTCCAGGGTATTGGAGTTCATTTTCCACCTTTCGTGCGATCGCGTCCGACAGCTCAGCCGCACGCGTGTCATCGATTTTTTCCGGGTGCACCACCACCCGAATTTCCCGGCCCGCCTGGATAGCGTTGCATTTCTCCACGCCATCGAAGCCGGTGGCGATCTCCTCCAGTCGGGTCAGCCGCTTGACGTACGTCTCGAAAGCCTCCCGGCGCGCTCCGGGCCGGGAACCGCTGATGGCGTCGGCGGCTTGCACCAGGACCGATTCGGTCGATTCATGTGGGACGTCGTCGTGATGCGCCTGGATGCAATTGATGACCGCATCGCTCTCACCGTATTTTCGGGCGACCTCGACACCGAGCTCCACGTGGGTGCCTTCGTTGTCGTGGGTAAGCACCTTCCCGATGTCATGCAGGAGCGCGCCCCGTTTGGCCAATAGGACATCGCAGTGCAATTCCGCCCCCATCATGCCGGCAAGCCAGGCCACCTCCTTCGAATGTTCCAGAATGTTCTGGCCGTACGAGGTCCGATAACGCATTCGGCCGATCAGCTTGATGAGCTCCGGGTGGAGACCATGGATCCCGGTTTCATAGGCTGCCTGCTCACCCAACTCGACGAACTCTGTATCGAGTTCCCCCTTGACGCGGGCCACGATCTCCTCGATACGACCCGGGTGAATCCGTCCATCGGCAATCAACGCCTCGAGGCTCCGGCGGGCGATCTCGCGCCGGACAGGATTGAAACACGAGATGACCACAGTGTCCGGCGTATCGTCGATGATGACGTCGACGCCCGCCGTGGTCTCGAAGGCGCGGATATTCCGCCCTTCCCGCCCGATGATGCGCCCTTTCATTTCGTCGTTGGGCAGCGTCACCGCCGACACGGTGGATTCGGCGGTGTATTCGGCCGCGATGCGCTGAATCGACATGGCGACGATGCGCTTCGCGTCACGCTCCGCCGACCGGCGGGCCTGCTCTTTGATGTCCCGCACCAGGGCGGCCGCTTGGCTGCGCGCCTCATCCTCGACCTGCCGCATGAGCTCGCGTCGGGCGTCTTCCGCGCTGAGCCCGGCGACCTCCTCCACCTTCCGCCGGTGTTCGAGCACCAGGTGCTCGATTTCCGCCTCACGACCTTCGAGCTGCCGTAGGCGCTTGTCGACCGATTTCTCTCGCGCGACGAGGCCCCCTTCGCGAGCCTCGATGGACTGCACTCGCTGCGCAATGTCGCGACTTTGGTCTTCCGCCCGCCGGGTGGCCTCCCGCAGTTCCTTCCGAATGGCCTCGGTTTCCTGCTCCAATTCCTGGCGGAGCTGCATCACCTCCACCTTGCCGCTCAGGACGGCCTGGGATCGGGCGGTCTCGGCACTCTTCTCGGCATCGGTTACCAGCCGCTGCGCTTCGATCGTGGCCGAGTGCACCAGGCCGCTGGCCCGACGGCGTTGGTGACGGGTATAGAAGAAGAGGCTTATCGCAAAGATCGCGAATCCTGCGAGCACGCCCCCGAGCAGGGACAGCAGGAACGACTGAGGCATGATATCTATCTCCAACACGGCCGCGAGGCCGCGGGTTTTGGTCCGGGTTCAGGCGGTCGGTGTGCCGACCGTCAGGCCCGCTTTGCCGGCGGGATCAGCCGGCCGATTTCGTCCGCGAGCACGGTCAACCTCGCGGCGATTTCCCGGTCGCCGCGCTGGGCGCGAAACAGTTCGTCGGTAATCGACAACGCAGCCAAGATGGCCGCCTTGTGGGACTCGACCAAGGGAGCGCTCGTGCGGACCCGGGCAAGCGCCGCGTCAACGTACAACGCGACCTCCTTGGTGTACGCCGGCGGTAACTCCGAGCGAACCGTGTAGGTCTCGCCGCCGATCGTGACCTGCACCGCGTGTTTGGTTTCCGTCACGCTCGACCGTCCTCCGTCGCACGCTCGAGGAATGCCAGTCGGCCAGATATGCCCTGGAGCTTCGCTTTCGCCGCTTCGATCCGGTGGCGCAGCGCTTGGTTCTCGACTTCGAGATTCACCACTCGCTGGTGCGCTTCGAGCACTTCGGGACCCGAGGCCCCCTTGCTCTTTCCTTTCGCCGCCTTGAGATCGGCCTCTGCCTTCAGGGCGCGATGCCGCCACTGCGACACCTCGTCCGCCAGCCGCTCCACCAGCGCCTCCACTTTGGCCAGGACGACGGCGTCCGGCCGTTCGTACGTATCCAACTCACCCATGGTCTTCTCCCCGCCGGACGATCCCCAAGCTGTCCTTCACCGCCAAGCGGATCCGCTCGACTGCTTGGTCCACCTCGGCATCGCGCAGAGTCCGCTCCGGCGAGCGGAACGACAAGTGAAACGCGACGCCACGCGCACCTTCCGGCAGGTCAGGGCCCCGATATTCGCTCAATACCTCGACCGATTCGAGCAGCGGGGCGCCTGCCCCCTCGATCGCTTCCTCAACGCGGCCCACGAGAATGCCCGATGGCACCACGAGCGACAGATCTCGCGTGGCGGCTGGTGTCGCCGGCAAGGGCGAGAATCGATGATCCTGCCGCGGCGTCTGATCGACCTGGATCTCGAATCCGAACACCGGAGCTGCCCAGGGTGGCGCATCGCCAAACAACCGCTCTCCCCGGCCAACCACCTGGCCCTCCGCCGTGCGCGCAATCCATGCTGCCCCATCAACTTGTACGGTCGACGAGGGATACGCTAGGGCCACGGCGCGCGCGAAGAGACCCTTGAGATCCCAGAGGTCCGCCTCGGGCGTCTCGCTCGACCAATGTCGCGGCTCGCGTGCGCCCGTAACCACACCGGCCACGTGCAGCGCCTCCATCGGGGGCGTTCCACGAGCGGCCATGGCGAAGACATTCCCGATCTCGAACAGCCGCACGTCGCGGGTGCCGGCCGCCCAGTTGCGCTCGACCTGCTGCAACAGGCCGGGTAAGAGGCGGTGGCGCAGATACCCTTCTTCTTGAGACAGGGGATTCATTACCGCGACGCTGTTCTCCACCCCCCGACCCATAGGCAGCGACACGACCTCGAACAGGCCCAGCGCCGTGAGGTGGTCGCGGAGCCGACCGGCTACGATCTCCGCCGACGCATCGGGAACGGTCCCTACGCGGAACGGGCGCAGGTCGCCGGGGAACGAATCGTACCCATGAAGCCGGGCAATTTCTTCGACCAGGTCGATTTCACTGGTCAGATCCGGCCGCCAGCCGGGAACGTCCACTGCCAAACGGCCATCCTCGGGCTTTGCCACGACGGTGGCGCCGATGGCCACCAGATGCTCTTCTATTTCATGCCAGGGAATCTCGACGCCGAGAACCTGCGCCACGCGGGCCGGACGCAGGAAGATGCGCGGCGGGTTGGTAGGCCTGGGCCAGAGGTCGACCGGCGCCTCGTCCAGGCGCCCGCCGGCCGTCGCGAGGATGATCTCCAAACACCGGCGCAAGGCGTCGGGCGCCGCCCACAGGTCGACGCCGCGCTCGAACCGGTAGCTGGCCTCGCTACTCATATCCAGCACCTTCCGGGCCTGCCGCACCCGGACGGGCGTGAACCACGCGCATTCCAGGAAGATGTCGGTGGTTGTGTCCGACACTTCGCTCTCTCCACCCCCCATGACGCCGGCGACGCCGATGGCCCCGCCGCCGTCGGCGATGGCCGTCATCTCGGGGCCGAGCCGTCGCTCCTTCCCGTCGAGCGTCACCAACCTCTCGCCGGGCAGGCCCGGCCGTGCGGCCACCCTGGGGCCTCGAAGTCGCGCGAGGTCATAGGGGTGCATGGGCTGACCCAACTCCACCATGACATAATTGGTGGCGTCGACGACATTGTTGACCGGCCGCATTCCAATGGCGTGGATCCGCCGCTGGAGCCAGTCGGGCGACGGCGCGATCGCGACACCGCGGATGACCGCGCCAAGGAACCGGGCACACCCCGCCGGATCCTCGATAGCGACTTGCACACCGTCGACGGTGGCAGCCGCTCCTTCACGTCGCGCGGTATAGGACGGCGGTCCGCTCGAGCCAGGTATGGCCGGCAACCGAAGCTGGGTCCGATAGGAGGCGGCGAGTTCGCGAGCAACGCCCTTGTGACCCAATAGATCCGGGCGATTGGGATTGACCTCGATTTCGATGCGGTCGTCGCGCACGCCAAGGACGTCGAGCAACGGTGTGCCTGGCGGCTTTGGCGTGTCGAGCTCCATGATGCCTTCGTGGTCGTCGCCGAGCCCCAGCTCGCGGGCGGAGCACAGCATGCCATGTGAGACTTCGCCCCGGATCTTCCGTTTGGCGATGGCGAGCCCGCCAGGGAGCACGGCGCCGACTCGGGCGAACGGATACTTGGCCCCGGCCCGCACGTTGGGCGCGCCGCAGACGACGGCGACGCGTTCGGATCCACCGTCGTTCACGACGCAGAGCCGCAATCGATCGGCATCGGGATGCGGGTCGACGGCCTCGACCTGACCGACGACGAGCTCGGACAATTCGGCGAACAAGGGCTCCACCCCTTCCACCGCCGCTCCCAGCATCGTCAGTCGTTCGCTGAGATCGTCGAGCGCCAGCGGGCGCCGGAGGAACTCTTCGAGCCATCTCCGAGAGACGAGCATGACTCAGACCCCGAACTGGGTGAGGAAGCGCATATCGCCGTCGAACAGCAGGCGGATGTCCGGAATGCCGTAGCGCAGCATGGCGATGCGATGCGGTCCCATGCCGAACGCGTAGCCGGTGTAGCGCTCCGAATCGACGTTACAGTTCTCGAGCACGGTGGGGTGCACCATGCCGCATCCCAGAATCTCCATCCACCCGCTGCCCTTGCAGGCCGGGCAACCGGTAGCCCCGCACAACAGGCACCCGATGTCCATTTCCGCCGACGGCTCGGTGAACGGGAAGAACGACGGCCGGAACCGGACGCGGGTCGTGGGTGAGAAGAACTCGTGCGCAAAGTGGAGCAAGGTGGCCTTGAGATCCACGAAGCTCGTGCCTTCGTCCACCGCCAAGCCTTCGATTTGTGAGAAGGCAGGCGCATGGGAGGCGTCGAAGGTGTCCTTGCGGTAGACCATGCCGGGCATGATGGATCGGATGGGCGGCGGATACGCGAGCATCGTCCGGATCTGCACGGGCGACGTGTGGGTCCGCAACAGCACGCGCCCGCCCGGCTCGTCGGGCGGCGGGTCGCCGACGTCCAGATACAGGGTATCGTGCATGTCCATGGCCGGGTGGTCGGGCGGAAAGTTGAGGGCACCGAAATTGTACCACTCGGTCTCCGCCTCCGGGCCGATGGCTCGGGTGAATCCGAGGGCGCGGAAGATTTCGGTGATCTCATCCACGACGCGCGTCACGGGATGTTTGACCCCAACCCAGCTCCGGCGGCCCGGCATCGTCCCATCGGCGAACTCGGCCGTGCGCCGCTCTGCGGCCTCGAGCTGCTCGCGGCGGGCCCGGATGGCCTGCTCGACTTCCGACTTGATTCGGTTGACCGCGGCGCCAAACCGCTTCCGCTCCTCGAGCGGCAGCGATCCGAGCGACCGAAGCGCCGTCGTCAGCACACCCTGCTTGCGACCCAAGAGCGCCACCTGCTCCTCGTCGAGCGCGGCGGCGTCCAGGGTGGGGATGCGCTCGAGGCGTGGCAGCGTGGCGTCGAGGACCGCATATCCCGTTGCTTTGGTCATGGCATCATGATGGGCCAAGGTGGATACGCGCGTGGGGCCGTCCGCCATCGCGAGCGACCCCACGCAACCTGATCTCCTGCTGGGCGGAGCAGGCCGCCGAATGGAACGGGCCCCGCGTCGTTACGACCCGCCTGTCGCGGCGGCGTCGGCGCTCTTGGCCACCGCCGCAAGCTCGGCGAATGCCGCCGCATCACGCACGGCGAGGTCGGCGAGGATCTTTCGATTGATTTCCACACCGGAGCGCTTGAGTCCGTTCATGAGCCGGTTGTAGCTCAGCCCGTGCAGCCGCGCCGCGGCGTTGATCCGGGTGATCCAGAGCCGCCGAAAGTCGGATTTCTTCTTGCGGCGGTCGCGGTAGGCATAGGCCAGGCCGCGTTCCACCGTCTCCTTCGCGGACTTGTAGAGCTTGCTTCGGCCACCGCGGGCGCCCTTGGCGCCCTGCATGATCTTGCGCTTCCTGGCGTGGTGGGCGACGCCGTTCTTGACTCGAGGCATACGACCTCCTTACGCCTGGAGAAGCCGGCTGACACGCGGGAAATCGGCGGAGCTGACCAGGTCTCCCTTTTTCAGCCGATTCTTCCGCTTGCGCGACTTCTTCGTCAGGATATGCGAGTGGTTAGCGTGAAAGCGACGGAGCTTCCCCGTCCCGGTGGCGCGAAATCGCTTCGCGGCTGCACGCTTGGTTTTCATTTTTGGCATATATCCTCCCACCTGTCCCCGCCTAGCGACCGAGATCGCCACGGGTGGTGCTGCTCCCTGTGTAGGTCTACTTCGGGCCGATGACCATCGTCATGTTGCGCCCCTCGAGCTTCGGGTACGCCTCGATCTTTCCAACGTCCGCCAGCACCTCCGCCACCCGGTCCAGCACCGCCCGCCCAATTTCAACATGCGCCAATTGCCGGCCCCGGAACATCATGGTCACCTTCACCTTGTTGCCTTCTATCAGGAACTCCCTGGCATGGCGCGTCTTGAAGTCGAAGTCGTGGTCATCGATCCCAGGTCGGAATTTCACTTCCTTGAGATGGATGATATGCTGCTTCTTCTTGGCTGCTTTGGCCGCCTTGGCCTCTTCGAATTTGTACTTCCCGTAATCCATGATCTTGACGACGGGAGGACGCGCGGTGGGGGCTACCTCCACCAAATCGAGCCCACGCGCGTCGGCCGCGGCCAGTGCCTCTTCGATGGGGAGTACCCCCAGTTGTTCGCCCGCTGCTGTGATGACGCGCACGGGGCTGATACGGATTTGGCGATTGACGCGGGCTCGTTTCTCTTTGTCAGCAGCCAGGGTGGTGAACCTCCATGTCGAAGTCGACAAAAAAGGACATCCGTTGCCTCCCGGATGTCCATGCTGCCCCCCGTGCCGGCCACCTGCCGCATACTCTGGGAGCAAAATCGGACCCGGTCGCGCCGGCTCCACGGCCGGGCTGAGGGTGGGGGGCTAACCCCGCTTCGGGCCTTATAGTAGGCCCTGAGGGACCTAGTGTCAACTTCCCCGTGGGCCCCCTGGCCCCGCTGACCCATCCGCCACGGATTGGACCTCGTCGAGGACCACCCGCGCGCCATCGGCCCGGGCTCGGCCCCAGAGCACCTCGGGATCGTGCTCGAACACGAGTCGCCACCCCTGCTCGGCTGCCTCCGCCAGGATGGCCCGCTTCGTCTCGAGGGTTCGCAGCGGCTCGACGTCGTATCCCATGATCCAGGGGAGCGGGAGGTGGGCCGAGGTGGGGATCAGGTCGGCCAGGAAGAGGCTCGCATCGCCCGCATCCGCCACCAGGACCGATTGGTGGTACGGCACATGCCCGGGCGTGAGCCGCAGCGTGATGCCGGGAAGGATGTCCGCCGCCTGGTCCACCAGCTGCCAGCGACCCGCCTGCTCGACCGGCTCGAAGTTGTCGGAGAAGTAGCTGCCCCGGGTCCGCTCGTTGGTGTGCCGGGCAAAATCGAGCTCACCCCGCTGCACAATGTGTGTGGCCCGCGGAAAGGCGAGGAGCGGTTGAGCGGACCCAGGTTCTCGGTACGTGTTCCCACCGGCGTGATCGAAGTGGAGATGGGTGTTGATGACCCAGGCCACGTCGTCGGGGCCGAATCCTACTTCCGCCAACGCGTCCTCCAGCTGGGTCGGCCCGGCCGTGCCGTCGTTCTCGATGCCGTACATGTCCCGGAATTTCTCGTCTTCTTTGTTGCCGACCCCGGTATCGATCAACACCAATCCGTCGGGATGCTCCACGAGCAGACAGCGCAAGGCAAGCGGAATCCGATTCCGGTCGTCGGCAGGCATGCGGCGGCTCCAGAGCGGCTTGGGAACCACACCGAACATGGCGCCGCCGTCCAGCCGCTGGCGCCCCGCCTCCAGCGTGTGACAGCGGAGGGAGCCGATCTCAAAGGTTCGGGTGAGCGACATGAGTCCCTCAGGAACGCCCGCGCTGTCGGCGACGCGACGTGGCGACCCGTTTGGCGCAAAGACGCTCGAGATCTGTGAGGGTGGCAAACCCTTCCGACTTGGCCAGTCGGAGGAGGCAACGGAGTAACTCCGCCGTGACCATCGCGTCGCCCGCCGCGCGATGGCGGGCGTGGTTGACCAACCCAAAGCGGTCGGTGAGGCTGTCCAATCCGCACGACGCTTGACCGCGTAGCAGTCGCCGGGCCAGCCGGACGGTGCAGAGACGGGGTCCGCTCAGGACGACGTCGCGGCTTCTCTTGAGCTCGCGATCGAGAAAGCCCCAGTCGAACCGGGCGTTGTGTGCCACGAAGACCCGGCCCGCCAAAGCGGCCACGATCTGGTCAGCCAGCTCCTCGAAAGTTGGCGCGCCACGGACCATGGCATTGGTAATTCCGGTGAGCGAAGTCGCAATCCGAGGAATGGGCCGTTCCGGATTCACCAGGGAATCGAGCACGAGTTCGGTCCGGCTCCCCTGCACCACGACCACGGCGATCTCCGTCAACCGATCCCCGGCCCCGGACTGCCCCCCGGTCGTCTCGACGTCCACCACTGCATACGCGCAGTCATCCACCATCGGAGACCCGGCCGCCGCCGCGACCAGCGCCCAGCGTCCATCAGGCAGCTGCCCGACCCGGGGGTCGGCGCCCAGCAGTGCCGCCGTGAGACGCGACGCGACACTCTCCGGCGCCCGCCGAAGGCCCATGACCTCGTTGGCCACCGTCAGTGCGGACAACGGTCCCTCGGCCATGAGTCCGAGGGCGCGCTCCAGCAAGGTCGAACTCGGGTGGGCGGCCAATCCGGTCACACGGCGGCTCGACGGATCGGGAGCGTCATGCACCGGGGCCCCCCGCCACCACGCACCAGCTCGCTACCTGAAATCGTGATCACGGCGCGCTGCGCCAGGGTGGAGGCCTCGGACTGCGCCAAGTACTCCTCGGCTGTGCGTACCTGGAAGCCCGCCGCTTCCAACTGCCGCAGCGTGCCCCGGTTCCTGCCATAGCCGACGACGACTCCGGGACGGAGCGCCAAGAAGTTGCAGGCGGAGCTCCACTGCTCGCGCTCCTGAGTCGAGCGGTTGTCACCACCCGCGAGGATGGGCTGCAAGTCGAGGTCCAGGTCTTTGAGGCCCGCGAAGAAATTGGGCACCTCCCGAACCGAGTCCGTTCCCTTGCGGCGATGCAGCACCGTACGCCGCTCCGGTCCAATGAAAAACGGTGGGAACACCACGCACAGATCGGTGTCGACCTGGCTGAACACCATGTCGAGATGGATGGCCGTCGGAGCTCCCGGCATCACCACTACCAGGACGTCCGTAGCGAGGCCATGCGCGAAGACCAATTCACACAGCATGTCGATCGCCGCCGGCGACGTCCGGTCGCTCAGACCGACCAGGATCACGTCCTCCCGCAGACGATGGATGTCCCCTCCTTCGAGCGTGTAATGATCGCGCTTCTCCCGGGAGCCATCGTAAATCACTCCGCGATTGCCCAGGTCGGGGTGGTAGAGCAGCAGTGCTTTGATCAGGAGTTCTTCCGTCCACCGGACATCGTATCGCATCGCTCCGACCAACGCGTACTCGCCGATGATGATGCCCGCGTCACGAGGGAAGAACAGATTCGGCAACGGTGGAAATGCAAAGCCGAACCCGTTGAGCGCCTTCGCGACCGGTCCGCGCTCGAGTCGGGCCCCCTCGATCAGGGTACGAACCATCTGCTCCGCAGAGAGCGGACTCAAGCCGACGGCCAAGCTCTCGGCAGGGACCAGGTTCGTCGTGGTTTCTTGGAGAAACGACCGCGCCTCGGGAATGGCCAACACATCCGTGAGGAGCTGCTCGACGGAGTACACGGTGGCACAGCGCTGCAGCACATCGATGAACTGGCGGTGCTCAGCCTGGGCCAGCGTGAGATCGACGATGTCCGAGTAGAGATAGGCCTCGCGGTTGGCCGGCGTGACGCCCCGCAGCTCCTCGCCCGGAGTGTGGACGATCACGGCCTCGAGCGCCCCGATCTCGGAGTTGATACAAGCACGAGACATGGACGGGAAACCTAACCGGGTCCCGGGCCTGGCGCCCGGCCGCGCGTCACCGACTGGTGAGGGAGTAGGAGAGCGCTTCGAGTTCGAGTACGAGGTTGACCGTCTTGACGGCCACCTCGTGAGGTACGTTGAGCTGCACAGGGGCGAAGTTCAGGATGGCCTTGATGCCCAAGCGCACCAAGCGGTCCGCTGTTTCTTGGGCGGCCTCGGCGGGCGTCACCAGAATTGCGATGTCGACCGGTTGAGCGCCGAGGATAGTCTCGAGCTGAGCCACATCGGCCACCGGAACTCCGTTCCAGACGTGCCCGATCTTCTGGGGATCGCGATCGAAGATAGCCACGATATCGAACCCGCGATCGCGGAACCCGTGATGCTGATAGAGGGCGCTGCCGATCTTCCCGGCCCCGATGAGTGCGACCCGGTAGCGGCCGCCCAGACCGAGGATCTGACGCAGCCGACTGGCCAGCTCCGGCACGCGGTACCCGAGGCCCCGTTTGCCGAACGAACCGAAGAACGAGAGGTCCTTCCGGACCTGGGCCGAGGTCGTCCCGCCACGCGCGGCCAAGGCCTCAGAGCTGACGGTCGCGGTGCCGCGCTCCTCGAATTCCTCGAGGAACCGCAGATAGAGGGAGAGGCGGCGGATGGTGGAGTCGGCGACTTTTGGCATGTGAAATGTTTCACAAAGCTAGCGTGGCCACCATCCTCCGTCAACGAGACTCCTGAACAGCCTGACGCAGTCAGGCGGTGCCAGCCCTTCGGGTCGGATGCTCTCGGCCACGCCCGCCCGCTCCAACACCTCCGCTGCGGTTCCCGCCGGCAGCCCGGTCAGACCCCGCACCGCACGGAGCAGCTGCTTGCGGCGGAACCCGAACAGCCCGACCACCAGGCGCCGGAATTCCCTGCTCTCGCGGTCCGCGACCAACGGCTCCCGCCGCGGGGTGAGCCGGACCACCGCCGACTGGACCTGAGGCGGCGGATGGAACGCGCCAGCGGGGACTCGGAACAGGCGTTCTACCTGGGCCACCGCCTGCACGCCGATCGTGAGCGCTCCGTAGGCCTTCGTCCCCGGGGACGCCGTCAGTCGTTCCGCAACTTCGCGCTGGATCAAAAAGACGATCCGGGCCGGCCGCGGCGGGGTCAGCGCCTTGTCGATGAGCGGAGTGGTGATTTGGTAGGGAATGTTGCCGACAACCAGGAACGGCCGGTCTTTCGCCAGGGCATGCCAGTCGAGATCGAGCGCGTCGCCGTGAATAATGGTGGCCGACGGGAATTCCTGCCCGAGCGCTGGAACCAGATCCCTGTCGCGCTCGACGGCGATGACGTGGTCGACCCGTTCCAGCAGCACCGAGGTGAGGGATCCCCGCCCCGGACCGATTTCCAGGACAACGTCACCCCGATCCGGATCTAGCGCGGCGACGATTCGCCGCAGGATGCTCGGATCGGACAGGAAGTGCTGGCCGAGTTCGCGCTTTGCTCGGTGCATGGCAGAAAAGCTAGGCCGTCCTACTCAGATCCGGAGAACCAAGAGCGAGCGATCGTCGCGGGGTGTCGGCGCGAATGCATCGGTCTTGGTGAAGACCGCATCCACGATCTCCGCCACGGGCCGGGTGCGCTCTGCGCTGAGCTCGGCCAGGAGCCGATCCTCACCGAAGGCCTCGCCCGCCGCGTTCTTCGCATCGATCAGCCCGTCGGTCCAAAGACACAGGAGGTCGGAGCTCTGCCATGCCGTCCGGCTCCGCTTGATCGACTTGCCGGCGGCCAGTCCCAGGGGCGGCGCGGTGGTTTCCAGCCGTTGGGGCGGACCGACGGCCGGGATTCTGAAGGCGTGTTGATGCCCGGCGTTTGCATAGATCAGCCGGCGCGAGCGCGAGTTGAAAACGCCGTAGAAGACCGTCAAGTACATCTCGGTCGAGGTCAGGTCTTCCGAGAGGCTTTCGAGCATGGCCGTGAGTGTCTCATCGGGTGCACTCCCCGCGGAGGAGTGGATGCCGGCGGCTGACATGACCAGCGCCATGACCAGCGCGGCGGAGAACCCGTGCGACGACACGTCCCCCAGCATGACGCCGACCCGCCCGCGGCCGAGCCGCGTGAAAGTATAGAAGTCGCCGCCGACCGACTCGGCCGGCTGGCAGCGGGCTGCGACCTCCGCCTCGGGCAGCAGCACGGACGGATCGGGGAGCAGCCGGAGTTGAAGATCGTGGGCCAACTCGAGTTCGTGGTGCAGGCGCTGCTGCCGCAGATCCCGGATAACCAGCCGGGAGTTCTCGATCGCGGCGCCGATCTGATTGGCGACCGCAGCGAGCAGCTTCCGGTCACCAGCCGTGAAGCTGTCTCCGCCAATTCGATCGGTGAGGTTGATAACGCCCACGCAGCGCGTTCCCATGCCGGGCGCGGCGTAGCAAATGGGGATGCTGAGGTACGAGGTGCCCAGGTAGCCTCGGTCCCCGCTTCGGACGCTCAGGGAGGAAGCCTGCTGGTCATCGTCGCTCGACACCACGCTCCGCTCGCGGAATGCGCGCGCAGCGACGGATGTCGGGTGAGTGATGGGCACCGGGGCCGCCGAGCCTGGCACGGCTCCGCGTGAGGCCACCACCCGGAGGGTATCTCCCGGTTCGTCAAACACCATGATCGATGCGCGCCGTGCCCCGACCACGGTGCTCACTTCCCGCAAGATGGTGCCGGTAGCCACATCCAAGCGCACGGTCTGGCCGAGAATTTCGCTGATGGCGTAGAGCAGGTCGATTTCTTCATACCGGCCCACGAGCTCCTCGGTCAGTTGCCCCAGTTCCCGCTCGGCGGCGAGGAGTGCGCCGACAACCTGCCCGGCCCGTTCGCCAACAGCCCGGGCCGCTGTCCCATGCGCCGGGGATGCCACCTCGAGCCAGAAGTCCTCGAGGCCCGGGACCTCCGCGAACCAGTGCGCCCCTCCGGGCGTCTCGAGTAGTCCGGCGGTCCGCGGAACGGCAGGCACCCAGCCCGGATCCGGTCCGGCAAGGAGCCACAGCCGCTCGCCATCCACGTGCCAGAGGCGCAGCGAACATCCGCCCAGTTCGCCTACGGCTCGCAGGGCAGCGTCGACGCGTCCTAGGGGTGGCGGCCCAGCGTGATACAGATGGAGTTTCCTTCCGCGTTGTAGGCGATCCGGTCCGCGAGGTGCCGGATGAGAAACAGCCCACGCCCACATTGGCTATCGATTTCCGTCGCCGCACCCGACGTGACGACACGGTCCGGGTTGAAGCCGAATCCCTCGTCGGTCACCACCAGCTCGATGTGATCAGCGGCGCTGTGGGCGCGAATGGTGACCTGCTTGTCCGGATCCTGCCCGTTTCCGCAAATGATGGCGTTCGCCAACGCTTCGGAGAGTGTCACCTGGAGGCGAAACCGGAGGCGGCTGGATACCCGGTACCCGGCGAAACAATGGCGCGCCATGAGCTCGACGGCTTCCTCGATGAACCGCACATCGCTCGGCAGGACCACCGACACCTCGACGGCGGGGCCCGCGGACGTGACCACGTCCGTTCGACGTACGCAGAGCTTGAGCGGAGCCGTCATGGGCGTTACCCGCCCGTCAAAACTTGGCGAGCGCCTGGGTAGCGGAGGCGTCGATCGCGAAGAGCGTGTCGAGCTTGGTCAGTTCGAAAAGCGAGCGAAGATCCTCGTTCAAACCGGCGAGCCGCAGCGTCCCGCTCTGGCCGCGGATCTTCTTCGAGATGGAGACCAGGGCGCCGAGCCCGGAGGAATCGATATAGGCGGTGTTCGCAAAATCAATGAGGAACCGGCGCTTCCCCTCGTCGAGCGCATCCTGGATGAGAGCCTTCAGCTCCTGACGATTGCCGACGATGAGCTGTCCCTCCACGCGAACAACGACCACTCCGGACTCATGATTCGTCGCGCTGAACTCCATCACATCCTCCCTCAGGTGCTCGTAGGACCGGCCTGGAGCGAGACCAACGCCGCAATCTCTACAATATCATCCACGGTTGCTCCTCGCGACAGATCCGCCATGGGCCGGGCCAGGCCTTGCAGGAGAGGACCGAGGGCCGTGGCGTGGCCCAGTCGCTGTACCAATTTGTACGCGATGTTGCCGGCATCCAGGTTCGGAAAGACGAGCACGTTGGCGCGCCCCGCCACGGCCGACTGCGGCGCCTTGCGCGCCGCCACATCGGGCACGAGCGCCGCGTCACCTTGCAACTCCCCGTCGCACGGGACGCCGGGTGCAAGATCGCGGAACAGGCTCACCGCCTCCCGGACACGCTCCACCTGCGGCGTGTCAGCGCTGCCCTTAGTGCTGAACGAAAGGAATGCGACCCGTGGCGAATCACCGACCAGCCGCGGCCTATCCCGCGCGGCGGCAAGGGCGATGTGAGCCAGTTCCTCCGCGCTGGGGTCGGGCACCACGGCGCAGTCGGTGAAGGTCAGCACGGTGTCGTCCGGGAAGACCATATAGAACGCTGAACTCACCAGGCCATGATCGGGAGCGACGCCAATCCCCCACAGGGCGGCACGCACCACATCTCCCGTAGTATGCACCGCACCGGCGACACAGCCCTCGGCCTCCCCCAACGCAACGAGGCTTGCCGCGAAGAGCACCGGTTCCGCCGCAAGATCGAGGGCATGAACTGCGTCACGGACCGCGTCCGGTCGGCTGGCCCTGAGATGCTCCGCCACGCTGCCCGCCCGGGAATCGGAAACCGGGTCGATGCCGGCCGATCCGCCTATGATGATAGGATGGGCGATCCCAAGGTCCTCAACGGTCTTGGCAGCCGCCTGAATCCGAGGATCGCCCCCCTCGGCGAAGACCAGTCGCACGCCCGCTCGCTTGGCCCGGGATCGGAGAGCGGCGCGGAAACTCATCGGGCAAAGCGCCGCGTGAGCGCATCCGCGACCACCGGGTGCACGAAGGTGCTCACGTCGCCGCCGAGCCGCGCGATCTCGCGGACGAGGCTGGAACTGAGGTAGGTCAGGTCGATCGCGGCGACCAGGAAGACCGTTTCCAGGCCTGGGTGCAGCTGCCGGTTCATCAGGGCCATTTGGAATTCATACTCGAAATCACTCACGGCCCGCAGTCCGCGAATGATGATCGAGGCGTCGATCTCACGGGCCAGTTCGGCAAGCAGCCCGTCGAAGGCGCGGAATGACACATTCGGCTGCTCCCCCACGGCGCCACGCAGCATGGCCAATCGCTCGTCCGGGGTGAACAGCGGGTCCTTTGACCCGTTCGCGGCCACGGCCACGACCAGCCGGTCGCACAGCGTGAGGCTCCGACGAATCAGATCCTCATGGCCTTTGGTGGGCGGGTCAAACGACCCAGGGTATAGTCCAATGCGTGTCATGGCGCGTAGCAGAATGTGATGGCAGTCGATCCATAGCGCCGCGTGGCATCACCCTCGACGCTCGCGTCCGCAGCATGTTCGACCGAAAGAATGCGGGCAAATGGGGCTCGGCGGAAGAGGCGCACGAGTTCCGTCGCGGCTTCATCGCCATATGGTGGATCGGCCAAGACCATATCGTACGACCCCGGGCCGAGCCGTCGGGCAACGCTCATGGAGTCTCCGCGGTGGATGGTGGCACGCTCCTCCACGCCGAGGCTGGCGATGTTGGAGCGGAGCACGCGCACCGCCGCGCCCTCACATTCCACGAAGGTGACGGAGGCAGCGCCGCGCGACAGCGCCTCGAGCCCCAGCGCACCGCTCCCCGCGAAGAGGTCGAGCACCGTCGCTCCCACCAGGTGCTCGCCGAGAATGTTCATCCACGCTTCCCGAACGCGGCCGCTGGTGGGCCGGATTCGCAGGCCGCGCGGTGCGGCGAGGCGACGCCCCCGAAACGTCCCGGCAATGATGCGCACCGTCTAGCCATGTCGTTGAGGGGAAGTCGCCACTCCGGAATTCACAGCGGACGTCGGGCCCATGGCGACGAGGCGGGCTTGAAGCGTGCTTTGCCCCCGATACTCGTTCCGATCGAGCTTGAACGCAACATCCACGATCGTGGAGCCAGCCTCAGGCAGGCCGTCGGCCCATCTGAAACCGATCGCATCGAGCCGCCCCTCAGGGGTTCGGAGGATCGCCTTCAGATGACCGTTGCCCACCAAACGCGCCTCTTCGAGTCGAACGTTACGGGCGGCAAACACGGGCCCCGGATTGCCCATACCGCACGGCTCGAGGTGGCGGCACAACCGCTCGAGGGCGTCGGTCGCGTCGGAGAGCTCGATGACGAGATCGACGCGCTGCCTGGGTCCGAGATCGGCCGCCGTCAATCGCTCGCGTGCCACCGCCGCAAACCGCTCGCGGAACTCGGCCAGGCGGGCGCGCTGAATCGTAAGCCCGGCTGCCATGCGATGGCCCCCGAACCGATCGAGCAGATCACCGCATTCCTGAAGCGCCGCGTGCAAGTCGAACCTGGCGATGCTCCGGCCGGATCCCTTCCCGGTTTCCCCGTCCAGCGCCACCAGAAATGTGGGCCGGCCATAGCGCTCCACCACGCGGGACGCCACGATCCCGACGACGCCGGCGTGCCACCCCTCCGCCGCCAGGACCAGGCCGTAATCCCGATCCGGGTCGACCTCGCGCTCAACCATTTCGAGGGCTTCACCGAGGATCCGGTGATCCATGGCTTGCCGCTCCAGGTTGATTGCCTCGAGGTGCCGGGCCAGGCGCTCGGCTTCCGCCTCGTCATCCGTCACCAGCAGCTGGAGCCCGTCCTTGGCCTCTCCGATCCGGCCCACCGCATTGAGTCGCGGTCCGAGGATGAACCCCAGATGACCGGCCCGAATGTCCCCACCGGCGAGACCCGCCGAGGCGACCAGGGCTCGAAGCCCGGGCCACCGGCTGTCGGCCAGGACTTTGAGGCCATGGCGCACCAGCGCCCGGTTTTCCCCCACCAGCGGGACGATGTCGGCGACCGTGGCCAGCGCCACGTAATCGAGCAGATGAAACGGCAGGTTGGCCGGGAGACCGAGCCGTGGCACCAGGGCCTGCACCAACTTGAAGGCCACCCCGGAGCCACAGAGATACCCGGTGTCGGATCGGTCGTCCGGCCGCTGGGGGTCGACCACGGCCGCTGCGTCCGGCAACTCTGGTCCGGGAAGATGGTGGTCGGTGATGACTACTCTGATGCCCTGAGACCGGGCCTGCTCGACGGCCGCACCGGCCGTGATTCCGCAATCGCACGTCACGATGAGCGCGACACCGGCTTCCACCGCCGCCGCTACGCCGGCCGGCCCGAAGTCGTAGCCGTCGCGGGTGCGATGGGGAACGAACGGCACCACCTGAGCATTGGCGGCCCCGAGTGCTCGGGTCAGGAGCGCCGCCCCACACTGGCCGTCGACGTCGTAGTCGCCGTGCACCATGATGGGGTGCCCGGCGGCGACGGTGTCCGCGATCACGTCCACGGCTTCCGCCATACCGGCGAGAGCCAGCGGATCGGTGAGTTGGTCGAGTGGCGGCTTGAGGAAGGTTCGGGCGGATTCCGGAGTGTCAAACCCGCGCTGCAACAGGAGCGCGCCGAGCGCCGATGGAATGCCCAGCTCCTTGGCAAGGGCCTCGGCGTCTGCCCAATCTGGGGCCGGTGCCACCATCCACTCGACCGGCGGCGGAGCGAACAAGTCTGTCATACTGGAGGATAAATAGACGCGCCCCGCCCGCCTACTGCTCGTCCTCCGGAATGTAGAGAATGACGCCGCACACCTCGCATCCTTCCACCACCGCGCCGCTCTTGATGAGCGAGCGACGGTGGAGCGGCACCGCAGTGAAACAGGATCCGCACGCAGCGCCGCTCATCTGCACCACCACTTGCGGCGACCGATTCTGGCGCAAACGATCGTAGCGGGTGAGCAAGCGCTTGTCGACTTGTACCGCGCACTCGGCCCGTACCTTGAGGGCGGCGTTGCGCTCGGCCTGGATGTCGTCTTCCTGCGCTCCCAACCTGCTCCGCTCGGGAACCTGCTCCTCGCGCAAGGCCTCGAGACCGGCTTCCGCCTCGGTGACCATCGCCTCCAGGCTCATGACCCGCTCCGCCAGCCGGACCCACTCGCTCTCCTCTTGTGCCAGCACCGAACGGGCAAGATCCAGTTCGGCCATCAGGGTGGCGGCCCGTTTGCCGGGGTGCGTCATCTCGATGGCTTGCCGGCGACGCTCCTGCTGGACGCGGTAGGTTTCGATTTTGGCTTCCAGCTCGGCCCGACGCTGAATGGCATCGGCAACCGCGCGTGCCGCCGCGGAGACCCCGTTCTCCGCCACCTCCACGGCCCGATCCAACGTGGCGGTCATCTCGGCCACATCCGCCAGCCGGGCTTCGATTTCCAATAAGGCCAAGTCCTTGGACTGCAGATCCAACAATTTCACGAGATCAGGATGCATGAGTACTCCTTTTCACTCCACAGACGATCATTCCAACGACGTACACATCTAGGGCGTGGTCCGCCGCCGCGACACGGTGCGACGGAAGTGGCGCCGATACCACTCGCCGGGAAAGCGCTCTTCGAGTTCCTGCTTCCGGGTCTGATGCTGGGTCAGCAACGCGCCTTTTTCCTCTTCCGGCGCATTCCGGATTTGACTTGTGAGCCGCTCGAACTCTCGGAAGAGCGGACGCGCCTCCAATACCTGGCAACTGCGCACGAATAGGTCGTCGACGTCTTGCTGGGCGAGTTCAGGCTCGATCGCTTTGAGTTCGGCCCAGAGCCGGGCAGCGCCCTCCGACACCCCTGGCGGAACCTCGCCCTGCCCTCGTTCTCCACCCACGCCGCTGAGACTCTCGAACAGTTCGCGCAGCGCGGCACCCTCGAACCACTCCGGTCGAACGTCTTGACGGGCACGATCCAACCAGGATGAGTCATGCAGGACGACCCTGAGCAAGGCGCGCTCGGCCGACTCGCCATCGCGCCGTCCGGCCGCTTGCGGCACGCGGCGCTCCAGCGGGACCGATTCGGACCGCGGCGGCGCTCCGACGGCCGGGGTCCGGGCAACTTCCTGCGCCAGGACGTCCTTGCTGATGCCGCTCTTTTCCGCCACCCGCGTCAGGTAGAGTTCCCGCTCGATCGGGTCGGCCGTGGCGCGGAGGGTCGGTAACAACCGGTCGATCGCGGCACGGCGGTGCGCCACGTTCTCGAACCAGCCCTTACGCTCGAGCAACTGGATCTTCCGTTCGAGCACATCCGTGGCATCGCGCAACACCTCTTCGAGGGCGTCTTTGCCTCCTGCCTGGACCAGCGAATCGGGGTCCTGGCCGGTTGGCAGGGTGGCGACGTGAACCCGCATCGTGTGCCGTAACAGCTCGTCCGCCGCGCGGAACGTGGCGCGAAGGCCCGGGCTGTCGCTGTCGTACAGGAGGATTGCTTTGGGTGCATAGCGCTTGAGGATCGTTGCCTGATCGGCCGTCAGTGCCGTGCCGAGTGGTGCGACCACGTGCTCGAATCCCGCCAAGACGAGGCGGAGCACGTCGAAATATCCTTCCACCAGCAGGACCTCATCCGCTTTGCGGATGGCGTTCTTGGCGAAATGCAGGTTGTACAGCAGCCGGCCCTTGTGGAACACATCGGTATCGGGAGAGTTGAGATACTTCGGCTCTCCGCGGCCCAGGATCCGCCCACCGAACCCGACCACCCGGCCACGGCCATCCGCGATGGGAAACAACAGGCGATCGCGAAACCGCGCCACGATCCTCCCGTCGTCCCGACGCAGCAGCAGGCCGGCCTCGATCAGCACCGATTCCGCAATGCCCAACTCCGTCATGGCACGCACAAAGGCGTTGCCGCGTGGCGCATATCCCAATCCGTACGGCGCCAGCCCATCAAGGGGCAGCTCGCGCCGCTCGAGATAGCTCCGCGCGTCCTTGCCGTCCGCAGACTCGATCAGCTGGCCGGTGTACCACTCCTGGGCTACCGTGAGAGCGCTGAAGAGCGGCTCGCGCGGGTCGGGCGCGGCAGGGCCGGAGCTCTCGGGAATGACCACGCCCACCCGGCGTGCGACGTCTCGGATGGCGGTGGGATAGTCCAGGCCGAAGCGTTTCATCAAGTAGGAGAAGACATCGCCGCCGGCGTGACAGACGTAACAGTAGAACAGGCCCTTTTTCGGGATGACGGCGAAGTTGCGGTGCGTCCCGCCATGAAACGGACACGGGCCCCGATAGTCTGATCCGGTTCGCTTGAGCGTGACCGACTCACCGATGATCGCCACGAGATCGGCGCTGTCACGGACCTGCTCGATCACTTCATCGGGGATCATGCTCACGGTGTGAACTCCACAATCGTCACCCCGGTCCCGCCGGCCTCTCGCGTGGCAAACTGATGGCGGGCAACGCGTCTGTCTGCGGAGACGACGTGGAGCACCCGGTCCCGCACCACGCCGGTGCCCTTGCCGTGAATGACCCGAAGATACGGCTGGTCCGCCAGGATGGCCCGATCGATGGCGGCAAGCGTCGCGGCCTCGGCCTCGTCTCCCGTCATGCCCCGAAGATCGAGGTCCAGCACGGCGCCAGTCTCAGCCTGGCGCGAGAAGGTCGTGGAAGTACGCGGGGCCGCCACTCGCTCCGCCTCGACCGCGCCCGCCACCTGACCGGTATCCACGACGAGGCGCATCGCACCCACCCGGAGTTCCAGGCGGCCATCCGACCGGCTCCCCACGACCTCCCCCACCGTGCCATCGACCAGCTCCACTCGGGTGCCGATGTCGAGTGCGCCCGGATTAACCACTCCGCCGCCCGAGCTCGCGATCGTCTCGGAGTGCTTCACGGCCTGCGATTCCTGGCGGACACCTTCCTCAACCAGCCGGCGCGCCTCGCGTGCCGTCGCTTCGCCGACGGCAGCTCGTGCGAGCGCCAACGCTTCCTCCACCCGGCGGCGAGCCTCCAGCAAGTAGCTCCGCGCCTGTGCGCGACCATCACGCTCGGCATCGCGCATCCGGCGCTCGAGCTCGGATTCGCGCTCGTCTTGTCGACCTGCCTGATCGGCCAGCCGTCGCTCATCGGTCGCAATTCGCTCCGTCCGGGCCGAGACTTCCTCCTCCGCCTCCCGGAGTTTCTTCTCACGCCACTCGAGATCGGCCAAGAGGGCATCGAGCGCCCGTTCCCCGGCGGGCACGTGGCTCTCCGCTTCCTGGAGCAGCGCTTCCGGCAAGCCCAGGCGCCGGGCGATGGCGATGCCGTAGGAACGTCCGGGAACTCCCTTCTCGAGTCGATAGGTCGGGCTGACCGTTTCCGGATCGAATTGGAGCGACGCGTTCACCACCCCCGGAAGTGTTTCGGCCAGCCGCTTGAGGGCGCCCAGGTGGGTGCTGGCGAGGGTGGTTGCACCGGCCCGGGTGAGCGCCCCAAGCGCGGCCTCTGCGAGTGCTGCGCCTTCCGCCGGGTCCGTGCCGCTCCCGATTTCATCGATCAGGACGAGTGAGGCATCATCGGCGTGTTCGAGGGTGTCCCTGAGTGCGCGCACGTGGGCGGAGAACGTCGACAGGTTGGCGGCGATGGATTGATGGTCGCCGATGTCGACGAAAAACCCACCAAACACCGGCAGGCGTGACTCGGGTCCGATCGGAGGGATGATGCCGGCCTGCGTCATCGCGGCCACCAATCCTACCGTCTTGAGGGCGACGGTCTTCCCACCGGCGTTCGGCCCGCTCACCACCACCGTGCGCTCACCCGCTTCGAGGCACAGCGAGCAGGGCACCACTTCGGTGGTACCGCCGAGAAGGAGGGGATGACGCGCGTCGATGACGGTCAATGGGGCGGGGGCGGCCGTCACGTCGGGGCGATGTCCGCCGACAGCCACGGCGTACTTGGCCCGCGCCACCAGCGCGTCGAAGGCCACTCCCATGTCGAGGGCGTTCTGGAGGCCGTTGGCGTCGTCCCGGAGCAGGCGGCTCAGGTCGCGCAGGACCCGGAGGACTTCGCGTTCCTCGGCTGCTTCAGCTTCTCGGAGCGCATTGCCCAATTCGATCGTTGCGCTGGGCTCGACGAACAGCGTTTCCTGGCTGGCGGATTCGTCGTGAATGATGCCCGGAGGCCGGTGACGCGTGTCGCGCCGCACGGGGATGACGTAGCGGCCGGCGCGGATGGTCACGGTCCCGCGTTCCGCGGTGTCGCTTTCCAGTCCGTGGAGCATCTGCTCGAGCTTCTGCAACAGACGGCTCCTCGCGGAGCGGACGGTGCGTCGTGCGGCCGCGAGGGCACGACTCGCGGTATCCAGCACTTCGCCGCGCTCGTCAATGGCCCGGTCGAGCGTCCGGTCGAGTTCCGTCGCCGGCAAAGGCCGGAGCAACCCGGCAACGCCCGGCGCGTCGGGCGCAATGCGGTGGATCGTCGCACTGGTCGTGCGTGCGGCGGAGAGCAGCCGCCGGAGGAGGGCTATCTCGGTGCCGTCGAGCACGCTGCCCTCGACGCGCACGCGCGCGATCGTATCCGTGGGGTCGGGAACGGCATCGGCGGCAAGTGCGTCGCCGCGCTCGAGCAGCGCAGTGAGCTCCGCCACCAAATCGAGTTCCCGGGTGATCCAGTCGACGTCGGCGGTCGGCACGAGGCGCCGTATGGCGGCGCGTCCCATGGGTCCGGCCGCATGTTCCGCAACCCGGTCGAGCGCCTCAGGCAATTCGAGCGTCTCGAGCGCCGTGGCGAGTCCCGGGCCCGGAATAGGAAACGGGGTGCTGGTATTCGCGTACCTCAGCACCCCGTGTGATCCGCCACCATCATCGGACCGTATCATCGTGCCTCGAGTTCCTCGCGCACAATCCGGTTGATGACCCTCCCGTCCACCCGCCCTTTGAACTGCGGCATCACTTGCCCCATGACGCGTCCGAGATCTGTCGCCCCGGACGCCACGACCTGCCGCACGACCGCTCGGATTTCCTCCGGGTCGGGCGGCGGCGGTAGGAAGCTTTCAATGATTTTGATTTCGGCCCGCTCCTTCTCGGCCAGCTCGGGACGGCGGCCCTGTTCGTACTGCCCGGCGGCGTCATCCCGGATCTTGATGGCCTTGCGGAACACATCGATGACCTCGTCCTCGGTGAGGTCCCGGCGCAATTCGATGCGCCGGTTCTTGACCTCGGCGAGAAGCGTACCCAAGAGGAGTGTACGGTCCTTCTCCTGCGCTTTGCGAGATGTAGCGAGGGCGGCCTGGAGCGTGTCCGCGAGACTACGATCTGGCGGCACGTGGCGCCCGTGGCCCGCGGCGGTTTTTCCGGATAGCGGCATTGAGCTTGCGCTTCCGCTTCTCGCTTGGCTTCTCATAGTGCCGGTGCTTGCGAAGATCGGAAAGAATTCCGGCCTTCTCGCACTTCTTCTTGAAGCGTTTGAGCGCCCGCTCGAAGTTCTCGTCATCGTGAATGATGACTTCAGCCATGCGACCTATCACCCCTCTCATGCCCCTGGCGGGCAAATGGTTGTAGCCGTGCAATTTATGCCCGCCAAACGCACAGGGCAAGGACGGCACCCGGGGGGTCGGGACCTATCCTGGAGGCCATCCCATTGGCCGTCCCCCGAGAATGTGCACGTGAAGATGAAACACGCTCTGGCCGCCGTCCGGGCCCGTGTTGGCCACCAACCGGTAGCCGCGGTCGTCGAGCCCGAGGTCGCTGGCCACGGTGGCCGCAAACCGGAGTAGCGAGCCAAGCATCCGCTCGCCATCAGCCCCGGAGACGTCGCGCACCGCGCTGATGTGGCGGGTGGGAATGGCCAACACATGGACCGGCGCCTTGGGATCCAAGTCCCGGAATGCCACCGCGTCATCGCCACGTGCGACGATGTCGGCGGGGATCGATCCGTCGGCGATCTTACAGAAGACGCAGTCACTCATGGTGCCCCCTTCTCCTCTCTATGCTGACGTAGGCAACCGCTGCCATCGCCGCGGTCTCAAAACGGAGCACCGCCGTGGCGAAGCACACCGGCAGGAACCCGGCGGCGGAGAACCCGGCCAGCTCCTCGGCAGTGAATCCGCCTTCCGGCCCCACCGCCACCGTGACGGGGTCCGCGAGCGGAATATCGGCGGGTACCGAGCCGGCGCGATCTGCCATGAACCGGCTACCCGGCCGCGGCGTCGCCAAGAATTCCTCGAGCGGAGTCACTCGGTCGATCTCCAGGGCCCACGCTCGCTGGCATTGCTTGAGGGTCTCTCGGGCGCGGCGGGCCAGCCGCGCGATGTGACTCGGGCGGAGCCGATTGGCCACGTGGCGCCCGCGCTCCGTATCGAGCGGGATGATCGCGGTCGCGCCGAGCTCCACGCACTTCTCCACCAGCCAGCCGAAGCGCTCCCGATCGCCGCCGGCCACGGCCAGTACCAGCGGCGGCGGCGGCGCCACGCGTTCCACGGCCCCAACCACCACGATCGCGCGACGGCCCTCGAGGTCGAGTCGCCCTTCGGCCACCACGCCGTGTCCGTCACACACTCGGACGGCTTCCCCGTGCACGGCCCGCCTCACACGAAGATGCTGGCGTTCCTCCGCCTGAAGGACCACGGTGCCGTTGGCCGCCAGCGAGTCGGCGGGAACCAGGACGGTCTTCACAAGAGCTTGGCCGCCACGGCCCACCAGCCGTCGTCGGTACGCTGTTCCACCACATCGAACCGGGCATGAGCGAGCGCGGCCATGAACTCGTCCGCCTCCTCCACTTCCATGCCCGAGAAAATTGCCACTCCGTCAGCCCGAAGGGACCCGTGAATGATTGGCAGGAGCGCGGTGTTCACCGTGCGGAGGATATTGGCGACCACACAATCGACCGGGCCGAGCAACGGGACTAGCATTCGGGCGTCACCGGTCAGGAAGGACACGGCGTGCGCGACGCCATTATGTCGGGCGTTGGCTTCGGCCACCTCGACGGCCTGTTCATCCAGCTCGATCCCGATTGCTTGGCGAGCCCCGATTGCGAGTGCGGCAATGGCCAGGATGCCGCTTCCGGAACCGAGATCCACGACCACGGCGCCGGGCCGGACCAGATGCTCCAACAGTCCGAGTGCGGCGCGCGTGGAGCCATGCTCGCCGCTCCCGAAGGCGCCACCCGGATCGAGAATGACGGTGAGATCGGCCGGCGCGCTGTCCGAATGCAACCACGACGGAACAATCATGAGCCGGCCGATTCGGCGCGGGGCCAGCCCGTCACGCCAGCGGAGCGACCAGTCCGTCGTCTCGATGTGCGTGCAGGTGGTGTGGAGACCGCTGGGAACGACTTCCTCGAGGCGGGCGAGCAGCGCCTCAGTCTCCGCCGCCGTCGGCGCAAAGGATACGAGGGTCCCGTCGGGCCGCTCTTCGACCGCCGAGTCCGTCCACCCAACCAGTCGCACTACCGTCGCCGCTCGCGATCCGGGCGGGACCCGGATCTCGATGGCCCAGCCGCTCATGCGCCGAGGGCCTCCTTGAGTCTGGACCAGAAGCCCGGCTCGCGCTTCGGAGGCTCGCCCTCGAGGGCCGCCAGCCGTCGGAACACCTCCTCCTGTTCGGCGGTGAGCTTTTCCGGAGTCCAGACATGCACCCGGATGTTCAAGTCGCCTTTCCCGGCACGACCCAGATGCGGGAGGCCGCTGCCGCGGAGCCGCAACACGGTCTCGGCCTGGGTACCTGGCGGCACGGAGACCGTTTCGTCGCCATAGGGCGTCGGCACGGTGAAATCCGCGCCCAGCGCGGCCTGGCTGAACGACACCGCCAGGTCGAGGTACAGGTCCTGGCCGCGGCGCTCGAAGCGCCCGTCTTCATCGAGGTTCAACATCACCAAGAGGTCGCCAGGCTGCCCGTTTCGGGCCCCGGCCGCACCCTGGCCGCGCAACGTGAGATAGTTGTTCGCCGCCACACCGGCGGGAATCTCCACCTTGACGGTACGCTCGCCCCGGACTCGACCTTCTCCGCGACACTGACCGCACGGACTCGCGATCACGGTGCCCTCGCCGGCGCAGGTGGGGCACGGCGATACCGACACGAACTGGCCAAACATACTGCGCGCCGCGCGACGGACTTCACCGGACCCGGCGCAGGTACTGCACGTGGCGGACGATGTGCCCGGTTGGGCGCCGCTGCCGTCACAGGCTTGGCATTGTTCCAGCGTCTTGAGCTTGATGACCTTCGACACCCCGGTCGCGACCTCGTCCAGCGTGAGCTTCACATTGACGCGGACGTCCTGGCCCCGCCTGGCTTCGGAGACCGAGCGGCGTTGCCCGCCGAACATCGCCTCGAAGCCGCCGAAGCCGCCGAAATCGCGCATGAAGATCTCGAGCGCCTCGGCCAGGTCGACGTGGTGGAAGTCGAAGCCCGCCCCGCGGCCTTTGGGCGCCCGCCCATATCGATCGTAGCTGGTCCGGCTTTCCGGATCGCGGAGCACCTCATACGCCTCGGTAATCTCCTTGAACTTTTCCTCCGCATCCGGGGCGGAGTTGCGATCCGGATGGCATTCGAGTGCAAGTTTCCGGTATGCCTTCTTGATCTCGTCGAGCGGCGCACTGCGTGACACGCCCAACAGGGAATAGAAATCACTCACGTCAGCAGTCCTTCGATCAAGCGACTCGTATGCTCGACCAATCCAATGATCTTGTCGTACGGCATCCGGGTGGGTCCCAGGACGCCGATCACGCCGGACAACCCGCCGCGTTCGTACGATGCCGTGACAAGAGTGAAATCGCTGAGGCGAGAATCGAGGTTCTCGCCCCCAATGGTGATACTCAGGCCTGCCCGGCGGCGGTCCCGCAGGACGTCCTTCAGGAGATCACGGCGTTCGGTCAGGTCGAGGAGTCCCCGCATCCGCACGTTCGATGCGAACTCCGGCTGATCCGCCAGCATTTGGGCGCTCCCCAACACGATGTCCTCCCCACCACCCGACAGGTCGAAGATATCCTCACGCTCCGCAATGAAAATGTTCATGAGTTCTCGCCCTTCAGGCGTATGCCCTGCATCGCGCAAGCGTTGCGCGAGCGACTTTCGGATCGCTTTCAGAGTCGAGCCCGCGAGTCGCTCGTTCAATACCTGCGCCACCTGATGGACCGCTTCCGATGCGATGGCCCCCGGAATTTGAACGAAGATCGTCCGAAGGACGCCGCTCTCGAGATTGAAGACCAAGAGCAGGCGATCGGAGGCCACCCGCACCAACTCGAGACGTTCGAGCACGATTTCATCGAGTGCGGGAGCAACCCCGACGCCCAATTCCTGAGTCAACACCCCAAGGACTTGCGCCGCACGATGCAGAACTTCTTCCACCGCACCACCGGTCCCGGGCAGCTCCTGGCTCAAGGCCTCCCGCTCGGCCATGCTCGGCGGGGACAGCCGCATGAGGAGGTCTACGTAGGCCCGATACGCCCGGTCGGTGGGAATCCGGCCCGCGGAGGTATGGGGGTGGAAGAGGTACCCCTTCCGCTCCAAATCGTTCATGGTGCTGCGGATGGTCGCCGGAGAGACGCCCAACCGCGACCGCGTGGCAACGGTCCGGCTGCCGGTCGGCTCCGCGGTTTCGATATAGGCCTCGATCACCGCGGCCAAAACGCGCAATTGGCGGTCGGTGAGGCTCTCTGAGTCTTTCATGGTCAGAATCTAGGCAGCCGCTCGGTGGCTGCGGTAGGGCCGGATTCGACAAAGCTCCCTTAGGCCAGCGCCGTGACCAGGGCGTCCAACCTGAGCCAGCCCTCCACGGTGAGCCGAACGCGACCTCCCTCCAGGACGGCCCATCCGGCTTCCTGCCATGCGGCCGCCACCGAAGGCGTCACCGCCTCGACCTCGAGACCCGAGCTGGTCCTGAGCCCCAGGTACAGGCGCTCGAGTCTCGCCTGCCGCCCATCGAGGCGCTCGTGGCCGGCGACAACCGGCTTCCCACTCCTGGAGCGCCCGCTGGTACGCCGCCCACTCACGCACGTTCCACTGGCGGTGGGCTCCCAGATAGCTATGAGCCGACGGCCCCAGTCCGATGTAGCGAGCGCCTGACCAGTAGGCGCTGTTGTGCTTGGCCTGAAATCCCGGACGACTGGCGTTCGAAACCTCGTAGTGCTCGAAGCCCGCATCCCGAAGGCGGGTATGGGCCTCGAGGTACTCATCGGCGGAGTGTTCGTCCTCCGGCACGCCGCACCGACCCTGAGCAATCCACCGGGATAACGGCGTCCGCTCTTCGACCGTGAGGGCGTAGAGCGAGATGTGGTCGGGCTCGAGCGCCAGAGCCCGGTCCAGATCGCGACGCCACGATCGAGGGAGGTGCAGCAGGCAACCCGAAGATCAGGTCGAGTGAAAGATTCTCGAAGCCGGCGTCCCGGAGCATGGCTACCGCCTCCGTCGTCTGCTCACTCCGATGGGTGCGATGCATCCAGGTCAGCACCGCGGGCTCGAACGACTGCGCGCCAAGCGAGACGCGATTGATGCCCGCCGCGAGCCACTCGGCTGCAGCGTGGGGTGACACGTCGTCCGGGTTGGCTTCGAGTGTCACCTCCGGATCTGGCGCAACAGGGCGGTCTCCCGCGATGCGATCGAGCATGACGCGCAGCGCGTCGGGGCTGAGCCGCGACGGAGTCCCGCCGCCCAGGTAGATCGTCGCGATCGGACCGGCTTCGGCCCAAACCCGATGGCCTTGCCAGCTCGACCATTCGTCGAGCACGGCCTGGCAAAAGGCATCGGACGGCGTGGTCCGTCGGACGGCGATCGCGAAATCACAGTAGCTGCACCGGCGAGCACAGAACGGCACGTGGATGTAGAGATGCATCTCAGCCGAAAGATGCCGTCACGATACCCGGCTGAATAGGTGCCCGGGATGCTGCTGGATGAGGCCCTGGAGCTCCAACCCCGAGAGAATCGCGAGCAGTCGGCCTGCCGGTTCCGCGAGACGCTCGGCGAGCACGTCGAAGTGGACCGGGTCGCCCGCCATGTGGTCGAACACTCGCTCGGAATCAGGGGAGAGTGCGGGAGGCTGAGGTTTCGCTGGGGAGCGCGCGGGAGCAGTGAGGCCGTCGTAGTGGGCGAGCAGATCGGCTGCCTCGAGCAGCGGTGTCGCGCCATCGCGAATCAGCCGGTTCGTTCCAACCGACGTGGCACTCGTGATCGGTCCCGGCACCGCCATGACCTCGCGTCCCTGTTCGAGTGCGGCTGCGACGGTAATGAGGGTGCCCGATCGCGCCCCAGCCTCGATGACGACCGTCACGTGGGCAAGTCCGCTGATGACGCGGTTCCGGCGCGGGAAGCTGCCCGCGTGCGGCCGCTCGCCGGAGGGAATTCGGTGAGCAGAAGCCCGTCCTGACGCACTCGTTCGTACAGCGATCGGTGGGCAGCGGGATAGACGACCCCGAGCCCGTTCCCGAGAACACCGATGGTGCCACCGCCCGCATCGAGCGCCGCCGCGTGGGCCACCGCATCGAGCCCACGCGCGAGCCCGCTCACCACGACGAGTCCCGCGCGCGCGGCAGCGTCTGCGACGACACGGCATACGTCGGCGCCGTAGGCACTGTGGTCACGGCTGCCCACCAGCGCCACAGCCGGCGGCTCGAGTAGCGCAACGTTTCCCAGGGCAAACAGCAGCAGCGGACGATCCGGTATGTTCGCCAGCGCCTTCGGAAACCGGGAATCGTCCGGGAGGAGTACCGCGCCGCCGAGTCCGGCCACACGATCGAGCATGGCCCGTCCCTGCTCGACCGACGCGGCGCGGATAGCGGTGGCCGCGGCGCGAGAAATACCCGGAAGAGAGCACAACAACGCATACGGCGCCGTGATCGCGCCGTGTGCCGTGCCCAGCGCGTCCAACAAGGTGGCCATGCGGGCGGGGCCGATGCCAGGAGTCGAGGCCAGTGCCACATAGGCGGCAAGCCCAGCGTCGGAGCTATCCGCCGGATTCATGGGAAGTCGTCACACCGGGAGGCTGCGTGTTCTCTGGCTCGGGCTCGGCGGCACGAACCCGCTCCAGCATGGTCCACAGATGCTCCAACAAGGCGGGGACACCTTGTCGGGACAGGCTCGAAATGACGAGGGTTGCGTCCGCCCCAGCGGTGGTGAGGCCGGGAGGCGGTTGGTCCTCCGGAAGGAGATCGGCCTTCGCGAGCACGACCACGTGGGGTTTTGCGGCCAAGCGAGCGCTATAGGCCTCCACCTCGCCACGCAGGCGATCGTACACCACTTGGAGGTCGGGAGCGTCGAGCGGAATGAGGAATGCCAGGATGCGGGTTCGCTCGATGTGCTGGAGGAAGGTGAGCCCCAGTCCCTTCCCGTCATGGGCTCCTTCGATGATGCCCGGAATATCGGCGACCACAAACGAGCGATGCCCCGTCAGTCCCACCACGCCGAGGTTTGGTTCCAAGGTGGTGAAGGGATAGTCGGCGATCTTCGGACGCGCAGCGGAGATGACGGATAAGAGGGTGCTCTTCCCTGCATTCGGCTCTCCCACCAATCCGACATCGGCGATCAACTTCAGGACCAGCTCGATGTGGCGCTCCTCACCCTCCTCGCCCGGTTCCCACTCGCGAGGCGCTTGATGGGTCGAGGTGGCAAACCGAGCGTTCCCACGGCCGCCGCGCCCGCCACGCGCGATCACCAGCTCATCGCCATCGCGCAAGATCTCTCCGATCGTCCGGCCGCTCTCGGCGTCGTTCAGTAGCGTGCCGGGCGGCACCGGCAGATGGAGATCATCGCCCGACTTGCCGGTCATGTTCTTGCCTTTGCCGTGCTGCCCGCGTTCGGCCTTCCAGATTGCACGATAGCGGTAGTCGAGCAGCGTGCTGAGATTGCTATCGCCACGGACGAATATGCTGCCGCCACGTCCGCCGTCTCCACCGTCGGGGCCTCCCTTCGGCTTGTACTTGAAGCGGGCAAACGAACAGGTTCCTGATCCGCCAGAGCCGGCACGCACTCGAATCCGCGCCCGGTCGATAAATATCATTCGCTGATCTCCGTGCCCTCTCGGACCCGCCGCCAGACATTCTTCACGGCCGTCCATTGGTCGAGCGCAAGCAGTGGGTTGACCACGGACAACACCGCCTCGACCTGCGCGTGAGTGGCGCCCGCATTGAGCGCACCGCGCAGATGCGAGTGCAACTGCCGCGGCGTTTCCAGCACGGCGGTTTGCGCAATGATGCACAACTCGCGCCGTAACAGATCGAGCCCCGGGCGCGCCATGGTCCGCCCGTACCCTTCGGTAATCATCCACCCATCGAGGGCCGGGTGGAGGCGCCGGACATTGGCACGCAGCTTGGCGTAATTCTCACCGTACACCTGCTCGCACAATGCGGCTCCACGCCGAGCCCATGCGGCAACATTGTCATAGGTCGAGTCCGCGTCGGTTGCCGGACCGGTGGCGCTCGTGACGGTGTGCCACACGCTGAACCCCACCAACGCCCGAGGATATCCCACCATCAACACCGACTGCAGCAACATCTCGAACACCCACTCGACCGGAACCTTGGATACGAAGGCATGGCTGACCCGCTCTCGCAGGTCCGGCTCATACCCCTGGGCCACGGCCGCGGCCAGGTGGACGAGGCTCAGGGTCTGATCGTCGAGTGCGTCTTTCTTCGTCATCAGCCTACCTCATAGAATCGGGACCGGCTAACCGACGCACCGTCCACCTAGGTCAAAAAGCGCACGCCACCGACGGGCTCGAGCGCCCCAGTGAGTTCACCGAGTGTGTTCCGAATCGGCACCACGCGCTGGCTCTCAACGGCTCGGAGGGGTTCTTCGAGCCGGGTCTCGAGCCCGTCGTGGTGTAGCCAAGGCGGCCAGAAGCCCAAGCAAGGCCGGGCCGGCGCTCCGCATGTCGCCGTCTTCGACCTTGAGCGCAATTCCGATTCCGTCGAGCGGCAGCGAGGCGCTGTACACGCCTTCCGCCCCGACCTTGGCGATGATGCCTCCCGCTGCTGCCTCCATGAGATCCGTACAGAGACGCCCCGTGCCGGCAACCATGAATGGGCACTGGATCATGGCCTCGCGCAGACGCGTCGCCGCCACCTCGGTCGAGACACCGAATCGAGCGTAGGCGGTTGCCATCGCATGGAGAGGCAGGGCGAATGTTTGGACGCCGCATCCGTCCACGGCCCGGCCCATCTCCTCGTGCCCCATACCGGCCCACCGAGCGACTTCCTGGGCAATGCGCTGTTGCACCGGATGTTCGCCCTGTTGGTAGCCGGCATGGGGCCAACCATGATGCCGAGCCAGGGCGAGCATCCCGGCATGTTTGCCCGAACAGTTGCTCCACCGGGCGGTCGGCGCGATGCCCAGGCTGGCCAGGTGCTGAGCACCGACCGCGGACAACGGGGCATGACCGCCGCACGCCAAGTCGCTCTCCTGACAGCCGATCTTGCGCAACAGTCCATCCACTACTCGAAGGTGCTCGGCTTCACTCGAATGAGACCCGCATACCAACGCCAACTCCTCGGTCGACAGGTGCCAACGATCGGCCGCCCCGTCCGCGACGAGGGGCATCGCCTGAAAGGGTTTGGCTGCCGACCGCCAAAAGGTGACCAGGTCCGGGTCGCCGGCCTGGGCCAGACGGGAGCCGTCCGCCCGGACCACGGCGGCCGACACCCGGTGACTCGATTCGACGAGGCCACCCCTGGTGGATACCACGTGGAGCAGGGTCATGATCGGGTCCAAAGATAAGCGGGTGGTCCGTTTGCCCCGCATTCCCCACGAGTTAGCTTTCTCCCCCATGCGATATCTCTTGGCGCCGGCCGTGTTCGCATTGTGTATTCTCGCGGCCCGGCCGACCTCCTCCAGTGCCCAGGCCTCGCCGTACATCCCGCTGGACGACCCCTTGCTTCCGCTCCTCGAGCACCTGATTGGTCGTGGGGATATCCGGGACCCGTCTCCCCTGGTGCGACCGTTTCGGAGAATCGACGCCGTCGAAGCGCTCCGCGCGGCCATCGGCGAAAGCGGCGAAGACGCGGATCCGACCTTGGGGACCTTGCTCTCAGCCTTTGAAGACGATTCGAGCACCGCGCGCTGGCGGCTCGACGCCAACCTCGGCGCGCAGGCCTACACCAACGCGCGCCGCGACCCACTTCATCCGAGCGGACCGGACGGCGTTCGTCCGTATGTCGATCTGGGACTTACCGGGGTGTTCGGCAACGTGGTGGCCGTTGCCCGGCCATCCCTCGAACCCCGGCTCACCGACGACCCGGCGTGGCCGGGCCGACGCAATCTCGATGTGACCGGTCATCACGCGGACGCCTACATTAGCGCGCAGTTCAAGTGGGTACGGCTGTTCTACGGCCAGATGGACATGAACTGGGGACCGGTGGGCGTGCCAGGAATCGGGCTGAGCAACTACGGCTACCCCCGACTCACCGTGGGGTTCGAGCTCGGGCGGCCATCGCTCGGGCTTCGGGCGCTTGCCGCCGATCTCTTGGACGAGACCGCGGCAGACGGCAGCGTCATTCACCGCTATTTCTTTGCCCATCGTCTCCACGTCCAGGTATCCAAGCGCCTGGCACTGGGGCTCTGGGAGACCACCGTGCTGGCAGGTCCGGATCGGAACTTCGACAGCCGCTACCGCAATCCGGTGAGCCTCCTGCTGCTCGCCAACGAGTATGGCCTGGGCGACGACGGCAACATCCTGATCGGACTCGACGCTGAATGGCAGGTCGGACGCCACACGAGGATCCAGGGACAATTGGCTATCGATGACGTGAGCTACCAGGACCGGAGCGCGCCTGACCGCAACCCAGATCGATGGGCCCTCACGCTCGCTGCGAGCGGCGCTCTGGGCCGGCGGGCGTCATGGCGTGCGCTCTATACCCAGGCCTCGAGCATGGCCTTCCGGGCCTTCGACCCGGCCGAGAACTTCACCGACGCCGGGGTCGGATTGGGCCGGAGTTACGCGGACAATGACCAACTCACCCTCACGGTCTCCGTGCCGGCTACAGCGACGTGGCTCCTGACGCCGGAGCTGACCGTTCTCAGGCAGGGTGAGGGCAGGCTGTCAGATCCCTACCCCACCGGGTCGGCACGAGGAGCGACGCCCCAGATTTTCATCGGCGTCGTCGAGAAAACCTTCCGCGCCGCCCTCGGGGTGAATGGCCGGCAGGGACCGCTCAGCGTGTCGGCCAACATCGGCCTCCACCACCTGCGGGACGCGGGGCATGTCGAGGGCCGCACCAAGACCGAAGTGGAGGGCCACGTGCAGATCACGATTGGCGTTACGCGCGGCGGGGTGCTCAAGTGATTCCGTTTTCCGCCTCCCTGCCCCCACTCCGACGCGAACGGGTGTTAGCGCTGCTCTCCCGCATGCGGTCGAGCACCATCGTGGTGTTGGGCGACATCATTCTCGATCGATACTTGATCGGCGATGCGGAGCGGTTGTCTCCGGAAGCGCCCGTTCCCGTGCTCAAGGTGTCCGAGCGGCGCGGGGCGCTCGGAGGGGCCGCCAACGTCGCCGCAAATGTCGGGGCCATTGGCGCCACGTGTCTCCTGGTTGGAGCCATTGGAGACGACGCCGACGGGCGCAGTCTCCGGCAGGAGATGGTGATGAAGCGGATGAGCGATCGCTTCATACTCGAAGTGGCAGGTCGGACGACCACGTCGAAGACGCGGGTCCTGGCGCGCAACCAGCAGATCGTCCGAATCGATGAGGAGGTGGAAAGCCATCTCGACCCCGCCGAGCAGGAACGATTGGCTGCAATGCTCACCGAGGCGATGGCAGAAGCCGACGCATTGCTCGTCGAGGACTACAACAAAGGGGTGCTGACGCCCGAGCTCATCACCTCGACTTTAGCCATGGCACGCCAACGGGGAATACCGGTCGTGGTGGATCCGAAGTTCCGTCAGTTCTTTTCGTACACGGGCGCCACGGTCTTCAAGCCCAATCGGCGCGAGCTCGAGGCGGCGCTCGGGGCGGCGGTCGATCTCGATCACCGCGAGGCCCTGCCCGAGGCCCTGAGCCGCCTGGGCGTCGACAACCTCCTGCTCACCCTCGGCTCCGACGGCATGATCCTGGTGACGCGAGACGGCGCCATCACCCACATCCCGAGCATTGCCCGCGAGGTCTACGACGTCGCAGGCGCGGGCGATACCGTCACGGCCTGGGTGGGAACGGCGTTGGCCGCCGGCGCCAGCGTGCGGGAAGCGGCGCAGTTGGCGACCCATGCGGCGGGGGTGGAGGTCGGAAAGGTCGGGGTCGCGACGGTGACGCCTGAGGAAGTCGCGGCGTCTCACGAAGCCATGTTCGACCGCATCGGGATGTTGCGGCGCAAAGGCCTCATTTGATCCGGGGATCGCTCCGCGCTACTTGATGCGGAACGGCTGCTCAACGCCCCCGTGAGTCCAAGGGCGTCAGCGGACAAGACGTAGCCGTCCCGTTCTGATCGATGCTGAGGTCGTCGAACACCGCCACACCATTCACGGCGGCTCGCGTGGTCGTTCCGCTCAAGACACCACCACTCGGGTTGACCGCGATACTCATGGTAATCGCGGTCGTTGCCGTATCGACCAGATTGCCCCACGCGTCAACAACCCCGACTTCGACTGGCGGCTTGATCGGCTTGTTGTGATCGGTCGTCGAGGGCTGAACCAGAAACAGCAACGCAACTGGGGCGGCAGGGGTGATATCGAACGGATTGCTGGTGGCCGGCGTCCGTCCGGCACTACTCGCGTCGAGCGTATAGCCGGCACCTACCTTGTCGATGCTGAGATCGGAAAATACCGCGACGCCCTGAATGGCCGTCACGGTCGTTGTCCCGCTCAGCGTCCCCCCGCTCGGGTTCGTCCCAATCGAGATATCGATCGCATCGTTTGCGGCGGTGACCGTGTTGCCGAAGATATCCACCACGCGCACCGCTGGGGTGATCAAGGCCCCGGCTTGGGTGGAAGCAGGCTCCACGGCGAAGTCAAAACCCACCGCAACGTTCGGCGAAACATCAAAGGGGGCGCTTCCCGCGCCGGCAACTCCGGCTGCCGAGGCCAGCAGGGTGTAGCCCGTCCCAACCTTGTCGAGCGTGAGACCCGGAAAACGCGCAACACCGCCTACCGCGTTGACCACGGTGGTTCCGCCGAGCGTGCTCCCGCCGGGGTTGGTACCGAGCGCGAGCGTGACCGTCCGCGCATCGCCCGGAATCCTGTTGCCCAGAGAATCCACGACGGTGACCTCCACGTCCGGAATCATGGACACGCCGGCCGTGACGCGGCTAGGCTGCACGGTAAACACCAGTGCGGTTGGCGCCGTGGCGGTGATGTTGAAGGGATTACTCGCGGCCGGCGTTCTCCCTGCGCTAGCCGCCTCGAGGGTATAGCCGGTGCCCGCCCTATCGATGCTGAGATCGGTGAAGGCGGCGACGCCTTGCACGGCCGCGACGGTCGTCGTCCCGCTCAACGTCCCGCCGTTCGGGTTGGTGCCAATCCTGATGTCGATCGCATCATTCGAGGCGGTGACCGTGTTGCCGAAGGCATCCACCACGCGCACCGCGGTGGTGATCAACCCACCGGCCTGGGTGGAGACGGGTTGCAGGACGAACGCGAAGCCCACGGCTACACCATGCGAAACTGCGAAGGAGACGCTGGTGGTGGTGACGCCTTGGGCCGAGGCAACGAGCGTGTAACCGCTCCCGACTTTGTCGAGCGTGAGACCGGAGAACGTGGCGATGCCGTCTGCGGCAGCGACCACCATCGACCCGCCCAGCGTGCTCCCGCCGGGGTTCGCACCGAGGGACAACGACACAGTGGTCGTGTCGCCGCCGATTCGGTTGCCGAGGGAGTCGACGATCGTGACCTCCACGGCCGGGGCGATAGAGACCCCAGCCGCGACATCCGTGGGCTGGACGGAAAAGACCAGGCCCGTGGCGGGTGGGCGGACCACGGTCACGGCCGTCGTTCCCACCGCCGCCCCTGCCGTTGCGGATATGGTAACGGGTCCCCCGACAGCGAGCCCGGTGACCAGACCGGTTCCATCGACCGAGGCGATGGTCGGGTCGCTGCTGCTCCATGCCACCGCGTGGCCCGCGATGATGTTGCCCGCCGAGTCGGTCACCTGAGCCGTGAGCTGCACATCGTAGCCTTGCCACAGGCTCACCGAGCCAGGGGCAATGGCGACTTCGGCTATCGGCACCACAGAGACCAGCACCGACGCCAAGGCCGTTTTACCCTCGGAGGTCGCCCGGAGGGTGGTGCTTCCCACCGTGACGGCCGTCACCATGCCCGACGGAGATACCGTGGCGACAGACGGATCGTCGCTCTCCCAGACGATGGCGGCATCTACGACGGGACGGTCACACCGGGTGAGCGCCGCCGCGTTCAGCTGACGGCTCTGACCGACCCGGAGATCCAACCGGGCGGGAGCGATCTGAAGGGAGGCAACGACGAGCGGCTCGGTGAGCGACCCACACGGATCACCACTGCACGCTGTAATCAGTGCCACGGCGACTGCGGCCGGGAAGATGCTTCGGAACGACATGCGGCCCTTCACAGAAGGCCCGGCCGGCGCGAGACATTCTCTCGCGGCCGACAGCGGGCGTCCACTCAGGAGATGGTACCGCCCCCAGAATAGGAGGGCAAGAGGCAGGCAAAAAAGAAAAACGGTGGAGTCGGGCTGGCCCGGACTCCCCGTTCGTCATGGGCGATGAGGGACTCGAACCCCCGGCCTCGCGCATGTGAGGCGCGCGCTCTAACCAGCTGAGCTAATCGCCCGGCGGTGTTCTGCGTGGGAGCGGGATTCTAATCCGTGGGGAAATCGCCGGCAAGGTCGACGCCCCGGTCCGGGCGGCAGCCGGCGACACAAGAAGACCAATGCCCCCGCTCAGAATCGGATGTCGAACAGAACGCTCAGGGCCGATGTGAGGCCCGGAGAGCCGCTGGCCGGTGGTCACAGTCCGAGACCCAACCCCAGCCGAGCCAGGAAATAGCCGGTGTTTGCATCATCGGTCACGGTGAAGAATTGTGCGCCGACGTCCACGGCCAAGGCCCGTGTGAGCCGTACCAGGAGACCACCACCGCCGCCGAAGCTCGCGTAGCTCGGCTCGCCACACCGATCCGGCGTGCACACCAGCTTGCCGATGCCGGCGCGGCCGGCCAGATACGCACCGACCTGCCGATTGGCCGCAACCACAAACCGCGGTTCGACGAAGAACAGCGACAACGCGGCGCTGACATCGATCGCCGAGGAGCGAAATACGGTACTGCGCTGATACCCAACGCCCACGGACCAGCGACTGTGCGTGTACCGGGCCTGCACGTCGAATCCGAACCGCGTGTCTGATTCGAAGGGTGCCTGCGACTTGCTCGGAAACACGAGGGCACCGGACGTCTGGATCGAGAATGGTTGTGTCGATTGTGCCTCGAGCGCCCCTGTGAACGCGACCAGAGCGGAGAGGACAAGCACGACGTCTCGGGACCGTACCCGAGATCCCGGGGTGATCATGGGATGTCTCCCAACATCCGAACCCCGGTGAACTCCCAACCGGTGGCATCGCGCTCAGCCACCGCTTCGAATCGACGTGTTTCCCGCTCTTCGACCCCGAAACTTCCACGCCAGCGCAATCCTATCTGGACCCAGAGGGTCGCCACCCCATCCTCTATTTCCACCTCGTCGGTCGTGCCGAGGGACGCGGTGGGTTTCTGTTCTCGTCACGAGATAGAGCACTTCCTGCTGACTGGCGGGGTCGAGGAGCAGCGACCGGATTGTTTCCTCGCTGCGCTTCGTATTGATGGCCGTGATCAACCGGGCGATTCCTGCCATGAGCGCGGGGCGTGCTGCGGACGGATCAGGCACCGCGGACACTGGGTCGAGTGCGGGCGACGGTTCCGGAACGCTCGCGGTCACGGTGTCACCGGCCCGTGCCGCGTCTGATGGCTGAGGTGCGGGGATTGGTTCCTGACTGACCACCGGGGGGTTGACCGGCTGGCCCGACCCAGCGCGCCGTATCGGAGTCCGGCGGAGAGGCGATCACGGCGTCTCGCGACACGACCGGTTCGCCATCCGGTGCTCTGACCGTGGTCGATTCCGCCGAACGTGCGCGCTCGATTGGCCTGGATGGGGCGGCTGGCGGCCGGCTTTCAGGTGGTGCCGCCGGCTCCGGCCGGCCGGACACTGCGGGCCGGTCCGTGGCGGCCGGATTGATGTCCGAGTTCGCCCGTTGCGGCGACGGCAGGTCGGTCGTCGTTGCTCGGGACGCTATCCCGGGCGGTCGGCGCGATGCGCAAGTCTTCGTCCGGGAGCGTCAGGGCGGACACGCCGGTCCTGAACGCGGCGTCGTTGCCTGCAATCTGGGAATCGCCGCCGCCGCGCTTCGAAACCAGGATCCCGGCGCCGGCGCCCACGACAAAGAGGATCGCCGCGCTCCCGACATAGATGCCAGGTTTGCGCCACCACTCGCGCGCTGTCTCCTGCTGGGGCAAGATATGTTCCGCCGGCAACAAGACGACCGGTCCAGTCAGGTCAGCCGGTAGCGAGGACTCGGCTGCTCCATCCTGGACCGAGTCCGAGTCGTGCGGCTCGGCACCGACATCGCGGTGGCCGATACCAAGCCATCGGTGAACAAACGGAACCCGCATCAGGCGACCGCCGAGAAGAACGACCAGAGAGTACCTACCCACCAGAACCGGCCCCGGAACACACTGCGCGGCCTACCGTACCGCGGAGCACGCCATACCATCCTTCGGGGGCAATACTGGACAGTATGCGATTTCCGTTCCTGACGGAAGAGCACGGAACACCGCCATCCCTACGCGCCCATCACGACCCGGCCACCGGTACCGCCATACCCGAACGAGCCGGCCTAGGTGCTTGCTATGAATCGGCATACGGTCAGCATCAGGAGCGACGCCGCTCCATGTGGTGCTATGGAGTAAGTTTTTGGAGCAGCAGGTGCGAGATCGTTGAACTCGTGGTCTGCGCCGTCCCGGGCTCTCCCACTACGACCTCGATCACCTGGCCCGATACCGAGATGACGACGGCCTGGTTGTTCGCCACCCAGTCCGATGCGGTCCGCCTGGTCCCGCTCGCATCGAGCCACTGCCCTGCGCCAGTGCCGGCCGGCTCATCGATCGTGACCACTGCCGGCCCACCGATGCCATCACGGATGACCACGAACTGGTACGATTGCGCGAAGACGGCGTCGCCAACCGCCACTCGGACGCGATAGTCTCCAGGACCGGGGAGGTCGATTCGCAACCTGCCTTGAGTCGGGCTGGCGTTGGCCACCTGAATCTGCCCGGCCAGCCGACGATCGAGCGTGTTGGTCCGGTCGCGGGACTCGAATGAGCCACCCGTGGTGCCAAATGTGACGCCATTCCGGCTCACAGGATATGCATCGAACGAAGTAAACCACGTTTCATTGGGGCCGTCGCTCACGAATCCAGGCGTGGCCCTGAAATTCCATCCCTTGATCCATGCGGAGGCGATGGTGAACGTGACCGTCAGGTTCACGGGACTGTTGCTCGCCGCCGCGGACGTGACCGGAACCGTGGCGGTGTACGTTCCAGCCGGGAGAGTTCCGGTCGCTGGCTGAAGGGTCAGCGTGGTCGGAGCAGTTGAACTGCCGAGCGTCGCTTGGAGCCACCCACTGGCCCCAGGGCCGTAGCTGATCGTGCCAACTCCGAGGCCACTCAAGCTCCCACCGCCGCCGTTGGTCACACTCACCGCCTGCGATGTCGGGCTATTCCCCGCCTCGATCGCAGTGAAGCCCACACCCGACGTGCCGAGCACAATGAGCGGTGCGGGCGCAGAGACGGTGAACGTCACGGCAACCGTTTGCGGACTATTGGCGGCCACAGCGGACGTGATGGGCACGGTGGCGGTGTAGGTACCGGCGTGAGACTCCCGGTCGCCGGCTGGAGGGTGAGCGTTGCCGGGGCGGCCGTGGATCCCAACGTGGCGCCGAGCCACCCGCTCGCGCCGGGTCCATAGGTGATGCTGCCGACAGCGAGCCCACTCAGCGTACCACCACCGCCGTTGGTCACGGACACGCTCTGCGACGTCGGGTCGCCACCGCCGGCCGTCGCCGTGAATGATGGCAGTCGACGGTGTGACCACGATGCTCGGCGGTGGAGCGGCCACGGTGAACGTCACGGTCACGCTCTGCGGACTGTTGGCGGCCACGGCGGATGTCACCGGCACTGTAGCAGTGTAGGTGCCCGCCGCGAGGCTCCCGGTTGTCGGCTGGAGGGTGAGTGTGGTTGGGGCTGTCGTCGCGGCCAACCCAGCGGTGAGCCATCCACTCGCGCCAGATCCGTAGGTGATGGTGCCGGCTGCAAGTCCGCTCAGCGTTCCGCCGCCGCCGTTCGAGATGTTGAGTGTCGCGGCCGTCGGATCGGCCCCACCCTGAGTGGCGGAGAAACCAACGGCGGCCGAGGATAGACCAATGCTCGGCGGCGCCGGCGCCGACGTGACCGTGAAGACGACCGACACGGCCGCAGGGCTGTTGCTCGCCACCGGCGACGTCAGTTCGACCGTTGCCTCGTAACTGCCTGCGGTGAGCCCACCCGCACTCGGCTGCACCGTAAGCATGGTTGGGGCCGTCGAGTCCCCCAGGCTGACCGTATTGAGCCATCCAGTCGCGCCGGGTCCATAGCTGATTACCCCCACATCCAGGCCGGTCAAGGACCCGCCCCCGCCATTAGTCACGTTCACCGTCGACGCGGCGGGATCCGCGCCGCCCACCATGGCACTGAAGGTCAGGCTATCCGACGACGGGCTGATGCTGGGAGTGGCGGGGACATCGGAGACGACGAAGGTCACCGTGATGGTTTGTGGACTGTTGCTCGCGGACGTCGATGTCACCGGGATCGCGGCGGTATAGGTCCCCGCCGCGAGACTTCCGGTTGTGGCGTTGAGCGTGATGGTCGTCGGGGCGGCCGTGCTGCCGAGCACGGGCGTCGCGAGCCAGCCGCTGGCGCTCGAGTCATAGCTTATCGTGCCGACGGAAAGCCCCGACACGGTCCCGCCGCCGGTATTGGACACAGCGATGGTCGCGGCACCAGGATCTCCTCCCCCCACCGTCCCGGAGAATGTGATCGATGTGGGCGTCAGCGCGAGCCGTGGCGGGGCGGGAGGCGCGCTGGTGCGGTCGACCACGAAGGTCGCGTCGAGGGTCCTCGTGCAGTCGGAGCCGGAGAGTGTGCCGCGGAGTCGGGCGCCATCGAACGTCACCACAGCGGTCCCCGTGAAGGTCCCGTCACACGGGAGGTTCTGCCTGAGCGTGAAGGAGACCGAACTTCCGGTGACCGTACCGGTGATGGTGCCGGCCGCGGAATCGGATTCCCATGTCCCGGTGAACGAGGCTCCTGAGTGCGTGAGCACGAGGTTCAGCGGGATCGAGTCCACGAAGCCGGTGAACGGATCCGCGCGCAGCACGATGACGCCTTCGAAGGTCCCGGTCAGGTCGAAGGACGTGGGACCTGTGCCACCACTATCGGTTCCCTTACAGGACCCAACGGCGAGGACGAATAGGCCTAGGGCAAGCTTCACGCGTACGGACATACGACTCCGTCCGGGCCCGACACGGGCCCCTGAGGAGGAATTGAGGTCGAGGTACCGTGGCATTCAGGCAAGATCTGCACCACCCGACGGCGCAAGCTCATTGACGACATGCGGTTCCGTAAATGTCTGGGCGGTCGCGTGTTGCAGGCTCTCACTGCGGGTTAGTCCTGGACCACTCCACGGGCGACATTGCGACGCCGACGCAACACTTCCGCACGAAAGCACCGCCTCTCACGACGGAGCCCCGGGGGATCCCGGGGCTCCGACACGTCACACTCGAGGTTGGTCTACTTCATCTGGCTGGTGAGCTCCCAGGTCCCCATGCCGGTCCCATCGGCCAGCGTGCTGCCCGCGCGCCAGGCGCCCATCCCCGTCATGCCCTTGAACTTGCCGTAGCCGGCGTAGAGCCCGAACTGACCGCAGCGCGTCGGACAGCTCGACGTGCCCGCCTCGGTTTCCTGCCACCACATCGAGTAGCCGTTGCCGGCGGCATCCATGTTATAGCAGAAGCCGCTGTTCGACACCATGGCTCCATCGCCTGCGGCCACGGTTGCGGAGGTGCAGTGCGAACTGATGTTGTTCAGCGGACTCGCCGGGTTGGTGGCGAACACCACCATCCGATAGCCGGATATCTGGAGAATCTGGTCGTTTGGCAGATCCATCTCGTCCGCCTCGCCCGGCATCGTGGCGTAGGTGCCGGTGGTCTTCTGCTGGGCCACGAGGGCCATCGGGGCCAACAGGACGAGCGATCCAATCATCAGAGTGCAGCGGCGAAGCATAGAGTCTCTCCAAACAGAATGAGGAAGGCTGCTGTGACCGGTGGGAATCCTACCCGTGGGACCGGGCCTGTCAACAACCCGGGCCCTTCGCCGCGTTCAGCGGTGCAGGCCGCTCTCACCCTGTCGATAGCGGATCCGGGGTGCGCGCAGATGTGTCCTGGCTCGCCTCGATGGCACCGCTTCCCACGACGAGCCCGGCGCCCGCGACCTGCTTGGCAGCCGCATCACGGAGTTCTCTGATCTGCTCGGGGGAGTAGCCCGCGGCGCGGAGCTTTCCGTCCATCTCGATCACGCGCACCGCCGCCTTGAGCGTGGCGAGCGCCAGCGTCGCGCAGCGGTGCCGGAACCCAACCACCTCCCGGCCGAGCCGGTCGAGCATCTGCTCGTAGGAGTAGTCGAGCACATCCTGAAAGGTCATGCGCTCGCGGTGCACCTGGCGGAGCAGGATCGAGGCCGCTGCCTGGCTGATGGTGCAGCCGCTGCCTTCAAATGAGGCGGCGGCGATGCGATCGCCATCCGCCTTGACGTGGATCGTGACCAGGTCGCCGCAGCCTGGATTGCCACCGGGCATGCTCACGTCCGCATCGGCCAGCGGCCCGTGGTGCCGCGGCCGTTTGAAGTGGTCGACCAGCATCTCGATCGCGGTGTCTCGATCCATCACTGTTGTCCCACCGGCCGGCCCACCTCTCGACATCTCACCATGACGGCACCAAGGCCGCTATGGCTTTTGGATGGGGGCGCGGACCGTATTGCCCCACTCGGTCCAGGAGCCGTCGTAGTTGCGGACGTTTCCGAACCCCAGGAGATAGGTGAGAACGAACCAGCTGTGCGAGGATCGTTCACCGATGCGGCAGTACGCGACAACCGGCTGAGCCGGATCGAGCGCCTGCTCCTCCTGGTAGATCCGTTTGAGGTCCGCTCCCGGAAGGAACGTGTGGGTCTCCGGGTCGACCGCTCGCGCCCACGGCACGTTGCGGGCGCCGCGGATGTGCCCGCCGCGAAGCGCCCCCTCATTGGGATAGTCGGGCATATGCAGCCGCTCGCCGCGGTACTCCTCGGGGCTCCGCACGTCGACCAACGCCCGCTTGGCCTTGACGTGCAGCAGCACATCCTCCCGGAACGCCCGAATGTGGGCATCGTTCCGCTCACCCACCGTCATATTGCCCTTTGGGAACGACGGTCGCTCCGTCACGAGCGCACGCCCCTCTTGTTCCCACCGGGCTCGTCCGCCATCCATGATCCGGAGGTTCTCGAGGCCAAAGAGGCGGAACACCCAGAACGCGTAGGTCGCCCACCAGTTGTTCTTGTCGCCATAGAGCACCACCGTCGTGTCCTGATTGATGCCCCGTGAGCGGAGCAATTCCTGGAGGTGCTCGCGGTCGAGGTAGTCTCTGATCAGCGGATCATTTAGGTCACCGACCCAATCGATCTTGGCCGCGTTCGGGACGTGACCGGTCTCGTAGAGCAGCAGGTCCTCATCCGATTCCAGGATCCGGACGTGCGGGTCGTTCAGGTGGGTCGCTACCCATTCGGTGGAGACCAACACCTCTGGGTGCACGTACCCCCGGTCCTCGATACGAGCCACGGATCCGATCGCTTTCGTAGTTGCCATTGGTTCCTCCTTGATGCGAGTCATGTTAATTGGGATAAAAATAGTCGGGATTGGAACACGGAGCCAACTTCGAGCTCTCGGGGCCCCAGCCGGCATGAAAGCCTTGCCCCACGCGCCGCCGCATCGCTCGGTCCGAGGCCGCCTTGGCGACCCCGGCTTTACCCACTCACTCGGGCCCGTCAGGGGCCCGTACTGTCGGGCGCGAGGAGCCGCCGTGCCTGTTCGGCAGGGACACCGAGGTTCGCCCCTCCGTACCCAGCGAGAACGGCAGAGTTGATCGCCACGACTTCGCCTGCAGTGGACAATACGGGACCACCGCTCCCCCCGTGCGTGGTCTGGGCGTCATAGACGACAGATTGGAGCGTGACCTGGCCGATGATTCCGCGGCTTGCGAGGGGAGCGATGTACCCGCCGGCCGCGAGCCGTTCCGCCGCAGTCCAGAAGTCGACATCGCCCTCGCTGAGAAGTTGCTGGACGAAGGTGGCACCGGTCCGCGCCATGAGGGCCCGAATGCCCAGCGGATAGCCGAGCACGATGACCTCTTCTCCCGGGCGCACCGCGGTAATGCTCAGCGGAAGGGCGACGAGGGAGTCGGTGAGGATCTTGCCGCGCAGCAGCGCGAGGTCCGCCTCATCGCTCACGCGCACGGCCTCAACGTCAAACGGCTCGGTCACGCCCGGCATGTAGGCAATAAACCGTCGCATCACGGGCGTGTAGCCCCGCGCGATGATGCCGGCGGCGGCTTCATCGAACTCCCAGGGGACGGCCACGTGCCGGTTGGTCACGATCAACCCGTCGCTGCTCGCGATGAACCCGGTACCGGTATAGCGCGCCTCGAACACCGGCCCGAGTCCCGCCGCGGTGAGCGGCACTTCTCCCTCGGGCCCCATCATGGGCTGTGCCCCGGGGGTCACGGTAATCCTGAGGGGCTGCCCGGAGGCGGAATCCACGAAGCCGTAGGAACCCAGCAGCAGCACCGTTGCGCGTGTGGCCGCGGCGATGACGCGCGATGGCGCGTCCGAGCGCTCTTCGAGAGCGCCGAGGCGCTCTGTCGCGGACGTCATACTGTCGCGCAGCTCGGCCAGCATCCGGGCCAGTTCAATTTCACTCGCCGGGTTGTCAAGCGACTTCTCGAGTAATGCGGCGATCGCTGCCACTTGGGCGCGCTCTTCCGCGAGCCGGCGCTCGAGCAGCACGGTCCGCCCGCCCAACATGATGGTGACCGCGATGAGGATGAGGAGGGCGGAGAGGATGCCGAGCCGGAAAGTTCGGGACGTTTGGGTGGCGAGTTCCGTGGGAACGCCCGCGAGGAAGACCGCGGCGCTGCGTAGAAAACCCCCCGGCTCGTGAAGCGCACAGGCCCAGCAGTCGCTGAACACGTCAGCCACCGACTTCGCGGCGCCACTTTCGGCCGGATACAGCCGGAATCGGATGACGGGCCCGCCCTTGCCGATCTCGATGACGTCGCCGGACGCGAGGACCAGATGCTCGGTGCGCTCTCCGTTCACCCAGATCTCGCGGCCCGCTCGCGCGGTCAGCTCGTAGCTCAGGCCGCGCCGACGCAATTCCGCGTCATAGGCGGAAGGCATCGCGTCGATCGTTGCGCTCGCCGTGCCGTCATCTTTGCGCACCAGCCATGCGACCGTCCCACCCAGGCGCTCGGAGGTTCCCCGCCGGGCGCCCGAGAGATGCGCAATTACAGGGATCGGATCAGCAGATCGCTCTGGCTCCATGCGTCCTTCCTCGTCGTCGGACACTGCGCCCCAGGATGCACGTGCCCCGCCGGGCTGCGGCCCGGAATGCGCTTCCTAACCACACTGGAGAATCTACGTTGACGCAACCGGTCGAGATAGCCGATGTAGGCGCAGCAAATCCGAAAGACGGTTGAGCGGCGAGGGCCAAGACGGGGAAAGTCGGAAAGCCGGTAAGTCGGTGAGTCGGTGAGTCGTATGTCGGAAAGTGGTCTGAGCGGCCCTGCCTTCCTACCTCCTACTCCCCGACCAGCCGGCCGTTGTGATGTGATCCGATGCGGCGTGCAGCCGCGAGGACCGAGGCCTGGAGGGCCTTGAACCTGCGACCGACGGATTATGAGTCCGCGCAAATAGGCAACGCGAGCCTACGCGTACCGACGGGACCGCACGCGAATGCACCTATCCCGACACGGGAAGTCCCCTGAACGCACGCGAACCGACGTGAGCGTTCCCCAGTTTGTTCCCCAGTGAGACTTCCCGAGGGTGACGGATGACAGGAACGTCTGAGTGGAAGTTCAGCTGTACTCTGGTACGCGTGGCCCCGTTTGACTTACGGTAACTATTTGGCTATTTTGCCAAACCACCAACAATAGGGCTCTCAGATGGACCACACGACGCAAGCACGATACGAGGCTCGAGCCAAGGTGATGAAAGCCCTCGCTCACCCCACCCGTCTGTTTATCATCGACCAACTCGCCAACCGTGAGGAGTGCGTCTGTGAGCTGACCGCCATGATCGGAGCGGACGTCTCAACCGTGTCGAAGCATCTGTTGGTGCTCAGGGACGCCGGGATCGTCGACAACGACAAGCGGGGGAACCAGGTGTTCTACTCGCTCCGCGTGCCGTGCGTGACCAACTGGTACTCGTGCGTCGAGGGAGTGCTCCAGGCCGACGCCCAGCAGCGACTGGCCGCCATTCGGTAACGGGAGGGAAGCACCGATGGGGTTCTGGCGGGTCGAGTGGAAGGCGGCGATCCTGCTGGTCGGCGGGTTTCTGGCCAGCTTCTACTTGCCGGTCGAATGGATTGCCAGCCGCATCCCCATGCCGGGCCCGTTGACCGAGTCACTCTCCTTGGTCCGGTGGTACGCCCGCGAGCACGTCCTGCTCTGCCTCGTGCCTGCGTTCTTCATCGCCGGGGCCATCGGCGTCTTCATAAGCCAGGGCGCCGTCATGAAGTACCTCGGGCCCAAAGCGCACAAGGTGCTGGCATACGGCGTCGCGTCGGTCTCGGGCAGCGTCCTTGCGGTCTGCTCCTGCACGGTCCTCCCACTCTTTGCGGGTATCTACAAGCGCGGTGCTGGTCTCGGACCGGCAGCGGCCTTCCTCTACTCCGGCCCCGCGATCAACGTGCTGGCGATCATTCTCACCGCCCGCGTCCTCGGCGTGGAAATTGGCACGGCACGCGCGGTCGGTGCGGTGCTGTTCGCTGTGGTGATCGGCATCGCCATGCACCTGATGTTCCGTGCGGAGGAGCTGGCCAAGGCCGAGGCGCAGTCCGGGTTGCCGGAAGAGCCGGCGGGGCGGCCTCTATGGCAGACTGGCGTGTTCTTCGCCGCGATGATCGCGATCCTGGTGTTCGCCAATTGGGGCGCGCCTGCCGAGTCGGCGGGTATCTGGCACACGATCTACGCTGCCAAGTGGGTCCTCACAGGGGCGGCTGCGCTGGTTCTTGCCCTCGTGCTGGTCGCGTGGTACGGCGTGCCGTGGCGTGGCATGCTGCTCCCGGGCGTGGCCGTAGCCGGTACGAGCGCCGGCTTCTCCAGCCACCCCGCCGTCCCATTCACGACGGGCGTTGTAGGCCTCTCGGCACTCGCCACCAGCGGCAACGACGAGATGCAGGAATGGTTCTCATCGTCCTGGGCCTTTGCGAAGCAGATCCTGCCGCTCCTGCTTGTGGGTGTGTTGGTGGCTGGATTGCTGCTGGGTCGACCAGGCGAGGAGGGATTAATCCCGGCGGCGTGGATCAGCGCAGCGGTGGGTGGCAACTCGCTGTTCGCGAACCTCTTCGCCTCGGTTGCCGGCGCGCTCATGTACTTCGCCACACTCACCGAGGTGCCGATCCTCGAGGGACTCCTCGGCAATGGCATGGGCAAGGGGCCGGCGTTGGCGCTGCTATTGGCCGGACCGGCATTGTCGCTGCCCAACATGCTGGTGATCCGGAGCATCATGGGGACCAAGAAGACGCTCGTGTTCGTGGGGCTCACGGTAGTCATGGCGACTGTCACAGGATTGATCTACGGCGCGTTGTTCGGCTGACGAAGGAGACACGGATGAAGCGCATCACAACAGTTACGGAGCTGGAGCGATGAAGATCGATGTCTACGGGCCCGGTTGTGCCAACTGTAAGCGGCTGGAACAACAGGTGAGAGACGCACTGACGAGCATGGATCTGGAAGCCGAAGTCACGAAGGTGGAAGATCTCGTTGCCATAGCTGAGGCGGGAGTCTTGCGGACGCCGGCCCTCGGGATCGATGGCAAACTCGTACTTCAAGGTCGTGTGCCGGGGGTCACCGAGCTCGAGCACATCATCAAGAAGGGCGCGGCTACGACTTGATCTCGGGTAGCGCGGAGGCAATCACAAGGAAGAAGACTGCCGACTCGGGGTGCGTAACTCGTTGTATTGCAATGGGCCCTGCAGGACTTGATCGGATGCGCCGCCCAGGCGCGAGGACCGAGGCCTGGAGGCGCCCACAAAGAACGGGGGCATACGCCCCCGCTCGAGTGGGCCCTGCAGGACTTGAACCTGCGACCGACGGATTATGAGTCCGCTGCTCTAACCAACTGAGCTAAGGGCCCGAAACGACTCCCAACTCCCCACCCCTCCCGCTATCGGCTACCACACCCCCCCACGACCCCGCTATCAGTCATCAATTGTCGCTCCCCGCCTTGCAGAGACCAATAGCCAATAGCGAATAGCCATCACCCCTCTAACCGCCGATCCGCCGAACTGCCGCGCCTACTCCCTACTCCCCACTCCCTACTCCCTACTCCCTACTCCCTTCATCAGCCGCTCGTAAAGCGCGATGTGCCGGCGGGCCATCTCCTCGCGGGTGAAGTGCTCGAGCACCCGGCTCCGCCCCGCCGCTCCCATCTTCCGAACCAGGTCGGGATCTCCCGCCAGGGTCTGCATGGCACCCGCCAATGCGTCCACGTCACGGAGCGGCACCACGAAACCGGTCTCCCCGGCAACGTTCACATCGCGGACACCACTCGGCAGGTTGGTCGTGATCACCGGCCGGCCCGCCGCCATGGCCTCGATTGCCACCAGGCCGAACATCTCGCTCGACGTCACGGACGGGAGTACCAGGAAGTCGGCCGCCACCATTCGGAACGGCAGATCCTCATCGGGGAACTCGGCCGAACATCTCACTCGAAGTGACCGATGGCAGGACCAGGAAATCAGCCGCCACCATCCGGAATGGCAGATCCTCATCGGGGAATTCACCGAAGAAACGCACCCGGTCGGTGATGGCGAGCGCCTTGGCCAACGTTTTGAGGCGCGGCGACTCGGGACCGTCCCCCACGATGTCGAGTTCGATATCTTCGGTTTGAGCCAGCGCCCGAAGCAAGAGGTCGACCCCCTTCCACCGGACCAAGCGGCCAATGAAGATGGCCCGCGCCGGTTTCCTCCCCGGAGGCGGCGGCACCTCCATCCAGCGCCGCTCGTCGATGCCGAACGGAATGACCTCGACCTTGGATTCGAATCCGGCCAGCTCACGACACAAGGCCACGTGAGACGAACTCGGCACGACGATGGCCCCGGCGCGCCGCAGAACCCACCGCGACAGGTGAGGCGACACTGGACCGGGCCGGACGTCCTGATGCTGGGTCACCACCAACGGCGTCCGGCGTAACCGCAGCAAACTCACGAGATCCGCCAGCGGATGCGGATGATGGACGTGAATGATGTCCGCCGATTTCCATGCGACGGCTAAGTAACCAGGCGCAAATTCCTGCGACCCCAGCGCCCCGAAGGAAAAGACGCGCCTGACTTTGTGCCGGTGCCGGCCCCGCTTGGACCAGGTCCAACGGGTCTCGACCGCGATGACCTCGGCTTCGTGTCCGAGTTGGGACGCACCCTCGGCCAGGTTCTGGACCACCCGTTCCCGACCACCGGACCGAGGCCAGTAGTATTTCGCCAAGTGGAGAATCCGCACGATCCCTAGTCCGGGTAAGAGTCCAGATGTGGCGGTCGGTCCCGCCGCACCAAACATACACACACTTGGAAGAAAATCCCGGCCCCGGCATCTTTCCACCATCGACGGGCACCGCCCGCATCGTCTCCGGACCGGATTCTCAGACTTTGATCATTCCCGGCTGACCCGTGCACACTCTGGTTGTCTCTCCCGGCGCCGCCGACCCGGCTTCTCGCGGCACCTTGAAGGCGCTGGCCGGGCTCCATTGGCGCGTCACCGCCGCCGTGCCTCACCGCTGGCAGGCCCCGGGACAGCCCGAGCCGCTCGTCACCGCCGCCGGCGAAGACGGCGGGATCAGGATCGTGCCGGTGTCGGTCAAGTCCGCCCGGCGGCCCGGCCAAGCCGCACGATGGGACGTTCGCGCCCTCCGCCGCTTGCTCACCGACGTGCGGCCCGACCTGGTTCACATCGACGCCGAGCCGACAACCGACCTGGCCGCCTCGGTCACCGCCACGGGCAAGAGTCTCGGCATCCCGGTCATCCTCGCCACGTGGGAAAGCCTGCCGCGAGCATACTCCTTCAGGCCGCGGCGAAACCGCGCCAAGTGCCTGTCGCGCCTCACCGGCATCATCGCGGGGACGTCCCTGGCCGCCGATCTCCTCCGCGCCCAATACCCCGCCCTCCCGTCCGCCGTGATTCCCGAGGCCGCCCTTGCCATTCCGCCGCATGTGGCGCCACGATCGGAGGGACCGCTCGCGATAGCCTTTGCCGGACGCCTCGTTCCCGAACGGGGGCTGGATCTGCTCTTTCTCTCGTGCGTCAAGCTTCCCTACCGGTGGACCATTACCGTCATGGGGACTGGGCCGCGCCAAGAGCCGTTGGAGCGCCTCGCGGAGCGCCTCGGCATCGCCTCTCGCGTCACCTGGTGCGGAGGGCTCCCCCGCTCCGCAAGACAGGATGTCTGGCCTCGGATCGATTGCGTCGTGGTCCCGTCACGACGCACGTCGGATTGGGTCGAGACCAAGACGCCCATCCTGCTCGAGGCGATGAGTCACGGGGTCGCAGCAGTAGTGTCAGACACGGGCTCGTTGCCGGAGATCGTCGGCGACGCAGGCATTGTGGTGCCCGAGGGAGACGTGAGCCTGCTCGCGGCTGCGCTCGAACATCTGGCGGCTCGCGATGTTTGCGCCGCGTTGGGCGCGGCCGCGCGTCAACGGGTCATCCACAGCTTCGCGCCGACAGCCATTGCCAAGCGACTGGCCGACCAATGGACCCAGTTCATCGACGGCGGTCGCTGAACCCGCGTCCCGCATTGTGGTCCGATGGCGCAACCCCTTGACGGAATACTACTTACGGGCGATCTTCGCACCTCATGACACTTCCCATGCCACGTAAGTGGCTCGGTGCCAAGCGACAGGACTCACGCTCGTGCTCCTGGCGCTCGCCAGCATGCCCGGGCCGGTCTTCGCCCAACAGCCCACACCCGCGGAAGCCGAGCAACTGCTCCAGCAGCGGCCGGAGCTGGTGCTGGAACTCCGGCGGCGCATGGCCGCGTCCGGTCTCACCCCGGCGCAGATCCGCTCACGGTTGGAAGCGGAGGGGTACCCGCCGACGTTCCTGGATGCCTACATGGTCGGGGCCGATACCGTCGGGGTCCCGACGCCGTCCAATACCATTCTCGACGTCGTTGGGCTCCTCGGCATTGCCGCGCCAGATGACATCGACTCACTCCGGGTCCTGACCGACTCGGCCCAGCTCGTCGCCGATTCCCTGCGCGCCGATTCCCTGGCCCAGGCGCCGGAGGAACTCCAGATCTTCGGGTTGGACGTGTTCCGGCGGAGCGGCACCGAGTTCGATCCCATCATGGCGGGGCCGGTCGACGAGAACTACCGCTTGGGCGCGGGCGACGTGCTGGTCCTGATCCTCACCGGCGACGTGGAGTTGGCCCATAGCCTCGAAGTGACCCGCGAGGGTTTCGTCGTTATCCCGCAGGTCGGGCAGGTCTACGTGGCCAACCTGACCATGGGCGAGCTCGAGGATCAGCTCTACGCGCGGTTGGGCCGGGTGTATTCCGGGGTCCGACGTGGTCGAGGCGCCACGACACAGTTCCAGGTAACGGTCGCCAAGATACGAACCATCCAGGTCTTCGTGGTTGGAGAGGTCGCCCGCCCCGGCTCCTACCAGATGGCAGGCACGGGCACGGTTCTCACGGCGCTGTACGCGGCCGGCGGGCCGACCGAGAACGGGTCGTTCCGTAACATCGAGGTGCGGCGCGGCGGAAACCTCGCCAGCACGCTCGACGGGTACGCGTATTTGCTCCGGGGCATCACCACTCACGACATACGGCTGGAGAGCGGGGACGTCGTGTTCGTTCCGCCGCGCGCCATGCCGGTCACGGTAACGGGAAAGGTCGTCCGCCCGGCCATCTATGAGTTCCGGCAGGGGGAGACGCTCCGTGACGCGATCGCCGCGGCGGGAGGCTTCACCTTCGATGCCTCGGTGCGCAGTGTGCAAATTCACCGCACCCTCCCGCCGGCGGCACGGGGGCCGGCCGGCGCGGAGCGCACGGTCATCGACGTCCCGTCTGATCAGGTCGCTGCGGGACACCAGCCAGTCGTTCGCGCTGGCACCTGGGGATTCGGTGGTCGTCTTTTCGGTTCCGGACCGGCGGCGCGGCTATGTCACCGTCACCGGAGGGGTGTGGACCGAGGGGCCTGTCGGCTTCACGGCCGGCATGCGGCTGAGCGACGCCATCCTGCTGGCCGGTGGCCCCAAGCCCGACGTCTACCTCGGCCGAATCCTGGTCACCCGGCTCTTGAGCGACTCATCTCGCGTGCAATTGAGCTCGGCGTTTCGCGACTCGACCGGGGCCGTGATCGACGACCTCGTGCTCCAGGACGAGGATGAGATCACCATCTTCGGCCGGACGGCGTTTCGGCCGGAGCGTTTCGTGACGATCGGCGGCGCGGTGCGTGAACCCGGCGAGGTGCCCTATCGGGATGGAATGACGCTGCGCGACGCCGTGCTGCTGGCCCAAGGCCTGACCGAAGATGCCTACTTGGGCGAGGCCGAGATCGGCCGCATACCGACTGACCGCTCCGGTGGGGCGCTGGCGACCACCATCCGCGTGCCGCTCGACTCCACCTATCTGGTCGAGCGCGGGCCAGACGGCGCCTACCTCGGCCCTCCGGGCATGCCGGCTCCCGCGGGCGGTGCGCCGGAGGTGGTGCTCAGGCCGTATGACAACGTCTCGATCCTGCACCAACCGGAGTGGGATCTCCCACGAACGGTGGCGATCTATGGCCAGGTGCGTTTCCCAGGGCAGTACGCGTTGCGTAATCGGGAGGAGCGACTCGTCGATCTGATCGAACGAGCGGGTGGTCTCACCGGCGGAGCCTACCCGACGGGAGTGGCGTTCCACCGCTCGCTCAACAAGCAGGGCCGGATCGGCATCGATCTGCCCAAGGCGCTGCGCAACCCGAAGTTTCGCGACAACTTGATTCTCGCGGCCGGCGACTCGGTGTTCATCCCGGAATACAATCCCGTGATCGAAGTGGCCGGGGCGGTCAATGCACCCGTGGCGGTGGCCTACAATCCTGGCAAGAACACCGACTACTACGTGAATGCCGCGGGTGGATTCCGGCGGGACGCGGACAAGAACCGCACCTACGTGGTGCAACCCAGCGGCCAGCACGAGAGCGTCAAGGGCCGGTTCTTCTTCGCCGATGACAAACCGAAGCCGTTGGCTGGGGCGCGCGTGGTGGTCCCGGCGAAGGACCCGAACGCCACGGGAACCGACCTCGGGCGGATCTTCACGCCCGTGGCACAGGTCCTGGCGAGCCTGGTGACGCTCGTGGTCCTGGTGACGCGCTAGGCCGCCGCACAGAGGATTCGCGCCCGATCGGGCGTTAGAGCCCTCGCATCAACTTGCGATTGAGCCGACCGGCGAGGAGTTCCACCAAGGCCGTCGCGCCTGGCCCCAGTTCATGCCGCCACTTGGTATCCTCTCGGATCGCTGAGGACCCGTCCTCGTGAAAGGTCCAGTTACCCGCGAAGGTGTGCCGCGGCACCTGCTTCCAGTCCGTCCTCAGAGTGCTTTCCGGCACGCCGAGAAAGCGGTGAATCCCCTGGAGCACGGAAGCCGGATCGGTCGTGAAGCGTTCGTACGTTACATGGAGCCGCGCAGCCGGATCCAGGCGGCGATACATCTGCAGCACGAGACGGTTCCGGGCCCACCAGCCAGCGGCGGCGCGCCAGACCGGCAGATACCATTCCGTTGGCCGGTCGCGGTGAAACCCCCGATTCGATGCCGAATTGACGACACCCCGCGCGTCTCGCGTCAGGTAGATGATCTTCAGCTCGTAGGAGTCCCTCACGCCACTCTGCAGCAATTGCCGAAGGGGCCTGATCCAGCCCGTCTTGTCCACGATCACCATGGTACCCGGCTTAAAGGCCAGGAGCCGAGGTACCAGAAACGCGTACCACTCGTCCGGCGTGATCGAACGGAGAGGCAGCTGGCGAGCCTCCCGCAGAATCGGACCCCAGAGAGGGCAGTCCTCCAACGATGTGCCGCAGGCGCAGCCGTCCGGCATCGCGCGCGCGCCCCCCTCGAGGAGATCGCCGGGAAGGCGGCCGATTTCTCCGACGCTCAGGATGCTGGGGTGACTCCCGAGTGCCGCGTCGAGCAGGGTCGATCCGCTCCTACCGGATCCCGTGATGTAAGCGTAGACTGGCTTCGTGGCGTTCATCCTCACTAACCCATCTAGCTAACCGTTGCGTACTTGGGGGACTGGCTCCTCATCGGCCAAACGTCGATCAGTATATCTCGCACGACACGGCGAGACAATGGTGTCGGGAGCGTCGTCGCGTAGGGGCAAGACACGCCTCCAGTTGCGTTAGCAAGGATTGTGGAGCCCCGTGTGGGCCAATTAGTCTTGTCACAATCCGGGCATTGGCTGGATACCAGCGACGAGAACGCCACCTGCATCTCCATTTCAAGGACACCATCGTGGCTACAGAACTCATCGTCGTAGCAGGAGCTGGCGGATTCATCGGTGGACATTTGGTCGCAAATCTGAGGGCCCAGGGCCGATCCGTTCGGGCCGTCGACATCAAGCCGTCGGAAGAGTGGTACCAGATATTCGACGATGTCGAGAACCTGACCCTCGATCTTCAGGTCCGAGAGCATTGCACCCGAGCGTGTCGTGGGGCTGTGGCGGTTTACCAGCTCGCGGCCGATATGGGGGGCATGGGATTCATCGAGAACAACAAGGCCCTGTGCATGCTCTCGGTGCTGATCAACACGCACATGCTCATGGCGGCACGGGACGCCGGGGTCGAGCGATTCTTCTTTTCCTCATCGGCCTGCGTGTACAATGCGGAGAAGCAAGACGACCCCAATGTGATACCCCTCCATGAAGCGCGACGCCTACCCGGCGATGCCCGAGGACGGGTATGGCTGGGAGAAGCTCTTCTCCGAGCGTATGTGTCGACATTTCCGGGAGGATTTCGGGCTCGAGACGCGGGTCGCTCGCTATCACAACGTGTACGGCCCCCACGGCACCTGGGACGGTGGCCGCGAGAAGGCGCCGGCTGCCATCTGCCGGAAGGTGATTCACGCCAAGGCCACCGGTGATCACACCATCGAGATCTGGGGCACCGGCGAGCAGACCCGCTCGTTCATGTACATCGATGATTGTCTGCACGGCACGCAGGCCATTCTCGGCAGCGACATCCTCGAGCCGATCAACCTCGGATCGAGCGAACTGGTCACCATCAACGAGCTTGGTGAGTATCGTTGAAGACATCGCCGGCATCACACTCAATCGCAACTACAAGCTCGACGCCCCCAAAGGTGTCAACGGCCGGAATTCCGACAACACGCATGATCCTCGACCGGCTCGGCTGGGAGCCTGGCACCACACTCCGGGATGGCATGGAGGAGACCTACCGCTGGATCTACGACGAATACATGAGGAAGTACGGCTGATCGACTTGGGAGCGCCGGAGGTCGCCCGACACCCCACGTTACCGGGTGCAGCAGGAGCCTGGACAGTAACGCCAACTACGGGCACGGGTCCCTGGATTCCGATAGTGTCATGGATGAGATGACGGATCAATCTCAATCGAGATAGGGGTTCTCAAGGATGACAGGGTCTCGAGGCTTCAGCGATCGGGTAGGGTGGTCGAGTACGTGGAGCGCATGCATGTGATCTATCCACATGGCCTTCTTGAAGAGCCTTCGGTGCCGGAGAAAATTTACCGGCGCGATCTTGCGGAGATCGTGCTCCGCGTTGAATTCCCGGACTGCAAGCAGTTCACCGGCCCACGCATTGTGCCCCTCGTACTGAATGTCGTCGAGATAGATGAGTAGAACCGGTAGGTAGTGGTCCGGTGGACCGTCAAAGATCCGGAGTGCTTCCTTGGTGGACCAGTAGTAGTCCAAGTCTAGGCTGACGAAGCCGATCGGGGCGTCCGAGCTGTGTCGAGCAAGGAACTCTGGCGCCGTTTCACCAACATCTCCGAAGATGATGGATACGTTCGGAGGGAGAGCTGCGAGAAGGCGACCTCGGTCCATGGGAAAGTCTCCCGTGCCATAGTACTCAGGATGATCACGGTAGTCCCGCGGCTCAGGCATCCCAGCACCACTGTCAAATCCCACAATGTGGAAGTTGACCCCGGTAGCCCTGCTGACCGAGCGCGCAATCGCACTCACATTCAGAAGCCCGGCACCGTTGGCGACGCCGAACTCAAGAGCCGTGATCGTCTCGATGCCGTTCTGGACTGCGTAGTCGGCGGCGCGAAGCAAGGCGAAGGCGTGTTGCTGCCGGACAACGAGATCGAATTCAACCTTCAGCCGAAAAGTCCCGAATAGAGCAACCGCAGCAGACAGCACGTTGAGGTGAAGAGGCTCGGTCAAGCGTTCGTAGAGGATTTTCTTCAACGTGCGCCGCCGAATGAGTTTGCGAGGTGTGAGAATTGCCATTCGTAGCGTCCCAGAAGGTTCCGGGCCCGGATAGTCGGCCCCGCTACCGCATTGGACTTCGCGGCGCGGCTAGTATAGCGCCACTGGATGATCACCCGCAATGCCGCCGCTGCCCGGTGTATCGCAACTGCGCGACAATCCGTCTCGCGACGCGATTGTAGTCTATCCGTCGCAAGTGCTCCACAACTTCTGCCGGCCGCAAGGAGCCAATGGCCGGACATCCAACGACACCATGATCCTCGAGCTGCTCGGCTTTGGAGCCGAGCACAACCTCCCCGGCATGGAGAAGACCTACCGCTGGATCTATGACGAGTACTCGAAGATGTGTGGTTGATCCGGCCGGCCCGCACGAGAGAGCGACGAATCACCAGGCGTGGAGAAGAACGGGCTCCCCATATCTGGCCTCGATACCCTTCGCCTTGAAGCGGTATCCGGGGTGGAGGCTCCGAAGAAAACTCGTCAGGGTGTCGCAGTCACCGGCCTGATGATACGTCGTAATCGCGATCTTCGGCCGATGCGTCCGGATGGTCTCGGCACCTCCCCGCAAGAGGGCTAACTCGTGACCCTCCACATCCGCCTTGAGGTACGTGGGAAGGATCCCCGTGCGCACACAGAACGCGTCAATCGTTTCCACCGCTACCTCATCCGGCGTCGCCTCATCTGTCAGTGTGCTCATGAACCCGTCGCGCTGGAGATATGCCGTGCCGGTCCTGTCAGAGAGAGCCGCCGGAATGACCTCGACGTTTCCCACGCCGGCGAACGTGCGTTCCAGAGTGGCTCGGAATTCAGGAAGCGGCTCGAAGCACATCACCCGCGCGGCCCGGGGAGATACGAGAAAGCTGAACAAACCCTCTGCCGCACCGCAATCAAATACCACGTCGGACGGCCCGACCTCCGTGCCGGCCACTTCATAGCGGTGCCACGCCCAACGATAACCCTGTTCGGCGATCACCTGGTACAGCCCGTGCAACGGCATGCCGCGAGGATACCACAGCTCCCCATCGATCCCTCTTAGAGTGACGGCTACGCCGTTGCTGGTTTCCCTAAGATGTGAGATACGATGCCCCGCGAGCATCCGGCACGGCGGCGCCAGGAGATTCGCGACGAACGTAGCGCCCGTGCCCCCAACGCTCCGTTGTCGGATTGCCTGAGCGACTACCCTGGCTCGGCGGGACAGCGGCATTCCCGTTCTCCGTTCAAGCGCGACCTAATCGCGGGCTTGACAACGTCCGCACGATCACGCGACGCCATCCCTCGTGGCAATCGATCCTTTCAGGATATTAGCGAAGTTACCAAGCATTCGCCGGACTGGATGCCTCCATGCGGGCCCGACCGTCAGCGCAATGTAGGTGAGCACCGCGAGGCCGGCTAGCGGCCACACCCCCATCGTCGGAAGGCCATAGTACAGGCCGAGCATCGCCGCACATCCCACGATACTAGCCACGGTCAGCATACCGGTCTCGTGTTGCACCAGATCGTACGCTCGTATCTCATGCTCGCGGTGATAGGCCCACACGATCGAGAGACTCCCTATCACCAGCGCCACTGTGAAGCCGAGCACCACGCCGACACCACCAAAGGTTGCTCCCAACACGAGTCCCAGCACGACGTTCAACACGCCCGTGATCAAGAGCCCCACCACATTCCCCCGGAGCCGGCCAATACCAAGATTCGAGAAGTACGCCGGACTCGCGAACGTATTCATGAACCATCCCCCCAAAAGAAGCCAGGCCATCGTCACAAACAACTGCTCATATCGACCGATCCATACCCGAGAGATAAATGGTGACAGCCCGATGAGGAATGGCAGGAGTATCAACACAAGAAAGATGAGCAGCTGCACGGTCTTTCGGTACACTTCCCGAATGAGCCTGGGATCCCGCTCCTGCAGATCGGCAATCGTCGGGATCACCGCCATGTGGGCCGTCACTATCAATGCTCGCAATTGGACGACCATTCGGCTGGCAAATTCAAAGAAGGCGAGCGCGCTGAGCCCGCCGAACTTGGAGATGAGCCCCTTGGTCACAGGATCCAGCAACAGCAGGACACCGACATGAACTGCACGTTGAGGCTGTAGACCAGAATCTCACGCAACACGTTGCCCCGCCAGCGCCATGGCACGAGCGGCAGCGGCTTGAGTAGACCACTTGAGGGTACCCCACAAGACCATCACCAGCAGACACGCCTGCAGCACTTGAGCCCAGGCAAGACCGATCAAGCCGTACGAGGGAACCATCAGGAGGCAAAGCCCAAGATAGGCTATCGTGGTTCCCATGAGGATTATGCCACGCAGGTCCATCCGCTGAAACCCGTCGATCGACGACTGGAATACACCGGCAAGCGAGGTGAGAAAGAAGGACACCAGGGCATAGGGAAGGATCAAGAGGGCGGCAGGGAGCTGCGCGGGCTCATCGATGAGGACCCCGAGCAACCGTTGCAGGAGCGGGTACGCCGCCAGCATGACAGCCGCGAGGAATATCGCCACGGATATCGCAGCGGTCTGAATGACCAGCGCAACCCGCTCCCGATCGCCACGCGCTAGGTACTGCGAGACAAATTTCACGGCTGACGTCGCCATTCCCAAATTCGCGATCCCGGCCGCGGAGGTCGTGGCCAAGACCAGGGCCCACACCCCGAACTCCAGCGGCCCCAGCCTATCCAGCAAGAAACGATAGAGGACGAAGTAGACGGCACCCGTTACGATCACCTGTCCGACGGACACCATCGCATTGACGAGCAGTTGACGTTTGCGAATCATCTCGTCCAGATCACCTAGAGATTGTCATGAGCACGACTCCGCCCTGATGACGCGGATTACGAGATTGGGTACCCAGTCGCGCCGCGCAAAGCCCTATCCTCGTGCATGCAAACGGCCGCATCGGCAGGGAAAGCACTGATAGAGATCCTTCCTCGGAAGTGTACCTGTCGTTCACCCATGCCAGACCGGCAAGCCCCTCCACCTCTGAGGCGGGGCTGAAATCAAGCGGCGCATGCGACAACTAGTCGGCATCATACGATTCCCAGCGCGATCTCGAATCGCTATCTTTGCCGGGTACCCAAGATGATAGGCCACGTGAACGGATCGAGGCATAGCCCTCAGGAATCTCGGCCCATTGTCGGCATGGTGGAAAGCGCAGCTATCAGTGTTTGTCACAGTAGGCTACGTTAGCGTCCAGCACTTCCACTGTGTTCTTGTACTCCAACTACAGACAGCTGCCATGAGATTTGTGAACATAGCTCATATTAGGGAGCTGAGCCAGGCACAATCGCCTTGTCTATGTCTCTATTATTTCCCTTTATCCTCCTGAGGAGACTGATCTTAGGACAAAAGACGCGAACATTCCACAAATACTACAATTCTACATTCAGCTTAGTGGAAGGGGGTACTCTCGTTGTTCACGTACCAGACTTCCAAGGTGTCTTTGAGATGGATTGGCGATCGGACATTCTCAAGAGGATATTATCTGACAAGTACTATGAAAAGGAACTCGTTGACATAGTCAGACACCACATTGATCCCCAAAGGGACGCGCTCGATATTGGAGCCAATGTTGGCTTGTTTACCGTGCTTTTCTCGAGACTCCTGTCTCCCCATGGCCGGGTACTGGCAGTGGAGCCAACCCCACTTGCCCTCCATCATCTACACAGCAATATCATGAGGAATGGCTGTTCCCAGTCAATCGTTGTCTTTGAAGGAGTTGTGATGGCCGAAAGTGGGAGCGCAACAATTAGCGTTATTTCGGGTATGGAAGAATATTCGAGCCTCAGCAGAATAGTGCATCCTTCCGCGACGAACAGGCCTCACGATACCATTGAGGTCAAGGGCGATACCATAGACAACCTGGTGAACCAATTGGACCTCAATCCGGGCTTTATCAAGATCGATACAGAGGGTGCAGAGTATATGGTTCTCCGTGGCGCCATTAACACCCTCGAGAAGAGCCGACCTGTTATTCTCTCGGAGCTGTCCGATGCCCTACTGTCGACTAGTGGGCATACATCCGAGGACGTTGTGACGCTAATGCGCGACAGCGGATATCAAGTAGTCAACGCACTGGCGCCACACGTCCGCATCCGGTTCCCATTTGACGGAGAAATCTTGGCGCTACCACGCTAGGACACATTGCGCGTCTTGCGAAAGCAGAGATTGCACGGCTGGGGCCTGACTCACGTTGCGGCCGGAACGAGAAGAGCATTTCCCCGCTGTCGATCGTAGACCTTTTCAAAGAGATCATAGAGCTTGCATCCTGCTCGCAGAGAACGAGTTCCCGGAGGGGCTCTTCGGATGGCTCGAAGCTGTGGATGCTGGCCCGCGGCGAGTACCGCGTGAATTACGCTACCGAATGGCCGACATTGGCTCCAACATCAAGACTCATCCGTATCTCATGCGGTGCCAAGGCTTCACGAGTGGCTTCCATAGAATCGTCAGCCTGGCGGGTCCGCACAACGTCGAACCCGAGCGGTCTGACCATCGACTTCTGATCATGTCCATGGGATTCCACAGGGTACCTATCAGCGGCCACCTCCACCGCCAGTCGCCCTGATGCCCTTGATCGGCTCCAACCGAAAAGCAAAGACAAAAAGTAGCGCAAAGCCAATCGCATTATAGAGCCGAGCAAACCCGCCGAAGGGAGACAACAGGATCGCCCATACCACCCAGATTCCCCACAGAGCCACCAGCGCGAACGATGGATCCGGTATGGGCGATCGAACCGCAGTCTTCATGAGCCGGATCACCGTGGCGAGGATAAAGAGGAAGAAGACAAGACCGGGGATCCCGGCCTCGACCCAGCCCTGCAACAGCTGCGAGTGCGTCGGGATCACATCGAGCTCTCCCCGCTCTTCGCGTACCGAGACTCTCTCCGCCGCCGTTACGGTCGAACCCATGTCTTCTTGGATCAATGCCCAGTTGTCGAAGAGGTCGCTGCTCCTCGCCCAGGATCCATAGCCGACCAGTGGAGATGCCCGCACCGCCTGCACACCGATGAGAAGCCCAGCCAACCGTTCGATGTTCGAGTCGCGGCGGCGCTCGAAGACGTCCCGCCCGAGACGTGGGGTCACCCAGGAGCGCCCCGCTCGAATAAAGGCGAGAAAGGCCGCCCCGAGGATGGTCGCAAGCACTCCCGCCGCAAGAACCACGCGGAATCCCGACATTTTCGCCTTGTCTGGTTTTGTAGTAGAGCAGCACCGCGTCGGCGAAGCAGAAGGCAGCCAGGCTGCGGTAATCAGACAACAGGTTGACTCGTGCCGAGTGCCAAGAGAACGACGTACGTCCAGCCGGTCCTCCGTGAGTCCGTCATGAGGAGCACGACCGACAGTCACCGGCAGCGCCAGGCCGAATTTCCAATCGATCGTGGAGTACTGAACATACTCGAAGGGCGACGGGGATCAGGCCCGACACGGCCTGACCGGCGAGCCAGGCCAGGAGTTGTCGCGGTCTGCCGTACCCGATGACAATCAGGCCGATTGTGTTGGTGAATAGGAAGAGCGCCCGGGCCCATCCGCGGGCATAGTCGGTGAAGGCGGTGCCGCGGTACAGATCGGTCAGGATCAATCCCACCAAGTAGACCCCGAACAACACGACGAACCACGTCAGGAGCCGCCGCTCGTCCGCCCGCCGGAGCCTGGACCAGAGCACCGGGAGCGCAAGGGCACACACGGCCAGGCCGAGCTCGCCAATGAACATCCGGCCCAGAATCTGGACCTCTACCCACGTCGTCAGGCCCAGGAAGAAGGCCGCGACCTCACCCGCGGTGAGGACGGCGCCGGCGCGATCGCTCCGCGCGAAAGGTGAGTCGACACTGATTCGGCTGGTACGGCCGAGGCCATCATCCTCCCGCGTGCCCGGGGCGCGCGCGGGAGTCATCAGGATCCCGCAGCCAGCTCGGACTTCACGGAGCGAAATACGCGGCCGAGCACTCGCAAGCATGCCGCCGCCAAGCAGGAAGCCGAGGACGATCAGGGTACGCCTCGGCTTGCTCTTACGAGTGGGAGGGGTCGCGCTGTCGATGATGGTGATGGCGGGGACGTCGTTGACCTCATCGATCCGGGAGGACTCATAGTCGCGGCGGAGCGTGAGATAGACCTCCTGTCGCACCTGGATCTGACGCTGCAGCCGACCCTCCACCGACATGAGCTGGGGAGACTGCCGGTACGAGCGATTGGCTTCGTAGAACTGCTCGAGTTGCCGCTCCGCAGCCCGAAGGGCCTCCTCGCCCAGGGCCATCTGCCCTTCCACGAAGATCCGCCGCTGACGCGCCTGGCTCCGGCGCGCGGTCAAGTTGAACTGCTCAACCAGCGTCACGAACCGGTTGGCGACCGTGGCCGCAACGGCAGGGTCTCGTGCCTCCACCGACAGGCCAATGATATTGGTGCGCGAACCCACGTTCACATAGACCAGATCGGTAAGCCGGCGCACCCCGCGGAACAGGCTGTCCGCAGGGCTGTTACCGCCCCGATCGAGAAGGTCGAGCAGACGGGTAGAGTCTCCTTGGCTCCCTCCCGGCACTGGCACCTGACTCAGCAAGACTCCTTCGAGCAGGGTCCGGCTCTTGACCAACTCGGCGTAGAACCGCGGTGACGTACTGGCCTCGGACGGCAGCGCGACCCCGAACTGCCCTGCGAGGGCGCCGAGGCCGGACGGGAGGTTCGTCCCCGACCGCTGCTCGGGGGCGAACGTGGTGGTGGCGACGTAGGTTCGCGGAATCAGGAGCGCGACCACCACCCCCAGGAGCACGAAGGCGACCGGCACTCCCACCAGTATGCGCCATTCGGGACGCAGCCGGGTCACGACCTCAGCCAGGATGCTCGGTTCGGCTTCGAGATTCTGCGAGACGCCATCATGCGGCCGTGGATCGGGTCCCGCAGCCGTTCGTTCGTCAACCATCAGTCCTCCAGTCCCGGTTCCCGCGGTAGCCTGATCGGACGACCTGCGAAGGGGTCATGCGCGAGGTGGCCGTCACGAAGTAGGGCTAAAGATGCCCCTGGAAAGCTGTGCCCAGCAATCCCGCGATCTGACTTCCCAGCTATGAAGGCCGACCGAAAACTCCCGACGGAGCTCACGGCGCTCAGGCGGCTCCCGCATGGCGGCCTCGAGCGCCGCAACCAGGCTGCTCCGATCGGCCATGTCGAAATACTGCGCAAAGTCCTCGCATGCGCCCGGAACCTCGCCCACGGCACATGTGACGATTGGCGTCCCGGTGGCCAGGTAGACATAGGACTTCTGTGGGCAGCGGAGCCGGTTGATCTCGGTATCCCGAATCGGGAAGAGCAGCGCGTCGCACTGGGCAAGGCACAGAACGGCCTGTTCGGGAGGCTCAGGAACACCTGGAAACGGGAGCGTGAGAAAGCCATGGAATCTGATGCTGTCATGGAGCCCTCGCGCTTTGGCCTGTTGTTCGAAGGCCGCGCGAGCCGCGCCGTCCCCCACGAGGTGAAGGACGGCGTCCGGCCATCGGGACCGGACCGTCTCGAGCGCATCGAGCAAGAACCAGAAATCGTAGTGTGGTGTGAGGGAGCCAAGGTAGCCGATTTCCACAGACGTCCGGTCGGGCGATGGTGGATTGGCCCTCGAGGCGATGTCAGCGATCGCCCGTGTGTCGGCAGCGAATGGGACCCGAATGATCCGGTCCGGATCGGCACCGACCTCAATGGCCCAGGCCTCCATGGCGGCACTCACCACGGCCAGCCCGTCCAACCGGGGAATGACCAACCGTTCGAGCAGCCGGTAGAGCCAGCGTTTGTTGGATGGCCAGTGCGACATCACCTCATCGAAGTCGGCGACCACCTTGCTTCCTGTGAACGGCCGGGCCAGGATCGCAGGCACGACATTTCGGAACCAGCCGCCCACGCAGTAGATCAGTGCAGGGCGGCGCTTGCGCAGCCGATTCCACTTCCTCACCCCTTCCAGCCTTCCCGGCGCGACGAACTCGAGCGCGGCCGGGAGAGCGGCGGCGCGCAATTGCTGATTGACAGCGTACGACGGCACGAGCAAGACCGTAGGGGCCGCGCCGGCAAATCGACTGGCGAAGGCGACGGCTCGATCGAGTGGAGGACCTGGCATTCGGCCTGTCGTGACAACGACGACCTCTCGTTGCCCTGGCGGGGTCGTCATGCGAGGGTCGGCGCCGGCTGCGGGGCGCCGAGCCGGAGGTACGCATCCCGCCACTGGGTCGAGACCACGGCCCATGAATAGCGGCGCTCCACCAGGTCACGGCTGCCACGCGACCTGGCGTCATACTCTTCGGTCGAGAGCCGGCTCACCCGTTCCAGCGCAGTGCGGAGCTGTTCCGCATCCGGAGCAACCAGGAACCCGCCTCCGTGCTCCCAGTCCTCGAGGCCCGTCGCATGCGTCGTAATGGTCGGTGTGCCACACGCCGCAGCCTCGAGATTGACCAAGCCAATGGCCTCGGATAGCGAGGGTGCGGCGAGGACGCTGACTGTCCGGAGGAAGCGCCACTTGTCACTCCCGAACAGCGGGCCTGTAACCTCGATCCGATCGCGCCTAGGGCTCTTCGCCATGGCCAGATCGAGCCGAGCCATGTATTCCGGAGTCCCAGGTGGCCCAGCGATGCGCAGCCGCCAGGATGCCGGCAAGCGGGCACTCGAGAACGCATCGATGAGCGCGTCCAATCCCTTCTTCGGATGAAACCGTCCGATGAAGCCGACCACGGGCTCCCGCGCCACTGGCCCGGCGAGGGCGAGCGCGTTCAATTCCCGATCGATTTCATCGAGGTCCACCGCATTGGGAATGATGTGAATCTCTCTGCCGGGGAAAAGCGCCTGGAGGTTGTGTGCCTCGGTCGGGGTAATCGCATGAATCAGGCTCGCGCGCCTGAACGCGGGATACGCCATGGTCTCCCAGTATGCCCGTTTCATGAGATACTGCCCGCGGCCGCGGTCATTCCAGTGATAGGGCTCGAGCATTCCGTGACTGCTGAGGATGACCGGTATCCCCTGGGATGTGGCTCTCCGCGCGGCATACCAGTGCGCCGCTTGCCACACGCCGTGGAGATGGACTCGATCGAGCACTCCGGCTCGCACGATTGCATCGATGGCTGGGAAGAGCCTTGGATTCCAGCCCCACCGTCCCCCGGCCCGGCTCGGGATATGTTGGATGATCGAGGCGCCTTCGGGCGGTGTCAGATGATCTCGCCCCGTGCAGAGGATCGACACCTCGTACCCGGCCAGCGCGAGGTGACGGGCCAGTTCCTGGACCGCCGTCGTGAGGCCGCCGCCCTGGGCTTCGTGTTCCTCAGTTACCAGAAGAACGCGCACGTCACGAGGACCGCAAGGATGGTTCGTATCGTCCCCGGACCTCGGGGCAAGGGATCGCGGTCCGCGGCGGCGGCGTCATCCTGCCGGGCCCAGCCGGATGTTCCATGCGATAATCGTCTCGTGGAGAATATCGGTAAGTGACTTGGTGATGCCCCACTCGGGGTAGTGCGCTTTCATCTTGGTGAGATCGGACATATAGCAGATATGGTCCCCTTCCCGGTTCTGCTCGAGGTAGTCGTACTGCATGGGCTTGCCCGTCATAGCCTCCACTTGCTTGAACGCCTCGAGAATCGAACAGGAATTCTCCCGACCCCCGCCCAGGTTGTACACTTCGGCCACCCTGGGACTTCGGATGAACAGCTCAATGAACCGCGCGACATCGTAGGCATGAATGTTGTCACGGACCTGTTTTCCCTTGTACCCAAAGATGCGGTACCGTCCGCCGGTCACGTTGGTCTTGACCAAATAGTTCAGGAAGCCGTGTAACTCGACTCCGGAATGATTGGGCCCGGTCAAGCATCCTCCGCGGAGACAACAAGTACGTAATCCGAAATAGCGGCCATATTCCTGCACCATCACATCTGCCGCGACCTTCGAGGCACCGAACAAGGAGTGTTTCGACCGATCGATCCGCATATCTTCCCGGATGCCGCCCGCATCCTCCTTGCGCTGGTAGTCCCACCTCAGCTCGAGTTCCCTCAGCGGCAATTCGTTCGGCGCGTCACCGTAGACCTTGTTGGTCGACATGTGGACGAACACGGTCTCCGGTGCGTGGATCCGGGCGGCTTCCAGCAGATTCATCGTTCCGACGGCGTTCACGTCGAAGTCGTCCAGCGGCCGCGTCGCGGCGAGATCATGGCTGGGTTGCGCGGCAGCGTGGACCACGGCTCCGGGCTTCAGGCTCTCGAGGCATTGGTCGATAGCCCGGCGGTCCCGGATGTCCACTTCATGGTGGACGAAGCGGCGGCACTCGCGCTGGATCCGTTCCTGGTTCCAGCGGGTGTCGCCCTGCGGCCCGAAGAAATCGGCCCGCATGTTGTTGTCGATGCCGTACACCTCCCAACCCAGGTGGTCGAAATAGGTGACGACTTCCGAGCCAATCAAGCCTGACGAGCCGGTGACGAGGATCTTCATGCACTCATCTGGTTGGGGCGCGAGGACGCGAGCGAGGCTGGGGGCACCCCCGCATCACGATTGACGCATCCAGGCGACGGTGAGTTGGACGCCCTCGGGCAAACTGTGGGGGAGCGCACCGCAGGTACGCTCGAGGGGCTCGGTTGGATACACCATGGTGGTGAGCAAATTGTTCAGGCGAAACGTCGTGAGTGGTGCACGGCCCGGCGCCACCAGCTCGACAGCATCGCCGACCATCGCGGCCAAGCGCAGGAGGCCCTGGGGCGCCGACTTGATCGGCGGTTGCGCCAGCTCTTGGCGGATCAAGTCGGCCCACCTGCGAAGGCGCAACGGCGGGTAGTCGCACTGGTAGATGGTCCGACCCATGAGCTCGTCGCACGGGTTGGCTCCGAGGCACTCCAGCTGGTAAACGAAATTCCCGACGAAGCCAAACGACTTTTCGGGATCGGCGGAGCCCGGGTGGCGGTACACCCCGCGGGCAATCGCATCGAAGAAATTCCGGTACGGCACGCCAAACCATGGCCCCCAGATCGACGTCGGCCGCACGATGACCCACTCGAACGGTGGGTTCTCTTCACGGACGATGCGCTCGGTTTCAACCTTGCTTTCCCCATACAGATTCGGTGGACAATAGTCGTCCTCGGCCCGGGGAACATAGCCGATCGTGCACACCATTCTGCTCGACGCCACGATCAACCGACGTACGGTCCCAGCCGCCCGCAGTGCCGCGAGTAGGTTGTGGACTCCGCGCGTGTTGGCCGCATAGCCACCGGGATCCCGGCGCTCGAGCAGATCGGTGCGCGCGGCCAGGTGAAAGACGGTGTCTGGACCACAACCGGTGACCGCGTCCATGACATCCCGCTCATTGCGTATGTCACATCCTACCCACTGCTCCCGCTGGCTCGCATCTCGAGGGGGCACGAGGTCGAGATTACACACGTCCGCGCCCGCTGCAGCGAAATGGCGCACTGCATTGGTGCCGATGAATCCCGACCCTCCGGTGATCAGGACTCGGCGTCCTGCCCAGCGAAACCCTCCGCCTCCCGACTCGGTCATGTCGGACGGCGCCGGTAGAGGCCATCCATCTCGATGACGACGCCCGCCGAACCCTCTTGGACCCCAACGGGGGCCACGAGCTCGTATCCACTCTCGCGGAGCAGCCCGTGGAGATCCTCGAACATCGGCTGGTCCTGGTACAGCTCCACGAAGGCGGCCTCGACGACCAGGTACTCAATCCCAGACAGGATGCCGCCCGCTCCGGCCAACACCTCGCGCTCATAACCTTGCACGTCGAGTTTCAGCAGGGCCGGCGCGGCGAGATCGTTCGCACGTACACAGTCGTCGAGTCGGGCTACCTTGACCTGCACCGCCTGTACCTTGGTCGGGTCGTAATTGGGGTGCGGATTCTTCGGGTGGATTGGGAGGGCGGAGCTCACGTGGGAATATTCGTTCTGAAACAAAGTGAGTTCCCCAGTTTCCCGACCGAGCGCGCACTCGTGTACTTCGACATGAGGATTCCCACTGCTTCTTCGGCGGAGGATCGCCGCCGCATTCGGCACCGGCTCGAAGGCGAGCACGCGCGCATCCGGATATGCTCGTGCAGCTGCGAGGGTGAACTGACCCACATTGGCGCCGGCGTCGAGGATGGTCTGCAGCGCGGGAACGTGTGCTCGAATGCGCGCAACCATTCGCGCGGACGTCAGCGAGAACCCGGGCCTGAGCACATCCGCGATGGAGGCGTCGCCGCTGACCAGGATGTCCGCAACCTGGAGGACTCGTCGCGCGGCGGCCTTGAGGGCGTGCCGCCGGCCGCGCGCGCGATTGTGGCTGTTTGCGGTGGTCATCTGCGGGTCGCCAACGCGTTGAGTTCCTCCGCGACGTGCCCGTAGACCACGTTCCGGTCGAAGCGCTCAGTGGCGTAGGCGCGGGCTTTGATCCGGTATGGCTCCGCATCGACTTCCTCGCGCCGGAGCCGTCCGATCGTCTCCACCAACGCTGGGGCATCCCCCGACTCGATCCGGATCCCGCCACCGCTCTCGGTCACGAGCCGCGCCGTTTCGCTGTCGGCCGAGCACGCGGCCACGACCATGGCGCCGGCGGCCATGGCCGTGATGAGCTTCGAGGGTACGACGAGATCGCCCACCTCCGCGAGCTGGCTCACCAGCAGGATGTCCGCACCGGCCAGCATGTGCGGCAAGAGCGAGCGTTCCTGTAGCGGATGATGGGACACGTTGGCTAACCGGAGTTCGTCCCGACGCCGAAGGAAGCGCTCGCGGACCGCGCCGTCGCCGAAGACATAGAAGTGAATGGACGGAGTCATCTCGCACCAGGTCGGCGGCACGGAGGAGCAGGTCGAGATCCTGCTTCTTGCCCATGTTCCCGCTGTGAACAACGGCGAAGGTGCCGGGCGGCACGAACCGGGCTCGAAACAGATTATCGGCTGGGGCTGGCGGTGCCAATTCACCGGCATCGATCGTGTCCGGCACGATCTCGATCGGTCGCGCGGGGCTCAGTGCCGCGATGCGCCGTCGCATGCCGTCTCCCAACGTGTGGATCACGCTTGCCGAGGCGTAGGCCCGCCGTGCCAGCCAGCGCGAGACGCCGATCAGTGCCGGGTTCCGCATCATGCCGAGGTCCACCGCGGCATCGGGCATCACATCCTTCACGACGAGCACCCGTGGGCGGCCCAGCACCCGGGCAACCCAAAGCCCGAGCACCGCAACGCTGAGATCGGGACTGACCACGTACACGACGGTCGCGCGCTTGATGGCCCGCACCATTTGGGGCACCAGGAACATGCACAGGGTTAGTTCATGCACCAGGCGGGTCAAGGTTGACGGGCGTGGCGACACCAGATGCCACGCGCGGTACACCTGAACGCCGTCGATGTCCTCGCGCATCCACAGCTGCCGCCGGTAGCCCTGGCGTATCTGCCATTCGGGATAGTACGGCATCGCGGTGGCCACAGCTACTCGATAGCCCCGGGCTGCCAGGAAGCTGGCAAACTCGCCAGTCGTTTGACTGATGCCGGTGGGCTCCGGCCAGAAATTCGAGCTGATGATGGCAACCCCGGGCAGGGCACCCGCGGCCGCGGTCGAGGAGAGGGGCACAGAGTCGTGCGTCGAGGTTAGTGAGCTCCCCGCATCGTCAGCACCGCGGGAATGGTGCGGAGCAGGATGCCAAGGTCCGTCCAGATCGACCAGTCGCGGATGTAGCACGCTTCCAATCGGATAACTTCCTCAAAATCACTCACGGCGTTCCGACCGTTGACCTGCCAGGGGCCGGTGATGCCGGGCTTCATGTCGAACCGGCGATAATGGTGCTCCTCGTACAACGCAACTTCGCTCGGCAGTGGCGGGCGAGGTCCGACGAGCGACATCTCGCCTTTGACCACGTTCCAGAGCTGCGGCAACTCGTCGAGACTCGTTTGCCGGAGGAAGGCCCCGACCCGGGTGACCCGCGGATCGTCCTTCAACTTGAACAGGTGCCCGCTCTGATAGAGACTTTGGTCCGTGAGTGTGTCCTTCTGCTCCTCCGCGTCGACGACCATGCTCCGGAACTTGGTGATCGTAAACTGCCGCCCTGCCCGGCCTACCCGCGTCTGGCGAAACAGGACGGGACCAGGCGAAGTCATCCGAATGACCAACGCAATCACGATCATTCCTGGGAGGCAAACCAGGAGACCGAGGACACCCAGCACGAGATCGAGGGTCCGCTTGAGAACGAGCTGCTGGCCCCGAAGGCCCGGCCGCGTCAATGAGATGAGCGGGGCACCCCGTCGCCAGGCAACCCGCGGCTCGACCTGGCCAACGCCGTAGGACCGCGCCAGAGCAAAGACTTCAAATCCGCCTATATTGGCCGCCTCGAGCACCATCGCGAACAAATCGTCGTCAAGCGGTCCGGTCAGGAATAACGTGTCCACCTGATGACGGTCGATGGTCTGCGCCAGCCGGGCCACTTGCCGGACGCCACCTGACTTCGACAGCGACGCAGGATCGAGAGTGCCAACGATCGCGTACTCACGCGTATCGGCCAGCGCCGGGTGCTTTCGGGCCCGCTGCACAGTCTTCCGGCCCGCCAACCAAGAGCGCATGGGCGGCAACCGGACTCACCGGACGCACCGCACGGACCAAACGATCGATCAACTGGCGCTCGAGGATCAGCGCGGTACCGGCGACCCCGGCCAGCACGAAGTACCCGGGGATCACGAACGGCGCGAAGTTGCTCCAGACGTAGGCCCAGAACGGCAGCAGCAACCCGAGTGAGACCCCGGCGACCAAACGGCCGCCATCACGACGGCGATCGTTCGCGCCGAAGTTGCCGAGCACGGTCAATCCCAAGACCACCGCGGGGAGTACCTGGGCAACCGGAAGTGCTCCGAGTGGGATGAGACGGGTCATTAATCCGGCGAGGCCGGCTCCTACGAGCGCCGGGTCACGTAGCACTCGCAGGGCAATCAATAGCAACACCAGCACGAGGAGATCGCCGGTCACGAGTACTGAAATTCGGACGAGGTCACGAACAACATGACGGCGCAACACGGAGGGGGCCCTGGGGAACAGGGCCGGCTTCGACTTTTCGTGCGTGGATTCGCGAGGCGCCGCCTCCGGTACTCGGGCGGCCGAGTCTATCAGGTCAGGAGAAGTAACGGCTGGATAACCTGACACGAGCGTACCTAATTGGAGTTGTGCAATAACGTGCGGCCGTTACCAACCCGACTCCACGGCCGTTGCGTACGGACTAACTGAGCAACTTAGCTGAACCGGCGCGAATTGTAAACCAAGTCACCGCTAGGAGTTATCGGAATCCCACCGGGGTCTGCCGGGTGCCGGTTGCCTGCCGCGCCTGAGACATCCGCCATCCCGTCGAGGACACGGGTGCAGAAAACAGGCCACCCTCACCGCGACCACGGGCGAGTGCTGTGGCGTAAAAACATGTGATATAACGCGTTAGGATGCTACGGTCGTAAAGACTAAGCCGCGCACCGATCCAGGAGCGCCGAGACGACGCGCTCCGCAGCGCGCCCGTCCCACCCCTCGGGCACCCGCTCGCCGACGCCAACCCGCCCACCCGACAGGGCCTCGTCAAACGCCATCCGGACTCCCTTGGCAGTCAGCGGCCAGGGAGCCATCCGATTGGTCCCTTCGCTGAGTGTGATCGGGCGCTCGGTCTGTTCTCGCAGCGTCACACAGGGAACGCCGAGCACCGTCGTCTCCTCCTGCAACCCCCCGGAGTCGGTGAGCACCACCGCCGCGCTGCTGGTCAACGACAGCATCTCCGTGTACCCGACCGGCTCGGTCACGTGCAGGCGGGCAAGCAGGTCCGCCATGTTGAAGGCGTCAGCATTCTTCCGCGTGCGGGGATGGAGCGGGAGCACCACCGGCATCTGCGTCGCGATTTCGGCCAGCGCCTCGAGCACGGCACGCAGGGCCGCCGGATCATCCACATTCGATGGCCGGTGGAGCGTAACCAGCGCAAACTCGTTCGGTCGCACGCCAAGACGACCCGGCATATCCAATAGTTGTGCCACGGACAATTGCGCCAGAAGCGTGTCGATCATGACGTTGCCGACGAACACGATCCTGTCCGCGGGTATGCCCTCGGCGAGGAGATTCGGGTGTGCGTCCCGCGAAGGGGTCAGCAAGAGGTCGGAGACACGATCGGTGAGCACGCGGTTGATCTCTTCGGGCATGCGCCAGTCGCCGCTGCGGAGGCCCGCTTCGACGTGAGCCACAGCTGAGCCCAGCTCCGGTTTCAGCTTTGCCGCGACGAGGGCGCACGCCAACGTGGAGTTCACATCCCCAACCACCACCACCCAGTCCGGACGAATGTCCACGAGAATCGGCTCGAAGGCCTCCATGACCCTGGCCGTTTGCTGGGCATGAGTGCCGGAGCCGACGCCTAAGTGATACGCCGGCTCTGGGAGGCCCAAATCGCGAAAGAAGGCATCCGACATCTGGGTGTCGTAGTGTTGTCCGGTGTGGACCAGGATGCCTTCTTCCCCCGCTCCGTCGAGTGCCCGAAGGATCGGCGCCACCTTCATGAAATTGGGCCGCGCACCGGCGACGACCATCGCTTTCATCGCAACCCTTTCATGCGGGGCGACACAGGCTCACCTATCCAGCTCCTTCCCGTCCGTTATCTCGACTCCTTCGCCTCGCAATCGGTCGAGGTCGCTCCGGTCGGCCCGGACCACAAGGTCGAACCCGCCGTTGGCCTGCACCCGCGACACCACCTCGCCAAGCCGGTAGACGGCCGCAAGCCCCGCGCCATTTGCAACCCCCACGCGAACCCGGACGGTCTGGCGCTCGCCCTCCACCCTGCGCCGGAGGGCCGCCTTCACCTCGAGAACGCCGTCGGTCCGCATGGCCGTGGCAAGGACACCGTCGGGATGCAATACCCGAACCCGGGTGAGTTGCTCCTGGCTGCCGTCCAACCGATCAACCTTGTTGAACACCGGAATCACCGGCACGTCCTGAAGGTCCAAGTCCGCCAAGACATGCTCGACGACATCCATCTGCTCCTCCCAATCCGGGTGGCTCACATCGACCACGTGCAGGAGAACATCGGCATTGCGTGCTTCCTCGAGCGTGGCACGGAAGCTCGCCACCAAGTGGTGCGGCAGCTTGCGGATGAAGCCCACGCTGTCGGTCAGCCGGACCCGGTAGCCGTCTCCCAAATCGATTTCACGGGTGAGTGTATCGAGCGTGGCAAAGAGGCGGTCCTCGACCACGATATCGTGCTGGCCGGAGAGGGCCCGGAGCAAGCTGGACTTCCCGGCGTTGGTGTACCCCACCAGGGCAACGCTCGGAAGCGGCCGACGGCCGGCGCGCAAGCGCTCCCGATGGTGAGCGACATCGCGGAGTTTGGCCTTCAGGGAACGGATCTTCCGCCGAATGATCCGTCGGTCTGTTTCGAGCTGGGTTTCACCCGGTCCGCGCAACCCGATGCCGCCGCGAATCCGCGACAAGTGGGTCCACATGCGGGTGAGGCGGGGCAACAGGTACTCGAGCTGGGCCAACTCGACTTGGAGTTTGGCCTCGTGGCTGCGCGCGCGGGTCGAGAAGATATCGAGAATGACCTCCGCGCGGTCCATGACGCGGACACCGAGTGCTTGCTCGAGATTCGCCCCTTGCACCGGCGTCAGCTCCTCGTCGAAGATGGCCAGCGTTGCATCCTTCGCTCGAACAAGGGTCGCGAGTTCCTGGACCTTGCCTTCGCCGATCAGGGTGGCGGGCTGGGGAGCTGCGACGTGCTGCGTCAGCCGGGCCACCACGTGGGCACCGGCCGTATCCACCAGCCGTGCAAGCTCGTCCAAATGCTCGGCGACCTGGGTTGCGTCTCGCGAACCCTTGCGCGGGGCGGCGACGAGAACCGCCCGCTCGACCGGCGCACGGACAGGGATCGGTGTCTTAATCGGTGGACCTGCCAAGCCTGGAGGGAGTTAAGTCGACCACCCCGTCGCGGTGGAGGGCAACATCGCGCTCACCGAACGATGTGCGAACTCGCACGGTGCCGGCGAAGTCGTACGCAAACCGGCCATCGAGCACCGCGGCGCGGGTCGCGGCTCCGACGCCCTCCCACCGAAAATCGAACGGGAGAGTCATCGGCGTGGTTCCGGCCGTCGGGAGCTCGAAGGCAGCATCATGAACGATCTCACCGATTGGGGTCCCGGCAACGCGCAAGCCGACCGCGAGACGAGTCGCCCGGATGGCGTAGCTGTTGGGATTCCGAACCCGAACCTCAACATCGAGCGTCCCGCCGGCCAGGGTGACGTTGCGGACCAGGATGCGATGGAGCTCGATCGTTGGGTCTTGGAATTGCTGCAAGCCGAGGGTTGAACAGGCGGATAGGGCCATCAAAAGGAGTATGGACCAGCCTCTGCTCAAAGATTGCATCAAGCGCAGCCAACCTCCGGTCGTTCCATGAATCGCATGGTTTCAATATAGCCAAGTCCGCCGGCGGAGCATCACTCCACTGACGCCGGGTCCGCCTCGGGGCGGGCGGCCTGCCGCCGCTCTTCCCACCATGCCAACCGCTCCGCAATGCGTTGTTCGAAGCCGGTCGCACCGGGAACATAGAATTGCCGGCCCGCCAGCTCTTCCGGCAAGTAGGTCTGCGGCGCAATGCCCCCCCGGGCATCATGGTCGTAGGCATACCCGCGCCCGTAGCCGAGGGCCTGCATGAGGGGAGTCGACGCGTTCCTCAAATGGAGCGGAACGTCCAGCGCAGGCGTTGCACGAGCCGCCGAGACGGCATCCTGCCAGGCTGTGTACACCGTGTTGGACTTGGGGGCGGTCGCCAGGTACACCAGAGCCTCGGCCAAAGCGAGTTCCCCTTCGGGCGTTCCCAGGAACTGGTAGGCTTCTTTTGCCGCCAGCGCGACCGTGAGTGCACGCGGATCGGCCAATCCGATGTCCTCAGTGGCGATGCGAACCAGTCGGCGGGCGAGGTACAGCGGATCTTCCCCGCCCTCGACCATCCGCGCCAACCAATAGAGGGCACCCTGCGGGTCGCTGCCCCGGACGGCCTTGTGTAGCGCCGAGATGGAGTTGTAGTGCCGCTCGCCATCCCGATCGTAGGCGGGGACGCGCCGGGCCAACACCTCGGCGATGACGGTGTGGGTGACGTGCCCCCCGGGGCCGACGTGGTGGGCAGCGGATTCGATCACGCTGAGCGCCCGCCGCGCATCCCCATCGGCGTGAGCGGCAAGGAAGACGACCGCGTCATCATCTACCTGGAGACGCAGGTCACCTAGGCCCCGATCCCCGTCTCCAAAGGCTCGGCGAATGAGCTGCGCCAGGTGCTCCGGCCTGAGCGGCTCGAGCACATACACCCGGCATCGCGAGAGCAGCGCGCCGTTCAGCGCAAAACTGGGATTCTCGGTCGTCGCGCCGATCAGCGCAATGAGCCCCTGCTCGACATGGGGCAGCAGGGCGTCTTGTTGCGCGGTGTTGAACCGGTGGATCTCGTCACAGAATACAATCGTGCCCCGCCCGAGCTGGCGGTGGGCATCCGCCTCCTTGAGGATCTGCCGAATGCGCGGGATCCCCTCGGTCACGGCGCTGAACGCGACGAAGTGTCGGTCGGTGTATCGCGCGATCAGCGTGGCCAGCGTGGTCTTGCCGGAACCGGGCGGCCCCCACAGAATAACGCTCCCCACGTCGCCGCGGCGGATAGCGTCGCCCAGCGGCCGCCCCACCGGCAAGAGATGGTCTTGGCCCACGCACTCGTCTATGTCTCGTGGCCGCATCCGCGCCGCAAGCGGCTGGGCTGGGTGGAACAAGCCCGACTCGTTCACGGTAGCCGCACGGCTTCTCGGGCAAGTGATAGGAGCTGCTCGCGACTGTTCCGCGACGGATCTTCCACCACGGCAGTCAACAAGGTCTCGAGGCACTCCCCGAGGGTCGGCCCTGGCGCGATTCCCGCCTCGGTCAGGTCGGTCCCCGTCACCGCGAGGTCGGCGCGAGTGAGCGGATCGCCGCGCTCCTGGATCCGCCGCATCACCGAATCCCATGGCCACGGCGTGCCCTGTCGAAGGGTCCAAAGCTGGGCCAAGTCGTCGGCCGCTTCTCCCACGGCGGCCATCCAGCGACGTACCGATACCTCGTCTCCACCTGCCGGCTCCAATGGACCGGCCATCATTGCTGTCGCGCGGTAGATCTCGCTGTTCGACGCCCTGAACCGCCGAAGAACGGCAACAGGATCGAGGCAGAGCAGGACCGTGAGCACCACAGGATCGCGCACAGCCCCTCGGTCGATTTCGCCAGTGTCAGTAGCGAACTCAACGGCTCGGCCGTCAATGAGGCGCCGCCAGCGCCCGGCTTCGACTTCACCGCCACGTGAGGGGGTGATCAACTCGGGAATCCAGATTGCGGCGGCACCTACTCGCACCCACTCCCGGACCAAACGATTGATGGACTTGGCGGTTCGAAGCCCCTTATACCACTCATCCCGCACCCGTTCCGCCGACAGGCCGCGGAGCCCGGCCACTTCTGCCCGCGCTGCCCGCCACGTCAGGGCATCGATCTGGAAACCGAACCGGGCTGCGAACCGCAGTGCGCGAAGGATCCGGAGATAGTCCTCGCGGAATCGTTGATCCGGCTCCCCAACCGCCCGAACCATGTGCCGCTCGAGGTCTTGCAGACCGGCATGCGGGTCGCGCCACTCGCGTTGCAGTGGATGATAGGCGATGGCGTTGATGGTAAAGTCCCGTCGCGCGAGATCTTCCTCGAGACTCACGCCAAACTCGACCTCGGCATGGCGGCCATCGGTGCGGACATCGCGACGGAAGGTGGTGACTTCGTGCAGGACGCGGTCCGGATCCAATACGCCAACCGTCCCATACTTGATTCCCACCGGCACGGTATGGCGAAACAGAGACTGCACCGTTTCGGGTGTTGCTGACGTCGCCACGTCGAAGTCCGCATGGGAATTCTGGAGCAGTGCGTCCCGAATTGCCCCACCGACACACCAGGCTTCGTACCCGGCGTCCTCGAGCTGCTGAATGATCTCCAGCACCCGCTCTGGGACTTCAATGGAATCGGGAAATGTCAATGGCTCAGCCACAGAGGACGCTCCCACCGTTCACGTTGAGCACTTCGCCCGTGATATGACGTGCCAGGCCACTGCACAAGAAGAGTATGGGTCCGGCCACATCCGCGGCGGATGCGATGCGTCGGAGCGGAATCGTGGCCGTCACCGCGGCCCGTCCTTCCCCCGCCAACGCCGAGGCGCTCATTTCGGTGTCGACCCAGCCGGGCGCAACACAGTTGACGGTGATGTCGGGGGCGTACTCGATAGCGAGCGACTTGGTCAGTGCGATGATTCCGCCCTTGGTGGCCGCGTAGTCGGCATGGAATGCTTCGCCCCGCTGGCCGGCTGTGCTCGAGACCAAGACCAGGCTTCCGCCTCCTCCCATGTGCGACAGCGCGGCGCGGCAGGTCTGGAACACCGCGTCGAGGTTTGCCGACATGGTACTCCGCCACCGCCGCTCATCGAGCTCACCCAGAGCGACCGCCGCCTCGGGCCACACGCCCGCATTCACCACCAGGTAATCGAGCCGGCCAAAACAGGCCAGAAATTCCCGCATGATCGTGGCCACCACCGGCGGGTCTGCCAGGTCGCCGCCGCCGGCATAGGCGTTCCGGCCGAGGTCCCGGATGCTCCGCACCACCGCTTCGGCCTCGGCCTTTCGCACGCGATAGGTGACGCCCACGTCCGCGCCGGCCTCGGCAAAGAGGAGAGCGGTGGCCTGGCCGATGCCCCGCGATCCTCCGGTGATCAGCGCCGCTTTTCCCGCCATATCGATCATGATTCCGTCACGCTTTCTTCGACCAGCCCAACGATCAGGTGCTGGACCGCGAGTTGGATTTCCTGGATGTGGCTGGGGTCGGCGCTCTGCACGACAAAGGAAACATCGGCCATGTCGGCCAAGGCAGCGCCATGCTGACCGACGAATGCCACGACCTTCGTGCCCGCATGCCGCGCGGCTTCAGCCGCTCGCAGGAGATTGGGGCTCCGTCCGCTCGTACTGTGCAACACGAGCAGATCGTCCTTTCCGCAGAACGCCTCGACTTGACGGGCAAACACCGACTCGAATCCGACGTCGTTGCTCTGCGCGGTCAGGATTGAGCTGTCGGTGGTCAGTGCGACCGCGGCCAGTCCTCGACGCGTCCGTGCGTACCGGACCACGTACTCGGCGGCGAGATGCTGCGCATCGGCGGCACTGCCGCCATTACCGGCAAAATAGAGCGTCCCGCCGGCGCGAAGCGCCTGCAGGTACAGGTCCGCCAACTCGACCACCGCCTCACGCTGATCGATCGTGGCCTCCGCCAGCCGGGCGAGCGCCCGTAACCCATCCGCAACGCGTTCTTCTCTCATCGATCCCCCCGCTCGAGCAGCCCACGAACACGCTCGATCCAGGACGTCCGTATGGAAAACGCCGGAACTGGCTCGAGGTCTTCATCCGCGAGGATCGCCCCGGGGTTCTGCTCCGTCAATATGGAGGCCTGGAGGGCACCGTTCTGCTCTACCAGCAGATTCGCGGCCCCGGTCAGCATGCGTTCATCGCCGTGATTGTCCGATGCCAGGAGATCTGCCAATCCCTCGTCGAGCAGCCGTCGGGCCCGATTGCCGCGCCCATGAAGCGACAGCACCGTAGTGGCATCCACCTGCATGCGCGCTCCGAGTTCCCGCCAGCGCTGCACCGCGCCCACTGTGCAGCAGGCGTACCGTTCCGGATGGGCGAGAATCGGTACGAGACCGATATCGACCACGCGTTGGAGGGCTTGCACGACGGCGCCGTAAGCCACGAGGCGGGGAAACTCGACCAGCATGTAACGCGATCCCGCCAGGGTGGCCATTCGTTCGGAGGCGACGCCGCTCTCCAGTGGCCGGTCCAGCATGACCTCCGCCCCGCGGTGGAGCCGGGGTGAGTCACCACCGCGCTCTCGCAGCATCTCGAAGGCGCGGTCGTGGGACCCCGGGATGCCTTGGCCGAGGGTACTCGCGAGGAGGTGGGGCGTGAGACACACGTCGGTGACCCCGCTGGCTGCCATCCGGGCGAGAACTGGAACGGCCTGATCGACGGATCGTGCGCCGTCATCGACTCCGGGTAGGAGGTGGCTGTGGAGATCGATCACGCCTGAGCCGAATGGACCAGAACGAGGGTTCCGGCAAATCGCCCGAGCTCCTCGGGTCGGACCTCGGCCTGCGCCAAGAGGGCCAGCGTAATCAACGCGTCGGCCGCGAGGAGGTCGAGTGCGGTCGCACGGTCGGCGGGTGCGGCCAGTGCCCGTTCCAGGGCGGCCAGCCCCGCGCCGGCCAGCGCATCCTGCAGGGATGCCGTCGCGGAAATGTCTTCGGTGTCGCGGAGTATCTGGTCCCTGAGTTCCGCCGGTGCCCGACCGACGCGATCGGCAATCCACGATCGGGCGGCGGTCACGCGTCCGCCCCAGTGAGCCACGATGCGACGATGGTGGGCGTTGCTTCGCGGGCCGCGGGGATCTTGGCAACATCGCCAGCGCCCGCCGAGGCAAAGGATGGCCGGCCGCCCCCACGTCCCCCGCTGATAGCGGCAATTCGATTCACCAGGTCCCCCGCTTTCCGGCCACGCTTGACCAAGTCATCGGTCACGGCCGCATGGACCGCACCCCGACCCGTGTCGCTGAACAACACCAGGACTCCGTTTCGTCTGCCTTCGCGGAAGCGATCGGCGATGGTGCCGACTTCGTCCCGGTCATCCGATAACGTCTGCCCGACCGTCAGTGCGACACCGTTGATCTCGAACACCGTTTCGTCGACCACGGCGCCTGCCGTGCCCGACTCCACCATGGCGGCAAGACGCGCTTCCAGCTTGTCGCGCTCCTCGAGAATCTGTTCCACCCGCCGCATGAGGTGATCCGGCCGTGCCTTGAGGACGTCGGACAACTCGGCAATCCGGGCCTCGAGGGAGGCCACGTCATCGTACGCGCCGGACCCGGTGACTGCCTCGATCCGGCGGACGCCGGCCGCGACCCCGGTTTGGCTGCTGAAGCGGAAGAGCCCCATCTGTCCGGTGCTCCGGACATGTGTGCCGCCACAGAGCTCGATCGACGGGCCCATCGTCACGACGCGCACCACGTCGCCGTACTTTTCGGCGAAAAACGCCATGGCACCCAGCCTGAGCGCCTCCTGATAGGGCATCTCTCGGGTCTCGACCGGAATGTTCTCCCACACCAGTTCATTGACCAGTCGCTCGATGGCACTCAGCGTGTCCGGGTCGATCGGGCCGTGATGGGAGAAATCGAAGCGGAGCCGCTCCGGTGCGACGAGCGACCCTTGCTGGCGCACATGGGTGCCTAACACGTCCCGGAGCACGTAGTGCACCAGATGGGTTGCGCTGTGATTGCGTTCGATGTTGCGCCGGCGCGGCGCATCCACCCGCGCCTCCACCAGCGTTGGCTCGAAGCTCTCGTCGAAGGATCCGCCCACCACGATGCCGCGTTCGGGATCGCGCCGCACCGATTCGACCAAGATGGACCATCCCTGCCCCGTCAGGCCCTCCGGTGTCGCTGATCTGCCCGCCGGCTTCGGCGTAGAACGGAGTTTCCTCCAGCACGAGCTCCACGTACTCGCCCTCTTGACGGAAGGCGAGGATATCGGTCTCAGCTTCGGTCGCCTGGTAGCCGACGAAGTGCTGCTTGCCCTTCTTGAGCACAGTCCAACTAGTACTCTTCCCAACGTGAGCGGATTCCGATAGCGTCACTGAATCTTGCGCGCTAACCCTAACAGCCCGGGAACGCTCCCGCTGTTTCTCTAGCGCCTGCTCGAACCCAATCAGGTCGATCTCCATGCCCCATTCCCGTGCCTGAATCTGGGTGAGGTCAGGTGGGTACCCAAAGGTGTCGTACAACTTGAAGACTTCTTCCCCTGAGATCTTCTTGGCCCCGCTGTCACGGATTTCTTCAAGACGTCGAAAGCCGCCCTCGATGGTGTCGAGGAATTGCTCCTCTTCCTTTCGGGTAATCGTCGCGATCGTCTTTGCCTGCACCAACTCGGGATACACGTCGCCCATCTGCTTCACGACCAGATCGGTGAGCGGGGCCAGGGTCGGCTCGCGCCGCCCGAGGAGCCAGGCATGCCGGACCGCTCGCCGGAGAATCCGGCGGAGCACGTAGCCCCGGCCTTCGTTGCCGGGGTACACCCCGTCCGCCAGGAGAAAGGCCACGGCGCGAGCGTGATCGGCCAGCACGCGGAAGGAGGCCCCCTCTCCCTCGAGGGTCCGCGGATAGGGCCGCTCTACCAGCTCGGTCACCCGGTCCAACAGCGGCTGGAACAAATCGGTGTGGAAGTTGTCGTCCTCGCCCTGCATCACGGCGGCGATCCGCTCGAGTCCGGCTCCGGTGTCGACTGACGGCTTGGGCAGCGGCGCGAGCTCGCCATCCGCGGAGCGATTGTATTGCATGAACACCAGGTTCCAGATCTCGAGAAACCTGCCCGCCTCGGCCTGCTCTTCGAACGCGGCCTGGCTCAGGCGGGGAGGCTTCGAGCCAGGCTTCCACTCGAGATCCACGAAGATCTCGCTGCAAGGGCCGCACGGCCCGGTGTCTCCCATTTGCCAGAAGTTGTCCGCGTCGCCAAGCTGGAAGATCCGGCCTGTGGGAAGGCCGGTAATGTCATGCCACAGCACCCGGGCTTCGTCATCGGTGTGGTGAACGGTGGTGATGATTCGGTCGGGATGAAGTCCGAGATACGCCTCGCCGGTCACAAACTCCCAGGCGTAGGTAATGGCGTCGCGTTTGAAGTAGTCGCCGAACGAGAAATTCCCGAGCATCTCGAAGAAGGTGTGGTGGCGTGTGGTGAGCCCCACTTGCTCGAGGTCGTTGTGTTTGCCGCCCGCGCGCACGCACTTCTGCGACGTCACCGCCCGGTCGTAGGGGCGGGTCTCCTGACCCAGAAAGGTGCGCTTGAACTGCACCATGCCCGCATTGGTAAACAGCAGGGTCGGATCGTCGGCGGGGACCAACGACGAAGAAGGCACCTCGCGGTGCCCGTTGGCGACAAAGAAGTCGAGGAATAGGCGCCGGATTCGAGACGCGTTCATCCTAGCAATATATCACTACCACGCGCCGCGCGGCCACGCCGTCCGGCGGCCAGCTGTCAGGAATCCGACCCGGAGGCGGGCTGCATCAGAACCTCGTTGACCGCCTCGAGGACCTCGCTACCCCTGAATCCCCGCCGGGCCAAGTAGGCCAGCAGGCGCCTGCGCTTCACCCCATGCGACAGGTCTCCCAGCTGCGCCGCTCGCTTCTTCGCGAGCGCCACGGTTTGAGCCTTGAGATCTGTTCCCGGGGGGAATTGCTCCGCCAGCGCCCGATCGATGACGTCGGAACCCACCCCCCGTCGACGGAGATCGGCTCTGAGGCGCACGGGGCCGCGGCCACGCGCCGAGTACACTTCGACGAACTGGGCCGCGTACCTGGCATCGTCCAGCAGGCCGACGGCGTTCAGCCGCTCGATGGCATGATCGACCGCCTGGGGAGGGTGGCCCTTCCGCACCAGGCGTCGGGCCAAGTCATTGGCCGAGAAAGCACGGCGCTCGAGTGCTCTCAGCGCCGTGCGAAAGGCGGCCTCCCGATCGGCCGCCCGCCCCAGCTCTGCTGCTGCCGCCCGATCGACGGCACTCCCCACCGTAAGACCGGCGTCGCGAAGCGCCTCAACGGGAACAGTACAAAACCGCCTCCCGTCCACCCACACATGCACCGTTGCCGGTCGCGCAGGATCGGGCTCGAGCGCCGTGATGGAGGCGCGGTCCGGGAGGGCGGCAGGCTGATCCAGGTGAACCGCGGTGAGACCCATTACTTGGCCGCGACCGGTTTCTTCGACCTGGCCGGGGCAGCGGCATCGCTTGCGGGCTCGGGGTCGGCCGGCGGAGCCGCGGCCTCCTGAACCACGGGGGCATCGATCTGCGGCCGAAGCCCGAGCAGCTCTCGGACCTTGGCCTCAACCTCCACCATGAGCTCCGGATTGTCCTTCAGGAAGAGCTTGGCGTTCTCCCGACCCTGGCCGATGCGCTGGTCGCCATAGGAGTACCATGCTCCGGACTTCTGAATGATGCCGGCCTCGGCCGCGATATCGACCAAGAGAGACGTGTGGCTGATGCCCTCATCGAACATGATGTCGAATTCCGCCTGCTTGAACGGCGGCGCGACCTTGTTCTTGACCACCTTGACCCGCACATGATTGCCCACGATCTGATCGCGCTCCTTGACGGGACCGATGCGGCGGATATCCAGGCGAAGCGAAGCATAGAACTTGAGCGCCTTGCCGCCTGTGGTCGTCTCGGGATTGCCGAACATGACACCGATCTTCTCGCGCAGCTGGTTGATGAACACCACGGCACAGTTCGACCGGCTGATGGCACCGGCCAGCTTGCGGAGCGCTTGGCTCATGAGACGCGCCTGCAGGCCCACATGACTGTCGCCCATCTCCCCTTCGATTTCCGCCTTGGGAACGAGCGCCGCCACCGAATCGATCACCACGAGGTCCACCGCGCCCGAGCGTACCAAGATCTCGACGATCTCGAGCGCCTGTTCCCCGGTGTCCGGCTGCGACACCAACAGATTTTCGATATCGACTCCGAGCGTCTTGGCGTATTCGATGTCCAGCGCGTGCTCGGCATCCACATACGCCGCAACCCCGCCGGCTCGTTGGGTATTGGCCGCGAGATGGAGCGTCAACGTGGTCTTCCCCGATGCCTCCGGCCCGTAGATCTCGGTGACCCGCCCGCGCGGAACCCCCCCGACACCCGTCGCCGCATCGAGGTTGATGGCACCGGTCGGGATCGCTGCGACCGGCACGCGCGGCCCGTCTGCCCCCATCCGCATGATCGAGCCCTTGCCCAACTGCTTTTCAATCTGCGCGATGGCCAGGTTGAGGGCCTTCCGGCGTTCTGACTCGGCTGCCATGGTAACCTCAGAAAGAGAAAAAGTGACCGATTTTGCTACACTTTGACACTACCAGTATACTACCGAACATTTGCCGAAGCAAGCCCCTGTCCTACCGCTCCCCTCCTCGCCATGCATCGGGCACGTGCTCGATCAGGTGGCCGCTGCCGGTCCGCTCCACTACTCCAATGAGGTCGAATCGGTAGGTGTCGCCCGGCCTGCCATACCTGAGCCGCCAGATCTCGGCGAGCCGCATGATGGTTGCCCGCTGTCGTGCGCCGAGTGATTCGAGTGGGGCGCCACAGCTGCTTCCCCGACGCGTCTTGACCTCCACGAACGCCACGACCTTCGCTCGACGCGCAACCAGGTCGAGGTCGTGCCGTCCCAACCGAAAGCGGTGGGCCTCGATGCTCCACCCGCACGACGTGAGGTAGGCCAGCGCTGCCATCTCACCCCGGAACCCCAACCGATGCCGGGCATCGTCCCAGGCTTCGACCGGCAGGAAGCGACGGGTGCGGGCCATAGGCCAACCTAGCGCCCAGCGCCGCATTGTCAGCACCGTTTCAGCGCGATGTTGGTCGAGATTGTTCGAGGTGTATTTGTTCGAGGTGTGGGGCGGGCGTGTGAGCGCCGTGGGTGGCGCTCGATCTCAGTCGCAGTACTCGTCGAGTTGGTCGAAACCGATCAACAGCTCTCGCGGCTTGCTCCCGTCCGGCGGTCCGAGGATGCCGGCCTCGTGCAGCTGGTCGATGATGCGTGCCGCGCGGCCGTAGCCGATCCGGAGCCGGCGTTGGAGCAGCGAGGTCGACCCGCCGTCGTTGTGAAGACATGCTTCGGCCGCTTCGCGAAACAGCGCGTCGCGTTCCTCGGGCCCCTCACGCGTGGGCCCACCCTCGGCCTCGGACTCCCGGGCCCGCACGACTTCGAGGATGTCCTCCTCCGCGTGTCCGGGCTCGAGGTCTCGCATGTCGTACCACCGCATGATGCGCTCGGTCTCTTCCGTCGCGATAAACGCGCCCTGGAGCCGCTGTGGCTCGCTCTTGCCCGGAGGCAGGAACAGCATGTCTCCGTTCCCGAGGAGGGCCTCGGCCCCGTTTTGGTCCAGAATAGTCCTGCTGTCCACCTTGGACGCGACCCGAAACGCAATGCGACTCGGGAAGTTCGCCTTGATGAGGCCGGTAATGACGTTGACGGAGGGCCGCTGGGTCGCCAGCAGGAGGTGGATGCCGATGGCACGGGCTTTTTGGGCCAGCATGGCCAGCGGCGTCTCGATCTCGCCCTGCACCGTCATCATGAGGTCCGCCAGCTCATCGACGATGATCACGATGAGCGGCAGCTGACCGGCGGTGTATTCCTCGGTCTGCTCGGGCGGGGCCGGCGTGTCGGGCGGCTCCGCGCTGATGGTCGACAGGGTCAGCTTCGGCGGCTCAGGATGCCGCAGCGGCTTTCCCTGCTCGACCTTCCGGTTGAAGTCCGCAACATTGCGCGCCTTGTTGGCATGAAGCAGGGCATAGCGGCGGTCCATTTCCATGACCGCCCACTTGAGCACCTTGGCCGCTTCGTGGTTGTTGGTGACCACCTTGTGCTTGAGATGCGGCAGGGTGTTGTACATCGAAAGCTCGACCATCTTCGGATCGATCATCAAGAACTGCAGCGCCTTCGGTGCATACCGATAGATCAGGCTGGTGATGATCGTATTGATGGCGACTGACTTGCCCGAGCCGGTGGCTCCGGCAATCAGCAGGTGCGGCATCTTGCCCAAATCGGCGATCACCGGCCGTCCTTCGAGGTCGCGGCCGAGCACGATGGGGAGTGTCGCGCGGGCGCGGGTCCACTCGGGGCTCTCGATCAGCGACCGGATGGCCACCAGGCGCGGCGTGGGGTTCGGCACCTCGACACCAACCGCACCTCGTCCGGGAATCGGGGCGACGATCCGGATCGATGGCGCGTGCATGGTGAGCGCCAGATCGTCCGCCAGCGCGGCGATCCGTCCCACCTTCACGCCGGGCGCCGGCACCACTTCGAATTGCGTGACCACCGGACCAGTTGTCCGGCCCACCACGCGGCACTCCACATTGAAGGTCTTGAGCGTATCGAGCAGCACCTGCTGAAGGCGGTCGAGCTCGGACTGCCCGGCATCGATTTCCGCACTGGGAACGGGGTTGAGCAGTTCGACCGGCGGCAGGGCGTCATGGCGGGATGCATCAGCCTCGGGAGCCTGGGGTTCAGAGGTCGGTTTCGACCGTTCCGGTCGCGCCGGTCGCGCGGGTCGCTCGGCGGTCGAGGGCTTTGCCGGAGTGGTTGGGTTACGCTGCTCGGCCGGTGCCCGCTCCCGTTCGGAGACGACATCGTCCGGCTCGGTTGAGTCGCTCTGACGCCGCGCGAGCATCGACCGGGCCGCTTGGGTCCATCCCGTGACCTCGGGCTGCTCCAGCGGCTTGAGGGGGTGCCAGGCGATGGTTCCGAGCGTGACGGCGGAGAGGAGAAGGAACCCCAGGAGGAGGCCGCCTGCGAACCCGACGACGCTGTACGCCCCCCGGGCCAGCACACCGGGCAGGAGCCCGGTCAGTCGAGCGTCGATGCCCCACTCGGCGAGTTCGGGCACGAAGGCATCGGGGGTGATGCGAAAGAGGACCCCCAGGATGAAGGGCACGATGAGGCAGAGTCCTCCAACCAGCGCGGCTACCCGTGGCATGGACAGTTGTGGCAGGTACCCGAACCCCGCGAGCGCCAGCCCGAGACCGAGCAGCGGGAGTCCCACCGCGCCGACGCCGAGCCAGCGCCAGAGGCTCGTCCCGAGGATGGAGCCGAGCGGCCCAGTCCATGGGGTCAGGAGCAGGGCGAGGGCCACGAAGATGCCCGCGGCAAGGGCTGCGATCGCGCCGAGTTTGCGACGCTGCTCAGTGCTCACGTTGTCTCCGCGTGGCGGGCGACTTGGCCATCGTGGAACCTGATGAGAGATGGGAACACATCTTCTCGTGCTGCGTCGTCGATGTCGGCGCCAAAGCCGAGTCGCTGGAGGTCCTGCCCAGCCATGCTCAGCCTGAGCGGGATGTCCCAGCGCTGGCCAAGGCCTCGTGCGATCTCGACGGCGGCGCGCGCGCTGTCGCTGAGCAAATCGTGGACACCCGGGTCTGCCTGCTCGAGGACCGCCGTCACGAGGCGTCCCGCGCAGTAGGCGTCATCCAGCCCGAACCTCCCGGCACGGCCGGCGCACAGAACCAGGAGCGATCCCTCCGCTTCGAGGGTGGCCCAGCCCCGCGCTGCGAGCAAACTAAGATTGCAGGCCGCCCCGGGGTAGACCGCCTCGGCCGATTGGACGCTCAGCAGGGCTCCGGTCCCGTTGGTGGTAGCGAGCACCACCGTCTTGTCGCGGACTCGTTCCGGCGTCATTCCACGAGGGCTGTTCCCAAGGTCGAAACCGGGAATGGGCACGGCGTTGCGCTCCCCGGCCAACACGACCGCGTCGGTCCCAATGGTCCTCGCCACGGCTCTGGCCTCGTCCGGCGAGGCCGTCGGGATGATCGCTCGCGCACCGTGATGGAGGGCGGCACACATTGTGGTGGTCGCCCGCAGGATATCGATCACGATAACCGTCCGCCCCGCCAGGTCGTCCGGTCCCACGGCGCGGGGAGAGAACAGAACGTCGAAGCTCATGCCCCCGGACGCAGGAGGCCGGGTTCACGCTCGAGGAAGTTCGTGTCGATCCTTCCGGCAACGAAATCCGGGTGCCGGAGCACGCGAGCCAGGAATGGGATCGTGGTGGTGGGGCCCTCGATGATGAAGCTATCGAGCGCGTGGCCCATCCGGAGCAGGGCCTCTTCCCTGTCGTTTCCGTGGACGATCAGCTTGGCGATCAGGGAATCGTAGTAGGGGGGGACGGTGTAGCCGGCATAGACGTGGGTATCCACCCGGATGCCTGGGCCACCTGGGGGGTGGAAGGCCGTGATGAGACCGGGGCTCGGCTGGAAGTTCCGTGCCGGGTCTTCCGCGTTGATTCGGCACTCGATGGCGTGGCCGCGCAGGCGGCGTCCGTCGCCCCGGAACCCGAGCTTGTTTCCCGCGGCAATCCGGATCTGCTCCTTCACGATATCGAAGCTGGTAACCATCTCCGTGACGGGGTGTTCCACCTGAATACGGGTATTCATCTCCATGAAGTAGTAGTGGCCGTCGGGGTCCATGAGAAACTCGATCGTGCCGGCCCCGACGTACCCGATGGCCGCGGCGAGGCGCACCGCGGCATTGCCCATTGCTTCTCGGGTGGCCGCATCGACGGCGGGGCTTGGGCTTTCTTCGATCAGCTTCTGATGCCGTCGCTGCACGGAACAATCGCGCTCGCCGAGGTGGACGACGGTGCCGTGCGAGTCGCCGAGAATCTGGATCTCAACATGCCGCGGGGCACCCAGGAATCGCTCGATGTACACACTCCCATTGCCGAAGGCCGACAGGGCCTCGTTTTGGGCTAGCGTGAATACCTGGGCAAACTGGTCGGGATCTCGGGCGATGCGCATTCCCTTGCCGCCGCCACCGGCGGTGGCCTTGATGATGACCGGATACCCGATCTCCGTCGCCACCTCCAGCGCGTCATCGAGTTCCTCGATGGTGCCTTGCGATCCGGGCACGGTCGACACCCCGGCTTCCGTGGCCAGGCGTCGGGCCGTGGCCTTGTCACCCATCTGTCGGATCTGATCTCCCGTCGGGCCGATAAACGTGATGTTCGACGCCTTGCAGATGTCGGCGAACTCGGCGTTCTCGGCCAAGAACCCGTACCCGGGGTGGATGGCGTCGGCGCCGGTCAACTCGGCGGCGGCGATGATGTGCGGAATTTTGAGATAGGAGAGCCGTGACGGAGGCGGGCCGATGCAGACGTCATCGTCGGCGAACCTGACGTGGAGCGACTCCCGGTCCGCCTCACTGTAGACTGCGACGGTCTGGATACCCAACTCCCGACACGCCCGGATGACCCGCAGGGCGATCTCCCCGCGGTTGGCGATCAGGACTTTCTTGAACATTACGGGTTCAGGCCGGCCGGCATCTCCGAGTCGGTCGCCCCACCCAGCCGGTGATCTGAAGCCGAACTCACACCCGAGGCACGCAACGCAAACTCACTCGGGTTGGACGAGTAGAAGAGAGCGCTCTCATACGAGACGGCTTTTTCCTTAAGCCAACGCATGAGGGACTGGTCGAAGGACTGCATGCCGTATGAGACGGTGCCCTCCGCGATCAAATCGGGAATGTTCAGGGCCCTGTCCATGTCCCGGATGTTGTCGGCCACCGCCGCGGTGTTGATCAACACTTCGGCGGCGGGAACTCGCCCGTTCCCGTCCGCCCGCGGCACCAGCCGGAGGGACACCACCGCGGCCAGCGCGGTGGAGAGCAGGGAGCGCACTTCCAGGTGCTGGTGTGGCGGGTAAAACGAAATCACGCGGTTGATGGTCTGGGTCGCATCGGTCGTGTGCAGCGTGGAGAAGACCAGGTGTCCGGTATCCGCCGCCTTGAGGGCCGTATCGAGCGTCTCGATATCGCGGATTTCTCCGATCAGAATCACGTCCGGGTCTTGGCGCAGTACGTGCCGCAACGCGGATCCGAACGACAACGTGTCGCTCCCGACTTCGCGCTGTGAAATGTTGGCTTTCACGTCACGGTGCAGGAACTCGATCGGATCCTCGATCGCGATGATGTTGACGCGGCGGTGCTGGTTGACATGGTCGATCATCGCGGCCAGTGCGGTTGATTTGCCGGATCCGGTAATGCCGGTGACCAGCACGAGGCCCCGCGGCCGGAGCGAGATGTCTTCCAAGACCTTGGGAAGGTTCAACTCCTGGAGGCTCTTGACCTCGTAGGGAATCGCGCGGAACGCGAACGCCAACGTGCCGCGTTGTTGGTAGATGTTGGTGCGGAACCGGCCCACGCCGGGCACGCCGATGGCAAAATCCGCCTCCTTCCGGTCGGCGAATTCCTTGACCTGCCGCGGAGTCATGATCTGCTCCGCGAGCTGCTTCAGGTCCTCGGGCCTGAGCGGCGCCATCTCGAGATTGGCCAGCTCGCCGTTGACCCGCACGGTCGGGGCACGGCCGACCTTCAGCAGCAGATCGGAGCCGTTGCGCTGAACCATCTCGACGATGGACTGCTTGAAATTGAACGGGCGCACCGTGCCCGCCTTGGATGTCGGATCAGCCATTGGGATCCACCCGGAAGAGGACTTGCCCATACTCCACGGCCTGCGCGTCTTCGACGCAAACCTCGCGAATCACTCCAGCGATCTCCGCCTCGATCTCGTTCATGATCTTCATGGCTTCGATGATGCACACCGTCTGCCCCATGGTCACCCGGGCGCCGGCGGATATGTACGGCTCCGCCCCAGGCTCCGGAGCACGGTAGAATGTGCCGACCATGGGCGAGGTGATCTCCTTCAGGGGCGAGACCGCCGCGGGGGGCGGCGGCGGCACGGCGGCGGGCGCCGGAGGGGCGGCGGCCGATAGCGCGGCATTGGCAGTTACCGCACCCGATCCCGCCCGCGTCACCACGACCCCGGTTCCGAACCACCCCTTCACTTCGATCGAGCCGACTTCCGGTGAATCGCGGAGCAGTTTGACCAACCGCTTTACGTCGCCCAGGTCGACCGACTTGATTCCCGGAACGTTCTGCAGCAGCCGGGCGAGATCCTGCATTTCATTGACTGTCATACGCGCGTCAGGTACTTGTCTTCGCGGCGATCGATCCGGATGACCTGGCCTTCCTCGATGAAGAGCGGGACTTGAACGATGGCTCCGGTCTCGAGCGTGGCCGGTTTGGTGCCGCCGGTCGCGGTATCGCCCCGAATGCCAGGATCGGTTTTGGTCACTGTCAGCTCCACGAAAGTGGGAAGCTCGATCATGAGCACCGTGCCGTCGTGGACCAGCCCCTCACATTCCATCCCCTCCTTGAGGTACTTCTGCTGATCCTCGCCCAGCACCGCATCGGTGATCATGATATCGTCGAAGGTCTGCATGTCCATGAAATGATAGAAATGTCCGTCGGCATAGGAGAACTGGATCCGCCGTCGCTCCAACCGAACGTCCTTGACGCGCTCTCCCGCGTTCCAGGTTCGGTCGATCACCGCCCCAGTCATGACGTTCTTGAGCTTGGTCCGCACAAAGGCACCGCCCTTGCCCGGCTTCACATGCTGAAAGTAGGTCATTTGAAAGAGCTGGCTGTCGATTTCGAGCACCATGCCAGTTCGGAAATCCGAAGTGGTTGCCACACCTTCTCCTACGTGAGTTCGATGAGTTCCGCGGCCGGGGTCGAGAGACATTCCGGACCGTCGGGGCCAAGGTAGAGATCGTCCTCCAACCTGACCCCACCCCACCCTCCAAGATAGATACCCGGCTCCACCGTGACTACTGCGTGGGCCGGAATGGGGTGGTCTGAGCTGGACGCAAGTCGCGGTGCCTCGTGGACTTCCAGGCCAAGCCCATGCCCGAGTGCGTGGCCGAAGGCATCGCCGAAACCACGCCGTTGGATCACCTGCCGCGCCAATGCGTCGCCCTCCGCACCGGTCATACCGGGTCGGAGGTGCCGCAATGCCCGGCGCTGGGCCTCGAGGACCAAATCGTAGACCATCCGCTGACGCTCATCCGCCCGAGCCCCGACGACATAGCACCGCGTGAGGTCCGAACAGTATCCGTCCACCTGCGCACCGAAGTCAACCAGGAGCAGATCGCCGGCTTCGACCACGCGGCGGCTGGTGCGGGCGTGCGGCAAGGCCGATCGGGGCCCCGAAGCAACGATGGTCGGAAACGGGTGCCACTCGCTGCCCCTTCGTCGTAGTGCCCCTTCCAGGTCGGACGCAATCGCCACCTCGCTCGACCCCACCCGCACCGCGCGCACGGTCTCGGCCAATGCCTCCTGCGCCAGGGCCGCCGCTTGGCGGATGGCTTCGACCTCGTCGGGCGACTTGACGACACGCAGGTCCTCGACCAGATCCACCACCGGGATCACGTCGCCGCGGAAATCGCGCTCGACGCGGGTCGCGTCCCGCACGGTGAGCGCGTGGGCCTCGATCCCGACTCGTCCGTGACTGTGCTGCGCCAGGAGGCTGGCTAGCCGCGACCACACGTTCACCGGATCGATCAGGACCTCGGCGGCAGCCTTGACCTCAGCCGGCGCCTGCACGGCGTACCGCGAATCGGTGATCAGGAAGAGCTGTTCGGTCGTGATGAAGGCGAGAGCCGCCGAACCGGTGAAGCCCGTCAGGTATCGGATATTCGGTAAGTGCGTGACGAGGAGGGCGTCCAGCGCCTCTCCCGCCATCCGCTGCCGGAGCGCCGCTTGTCGCTCACCGCACCGATCAGGCGTCACGCAATCGCTGAACGAGCGCATTCAGCGCGCACACGTACCCGCCAGCACCAAGTCCGGCCACCACACCCACCGCCACGTCGGCCAACAGCGACCGGCGGCGGAACTCCTCGCGCGCGAAGATGTTGGACAGGTGGACTTCGATGAAGGGGAGTCGCGATCCAACCAACGCATCGCGAAGCGCGACACTGGTGTGGGTCAGACCCGCGGCGTTGACGATCGCGCCGTCGGCCCGCTCGGGGAGTCGCTGCACCAGCTCGACCAACTCTCCCTCATGGTTGCTCTGCACCCACTCGAGTTGGGTCTCCAATTCCTCGGCCCGGGCCCGCATGCTGCGTTCGATCTCACCAAGCGTGACCCGGCCATACACGTCCGGCTCACGATCGCCCAACAGGTTGAGATTTGGACCATTGAGGACAGCGATGCGCATCTAGCCCTTGAGGCTCTGCAACCAGGCCTGGAATTGGTCCAGGTCCTCCTCCTCGATCCGGGTACCTCCGGCAGCCGTGTCGGGCGGTTGCACGCTTTCTCCCCGTTGGCCACCAAAGAAGGCGTCGAAGGAGAAGCGACCGGTCGTTCCGGCCATCCCGCTCCCACCGGGGCCCCGCACCGCGGGCGGCACCGGGGACGCATCCTCGCCGAACACCGCGCTCAACAGCAGACGATCGTGCGCGGGGCGAGTGGGCTCTCCAACGGATCCGCTCTCGGAGGGGCCCCGGAGATCGCTGGCTTGAGGCTCTCCGGTGGGGGCGCTGGATTCGGTCGGCTGACGCTCTGCGTCCGCCGGCGGTTCGGAGTCGGGTCGGGATGCGAGCAGCACCCGGAAGAAATCCGAGACACTCTGCCCACCACGTGACGTCGCGGCAAACTCGCTCGAGCCGCCGACCGGACTGGCCGCCGGCCGCTTTCCTTCCTCTTCCAGCGCAGCGACCTTCTCCTTCAACCGGAGGTCATCGGGTTGCCGGGCCAACAGTCTGCGGTAGATGCCGAGCGCCTCGAGCCGGTGTCCTTGGCTGAGATAGAGCTCGGCCATGGTCTCCGTTGCCACCGTCTCCGGCTCCAGTTCGGCGCCGTCCGTCGCCGCCTCGGTCGTCTCGGCCGGCCCCTCGTCCCAGGCCATCTCGTAGCCGTCCAGCGGAGCCGTTTCCTCGAAGGCCGGAAGCTCGGCCGCACCGGCTCGCCCCTCTTCCGGAATGGGCTCGTCGGTCGACGGCTCCTCGAAGCCCGTGAGCGAATCCAGCTCCGCAAACGCCGCCGGCGTTTCATCACCTTCCTGCTCCCCCTCCTCCTCTTCAACCTCGAGGTCGGACTCGGGCTCCCACGCGAGCCCGGTTTCCACATCGGCCATGATCGACTCGGGCCCGGCCACCGCTGCGGTCTCATCCACCGCGTCGCCGAGCACCGTGGACTCCTCGTCGGCAGACTCCTCGCCTTCGACATCCCAGGCACTCAGGCTACCCGCTGCTTCAGGGATGCTTGGTCGAAGCCACTCGGATTCCTGCTCCGCTGGCTCGGCTTCCTCGAAACTGGCTTCCGCTTCCTCCGCACCCGTCTGGTCTCCTGGTTCCAAGCGCTCGAGGTCGGCTGGCCCTTCGACCGGCTCCAACTCGATGCCGCGGCCGACGATATCGAGCTCCTCGACGTCCTCGCCGGCCACCTCTGAGTCGAAAGACTCGGCTATCTCGAGACCCTCCAGCGGGCCGACGACGTCAGACGCGTTGTCGTAGCCAGCTTCAATACGCTCGAGAGATGCGCCGTCTGACGGCTCCGCATCCTCCTCCAGAGCGAAAGACTGCGGTAGCTCGAGATCCTCCAGCGGGCCGACGATCTCAGACGCGTCGTCGTAGCCAGCTTCAATACGCTCGAGAGATGCGCCGTCTGACGGCTCCGCATCCTCCTCCAGAGCGGAAGACCACGCCGGCTCGGCGCTCAGGTCCGGCCCCGCCCCGACCGCAACTCGAGCCAGTTGTTCGCGCGCGGCCGCGTTGCCCTGGTCGATGCCGAGAAGGATGGAAAGCCACCGTTCCGCCTCATCGGGGCGCGCCGTCCGCTCGGCGATGTCGGCGAGGGCCTGGAGCGCAATGACGTTTTCCTGGTCGCGGTCGAGCACGCGGCCGAACTCACGCTCTGCCGCATCGTCATGGCCCTGATCCAGATAGCATCGGCCCAACACGATCCGAGCAGGAGCATAGTCGGGATGGTGGAACAGCCCACCCTGCAGGATATCGAGCGCCCGCTCGATGTTTCCGAGTTTGCGGTGAGCGTTGGCGAGGGGAGCGAAGGCGGTGCCTTCTGGGTTCTCCTGGTACTGGCGTTCGAGCTTATCGAGTTCGCGAGTCGCGGCCATCCGAGATCCCGTGGCGTAAGTTGTTGCAGGAGTTCGCCAAACAGTAGTATCCGTACCAAACCATGTCAACTAGCCGCTCGGCCCGCACGCTTGAGATTGTGCGTTGGCAGGCTTACACTTACAGCCTTTCGCCACCCTTTGTTAAGCCGGCCCGGAGCCACGTCCCATGATGCAAGCATTTCGCAGCAGCGCCAAGATCATCGCCATCGTGTTCGCGGTGCTCATGGTGCTCTTTCTGATCCAACTCAGCGGCATTGGCGGCGGCTCCGGAGCCGGGGTCTCGAGCACCTCCGTCGGCAAGGTCAATGGCCGGAGCATCGATACTCGAACGTACCAGCAGGTCGTGCAGGACCGGATCCAGCTCATCCAACAGCAGTCACCACAAACGCTGACCCTCGATGACATCGAGCGGATTCGAGACGACGTATGGGAGGAGTTCGTCTCGAACACCGTGCTCAACGCCGAATACGCGCGACGGAAGATTTCGGTGTCGCCCGGCGAAGTGGCTGATTTCCTGCGGAATGTGCCGCCGCCGGAGCTACAGCAACAACCGGATTTTCAGACCGACGGCCAGTTTGACATGGCCAAGTACCAGCGCTGGCTCACGTCGAGCGTGGGCATGCAGTACGTCCCGCTCCTCGAAGCCCAGTACCGTAGTGAACTCATGCGGTCGAAACTCCTCCGTCTGGTCACCGCAGACGTCTACCTCTCCGACGCGGCGCTGTGGGAGCGCTATCGCGACGCGAATCAGGCGGTAACCATCGGCGTCACAGCCATCATTCCTCGGCAGGCGATCCCGGATTCGGCCGTCGCGGTGACCGAGGGCGAGATTACCGCCTACTACCGGAGCCACGCGGACGAACTGACGCGGCCAAAGACGGCCTACCTCAGCGCCGTGGTCCTCCCGCGCGCGCCTGACGCGAGCGATACCGCCGCGGCGTTCGCCCGAGCGGAGCAGGTCGGGCAGGAGATTCTCGACGGCACTCCGTTCGCGGAGGTTGCCCGCCGGGAGTCGGCGGATACCGTGTCCGGCAACGCCGGGGGGGACCTCGGCTCCTGGACCCGGGGCTCCTTTGCTCCCGCATTCGACTCAGCCGCCTTCGCAATGCGGCTCAACACCCTTTCCCGCCCGGTGCTCACCGAGTTCGGGTACCACCTGATTGAGGTCACGTCCCGCCGGGCCGACACCGCGGAGGGACGACATATCCTGATCCCCATCGAGCTGGCTGGTGCTCATCGCGACTTGGTCGATGCCCAGGCGGATTCGATGGAGGCGCTTGGGGCCGAGCGCCTGGACCCGGCGGCGTTGGACACCGTGGCCCGGGCGTTGGGGCTGCCGATCTATCCGGCCGCGCCACTCCAACCGGGGAGCAGGGTGCTGGTTGGCAATCTGGTCGTGCCCGACGCCGGGGTCTGGGCCTTTCGGGCGCAGGTGGGTGAGGTTAGTCCCATCATCGAGGACTCCCGGAATTTCTATCTGTTCCGGCTCGACAGCTTGCAGCCCGAAGGTGTCCCGCCGTTGACCGACCCCACGATCCGGGCCGCCATCACCGAGGAGGTCCGATCGCTCAAGAAATGGGACGCCGCTCGGGCCCGAGGCCAGGAGTACCTGAACCGTCTGGCAGGTGGGGACGCCATGGCACAAGCAGCCGAGGCGATGGGGTTGCCCTACCGCGAGGTCGGGCCCTTCGTCCGAACCCGGCCGCCGTTTCCGAACCCGATTCTGGTTGGAACGGCGTTCGGCCTAGCGCCAGGCACGCGGAGCGGGCTCCTCGACACCAGCGACGGCCTCTATGTCATCCGAGTTCTCAGCAGCGTACCGGCCGATTCAGCCGAATTCCTGAAGACCCTCGATGAATACCGGGCCCAGGAAGTCCGGTTGGTGCGCCAAGACCGGGTGCGGAACTACTTGACGGCGCTACGGGCCTCGGCAACCGTGGTGGACCGACGGGACGACCTCTACCGCACGGCGGCGCAGCTGGAGGCGGAAGCCGAGCGGCAGCAGAGCCGGAGCCAGGGAGCAGTCGGGTACTAGCAGTCGCTCGCTCGAGATCGTTCCCAAAACGGGAGCGGGGCGGTTCGACCAGTCGAACCGCCCCGCTCACATCGTGCTCCTGCCGGAGATGCTCGGCCGCTATTGTGACAGACGCTTCGGATCACCGTCAGGCGGTGATGCCTGCGCATCGATTTGTCGATCCGGCGGCTCCTGATCGTTGCCCCGCGTCACCGCATCGCTCGTTTCCGTGATGCTTCGCTTGAATTCGCGGATCCCCTTCCCCAAGGACGCCCCGATTTCCGGCAAGCGACGAGCCCCGAACACGAGGAGCAGCACAACCAGAATGATGAGAATTTCACCGAACCCCAAGTTCCCGATGCCCATAGCGCCACCACCTTAAAAGAGCGAACGCGCCACGAAGTAGGCGATGATCACGCCGACGATGCTCAAGACCGACACGGCCAGTCCAACCGGCCCTACCGTGAAGCTTACCACGAGGAGGTCGACAGAGACAGGGCCGACCGTCGGCGTCCAGGTGCTGACGAAGACTTGTTTGAAGGTGCTGTCCGGCAGAAAACGGGCAAGCAGCGCCGTGACAAAGCCGCCGGTGATGAAACCCGAGACCAGCACACCCAGGTAGAAGCCCGGCCGCTTCGGTCCGGTGGCCATCAACTCCGCCGTTCGAGCAGGTAGGTGAGACTCGCTCGAAGCGCCTCGCAGGCTGGCGAGGGGATCAGATTGTCCAGTTCCGCCTCGGCTTGGTCGCAAAACCGCTGGGCCCGCTCCCGTGCATACGCCAAGCCACCGGCCCCGGCCACGAGCTCGATCACGGTAGCGATCAAGTCATCCGACGGTTCGACGGTTGCCATCAGCTCGTCGATGACCCCTCGCTCCGCGGCGGACAGCCTGGGCAAGGCGTAAATCAAGGGGAGGGTTACCTTGTGCTCCCGGAGGTCGGATCCGGAAGGTTTCCCGGTGGTCGCCTCCTCCTCGGTGTAGTCGATCAAGTCATCGATGATCTGAAACGCCATACCCAAATTGTCGCCGAAACGCCGGAGCGCTGCACGGGCAGGCAAGTCTGCGCTGAGGGCACCAACTTCACATGCCCCGGACAGGAGGGAGGCCGTCTTGGAGCGAATCAACAAATCGTAATCGGCTTCGGTAAAAGCCAATGGGTCATGCGCCGTCAGCTGGCGCATCTCCCCAATCGTCATCTCGTTGGTAACTCGCGCCAGGATACGGAGCGGTTCGAGGTCGTTCAACCGCACTAATTCGATCACGGCGCGCGAGTAGAGATAATCGCCCATGATCACGGACACTTGGTGACTGAATAGCGCGTTCAAGGTCGGCATCCCGCGGCGGAGCACCGAGTGATCCACCGAATCGTCGTGCACGAGCGTGGCGAGATGAATCAACTCCACCACCGCCGCCAGCGTGATCGCCCGCGGCCGCGCCGGTCCCGTCGCCTGCTCGGCCAACAACACCAGGGTCGGCCGGAACAGTTTTCCCTGCATCTGCATGAGGTGGGCATTCGCCAGGGAAATCAGCGCGAAATCCGTCTCCACGATGCGCCGCAATTCCCGGCGGACGTCGGTGAGTCGGGGAAGGAGCTGCCCCTGGATGTCGGCAAGGCCAATCCCGGCTGTGCCCTGCCCCGTCATGCGGACCCCGCCTCAAGCCGCCGGACCCGCTCGTTGATGTCCATGAATCCGACATCCACCGCCATCGCGCGCTCATAGGCCTTGAGCGCCTCACGGACTCGACCCAGCGATTCCGTCGAACGCCCGAGCCAGTACAACAGGCCGATCTTCTCGTCGTCCAATCCGGAGATCCCGTCCACCGCGCGGCGAAGGATTGCTTCGGCCACGGCATATTGTCCCTTCTCGTAGAACGACACCCCCAACGCTTCGGACGTCCGCAAGCGGCCCTCCGGGGCTCGAAGAGCCTTTTGGAACTCGGCGATCGCCTCGTCCAACAGGCCCATTTCCTTGAAGGCGACGCCGAGGTCGTAGTGGGCTTGGTAATCCTCGTCCGTCAGGCTCTCCTCCAGCGCGGCCTTGAACTGCTCGAGCATGAGCTCGAAGTCCCGTTCCTCGTCACCCGTCGGCTCTTCATCCTCGACCCGGATCCGGGTGTCGCGCCGCGGCCGGGGCTCGAGCACGAGTGCACCGAGGTCGACGTATTGTTCCTCTGTTCGCTCGGCATCGGCATCGGCATCGGCGTCGGGCGCGTGGCGGCGCGACGGCATCGCCGGCTGATCCACGTCGGCGGGCCTCACCGGCCGGAGCACGTCCAGGGCGGCGCTAGCAAACTCATTCGCGGGATCGTGTTCCAAGACGCGGCCATATACGGCCAGCGCCTTTTCGAGCGAGCCCACCCGCACCAGGACATCACCGAGTTCGAGGTACGCCTCCACCAAGCGTCCCTTTTCTCCGGAGCGGAAGGCCAGTTCCACCCGCTTCTGGTAGTACCAGATCCGGTTCGGGTCGAGGCGGACGAGTCCCCGGAGCACGTCCGTGCTACGTCCCCAGTCCTGCCGCGCTTCGAACCCTGCCAGAGCCAATTCGAGCTCGTACAGTCCGCGCTCTTTCGATCCGGCCGTGATCAACCCTTCGCCAAGAGCCCGGTGGGTGAATGGATCGTTCGGGCTTTGCGCCAGCTGTTGCTCGAGTCCGACGATGTCCACCTGCCCGAGGTCCGTCGTCCCAAAAGACTGGGGCGCCCATTCCGGCAAGCTTGGGGGCATTTCTTCGACCGCGGGAGCCGCATACTCAGGGAATTCGTCCTGTTCGACCGCCTCTTCCGCGAATCCGGACACTTCGAGCGGCTCCGCGGCTTTCTCCTCGGCCTCGGCCTCGGCCTCGACCTCAACCGCATCCTCATCGGCCCAGATGGGCTCGACCACCGCAAGGCCAGAATCTTCCAGATCCCCGGCGGTCTCTTCACCCGATAGCCATGGCAGCGCGGGGGCCGGCTCCTCTACCTGGACATCCTCCTCCTCCGCCCAAGCCTCCTCGGCCGGCTCTTGATCCGTTTGCTCGGCCTCCTCCACGAATTCGGGGGCATCCGTGTCCCACGAACCGACTGTGTCGAGTTCCTCGACCTCATCCACCGGTTGGAGCTCAACCTCTTGTTCTTCCGAGCCGACTTCGGCCGCGGCCTCGGGCTCGAGGGCCTGCTCATCCATCGTGACCGGGCCGGGCTCCGCGCCATCGAGGTCCTCGAACTCAGCGACCTCGAGATCTTCCAACCGGGTGGGGACGGATTCGAGCTCAACGCCGTCGAGTATCGTGGGTTCGACTCCTTCTTCGAGCTCCTGCTCTTCCACCCCCAATTGGTCTTCTATGGTGATGCCCCCGCCGACCTCCAGCCCCTCCAAGACCTCCACATCTGCCGAATCATCGCCCGCGAGGGCAGTTGGCTCGACGCCTTCGAGCTCCGGCACATCGTCTGCCAATTGTTCGGACACGGCATCAGCATCGAGCACGCCCTCGTCGCCAAATTCCTCCTCCAGCTCGAGCCCGGTGTCAGGTGCCATGGTCTCCGCTGAAGCCTCATCGCCGAGATCGATCAATGGGAGATCCGACGTCGGGCTGCTCACCTCCGGTGGTTGGACTGGAGGTTCGGGCGGAGCCTCGACCGGCGGCTCCGGCACCTCCGGGAGCGGCTCCAACAGGGGCTCCGCCGGGAGAGCGGCGCTGGTGTCCAGGAAAACCAGCTCCCCCGGCCTCCTCCCCCGCCCCGATGGAGCCGAATCCACACCTACACCGCCAGTCGTTGCCCCAGCGGGTCCCGCCTCCAACTGGGCAGCGAGCTTGTCCAGTTGCTCTCCGGAGTGTGTCTCCCGCGAGGCCGCCTGAACCAACTCGCGCAGCATGTCCCGGATTTCGGCTTCGCCGTGGAATTGGTGGGCAAAGCCGCTTACTTCGCGAAAGGCCTCGTCGCGTCGGTTGGCCTTGTTCATGCGGTCGAGATACTCGAGCAGATTCTTCTTGGCATCGACAACAAAATTCTTCCGCGCGTACAGCTTGGCGAGCGTGAGGTAGGTGTGCATGCGGCCGGGGTTGACCCGGAGGATCTTGCCGCAGATGGCGATGGCGTTGTTGGCAAACCCCTGGTCGGCATACAGATCAACGGCCCGCTCGTAGGTCTTCACGGCCTGAGCGGCATCGTTGAGCTTCATGTAAAGATCGCCGACCCTATTGTACAGGGAGAGATCCGGCACCGGTTCGAGGCCGGATTCAGAAGCCTCGATTGCCCGTAGATAGATCTTGACGGCTGTCGGCCAATCCTCTTTCTGCTCGTGTTTTCTCGCAGACTCTTTGAGCTTCTTGAGGTTCATTCAGCTCACTATCAGACGAGGGGAAAGAGCGAAATGACTTGCACTTAGCGTCCCGACACACCCCGAGCAAAAGATAGGTGTCCCCCCAAAGCGGAGCAACCCGAAGCCCGGACGATCAGCGCTCCGACGGCAGATACGCCTGGGGATCGAGGGCGCCCTGGGCAATCCGGGCGGTGAGCTGCTCGATGTCAGGCGCCGGCGGGCGGTCGGCATCCAGGGGCTGGATCGGTGGATGATCCGCTCGGATCCGACGATAGAGGTCGGCCACGCCCCGACCCGGCTTCAGCGGGTGGAGGAAGTCCAGTCCCTGGGCCGCGCAGAGAAACTCCACGGCGACCACCCGCCGCGCATTTGCCAGCACGCGCCGCGTCTTGAATGCGGCCGCCATGCTCATCGGCACGAAGTCCTCTTGATTGGCATCCGTCGGGATAGATGTCACGCTCGCCGGATACGCGAGGGTCCGCGATTCGGCCACCAATGAGGCGGCAGTGACCTGAACCATCATGTATCCCGAACTCAGTCCGGGATCGCTGGTGAGGAATGCCGGGAGCCCCTGCGACAGATCGGGATTGACCAGTCGTTCAATGCGACGTTCGGCGAGGCCCTGGAGCGTAGTCAACGCGATGGTGAGAACATCCAGCGCCTGAGCGATCGGCTGCCCGTGGAAGTTACCGCCGGACAGCACGTCGCCGTTCTCGAAGACGAGCGGATTGTCGGTCGATGCGTTGAGCTCGATCCTAACCGTCTGCTCGGCAAAGCGGATAGCATCGGCCACGGCACCCATCACCTGCGGCGCGCATCGCACACTGTACGCGTCCTGGACGCGTGGATCGTTGTCGCGATGAGACTCGCGAATTTCGCTCTGGTCGACGAGCGCCCGCATCAGCGCCGCGGCCAATTGCTGGCCCTCATGTGGCCTGGCGGCGTGGATTCGAGGGTCGAGCGGGATCGGGGTCCCCCGGAGCGCCTCGAGGCTCATGGCCGCGGCCCCAAGCGCACTCCTCCAGAGCACCCAGGCGTCGTGGACTGCGAGGGCTAGGACCGCCGTCTGCACTTGCGTGCCGTTGATGAACGCCAAGCCCTCCTTGATTCCGAAGCGATGAGGCGTGAGACCAGCCTCCCGCAGGGCGGCGGCGGCGCCCAACCGCTCCCCGCGGGCGGTGAGGACGTCACCCTCTCCCATGAGGACCAACGCGATGTGACTGAGGGGGGCAAGGTCGCCACTGGCCCCGACGCTGCCCTGCTCGGGTACCACGGGGACGAGACCGCTGTTCACCAGGTTCCGCAACGCGTGGAGGAGTTCCGGGCGGACCCCGCTCGTCGGGCGAAGGAGTCCGTTGGCGCGAAGCAGCATACTGGCGCGCACGATGTCGGCCGGAAGCGGATCACCCACCCCGGCACAGTGACTCCGAATGAGATTCTCCTGGAGCCGGTCCAGGGCATCCGGCGCGATCCGGACGTTGGCCAGCTTGCCGAATCCCGTGTTGATGCCATAGATGGTGTCGCCGTGCTCGAGTGCCGCCTCGATTCGAGCGCGGCTCCGCGCCACACCATCGACCGCAGCGGGAGCGAGCACAACCGTCACTCCGGGGTCGCGGGCAACGCGGACGACCTCGTCGATGGTGAGGGAGGAGCCGTCGAGGGCGACGGTCGCTGATGTCATCCGCCGAAAGTGGCGGCAGCGAGGCTCAATAACAAGGGCGGTGCGCGGGCCTCTCAACTCCACTTGTCCGCGGCCCTAAGGTCCGCCCGGAATTGAGAGTTTGGCCCCCACACACCGCCTCTGTTCTGGGGCGTGCGCGTCTAGACTCAGCCGCCGCCGATGCCCCCCACCAGGAGTTCCGGGTTGCCGGGGTCGGTCTGGAAGGCCCAGTCGAGGATCACGAAATTCTGACCCACGTGGGTCGCCCGAATGGCACCGTAGCGGGCGAAACCGTCGCCGCCGTCCATCTCGAAGATGTATCCATTACCGGGAAGCGCCTCGATCTGGCCCGTGCCGTATGCGGCATTGGGCGCGAAGTCGATGCTCGTCAGGTCGGCGACTTGACCGACCGAGAGCACACCGGTCCCGAGCCGCACGGGCTGGAAGAAGACCAGGCCCGAAGGATTCCGCTCAAGTGAGAAGTCGATATCCGGTGCGGTGCCGGCCCCTATCCGGCCGAGTTCGGACAGTTGGGCCAACCCGTCGAGATTCAGGTCGCGCCAGAAGCGGAATCCGCTTTGGGTGACATCGGCTTGACTCGTCCAGACCACCACGTTTCTGGCGTCGGGTCGGGGCGTATCGTCCCGGATCGGAGACCAGAGGCTCTCCCAGCCCTCCACGCTCACTGCGGAGACGCCGAAACACCTCGGGGCGCCATTGAGGAGCGCACCGGCCACGAACTCCGGTGCGACCGTGGTGCCTTCCAGCGCCCAGTCGAGGTCGCACAACCCGGCATCGAGATCGTAGCCCACGCTGTACACGCGGTACTGGCTGAAGCCCGCCGGATCCGAGGTGAACGCGTTATCGGACCAGGTGAGGGCAATGGCGCCATTGAGCGAGGTGCTGGACAGGGAACTGGGTGCCTGCAACGTGAGACGCTCATCGACCGTGATCACGTTGCTGGGGCCGGATTCGAATCCGTCCACGTCTTCGGCCGTCACGTAGTACTCGAGGTGCGGCACGCCCTGATCGTGGAATGAATTGGAAGTGGTGGAGCCACGGAGCCCGAAGGTGCCCGAGCTGCTCCCCCGGGAATACACGTGCCACACCGCAAGATCGGGATCAGGATCGTCGTCCCAACGCAGCAGGATACCGGTTGGAGCATTCCCGGTGCCGTTGGGCTCAACGACGTAGAAGAGGTTTTGTGGGGCGGCGACCGTCCCGCCGCCACCGAAGACGGTGTCGTCTCCCGAACACGCCATCACGAGCAGTATGGGCAAGGCGAGCAAGAAGCGTCGCATGAGTCATCTCCGAGGAGGGAGTCCATCCAGACCTATGGCAGAGAGCGTGCCAGACATGCGAGAGCAATATATCATTTGAGGACAAGCACTTACATAAGTCAGCCCGGGGAACGGATGTCACTTGGCGAGGACATCAGTTGGAGATCGTCCGCTGGTCGTAGTCGAACTTCAGATCGGGCAGGCTGGTGAGGTAGATCGAGAAGAAGAAGGCGAAGTTCCCGTTGGCGTTGCGGATGAATTCGAACCGGGCCCGCCAGTCGTGCAGGTCCCGCTCCAAGCGAACGATCTGGGACTCGAACTTCTTGTCGGTGATGTTGTATTGGGTCGACCACGAAACCCCCCAGAACGGCGTCGGGGAGAAGCTGGTGCTGAATCCCAGGTTCTGGCGATCCGCCACCGATGACGTCGCTCCGGGAAGCGGTCTGCTGCGCGACAACGAAAAATTGACGTTCGCCGAGAAGGGCCGCCGGGCGCCGCCTTCCGGCATATCGGTGTTGAAGGCTCCGGTCCGGCCCAACCCTCGGCCGGATTGCGCCAGGTAGCTGGGCGGCGGCTCCTCGTCGCCTTCCTGGGCTGCGCTTCCGCCGCCTAACCCGAACAGTCCGAGAAACGACCGAACTGTCCGGGTAGAGAGCGCGAAACTCAAGTTCACGTTTTGCAGGAAGGGAACGAACTTGGCCGTGTCCGTTCCGACCGCACCACGCCACAGGTCATGGGTCGTGCTCAGACTGAAGCTGGGCAGGAGATCGGTCTGGAACGTATTGGTGAGGGTCGAGGTGACCCACCCCGTCCGGCCAGGCTTCTTGGCCTGCTCGAAGTCGTAGACGATGGGGCTCGTCGCGATGCTCAGCAGACGGAGTTTCCGAGTCGCGGGCGTGTCGCTGGTGTCTCCCGGGGCCGGGCGGGTCTTGCCCTCGAAGTTCTGGGATAACCCGATGCTCAGGCGCTGGGCCGCATCGCTGGTCCGCCGCGGCGCCTGTCCCTCCGGGGTGATGGCAAGGGCGTAGTCCTCGGGGATGGTGGCCTTGGGACTATACGAGTAGGAGATGATGGGAGAGATACTGTGCCGGATGCGGGAGAGCGGTCCGAACCCCGGGAGGAAACCGAACAACGTCGGAGTCACGTTGAGCACCAGCGCGAAGCGCTTGCCCTGACTCACGAAGTCCCCCCCGGTCCGGCGATTCCGCAACAGGAAGGGACCACCGGTGGTGTTCGCGATCCCGAGCACCGGTTGCAGCTTCCAGGTCCGCCGCAGGAGTACGGGCAGGTTGATGCCCGTCGTCCAATCGATTCCGGTCTCGAAGTCTCCCGCGGTCACCCGGGTAACCGTGAGTGAGTCCGCCGGGTTGGACGAGGCCGGATCGGGCACGCGGAAGGTCTCGACGATGCGTCCCTCGTTCTTTCGATCATTCAGGCTCAGGTTGTTTTGCCAATTGAATGAGCCGATCCGAAACGGTGTGGCGATCGAGACGGACGTCGTGCGACTCGATCCGGTGAGCGTCAGAGAATCCAGCCCGCCGCCCGCTCGGGCAATCAACACGGTCCCGCCTGGCGTATTGGAAGCCCGATTCTGGACGAACGACAACGACGGCGACCACGTGATATTGGACGCGATGTCCAACGGCTTCGGGGAGATCGTAATGGCGGGAAACTGCGTTGTGGTGCTGTTGTCGGACAGGCTCTGCCGCCGATTGCCGCCGAGCGTCACGGTCCCCCACCGATAGCGCTTGGACAGATTGAGCGCACTGGTAATCTGCTGGGTGTTCAGCAGCGGATCGATGGCGTTCCTACTCGTGATGGTGGTGTTGCTGACATAGTTGAAGCTCAAGTTCACCGACGTGGTCAGGTCGAACGATTGCTGGTGGAGCCAGCGAATGCTGGTCGACGACGCGCCGCCGCTCTCCCGCTGATTACTGTACGCGAGTTCCCCGTTGGCGAACCGGTTCAGCCACCGATACCGGCCCGCAAGGCCCAGCTGGAGATACCGATCGGAGTACCAGTCGAGCCGCCCGGTGAGGTCGATATAGTCGTTCGGGGCCCAGTAATATCCCACGTTGGTCACCTGGCGGCTGTAGCCGCCGGACGTGCGGACCAGGTCGTTGAGACCGAATTGCGGAACGAGAATGCCGGATCGCCGCCCCGGCCGGGTGTCCTGGAACACGAATGGGAGCCACAGGACCGGGACGTCGCTGATGTAGAGCACGGCGGGACGGGCCACCAGGACGTTCTTCGAGATCCACTTCACTTCCCGAGCGGCAAAGTGGTAGTGTGGCTCCGGAAGATCACAGCTCGTGATCTCGCTCGACGCGGCGTAGATCCGGCTCGAACTGGAGTCCTGGGCAATGTTCCCCCGCAGGAACCACACGGTGGATCCCTCAGGGAAACTCGTCAGCGCATTCGTGACGAAGCCGCGCCGGGTGCAGGTGTTGTACCCGATCCCTTCCCCCACCAACACGCTTCCCGCGTCGAACAGCCGAGGATCGCCGGACGCGTCGAGCAGGCACTCGGCGTCCAGATACCGGATGTGATCCGCTTCGAGGGTCGTCCCCTCACGCTCGGTCAGGGCTCGCCCATCGAGCAGCATGCGCCGTTCAGCCGCGAAGAGTGTGGCGGTGTCGGCGCTGTAGCGTGTCACCCTGAATCCGGGGCGCGCGAGCAAGGCTTGCACCATCGAATCCGGCTGGGCGAATTGCCGGGTAGGGCCGGTCGGCAGCCCCACCCGCCGGGCGCTGGCGGTATCGAGGGCTTGGCCAGGCTGTGGCAAGGGCGCCCCGGTCACGGTATCGGTGGGCGTCCGCGCAGTCTTGGGGGGGCGCACCAGCGTCGGTTTGGTCGGCTCTTGCGCGGGCAACGAGCCCGCGGCCATCAACAAGCCAACCACCAGCAAGGCAGCCGGTCCCCCAGTCGTGCGCGCCCGACGTTTCGCCACGAGCACCGAGCCGAGCACCCCCACTTCGTAGAGCACCACGAGGATACTGGTGAGGATCACCATTGAGGTGACGTCTGCCGGCGTGAGCAGCGCACCCAACAGCGCGGCGAGCACGAGCGCATAGCGGCGGAAGCGCCGCAGTTTGGCCGGCGTCACTACGCCAAGCCAGGTGAGGAGCATCAGGAGCAGCGGAAGCTCGAACGACGCCCCCATGGCCAGTGACAGCTGAGTGACGAAGCTGAAGTAGAACCCGAACGTGATCATCGTCTGCAGCGTGTCCGGCTCGATACTCAGCAAGATTCGTAACGCCGCCGGCACGATCACCAGGAACCCGCCCGCGGCCCCGATGAGGAACAGGAACAAGCCCACCGCCAGCCCCGGCATGAGGGCCCGCTTCTCGCGAGCGTAGAGTGCGGGTGAGAGAAACGCCCACACTTGGTAGATGATGATCGGCGAGGCGAGCACGAGACCGACCACGAGCGCGAGCTTGAGCACGATGAGTATCGGCTCGGTCGGGCTCAGCACGGTCAGCTTTCCCGAGGGGAGATAGGGCTCGATCGGCTGCTTCAGGATGGCGATGACCTTGAACCGCTGCACCACCCAAAAACCCACGACCACACCGACGACCACCGCTGCCAGCACTTTGAAAATGCGGACGCGAAGCTCCTCGAGGTGGTCGAGGAAGGGCATCTCGCCTGCGGGGCTGGTCATCGCGGACGAGGGTGGGAAGTGGACCGGCTACTGACCTAGCGCGCGGAGTCGATCTCGGGCGAGGGATGCGGCATCGGATGTGGGGTACTGATCAACCACCCGACGATACAACGCCCCCGCCTCCGCGGGGTCCTGCCGCTGCTCGGCGAGCAAGCCGAGCTTGTAGAGGGCCGATGACGCCCGCGGTGAGCTTGGGTGGTCTCGTACAACCGTGGTGTAGTACTGCGCGGCAGAATCCGGTTGCGCGGAGTAGCTCTCGCCGATGAAATAGAGCGCGTCGGGAACCCGTTCGTCCTGGGGATAGGTCTGAATCAACTGCCGAAAGCCCAGGCGCGCCGTTCCCAGACTGCCCCGTCTCAGTTGTGCCACCGAGACCTGATACATCTGCTCGGCCGACGGACCGGTGGGCGCAGGAACGTCCGCCCCGGCCGCACCCTCGGCCGGTACTGCGGGCGCGGCCCGTTCGCTTTCCAGCTGGGCCCGCAGCTCGCTCAGCCGCTGTTGGCTTTGACCGGTCAACTCCTGAACCTGCACCAGCAGCTGTTGAATGGTGTAATGCTCGCCGGACAGCTCACCGCGGGCACTGGTCAACGCCCGCTGGTGCGCCTGCAGCGAGTCGAGCATCTGCTGCTGCAGGGTAATCAGCTCCACCAATCGCGCCGCGGCGGCGGAATCCCGTTGGGCGGATTCCGCCTTGAGCATGGCGACCTCGGTTTCCACGCGGCGCACGTCGCTCTTGAGCGCACAGCCGCCCAGAGCGGCCGTGGCCGCGAGGATTCCGAGAACACCAATGCGAACACGCACTACGGCGCTACCAGCGTCGCGCCACCGGCCGTGAGCTCGAACTCAGACCGCCGGTTCCGCGCCCACGCATCTTCCGTGTGCCCGCCGTCGAGCGGGCGCTCCTCGCCAAAGGACACGATCTCGATGCGCGAGGCGTCGACCCCCTTGTTCACCAGGTACCGCTTGGCTGACGAGGCCCGCCGGTTGCCCAGCGCGAGATTGTACTCGTCCGACCCGCGCTCGTCGCAATGACCGGCAATACGGAGCCGCACTCCTGGATTGGCAGCGAGGATGGCAGCCTTCCGGTCCAGCTTGGCCATGTCAATCGACCGGATGTCCGATCGATCGAAGTCGAAGTTGACCATGGCGTTCAACTCGGCCATGAGGGCCGCACGCGCGCGTTCCGCCTCTTCCCGAGCACGCCGCTCGGCCTCGAGCCGGGCCCGCTCCGCCGCTTCACGGGCGAGCCGGGCGGCTTCAATCGAATCGCGCCGCGCTTGCTCTCGGATGGCCATGCTGTCCACCACCGGGGCCGGCGGTTCCGGCTCGGGCGTGCCGCCGCATGCTGTAAGGGCCACCACGAGAGTGGCAAGGAGTATCGATGAGCGATTCATGAAGGGCTCCATAAATGTGATGAGGGACTACGCCTACGGTTGCACCAGCCGACGAGACCAGGCAGGCAGGCGAGCGAACGTCGGCGTATGAAGCTGCCGTACTCGTCCCGTTTCGGTATCAATCACCCACAGCTGCCGTTGACCACTCCGATCCGACACAAATGTAAGGTGGCGACCATCCGGTGCCCAGGTGGGGTCGGTATTGCGCCCGGAGGAAGTGAGCTGCCGTGCACGCCGGGTGGCCACGTCGAGCACGAAGATCTGGGAGCTCCGGTCGACATCCCGGTGGAAGGCCACACTCGCTCCGTCGGGGGACCACTCGGGGCCGTTGGAGGAGCCGGTCACCCCAAAGTCGAATGGTGCGAGGAGTTCCTGATCGGTCCCCTCAGCCGCCATCACGTAGATCTGCGGCGGGCCGGCGCGCGTTGAGACGAAGGCGATCCGGTTGCCGTCGGGCGAATACGTTGGTGATAGATTATCCGCGTAGCGACCCACGGTCAAGCGCCGGACGCAGCACCGGTCCGCGACGTTCGCCACGAAAATGTCCGTACCGCTCTCGTCGGAGCGGGTGAATGCCAGGTTTCTTCCATCCGGCGCGAACGCCGCGGCATAATTGAGGTTTGTCGAGGTCGATGGCACCGTGATCGGGGCGCCGCCGTTGAGGCTCCGGATCAGGATTGCCCCCCGACCCTCGTCAAACCGGGTGTAGGCGAAGGAGGCGCCGTCCGGTGCCCACACCGGCGAGAGCGCCTGATCCTCACCGGGCGTCAAAGCCTGGATGTTCGCGCCGTCGCTGTCCACCCGGTACACGCGGCCGGCGCCCACATACAGGAGGCGCGTGGCCGCGATCCCCGGTGTTCCGGTTACCCACCGGACCACCTCGTCCGCGGCACGGTGCGCCTCCATTCGGAACGCCGGCGAATCGAAAGCCGAGAACACGAAGGCCTGCTCGTTGATGACCTCGGCCCGGGCAAAGTCATGGAGCCGGAGCTTGATCGCCGCGCCCGCCGCCGAGACTTCCACGCCATATTGGGCCCCGAGCGCGGCATAGAGCCCGTAGTTCATGGGCCCCGAGCCCGAGCCGTTGTCCCCGAGCACCAGCATCTCGAACCGATCGCTGTAATCCAAATCGCGCTTCAGAATGGCACGGACCGAATCGAAGCCCGTGCCCGGCATCACCAGGAGTCGCGGGCGCACCCCGGGTGTGTAGGTAATGCCGACCCGCACGCCCTGGTCCGCCGGTGGAATGGAGTCCTGCGCCGACGCAGTGCCCGCCACCAGCACGGCCGCCGCGACCGCGCCAAGCCACCTCATTGTGCAGGCCTCGGCGTGAAGAAGAAACTGACCGGCAACACGTCGTTCTCGAAGCCATCCGGCAGGGGGCCGAAGGCGTTTACGTTGCCGGCGGCCTCGATCGCGCCCTGCGCACCCAGGTCAAACGAGAAATTGCCGGACTGGTTGATGAACCGCATTTCACGCACGCTTCCGTCCCTAGAGATGAGGAAGAAGATTTCCGCTTGGAGCCCCGACTTGCTCCGCGGCCGGTCCCACCGTCGGTACACTTGGGTCACGATGTTCCGCAGATACTCGGGATACGGGAACGCGAGCCCGGGGGTCTTGACCGTGGCGACGTCGACGCCGGTGTTCGGGGCCTCACCCGGAGCCGGTTCCACCGGGGCGGCGGTCCGCGGGGTTGGTTCCCGGTCCTTGGGCTTCGCGACAGGGGCCGCCGGGGTCGGCTCGGGCTTTGGCGGCGCGGGCTCCGGCGTCGGCGCGACGGGGGCCGGCTGTTCGGCGGGGCGCTGGACGGCCTCGGGCGCCGGCCGCGCCTGGCGCACGGGTCTGGGAGCCGCAACCAATTCCACGGCATACACCGGAAGCAGCTCCACCTGCGGCGTCACCGCCAGCAGGAGCCACAGCATGAAGCCGAGGTGAATGAGCAGAGTTCCCGCTGCCCCCACGGCGATGCCTGGCTGCCGATGTGCGATCGGCGAGAGCCCCGCACGCACTATCGGAGTTCCTCCTCGGCCACGAGGCCGACGTCCTTGATGCCGGAATTCCGAACCACCGCCAAGACCCGGACGACGTCACCGTAGGGGACCCGGCGGTCGGCGCGGACGTAGATGCCCGTCGGCTGGCGGCGCTCCACCAGCCCGCGGAAGGCCACCCGGAATTCGTCGTAGGTCACTTCGGTCTCGTCGATGAAAATGCGCCCCTGGCGATCGACCGATACCACCATGCCCTGATTGGGTGTGAGCGGCCTCGCCTCCGCCTGGGGCAACTGGACGTCGACTCCGCCCTGCATGATGGGCGCCGTGATCATGAAGATAATGAGGAGCACGAAGGCAACATCGACCAACGAGGTCACGTTGATGTCGGCATTGAAGGGGAGCTCGCCGCGTCCGTCCCCGCCGCTCGATACTTTCAGCATCAGAACAGGCCCTCGCGCGCCATCGTGCCGATGACCTCGTTACCGAAGCCCTCGAGCTCGCTCACGACCAGCCGGATCCGATTCACGAAGAGGTTGTACGCGATGATGGCGGGAATGGCGGTTGCCAAGCCGGCGACCGTGGTGACCAGGGCCTCGGCCACCCCGGGGGCGACCGCCGAGATGTTGCCCGAGCCGTTGATGGCGATCCCGATGAAGGCGTCCATCACACCCAGCACCGTTCCCAAGAGCCCCAGGAGCGGGCTTACCGACCCGATGGTCGCGAGCCAGGGAACGAATCGAGCCAGGAGGTCGCGCTCGGCCGATATTTCCTTGCTGAGCACCATCTTCATGGCTTCCACGTGGGCCGGGGACATCGTGATTTTGGGGCCGTCGTCCCGCAGCGCTCCCGGATGCAGCTCCTGCAGAAAATGGACACCCTCTCGGAATGTCCGGTTGTACGGCGATGGAGGGAGTTTCATGACCGCGTGATATGCGTCCTTCAACTTCGTCGTCCGCTCGAGCTCCCCGAAGAACCGATCGGCATGGCGCCGGACCTTGCGCAGCTGCCACCACTTGAGACCGATCAGGAACCAGGTGATGAGCGAGAAGAGCGCGATCACGGCCAGGACGATCTGTGTCTCCGCGCTCGAGACACGAATCAAGTCCAGACTGGATGTCGGAACCGCCCCCGCGGCCTGCAAGGTCACTCGGCCTCCTCTCGAAACCACGTGATGAGCTGTGCCAAACCATCCTCGAATCGGGACGCGGGCGCCCACCCGAGCTGGCCCTTGGCCTTGGCGATATCCAGCGCGCTCCGGAGGAGTTCTCCGGCACGCGCCGGAGCGAACGTCAGCTCGGGCTCGACCTTCAGTGCGCCGCCAACGGCCTTGGCCAGGTCGAGAACGCTTCGCTGCACCGAAGTTCCAATATTGAACGCGGTCGCGTCGATCCCGCTGCCTGACGCGAGAGTGCTGGTACTCGCCATCACGTTGGCCCGGGCCACATCCTTCACGAATACATAATCGCGGGTTTGTCGGCCGTCGCCGAAGACCGTCAGTGGCTGACCGGCGAGCACGCGCGAGACGAATATGGAAATCACGCCTGCCTCCGACTTCGGGTCCTGCCTGGGCCCGTACACGTTGCTGTACCGGAGCGCCGCATGTTCGAAGCCGTAGAGCAGGCCAAGCGCATGGACGTAATGCTCGCCTGCCAGCTTGCTCACCCCGTAGGGGGAGACCGGTTCCTTCGGAGCCGTCTCCGGCGTCGGAATGACGGTCGGATCACCGTATACCACTCCGCCGCTGCTGGCGAACACCACCCGGCGGACTCGGCCGGCCCGGGCGCCTTCCAGCAGGTTCACCAACCCCACGAGGTTGATGCTTGCGTCCAGCCCTGGCTGCTCGACCGATACCCGCACATCGATCTGGGCCGCATGGAGGTTGAGCACGTCGAAGCCGCCGCTCGCCACCACCTCCTTGGCCTCAGGCGATCGAGTATCCGCCCGCACGAAGGTCGCTCCTTTCGGAATGTTCGCTTCCTTGCCTGAGGACAGGTTGTCGAGCACCACCACATCCCAGCCGGCGGCCAGGTACGCTTCTGCCAGATGGGACCCAATGAACCCCGCTCCGCCGGTTACCAGCACCCTTCCGCTCATCAGAACTCCTTCACGTCAGGACGACTGTCACGTTGCACAAAAACGCTGGAAATGTAATGGACACGCCGGGGTTCTCGTACCACCGACCCCCGGTAGCGGATGTGAAACGGGGCGGCTGCCCGGCCTAGTACAGCGGGCAGCCGCCCCGAGAGGTGGGAGGAGTGCGGTCTAGGACGGAAGCTTGGCGATCTGACGCGCCGGCGTCCCCTCCGCGATGTCGGGAGCATTCACGCTCACCACGCGCGCGGTGGCGCTGCGGTCTCCCACATGGACGACCCGAACCGTGGCTAGCTCTTCATCCACGTTCGACTCCACTCCGCCCCGATTGGCGGGGGTCGCGTGCAGCTCATAGATGTCTCCCAAGGCCACCCCGTCTTGACGCCCCTGATCCAAGAAGACGACGTCGAGCGGCCCCTTCATGATCTGGTTATCGCGGCTGGCCAGGAACCGGGCACGAATCCCATCCTCGACCGCGACCGGGCGAACCATGCCGGGGTCTGGAAACGGCTCGACCAGGAGTATCCGCTGGCCCGCGCGGATGTCACCGTACACCCCCACGACCTCGGCGATGTTCCGCTCGCCATCGATCGCGGTGACGCGTGCCATACCCGCCGGAATAGCAATGCGACCATAGCCGCCAACATCGCGGGCCAAGGACACGATCAGCAGGGAATCACCGATCTGGTAGGCGCCGCCGGAGGGCGGATCGACCAGAATTTCACTGAAGATTTGCGCCGACTCCGGCATCCGGGTCGCCCCAATCTCCTTCGGGGTGACCGGGCCGACCAGCTTCCCAAACGGGAGGGATCGACCTTCGGTGAGAAAACCCGACGAGTAGAATTCGCTGGCGCTCAACGGTTTCGGCGGACGAGTCTGATACGCGGCGAGACTGGCCTGATCGGGATTGAGTCTGGAGCGGCGCTGGAACAAGGCGGACTCCAAGGCCCCCCGCTCAGTGTCACCCCGAGCCTGTACATCGGCCATGTCCACGGCGTCGACCACCTGCCCCGACGGCCCGACGTCCGGAATGGCCGACACAGCCGCCGTCCCGCTCAGCCGAAGGACCTCGCCAGGATAGATCCAGTGGGGGTCCTCAACAACCATCGTGTTCTGCCGGTAGATCTCGGGCCAAAGGAGAGGATCGCCAAAGTAGCGCCCCGCGAGGTCCCAAAGGGTGTCACCTTCCCGCACGGTGTGCGTTTCGGGAACAGCCTGGGCTAGAGCCGTGACCGGGAGGGCGGCGAGAGCCAGACAGGGAGCCAAACGGACTAGCCGGGAACAGAGTCTTCGCATAGCGCGATCCGTGAAGTTGGGGTCAATTCTTTGTAATACAATAGCTTATGAGATTCAGCCGTCACCGACGCAGCCCAAGTCCTGCGAGCGAGCTTGGGCGCTAACATAATGAAAAATAATCACTTATACCAAGCAGATGCCCCGGTGGACCCTATGCTTGCCCCGGGTGCTCCTGCTGGGGATCGGGTCATGCAAGATCAATTCCCGCCTTGCGGGGGGTGGGTGGCTCCCCCGAACCCCGGGGAGAACAGGCGATTTCGAGCCTGCCATCCCCGGAGATGGGTGCGCGGAGGAGCCCCAGGACCCGGCTGGTTTTCGGCTTTGCGAAACGCAGCAGGGGGCGCAGAATGAAGCGTCTAGAAGGGGAGGTCGTCATCGTCCCCGTCGAGGGCCGCCGGAAAGTCATCGAACGACTCCTTGGGCGGTGACCCCGCTCCAACCGACGAGGCTACCGCCTCGCCCTGGTCGGAGCTCCGCCCGGAGAGCATGATGAGTTCGCGCGCGTTGATCTCGGTGGTGTACCGGGTCTGCCCCTCCCGATCCTGCCAGGTGCGGTACTCGATACTGCCTTCCACGTAGACCTTGTCCCCCTTCTTCACGTACTTCTCCACGATGTCGGCCAAATTCGACCCGCGGTTGTTCCACAGCACCACCCGATGCCATTCGGTCTTCTCCTGCCGCTCGCCGGCCTTGTTGGTCCACTGGCGGCTGGTGGCGAGGGAAATGGTGGCGACCCGCGACCCGTTGGATGTGCTCCGCACCTCCGGATCCGCGCCGAGGTTGCCGATGAGGGTTGCTTTGTTGAGACTCCGGCTCACGATGACCTCCAGGGCTGATTAGCAAGGATTGGGAACCGACCCGGAGAACGTACCGGGGCGCCTCGCATTCGCTAGCATCGAATATACGCTACTGCGGCCGTTCGGACGCACGCCCCGCCAACTGGAGCCTGAGGAGGATCGCGTCCTCGGTCGGTTTGCGATAATAGCTCGGCCGTGTGCCGGCGGCGCGAAAGCCATGCGCCCGGTACAGCGCCTGGGCTGCCCGGTTTGATCCCCGCACCTCGAGGAATACCTCCCGGACCCCGTCGGCGGCAAATGCCGCCAGCAGCTGTCGCAAGAGCGCGGTCGCGACCCCAGCGCGCCTCCAGTCGCGGTGCACGGCCAGATCCAGGATCTCGGCAACTTCCGCCACGCCCCGCGCGATCGAGTAGGCCAGTACACGACCATCCTGCTCGGCCACCAGCCCCGTCACACCCGCGCTTGCGAGCACCGCCCGCACGCCGTCGCGCGGCCACGGATCGGTGAAGCTCTCCGCCTCGATGACCGCGATCTGATCGCTATCATCGATCCGCGCGCGGCGAATCTGCCAAGCGACGTCCATGCGCTTGCTCCCACTTGACCTGCGCTTCCGCGGGTCGGCCGTAGTCCGGTTCCCAGGCCCACACCTCGGCGTCGGGAATCCGACGGGCGCCACCTGAGGGAACCATGAGATCCAGGAGTGCCGCAGCCCCTCCCTCTGGAACCGGCAGCACTTGATTTCCCGCCCATGCCTCGAACGCCTGGACGATCGAATTGGGAGCCTCCCCGATCATCGTGTCAGGCACGGGAAAGGTATCCATGATGGTACCGGGTTGCCGTGCGGCGGCGGGGTACAGCGTGATCACGCGATCGGCCTCGAATCGATAGAGGCCGGCAAACACCTCACCACGGAGGGCGTCGGCAAACGCGAGGATCCCGTGGCCCGCGCCCGTGTGGGCGGCCCAGGCCATGGCCATGAGCGATGGAGCGGTCCAGAGCTCGATGCCACGCGACTCGACCAGTGCCTTGGCAACGGACGCTCCGATTCGCAGGCCGGTGAAGCTGCCCGGCCCGTCCCCGATCACGATGCCGGCCAGGTCCGCCAACCGTCCTCCGGCTTGCTTGAGCACTGCCTCGATCATCGGGACGAGTGCCGCGGCATGCTCTCGCGGCCTGGGCATGATATCCAGCGCCAGGACCTCCCCCGGGCGGCCCACCGCGACCGACCCGATACCCCAGGCCGAGTCGATGGCGAGCCACATCAGAGCGCCTCCACGCCGCGCTGCTCCGGGTCGGCAAGATGGTGCAACCGGAATCGGGCGGTTGCCGGAGGCACCCAGTCCTGGGCGCGTTCCGGCCACTCGATCAGGATGGCGTCGCCGTCGCGCATCATCCCTTCCCAATCGAGGTCACGTGCCTCCTCGGGAGCCTCGAGCCGATAGCAATCGACGTGAAAGACCGGACCGCGCCGCCCATGATAGCGGTGCACCAAGGCGTAGGTCGGGCTCGTCGCGCGCCTGGTCACTCCGAGCCCACGGGCGATGGCGTTGATGAACGTCGTCTTCCCTGCCCCGAGTTCGCCTTCGAACAGCAGCACGGCCCCGGGAGGGAGGCTCTGTCCCAGGCGCTCGCCTTCCTCCGTCAGCTCGGCCTCGGTCAGGTTCCGGATCATGCGCGCCGCCGGCGGCGCGGTTGCTGCTCACGCCGCACTTGAGGGGCATCGACGGCTTTCAGGTCGTTGATCTGATCCCGCAGCAACGCGGCCACCTCGAATTCGAGATTGGCGGCGGCCTCTTTCATCTGAAGTTCGAGGGCCACGATGGCGTCCTTGCGTCGTGCCGGATCGTGCAGGTCCGCCGGAACTTCGGGCTCGGCCTTGGGTTTCCGTTCCGCTCGGGCATCGGCCACGCGGGTCGAGAGCCGCACTTGTTCGACGGATTTGATGATGGACTTCGGGGTGAGACCGTGCTCGAGATTGTGCGCCGCCTGAATCCGGCGGCGGCGGTCCATCTCCGCGATGGCGCGCTCCATCGACCCGGTCATGCGGTCGGCATAGAGGATGGCCGACCCATGCTCGTTCCTCGCTGCGCGGCCGACCGTCTGAATCAGCGACCGATCGGAACGCAAAAATCCTTCTTGATCGGCGTCGAGAATCGCCACCAGAGATACTTCCGGCAGGTCCAGTCCCTCGCGCAGCAAGTTGATGCCGACCAGCACATCGAAGTCGCCCAACCGGAGGCCCCGGAGAATCTCCATCCGCTCAATGGCGTCGATATCGGAGTGGAGGTACCGCACGCGAACGCCGGTTTGCTGGAGGTAGTCCGTGAGATCCTCCGCCATGCGCTTGGTCAATGTGGTCACCAGGACCCGCTCCCGCCGGGCCGTGCGGGCGCGGATTTCGTGCAGGAGATCGTCCACCTGGCCCTTCACCGGACGCACCTCGACTTCCGGATCGAGCAATCCGGTGGGCCGGATGATCTGTTCGACCACGACACCACCCGCGAGCGTGAACTCCCGCTCGCCGGGCGTGGCCGACACGTTGATCATCTGGGGAACCAGCTCCATGAACTCCTCGAAACGGAGCGGCCGGTTGTCGAGCGCGGAGGGAAGCCGGAAGCCGTACTCGACCAGCGTCAGCTTGCGCGCCCGGTCGCCGTTGTACATGCCCCCGATTTGAGGCAGCGAGACGTGCGATTCATCCACAACGACCAGATAGTCGGGCGGAAAGTAATCGAGCAGACAGGCCGGACGTTCCCCTTCCTGCCGCCCGCTCAGGTGCCGCGAGTAGTTCTCGACGCCGGCGCACGTCCCCACCTCGAGCAGCATTTCGATGTCGAACTGGGTTCGGGACTCGAGCCGCTGTGCCTCGAGCAGCTTACCCGCGGTACGGAGGTCACGGAGGCGGTCGGCCAATTCCGCACGGATTCGTACCACGCCGCGCTCGATGGTTTCGCGTTGAGTCACGAAGTGGGTCGCGGGGTAGATGGCGCACCGCTCGAGATCGGCGACCGTGGCCCCGGTGAGCGGGTGGATCTTGGCGATCCGTTCGACGTCATCGCCCCAGAGCTCAATTCGGACGGCCTGCTCTTCGTACGCTGGGTAGACTTCCACCGTGTCGCCCCGAACCCGGAAGTGTCCCGGCTCGAATGCGGCGTCGTTCCGGCGATAGTGAATGTCGACGAGGTCGGAGAGGATTGCGTCGCGGCCGCGGGTCTCGCCGCGCGCCACCGTCACCATCGACTTGCGATACTCGACCGGGTCGCCCAATCCATAGATGGCACTGACCGACGCGACGATGACCACGTCGTCCCGTTCCATCAGGCTCGACGTTGCCCGGAGCCGGAGCCGCTCGATGTCTTCATTGATGGAAGCATCCTTCTCGATATAGACGTCCGTGGCCGGGACGTAGGCTTCCGGCTGGTAGTAGTCGTAATAGGAGACGAAATACTCCACCGCGTTCCGTGGCAGGAACTGCCGGAACTCGCCGTACAGCTGGGCCGCCAGCGTCTTATTGTGGGACATGACCAGCGTCGGTTTGCCGATCGCCGCGATGACGTGCGCCAGGGTCATGGTCTTGCCGGACCCGGTCACACCGAGGAGCGTCTGATAGCGATCGCCCCGGTGAAGGCCCGCCACGAGCTCCTCGATGGCGTTCGGCTGATCGCCGGCCGGTTCGAACGGCGCCTCGACCTCGAAGCGAGGGCTCACTCGCCCGCCATTTTGAGCAGCTGCTTCCACTGGCTCGTCGTGGCCGGCACCACGGAGAGCCGTCCCATTCTGACGAGGGCCAAGTCTGCGAAGGACTTCTCCGCCTTGATCAGAGCCAGGGAAACAGAGCGACGGAGAGGACCTGACGCCTTGAGATCCACGACCACCAGCGCCGGGTCGTCTGCGCCGGGGTCCGGATACGGATCGGTGCTGATCCGGGCCTTGCCGACGAGGGCCTTCTCCTTGCCGGTGTGGTAGATCAGGACATCGTCACCCCGGCGCATCGACCGGATGTGCTTGAGTGCCAGCGGGTTCTTGACCCCATCCCATCTGGTTGTCCCGTCTCGCTCCAAGTTCGCGTAGCCATAGCTGGATGGCTCGGTCTTGAGAATCCAATACGCCATTGGGGGTTCCCCTGGTTGTGGTACCAACTCTCCCGGCGTCGGGCGGGCCGCGCACGGGCATTGGTTCGAAAGTACTCCGGAGGGGAAGCGGGCGCTCGGACCCCGCGGTGGGTCCTAGTTGGGGGAGGGAGCCTCTCGGCGCTCGACGTCGGTGACCCCTTTCACCTTCCGCACGGCCTTCAGCACCTTGCCGAGGTGGGGCAGGTTGTCGACCTCGACGAAGATGGTCCCGAAGACCGTTCCGTCCTTGGTATGGATGTCAGCCGATTGGATGTTGGTGCCCGTCTGACTGATGGCCTGCATGATGTCGGCGTAGAGGCCACGCCGGTCTTCCCCCGCCAGGGCCAGCCGCACCGCAAAGGCCTCACCTTCGACCTCCTGCCAGTCGATCTCGACGCGGCGGTCGGTCGTCGAGAGAGTGAGCAGGTTGGGACAATCGGCCCGGTGGATGGATATCCCGCGCCCTTGAGTCACGTACCCGACGACCGGATCGCCCGGCACAGGCTGACAGCATTGGGCGTAGCGCACCATCAGGCCGTCGACTCCTTGGATTCGGATGCCGCGGCCGAGCCGGATACGGTCGATCACCCGGCCGAACATGGTCGGCTTGGGTTCCTTGACCGCCTCGCTCGGCAGATCCGGGAACAGCGCCCGAATCAATTGGCCGATCGGGACGTCCCCCCGCCCCACCGCCACTTCGAGTTGCTTCCCGTTGGCGAGGCCGAGTCCCTCGGCCGCTTCATCCATCCGGTCCGCGTTCCGGGGCGAGAGCCGTCGGCGGCGCAGCTCACGAGCGATGATCTCGCGGCCAAGATCGTGGCTGACCGACTCCTCCTCCTGCCGGATCCACGCGCGGATTTTGTGACGGGCGCGGGCGGTGTGCACGTGGCTCAGCCAATCGCGGCTGGGCCGGGCACTCTGCGAGGTGAGGATCTCGACCGTTTCCCCGTTGCGGAGCTCGCGGTGCAGCGGGGCGATCCGCCCGTTGATTTTGGCGCCCTGGCACCGGAGACCCACCTCGGTGTGAACGTGGAACGCGAAGTCGATGGGGGTCGCCCCCTTGGGGAGCCGCTTCACGTCACCTTCGGGCGTAAACACGAAGATCTCGTCCTGATACAGGTCGACCTTGAGGAATTCGAGAAACTCCTCGGGCCCCTGGGCATCCTGCTGAAGCTCCAGCAGCTGCCGGAACCATCCGAGGGCGTGATCCAACTCGTCGCGGTCGCCCGTCTCCTTGTACACCCAGTGGGCGGCGATGCCGTATTCCGCCGTCCGGTGCATGTCCTCCGTCCGGATCTGCACCTCGAACAGCTGCCCTCCCGGCCCGAAGATGGTGGTGTGCAGCGACTGGTAGGCGTTGGACTTGGGGCTTGCGATGTAGTCCTTGATCCGCTCCTGAATCGGGGTCCAGGTGTGGTGGATGATCCCGAGCACGTGATAGCAATCGGGGACCGTCCTGACCAACACCCGCAACGCCGTGAGATCGTAGATTTCGTCGAACGGCTTGTTGCGGCGGGTGATCTTTTGGTGGATCGACCACAGATGCTTCGACCGGCCGGTGATTTCGAACCCCTCGATTCCGGCCCGTTCGAGTTCCCGCTCGAGCGGCTCCTTCAGACGCTTGATCGCGTCATCCCGTTCCGCCTGGCTCTCGGCGAGTTGGGCACTGAGTTTGTTGTAGTCCTCGGTCTCCAGGAACTTGAAGGCGAGATCTTCGAGTTCGGCCTTGACCCCTGCCATCCCAAACCGGTGTGCCAGCGGGGCGTAGATTTCGCGTGTTTCGGTGGCGATGCGTTCCTGTTGCTCGCGGGACAGGAATTCCAGGGTGCGCATGTTGTGCAGGCGATCGGCGAGCTTGATGATGATGACCCGCGCATCTTTGGCGATGGACAACAGAAACTTGCGGTAGTTTTCGACCTGTTCCTCGGTCGTCGACCGGAATGTCAGATGGGAGATCTTGGTGAGACCATCGACGATCGCGGTGACCTCCGGGCCGAACTCCTTGGCGATGTCTTCGAGGTGGACGTTGGAATCCTCGACGACGTCATGGAGCAGTGCTGCCGCGATCGAGGTGGAGTCGAGGAGTTGGTCGGCCAGGATCATCGCCACCGCGATGCTGTGCGAGATGAAGTCCTCGCCTGACATCCGTTTCTGGCCGCGGTGGGCGGACGCGCTGAACGCCCAGGCCCGCTGGATGAGGTCCAAATCCAGCCGGTCGGCGTGGCGCTTGAGCACGCTCTGGAATGCCGGAGTCAGGTCGGTAAGGGTTCCCGTCACAGTAGTCCCATGGTGGCAAGGCTCACGAACCGGTCGCCGGCGATGATGACGTGATCGTAGACCGGAACATCGAGGAGACGCCCGGCCGCCACCAACTGCCGGGTGACCGACTGATCCTCGAGTGAGGGTGTCGGGTCTCCGCTCGGATGATTGTGCACCACGATGATCCCGGCCGCTGCCTCCACGATCGCCGCCCGGAAGACCTCCCGCGGGTGCACCAGCGAACTGTTCAACAAACCCCGGGTGATGAGGACGTCCCGCACGATCTGGCTCTGGCTGTCCAGCGCCAGGACATGGAACTCCTCGACTTCGAGGTCCCGGAGCCTCGGGGCCAGCAACTGGGCCACGTCTTCCGGCGCCCGAACCTGGAGAACGGGAGGGCGCGCTTCGCGAGCATACCGTGCCCCCAACTCCAGAGCGACCCGCACGCGCGCCGCTTTGGTGGGACCCACCCCGGGCACGGCGAGCCATTCAGAGCGCACCCGACCGGCGAGCCGGCGGAGCGACCCGTCACCCAGGCGGAGGAGATCCCGAGCCACCTCGAGTGCGCTGGACCCCCGAGCCCCTGTACCTACAAGGATGGCAAGAAGTTCGGTGGCCGTCAACGCAGACGCCCCATGGGCCCAGAGGCGTTCTCGGGGACGGTCGTCGGAGGGAAGGTCGGCGAGAGGAAGAGCCACCCGCCAATGTGGGGCCGGCGTGGTGGCTCACCCACCCAAACGGGCGCCGACCGGCGCCGGATTACGCCGCTAGCGCGCGGCGCCGTGGCATTTCTTGTACTTCTTGCCGGATCCGCAGGGACAGGGCTCGTTCCGGCCGACCTCCGGTACCGTCCCGGTGGCCAAGGGGCCGGCAAGCACCTGCGGCTTGGGACTTCCCGCCCCCCCGGCAGCGCCACCTTCCTGCCGTCCCGCCGCCGGGAGTCGGGGGGCGCCGATGCCGCGCCAGGAAACAGGTCGTCGGAGGCGCTGGTTCGGGTCGGCCTCGGGACCGGCGCCTGGGCCTGGCGCGGCGAGGGGGGTGGGGCGGTGACTTGGATCTTCAGGAAGCGCTCCGTGAAGGTCGAGTGCACGTCGCGCATGAGATCCTCGAACATGTCGAACGCTTCCCGCTTGTACTCGACCAACGGATCGCGCTGGCCGTAGGCCCGGTACTGGATGGCGTTCCGCAGCTGGTCGAGGTCGTACAGGTGGTCTTTCCATTTTTCGTCCAGCACCGACAACATGACTTGGGAGAGGATCTGGAGGTCGGCGTCAGTCGCCCCCATGGTCTCCCCGAATTCGTTGAGGTAGGAGAGCTTGCGCTGGAACGCCTGCTCGCCTTCCTCCTGCACCGCCTCGACGATCTGCTCGATATCCGGGGTCCGGTCGGCATCGACCACGGCATCGACCGGGAGGAGGTACTGCAGCGTCATGGCATCGTGGAGTCCGCCGCGATCATATTCTTCGCGCCTCGTGGCCGCTGCCAAATATCCGAGGACGCTCTGCTCGAGCGCCGCCTGGATCATCCGGCGGGCTTCCGCTTTGAGCTCTTCCCCACGCTCGAGCGCCCCGAGCCGGAGCGCGTAGATCACTTCCCGCTGCTGGTTCATCACGTCGTCGTATTCGAGCAGCCGTTTCCGCGTCTGGAAGTTCTGCAGCTCGACGCGTTTCTGGGCCTGCTCGATTGATCGCGTGACCAACCGTCCGGTGATCACCTCGCCTTCCTCCACCCCGCTCTTGTCCATCCAGCCCGCGATCCGATCCGAAATGAACAGACGCATCAGGTCGTCTTCGAGCGAGAGGAAGAACACGGTGGCGCCGGGATCGCCCTGCCGAGCGGAACGGCCCCGCAGCTGACGATCGATGCGGCGCGACTCGTGACGCTCGGTTCCGATGATCTGGAGCCCGGCTTCCTCGGCCGTGAGGTCCAGATCGGCGCCCAACTTAATGTCGGTGCCCCGCCCGGCCATGTTGGTCGCAATCGTCACCGAGTTCTTCTGACCGGCGTTCGCGACGATTTCCGCCTCACGTTGGTGATACTTGGCGTTCAGCACTTCGTGGCGGATCCCACGCCGCTTGAGCTGCCGGCTCAAGGTCTCCGACACATCCACATTCACCGTGCCGATCAGAATAGGCAGCCCCTGCTCGTGGAGCCGCTCGGTCTCGTCGATGATGGCGTTGTTCTTCTCCCGCCGGGTCTTGTAAATGCGATCGGGCTGGTCCAGCCGCCGCACCGGACGATGGGTTGGAATGACCATGACATCCAGCCCGTAGATGGAGTAGAACTCGGTCTCCTCCGTCTCCGCGGTGCCGGTCATGCCAGCCAACTTCTCGTACATGCGGAAGTAGTTCTGGATCGTGACGGTGGCGAGCGTCTGGGTCTCACCCTTGACCTGGACGTTTTCCTTGGCCTCCACCGCCTGATGCAGACCGTCCGCCCAGCGCCGGCCTACCATGACCCGGCCGGTGAACTCGTCCACGATGACCACCTGACCGTCTTGGACCAGGTAGTCGACGTCCTTTTCGTACAAGGCGTGGGCCTGGAGCAGCTTGTGGATGGTATGGAGCTTCTCGCTCTTGACGGCGTACGCCGCCTCGACCTGCTGCCGCGCCCTTCGCTGCTCCTCCGGCGAGAGCTCCGGATCGCCCTCGATAGCGTGAATGGCCTCGGAGATGTCGGGTACCAGAAAGAGCGCCGGGTCGTCCGGGGAGAGCGTCTCGGCCCCGCGGTCGGTCAGGTGCACCGAATGGCCCTTCTCATCCAGCACGAAGTAGAGGATGTCCTCGAGGTCGCGCATCCGCTGCTGGCGGGCGGGGAGCTTGCGATCGCCAATGGCCTCGAGTTCCATCTTCTGAACCAGCTGTTTCACGCCCGTCTCGTTCAGCTTCTTGAGCAACCGCTTGTTCTTGGGCATCCCCAACTGGGCCTGATACAACTTGAGCGCCGCATCCTGCCGGGTCTCCTCGTCAGTCAGCAACTTCTCGCCCTCAGCCAGGAGACCGTTGACCACTGCGGTTTGCTTCCGGACCAGCTCCGCCACCTGGCGATTGTAAATCCCGAAGTTTTCGCTCTCTTCATGGCCGACCGGGCCGGAGATGATGAGCGGGGTCCGGGCCTCGTCGATCAGGATCGAGTCGACTTCGTCGATGATGGCGTAGATGTACTCACGCTGGACCCGCTGGTCGGTCCGATAGACCATGTTGTCCCGCAGATAGTCGAACCCGAATTCGTTGTTGGTCCCGTACGTCACGTCGCACAAATAGGCCGCACGCCGTTCCGGGGACGACGGCTCGGTATCGTCGAGGCAGCCAACACTCAGGCCAAGGTATGTGTAGAGATGCCCCATCCACTGGGAGTCGCGGCGGGCCAGGTAGTTGTTGACGGTAATGAGGTGCACTCCGCGCCCGGTCAACGCATTCAGATAGATGGGAAGCGTGGCCACGAGTGTCTTGCCTTCACCCGTTGCCATTTCCGCGATCTTGCCTCGATGGAGCACGATCCCGCCGATGAGCTGCACATCGTAGGGGACCATATCCCACGTCATCTCGCGACCGGTAACCGTCAGCGTCGTGCCGAGTAGGCGCCGGCAGGCCTCCCGAACTGTTGCGAACGCCTCGGGAAGAAGCTCCGACAAACCTGCCGCCAGCTGCTTCTTGTAGGTCGTCTCGACCGATTGGGCTTCCTGCTCCAGGCGGTCCCGCTCATCGGGGTCCGGACAATCGTGCTTGGCCGCGCGGAGTCGTTGCAGTTCGCCGAGCGTCTCGCCGGTCAATTCCTCGAGCCGGGCCCGGAGCCGTTGGGTCTGCCCCCGGAGCTCCTCCTCACCGACCTGAGCCAATCGTTCTTCGTGCTGCTTGATCTCGGCAATGATGGGCTGCAAACGCTTGACTTCTCGCTTGAAGCGCGAGCCGAAGACTTTTGTCAGAGTATCCTTGATCATGCGCGTCCTAGTCCAAATACAACCGGCGGGCGGCAATATGATCTCGCACCGCGTCGGGTACCCAATACCGAATCGATTGGCCGGCACGCACCCGGCGGCGGATCTCCGATGCCGAGATGTCCACCTGCGGCACCCGAATGGCCTCGAAGCCTCCGATCATTCGGGAGTCCGGCCCAGCGGGCCGGGCAAACATCACGACGCGAGCCAGCCGTGGAATCTCTTCTGCCTGGTGCCAAGTGGGCAACTCCGCCGCCGCATCGGCCCCAACGAGGAGCACGAACGCCTGGCCGGGCTCCCGGTCTCGAAGGGTACGCAGGGTGTCAACCGTGAACGATGGTCCCGACCGGTCGATTTCGCTCTGCTCCAACGCGAACCGTGGTTCGCCGGCGATGGCCATCTCGACCATTCGGAGCCGGTCTTCGGCGCTCGCCCCGTGATGACCGACCTTGAAGGGCTGCTGGCGCGCCGGCACGAATCGAAGCTCATCGAGCCCAAGCACGTCCACCGCAGCTTGGGCGACGAGGAGGTGGCCATGGTGGATGGGGTCGAACGATCCGCCGAGCAGGCCAACGGTCACGAATCCGCCTGATCGAGCGGGCACGTTTCAGCGGTCTGCCGGGCATTGGGATGGAACCGGCGCATATACCCGCAGGTTTCCGTAACATCCTCTTCGTATCCCACCCTGCGATACGCGTCCACCAGGAGCGCGAGCGCGTCCGGGGCCGTCGAGGTCCGGGGGTAGCTCGCAACCAGATCCTTCAGGTAGAGGATGACCGAGTCGTAGGCCTTGAGACGAAAGTAGAACTGGGCCGACTTGAACTGCTTGATGGCGAATTGCTCCTCCAGCTGGGCGATCCTGATCCGCGCCCGCGCCCCCGCCTCGGAGTCGGGGTACCGATTGAGGAGCTCCCGGTAGGTCGCCAATGCGGTCTCCCCGTAGGACGGGTCGAGCTCGGGACGGCGCCACAGCCCCGCGTACGCGTCGCCGGCACGCAAGAGGCCCATGGCGGCCAACGGATCGCCCGGCCGCTCGTCCGACAGCTTGCGGAATTCGCGCACGGCTTGAAGGTGGCTCTTCGAGGCCAAGTACGCGTTGCCCAGCAGGAGTCTCGCCCGCGGAAGCCGCTCATCGCCGGGAGGGAATTCGAGAACCAGGCGCTCCAGGATGCTCGCGGCGGCACTCCATTTGCCGTGCCGGAACTTCCCGTTGGCGGCATCCCACAACGAATCGACTTGACCGGGCGAGGCGGTTTGCGCGAGCGGCACGATTGGCGTCGTCAACGGTTCCGGCGACGGCAGCCCGCATGCAGCCCCACACAGGGCGATCCCGAGAGGTGCGAGGTATCTCACGGAACCACCGCCGTAGAATCGTCCACGGTGCTAGCGGCAGCGATACTGTTGAGGCGCTCCGTGGCCAAGTCGACGATCGAGTCGGGTTCGGCGGCGAGATCCAGGGCTGCCTGATAGGCCATCGCCCCGCCGAACATGTCACCCTGCGCAATGCGAGCGTCACCGAAGGCCACCAGACTCCTGCGACCGACAGGGCTGGTGGAATCGACCGCCATGGCCTCACGGAAGTACTCCTCAGCCGTCCACGGCGTCGCCCGCTCGTCCCGGAGACCCAGCTCCAGTGCGCAGGCGGCATACTCCGTCGCGGCCCCGCGAGCCAAGGACGGGTTGTCCGTCTCCGTCCGGCGCCGGAGCGACCGGTATGCATGGATCGCCAAATCGCAGGATGCAGAGAGTCGAAGGGCCCGAGCGTACTCCCGAAGCAGGGAGTCGGCGGCCGGGCGATCGCCCGCCGCGCCCATGGCGGCGGGAATGAGCCGAAGCTCTTCGCCCACTGGGAGGGTGCGGGACTGGACCAGACTGAGCGCATACCGGCCGACAGGCCAGCGAGGCGCCAGCGTTTCGAGCGCGATGACGGCTTCGCGAACGGCTTCCTCATCGCCGGTCTCGAGGGCGATTCGGGCCGCCAAATCGATGCCGTGGACCGCTTCCTCTATCCGGATCGGTGCGCGAGACGCCAGCTGGCGATAGGCATCGATGGCCTCGCGAACGTCCCCGGTCCGAATGGCCGCGGCGCCGAGCTTGGCCTGAATGCCGGGGCCGTCGGCACGGTCACTGGCCCGCCGGTAGGCCTGGAGTGCTTCGGCAAATCGAGCCTCACGGTAGGCGACGTCGCCGACTTGCTCTTGTCCCGCGAGCCGGCAGGACACGAGGAGCGCGGCCCCCACAACGAGGGCGCGTCCCGAAACGGTCCTCATTCCTCCGCCCGTCCGACCATGGCCAGGTAGGCTTCCACCCGGACGTTCTCGGGGCGGCGGGCCAGGCATGCCCGCCACACGTCAGTGGCGCCGGCCGCGTCGCCGGATAAGAATCGGGCCAGCCCGAGCGCCGCTTGGGCATCGAGGAAGTTGGGGCGCTCCTCGACGACGCGTTGGAGCTCGTCGCGGGCCTCCAACGTCTGGGCTGACTCCAGGAGCAACCGCGCCAACCGGTACCGCAAGTCGAAGAAGCCCGGTCCCAACTCGATGGCCCGACGGTATTGGGCGACGGCCTCTTCCACCGCACCTGCCTCCGCATACGCGTCGCCCAACGCGGCGTGGCGATTCGCCAAACAGCCGGCTACGTGGGCCGGGAAGCCTGCCACCGTGGGGGTGTCGGCGCGTTCGGCGGCTTCGAATGATCGACGCGCGTCGTCCAACCGGCCAAGCTCGTTCAGGACGATCCCGCGGTGCACGTGCACTTCCAAGTATCGGGCATTGAGGTCGAGCGCCCGCTCGAATTCGAGCAAGGCCTCTTCAGGCCGACCGAGCATGGAGTGACACAGCCCCAGCAGATGATGGACATCGGCAAACCGATGTCCCATCGCCACGACCTCGTTCAGAAAATGGATCGCCCCGTGATAATCCCGGAGCGCAAACCGATCCCGCGCTTGGGCGACGAGGTGATCAGGGCTCGTCGTCATGATGTTCTCGAAACCACGCAACAAATCGGCGAATCCCCTCTTCAAAGGAGACGGCGGGCTGGTAGCCGAGCATTCGCTCGGACTTGGTCAGGTCCGCCGCCGTGTTCCGAACGTCTCCCGGCTGCATAGGAGCCCATTCGATAATGGGGTCGATCTCCAGAGCCTGGGCCAGCGATGAGACCATCTCGAGGAGCGGTACCGCTCGCGCTCCACCGAGGTTGAAGATCTCCATCCCGACCGGGGCGCGTTCGGTCCACGCCAGGGCTCGGAGGAGCCCAGCCACGATATCGCTGCAGTAGGTGTAGTCGCGTGCCTGGGTTCCATCCCCGAATAAGGTAATCGGTTGGCGCGCCGCTATACGGCGGGTGAAGTGATGGATCGCGAGGTCGGGGCGCTGCCGGGGGCCGTAGACCGTAAAAAGGCGGACGGCAGCGGCCCGGAGGCCGAAGTGCGGCGCGACCGAGTCCAACAAGAGTTCCCCACCGCGTTTGGTCGCGGCGTAGGGGCTGACGGGGCTGACGGCCGGGGCGTCCTCGCGGAACGGCGCCGGGGTATCGTCGCCATAGACTGACGAAGACGAGCCGAACACCAGGCGGGACACGCCCACGGTCCGCGCCGATTCGATGACGGAGGCCGTGCCCAGCAGGTTGGCCTCGACGTAGGCGTCCGGGGCAGCGAGCGAGGGTCTGACCCCGGCTTTAGCAGCCAAATGGACCACGACCATCTCCGGGGCCAGCAAGGCCCGCAGGGCGGCGCCATCGAGGATGTCGGCCTCGTGGAAGGTGAATGCGGCTTCGCTCTTGAGCCGGGCCAGGTTGCGTTCCTTGACGGCGCGCGGATAGAACGGGTCGAAGTTATCGATGCCGATGACGCGGTCGCCCCGGTCGATCAAGGCCTCGGCCAGGTGCGAGCCGATAAATCCTGCCGCCCCGGTCACCAGCACCGCCGTCATACGCCGAGCTGGGTCCGGAAGTGCGGAATAGTCTTGGTCAGGCCTTGTTCGAGACTGATCTGGGGAGCCCAGTCGAGCAGTCCCTGGGCGCGCGAAATATCGGGCCGGCGCACCTTGGGGTCGTCCGTTGGGAGTGGCCGCTCGATCAACGACGACGTGGAGCCGGTAAGCTTCAGAATCAGCTCGGCAAGCTCCCGGACGGTGAACTCGACGGGATTCCCGACATTGACGGGGTCGGCATCGCCGCGCTCGAACAGGCGCAAGATGCCTTCGACGAGATCGCTGGCGTAGCAAAAGGAACGCGTTTGCGACCCGTCTCCATAGATCGTCAGCGACTCTCCCTGCAGTGCCTGGACGATGAAGTTCGAGACGACTCGGCCGTCCCTGGCGCGCATTCGCGGGCCATACGTATTGAAGATGCGCGCGATGCGGGTATCGACCTCGTGGGTGCGATGGTACGCCATGGTCATGGCTTCAGCAAACCGCTTGGCTTCATCATAGACCCCACGCGGTCCAACCGGATTCACATGGCCCCAATAATCCTCGGTTTGCGGGTGGACCTGAGGATCGCCGTACACTTCGGACGTGGAGGCGAGCAGGAAACGCGCTCCCTTTGCCTTGGCCAGGCCGAGTGCGGTGTGGGTGCCGAGCGACCCGACCTTGAGCGTTTGGATGGGCAGCTCGAGGTAATCGATCGGGCTTGCGGGCGAGGCGAAGTGCAGCACGCCGTCCAGCGGACCGGCCACATACATGAACGTGGTGACATCGTGCTTGGCGAAGGAGAACTTCGGGTTCCCCAGCAAATGGGCGATGTTGTCGGGTGAGCCGGTAATGAAGTTATCCATCCCGACGACATCATACCCCTCGGCGATGAATCGATCGACGAGGTGGGATCCTAGGAATCCCGCGGCTCCCGTAATGAGAACTCTCACCCGGACTGCCTCCCAATGCCGAAGTAGTCGAACCCGAGGCTCCGCACCCGGTCAGGTTCGTAGAGATTCCGTCCATCCACAATGAGTGGGCGGCGCAGCAACGACCGGATCCGCTCGAAATCCGGGTTCCGGTACACGAGCCATTCAGTCACGATCACGAGCGCATCGGCGGACGGGAGTGTCTCGTAGGGGTCGTGCACATACGTGACGCGATCGCCAAACAACGTGCGGGCAACCTCCATGGCCTTGGGGTCGTGGACGCGGACGGCCGCCCCGCGCTCGAGTAACCCCTCCACCAGCGGAATGGCAGGACTCTCCCGCATGTCGTCCGTCTCCGCCTTGAAGGCCAGGCCCCACACGGCAATCGTCCGACCGGTGAGCGACGGACCCAACACCTGAATGAGTTTGCCCAACAGAACCTGCTTTTGCCGCTCATTGACCGCTTCGACTGCCTGGAGGATATCAAATTGCATCCCGCGTTCCGCAGCCGACCGGATCAAGGCCTGGACATCCTTGGGAAAGCACGAGCCGCCGTACCCCGGACCGGGAAATAGAAAGGCGGGCCCAATGCGCCGATCGGTGGAAATGCCCTTGCGCACGTGGGACACGTCGGCTCCGACCAACTCACAGAACGCCGCGATTTGATTCATGAACGAGATGCGGGTAGCCAGCATGGCGTTGGCGGCATACTTCGTCACCTCTGCCGATGGGATGTCCATGAACAGAATCGGATTGCCCGTCCGCACGAACGGTGCGTAGAGCGCAGTCAGGACGTCACGAGCCTCGGCATTATCAACCCCCAACACGACGCGGTCGGGCTTCATGAAGTCCTCGATCGCGGCCCCTTCTTTGAGGAACTCCGGATTGGAGCACACCGAGAATGGAAACCCGGCATGCTGCGCGATAGCCGCACGCACCCGTTCGGCCGTGCCGACGGGCACGGTAGACTTGGTCACGACGATCTTGGGTCCGCGCATGAACTTGCCGATGGCTTCGGCAACGTCGAGGACGTGCTGGAGGTCGGCCGACCCGTCTTCGTCCGGGGGTGTGCCGACCGCAATGAAGATCACTCGACCATGGTCGATGGCCGCAGCGATGTCGGTGGTGAAACGGAGCCGGCCCTCGTCCTGGTTCCGGTGGACCAACGGCTCGAGGCCGGGCTCGTAAATCGGGATGCGGTTCTGCTGCAGTCCTTCGATCTTTGCGGCATCGACATCGGCACACACGACGGTATTGCCGGTCTCGGCCAGGCATGCGCCGGCGACCAACCCCACGTACCCGGTACCAATGACGGTGACCTGCATCGCTTACCGTCGGCCGAGCGCGTTGCGGGTGTCGACCACGGCCCGTGCCCGTTCACGAACCAAATCGAAATCGATGTTCGAATGATCGGTGACGATCATGACGCAGTCGGCGGCCTCGATCGCCTCGGCCGTCAGCGGGACGGATCGGTGTTCCCGCCCATCGTCCCGGAACGTCGGGACCAACGGATCGTGGTAGCTCACCTGGGCTCCTTGGTCGGCGAGCAGGCGAAAGATGTCAATGGCCGGACTCTCTCGGGTGTCACTGATGTCGGGCTTGTACGCGACCCCGAGCACCAAGATCTTCGACCCGCGTACGGCCTGCCCGCGCTCGTTGAGCGTTTCCCCGACCTTCCGGATCCAGAAGAGCGGCATCTCCGTGTTCACCTCGCCAGCCAGATCGATGAACCGGGTCTTGTAGTTGAGCCCGCGCATCTTCCAGGCGAGGTAGTGGGGGTCGATCGGGATGCAATGCCCACCCAATCCAGGCCCCGGCAGAAACTTCATGAAGCCAAAGGGCTTCGTCGCCGCCGCCTCGATGACCTCCCAGACGTCCACCCCCAGCTTGTCACAGACGATCGCCATTTCATTGGCCAGGCCAATATTCACGATGCGGAACGTGTTCTCCAGGAGCTTGACGAGTTCCGCGGCCTCCGTCGTGGATACCGGCACCAGCGTGTCGATGGCGGCGGCGTAGAAGGCAGTCGCGACGCGACAGCAGTCGGGCGTGATCCCGCCGATGACCTTGGGGGTGTTCTTGGTCTGGTACCGGGCATTGCCAGGGTCGACCCGCTCCGGACTGAAGGCGAGAAAGAAATCCTCACCGACCGTCAGTCCGGTTCCCTCGAGGGCCGGCAGCATGATCTCCCGGGTCGTTCCGGGGTACGTCGTGCTCTCCAAAATGATGACCTGGCCGCGATGCAACGAGCCCTTGACGGCATCGGAGGCGGCGACGATGAAGCTGACGTCCGGGTCTTTGAACTTCGACAAGGGGGTTGGCACGCAAATGGAAATGGCGTCGGTCTCGCTCAGCCGTGCCATGTCGACCGTGGCTGAGAACCGCCCGGCGGACCGGATGGCGGCCAACTGGTCGTCGGTGATGTCCCCGACATGGGAGCGCCCCGCGTTGAGGCCATCCACCACGCGCGGATTCACATCGAAGCCCACCACCTCGTAGCCGGCGTTGGTGAGCTCTACCGCCAGCGGCAGGCCCACGTATCCAAGCCCGATGACCCCGAACCGGGCCTTCCGGCTCTCGGCTTTCGCAATCAGTTCATCTGCAAGTCGCATTACGCACGCCCTATTGAAGTAGGAACTCCGCCCGCGGCGAGGGACCGCGAGGCCGCCTCGAGCACTTGTACCACCCGAACACCATCCTGCGCATCCGTCCGCGGCGACTCGCCGTGTTGTACGACCCGAACGAAATGGCGCAGCTCGGCCGCAAGCGGTTCGGTGTTCGGGAGCCGAGGGATAAAGATGTCGCCTTCCCGAATCGCCAAGCTCTCACCGTACGATGCGTACTCCGGCGGGCGCGTGACGCCCTTATCGTAGACCCGGAGTTTTTCCCGAGACTCCATGTCGTCGAACACCGCCATCTGACGAGCGCCAACCACGGTCAGCTGGCGCTCCTTGTGGGGGTCGAGCCACGACATGTGCGCATGCGCGACGACTCCGCTGGCGAAGGTCAGGTGCAGAAACACGATGTCCTCGATTCCCGCCTGCAGATACGACCGGCCCTGGGCGGTGACCGACGTCGGGACCTCCCCAAGCAAGTAGAGGGCCACCGAGACGTCGTGAGGCCCGAAACTCCAGAGCGCGTTCTCGTCCGGCCGCACCTGGCCCAAGTTGACCCGAGTGGAATACAAGTAATAGAGGTCGCCGAGGGTGGCCTCGACGATCATCTGGCGGAGCCGCTCAACGGCCGGATGGTACTCGAGCAAGTGTCCTGCCAGAACGGGGACTCCCGCTTTCGCCGCCGCGTCCGCCAGCCGCTCGGCGTCGGCCACGGAGAGCGCAAACGGCTTCTCGATGAGCGCGGGCACCCCCGCTTCCACGGCTTGGTGTCCGAGCGGCGCATGGTTTCGGGCCGGCGTCGCGATCACCACAGCCTCGACCCGGCCAAGCAGATCGTCCGCCTGAGCCGTTACGTAGACTCCGGGGTAGGCGCGCTCGATCTGGGCGCACCGCTCGGGGTTCACGTCACAGACCGCGACGAGCTCTACCTCCGGCATGCCCGCAAACGTCCGGACATGGTTCCTGCCCCAGGCTCCCGCCCCAATCACACCGACGCGAAGCGGTTTCATGCGTAGAACCCGGTGACGGCGTCGATCACCGCGTGTTGCTGGTCGGCGGACAACTCCGGATAAATCGGCAACGAAATCACCCCAGCCGACGCCTCTTCCGTCCTCGGCAGCTGCCCTGGCCGATAGCCCAGGCCTTGAAAGCACGGCTGCAGGTGGAGCCCGATCGGGTAATAGACCTTGTGCCCGATATTCGCCTCGCGCAGGTGGGCCTGGAGTGCATCGCGGTCGGGGACCCGGAGAGTGTATTGGTGGAAAATGTGTTCGTTCGCGGGATCGACGGTCGGCGGCTCGATGCCGGGATGACTTGCGAACGCCTCGGTGTAGCCGGCCGCAGCCTGCCGCCGAGCTTCGCTCCATTCGGACAGGAACGGGAGCTTCGCCAAGAGCACCGCGGCCTGCACGGTATCGAGGCGGCTGTTGTAGCCCACCTCATCGTGATGGTACTCCTTATCGCCTCCGTGCAGGCGTAGGCGGCGCAGGCGGGCCGCACGAGCGTCGTCGGACGTCAGGATCATGCCGCCGTCGCCCCACCCACCCAAGTTCTTCGAAGGGAAAAACGAAAGGGTGCCGGCGGTTCCGAGGCTTCCCGCCACGCGCCGGCGGCCGTCCATCATCCGGGCCGCTCCCACGGCCTGCGCCGCGTCTTCGATCACGGCCAGGCCGTGCCGTTCCGCCAGGGGAAGGATCCGCTCCATCGCCGCCATTTGGCCGAACAGGTGCACCACCACGATGGCCCTGGTCCGTGGAGTGATCGCCGCCTCGATCGCGTCGGGAGCGATGTTGAACGAGTCGCGCTCGATATCCACGAACACGGGCGTGCCGCCGGCATTATGGATTGCGCCGGCCGTGGCAAAGAAGGTGAAGGCGGGCGTGATGACCTCGTCGCCCGGCGCCAAGTCGAGGGTCTTCAGTGGAAGGAGAAGCGCATCGGTGCCGCTGGCACAGGCGATGGCGTGCTTCACCCCCGCAAGGGCGGCGAGTTGTTGCTCCAGCTCTCCGACCTCCGGCCCCATGATAAAGGATTGGCGGGCAATCACACGCATGATTGCCGGGATGACGTGATCTTCGATCCGCTCATGCTGCGCGACGAGATCGAGCAACGGCACACGCACTGGAGTCTCCCTCAGCAAGGCCCCAACCGCAGGCAACGGAAAGGCCCGCACCACCCTCAACCGCCGCGGGGCACGGGCATGAGCACATCATCGGGCTCGATCGGGCCCCAAAACTAGCGGCTCCCGGAGGGAGGGTCAACGAAGTGAAGCCCTCCGTCGCGTTCCTCATAGGCGGTCCCGCAGGCGCCGCACACCGTCGCCGTGTCGCCGAGCGGAAGCCGGTCACCGCAGCGGCACATCCACCCGACCCGGCGGGCGGGCACCCCCAGCATCAACCCAAACGCCGGCACGTCGCTCGTGACCACCGCTCCCGCGCCGATGAAGCTGTACTCACCAAGCGTGATGCCGCAGACGATGGTGGCGTTCGCGCCGATGGTGGAGCCGCGCCGGACGAGCGTGCGCTGAAACTCATGCTTGCGGGAAATGTGGCTTCTGGGGTTGAGCACGTTCGTGAACACACAGCTGGGACCGCAAAAGGTGTCGTCTTCCAGAACCACCCCTTCGTAAATCGAGACGTTGTTCTGGATCTTCACATTGTTGCCGATCATGGTTCCCGGCATGACCACGACATTCTGGCCAAGTGTGCAGCCGGCGCCGATGACCGCGCCAGGCATGATATGGCAAAAGTGCCAGATCTTCGTACCCTGGCCGATGCGTGCCCCCGGGTCGACGTAACTCGACTCATGCGCGAAGAAATCTGCCATGGTATTCCTTGAGGTTCATGAGACTGGACGGATAGGACGTGCGCTGGACGGGCCCACCGTGGCGTAGGTCCCGTCGGCTGCGACCAGTTTGACTTCCGTGTCCAGCACGACGCCGAATCGCTCGGCCACTCGCTCGCGGGCATGCTCGATCAGCGTCTGGACGTCGGCCGCGGTGCCACCGCCGAGATTGACAAAATAGTTCGCATGCACAGGGGAGATCTGGACCCCGCCGATCGTGAAGCCCTTGAGGCCGGCCGCATCCAGAAATTGCCCCGCCGTGGTGAGGCCGCTTGGGTGACCGCCCGGCGGAAGAACCGGGTTTTTGAAGGTACTTCCGCAACACGGCTGGTTGAACGGAGTCCCCTCCTGCCGCCACTTGAAGAGCTCGTTCGTCCGACGCTGGAGCTGGTCGGGATCGGCGGCGGCAAGGGTGACTTCGGCTTCGAGGACGATCTTCTGTTCGAGTCCACTCCAGCGATACTGAAATGGGATGGCCGAGCGATCGAGCACGGCGGTCCGGCCGTCGGCGTCCATCACGGTGACCCGGGCAACGACTTGCGACCACTCCGACCCATGACACCCGGCGTTCATGTACACCCCGCCTCCGACCGTGCCGGGCACCCCGACCATGGTGTGGAGCCCGCCCCACCCTGCCGCCGCCGTGCGACGGGCCGCGAGCGGCGCCGGGAGCCCGGCGCCGAACCACCACCGCTCGCCCTCAGACCGGATAGCGTCCATTCCCTTCCCGAGCCGGATCACGAGCGCGTCGAGCCCTTGGTCGGGCAGCAGCACGTTGGAACCCAGGCCCAGCACGAACCACGGCACGCCCACGCGGCGAGCCAGGTGCAGTGCGGCCTCGACATCGGCCACGCTGACGGGGAGGGCAATGGTCGCCGGCCCTCCGATCCGAAAGGTGGAAAAGCGCGCGAGGGGCGCCTCGGTCAACACGTCTCCCGCGATGGCCTCACGAAGCTGTTTGGCGAAGGCCGGATTTCTGGCCGTCATCCGGTCGGCCCTTCCTGGAGCTCGGCGGACATTTCATGCCATTCTTGGAGGGACCGCACCGGTTTGGCCCGGCTGCGCAGTGCGATCACGGCGTCACACGCGGCCGATGCCGCGGACAGGGTGGTTGTGTAGGGAATGCGCTGCTGCAAGGCCGTGCGGCGGATCATGTAGTCGTCGTATTGGGTGAGTTTCCCCAGGGGCGTGTTGATGAGCAGCTGGATGTCCCCGGAGACGATGTGGTCGATGACGTGCGGCCGGCCCTCGTGGACCTTGCGCACGACGGTGGCCGGAACGCCACGGCGACGGAGGAAACGCGCGGTTCCCTCTGTCGCCAGAATCTGGAACCCGAGTTCATGGAACCGTCGCGCGATCGGGAGAGCCGTTGCCTTGTCCCGATCATTGACCGTCACGCACACGCCCCCCTCGAGCGGAAGCGCCCCATCCGCGCTGATTTGGGCCTTGGCGAAGGCCATCCCAAACGAGTCGGCGATGCCCATGACCTCACCGGTGGAACGCATCTCCGGGCCGAGGACCATATCGACGCCGGGCAGCTTGTTGAAGGGGAAGACGGCTTCCTTGACCGCCACATACGGAATCACCGGGTCGTCGCGCAGGCCAAGATCGTCCAGGGTATGTCCGAGCATGACCGCCGCCGCGGCCTTGGCCAGCGGGACCCCGGTGGCCTTCGACACGAACGGCACGGTTCGCGACCCGCGTGGATTGACCTCCAGCACGTAGACCACGCCATCCTTGATGGCGTACTGCACGTTGAGGAGACCGACGACCCCGAGGCGCGCCGCAAACGCCCGGGTATGCTCCCGCATCTGGTCGACTTGTGCCTCAGTAATGAGATAGGGCGGCATGACACACGCCGAATCGCCGGAGTGGATGCCGGCATCTTCGATGTGCTGCATCACGCCGCCGATGATGCAGCGGGTCCCGTCGGCAATCGCGTCCACGTCGGCTTCGAAGGCGTCCTCGAGGAAGGAGTCGATGAGGACGGGATGTTCCGGGGCTACCTGGACTTCCCTCGCGAAATACCGTCGCAGGCTGGCCTCGTCGTAGACGATTTCCATGGCTCGCCCGCCCAGCACGTACGAAGGCCGGATCAACGCCGGATACCCCACGTCCGTGGCGACCTGCACCGCCTCATCGATGGAGAACGCGATACCGTTCTTCGGCTGGCTCACGCCCAGCTCGCGCGCGATTGCCTCGAAGCGGCCGCGGTCCTCGGCGGCGTCGATGGCGTCGGGCGGGGTACCGAGGATCGGGACGCCGGCTCGCGCCAGTGCCGCGGCGAGCCTGAGAGGAGTCTGGCCGCCAAGTTGGACAATCACGCCGAGGGGGCGTTCCACCTGGATGATCTCGAAGACATCCTCGAAGGTGAGCGGCTCGAAGTACAGCGCGTCCGAGATGTCGAAGTCGGTGGAGACGGTCTCGGGGTTGGAATTCACCATGACGGTGCGGTACCCCAAATCCCGCAGCGCCAGCGCCGCCCGCACACAGCAGTAGTCGAACTCGACACCCTGGCCGATCCGGTTCGGCCCGCTCCCCAGAATCACGACCGTCCGATCGCCACTCGGCGCGGCCTCGCTTTCCTCGTCATATGAGGAATAGAGATATGGGGTCGCCGAGGGAAACTCCCCGGCACAGGTATCCACCATCTTGTACGCGGGCCGCACACCGAGACGATGGCGGTCCCGCTGGACGGCCGACTCCGCCTGACCGGCCAGGCGCGCCAGCTGGTTGTCCGAGAAACCGAGTTGCTTCATGCGCCGCAGTGACGTGGCGCGGACCCCGTCGTCCTGGTCGGCGGCGACGGTCTGCCACCAGGTTTCCGCCTCGACCAGTTCCAGTAGCTGGTGGAGGAACCATGGATCGATCCCGGTCCGCGCGGCGATCTCTCCCACCGAGGCGCCTCCCATCAACGCGCGTTTGATCTGGAACATGCGTTCATGGGTGGGCGTGCTCAGCGCGGCCAGCACGGTATCGAGGTCGCCGTTGGCCAGGCCGTCCTGCTCCGGTGTATCGCCGATCGTCCACCCCGGGCGCCCAATCTCCAGGCCGCGCACGCCCTTCTGGAAGGCCTCTTTGAACGTGCGACCGATCGCCATGACCTCCCCGACAGCTTTCATCTGCGTGGTCAGTGTCGCATCGACCTGAGGGAATTTTTCGAACGCGAATCGGGGGATCTTCACGACGACATAATCGAGCACGGGCTCGAACGATGCCGGTGTCGTCCGGGTGATGTCGTTGGTCAGTTCATCCAACCGGTAACCGACGGCCACCTTGGTGCCGATCCTCGCGATGGGAAATCCCGTCGCCTTGGACGCCAGGGCCGACGAACGTGAGACGCGGGGGTTCATTTCGATGACCAGCTGCTCGCCGGTGGCGGGATCGACCGCGAACTGGATATTACAGCCCCCCGCCGACACCCCGACCTCGCGAATGATCCGAATCGCGGCGTCGCGCATGCGCTGATACTCCTGATCGCTCAGCGTCATACTGGGCGCGACCGTGATCGAGTCGCCCGTATGGACGCCCATCGGATCGACGTTCTCGATGGTGCAGACGATGACGACATTGTCGGCGCCATCGCGCATGACCTCGAGTTCGAATTCCTTCCATCCGATGACGCTCCGCTCGACCAGGACCGACCCTACCGGCGAAAGCTCGAGGCCGTGGCGCACCAGGGTCTCGAATTCCTCGACGTTGTAGGCGATCCCGCCACCCGACCCACCCAGCGTGAATGACGGGCGGACGATAGCGGGATAGCCGGTGCTCGCCGCTGCCGCGATCGCATCGGACACGGACGTCACCGTTCGCCCGGCGGGAACCTGGAGCCCCAGGCGTGCGATGGTCTGGGCGAACGCCGCCCGGTCTTCGGCCAAGTGAATCGCACGGGCGTCGGCGCCGATCAGCTCCACACCCCAGCGGACCAGGGTGCCATCGCGCTCGAGCGCCATAGCGACATTCAGGGCCGTCTGCCCGCCCATGGTCGGCAACAGCGCTTCGGGTCGCTCGCGCTCGATGACCTTGGCCACCCACTCCGGCGTGACCGGTTCGATGTAGGTCCGGTCGGCCAGCTCCGGATCGGTCATGATCGTGGCCGGATTCGAGTTGACCAGAATGACCCGATACCCCTCCTCCTTGAGCGCGCGCACCGCCTGCGTGCCCGAGTAGTCGAACTCGGCACCCTGCCCGATGACGATCGGTCCGGAGCCGATGATGAGGATGGAGCTGAGGTCAGTTCGCTTGGGCATGGACCATATCGCGCAACGTTTGGGCGAGAGAGACCGTCGGAGTCCACCCGCATTTGTTCCGGAGCTTCGTCGCGTCGCCGACCAAATGAGGGATATCGGCCTGCCGTAATAACGCGGGATCCACTATCGGTGTCGCCTCCACCCCGACCAGCTGGCACAATTGGTCGAAGATCTCCCGCAGGGACAGGCCCGCGCCGCGCGCCACGTTATACGCCTCACCGGGCTCTCCGTCCGTGAGCAACGCTAGGTAGGCACGCACGACGTCACGGACATCGAGAAAGTCCCGGACCGGGCTGAGGTTGCCGGCCTGGACAGTCGCGGCCTTGGCCTGACGCGCAGCTTTGAGGCGCTCGAGCAACGCCGGCACGACGAATTGCGGCGACTGGCCCGGTCCGGTGTGCGGAAACGGACGCACCACCACCACGCGAAGCCCGGTCCGTCGCCACGTCTCGAGGGCTGCGATCTCCGAGGCGGCCTTGGTCGCCGCGTAGGGCGAACACGGCGCGACGGGGTCCGTCTCGGACCGGGGCCGTGGCTCCGCGATGCCGTACACCTCGGCCGACGACACCACGAGCACCGTCCCGCGAAATGGTGCCGGCCGCCGGCTGAGCGCACCGCAAAGCTGAGCCGTGCCGCAGGTGTTGATGAGCCAGGCCCGGCCAGGATCGCGCTGAGCCACGCTCCCCGACGACAAGGCCGCAAGATGGACCACGGCCTCGTTCGCGTCGTCGGCCGCGGCCCCGATCGAGGCGGGATCGCTCAAGTCGAGCATTCGGGTCCGGACCCGGCCGTCGAGGTCCGGCCCGGCCCAGTCCTCGGCCGGGCGGCCGCCCGGCCCGATCGCCGCCACCACATCGCGCCCGCCGGCCAGGAGAGTCCGCACGAGATGCCGCCCCACGAAACCGTCCGCGCCGGTGACCAGCACGCTCATGTGCGCGCGCGCCAACGCTCGAGGTCGGCGTCGACCATCATGGTGATCATTTCCTCGAAGCTCACCGTGGGACTCCAGCCAAGCTCGGACCGTGCCCGCGTCGGGTCCGCGACCAGGGCTTCCACTTCCGCCGGGCGTTTCAAGGAGGGATCGACCACCACGTGCTGCTGCCAATCCAGACCGACGTGTCGGAATGCGATCTCGACGACATCTCGCACGCTGTGGGAGATGCCCGTGCCGACCACGTAATCGCTGGGCTCGTCCTGTTGGAGTATGCGCCACATCGCATCCACATAGTCCCCGGCGTAGCCCCAATCCCGGCGAGCGTCGAGGTGACCGAGGCGCACCTCGGTGTCGAGACCCAAGGTGATGCGGGCCACGGCGTCGGTGATCTTGCGAGTCACGAATTCGATCCCTCGACGCGGCGACTCATGATTGAAGAGGATTCCGCTGACGGCGTAGAGCCCGTGGGATTCACGATAGTTGACCGTGATCCAGTGTCCGTACACTTTGGCCACCCCGTACGGGGAGCGCGGGTAGAACGGCGTCGACTCCCGCTGGGGCGTTTCCGTCGCCTTCCCGAACATCTCGGACGAACTCGCCTGATAGAACCGGGCCTCGGGGCCGGCCAAGCGCACCGCCTCGAGAATCCGCGTCACTCCGAGCGCAGTGAACTCGCCGGTCAAGACCGGTTGCGTCCATGAGGCGGGGACGAACGACTGCGCGGCGAGATTGTAGACCTCGTTCGGCTGGGTGCTCCGGATCACTTCGGTCAGCGAGTGCTGGTCGAGCAGGTCGGCAGCCACCACCGTGATGCGGTCGAGGATGTGCTCGATCCGCTCGTAGCTGTGGTGGCTGGTTCGGCGGACGACCCCGTAGACCTCGTACCCCTTGGAAAGCAGGAATTCGGCGAGGTACGACCCGTCCTGGCCCGTCACACCGGTAATGAGCGCCCTAGGCATGGTGGGTGGGCTCTCCCTGTTGTCTCACGCGAAAGTCCTCATTAGATTTGCCGTCTTCTCCGATTCTAGTCGATTCGGACCAACGGAAGGAAGGATCGTATGGCACGGGTGTGTTCCGTGTGTGGGAAGGGGCCGACGACCGGCCACAACAAGAGCCACGCCAACAACCGCACGAAGCGGCGCTGGAACCCGAATCTGCAGACCGTGCGCGTCGTGGTCCAGGGCCAGCCGAAACGAGTTCGGGTGTGCACCCGATGCATCCGGAGCCAGAAGATCGTCAAGGCGGGCTGACCCGCCGGGACGCGTGCCGAGGCAACGAAAGGGGACCCGAAGGTCCCCTTTTTGTTTCCCTCTGACCACGTCGGGATGAGTCACTCCGACAGCAACTCGATTCGGGCCAACTCGGCTCCGTCGCCCTTGCGGTGACCCAACTTGAGAATGCGGGTGTAACCGCCGGGACGCGACGCGAAGCGGGGACCGATCTCCGCGAACAGCCGGTGGAGGGTTTCCCGGTCACGGATTCGGCGCTCAGCCAGCCGACGCGCATGGAGGTCGCCCCGCCTCGCGAGCGTGATGAGGCGCTCAGCGTAGGGACGCAGCTCCTTCGCCTTCGCTTCGGTCGTCACCACTCGGTCATGCCGGAACAGGCTGGTGGCCATGTTCCTGAGAAGCGCCCGCCGGTGGCTCGCTGTCCGTGACAGCTGTCTGCCTTTGACACGATGCCGCATGGTTAGGCCTCGACCTCTTCGGAGGTCTCGTCTTCGGCGGGTCCCACAATTCGGGCGGTAGGCGGCACGCCTGGGTCGACGACCCGAAGCGTCTCCCCGTCCGATTCGAACACCATCCGGAAGTTGAACCCCTCGCGCTCGAGAAGCTCGCCGATCTCGGTCAACGCCTTCTCCCCGACATTCTTGACCTTGAGCAGATCTTCTTCCGATAGCTCGACCAGGTCCTTCAGGCTGCGAATGCTGGAATTCTTGAGCGAGTTCAACGCTCGCACCGAGAGTCCGAGATCGTCGATGGGCTGCGCCAAGCGCGACGTGAGGTCGACGCCGTGGCCGGCCTCGAAGGGCTCCTCCGGCTCCGGTGCCAAGGGCACACGGCCGAAGTCCCGGAAGTACTGGAAATGCTCCTGCGCGAGCGCGGCGGCGTAGGCGATCGCATCTTCCGGGCTGAGCGTACCGTTGGTCTCGACAAACACCGTCAATCGATCGTAGTCCGTCCGTTGACCGACGCGGGTCTCCGCCACCGAGAAGTTGGCCCGCAGGACCGGGTTGTAAATCGAATCGATGCGGACCAAATCCACCGGCAAGGACCGGTCGATTTCGTGGAACTCCGCTTCGACATACCCGCGGCCCTTGTTCACGTACAGCTCGGCCGACACCTCCCGGTCCTCCTGAACGGTGAACAACAGGTGGTCCGGGTTGCCGATCTCGACGGCGGGATGCAGGTCGATATCGCGGGCATAGACCGGGCCGGGGCCGTCACGCTTGACCGTCAACACGGCCTCGTGCACGTCCTCGCTCAACACCAACGTCAATGCCTTGAGCCGCTGGATGATCTGGTGGACATCCTCGAGCACGCCCTGCACCGTTTGGTGCTCGTGGACCACGCCGTCCATCCGCATTCCCCACACGGCCGTGCCGCGCAGCGACGACAAGAGCAGCCGACGCAGGCCGTTGCCCAGGGTGTAGCCGAACCCGCGTTCGAGCGGCTGCAGCCGGAATTCCGCCGCATTCGGATTGTCGTCCCGCTTTGCCATTTCTACCAGATGGGGACGAACCAAGCCGGTCAAATCGATGGTCATGAGGTCCTTCACTACTTGGAGTAGAGTTCGACGATGAGCTGTTCTTGCGCCGTGGTGGGAATCGCGTCCCGAGTGGGCCGCTCGACGTATCGCCCGGCCGCCTTATCGGCATCGATCGTGAGCCAGGACACCGGAGCCCCGCGGGCTGCGAAGTCCTGGGCCGCCTTCACGGCGACGAGATCACGGCTCGCCTGGGACACTCGGACCTCCTGGCCCGGCTCCACGCGGAACGACGGCACATCGACCCTCCGGCCATTGACCTCGACGTGGCCGTGCCGCACCAATTGGCGCGCCGCCTTGCGGCTCACGGCAAACCCCATCCGGTACACCAGGTTGTCGAGTCGGGACTCCAACGCCACGAGCAGGTTGGTACCCGTCACCCCGGGCTCGCGCGAAATCCGGTCGAACAGGTTGCGGAACTGATTTTCCGACAACCCGTACGTCCGCTTCACCTTCTGCTTTTCCCTGAGCTGGCGCGCATACTCGGACTGCTTGCGAGGCCGCCCGGTGCCCTGGCCGTGCTGGCCGGCCGGATAGGCCCGCCGTTCGATGGCGCACTTCTCGGTCAGGCACCGCGTTCCCTTGAGGAACAGCTTGGCGCCTTCTCTCCGGCACAGCCGGCAGCTCGGACCCGTGTATCGCGCCATGGCTCAGACCCGCCGCTTCTTGGGAGGACGACAGCCGTTGTGCGGAATGGGCGTCACGTCGCGGATGGACATGACCTTGAGCCCTGCGGATGCCAAGGCCTGAATGGCCGACTCGCGACCACTGCCCGGACCCTGGACTCGCACGTGGACTCGCTTGACACCCAAGTTCACCGCCTCGCGGGCGCACTGCTCCGAGGCCACGGTCGCCGCGAACGGGGTCGACTTCTTAGACCCCTTGAATCCGGCCTTCCCGGCGGATCCCCACGTGAGGGTGTTGCCCTGGAGGTCACTGATCGTGACCAGCACGTTGTTGAAGGTCGCGCAGATGTGGGCGACGCCCTCGGCCTCTACGACTTTCTTGGCGCGTCGACCTACCGACGGCTTATCCGTTCCATTTGCCATGCGTTGGATTACTTCTTGGTTAGCTTCTTCTTGCCAGCGATCGCGCGGCGCGGCCCCTTCTTCGTGCGGGCGTTAGTGTGGGTTCGCTGCCCTCGGGCCGGGAGCCCGCGGCGATGTCGCACCCCGCGGTAGCTGCCGATGTCCATGAGGCGTTTGATGTTCATGGCGACTTCGGTGCGGAGCGCTCCCTCGACCCTGACGGACCGGTCGATGAACTGCCGCAATCGCGCAACTTCCGCGTCCGTGAGATCGCGCACACGCGTATCCGGAGACACGCCGGTGTCGGCGAGGATGTTGGCGCTGGTCGACCGGCCCACACCATGGATGTAGGTGAGGGCGATTTCGACGCGCTTCTCGCGGGGAAGATCCACGCCAGCGATTCGAGCCATTGACTAGCCCTGCCGTTGCTTGTGTTTGGGATTGCGCTTGCAGATGATCCGAATGACGCCTTTACGACGGATCACTTTGCAATGCTCGCAGATGGGCTTAACGCTGGTTCGGACCTTCACTTAGGACTCTCCAGAGCCAGTTTTGGGACTAGCATTAAAATATAGAGAGCCTACGCACAGCACGCAACCCGGCCTAGCTGGATACCCGCACCTCTACCAGCTGCCAGCCATCCCCGCGGCGACGGAAGCTGAGGAGCACCGTCTGGCGGCGAATCTCCGCCGTTCCGACCACCCGGAACCGACGGGTCAGCTCCACGTAGCCCGTCTCCGGGGTGACCCGCCGGGCCGCCCGGATCGTGGTCCCGGCGCCCTCCGTGCCCCGGAGGAAGCCCTCCAGCAGGGCCACCGCCTGCGCCCGATCGACTGGTGCCGAGGGATCGGCCTCGGGCAGCTGGACCAAGAGCCGCCGGCTTTGCCCTATGAGAACGGCCGGGTCCTGTCTCTCCAGCGCCTGACGGGCGTTCTCCGCCAGGGCACCCAGGCTCCCCTGCCCGGCGAGCGGCGGAGCGCCCAAGACGGCCCCGAGCACCAGCAGGCCTAGGGCTGGCCGCATGCTTCCACCTCTTCCTTCATCTGCCGGAACACGCCGGCCGGGTCCCGGGCCGCAAGCAGCGGCCGGCCGACGACCAGATGAGTGGCCCCATCGGATACGGCCTGCCGCGGCGTCGCAATGCGCCGTTGATCCCCCGAAGGGTCACCAGTCCGCCGGATGCCCGGAACCACGATGAGGCCCTCTGGCCCGAGCGCGCTCCGGGCGGCGCGGACCTCGTGCGGCGAGCAGACCACACCGGTAAGGCCGGCCGCAAAGGCAGCCCGCGTGAGCCGTGCGACCTCCTCCTCGACGGACACAGCGCTGCGGCCGAGCGCCGCTCCATACGATTCGGCGTCATGGGAGGTGAGTACGGTGACGGCAACGAGAGACAATGAATGAGCGGCTTGAGCCGCAGCGGCGAGCATCTCCGCTCCTCCCAGCGCGTGGATCGTCGCCATCCGGACCCCGATCTCCTGCGCCGTTTCGACCGCCCCGGCCACCGTATGGGGGATGTCGTGCCACTTCAGGTCGAGAAACACGAGGAGGCCCCGCTCGGTCAACTGCCGCAGCAGGCTCCCACCCTCCCGTGTCATGAGGCGCGATCCGACCTTGACCCAGCGGGCCTGGGGCAATCGGTCGAGCAATCGAAGGGCGTCGGTGCCTCGATTGACATCGAGGGCGACGATCAACTCAGCCACTGCGTGCCTCCCAAGTTGCGCACCACTCGCTCCGGGAGCCGGGGGTCGGCGAGCGCAGCGGTCCCGATACCGACCAGCCGTGCGCCGGCTTCAAGATACTGCCGCGCATCGTCGGCCGTGCAAACGCCACCAACACCGATGATCGGAAAGCCCGGGAGCCCGGCCGCGACCTTCCGGACCGCAGCGACCCCAACGGGCAAAAGCGCGGGTCCGCTCATTCCGCCGAACCCCGCCCCGAGGCGTGTGCTGCCACCGTCGCGGTAGAGCCAGCCGGGGATGGTGTTGACCAGGGCGATCCCATCCGCGCCCGCCGCCCGTGCCGCGCGGGCCAGGGCCAGGATGTCCGGGATCACCGGTGAGAGCTTCGCGATGATGGGCCGCGTGGTCGCGGCACGGGCCAGCGACACGATGTGGCTGACCGCACTCGGATCCGCGCCGAACTCGATGCCGCCTGCCGCCGTGTTCGGGCATGACAGGTTGAGTTCGTAGGCTGCGATGCCGTCAATCTGCTCCAGGCGTGCCACGACCTGGGCGTACTCCTCGGGAACGAACCCCACCACGCTCACGATGGTGGCGGTGTGCTGGAGGAGTGCCAGCATGGCCGGCAGCTCCACCGTGCACACCCGATCGACTCCCGGATTGGCCAATCCGACGGAGTTCAACATCCCGCCATGAAACTCGGCGACCCGTGGACGCGGATTGCCTTTCCGCGGTTCGAGCGACACGGACTTGGTGATCACACCGCCGAGGCGGCGCAGGTTCATCACGCCGTCGAGCTCCACGCCGAAACCCGCCGTGCCCGCGGCGAGAACGATCGGATTGTGAAACTGCCGCCCGAAGACGCGGTGACTGACAGGCGGGTGATCCACTATTGCACGTCATCTTCGCCCAGACGCCGGTCCTGATCGGGGCGCGGGCGATCCGGCTGTTCCGGTCTCGTCCGGTCGGGACGAGGGCCGACTCTCGAGGCGGTGAAGGACCTGAGCGAGTCTTCGAGTACGCGATAGGACGGATCGTCCGTTCCAGAGATCGCGGCAACATACGGACTCTGCCCGTATCCCAAGATCAGGAGCTGACGGAGCGCCGGAGCGAGTGCGGGTTGGAGATCCGCCACGGCAAGGAGGGCCTTCGCCGCATAAGGCGACGACGGCCAGGTCTGGGCCAGGCGCAGAAACAGGCCGCTTGCAAGTGCCGGCGCCTGCAGGAGGTCTCGTGCAGTTTCCGCGGCCAAGAACCATTCGAGGTCACCCTGTGGTGTGTCAGGGCCGACAGAATCCGCGGTCTGACGCACCCGTTCGACCGCTGCCAGCAACCGGCCGGCCTCGAAGCCGCCCGCACCGCCGAGCTCCTGGAATTCGACGAGCATCGGCTGGAGCGCCTCGAGCTGACCGACCTCACCGACCTGCGCCAGCGCGAGGCGAGCCAGCATGAGCCGCGCCTGAGAACCCGACGGCGTGCGTTGGTCTCCAACACCGGACGCCGCCTGCAAGCGTTGGGTGGCACGCACCGTGTCGATCTGCGCCAACCGCATGCCGTCACCGAACAGCCAGCGCGCCCGAATCTGCGGTTGGAGTTCCGGCTCTCTGAGCAGCCGGTCCGTCAGCGCCGAAGCCGCCTCGGGGTCACGCCGTCCGGTGACCGCGAGCACCGAATCCCACGGCACGGTGGAATCGCGGCGCACCAGAAGTGAATCGGCGAGCGCGGCGGCGTGAGCCAGACTTCCCCCCCCGGCCAATGCCAGGAGACGAATCCCGTCGGCAGTGGAATCTTCGACGTCGCGATAGAGCGCAAGCGCCTCCCCGTAGCTTCCGGCCAGGGTGAGCGTCTTGGCGTGGGTCCGGCGAACACGTGACAGGACGAGGGAATCTTCGGCCCCATACGCGCGGCGCAACGCTGCGTCTGCCGCGACGTAGTTGCCAACCTCCACATAGCATTCCCCCAGCAAGAGCGCCGCTTCGGTTACCAGGGCGGAGTCGCGGCTGGAGAAGATCGCATCTTGAAGGGAAGGAATCGCCGACGGACAGTCGTTGCGTTTCTTGTAGGCCTTGCCCCGGAGCAACATGGCGTCGTCGGCCCACTTGCTCCCGGGATGGCGCACCAGAACCGACTCGGCGCGCACAGCTGCCTGCGCCCACAATCCGTCGGATTGGAACGCTCGACCTTCCCGCTCCGCCTTCTCGGCTTCGCGTACCAGCCGGTTGGCGTTGTACATGCCGTTGTAGTAGGCGCACCCCGCGCCGGCGATCATCAGGGTCAGGGCGGCGACGTGTCTCACGGTGCGGGACGGGCCGCCTGCTCGAAGCCGACCTTGCGCTCGAATTCGAGGAGATAGGCCACGATTGCGTCGGCCAGGGCTGAGGCGAGTCGCTTCTGCTGGGCACGCGTGGTCAGGAACTTCGCGTCCTCACGATTGGTGGCGTACCCCATTTCGAACAAGACCGCGGGCCGCCGACCAAGGTTGAGGACCGCAAGCCGATTCGATTGATGGACCCCTCGATTCTCTCCAGGGTGGATCCGGTCGAGATGTTCTTGGATCAACGCACCCGCCCGTTCGGACTCACGCAGGTACTCGTTCATCTGGAGGTCACGCAGGATGAAATCGAGTGCGCTCCTCGAGTTCGCCTGCTCGGCAGTTTCGTATCGGAGGGCCTCGTTCTCGACGCTGGCCACCCGATCGGCGTCTTCGGTGTTCTCGTTACCGATGATGTAGGAGGAGAACCCACTAATGGATCGATAGTCTGATCGGCGCCGGGGGTCCAACGCGTCGACGTGGAGGCTCACGAACAGGTCACAGTCGCGCGAGCAGAGCGCCGCTCGGTCGCCGAGAGCCACAAAGGCATCGGACGTCCGCGTCATCCGCACGGTGATCCCACGGAGGACGAGCTCGTCCCGAAGCAGAAGGCCGACCTCGAGGGTCACATGCTTTTCCTTGACGCCCGCGGGGAAGAATTTGCCCGGATTCCCCGGGTGCCTCCCTCCGTGACCCGGGTCGATGGTCACGACATGACCGGGGAGCAGGCCGCTGGGCAGCCGTTCAGCCACGGGTGCCGGGCGGGCAAGGCTGGTCTCGATCAGACGCACGGAGGCACCGTCGTAGCGATAGCGCTCGCTCAAGAACCGCGGCAGCACCTCCGACACGAACTCGAAGGGGAGGTAGACGGTGTCGCGAATGACCGTGGCCGACACGGTCAGCGTTTCGAGACGGTCGTTGAAACGATAGAGCGGAGCGTCGAGCAGGAATTCGAAGGTCTGGCGGGCGACCACGAGCTGGGTCCAAGGATCGCTTCGGCTGAGAATGCCGTCCAACGCCGCTGTCAATTCCGGCGCGGACAGGAGAGGCGCACCCGTCACGTCCTGGCGAACTTCGAGGCGCGTCTCACCGCGAGGAGTAAGAACAACCAGCGAGGCCGGCGGGGCATCGACCGGCCCCGTGAGGAGGGCCAGCATCAGCGCGATCATGTCCGGGACTCCCTCGACAACGCCCGGGACATTTCGCGCTCCGCGTCGCGGCGTTTGAGATCCTGGCGCCGATCATGCTGCTTCTTGCCCTTGCCGAGGGCAAGCGTCACCTTGGCCCGCCCATCCCTGAAGTACACCTCCAGGGGAATGAGCGTCAGGCCCTGCCGTTCCACCGCACCGATCATCCGCTCGATCTCCTTCCGATGCAGCAACAACTTCCGTGAGCGCTGGGGATCGTGGTTGTACCGATTCCCGTGCTCGTAGGGTGTGATGTTCATGCCCTCGAGATACAGTTCCCCGCGCCTGACCTTGGCATAGGCTTCCTTGATGGAGGCCTTGCCGTGCCTGAGCGCCTTGACCTCGGTCCCGGTCAGCACCATTCCCGCTTCCCAGGTTTCCAGGATGTGGTAGTCGTGGGTGGCCCTGCGATTGCGGGCAACGATTCGCCTGGATCCGTCGGGAACAGCCGCTTTTCCCCCCATGGATTCTTCCGTAACCGCAAGATAGACAGCGAGTTCCACGGAATCAATCGGATCCTTGACGGCGCGCCGTAACAACGGGTACTTTGCCGCCAGGCCGAAGTGGTGGAACTGGTAGACGCGCTGCGTTCAGGGCGCAGTGGGCGTAAGCCCGTGGGGGTTCGAATCCCCCCTTCGGCACTGCATCTCCGTGCAAGGCCTATGCCCCTGGATGGGCCTTCTCTTGCCCGCTCTGGCGCTGTTTCCGGCCCGGGTCTCTCCCCGACCGTCCCCGTGGCGGGCCAGGAGTGGCTCAATACCGGGGCATCGTACGGTCGACTTCCCGGGACCACGCATCGATCCCGCCCGCGAGGCTTCGCGCCCTCCGGAACCCGGCGCTCAGCAGGAGCTGAACCGCGCGCAACGACCTGATGCCGGTGTGGCAATAGGTGACAATGTCGGGGTGGTTGTCGAGCTCTGCCAACCGGCTGGGAAGCTGACCGAGCGGAATCAGCGTGGCGTCGGCCAGGTGGACTAGGTCCCATTCGCGAGGCTCCCGGACATCGAGCAGCAGGACCGGCCGGCCATCCTCGAGCTCACGCGCCAGGACCCGGACGCTCACTTCCGGACCTTCATCCGCGGGCGCCGCCGAGACGCCGCAGAACGCTTCGTAGTCGATCAACTCGGTGATGGTTGGCTCCGGGCCGCACATGGGACACGCCGGATCCTTCCTGAGGGCGAGCTCACGGAACCGCATTCCCAACGCATCGAACACCACGAGACGTCCCAGCAGCGACTCCCCCACGCCCAGAATGAACTTCAGGACTTCGAGCGCCTGGATGCTGCCGATGATCCCCGGGAGCACCCCGAGCACCCCAGCGTCGGCGCAACTCGGCACGAGCTCGGGGGGCGGCGGCTCCGAGAAGAGGCAGCGATAGCAGGGGCCTCGGGCGGCATCGAATACGGATGTCTGGCCCTCGAAGCGAAGAATGGCGCCGTATGCGTAGGGCTTGCCGGCCAGGGCGCACGCGTCGTTGACCAGATATCGCGTGGGGAAGTTGTCCGACCCATCGGCCACGATGTCGAATGCCCGAATGATCTCCAAGGCATTGGCCGAGGTGAGCTTATCGGCAATGGGCTCGAGGTGCACGTAGGGATTGAGGTCTTTGAGCCGGGCTTTGGCGCTCTTGAGTTTGGGTCGGCCGATCGCCGAGCTCCCGTGAAGGACCTGGCGCTGAAGGTTGGACACATCGACCTCGTCGAACTCCACCATGCCCAGGGTTCCCACACCTGCCGCGGCGAGGTAGAGGGCAAGCGGCGAGCCCAGTCCGCCTGCTCCGACCAGGAGCACCCGCGCGGCCTTGAGCTTGCGCTGTCCATCGACGCCCACCTCGGGAAGCATCAGATGGCGCGAGTAGCGCAAGACCTCGTCATGAGACAATGACGGCAGGGCTGCATCGCCCATGGCGGGGTGGTGCCAGTAGTCGCGCTTCATTGTCCGGTCGCTCCACGTGCTAAAAAACAAAGACCCGGCCGCCGGCCGGGTCCGCGAGCCCATTGACTCCGTTGGCTCAACCGCCGGACCCGAGTCCAACCAATGCTTCGACCTCCTGTTCGTCCTTCAGGAGATCCGCGAGCGTCACTCCGACCAGCAGGTCGTCGATGCGCCGTTGGAGCGCATGCCACACGGGTCGGATGCTGCAGGCGGCTCCCGGGTCACAGCGCTCCTCGTTGACTGGATGGGTGTCGCAGTTGATCGAGAATGTCGCGTGCTCGCAGGCGTTCATCACGTCCTTAACGGAGATGTCAGCGGGATCCTTACCGAGCAGGTAGCCGCCCTTTGCTCCCCTGACACTCTGCACCAGGCCGGCCCGTCTCAGGCGGAGACAGATCTGTTCCGTGTAATCGGCCGGCAGCTGTTCTTCGTCGGCCACGACCCGCGCCGGCACCGGGCTCGACCCGTTCCGGGCCAAGTGGAGCGTGATGATGAGGCTGTATTCTGTCCAGGTCGTGACTCGCATGCCCGAAACATATGTTCGGATACCTGGCCGAACAAGAAAAAATGTCGTGAATCTTCTGTGAAGGTCGCTTCACGGGCACAAACGGCCACTCGAAACCGGCTGACCGCTGCGGCGGCCGATCGGGGTCCCCTACCCCGCCGGCTTGGCCATGGCCCTCGCGTCAACGATCCGGTCAAATTCCTCGGAGCTCAGGTAGCCCAGCGCCAGGGTCGCCGCCTTGAGGGTGGTCTCCTCCACTTGCGCCTTGTGGGCGATCTCCGCCGCCTTGTCGTACCCGATCTTCGGGGTCAAGGCGGTCACCAACATGAGGGAACGCTCCACATGCTCGGCAATGCGGCGCCGGTTGACCTCGAGTCCCTCGATCGCGTACCGGGTGAAATTCCGGCAGGCATCGGTGAGCAGAATCGCCGACTGCAGCAGATTCGAGATCATGACCGGCTTGAATACGTTGAGCTCGAAGTTGCCCTGCGACCCGGCCATCATGATGGCCGTGTGGTTGCCCATGACCTGGACCGCCACCATGGTGATGGCCTCGCACTGGGTCGGGTTGACCTTGCCCGGCATGATGGACGACCCCGGTTCGTTGGCCGGCAGCACCAGTTCGCCCAACCCGGAGCGCGGCCCCGAGCCGGCCCACCGGATGTCGTTGGCAATCTTCATGACCGCCGCGGCCAAGACGGCGCAGGACCCGGAGGTGGCGATGATGGCGTCATGGGCCGCGAGCGCCGCAAACTTGTTCTCCGCCGACACGAACGGCATGCCGGTCAGCTCGGCAATGTGCGTGGCGCAGCGATCGCCGAATTCCGGCGGGGCGTTGAGCCCGGTGCCCACCGCCGTTCCTCCAATCGCCAACTCGTACAGGCCCGGCAGGGACTCCCTCAGCCGCTCGAGGGCATGGTCGAGCTGGGCCACGTAGCCGGAGAATTCCTGCCCCACCGTGAGCGGGACGGCATCCTGGAGGTGGGTCCTCCCGATCTTCACGATGTCGTCGAACGCCTCCGCCTTGCGGGCGAGTGCGTCGCGCAGGCCGGCGACCGCGGGCAGCAGCCGCTCGCGCATCACGGTACCGGCGGCGACGTGCATGGCCGTAGGGAACGTGTCATTCGACGACTGCGACATGTTGACGTGGTCGTTGGGATGGACGGGATCCTTGCTGCCCAACGTGCCGCCACTGATCTCGATGGCGCGATTCGCGATGACCTCGTTGGCATTCATGTTGGTTTGCGTCCCGCTCCCCGTCTGCCACACATAGAGCGGGAAGTGATCATCCAACTTGCCCTCGATGACCTCGTCGGCGGCTTGGATAATCAGGTCCGCCCTGCGGGCATCGAGCTTCCCCAACTCGCGATTGGCGAGGGCCGCACTCTTCTTCAAGATGCCGAAGGCACGAATCACCTCCACCGGCATCCGGTCGCGCCCGATCGAGAAATGAATGAGGGAGCGCGCAGTCTGCGCACCCCAGTACCGGTCGGCTGGGACCTCCAGCATCCCGAGGCTGTCGCGTTCGATCCGCATGCCGGTCCCCGGCTGCGTTGTCTTGCGCTCAACGTTTGTCATGGATCACGATTCCAGGGTCTCGAAGGAGAGTTATGTTTCCGGCCACCATTCACTCCACACGTGAGGCGCATCCATGGATGGCCCCTTCACGCCCATCGAGGCGGCGGCGGTGTTTCACGAGGGGAAGGCCGCGAAGGTCGACCTCGCGCGGGGGCACCACCTGTTCCTCGGCCTCAACTGCTTCGAGGCCGGCCAATCACAGCCGGTGCATCACCATTCCGGCATGGACAAATTCTATCTGATCGTTTCCGGAAAGGCGAGAATGATCGTGGGCGACCACGTCACCGTCGCCGAGGCGGGAACACTGGTGTGGGCGCCGGCCGACGTGCCGCATGGCGTGGTGGACGCGTTGGAGCGGACGGTCATGCTCGTCGGCATGGCGCCACCGCCCAAGACCTAGCCGGTCGAGCCGGGCTCGCCCGGTTCAACACCGGCCGATCGGACGGTCAGGAATTGCCGGACCGCACCCCAGCCATAGCGCCGCGCTACCAGCCAGGCCGCCGCGACGACACCCACTCCCGTCGTGTAGAACCGCCACAGCGTCAATACGAGCACTCGGTCCGCGCCGAGGCTCCCGGCCGCGCCGGCCAAGAAGCCGAACTCGACCGCGCCCACACCGGCCGGCGTCGGCAGGACGAGCTGACCGAAGAGCAGCACGAAGGAGCCCAAGACTACCGAGCCCAACGCCGGCGGATCGGGAATCGTGAGCGCGAGAACCGGCAAGATCGCCGTCCGGGCGAAGATGGAGACCACGGTGAGCGGAATGCTCCGGGCCACCAAGGCCCACGGCATGGCCCGCCAACGATGCAGTGCATCGTTCCACGACTGGATCCACCTGGCCTGCCCCGCCCGAGGCTTCCACCACGAGGCCGCGAGCCAGGCGAGGACACTCAACAGCACGATCCCGGCGACCCACGGCCACCACACGAGAACGGCGTCCACCACGCGGGGCCCGACGTCCACCCACCAGGCAGAGCCGTAGGCCCAGCCGATCAGGAGCGCGGACGCGATGAGCACCGGCCAGGTAATCAGGATCTCATATCCGCTCGCCACCACAGTCCCAGCGAGCGACACGCCACTCGTAAGCAGAACCCCTATGCGTGCCGGCTCCCCCCCGAGCCTGAGCGGCGTCACGGCAGAAGCGCCATCCCCGATCAGGTTGACGGCCAGGCCGTCGCCCACACTCAAACGCTCTCCCGTCCCCTGAACCAGGAGCTGGATGCGCCATGCCCGGGCCAAGAGATCGACCACCACCAGGCCGAGGCAGATGACCTGCGCAAGCCACCAGTTCACCAGACCCGCCCCGCCAGCGGCTGGGGCACCGACACGAGGTCATGGTACCCGATAACCTGGCCCCCGGTGACCCAGCGCCGAAGGTTCCTCACGAGCGACCGGTGAACCACACCGCGGGACAGATCCGATGGATGGAGCGCAACTCGAACCACGGGCGCATCACGGTGGACCCACCACCGTGCATCCGCCACCAAGGCAGAGCCGTAGGATCGCAACCCAGTCCGCGTGCTCCAGCGAAGGCAGGGAGCACGGAGGGTCTCACCACCGCGAAGGTAGATCCAGCGATCGTCTTCGCTGATCTCGAGTCCGGCTGCGGCAGCCGCCATGTGGGTTTCGGGGCGCGCGAGCCAGGCGGGCGGAACGAATCCGATCGGCTCGAGCCCAACCGCGCGGAGGCTGGCCAGGCCCTGCCCTATCCGCGCCCGCGCCTCGACCCGATCGAGCGTGAGGAACTCGCCCTCCCGCGCCGTCTTGCCCCAGGCCCGGAGCTGGTCCGTCCAGCGCCGCCGGACGCCCGACTCGTCATGACGATAGCCATGAAGCAGGATGGAGCTGCCTCCATGAGCGCGGTCCCTGAGCCAGCCGACGAAGGCGGAAAATTTTCCGAGCGGCCAGCTCCCATGCCAGTCCGGTACCACCAGGAGCGCCGGACACACGGCGACATCAGCGCAGAGATCCCAGAGGGTGCGCACGGACTCTTCATGCGCCGGTGTCACGTCGTGGATCGAGACCAGGACCCTCATCCGGCGGCCACGACGTCCCGATACGCGGCGAACAGGCGGTCGAACACTCCATTCCAGGAATGGTGCCGCTCGGCATATGCTCGTCCTCGCTTACCCAGGGCCGGGAGATTTTGGCTGAGCAACCAGACGGCCTGGTTGGCCAGGTCATTCGAGTCACCGGTCGCGAAGGTGCGGCCGGCGCCGGAGGCCTCGACAAGCTCCGCTACCGCTCCCGTTGCGGCAGAGAGAACCGGCACCCCCGTGGCTAGTGCTTCGAGTGCGGCCAGCCCGAACGTCTCGGCGGCGCTCGGAGTAACGAAGAAGTCTGCAGCAGCAAGCAGTTCGGCCACGGCGCCACGATCTTGTTGGAACGGGCACCACATGACCCGAGGCGCATAAGGATGACGCTGGAGCTTCTCCCGGGCCGCGCCGTCGCCCAGCACCACCAGCCGGGCACCCGTCCGCCGCTCCACGTGGGTCCAGGCATCGAGTAGGAGGTCCAGTTGCTTCTCGACAGCGAGCCGGCCGGTGTAGATGGCAAGCGGTCCGGCAGGGAGTCCGGCCCGGCTACGGACCTCATGAGCCCGCTCGCGGAGCAGCGGCGAGAACTGCTCGAGATCGACCCCGAGGGACCCGCGGATGACCGGACCGACACCGTACGCTTCGAGGTCCCGAGCTGCAGCCTCGGACGTGGCAATCGTCGCTCGACAGAATGATCCAACCCGACGGGTGTGAGCCCGCGCCACACGGACCATGAGCCCGCGCCCGACGCGCGGGCCGATCTGGGTCACCACCTGTGGCACGTTGCTATGGAACAACCAGACCATGGGAATGCGGTGGCGTCGATTGGCTCGCCGCAAGACCCACGGCACCAGGAGCGGACTCCCGATCTCGATGAGATCGGGCCGCTCGCGATCGAGCACCCGCTCGATGAGGGCGGTGTTCAAGAGGAACCGATAGGGTCGCTGGGTCGGGATGTTGAAATTGCGCAGCCGATAGCAGCGCACGCCGTCGATCTCCGCCACGCTGTCGCGGGAGCCCGGGACGACCATCGTGTGCCGCAGCTCGGGGTGGGCAGCCACGTAGCGCGCTTTCTCCAGCAGGTAGGTCCGAATGCCCCCGGTCTTGTCGCCGAAGTACTTGGTCACATCGAGCACGGACAACCGCGCATCGGGCCGGAGCGGGTCGGGGAGGGACCTCGACCGATCGAACGGGACAGCCCGCTTTTCCGATACCAGCGCTGAGATGTCGGCTGAATGAGTGGACGCGGTCATGGCGTGGCCGGGAGAGGGCGAGAGAGTCGCGCGGCCTAGGTGCGTTGGTCGTCGCCGCGTCGTGCGGCGCGGAATTCAGCCAAGCCGGATCGCTCCGGTGAGAAACGGATTGGTGCGCCGCTCGGCACCCACGGTGGTATGAGGACCGTGGCCCGTGTACACCACGGTGTCGTCGGATTGGGAGAGAAACTCTCGGTGGATGCTCTGTAACAAGGTGTCGTAGTCGCCGCCAGGCAGGTCGGTCCGGCCAATCGACCCCTGAAATAAGACATCGCCTCCGATGATTGCTCCGTGACCGACCAGGCTCACGCTGCCGGGAGAGTGACCCGGCGTGTGCCGCACGCGATAGGACGCATCGCCAATGGTCAACGTATCGCCGTCCATCAACTCCACGTCGGGCGGCGGCGCGGGCTCGGCCCGGATGCCGAACCACCTGGCCTGCTCAGCCACCGCATCGTAGAGCGGCCGGTCGAGCGGGTGCAGGTGGATCGGCGCTCCCGTCGCCGCCTTCACCGCTCGGACGCCGAGCACGTGGTCGATGTGGGCGTGGGTGAGCCAGATGGCGCGGAGCGTCCAGCCCCGGTCGTTCAGTGCAGCCAAGAACCGGTCTGCCTCCTCGCCCGGGTCGACCATCGCCGCGTCCTTCGAGACGGGATCGGCCACGAGGAGACAGTTCTGAAGAAACTGCCCGTTGGGTATGGAGACGATCTCGGGGGTCACGATCGCGCCACCTCTACCGCTTCTTTCAAGTACTTCTCGACGGCAATGGCCGCCGTCGTGCCGTCGCCGACAGCGGTGGTGATTTGCCGGGTCAGCTGGACCCGAAGGTCGCCGGCCGCGAAGAGACCGGGAATCGAGGTCATCATCCGATCGTCGGTCTTGATGTAGCCGCTCGCGTCGTGGTCGAAGTGCCCCTTGATCAGCCCAGAATTGGGCGTGAAGCCGATGAACACGAAACACCCGGTCACGGACAGCGTGCTCGTCTGGTTGGTCACGGTGTCCTTCAGCGCCATGCCCGTGACCCCCTTCGGGCCTCCGCTGATTTCCTCCACCACCTTATTCCAGATCACCTCGATCTTGGGATTCGCGAACAGCCGTTCCTGGAGCAGCCTCGAGGCCCGGAGCTCGTCGCGGCGATGGATGAGATAGACCTTCTCCGCGTAGCGCGTCAGATAGTCCGCTTCTTCCACGGCGGCGTCGCCACCGCCGACCACGGCGATGGTCTCGCCCTTGAAGAAGGCCCCGTCACAGACGGCGCAATACGAGACGCCACGGCCGGCGTATTCCTGCTCTCCCGGCACGCCCAGCTTGTTCGGGGTGCCGCCGGCGGTGATGATGGCGGTTGGTGCACGGTACACCGCGCCGCTCGAGGTTCGGACCTCGAACATGCCGTCGGGCATCTTCTCGATGGCCTCGACATTCTCCTGCCGGATGTCCGCGCCGAATTTCTTGGCATGGTCCGCCATCTTTTGGGCCAGGTCTCGCCCGAGAATGCTCTCGAATCCGATGTAGTCTTCGATCAATTCCGTATTGAGCAGCTCGCCACCGGGTACCCCGCGCTCCAGCACCACGGCCTTCAACATGCCGCGCCCGGCATACATCCCGGCACAGAGCCCAGCCGGTCCGGCCCCAATGATGATGACATCGAATTCGTTGGTGGGGTGTTCCATTAGGTACGTCTTCCTCTCGAGGTCAGATTCGATCCGCGGACGCCGTTGAGCGGTCCACGTCATAATATAGAACGCTCAGCGGTTCCCCGAACCGCCGGATGGCCCGGACAGGCCGATACGAAGGCGATTCACGGCGCCATGGCAGGCGGAGATCGTCCCAACGATGATATCGACCGGGCCGGCGTCCGCCCCCGCCTCGGCCACACGCTGGTCGCCGGCCACCACCTCGTCCACGGCAAATGCGCCCACTCCATGCACCTGGTGCCGGCACACGAAGAGCACCGGACCATTCACGCGCTCCGCTCGAGGGGCGGTACGCACATAGTCACCCAGGGCCTCACCCATTTCCCAGGTGCGCGGAGCCCTAATGACGGGGCAGGTCGACGGCTCGATACAGTGGGTGGGGCAGAGCCAATCGGCGAAGGACACATACTGGGTCAGGTCGGGTGCAGTGCTCTCGAACGGCGTGCCGAGACGCCGGCCGAGCGGGGCCGTCTGGACGGCGCGGTCGGGCCAGCGCGACCGGGCCCGCCTGAGCAGCCAACGGTACATGAGGTGCGGCATGAGGGGCGAGGGGACGATCATGCTGTTGGCGGGCATCGTGCCGGTGCCGTCCGCCGCGTCGCCCAAGTAGCGGTCGAAGAATGCGTCCCAATCCTCGACCACGAGCTCGTAACCGTCCGCGCTGGCGTGGCGAACCTGGCACGCGGGATCGCGATCGACGATCACGAGTCTCCCGTAGGTGACTTTGCCCCTCTGGCGGGCGTCGATCAGCTGTCGGGTATAGAACGTTCCGTAGCAGCCGCCGCCCACGACCACGATGTCGCCGAGTTGAACAGGGGGGTCTGGCATGTCCGGTGACCCGGTTGCGTGGGCTATGCCACCGCGTCAGAGCCTGGCAAGCAACGCGCTGAAGCGGGGCTGATCGCGGAGCGGCTCGAAGTCGGGGTCGTTCACCAGGCTTTCTCTGTGCGGGTACCCTAAGTCGACCGCTCGTTCGATCAAGTCGAGGGCTTCGTCAATGCGATCTGCAACGGCGTAGATGCAAGCCAGATTGTAGAAGAGGAGTGGATTCTCCGGATCCATCGCACGCGCCTTCTCCGCCCATGTGAAGCCCAGATCGGCCTCGCCCAGCACGACCAGCGCATTCGCCCCGAGGTACCAGGCCCGCGCATCTTCCGGGTGGAGGTCCAGATGCCGTTTGGCGACGTCGAGCCCGCGGCGATTTGCCTGCATCGCTTCCTCTTCGCGACCCAGCGCTCTGTACACAGGACCAAGAATGAGCGGTGACTGATAGTCTTCAGGACGGACCACCGATGCCTGCTCGAACAGCCGGGCCGCCTGCTCGAACTTCCCTCGGTTGAAGCACGAGATGCCATATAAGTAGTAGGCATCGAAGAGGTTCGGATTGAGGCGAATCGCGGTCTCGAACTCACCATCCGCGTCCTCGCCCCGTTCCTTGAGCCAGTGCACCACGCCACGAGAAGCGTGTGCCTCGGCCAAGCCCGGATCGAGCTGAATGGCCTTGGCACTCGCGGCGTCGGCCTCGTCCAGCAGCGCCGCATCCCGATCGAAGTGCTTATAGACGTAGGCGATGGTGTCGGCCAACCCGGCGTAGGCCCGGGTGAAGGCAGGATCGATCTCGATTGCCCGGGAAAACATCTGACGGGCGAAATCGTGATCCCGCCGGCTTTGCAGATAGAAGAACTCCCGACCGCGAAGATAGAAATCGTAGGCGGCGGCGTGGGTGGTAGGGGCATCCTGAAGAGCTCGGCTCTCAGCAGGAGTGAGGGTCACCTGGAGCGCCTGGACGATGCTCTGGGCGATGTCTTCCTGAATGGCGAAGATGTCATCGAGCGTTCGGTCGTAGCGCTCCGACCAGAGGTGGCTGTCGTTGGCGACATCGATGAGCTGCACGCTGATCCGGATTTGATCGCCGGCCTTCCGGACGCTGCCCTCGAGCAGCTTGGACACATCTAGCCGTTCGCCGATGGTCCGGCTGTCGGCCTCCGAGTTCTTGAATCCGAACGCTGACACGCGCGAGGCTACCCGCAAATCTTTGACCTTGGCGAGGGTGTTGATGATCTCCTCGCACATCCCGTCGCAGAAATACTCCTGGTCGTGCTCCGGACTCATGTCGGTAAAGGGAAGAACGGCAATCGACCGGGCGCTTCGCTCCTGCATCGGCCCTGCCGAACCGACGAACGTGGCGGATGCGTGTCGCGATTCCTCCGGCAGTGGAGCCGCCCGATTGGCATCCTGCAGGGCGTCCCCGAATTCGGCGGCGCTCCCATACCGGTCGGCTGGAATCTTGGCCAGGGCCTTCGTGACGGCCGTGTCGAGAGCATGGGACACCGTATCGCGAATCCGCCGTGCCGAGGGCACCGGATCGGTCAGCCGCCGTGCGATCACGGCCTGCGCGGTGGGTCCGGTATACGGTTGTTCCCCCGCCAGCATCTCGTAGAGCACGCAGCCGAGACTGTACACATCGCTCCGGTGGTCTACCTCCTCTCCACCCGACTGCTCCGGGCTCATGTAGGCCGGGGTCCCGATCGCCAGTCTGACGTCCGTCAGTCGCGCCTCCCCCGCGGCAGCCAGCGCCCGCGCGATCCCGAAGTCGGTCACCGTTGCGTGCCCGCCCTCGAGCATGATGTTTTCCGGCTTGATATCGCGATGGATCACACCCCGGCCGTGTGCGTAGCTCAGCGCATCGGCCACCTCCCGCGCAATCTGAATCGCGTCGGCCACCGGCAGCTGGGTCTCGCGGTCCAGCCGATCCCGGAGGGACTCTCCCTCGACCAGCGGCATCACGTAGTAGAGCACGCCGCCGGCGTCACCCGAGTCATAGAGCGGCAGGATGTGCGGATGCCGCAGATTTGCCGTGGTCTGAATCTCCTGGAGAAACCGGTCCGCGCCGACCGAGGCCGCGAGCTCGGGCCGTAGCACCTTGATTGCGACCTGGCGGCGATGTTTGATATCCTGGGCCGCATACACCCTCGCCATGCCGCCCGCGCCCAGCTCGCGCTCGATGGCGTAACGGCCCAACAGCGCTTGGATGAGCGTCGCCGCCGCGTCGGCCATCACCCTACCTCAGCACCCGTCCGAGGAATCCCACCAGCCGCTCCCACGCGTCTCGCGCAGGTCCCTCCCGCACCACACGGTCGTCATCGACCCGCAACCAGAAACCGTGGTCTACCGCATCATAGATGTGAATGTCGTTGTCGATCCCGAGTGCCGCGAGGGCGGCGGCAAAGCGCTCCACCTGCTCCGGAGGGATGCCCCGATCCAATTCGGCGAAGGTACCGTATACCGGGTGATCGAGCCGGGCCAACTCGGCCGGATCCTCGATGAGCGAGCCGTAGAATATGGCCGTCGCGTCGTGATGTTCGCCGCCCAGGGCGTAGCTCAGCGCGATCCCGCCACCGAAGCACCACCCCATAACGCCGATTTTCCCGGTGACATCCGGACGGTCGCGCAGCAGCCGTTGGGCCTGATCCAGATTCGCGATGACCGCGGCCATATCTCCACGGGTCTCGTTGACCAGGGCCATGTTCTCGTCTCGGTTGGAGCCGGTGCGCCCGCGGTAGAGGTCGGCCGCCAGGGCCACGTATCCCTGGTCGGCCAACGCATCGGCCACTTGCCGCACGCGGTCGCCCAGGCCATTCCATTCGTGAATCAGGATGAGCGCCGGAAACGGGCCCTGCTCCATCGGGTACCGACAGATACCCTTGGGTCATCGTATCGCCCATGACGTACGTCACCGTCTCGCCTCGGGGCGGCGGAGCCTCGCCGAGAATTGCGGCGGGCATGGAAGATGTGATGGGGAGCTGCACCGCAGAATCGACGTCCTCGGCCTGACGCGGCGACTTCCCCGTGCACCCCACCGCCAATACGCTAACCAACACAAGGAAGATCGTCCTTCGTCGAGCCATCAGCCAATCTCCTTCGCAATTCAAGGTCACCAAATCGACGCAGCTCGCCTTCACATCTACCGTCTCCTCTTCTCCCAACTCTCTACTCCCTATTCCTCACCGATACCCAATGGCCACCGCGATGGCCAGGAACACGGCAGCAAGTGCCATCACTTGGAGGAAGAGCGGCAGCACGAAGCGGAGCCACTTGCCATAGGGGATCCGCGCCAGGGCCAGCATGGCCATCAGCACGCCCGATGTGGGTACGATGGTGTTCGACAAGCCGTCGCCGAATTGGAAGGCCAGGACCGCCGTCTGTCGGGTGATGCCGAGCACGTCCGCCAGCGGTGCCATGAGCGGCATGGTGACGGCCGCCTGCCCGGACCCGCTCGGGACCAGGAAGTTGAGCGAGGTCTGGAAGGCGAGCATACCCTCGACCGAGACGTAGCGTGGCACGGTTTGCAGAACCGTCGCGGCGGAGTGGATCAGGGTATCGAGAATCTGCCCGTCGATCATCACCACCTGGATGCCGCGGGCGAAGCCCGACCACGAGCGCCGCGACCACCATGTCCTCCATGCCTTTGACGAATGCCTCGCTCGAGGCCTTGAGGGACAGCCCGGAGATGGCGGCCGCGACGAGGCCCATCAGAAAGAAACCGCCGGCCATGTCGGCCATCCACCAGTCGAGCGCCTGCACGCCATAGAGGATGCCGGCGAAGATCAGGACGCAGAGTGTAACCGTGGCGAGGTGTCTTCGGCCGAACGTGTGATCGTCCAAGGTGTCGGGCGGGAGAGGCACGGCGTCGTCGGCCACCAGCGAGAGCGACGGATCGCGCCGGATTTTGGCGCCATAGCGCAGCACGTAGACGATGGTGAGCGTGAGGCAGCAGACGAAGAACACCAATCGCAGCCCCATGCCGCTATTGAGGGGCAACTCGGCGATGCCTTGGGCGATGTTGATGGTGAACGGATTGGTCGTGGCCGAGGCGAATCCCATGTCCGCCGCCAGCATCACCAGAGCCAGACCGTAGATCCGATCGTACCCGAGGCGCTGGGAAATGAGGAGAAAGACCGGCACCAGTGGGATGAACTCCTCGCCCATGCCGAGGGTCGACCCGCCCACGGCAATTGCCAACATGATGATGATGGTCAAGCAGCTTGGCCGAGTGCCCGAAACGATCCAGTAACATTCGGATCATCGCGGGGATGGTGCCCGAGCGCTGCAGAATGCCGAAGGTGCCGCCGATCATGAAGATGAAAAAGATGATGTCGGCCGATTGCTCCAGCCCACGCGGGATGGCCGTGAGGAAGCCCTGGATGCTGACCGGCTCGGCGTATGCCTCTGGTGCCTTCTCCGAATCGCCGAGGAGAACGCCCCGGAGTGAATAATGTTTTGGAATGGCTTGGAAGGTGCCGGGCACGACGAGGGTGCGCTCCCGGCCCTCGATCGTCTTGGTCTCGCGCCGATATTCGCCCGAGGGGAGTACGTAGGTACAGAGCGCCCCGATGAAGATGACCGCCGTCAGCAGGACGAAGACGTGCGGAATGTGGATGCGCTTATACCACGGAGTGTCAGCCATCGCGATTACCGGTGGGATTCTCGTTCTTCACGTCGCCGCTCGAGCTGGTTGAGCCACTCCTCCGGTACCTCTTGCGCACCGATGGTCGCCAGTGACGGCTCGGACCCGGCATCGCCATGCCAGTCGCTGCCGCCCGTCGGCAGGAGGCCGAGGTCGGCAGCGTGCTCAGCCAAGACGGTACGGGTCTCAGGAGTATGGCTTGGGTGGCGGATCTCCACGGCATCGAGACCGTCATCGCGCAGTCGCCGGAGGGCGCGCCTCGTGCCCCGATCCTTGATGTGAGCGGCTGAGACCAGGCCGCCGACTCGATGGACCAGATCGGCAACGTCCCGAAAGCTCGGCAGGTCCTTCTCGACAAATGCCGGCTTGCCGCGGCCGAGATACCGGTCGAAGGCGTCCTGCACATTCCGGACGGCACCGCGGTTCACCAGGACTTGGGCCACGTGCGGCCGGCCGATGGCCCCCCCACCTGCCGTCTCGAGGACCTGATCGAATTCGATCGTCACTCCGAGGCTATGGAGCCGCGAGACCATTCCGCCCGCCCGACGATAGCGGTCGTTGCGGCGTCCCGCCAGAAAGGTTTCGATCTCATCCGATTCGGACGGCAAAAAATACCCCAACACATGAAGTTCACCCCACGTGGCGGCCACCGAGAATTCGCAGCCACTCACCACCCGCAGGCCCACCCGCTCCCCGGCCTCGCGGGCCTCCGCGAGTCCGGCCAGGGTGTCGTGATCGGTCAGGGCAATAGCCGCAAGATTCGCGTCCCGCGCCCGTTCCACGACGACCCGCGGGCTGAGCGTTCCATCCGATGCGGTGGAATGGAGGTGCAGATCGATGTGCCGGTGCGTCGGGGAGCTCAGCGCGTGTACCCCGTCTCCGGCGCCGTCCACGACGGCTGCGATCGGGCGAAGAGCTCGGCCAGCTTCTGGTCATCCAGTTCGTTGAGGGACACCTCCCATTGGCGTGATCCCTTGGGTGAGTAGCGTACCACCCGATGCTCCCGATTCTCGCCAGTGCCACGACTGAAGACCAGACCGAACTCATCCCGCGTGTATTGTGTGACGCGCCCGCTGGGTGCGACGTCCCACTGCTCTCCGTTGATTTCGATGACTCGTCTCGGCATGGGCGCAGTGTCCACTCACGGTTGGATTAATCAAAAGGCTCCGGCGCGGGCACCTCGCACCACCAGTCTGCCGATTCGGGCGCATAGGTGGCAATGCCCTCCAGCCGGCGGATCAACTCGGCTTCCTCGGAGGACCTGGGCTCGGTCAGTACCTCCTCCTGAGCCCCCTCCACAAACTCGAAGAACCTACCGGGTTCACGGCCATGCCGGAACAACCAGATGTTGATGCCGCGCTCGTGGGCTAGCCGAGCGAGGGCGTGCACCGTTCGAATGTAGGCGTCCTCTTCCCCGGTGTTGACCGTCACCCGGCCGACTCTCAGGGTACGCGGCATGTCACGTCGCGGTCTCGGGAAAGTTCTCGAGCGTGGTCCGGACATCCGCCAGGAATCTGTCGGCATCCGCCCCATCGACAACCCGATGGTCGTAGGACATCGAGAGCATGCCCTTCACCCTGATGCCGACAGCATCGGTTCCGTCCGGCTGGGTCACCACCGCCGGCTGCTTGGTGATGGACCCGACGGCCAAGATGGCCACCTGCGGTTGGTTGATGATCGGAATGCCCGTGAGCGACCCGAAGACACCAGGGTTGGTGATGGTGAACGTGCCTTTCTGTATCTCGTCGGGATTCAGCTTTTTGGTCCGGGCCCGCTCACCGAGGTCGTTGATGGCCCGCGCCGTCCCGATGAGAGACAGCCCGTCGGCGTGTTTGATGACCGGTACGATGAGGCCCCAATCGAGCGCGACCGCAATACCGATGTTGATGTCGCGCCGGAAGATCGTGGACTCGCCCGTGACGGCCGCGTTGACCTCCGGGTGTTTGCGGATGTTGTCGGCCACGGCCTTGGTGATGAACGCCAAGAACGTCAGATTGACCCCGCGGTCGGCGTACTCCTGTTTGAGCTTGGATCGAATCTGCGCCACGCGGGTGTAGTCCACCTCGAATACGCTTGCCACGTGCGCGGAGACTTGCCGGGACATGGTCATGTGGTCGGCGGTCAGCTTGCGAATGCGCGACCACGGCTCGACCCGGTCGCCCTCCCACGCCTCCACGTGCGGGCCGCGAATTGCGACCATTGGGCCGGCAGCCGCGGCAGGAGCGGCCTGAGCAGGCGCCGCTTGGGGGCGGCGCTCGAGGAAGTCGAGCAAGTCCTGCTTGGTAACCCGTCCCGCCATGCCCGTTCCGGTGATCGCCGCCAAGTCCAGATTGTGCTCCGCCGCCATCTTCCGCACGAGCGGTGTCGAGCGGCGCCGCAGCCGGTCCTCGGCGGTCTCGATTCCAGCGCCGTCACCTCCACCCCGGCTCGGCGGTGGCGGCGGCGGCGCAGGTGTGGCCGCGGGTGCCGCAACGACTGATGCGGGGGAAGGCGCGGGTGCAGGTGTGGGCGCCTCGACGGGCGCAACGGGGGCCGGGGCCGCCACCGCGGCCGCCGCGCCGGCTTCGGTCTCGATCCTGGCCACCACGGTATTCACTTCGACCGTCTGCCCTTCCTGCACCAGGATCTCGGCCAGCGTTCCCGCGTTGGGCGCCGGAATCTCCGCATCGACCTTGTCGGTCGAGATTTCGAAGATGGGTTCATCGCGCTTGACGGCGTCGCCAACCTGTTTCAACCACTTCGACAGCGTGCCCTCGGCGATCGACTCGCCCATCTGGGGCATGATGACATCTATGCGGGCCATTCCAAATCTCCATTCATGTCGCGGCGCGGCGAATCGTGTATTCCCTTAGTAAGCGGCTAACCATCGTGAGGCGCGCACCAGGTCGGCCGTCTGCGGCAGCACGTAGTCCTCGAGCACTGGGGCGTACGGGAGCGGGACGTCGTACGCGGCGACCCGCTTGACCGGGGCATCGAGGAACTCGAATGCCTGATCGTTAATGCGGGCGGTGATTTCACCGGCGACACCGCCGGTTCTGGTATCCTCGTGGGCCACCAAGACCCGATTGGTCTTCCGAACCGAAGCCATGATGGCCTCGTCATCCATCGGGAGGAGCGACCGGAGGTCGAGCACTTCCACCGACAGGCCATCCTCCTGCTCCAGCTGGTCCGCGGCCTCGAGGGCCTTCCAGACCAGGGCCGACCAGGTCACGATGGTGAGATCCGTGCCCTCCCGTGCCAGCCGCGCCTTGCCGATCGGCGTCAAGATCTCCTCTCCCTCGGGCAGCTCCTCTTTGATGCGCCGGTAGAGGTACTTGTGCTCGAAGTAGAGTACCGGATCATCGTCACGGATGGCGCTCTTGATCAACCCCTTGGCATCCCGGGCCGTGGCAGGGCACACGATCTTGAGCCCGGGCGAGTGCAGGAACGCTGCCTCGGGATTCTGCGAGTGGAATGGGCCCCCGCGGACATATCCGCCGGATGGACCCCGCACGACCATGGGCGTCGACAGGCCGGCGCGATATCTGGCCGTCGCCACATAGTTGGTCAACATGTCGTAGGCGCACGCGATGAAGTCGATGAACTGCATTTCGGCTATGGGCCGGAAGCCCATGTGCGCGGCCCCCGCGGCGGCGCCCACGATGGCCGCTTCCGAGATCGGGGTATCGATGACCCGCTCCGCACCAAAGCGATCGAGGAACCCAGCCGTGACTTTGAAGGCGCCCCCATAGGCACCGATGTCTTCGCCCAACATGAAGACGTGCTCGTCGCGCTCCATCTCCTCCCAGAGCCCCTGGCGCAGCGCCTCGATGTAGGTGACCTCAGCCATTGGCGTAGATCCTCATAGACCATCGAACCATTGTGTCTCGGCGCGCGGCGGGTCGAGGCTGACGTGATCAAGGGCATCGGCCACATCGGGTTCCGGCTCGTCTTCGACGAGGCTGATTGCCTGGTCCAGTTCCTCGGTGATGCGCTGATCAGTTGCGTCTAATTCCCCCCGGGACGCCCAGCCGTTCTCGGTGAGTTGGTGCACGTAGCGGTCGATTGGATCCCGCTTCTCCCAATACTCCAGCAGTTCCCGTGGTACGTACCCTTGATTGTCGTGCTCGGCGTGGCCCTTTCGCCGGAAGGTCACGAGCTCGATCAGCGTCACCCCGTGGCCCTCACGCGCGCGCTCGACCGCCGCTTTGGTGACCTGGTAGACGGCGAGCACGTCGTTCCCGTCGGCTTGAACGCCCGGGATACCGTAGGCCTTGGCCTTATCCTTGAGATGTCGTACAGCCGACTGCTTTGCGGTGGGAGTGGTGTAGGAGTAGCCGTTGTTCTCCGCGATCACCACCATCGGAAGCCGCAGAACCGCGGCCAGGTTTACTCCTTCGTGGAATGCGCCCGTGCTCATGGCCCCCTCGCCCACATACACCAAGGCCACACGAGGTTCCTTCCGCATCTTGAACGAGAGCGCGACGCCCGCCATGACGGGGACCATATCCCCCAGGGGGGAAATCTGGCCGATGAAACCGCGATCGAGATCGCCGTAGTGGATGTTGAGCTCGCGGCCCTGGGTGGGACTGGTACCCTTCGCCATGTACTGGCGAAGGATCTCGACCGGTGTCGCCCCTAGGACCAGCATGGAGCCGAGGTTCCTGGTCAAGGGGGAGAGCATGTCGCCCTGCTCGCGATCGAGCGCATACGCACTCCCCACCGCATCCGCTTCCTGTCCCAGTGATCGGTAGAGCCCGCCGACGACCTTGGTCTGCCGGTACAGGTTCACCAGCCGCTCCTCGAGCGACCGGGTGAGCCGCATGAAGTAGTAGAGCTCGAGCGCGTTATCGCGAGTAAGCCCCGCGGGAATGTCCGGCGGAGCCGCCATGGGACTGCGAGAAACCATGTGTATCCTGTTCGGGACGCAAGCGAAACGGCGGGGAAAGATCGGGCGCCGGCCGGGGAGAGTCAAGACGCTAAGCCACTGCACGAGAACGGCCTAGGGCTCATCCCCTGGCCGAGTGCTACCTGGGACGCCGGCTCTCGGCGCGACGGCCCAGGCGATGCCTCGTGGCTCAGTAGGCGCCGCGCGGCTCGTGCGTGGGATCCGCCATGGTGTGGACCATGGTGAGGAAGCGCTTGGCAAACTTGTCCAGTTCGCTCTCCCCCGGTTGATCGGTGTCGATCACGATCAACGTGTAATGCCCGCCCTCGGCCTGGACCGATACCCCGATAGTCCCGATGGTGCCGCTGAACCGACGGCGGCGCGCAGTTTCCTCGGTGGGGGTCAACCGGGCACCGAAGTAGGCGGCGGCCCGCTCGATGACCTGGTCCGGCGCGATGCTGGTGCGGTGGAAATATTTCATGGGAGATCAGGGAGTAGGGGTGTAGGATGTAGGAAGTAGGAGGAGCGACGCGCAGGGATCGGAGGCTCACCCATCATCCTACCCACTACCTCCTACCTCCTACGACCTGCACCTCAGGCCTCCTGATAATACTCGATTCCTAAGTGCGTAATCTGCTCCTCGCCCATCAGATAGCGCAGCGTGTTCTTGAGTTTGGTCAACTGAATAAACAAGTCGTGCTCGGGGTAGAGCCCGGGTGCGGTCTGCGGGCTCTTGAAGTAGAACGATAGCCACTCCTGGACTCCGTCCATGTGGCAGCGCTGCGCCAGGTCCAGGAACAGCGCCAAGTCGAGCACGAGCGGAGCGGCAAGGATCGAATCGCGGCACAGGAAGTCGACCTTGATCTGCATCGGATAGCCGAGCCAGCCGAAGATGTCGATGTTGTCCCACCCTTCCTTATTGTCGCCGCGCGGGGGGTAATAGTTGATCCGGACCTTGTGGTACAGGTTGCCGTACAAGGCCGGGTACAGTTTCGGCTGGAGGATGAAGTCCAGGACGCCAAGCTTCGACTCTTCCTTGGTCTTGAAGCTCTCCGGATCGTCCAGCACCTCGCCGTCCCGATTCCCCAGGATGTTGGTCGAATACCAGCCCGCCACGCCGAGCATCCTCGCCTTGAACATGGGCGAGAGCACGGTCTTGATCATGGTCTGCCCGGTCTTGAAGTCCTTCCCGCAGACAGGCACGTTCCGCGACTTTGCCAGATCGCGGAGTGCCGAGGTGTCGACCGTCAGGTTGGGCGCACCATTGGCGAACGGCACCCCTTCCATGATGGCCGCATAGGCGTAGAGCATCGACGGCGCGATGGCCGCGTCGTTCTGGTTCATCGCGCGCTCGAAGGCCTCGAGGTTCTTGTGAACTGGGCCCGGCGGAATGAAAATCTCCGTCGAGGCGCACCAGACCATGACCAAGCGGTCGCAACGGTGTTCGGCCTTGAACGCGCGAATGTCTTCGCGAAGCGCTTCCGCGAATTCCCGCTTGTTCGCCCCCGCCTTGACGTTGGTGCCGCGAAGGTTCTTGACGTAGGCCTGCTCGAACACCGCCGGCAGGGGCTTGATGCCCTTCAGAAAGTCGGCGATGGGCTCGATATGCTCGTGCTTGTCCAGGACCCCGCAGTGAAGCGCCGACTCATACGCGTCATCCGGGACGGGATCCCAGGCAGTGAACACCAGGTCGTCCAGCGCCGCCAACGGGACGAAGTCTTTGATCAGCGGCGTCCGCCCCTCGGTTCGCTTGCCGAGGCGGATGGTCGCCAACTGCGTGAGCGACCCCACCGGTTGCGCCAAGCCGCGGCGTATCAACTCGACGCCGGCTAGGAACGTGGTCGAGACTGCGCCGAGACCTACACACATCACCCCGAGCTTGCCCTGGGCCGGATCGATCGACCGCGTGCTATGACCTTTCACCGCGAGGGTCCTTTCGCCAAAGTGTCGACTGCTTCGGCCGGGGTGCTCTCCCGACCGGGAGTGTCCGAGGTCTGGGTGATCTGATAGACGTACACGAACCGCTGCACGACGGTAATGATCGACATCATCGTCAGGATTGCAACGATCGCTTCCAGGACCAGGGCCTGGGGCCCTGCACCCACAATGAGTGAGGTAAACCCAAGACCCAAGATCCGTTCCGCCCGCTGCGCAATGCCGACCTTGCACTCGAGCCCCAGGCCCTCCGCCCGGGCGCGGGCGTACGACACCACCAAGGAACTCAGGATCGCTACCATGCACATGAGCACGGCAGGCACGCGGAACGCGACGTCGTCAGCCGTGAGCAGGAAGGCGCCGATCCCCATGAACGTGGCGCCGTCACCTACCCGGTCGAGCGTCGAATCGTAGAACGCCCCGAACTTGGAGGCCCGGCTGGTGGCACGCGCCACCGCACCGTCCAAGGTGTCCACCACCCCGCTCAGGAGCAGCAAGAGGCCGCCCAGACGAACCCCACCGACCCCAAAGGCCACGGCGGACGCGAGCACAAAGCCCACCCCGACCGTGGTCAAGGTATTGGGCCGGATGTCACGGCGGACCAGGGCGTCGATCAGCGGCCGGACGACCCCAAAGAACCACCGCTCCAACCCGGGCGGTACGAGCTTCACCGGTGGGTGCCCTCGGCCCGCTCAGCTGGCACGCAAGAATCCCTGGTCAAGGCCGCGGTAGGATAACCGCTGAGCACCGGCGGGGCAATCAGGGCCCAGCCGGCAGGGGGTAGAGCACCAGGGGCCGGACCCGCTCACGGAATACCTCGAGCTCCTGTGGCCAGTCGCGCATGATCTCGCTGGGGGAACTGCCAGCCTGGACCGCCTGACGCAGCCCGGGTCCGCCGGCCAGGCGATCGAAGTGGGACTCACGCCAGCCGATGGCCTCGGGGTGACGGCGGGCGATCGCAACCAGCAACTCCACGGCGGTCGCCACAGGATCGTATGCCGCGCGATCGACGACATGGAGCCGGAGGCCCGGAATGACGGTGTCCGCGAACTTGCCATCTCCTGGCTCGGTTGGGCGGAAGCCGACCGCCTGAATCGCGACGCCGGGTATCCCGGGTGTGTCGAGTGCGGCGAGCACGGCCGCGGTATCGAGCCAAGGGGCACCGATCTGTTCGAACGGGGCATCCGAGCCGCGTCCCACGGACAGCGCCGTTCCTTCGAACAGACAAAGGCCGGGATAGTGGATCAGCGACTCGACGGTCGGGAGGTTCGGGCTCGGTCTCACGAAGGGCAAGCCGGTCTCGTCGAGATAGTGCGACCGATCCCAGCCGTCGAGCGGCACGACCGTGATGTCCGCGTCGAGGCCCAGGTCCGATTGTGCCAACCGCACCAACTCACCGAGGGTCAAGCCGTGGCGCATGGGGGCCCGAAGGAGTCCGACGTTGGAGGCGTAGGCCGGGTCGAGGACATTGCCCTGCATGCGCCCACCGATCGGGTTCGGGCGGTCCAGGACGAGAACCGGAATCTTCGCCTGGCCGGCGGCCCGCGCGACTGCGACCGCGGTCGCGAGATAGGTGTAGTAGCGGGCGCCGGCATCCTGCAGGTCGACGATCATCACGTCGATCGACGACAGCATCTGGGCCGTGGGAGACGACACGACACCGTATAAACTGTAGATTGGAAGACCAGTCGCGGAATCGACCCCATGGTCGACCCGGGCCCCCGGCGGTGCGGCGCCCCGGAAGCCATGTTCCGGACTGAACAGGGCCACCAGGTCGATTCCGGCGGAGCGGAGCCGCTCCACGTTCGGAACACCGGCGGCATCGACTCCGGCTTGATTGGTGACCAGCCCGATCCGCCGACCACGCACGAGGTGGATGCTGTCGGTCAGGAGCACATCGATTCCAGGACGGGTATGGGGCGGCTGAGCACCCTGACTGGACCGGCAGGCGGAGAGCGCCACCGCCATTCCCATGAGCGCGAGCTTCCCGTGCATCATTTGCGTCTCACCCGACTCACCATCCTCTCGACCCTCGCGGCCTGTGGCCCCATGACCCAGGCGTCGACCCAGACCCCGCTATCTGCCGCACTCGCTCCGGCGGTGTCGCCGGCCCAAATGGCCGATTCCATCCTGGCCACCTTGTCGACCCGGCAGCGCATCGGGCAACTGATCATGCCGTGGATTGCCGGAACGTATGCCGCCTTCGACGATGAGGCCGTCGCGCGGGCGGCCGTGTGGATCGATTCGCTGGAGGTGGGCGGCATCATCATCTCGGTCGGCTCACCGCTCGACGTTGCCGCAAAGCTCAACTATCTCCAGGCCCGCTCCCGCTTGCCGTTGCTCGTTGCGGCCGACTTCGAATCCGGGACCGCTATCCGCCTCCTCGGCGGGACACCCTTCCCTCCCAATATGGGTGTGGCCGCCACCGGAAGTGAATCGGACGCGTACGAGGTGGGCCGTGTGACCGCGCTCGAAGGCCGAGCCGTCGGCGTCACCCTTACGCTCGCCCCGGTCGCGGACGTCAACAACAATCCCGCCAACCCCATCATCAACGTGCGATCGTTCGGAGAGGACCCCCGGCAAGTCGCGCGTCTCACGGCGGCCAGCGTCAGAGGACTCCAGGACCATGGCATGCCGGCGACTGTCAAGCATTTCCCCGGACACGGCGACACCGAAACGGATTCGCACGTCTCACTCCCGACCATCGCGGCGGGCTGGTCCAGGCTCGATAGCCTGGAGCTGATCCCGTTCCGCGCGGCCATTGACGCGGGAGTGACCGCCGTCATGTCGGCCCACATCGCGATCCCCGCGCTCAACCCGGCACGCCCTGACACCAGACCGGCAACGTTATCGCCGAACCTGCTCACCGCCGTGCTGCGGGACTCGTTGGCATTCGACGGACTGGCGGTGACCGATGCGCTGACCATGGGGGGCGTGGTCAACACCTACGGCCCGGGTGAGGCCGTGGTGTTGGCGTTCCTCGCCGGGGCCGATCTGCTGTTGCAGCCGACCGACCCGGCCGTTGCCGTCGAGGCGATGGAGCAGGCGGTCGCCGCCGGTCGTATCAGCCGCGCACGATTGGAGACGTCGGTGCGACGAATCCTCGCGCTCAAGGTGAAGCTGGGCTTGCTGGGGCGGCGTGCAGTACCACTCGACAGCATTCCCGGAATAGTCGGCGCCGAGGCGTTCCAGCAGGTCGCTCGGGACATGACGGCCCGCTCCTTGGTCCTGGCGCGGGACGAAGGCGACGTGGTTGCGGGTCTTCGCGGGCGGCCGGTTGCGATTTCACTTATTGCACTGGCTGACGAGCGCAACGTGAGTGTCGGAGCAACGCTCGCCGCCGAGTTGCGGAGCGCGGGGTATCCGACCGAGCGATTCGCCCTCTGGCCGCAGAGCGGCTCAGCCAGCTACGACTCGGCTCGGGCGGTCATCGGTCGCGGCGCCGTCGCGGTCTTCCTGAGCGCGGTCCGGCCCACGCCCTGGACCGCCAGTATCGACCTCCCAGTCGCCGCGGCGGGTTTGATCGACAGCATCGCACGCGCGCGCCCAACCGTGCTCATCTCGTTGGGTTCGCCCTACATCATCAATCAGGCGCCAAGCGTGCCGTCGTTCCTGTTGGGATGGGTCGCCCGTCCGGCCACGGAGGAGGCCGTGGCCCGAGCCCTCACCGGCGCTTCCCCGCTCACCGGTACGCTGCCGATCTCCATCCCGCCGCTCCTACCGATCGGCGCCGGAATCCGCATCGACGGCTCATGAAAGCCACCCACCTCCTCGGGCTCGTTCTCGGGGCCGGGGCGTGCCTTCATTCAACCGCCGTACCGTCCGCGATCCCGACGGGCGATCTCGCAGCCGATCTGGACTGGTCGCCGGTTACGTCGGTGCTCGATTCGGCGGTGCGCGCCGGGGTTGCGCCCGGCGCGGTGGTGGGGGTGAGTGTCGGCGGGCGCCGCATGATCTATGGCACGGGCCGCCTGGGCCTCGATCTGCCGGATCGACCGGACTCGATGACGCTCTACGACCTCGCCTCACTCACCAAGGTGATCGGGTTGACCACGGCCGTCATGGTCGCCGTCGACCGCGGTCTCCTCGAACTGGACGCACCGGTCCGCCGCTACGTCCCGGCCTTCGGCGGCGGAAGCAAGGAACAGGTGACCATTCGCCACCTGCTCACGCATTCGACTGGCCTTCCGGCATGGCGGCCACTATTTCGGGAAGCGGAATCGCGTGACGCGGCGCTGGCGCTTGCCGACTCGACCCCGCTCGACACCGTGCCCGGCAGCGTGACCGTGTATTCGGATCTTGGCGCCATTGTGCTCACCCAAGCGGTTGAAACCGTGTGGGGGAGCCGAATCGACACCATCCTGGCCCAGGACATATTCCCCGCGCTCGGAATGCGGCACACCCGCTACCGCCCGCCCGCCGCTCTCCGAGCGCACATCGCCCCGACCGAGCGGGACCCGTGGCGCGGCCGGATGCTGTGGGGAGAGGTCCATGACGAAAACGCCGCCCGGCTGGACGGTGTCTCGGGCCACGCCGGGCTATTCGGCACCGTGACCGATCTGATGGCCTTCGGCGAGTGGTACTTGGCTCGGCTCGCCGAGGCCGACATCGAGGACGACCCGCGCTGCAAAGGCGACTCAGCTCCACGCCGCCTGCCAATATTGGGGTGTGCCGGGCCAATGGTGCGCGAATTCACTCGGCGCCAGGAGGTGGTGCCGGGTTCGAGCCGGGCCCTCGGATGGGACACACCAACCGGGACGAACAGTGCCGGGACCCTGTTATCCTCGTCGAGTTTCGGCCATACCGGCTTCACGGGCACGTCGCTCTGGATCGACCCGGGCCGGAAACTGGTCCTTGTCCTCCTGACCAATCGGGTGCACCCCACCCGCGAGAACAATCGGACCGGCCCGCTTCGCCGAGCGGTGGCAGACCGGGTTGCCGGGGTGCTGGAGCGCCACTGACCCCCTCTACCAGCGTGTGTTTGACAGGATCGCTCGCGTTTTCTAGCTTTGATTGTTGCAGTTGCCGGGCGATTCCGGCCATCCCACACCCCCGGGGCTACGGGGGAGTGCCACGGAGGAAGTAGTGAGCACAACTGATCCCCAGACGGCAGAAACGGGCTTCCAACTGACGCTCACCGACCGGGCGGCGCAGGAAGTCAAGCAGTTCATAGAGCAGGAGCAGGTCCCAGCCGAGACAGCAGGGCTTCGCGTCAGTGTCCTCCCCGGTGGGTGTTCTGGGTTCAAGTACAGCCTGAACATCGAAGAGCGCGCGCGCGAGGATGATCTCGTACTCGAGTTGAACAACGTCCGCCTCTTCGTCGACGGGTTCAGTGCTCAGTATCTGGTCGGAATGGAAATCGATTACGTGTCCACCATGCAGGCCTCGGGCTTCACCTTCAAGAACCCCAACGCCACCGGTGGCTGTGGCTGCGGCGACAGCTTCTCCGCGTAAGGTCGCCATTCACTTCATCGAGGGCTCACCGCCACAGCGTGTGAGCCCTTTTTGTTGATGCGCCCCGCCGACCTGACGGTCATAGCCGTCTACTTCGTCGCCACACTGGGACTCGGGCTCTGGGTCTCCCGCCGGCAGGAAACCGCCGGCGACTACTTCTTGGGTGCCCGCCACCTGCCGGCCTGGGCCATCCTGCTGTCGATCGTCGCCACCGAGACATCGGCTCTCACCGTCATTTCGGTCCCCGGCATTGCGGCCCGCGGCGACCTCACCTTCCTGCAGCTCGCGTTCGGGTACCTGATCGGCCGCATCGGTGTCGCCATCTGGCTCCTGCCCGGATACTTCACGGGCGATCAGGAGACCGCCTACGCCCGGCTCGAGTCGCGCTTCGGCCCGACGACTCGACGCCTCATCTCGACCGTGTTCCTGGTCACCAGGTTTCTTGGCGACGGTGTGCGCGTCTTCGCCGGCGCCATCCCGCTCGCTCTCGTCACGGGGTGGAGCATTCCCGCCGCCATACTCGCCATTGGGTCGGTGACGCTGGTGTACACCCTCCTGGGTGGACTCAAGGCCGTGGTCTGGGCCGACGTCCTCCAACTGCTCGTCTACGTGGCGGGCGGTGCCGCGGCGCTCGGCATTGCCTGGAGCCTAGCCGGCGGGGCCGGTGCCGCGTTCGACGCTGCCGCCGCGGCCGGAAAGCTCCGGTTGATCGAGCCCGTGTGGAATCTGACGACGACCTATTCCCTGCTGGGCGGACTGGTTGGCGGCGCTCTCTTATCCGCCGCCTCGCACGGGACCGACCATCTCATCGTCCAACGTCTCTTGGCAACCGGATCGCTCCGGAAGGCGCGCATCGCGCTGGTCGGCTCCGGCGTTGTGGTGATCGCGCAGTTTCTCTTGTTTCTCCTCGTGGGGTCCGCAATTTGGGCGGCCGGCCTGGCACCGCTCGACCAGCCGGCCGACCACTACTTCCCGCAGTTCATCATCGATCACCTTCCGGTTGGTCTCGCTGGTCTGGTCGTTGCGGGCATCATCGCGGCTGCGATGAGCACGCTCAGCTCATCGATCAACGCGCTCGCCTCGTCGGTCACCCACGATCTCTATGCCGGGCTCAGGAAGGTCCGCGATCCGGAAGCACTGCTGCGCGCCGGCCGTTGGTTTTCGGCCGCGTGGGCCGGTGGACTGGTCGGGGCGGCGCTGCTCTTTCATCGCTCCGCTGGTGCCGAGAATACCCCCGTCGTGGTTCTGGCCCTCTCGATCGCGTCGATTACCTACGGTGGCCTGCTTGGGACCTATCTCCTGGCCGGCCGATGGCCCAGAGCGCGCGGCCGGGATGTGATCGGCGCGGTGACGGTGACAGTCTTGATCATGCTGGTCGTGGTGTTCGCCAACCGTCTCGCGGGGGCCACCGGGCTGGAGTGGCTCGGAATGGTGGGAAGATTGGCGTGGCCCTGGTACGTGCCGCTCGGAACGGTTATTACCGTGGTCATGGGAATCGGGCTCAGTCTGGTGCCCGCCCGCGGAGGTGGAGGCCTATGACGATTGTGGCCGGTGTCGATGTCGGCGGCACCAAGACCGTGGCGGTGGTCGGAATGCCGGATGCCGTGGCCGGCCGTGGCACGGGGCCGGGCGCCGCGGTGCGCCCGGGGAGAGCGCTCGCGTCGGTCAGCCCGATCGCCGAATGCGTGCGGCAGGCGCTCGCCCAGGCCGGCGTGCTTCGTTGCAAGGCGCTTGTTGTGGGCGCCGCGGGCGCGGGCCACCCAACCGATCGGACGGAGCTGGCGCAGGCCCTCCGTATTGAAGATCTGGCCGATCAGGTTCGCGTGACTACCGACCTGGAAATCGCCATTGTTGCAGCGTTCGGTGATGAGCCGGGCATCGTGGTGGCGTCCGGTACGGGCAGCGCGGCAGTCGCCCGCGACCGCGCCGGGGTAATCCGTCGCGGCGGTGGGTACGGGTGGCAGATGGGCGACGAAGGAAGCGGATATGCGATCGGACGAGCGGCCTTGGGTGCGGTGGGGTGGGCTCATGATGGTCGTGGCCCGGCAACCGCACTAGCGGCGGCACTGCTCGCCGCGACCCGCACCCGGGACTACAACGCCCTGGTCCGCTGGGCCGCCACCGCCGCACCGGGGGCTGTGGCCTCGCTGGCCCTGCCCGTGCTCGAGGCGGCACAGGCCGACGACCCGGTCGCGCAGGGCATCGTGGAAGCGGGCACGCGGGACCTGGTGCGCTTGGCCGAAAGCATGCTGGCGCACTTCGAGGGCGACGCACCCGTGGCGATCGCCCTGCATGGCGGGATGCTCCGAGCGGGCATGCCGCTTCGCGACGCTCTGGCCGCCGCCATTCAGGCCAACGACCGTTTCGCCTTGGTCGATCACCCGGTCGAGCCGGCCCAAGGCGCCCTAACACTCGCAGCGGCATTGGCGGCGGGCTAGCGACGTACCCACGTGGCATCGTCACCGCTAGGGAAGTTGTGCTCCAATCGGCAACGGGCTAAAGACTCACACTAATTTTGATCGTGCCGGGCACCGGCTCACCAGTCGGGGAACGCGCCGGGCGGAAGCGGTAGCCTTCCATCCGCTCGCGGAACTTCTCGGCGTATTCCCGGTCCTGTAGCTCCGGAATGACCCGAATCCGGTCGACCCGGCCATCGGCCCGGACCCAGAAGGTGACCGCGTAGGTTTGGCCCCGGAGCTTCTTGTCCTTGACCTCCGGGGGAAGGAGCAGTTGTCGGGGTTCCGGGTTCCGGGCCAGCGAGCCATCTCCTCCCGTGCCGGGGCCGGCCCCGCTCCCGATGCCACTCCCGACCCCGCCTCCCTGCCCACCACCCGACCCACCGCCGGAGCCAGGACCCTGACCCGCGCCCGGGGCTCCGGGTGCGTCCCCTTGGCCCACAGCTGCCACCGTGATGGAGTCGTCCGGCACAACGACGGGCGTGTCGACCACGGCGACGTCGATCGGGGGAATAGTCGAGACCTCAACGGGCGGAGGCGGGACAGGCCGGGGCACCTCGACAATGACGGCCTCGGTTCGGGGCGGCGACGGTGGCAGCGTAATGAGGTGCACTCGGCCGCCCCCGCCCCCGCCTCCACCGCCTCCATCGCCCATGCCGGGGTTCCGACCGGTCAGGATGTCGTTGGTCAACCCATACCAAAGAATGCCGATGATGGCCCCGTGCGCAGCCGCCGACAGGATGAGTCCGGCCACGGGCTCGCGTCGGCCCTTTGGCATGATGAAGCGATGTGCTGGCACGTGCTGTTTGGTCATCTCGTCTAAACAAATCGGGCGTGGGTACCGCTACAAGAGCGGCGACCGACGCCCGATGATCGGGAGCAGCCATGGATGGCATTCGGCGCCGGCGCGCCCTCGGCTCTCCTCGGACTAGGACGCCGCAACGTGTGCCGGGCGACACAGGATGGAACGGGCGGTTCGCCTCTTCCATTCAGCGTGGGGCATCCTTCGCCGAACGGAGCGTGAGGCCGACACACCACGTAAGAATCGGGGGCCAGGCATCCTATGGCGCCCGGCCCCCGACGATTCTCGAACGGATTTGCTACTGCGTGGCCTGGTCCGACCCCTCCGCCTCGGCCGGTGTGAACCCGATGACCTGCACGCCCGCGCCACGGGCAATATCCATCGCTTCGATGACTTCCTGGTAGCGACGGCTATGTCCCGCCTTAACGAACATGAGCTTCACTGGACGGGTGTCGTAGATCGCATGGATTTGGGTGTCCAGTTGGTCCTTCGGCACCGGCTGGGAGTTGATCGCGTAGCTCCCGTCATCCCGCACCTCGAGCACGATCTGATTCGAAGGACCCGAGGCCTGGGAGGTCTGGGGCGGGGGTACCTGCACGTCCAGCGCCATCCGGCTCAACGGCTGCGAGATCATGAAGATGATGAGCAGCACGAGGAGAATGTCGATCATCGGAACCACGTTGGGCTCCGACGTCATCGTCCCGGCGCCACTTTCAATCGACATTGCCATGGTCTATTCCTCCGAGCCGAAGATAGACCCGCTCTGCTGCGGCTCGGTAATGGCCGCCATGACGCGCACGCCGGAGCGCCGGGCGATCTCTACCGCTTCCTCGATCTTCTGGAAGCGCAGCGCCTGGTCGGCCTTGAAGTACAGGATCTTGTCCTCCGACCGCGCGGCATAGATGCTCCGCAGGATGTCTTCCAGCGCTCCCGCCTGCACCGCACGTCCATCAAGGAAGTACATGCCGTTCACATCGATGCCCAGGACCACCTCGTTGTCCTTTTCGGGGCTAGGGTCGAGATTGGCGCCCCGCGGCATCGTGGCATGGAACCCGGCGGCGAGCAACGGTGTGACGATCATGAAGATGATCAACAGCACCAACATGATGTCGATCATCGGAACCACGTTGGGCTCCGACTTAACCGTTGTGGTGCCGGCGCTACTTGTTGATATGGCCACTGCCGCTCACCGCCTTCTGTGCCTGGAATTCCTTGGTGAAGATCGAACGCCCGAATTCGCTGCCGACGCTCTTGATGAGGTAGTCGATGAGCTCCTTGGACGTGTAGGTCATCTCGACAGTGAGATACTCGATCTTAGTCGTGAAGTAGTTGTAGAACCACACGGCGGGAATCGCGACCAAGAGACCGAGCGCCGTGGTCAGCAGCGCCTCGGCGATACCGGCCGACACGGCGGCCAGGCCGCCGCTGGCACCGGAGGTGGCCATGCCGGTGAACGAGTTCACGATACCCATGGTGGTTCCGAGCAGACCGACAAACGGGCCGGTCGATCCTACGGTCGCCAGGACGCCGATGCCGCGCTTGAACTCGGAGAGCACGATCATCATCTGGCGCTCCACCGCACGTTCCGCCGAGTTGATGTCAGCGGAGGTGATGGTGGCGCGATCCCGGAGCAGCGGCTTCACCTCGGCCAGCGCCCCACCCAGCACCTTGGCCACATGGCTCTTCTTGTTCTTCTCCGCGAGCGCAATGGCCTGATCGAGCTGTTCTTCCTGAATGGCCCGCGAGAACTGCGGTGCGAATTTCCGAGTCGCACTCTGGCTCTTGCGGAAGTAGATCCACTTGGTGATCGCGACGGTCAACGAGTACAACGACATGACGATCAGGAGGATGATTACCCCACGCGCGAACCAGCCGGCGGCGTGCCACAGTTCGAGAATATCTACACCCATGCGATCGGTCTCCTCGATTTAGGACAACGACCGCCCCCGAACGGGGAGGGCGGCCAAGGGATAAGCTCAGCGATTGGCGTTGAAGGCCACTGCCTGCACTACCAGCACCCGGACCGGCCGTCCCTGCACCCGACCAGGCTTGAAGACGGTCTTCATGATGGCTTCGCGGGCCGGGGCCTCGAACGCCTTGTTGGTCGACGACTTGAGCTTGAAGGAATTACCCTCCGCATGCCCGGTGGTGTCGACGACGAACTCGTAAATGACCCGGCCAGAGATCCCCGCACTCTGGAGAACCGGCGGATACCGCGGCTGGGCTGGCGAAATAACCCGTGGCGGATCATCCAGCTCGGCTTCGAGGAATACCTCACCCGACACCGGCACGTCTCCGGTCCCACCCACGATACCCGCCGCGATACCGCCCTCGACACCCTTCCCGGTAAAGTCATCGGGATTGAACCGCTCGGCGACGTTGATGGGCGGGATCTCGGTCGGGATCGCTTCTGGCGCCACGACGGTCTGGAAGCCCCTCGGGGGCGGGTTGGCGCTCACGATGGCCTCGGGGGGCGGCGCCTCGGCCGGCGGCGGCGTGGTCTTGGGCGGAGCCAGGAACACGATGGTCGTGTCCTGGATGATCTCCCGGACGGCTTCCGCAGCGCCCTGGGTTACTTGCACGACCCCGTAGATCACGAGCACGTGCAAGACCAACGATGTGAGCCCCTGGGTAAAGGTCCGCTGCTTGGTGGCTTTCGAAGCGATGAGTTGATCGAACACGAGCGCTACCTCCGTGGGAGCATTCGACGACTCAACTGACTGAGATCAATCTACCCACGTGAAATGGCGTCAGACTGGCCTCAACATTACAAATCGATGACAGTCACATTACGGTCTTCGTCACAGCGCTGGCAGGCGGGGTATCCCGCAAGTGGGCCAATATACCCCTGGATCCGAGCTACACCAGAGGGGGCTCCGCCTCCCGTTTGCTGGCGGGTTGGTCCCCTCCTGCCGATCGCGGAATCGTCACCCGGAAGGTGGTGCCGCGACCAGGCCTGCTCTCCGCCTCGATCCGTCCACCATGGGCCTCGGCTATCCACTTGGTGATGGCGAGTCCCAAGCCCACACCGGGCCGCCCGCCGGTGCGGGAGCGAGCGACATCCGCGCGCCAAAACCGATCGAAGACGTGTTCCAGATCGCCGGCCGCGATGCCGATGCCCGTGTCGCGGACGACGAAGACGACCCGCGAGTCGTTAACCTCGAGCTCGATATCGACGCGTCCTTCCTGCGAGGTGTACTTGATGGCGTTGGTGAGGAGGTTCAAGAGCATTTGACGGATGCGACCGCGGTCCGCCTGAATCAGCACGGGCTGGTCGGGCACGTGCGTCGCGACGTGGACACCGGCCGATTCTCCCAGGATGCCCGCGGTCTCATAGACATCGACTACCACGTCCCGAACATCGCATTCCTCGAGGATGAGGGAAGCTCGTCCCTCATCGGCTCGAGCCAGCGTGAGCAGGTTGTCGACCAGTTCCGTCATGAAGTTGGTTTGTTCGAGGGCCTGGTCGAGCGTCTCCAGGCTCTCCGGGGGAATTTCCGGACGCGTGAGTGCCCGCTCGACACCGGCTCGCACCACCATGAGCGGCGTCTTGAGCTCGTGGCTGGCGTCGGCGGTGAACCGGCGCAGGCTGGTGAAACTCTGTTCGAGACGGGAGATCATGCGGTTGACCGTGAGGGCCAATCGTGAGAGCTCATCCCCCGTCATCGGCACGGCCAGGCGGCGATGGAGGCTGGTGCCATCGGTGATGGCCTCGACCTCGTCGATCATGCGATCCAACGGCCGGAGCCGCCGTCCCGCGAGCCAGTATCCTAACACGAGGGCCCCGAGGAGAATGAGCGGCCCCACGAGGAACATCGATCGCAAGAGCTCGGCGGGGCCGAAACTGATGTCTGACAACGGGAGGGCGACCAGAACCGCACCCACCATGGGGCCGGCCTCTCCGACCGGCAGGATGACGTACCGAAGCGACCCAACCGCTTCGCGCGTGTGGAGTGTGCCGAGCAGGACAGAATCGGGAACCGTTCGGACCTGGGCCAACAGCTCGTCCAGGATGGCGAAACTCAGTTCACGGGCGGGGTCGGAGGTGTACAGTTGGTGCCCGTTGCGATCGGCCACGATGAGAAACCCGCGGAGCCCGTCCAGCGGCGCGCCAACCGAGGGCTCCAGGCGGTACACCTCGGCCCCGCCACGGCGGGGATCGAGCGTATCCCCAAGCAACGGGGGCGGGCCTTCCCGGGTGATTTGCCCAAGTACGGTGTACGAGCGGGCAAGGTACTGCACGACGAATTGACCCTCGACCTGAACCCGTTCGTCCAGCTCGGCAAGGATCGAACCGCGTCGCTCCAGATACAGGGCCACCCCGAAGGCCAGCACGGTCGCGCTGAGCGCGACCGTGTACCAGATCGTGAGGCGCCGCCGGATCGTCGCCACGCTATTCCTTTACCACGTATCCCACCCCGCGAACGGTGTGGATCAGCTTGGCCTTGTGTTTGGCGTCCACCTTCTTTCGCAGGCGATTGATGACGACGTCGACCACGTTCGTGCCCGGATCGAAGTGGTAATCCCAGGCATACTCGGTAATGAGGGTGCGGGACATGACTCGGCCTGCATGCCGCATGAGGTACTCGAGGACGGAATACTCCTTGGGCGTCACATCGATCACCTCACCCGAACGCCGGACCTGATGGGTCCCGGTGTCCAGCTCCAGATCGCCCACGGACAGGGTTGGGGGTTGGAGTTGCTGCGGCCGACGGCTCAGCGCCTCCACTCGTGCAAGGAATTCCTCGAAGGCGAACGGTTTCGTCACGTAATCGTCGGCGCCGGCCCGAAGCGCCTGGACTTTGAAGTCCACGGCATCCTGTGCCGTGAGCACGAGAATCGGCGTCGTCTTGCCGCGATCCCGCAGCATCCGAAGCACTTCGAGCCCATTCATGTTGGGGAGCCTGAGATCCAGGACGATCAGGTCATACTGTCCGCCGGAGGCCAGGCGCAGCCCTTCGAGGCCATCGTCGACCAAGTCGGCGTGGTGCCCATGTTCCTCCAAACCACGCTGCACATAGGTGCCGACGGTCGGATCGTCCTCGACAACCAGGATCTTCACCCTGCCACGTCCTTACCGTGGATCGGAAGCACGACCCGAAAGATGGTCCCAAACCCGGGGTGACTCTCCACATCGAGCCGCCCCATGTGATCTTCGATGATGCCGTAGCAGATCGAGAGACCCAACCCGGTGCCCCGCCCTTGCGGCTTCGTGGTGTAGAACGGCTCGAAGATCTTCGACAACTCGGCGCGAGGGATGCCGCTCCCGGTGTCCTCGAACTCCACCATGACCTCGTCGCCGCGCGCGTTCTGTCGAGTCCTGACCGTCAAGCTGCCGTCGCGATGTTCCATGGCATCGAGCGCGTTGAGCATGAGCGCCATGAAGGCCTGAATCAGCTGCTCGGGATTGGCCGCAACCGACGGCAGGCCGGGTGCCAGCTCGCGCACCACCGTGAGCCGCTTGAATCGCTGGTGGTGCTTCAGCAGGAACAGTGTATTCTCGACGAGCTCGTTGACATCCGCGGGGGCCTTGGTCTTTCCACCTTTCCGGGGACGGCTGAAGTCGAGCAGCCCATCGACGATTGCGGTACATCGCTGGACCTCATGGTCGATGATGTCCGCGTATTCCTTGAGCGACCCGCGGGCGGGGCCGGCCACTTCGCCAAGGCGACCCTCGATTGCCGCGGCGCACGCCCCGATGGTCGCCAGAGGATTGTTGATCTCGTGCATGATCCCGGCCGCCAGTTGGCCGATGGCGGCCAGTTTTTCGCTTTGCAGGATCCGTTGGTGGGCGATCTGCCATTCGGTAACGTCCTCACCCACGCTAATGACATGCGACACGCGCTCCCCGTCGAGCCGCATGGGGATCTTGCTGATGCGAAAAAAACGCGATTCTTCGCCCGCGGGAACTTCGATCTCGAGCTGGCTGATCTGCCCGGTCTCGAACACAGTATCCAATTCCGCCTTCAACTGGTCGGCCGGCTGCCGGGTCAAGACCTCGAAGATGCGACGTCCGACCACGTCGTCTCGCCGGAGTCCCTGGGTGCCGGTTTCCCGCTTCCGATTCCAGATCTGGATGCGGTAATCGCGGTCGACCACGTAGAGGCCGATGGGGAGACTGTCGATGATGAGACCGGTGAAGCGGCGCTGCTCCTCCACCTCCCGCGTTCTGACGGCGACCTCATAGGCCAGGTGCTCGGAAAGCTGGATCGCTGCCACGAACGGAGCGAGCAGGTCTGCCAGAATCGTCAGGACTTGATCCGCGTAGCCCTCGGTGCCCGGGGAGAATTCGGCTTCGAGGATGCCAAGCCGCCCGCCATGGTGCACGAGATCGAAGGTCTTGGCAGCGGGGGACAGGGGCTCAACGGACTCGAGGGTCGTGACGTTGCCCGGCGCCGTGAGATGGGTGGGTGCGGTCGTCAACCAGAGCGACGCGTCGTGCGGCCGCCGGAGCACAATCCGGATGCGCTCGAGCGGCAGGCGCTCGTGCATGAGCGCGGCCGCCGCCGCCACGGCCTCCTCCACGCCGAGGCCGCTCGAGAGCAATCGCGCGACAGCCCCGACCACCGTGAGGCCGGTGTCAGCGCTGGCAGGCTCCGAGGACATGAGAGGAATTTACCTTCTCTGCGAAGAGACGTCGCCGTTCATCGACCCGGGATCTGTCCCGCTCCGCGGAGTATCGACCCCACGCGCGAGGTGCGGAGGCCGTGGCTCATCTTTCAGGAAAGCTCGCCAATGCGGTTCAGCAACTCGTCGACCGGTCGCGAGTGCCCCAGCTCCGCCTCGATGTGAAACCACCGGACGATTCCTTTCCGATCGAGAAGGAAGTACGCCCGCCGGGAAAGGAATGCTTCGTCCGACAACGTCCCGTACCGACGGCTTACCTCGCGCTTGAAGTCGCTCAACAGATCGACCGTCATCCCTTCCTTCCTCTTGAACTCCTTCAGGGTCGGAATGGAATCGACACTGATGGGAAGAACAACCGTCCCGGCCTCCTGAAAGCGATCGTAGTGGTCGGACAAGGCGCACATCTCCGCCGTACACACCGTGGTGAACGCGAGTGGGAAGAAGGCGATGAGCACACGGTCCCCTCGCAGTGACGAAAGGGTCACTTCAGCTCCGGATGTCGAGGGAAGCGTGAAGTCCGGAGCAGGTGACCCCACGGCGGGCGAGGACATGGACGGCTCTCGAGAAGGGCGCGTGTCGGGGGCTGGACGGCTCAGCTGGCGGCCTGGTACCGCTTCGCCACTTCGGTCCAGTTGACCACGTTCCACCATGCCGCAACGTAGTCGGGACGGCGATTCTGGTACTGGAGGTAATACGCGTGTTCCCAGACATCACAGCCGAGCACTGGCGTGCGGCCCTCCATGACCGGGGTATCCTGGTTGGGGCTACTCTCGACCGTCAACTTTCCCGACGCATCGACGCACAGCCAGGCCCAGCCGCTCCCGAAGCGCGTCAGCGCCGCCTTGCCAAATGCCGCTTTCATTTCGTCGAATCCACCGAACGCCTTGGTGATGGCATCGGCAAGCCGACCGTCCGGCGCCTTGGCGCCCCCCGGCATCATGATTCCCCAGAAGAGCGAGTGATTGGCGTGTCCGCCACCGTTGTTTCGAACCGCCGTGCGGATCGCCTCGGGCACGGCCGAAAGATCACCGAGCAAGGCGTCGAGCGACTTTGCGGCGAGCTGTGGGTGGGACTCGAGTGCCGCGTTCAGGTTGTTGACGTAGCCGGCGTGGTGCTTGTCGTGATGGACCTGCATCGTCCGCTCGTCGATGTGCGGCTTCAAGGCATCATAGGCGTACGGGAGAGGCGGAAGGGTGAATGGCATCTAGTCGACTCCTTGCTAAACTCGGGCGAGCCCGACAGGTAGTGCGGGTAAGCAAGTCGGGGGCGGGATCAGGGCGGAATTATGGATGCCCCGGTGCTGAGGGTCAACGCTCGGCCGCTGCCGTGACGTCCCCGGCAGAGCCCGCAAGCGGGTGTTTGACCGCATGGAGCGTGCGGGATTCGAACCCGCGACCCCTGCCTTGCAAAGGCAGTGCTCTCCCAGCTGAGCTAACGCCCCGTGTGTGTCGTCTGTCCTGGCCGGTACCCAAGATAGCACCCCCACCAGGTACCCCATAGCACCCGAGGCTCGGGGAATCGACGTCGTGTCCTGACCCGGACCGCTCAGTGCGGTTCCCGAGGCCTAAGCATAGTAATGGCTGGGGATTAGTGGCGAACGAGGCCGGACCGATGGTGCGACCGGGTAGCTCCTCCGTATCGGCCCTCGTCCCTGGAATCCCTCTTGCGTCTTGTGTGGGAGGGGCCCTCTCGGTAACTTGATGCGTCCTTGCTACATAGGGCCTTTATTGGTCACATATTCAGCTCATTCTCGAGGGAACGTGACGAGCCCAACACTGCAACAAGTCGCGTTGTTTGAAAAGTGCAGGCTGTTCACCAAGGCCCGCGAGGTCGAGGCAGCCGGCCTCTATCCGTATTTCAAGCCCATTTCCGAATCGGAAGACACGGTTGTCACGATCGAGGGCAAGAAGCGGATCATGCTGGGCTCCAACAACTACCTGGGGCTGACGCACCACCCCAAGGTCCTCGAGGCAGCCGAGTGCGCCCTCAAGCGCTATGGTTCGGGCTGTACGGGCAGCCGATTCTTGAACGGTACGCTCGACCTGCACGGGCAGCTGGAGCAGGCCATCGCGGACTTCCTCGGCAAGGAGTCCTGCCTCGTCTTCTCGACCGGGTACAGCGCGAACCTGGGCTTGATCGCGGGACTCGTGGCCCGGAACGATGTCGTGTACCTCGATAAACTGGACCACGCCTCCATCGTCGATGGAGCGAAGTTGTGTTACGGCGAGACGATCCGGTTTCGGCACAACAACCTTTCCAGCCTGGAATCGAAGATGGAGCGCGAGCTCGGCGATCGCGCCGCGTTGATCATCGTGGACGGCGTGTACTCCATGGAGGGTGACATCGCCCACATCCCGGGCCTGCTGCAGATCGCCCGGAAATTCGGTGCCGCCCTGGCCGTCGATGACGCCCATTCGCTGGGCGTGCTCGGACCCAAGGGTGATGGGACGGCCGCTCATTTCGGACTCTCCGACGAAGTCGATCTCATCGCCGGCACCTTCTCCAAGTCACTCGCGTCGATCGGTGGGTTCGTCGCGGCTCCGGAAAGCGTCACCCATTTCCTGCGCCACCACAGCCGGCCGCTCATGTTCACCGCGTCCCTGCCGCCGGCCAACACCGCCGGCGTGCTCGCCGCCCTGGAAGTGCTACAATCGGAGCCGGAACGCCGGGCTCGGCTCTGGGAGAATACCCACCGACTGCAGGACGGATTCCGGAGCCTCGGGTTTGACATCGGTCCGACCCAGACGCCCATCGTTCCGGTCCTCATCGGCTCGATGGAACGGACGTTCATGTTCTGGCGGAAGTTGTACGATGCCGGAGTCTTCACCAATCCGGTGGCCCCGCCTGCCGTGGCCGCCACCGAGTGCCGGCTCCGCACGAGCTTGATGGCCACGCACACGCCCGAACAGATCGACTACTGCCTCGAGACGTTTGCGAAGATCGGCCGCGAATTCGGCGTCATATAGCACGTGCACGTACGACCGGTCCGGACTTCCCGCGACCTCAAGGCCTTTATCGATTTCCCGTATCGGCACTACGCCGATGACGCCTTGTGGGCCCCGCCGCTCCGGCGGGACGTCCAGGCATTATTGTCCAGGAGCAAGAACCCGTTCTTCGATCACGGAGAGGCCGGGTACTTCCTGGCGGAACGCGACGGACGGGTCGTCGGACGAATCGCTGCCATCGTCAATCAGCTCCACAACCAGACCCATCACGACCGCGTGGGGTTCTTCGGTTTCTTCGAGACCGTCAACGATCCCCTGATTGTCGCGGCCCTCACCGCCACCGCCGCCGATTGGCTTCGGGAACGCGACTGTGACACCATGCGGGGCCCGATGTCGTTCTCCGTGAACGATGAATGCGGCTTGCTCGTCGAAGGATTCGACACGCCGCCGACGATCATGATGCCCCACAACCCGCCGTATTACGCCGCGTTATTGGAACAGGCCGGGTTCCGGAAGGCCAAGGATCTTTTCGTGTATTACGGGCACGGCCCCGCCCCGGATGATCCGCTCGGCCGCCGATTAGCCCGGGGCGCCGACCTGGTTCAAAGGCGCCTGGGCCTCACGGTCCGCGCGATCGACATGGCCCGGTTCGACGAAGATGTGGAGAGCATCAAGCGCATCTACAACGACGGGTGGGAGGTGAACTGGGGCTTCGTGCCCATGACCGAGCGGGAGATCAATCACCTCGCAACGCAATTCAAGCCCGTCGTGGTTCCCGAACTCGTGCCGTTTGTCGAGAAGGACGGTCAGGTCATCGCCTTCGGGATTGCGATTCCCGATCTCAACGAAGTGCTGCGCGGCAACCGCAACGGGAGAATGTTCCCAGCCGCACTCAAGCTCCTGTGGAACATTCGCCGGCGTCGAATTTCACGGGTTCGGATCCTCCTCCTCGGGGTCCACCCGGACTTCCAGGGCAATGGAATCGACGCCATGCTCTACAACTGGATGTGGACCCACGGTCACGCGATGAACATCCATTGGGGCGAGGCGGGCTGGATTCTGGAGGACAACCCACCCATGAACGCAGCGATGGAGAAGATCGGCTTCATCCGCTACAAGACATACCGCCTGTACGACCGCCCGGTATGAAGGTGCTGGTCACCGGCGGCACGGGGTTCGTCGGACACCACCTGATCGAAGCCCTGCATCGAGGCGGGAATGAGATCACGGCGCTGGTCCGGTCCGAGCAGCGGGCGGCGCCTCTCGCCAAGCTCGGTCTACGGCTCGTGGTGGGCGACCTGCACGATGCGGGCGCGCTTGCGGCCGCCACGAAGGAACAGGACGTGGTCTTCCACGTTGCCGGCCTCATCGCCGCACGACACGAGGCGGAATTCGATCGGGCCAACCGGGAAGGCACGGTGAACCTGCTGGCGGCCGCGCGCGATGCCGGGGTCGGACGATTTGTCTTGGTGTCATCCCTCGCGGCCGCGGGACCGAGCCGGCCGGGCCAGCCGCTCCGCGGGTCTGAGATACCGCATCCGGTTACCGCGTACGGCCGCAGCAAGCTGGCGGCCGAAGATGCCGTGCGGAACACCGCGCTCGACTGGACCATCGTCCGCCCACCCATCGTGTACGGCCCGCGGGACCGCGAAGTGCTCAAGTTGTTCAAGGTAGCTCGGCTCGGGATCGCGCCGGTGTTCGGGTCCGGACAGCAGGAACTGTCCGCGGTGTACGGCCCGGACCTGGCCGAGGCCCTGGTCGCGGTGGCCGGGCCAAGCCAGGCCATCGGTCAGACGTACTACGCCTGCCACCCAGCCAGTTTCACCAGCGCGGAACTGATCGGGCACATCGGACGAGCGCTCGGTAAGCGGGTGCGGCCGCTGCGTCTGCCAGCAGGCTTGGCCCGGCCACTGCTCCGCGTGACGGCCGCGATCGCCGGGTTGGCCGGCCGAGCGACCGTGCTCAATCCGGATAAGGCGAATGAGTTCTTCCAGCCGGCCTGGACCGCGGATCCCGACTCGTTGACGCGCGACACGGGGTGGCATGCAGCGCACGATCTCGCGGCGGGACTGTCGGACACCGCCGCCTGGTACCGCAACGCGGGATGGCTGTGACCCGAAGGTTTCTCCCGGTCGATCTCCTACTATTCGCCTACCTCGGGATCACCACTGCAGTGGCTTTCGTGCGCATGCCGGCCTACCCGCGTGCCATAGGAGTCGTGGCGGCCAACAGTCTCATGGCAGTCCTCATCCTGCTCCTCATCCGCCCAAAACTGAGGGGCGTGGGCAGCCTGATGCGGGAGGTGTACCCTCTCGTGCTCTTGCTCGCCCTGTACGCCTCGCTCGACCTGTTGAACGGCGGTGGAGCCGCCGCAACCCACGATCGGACCGTCCAGGCATGGGAGCAGGGCCTGTTCGGTCTACAGGTGAGCCGCGAGTGGTGGAAGGCCGCGCCGAGCGCCGGGTGGTCGTCGGTCCTGCACGGCGCCTACTTGTCGTACTACGTGCTCGTCCCCCTGCCCGTGGCCTACTTCGCATGGCGCCGTGACCGGATGAACGTGCGCCGAACGGTGTTCCTCGTGATGGCGACGTTCCTGGCTTGCTACCTCGCGTTCATCTTCTTTCCGGTGGCGGGACCCTACTACGAGTTCGCGCGCCCCGACATGGGCTTCATCGACAACCTCCCGGCACGGCTGGTCTACGCCACCTTGGCCGAGGGCAGCTCGTTCGGCGCGGCCTTCCCGTCCTCGCACGTGGCGGCGACCGTCGTCGCGACCATCGCCGCGTTTCAAGGCGCTCCGCGCCTGGGGCTCTGGATGCTCCTGCCCACGGCGCTCCTGACCGTTGGCGTGATCTACACTCAGATGCACTACGCCGTGGACGTTCTAGCCGGATTGCTGGTTGCCGGAGTCATCGGCGTGGTCGCCTGGGCAACATCGCTCGGCTCCCGGACGCAGCACGAGCGCCCGTCGCCGGATGCGGTGACGGGCGCTCGGGTGTGACAGGCCCTTCGTACTTGAAGCCCTAGCCTACGACTCCACGGTCAGCACGCCAACCATCCCGAGCTGGAGGTGCGGTAGGCAGTAGTACTTGTAGATGCCGGCCGGGGCCCCACCGAACGAGATTTCATAGGTCTCATCGGGCGTGACCACCATCTCGCCAACCAGCGGGCTCATCTGATTCGGCATGGCATTCTGCAGCACCGAAGCGGCTCCCGCCGGAATGCTGTCAGGCCAGAAGGACACATTGTGAGGCCCGCCGCTTCTGTTGTGGAACCGCACGATGTCGCCCGCTCGAATGGTCAGGTCGCGAGGCACGAAGTGATAGCTCGAGCCGTCGAACACCATATCGACGTCGTGAACCCCCGCCGACGTGGCGGCGACTCGGGACGAACCGTCCGCCTGCGAGGCGGGCTCCTTCCCGCAACCCGCCAGCGCCACCGCCAGGATGGCCAGTGACGCGGCCGGACGTATCACTCGCACCCTGGCCATTTGCGGTCCTACTTAATCCCCAGCTCGGTCGTGGTGAACGGTTCGGCGCGAGCCTTGGACGCAGTCCGAACCTCGGTGACTTGCGCCTCAGTCACGGCTGGCGCGCTGTTGCCCCACGATGAGCGCACATAGGTCATGACATTCGCGACATCCGCATCCGAGAGCTGGCTACCCCATGGCGTCATCACGCCGTTGTAGGTCACGCCGCCCCGGGTCATCTCGCCACTCAATCCATGGAGCACAATACGAATCGATACTGCGGGATCCCCTATTGCCACGGCCGACCCTGCAAGCGGTGGGAATGCGCCCTGCATCCCCGTACCACCCGGCTGGTGACAAACGACGCAGACGTTGTTATACACCTGCTCGCCCGCGTTTGCCGTCGGAACTGCAGCCGGTGTCGCGGCCGGCGTGCCTTGCGCGGCCTCTTGCTGGGCCGGACGCTCACCGCCGCCACCACATGCCGCACCGACCAACATGAGACCAAGAGCCAAGAACTTGATGCGCATGAAATTCAGTCCTCCAGAACGGATATTCGGTTTGTGAATCAGTTCACAAAGATAAGGCGGAGGTTCGAGTTTTGGCAGAGGCATTGAACAAGGCCCGGGTTCAAGGCTCGCCACGGCGTGTAAGTCGTTCTATATTGCTGGATTACCCTGCTCCGGAGCCCTGCCTGTGCCGCTCACCCCACCGTGCCGCGCCCTGGGACGGCAGTGCACCTCGCTGCCGGTCACCATTCGGGTCGGGACGTTCGAAGGCGACGATCCCCACGAGATAGACCACGACGGCACGTGGCTTCTGGGTCACACGGAACGGGTCTCATTCCGAAAAGTGTACGTGGAGGATGACGACCTCCTGGCCGATGCCGTCCTCCACGTGCCATGTCGGTATTTCAAGCCGGGAGAGGGCGGTGCCACGTGCGCGGCGCACGGTTTCACAGGGCCACACCCGCCCGAGCGGAGGCGCACCCGCCATGTTCGTCAAGCCGGCAACGACCGCTTCGTCATCATGGACCGTCACAAGATGGTGGAGCGCCGCCTCCCCATGCCCGCACGCCGCCTTCCCGTCGTCGCTGAGGACAACCCATGCTTGGGAGCGCCGTGCCGCACCGGGGACAACACGAGGGGCGCGGCCTGTTGTCGCGATCTGATCATCGAGATTCTCTGCACCGAACGACAGACCAAGCTCGAGACGCTGCTGCGCACGCGGAAGCCACCTTACCTCTGCAAATTCGAGCGCGAGGAGGAGGACGCGGTCGAAGTCGAGATCATCTCCGCCTGCGGATATTTGGAAGAGGATGGAGTCGCCTGCACGCTCCACGGCCGCAAACGGGCCGATGGCCGGACGGCCAAGCCCTCGTTGTGCTTCGATTGGCCGCCCAAGGACCCGAACCTCCACACCGGATGCGTCTTCCTGAAACGGCGGCGGCGCTGACCGCCGAGGCGCGGTCCAGATTGTGCAATATCATGGAGATGGGTCGTCTCACAAGGTGGCCGCTGCGACGGTAGCCGTTTCCGACAACTCCAGGGAGTCCGCTGGGTGACCGACGATCTCAAGAACCTCTACGAGACCACCTACGCCGCCGTGGTGCGGTTCCTGTACCGCAAGGTATGGGATCCGGATCGCGCCGAAGATCTGGCTCAGGAGGTGTTCGTCCGCGCCATGAAGCACAACCCGGACAAGCCGCGGGCCTGGGTCTTCGCCGTCGCGGCCAATTTGGCCCGCGACGAGGCCCGCGCGGCGGTTCGGCGGAAGCGGCACCTGACACTCCTCAAGAGCGACCCGACGCCGTTGACGTCGCCGCAGCGCTCGGCGGAAGACCTCGTCGAGCACAACGAAAAGCTCGAGCGGATGCGCGAGGCGCTCCATGCGTTGACCCCACGGGATCAAGAAGTGCTGTTGTTGTGGGACGCCGGGATGAGCTACCCCGAAATCGCGGAACAGACGGGGCTGGCGGTCGGTGCGGTGGGAACGACACTCGCTCGTGCGAGGCGCCGGCTGGTGGATGCCTTTGACCGACAAGAAGCTGAGAGACATGCGGCACATTCCTGAAGAAGAGCTTCACGCCTATCTCGACCAAGCCCTGAGCCGGTCGCAGTGCGTCGAGATCGAGAGCCACCTCGCCTCGTGCCCCGCGTGCCGCCAGGCTCGCGACGGCATTGCAGCCCTCAGAGACCGGACGACCGCCCTTCTGGCCGCGCTCGCTCCGCCCCGCCGCATCAAGCCTGCATTCGACGACCTCCGGGCCCAGGCCAAGGCCCGGGTCCTGGAAAGGCGCCGGATCGTTCGCGCTGTCGGGTGGGCCGCCAGCATTTCCTTGGCCCTGGGACTTGGCTGGATCGCCAACTCGTGGATAGGCGCGGGTTCGCCCCCGACGGTGGCCGTGGCCCCGTTGCCCACAGCGCGGGTGGCCATGCCCGAGTCGCTTCCGGCCTCCCAGGTCGAGGTGCCTGACCGGGAATCTCAGACTCAGGTGGCCTCCGAGCCCCGTCGCATTCCCGCGCCGACTCGGGAGCCCGAGCCGAGGACGCCCGACACCAGCCTCGCGCCGGTGACCGACCGATTCCAATCCGTCGCGGAGGGCATTCCGACCGAGCCGCTCCGGGTCGAGATCATTCCGGTGCAGCAGCTCGCCGGTGATCTTCCGACGGCGGGGCTGTGGCGTTCGGTTTCCTGGGACGGGGCGCAAGCCGAATCGGATGCGTGGATACCGCGGGTCGAAGGACTTCCAGTGGTCACGGTCCAGGTGCAGGGCGACGAACAGGGTAGCGGTAAACCGCTGACGGTGGTGGCACAGCGGCTGAGTTCCGGACAGATGATCCAGACGGTGGAAGGACCGATTGCCAAGGTCTCTGACCTGCTCTCTCACCAAAGCGGACCGACCGTCACGGCCAGCGTCGAGATGAACGACAACTCCGGCACACGGCAGGACGATCGGATGCTGGCCATTTACGGCAGTGTCCCGATCGACTCCCTCAGGGCCTTCCTCTTGAAGGTGCACTAGGCAGGACCACCCGATCTCCATATCCAGCGCCCCTCCGGAGTCGACCTCCGGAGGGGCGCTGGACTTCAGTGATGGGTGTCCGGACTACTGATCGGGGTGCAGGTCGTGCTCGATGATCTCTTCGCTCACGTAGTCTTCCGGTGCCTCTTCGTGTTCGTACTCGATGGTCTCGTGGTGGGTCTCCCGCGCCAGAGTAACCTCGGCGAGGCGGGGTGAGACCATCGGATAGGTCCTGGCGAACACCGCATAAGCAAAGAGGAAGAGCCCCAGAAAGGCCAGGGTCGTGCTCACCTCTGGCAGGCCAACCACAGGGCCGAACTCCCGGGTCACGGAGGGCATCACCAAGAGGTACCGCTCCAGCCAAAGCGCCGTGAGACTGATTATCGAGAACAGGCTGAGGGTCAGGGGACACTTCTTCGGCGCAACCCCGAGCAGGCCGAAGAACGGGATGAGGAACAGGCCCACGAACACCGCCTTCCCCACCGGAAGCCACGGCCCCCACAGTCGGGCAAAGACGAAGCCGGTCTCTTCCGGCAGGTTGCCGTACCAAATGACCAGGAACTGCGCCCACATGAGGTAGGCCCAAAACACGGTGAAGCCGAAACACAGCTTGCCGAGATCATGCCGCTGCTTGGGCGAGATCAGGATTCCGACCCCGGTCTGCCGCCCGGCATAGAACACGAGGAGCGCGAGCAGCATGTGTGCGCCCAGGAAGGAGCCCATGAAGTAGAAGCCCCCCAGCAGGTTCGAAAACCAGTGGGGCTGCAGCGCCATGATGCCGTCGAAGGCCAGTACGCTGAAGACGATGACGTAGACGAGAATGTAGATGGGCGCGAGGCGGTGGATCTTGACCTCATGCGCCGTGCGGGTCTCCGGCGTATCCTTGTAGGCCTCAGCCATGCGGAGATAGCGTTGCCGGCGGGACCCGGACACCGATGACTGTGCCTCGTGCACATCGGGCAAGAGGTCCGCGCGCACAAACGCCCACCCGAGCAGGAAGAGCGCCATGAGCCCGACGGCAAGCCGTCCGACCATCCAAGGGAATGAGAGCCACAGCTCCTTCCCGTGGCCGAGGCCGTGGAAGTCGGGATAGATATGTTCGTATCCGACGAAGAAGATCAGCAGAAACGCGATGAATGAAATTGGGAAGAACGCAACCGCGGCTTCCGCGAACCGGAGGATGACCCCCGACCATTTGGCATTGGCCACCTTATGCACCGCGGCCAAGGCCACGCTGCCACCGGCCAGTCCGGTAAAGTAAAGCCAGTTCACATGGAACAGATGCCAGGCACGATCTGCCTGGCCTTGGGACAGGGCCAGGAGGAACCCGGCGATGCCGACCACCGCGAGCAGCGCCCCGAGGCCGAACATCAGACCATAGCGACCGGTCACCGAATGCTCCACCAGACGATGGCGGACTGTGGGACCGGTCATTGGGGGAGCTCAGGCGCAGCGGCCTGTTGCTGGAGGTGGCGGACGTAGTTGACCACCGCCCATCGGTCTTCGGGGCGGTAGATCTTGTCGCCATATTGGCCCATGATTCCACGTCCGTACCGAATCATGCTGTAGATGTAGCCGTCCGACAGCCCTTGGGCCCGGGCCGACACCAGCGACAAGCTGCCGATCTTCCGTCCGACGGGGCCATCACCAGTGCCCGTTTGACCATGACAAGTCAGGCAAAAAGTGTGAAACAGCGTGTCGCCGCGCGCGAGGCTCGCGGTGAGATCGGTCGTCGGGTTCAGCAGGCTGTTGGCCCGATCGGTGTTGCCTCGCTGCCAGTCCGGGAAATAGTCGACTTCGGTGCCGCCGACCGGGACGGTCCCGGCCACCGTCATGCGGGGCACGGCGGCGCTGCTGTAGGGGTACACCGCCCGGGAGCCCAGCATATGGTCGAACCACGGGACCCGGTGCCAGAGGTCGTCGGGCGACGGCACGTCGTTGTACCACCAGCCGCAGCCGGCGGAACCGAGGACGAGCACAAGGAGGACGGCGCGGAGGTCGTTAGCCGGTCTCATGGCGCACCTCGACGGACCCCGCGCGGGTCATCACGGCCTGGACCTCCGCAGCGCGGTCGGCGCCGCAGGGCACGAAGATTCCCACCTGATCGTCGGAGAAGCGCGGGTCGTACATATACCCCCGCGTCGGCCTGAGGAGGGGAAGGATGATCATGCCCGCGACCGTGCTCAGGGCGCCCAGGAGAATCGTCAACTCGAACGCAATCACCACATAGGGCGGAATCGACGCGATCGGCTTCCCTCCCACGAGTATCGGCCAGTCATTCGACATCCAGATCGTCATGGCAAAGCCCGCGGCGCACCCGGTGAGTCCCCCAAGGAGGGTGAACAGGCGGACGGGGCTGACCCGGTGCGCCAGGGCCTCTTCGACTTCATGGTTGGGAGCCGCGGTATACACCGCGAGATCGGAGTAGCCTCTGGCTTTGAGCGCGCGAATGGCGTCCGTCGCGGCATCGATATGGACGAAGGAGCCCAACACGCCGGGGACGGGCTTGCCCATCTAGTGCGACCCTCCCGGTCGCTTCCGCGGCATGGGAATCATCTCCTTGATCTCCTGGATCGCGACGATCGGGAACGTCCGAGCGAACAGCAGGAAATACATCAGGAACCATCCGAATGATCCCGCGAGGACGCCCCAATCGGCCCAAGTTGGCGTGAGCTGGCCCCAGGCAAACGGATCGAAGTCGTTGCGCAGCGACGACACGATGATGACGAACCGCTCGAACCACATCCCGATATTGATGAAAATGGAAATGATGAACAGGGCGGTCACGTTGGTGCGGATCGTCTTGAACCACAGCAGCTGGGACACGAAGGCATTACAGATGATCATGGTCCAGCCGGCCCACCACATGGGGCCGAAGGCCCGAAGATAGAACGTAGTCTGCTCCCACGGCACGCCGCTGTACCACGCGATGAAGTATTCCATCGCATAGGCGTAGAAGAGAATCGATCCCGTGAGCAGGGTGAGCTTGGCCAGATTGTCGAAATGGTGCTCCTGGATCATGTGCTCGAGCTTCAAGACCTTGCGCAGCGGAATGAGCAAGGTGAACACCATGCCGATGCCCGAGTAGATGGCCCCGGCCACGAAGTAGGGTGCGAAGATGGTCCCGTGCCATCCCGGCACGATGCTCACCGCGAAGTCCCACGACACGACGGAGTGCACCGACAACACGAGCGGGGTCGCAAGGGCGGCGAGATACAGGTACCCACGCGAATAGTGACGCCACTGACGGTCACTCCCCGTCCAGCCGAGCGCCAACGACCCGTAGAGCTTCTTGCGCCAGCCCTGACACCTTGTCCCGTACCGCCGCGATGTCGGGTACCAACCCGACCACTAGGAACGTGGTGGACACGGTCAGATAGGTCCCGATGGCGAACACGTCCCACATCAGCGGGGACTTGAAGTTGGGCCACAGGCAGTCGCTGGTTGGGATACGGCAACAACCAGTAGAAGACCCACTGCCGGCCGATGTGGATGATCGGGAACAACGCCGGCCGTCATGATGGCGAAGACCGTCATCGCCTCGGTCGCGCGATAGACCGCCGTACGCCACGGCGAGCGGAAGAGGATAGAGAATGGCCGAGATCAGGGTCCCGGCGTGGCCGATACCCACCCAGAAGACGAAGGTCGTGATGTACACACTCCACATCACGGGTGGGTTGTACCCGGCCAGTCCCAGACCCTCCTTCACGAGGGCCACAAACGTCGCGAGCCCGATGAGGAACAGGGTCACCGCGCCGACGAACATGAGCACGTAGCCCCGGCTCGGCTTGCCCAGGGTCGCGATCACGTCGCGCGTCACCTCGGCGTGCGTCTGGGTCGGTACCGCGTGCTCGTGCGCTAAGGTCGCCACGCGCTACGCCTCCCGCTCATGCCGGACCTTGGCCAGGTACATGACCGACGGTCGCACGTTCAAGTCCTCGAACACATGGTACCCGCGATGGTTGCGCGCGGCCTCCGACACACGGCTCGCCGGGTCGTTGAGATCGCCAAAGACGATGGCCTGCGACGGACAGGCTTGCCCACAGGCCGGAACGACATCACCGTCGGCCAGGTCGCGGTCCTCCAGCTTGGCTTGGTTCTGCGCCCCACGGATGCGTTGGACGCAGAAGGTGCATTTCTCCATGACGCCACGCGCCCGCACGGTCACGTCGGGGTTCAGCTGAAGCTCCAACGGATCCGGGAATGCGCGGTCGTTATAGGCGAACCAATTGTAGTAGCGGACCTTGTACGGGCAGTTGTTGGCGCAGTACCGGGTCCCCACGCACCGGTTGTAGGCTTGGCCGTTGAGCCCATCGGCCGTGTGGTAGGACGCATACACCGGGCACACGGGCTCGCAGGGGGCGTTGCCGCAGTGCTGGCAGAGCATGGGGACGAAGCGTGCCTCGAGCGGCTCGCCGGGTTCCTCGCCACCCTCGAAATACCGCTCGATCCGCATCCAGCTCATTTCACGACCCCGCAAGACTTCTTGCTGGCCCACCGTCGGGATGTTGTTTTCCGCGTAACACGCTGTGACGCATGCCGAGCACCCCGTGCAGCGGGCCAGATCGATAACCATGCCCCAGCGGGGATGGTCGCCCTCATACCCTCCCTTGCGAGCTTTCTCCTGCTGGCTCTCCCGGAACCCGGCAATTGCTTCGACCTCGCGCTCGGTATTCACCTCGTGGTGCTCGCCTCCGGTCTCCGCATAATGCGCCGCCTCGACCGAGAGGCCCTGGCGGGCCAATTCGAGCGGCATCGCTTCGGCGATGCCCCGCCCGAGCTGCCTCGGATTGCCTTCGGTTTTGGCAACCTTCTGGTACCGGCCGGTGGGCTCGGCGCGGACCCGGGTCGACAGGTAGGGCACGAAGCCCGTACCGTTGGCCGGCCCGAGGAGGTCGAGTGCGTTCACCCCCCGCCCCTTGGCGTATTCCCCGTAGGCCGTGTGGCCAAGCCCCAACGGCATCGCCAGGACTCCGGGATTCATGCCGGGGTAGATATAGGCCGGGGCCTCGATCGCGCCATGCGGCGAGCTCAGGCGGAGGATCTCACCCTCACGGACGTTGAGCCGCTCTGCGGTCTCCGGATGGAGCTCGACCCACGAGTGCCAGGTGATCTTGGTGACGGGGTCGGGGTTCTCGAGCAGCCAGGGCTTGTTCGCGCCTCGTCCGTCGAACAGCATGGCCGACGGATAGGGCGCAAAGACGAGGTCTCCATCGCCGTCGAATTCCGGTGGCGAGTACCCGACCCGAGCCGCACCCGGCGCCAGCGCGATCGGCACGGCCGGCAGAGTGGGCTCGAACACACCGCCGGCACCAAGGGCATCGACCCAAAACTGTTCGGCGTCCGCGCTGCCGCGCACCTGGGCCAGCCCCCGCCAGGCATCTTTGAGATACGCTGCAAACGACGGGGCGGCGAACGGCGCTAACGGACCGCCAACCGCTCGCGCCACCTGGAGCAGCACATCACCGGTTGCACGGGTATCGAAGACCGGCTGCATGACGGGCTGCATCAGCGAATGCACACCGGAGCGCGGACGCAGGTCGTCCCAGCGCTCGAGGGCGTGGTGGTTGGGCAGGATCAGGTCTGCCAGCGCCGCCGTCTCGTCCAGGACCGATGCCGTGGAGACCTTGAACCCGACCTTGGCCATCTTGTCGGCAAAGCCGGTGGACGTGGGCAGCGTGTAGACCGGGTTCGCCTCGTGCACGATGAGCAGCGACACCTGGCCGGCATCCATGGCGGTTGCCAGTGAGTCCAGCGCCGCATATCCGTCCGCCGTCGCGAGCTGCTGCTCGAAGCGCACGGTCCGACCGATGTTGCCGGCCACGTAGTTGAGCACATTCACCGCGGCGCAGACCTCCACGGCTCCTCGGTGCTGGCTCGCCACCCCTCCGGCAACGGCTAGGCTGGGCTGGGCCGAAGCAAATTCGCGGGCCAACCGCCGCACCGTGTCTTCTCCGACCCCGGTGTCCCTCGCCGCCCGCTCCGTGGTGAAGGGGGCCACCACGCCACGCAGCGCGTTGGCATCTGCTGGCGCGCCGGTGCGTTCAGACAAGATCACATTGGCCATGGCCAGCGCCAGCAGGGCTTCAGAACCAGGCGCGATGGGGTGCCATTCATCCGCGTTCATGCCGGTCAGCGACATCCGAGGGGCGAGCGACACGAATTTCGCCATCTCGCCGTCACGATAGCCGTGGGCCTGGGCAAAGCCCTGCTGGTGTGCTACCGGAGACAGCCAGGTTTCCAGGAAGTCGGCGCCGAATGCCAGGATGTACTTAGCGCTCCCGAAATCATGAGTCGGGACGCCATCGGTTCCGAACACCTGGCGATTTGCGGCTCGCAGCGGCTCATAGTCGAAGGGCTCGTGGCGGACTACACGGCCGCCGAGGGCCGCCGTCCACTCCCCCAGCAAATCGGTAAAGGTGCCCGGGCCGGCCCCGGAGATGACCGCCGTGCGTGCCCCGGCTTGCGACACATGCTGATTCAAACGCTGGATCGCGTCGTCCCAGGTCACGGGGCTGAAGGATCCGTCGGCATTGCGCGCCATCGGCCCAGTGAGGCGCGCCGGATTGTACAGGCCTTGGAGAGCTGCCTGTCCCCGGGCGCAGATGGCGCCGTGATTCACCGGGTGGTTCGGATTCCCTTCCAACTTGATGGCACGGGCCTCACGCGTCTTGACGTGAATGCCGCACCCCGCCGAGCACTCGGTACAGGTGCTGGCATAGACCGTGGCGATGCCGGGCACCTGATCCTCGTCCTGGATCAAGTAGGGAACGAGTTTCTGAATCCGGTCGGTGGAGCACCCCGATAGGACGGCGCTACCGCCTCCCGCGACGCCCAGCACGGTGAGAAACCGCCGCCGGTCCATACCGTCGCTCGGGTTCGGAGTATCGTCCGCGGCCATCGAGTCTCCTCGCCTAGGTGGCGGTGGACATTAGTAGTGACACACCGAGCAATCGCGGGACTTGTCCATGGCCACGTGGCAGTCGATGCACCACCCCATGTTCGAGATGTTGTTGACCTTGAAGAGTTGGGGCATCCGGGCAACATCACCATGACAACTGCCGCACGCGTTCGGTCCCATGACTTTGATGTGGCTCATGTGAGGAAAGCGGGCGTGGCGGGCAAGCGCATGGACCCGCTCCCACTCCATTGGCTTTTTTTCGTTGTACGCGTCTCGCACCTTTTGGATTTCGGTCCGCGTGGCGCTATCGGCGCCGGCCAGGACCAGGTGACATCCCATGCATGTCTGGAGGCTCGGAATACCGGGCTCCGACGACGCGCTGACGGAGTAGTGACAGTACTGGCAAGGAATCTTGTATTGGCCGGAATGGACGTCGTGACGGAAAAAAATGGGCTGGCGCGGGCCAGGGAGGCCCGCAGTATCCCCGGCGGCGAGAACCCATGCCGTGGTGGAGTCCATCGCCACCGCACCTGCCTGGGCACCCGTGGCCCCCCGCCAAATGGGCCAGGCAACCAGGGCAAACACCACACTACCGCCTAGGGCCAATACCAGCTTGCGCATGATCGGTCGCGGTCGAGAATTGAAGATCAGCTGTAAAGTGAATCACGGGGCGGAGTTTCGCGCGCTCCGTTCGGCCGCCCGGGCCACCCGGGACGCAATAGTATACGACCCTTCACCGGCGTGACAACCCTGAGCGTCTCACCCGCGCCGCGACCAGCGGCGCACGGACCAACCCGACCTCCCGACTGCCCGTGCCACTCGACCGTCACCCGCCCGATACCCGCCGGTTCGCCAGCGTCGGCGTCTCGGTCCGCACCCATCCCATCTTCTTCCGAATGAATCCGAGAAACGCGTCGGCAACCCGCTTGTCGCTGATATCGATCGTGCACCACTTGACCGGGCCGGTTCGCTGTCCCTCGCGAATGGCCTGCTCCACCTCTTCGTTCAAGCGGGCCAGCTCACCGGCTTTGCGCCCCTCGTAATCGGTGAGGGTGAATGTGGCGCTGACGCCCGATTTCATGACATGGAGCCAGCACAGCTTCCGACTGCCCAGCACATATTCCCAGGCCCAGTGCCACTTGGGCCCCAGGTATCTCACGTTCTCGCCGATACCCTTTTCGCCCCTGAGACCCTCCCGAAGCAGACGGAATCGCTTAGCGCTGTTGGTTGGAAGTTGCTTGTAGGGAGCATGTCGATACGGCGGGGTGGAGGGGTCTTGGTAGAGGTTGCCCCTCCAAAACGATGATGATTTCCCCACGCAGACGCTCCAATTCGAAACGAGGGCTCCGGCAAAGCACCAGAGAAGGTAATTAGGACCCCCGGTCCTGTGCACTGCGGCATGGACCCGTCGTCTCCACTACCAATCCAGAGAACTCGCCCCCGGCCGTGGTCTGAGAGCAAGTTGCGACTGCGTTGGGCCCGGTAGGACCGGCGAGCCAGAGCGGTGATGCGGCGGCCCCGTATCACCGCTCGCTTTCGTTCTCGGACGGTTTCTGGCCCGCCACCGGCGCCCCGACGCGTTCCAAATAGCGGTAGACCTCGATGCCCATGGCCCTGAAGAGCGCAGCCTCGCGTCCATCCAAGTCGGCACGGAAGACCATCTCGCGCAACGACCGCATCACCGCGTCCGGTTGCCGCGTCTTGAAGAAATCGATGGCCCAGAGCGCCCGCTCCCAGTCGGCAAAGAGCTGGTCCAATTGAGCGCCAGGAGCCGGACCGGCCGCCCGGCGAGGCGGCTTCCGGACCACGCGGCCTTCGGTGCGCGCCCGCCATACTTCGTAGCTCATGATGGCCACGGCCTGCGCCAAGTTGAGCGAGCGGTAGGCGGGAGAGGTGGGAATCACCGCCATCCCGTGACATGAATCGAGCTCGGCATTGGTCAGTCCCTTGTCTTCCCGACCCGCCACCATTGCCACCGGACCTTCGACCCGGCGTTGAGTCAACTCTCGCGCCGCATCCCAGGGCGTGAGGGTCCGCCGCTTCGCCGCCCGCTCTCTGGCCGTGAGCGCGACCGAATACACGCAATCTCCGAGTGCGGAGCCCAGGTCATCGTGAAGCTCGATCTGCTCGACGACGTCCGCGGTGTTGTGGGCGATGCCCTCGATGCGGTAGGCATCGAATACCCGCGGTCGCACCAGTCGGATAGGGCCAAGCAAGAAGTTCTTGGCGATTCGGACAGCGCTCGCGATGTTCACGATGTCTTGCGGCTCCACGAGGACGAGTACGGGACCGGGAGAGGGCGCGATTCCAGTGATGGAGACGAGGGGTGTAGCTTGGGGCGGCCGAGTCATTCCCTGATCTCCACGCCGACCTCCCGCTCGTTCAGCTTGATTGCCTCGAGGTAGTCGGCTTCCTCGCCCAGTTCATTCCGCGCGTGGTGCAGCAACTCGCTCACGCGGTGGAGCACCGGGCCTCGAACGCCGGCCTCCTCGAGCACGGCGAGGGCAATCGAGGTGTCCTTGTCGAGCAAGGCGAGCCGGAAGGTGGCGGGCCACGCGCCCGAGAGCACCCGGTCGGGAATCAACCGCTCGCTGACAAAAGACCGCCCGCTCGAAGCATTGAGCACCTGCACCGCGCGGGCCGCCGGGACACCCACCTTGACCAGCGCCGCGAGGCCCTCGCCGAGCGCCAGGATGTTGGTGGCCAACAGTGCTTGGTTCACGGCCTTGAGGGCGTGCCCTGCGCCAACGGGACCGATGTGCTCGACCCTCGATGCGAACGCCGAGAGAATCACCGCGGCACGGGCAAATGCCTCATCGGTTCCTCCAACCATCACGGTGAGGGTCCCGGCCTCTGCCCCGTTGGTGCCTCCGCTCACCGGTGCGTCGACGAAGCTGATTCCCCTTCCCGCCAGCTCTTGGGCTATCTGCCGGGAGCTGGCGGGGTCGCCCGAAGTGCAATCGACCACCAGGCTGTCCGGGGCAAGTCCTTCTGCCAGCCCGTCCGGCCCCCAGAGCACCTCGGCCACCTCGGCCGATGTGGGGAGGCAGGTAATGGCGGCATCGACGCGGTGGGCGAGGGCACGCGGCGTGTCCGCCCACTCTGCCCCATGCTGGGCCGCGAATGCACGGGCCACCGATGTGGTGCGATTCCAGACGATCAGGTCGTGGTCGACCAGATGGCTCGCCATGGGGCGTCCAATCGACCCCAGCCCGAGAAAGCCGATTCGCATTGAGAAGTCCAGCCGGGCGGCTAGGCCGGTGCCGTAGCGCGACTCGCGAGCTCCTTATCGACCATGAAGAGCCCGGGCGCGCTGTCTCCTACCATCCGAAGGGTCTCGACGATTTGACCCGCGGTCTTCTCCTCTTCAACCTGTTCGGTAATGAACCACTGGAGGAGAGCCTGGCTCGCGTAATCGCGTTCCTTCGCGGCCAGGTCGTACAGGCTATGGATTTGGGCCGACACGGCGGCTTCATGAGCGGCGGCAAACTCGAAGACCTCGAGCGCTGACGCGAATTCGAGGCGCGGCTGGGCAAGGGCCTGGAGCGCCACGCGACCGCTACGGTCCTCGACATGGTCGATGAACTTCATGGCATGGCTAACTTCCTCCTGTGCCTGAATCCGCATCCAGTGGGCGAGGCCACCCAGATTCTTCGGGCTGAAGAAAGTCGCCATCGACAAGTAGAGGTAGGCCGATTCGAGTTCGACTCGAATCTGCTGGTTCATCGCGTCCTGCATTGCGGCGCTGAGCTTCATCTTCTATCTCCAGTATGGGAACTTCACGGTGCTGCCATGATCTCGTGTGAAGATTGGGTGAGTCTTACCCGAATGCCGCCAATTCTCAAGGCTATGCCCCGCCGAACCTGGTCCGGTTTCCAACGGAGCCACTAGTGATGCGACGGATGCAGTGGAGTTCGCTGCTCACGGCAGGCCTCGGCGCGATCCTGGTCCTATTCATCGTCGGACCATTGCTCCGGCTCTTGTTCAAGGCATCGCCCGCTGGCCTGATGGCGGCATTTCAGGATCCCGAGCTGGGCCAATCCATCGCGCTCACGCTGCTCACGGCGACCACCGCGACCGCAATCGGCGTCATCCTGGGTGTGCCCCTCGCGTACTTTCTGGCACGAACCAGGTTTCCCGGGCGGCGTTTGCTTCAGGGCATCATCGACCTGCCGGTGGTGGTACCCCACCCCGTTGCCGGAATCGCCCTGGTGCTCTTTCTCGGTCGGCGCTCGCCGCTCGGAGGCGCCCTCGCCGAGCTCGGCCTTGAATTCGTCAGTCATGTGCCGGGCATCGTCGCCGCCATGCTGTTCGTCTCGGCACCCATCCTGGTGAGCGGGGCCCGCGAGGCCTTCGCGGCCGTAGACCCCCACCTCGAACGAGTGGCCCGGTCGCTGGGCGACCGCCCGTGGACCGCCTTTCGCCGGGTCACCCTCCCCTTGGCCGGGCGGGGTGTTGTGGCCGCATCCGTTCTCGCGTGGGCGCGAAGCGTGAGCGAATTCGGGGCGATTGTCGTGATCACCTACAATCCGAAGGTGGCGAGCATCTACGTGTTCGATCGGTTCACCTCGTTCGGGTTGGCGGCAGCCATTCCCGCCGCGGTTATCCTCTTGCTCGTTGCGCTGACCGTCTTCGCCATCGTGCGGCTGCTCGACACCCGGGAGCTCGAGTGATTCGGTTGGAAGGAGTCGGCCTCCGCGTGGGCACGTTCGAGCTGAGGAACATCAGCCTAGAAGTGCCGCGCGGAGGCTATGGCCTCGTGATCGGGCCGAGCGGCTCGGGGAAGACGACCCTGCTGGAGGCAGTGGCGGGGCTTGCGCCGATCCAGAGCGGCCGGATTACCGTGCAAGGCGAAGACGTGACCAACCGCCCGCCCGAACGCCGGGGAGTGGGAGTGGTGTACCAACGCTACCATCTCTTCCCGCACTTCACGGTTGCGGACAACATCGGGTACGGCCTGATACAGTCCCGGCACTTGAAGGCGGAACGGCAGGCGCGGGTGCACGAGCTGGCGGCAGGCCTTGGCATCGAGCACCTCCTGGAGCGCGGGGTACGAAATTTGAGCGGCGGCGAGGCGCAGCGGGTGGCGCTTGCCCGGGCCCTGGCCCCGCGCCCGCGCACGCTGCTGTTGGACGAGCCCTTCGCGTCGCTCGACCCGGCCACGCGCCAGGACATGCGGCAACTGCTCCGGACCGTTCATGAGAGCCAGGACATCACGATGCTTCAAGTCACCCACGACTTCGACGAGGCGCTCCGGCTCGGGGACGTGGTTGCGGTCATGGCGGACGGAGCGATCGTCCAACGCGGGACACCAGAAGAGGTGTTTCGCTATCCAAACTCGGCGTTTGTCGCGCGCTTCATCGGGGCAGCCAATGTCATCGCGGGACTGGTGACCCGCAGCGGCCCGGTTGGCACCGACACGAAGACATTTCCCGCAGTATTTCGGAGCGATGGCTTGGCGCTCGACGTCATCGCAGACCGTGAAGGCCCGGCTCACGCGGTAGTCCAGCCGGAAGACCTCGTCCTGAGCCGGGAGTCCCATGCCAGCTCGGCCAGGAACCACCTCGCCGCAGTCGTGCTCAGCATGGAGCGCGCCGGTCCGCTGACCTACGTGCATCTCGACGCGGGCCGGCGGCTGCTCGCCGCGGTGACCACCCAGTCGGCCGAGACCATGGGGCTCGCGGCGGGCGACCGCCTCGTGGCCACGGTCAAGGCGACCGCGATCCACCTGGTCTAAGTACTCAGAGGCGACGTCCCTCGCGGACTCGTCCAGAGAGAATCATCGAAGCCGTGACGACCCGGATACTCCACCTCGATCTCGACGCCTTCTTCGTCGAAGTGTGTCGGCAACAGAACCCCGAGCTGCGCGAGGTCGACCTGCTCGTGGTTGGCGGGCGCCGCGACCAACGCGGCGTGGTGCAGTCGGCCTCGTATGGCGCCAGGCGCTTCGGGATTGCCTCCGGCATGCCGATCGCGCAAGCGGTGCGGCTCTGCCCCGAGGCGACGTTCGTTCAAGGAGAGTTCAAGCACTACCGGGCCGCGTCCAAGACGGTACGGAACATTCTCCGGGAGTACTCGCCGGTGGTGGTCATGGCATCGCTCGACGAGGCCTACTTGGATTTTTCGGGCACCGACCGCCTGCATCCTGGTTCGCTCTTGCCCGTGGCCGAACAGATCCGGGATGCCGTGAAGCAAGAGACGGGGCTCGACGCGAGCATCGGGATCGGTCCCAACCGGATGATCGCGAAGATCGCCTCGGAAATGGCAAAGCCGCGTGGCTTGTTGGAAGTGCGCTCAGGCTGGGAGGAGGGCTTCATGGCCGGCTTGCCGCTCCGCGCAATCCCGGGCATCGGCCCCAAGACCGCTCAGCGCTTGACCGGCTTGGGCCTCTCGGATGTCTACCAGATCCAGGAACTCGACCTGACAGAACTCGAGCGACTCGTACACCCGGACCATGCGAAACTCCTGAAACTCCGGGCCCACGGCTACGGCGGCGTTGCCCTGCGGAACTCCCGGATGCCCAAATCGGTCAGCCGGGAAACGACGCTATCGACCGATATGACGGACCGGGACTGGCTCGAGGGACGGCTCGAACTCTTGACCGCGCGGGTGGCGGCGGCGCTCCGGGCGGACGCGCTCATGGCGCGCACGGTGACCCTCAAGCTTCGCCACGGCGATTTCCGCACCGTGACGCGGCAGCGCACCCTCGGGGTCCCGACCGATCTGGACCGCGAGATGTGGGAGGCCGTGCGTGATTTGTTCCGGGCAGCCTTCGGCGAGGTGGAACGCCGGCGGAAAGGCGTACGCCTGATCGGGGTCGCGGCCACCAACCTCGCGCCGGCAGCGCCGGCCGATCTGTTCGAGCCACCGGACCGCCAACGCCTGCGCAAGCTGACCACGGCGGTCGACCGGGCCCGGTCCAAATACGGCTTCAACGCCGTGACGCCGGGAAGTCAGCTTCGGACACGACTGGGGTCCGGCGGCGAAGGCGAAGCCCCCACCGCGACACCTCCCGAGCGACCCCCTAGTAGCGGCGCTGGAGCTCGTCCGGCCAACCGAAGTCCTTCGGCTCGAATCTGAGCCCGATCGCCCCGATCCGGGGATCGACCTTCGGACCGAGGCTTTCGAATCGGGCCACCCGCCCTTCCGGGGTCTTGGCTTCCACCGTGGAATTGGTAAAGAGCGGGTAGTACCCGATGACGGCGCGCGTCGCTCCCGGGGGCACGGTGCAGGTGCAGTCCTCAGCGTCCTCGAGCCCGGCATTGACGGTGAGACGGAGCGGCGTGTCGGTCATGTTGGTAATGAGCGGAGCGAATAACACATCCGCCGCATCGTTCACATCAGCGGCCCACTCGATCCTGCCCTGGGGCATGTCCTCCACCAGGGTCCCCTGGAGCCCGGCGCCAACCGCGCTCCCGTCCGATCGCTTTCTTCGCTCCAAGTACCACTGGGCCGTCAGACCCTGCCTTCGCGGAAGACGCAGCCGGAACTCGCTGCTGGCCGCCACCTGGTGTTCATTCCCGTTCACCACCAGACGGATCGGATGCACCAGGCGATTGCTGAAGATCAGGGTGGGCCTCGTCAGCCGGAGCACGCTGCCGGCCGCACCGGCTAAGAGAAGGACCACCACGAGGACACCGAGCGGTGAGCGGAGCCTGTTCCACGAGCGGCGCTGGGGCATGGAGCGCGGAACGGCGACCGCCTGCCCTCCCGTGGTCATGATCTCCGTGGGGTGGTCCACACCAGCGGTTCCTGCGGTGCGATCGGTGCCACTTGTCTTGCCGCCCCCCACTGCAAGGCCCTGGTTGAGGGCTTCGATCACCCGGTCGGCCGATTGGAATCTCGCCGCCGGATTCTTCGCCATACAGTGGACGATCACGTCGGACATCCAGCGTGGAATGCCGACATCGCGGACGGAGGCAATAGGCGGCGGCTCGGCGATGTGCTTCCCCACGATCTCCTGCGAGGAATCCCCGTCGAAGGGCGGCGTGCCGGTCACCATCTGGAACAGGACGGCGCCGAACGAGTAGATGTCGGAGCGGGCGTCGAGATCCGCCTGGCCCAACGCTTGTTCCGGACTCATGTACTGCGGTGTCCCTACGACGAATCCGGCCTGCGTCTCGCTCTTTCCTCCATCGAGCCGCTTGGCGATCCCGAAATCCACCAACAGCACACGGCCCGTGGTGGCGTCGATCATGATGTTGTCCGGCTTGAGATCACGGTGAACCAGACCCCGCTCGTGGGCATGGTCCAGTGCGCCCAACAGGCTGACCGCGTAGCCCGCAGCCGTCTTCCACGGAAGCGCGCCGGTGTGTCGGATCATCTGCGCAAGCGACTGCCCTTCGATGTAGGGCATGGCATAGTACACGAGGCCATGACCCTCACCGACGAAGTGAATGGGCAGGATGTTGGGGTGGGTGAGACGCGCGACCGCGCGAGCCTCCTGCTTGAACCGCGCCAGCATCCCCTCGGTCCACGCGATGCCCGGTCGCAGGACCTTGAGGGCCAGCCGCCGGTGAAGCTCCTCGTCCCAGACCTCGTACACCTCCGCGAACCCGCCGCGACCGATGAGGCGCCGCACGCCGTACTTGGGACCCAAAGCCTGCGACAGCCTCGACTGGATCTCGAGATCCAACTCCGGTCGCTCCTGAGCACCGGTCACTCGCGTGGCCGTCAGCGCGCCGCATTGAGGGCAGAAGGCGGCGTCTCGGGCCAGTGGCGCCCGGCATTGGAGGCAACGATCTGGAGTCACTCTGGCTGCAGGCAGCAGGAATCAGGCCGCCCGATGATCCTCGTTAAACTCAGACAAGACAGAACTTTGGGTAACTTTCACATTGGGGTTTGCGCCGTAGGCAGCAGAGAGTTGCAACGAGGAAGGAAGACTGCGCCCATGGCCCCTATTGTGGCCGGACCAGGACTTCGATAACTTGCTGGACAGCTAGCAAGTTAGGGAGCGCTATGGCGGGCATCACATCGACAACCGATCGGACGCGGGATCCGGTGCGCACACGGGAGGCCATCCTCGATGCCGCCGAGCAGCTGTTTGCCGAGCGAGGATATGAGTCGACCAGCCTGCAGGACGTCGGGTCGATGGCCGGCGTGTCCAGGGCTACCCCGGGCTACTTCTTCGGTTCGAAGGCCGATCTCTACCGTGCCGTGCTCGAACGATGCTTCACCGCCGTCCGCGAGGCCGTGCGCGAGGGACGGCGCCGTACCCTCTCGAGCGGCAAGAGCGCCGAAATCGTGCTGGCGGGCGTGGTCTCGGACTACTTCGATTTCATCACGGCCAACCCCAACCTCGTTCGCCTGATCGAGTGGGAGGCCCTGAGCGGTGGCAAGCACCTTCAGGAGCTTCCGCCCCATCTGGAAGCGGCTCAGGAAGCGCTCGCTGCGCTGCGGGACGAACTGGACCTGGAGCGCGAATGGGGCATCGACGCGAGTCAGCTCTTGTTGAGCGTGATCGGGCTCTGCTGGTTCCCGTTGGTCCACTCCCAAACCATCATGCGGGCCCTGGGCATCGATCCCGGCGACCGGGCGTTTCTCGAGGCCCGCAAGCGGCACGTGGTCGACCTGGTCTTGCACGGCATTCCCCACCGCGCATCCGCTCCCCTTTCGATTCACTGACAATGGCATCACAACCCCCTACCAGGACCAATCCATGACCGACGTCATCACCGCACCCGAACCGCGCACGAGCCCCGAGGGCCGGTTGGCGACCGAGCAGGAAGCTCGCGACGTCGCCGAGGCGGCGCGGGAGAAGGAATGGCAAGCCCCGAGCTTCGTCCGGCAGTTGTTCGAAGGCTCGTTCCTCCTGCACCTGGTCCACCCGTTCCCGGAGATCGATCCGGAGGAGGAGGCACGGGCGCGGCCCTTCATGGAGCGGCTCGAACGGTTCATGCGGGAGGAGGTCGACAGCGATCGGATCGACCGCGAAGGTCAAATCCCGCCCGAAGTCATCAAGGGGCTCCAGGAGATGGGCGCCTTTGGAATCAAAATTGGCGAGGAATACGGGGGACTCGGTCTGAGTCAGACCATGTACACCCATGCGATCGGGCTGGTCACGAGCCAGGACGGCAACCTCACTGCCCTCCTCTCGGCCGCCCAATCGATTGGAGTCCCGACTCCGCTCAAGCTCTTCGGCACCCCGGAGCAGAAGAAGCGCCTGCTGCCACGTTGTGCCAAGGGAGCCATCTCGGCCTTCGCGCTCACCGAGACCAATGTCGGGTCCGACCCCGCCGCAATGACCACGACGGCCAAGCTGTCCGAAGACGGAACTCATTACATCCTGAACGGCGAGAAACTGTGGTGTACCAACGGCACCATCGCCGAGCTCATCGTGGTGATGGCGCGGACTGGCGAGCGGGACATCTCGGCCTTCATCGTCGAGAACAGCTGGCCCGGAGTCGAAGTGGTTCAGCGCCTCCACTTCATGGGTCTCCGGGCAATCGAGAACGGGGTCCTTCGGTTTACCAACGTGAAGGTTCCGGTCGAAAACCTCCTCTGGGGCGAAGGCAAGGGGCTCAAACTCGCACTGATCACCCTGAATACCGGGCGACTCACCTTGCCCGCGTCTGCGGTGGCGGGCGCCAAGCGGTGTCTCGAGATCTCGCGTCGTTGGGGCTCCGAGCGGGTCCAATGGGGCCAGGCGATCGGGAAACACGACGCCATCGCCCAGAAGATCGGCCGGATGGCGGCTGACATCTTCGCCATGGAGTCGGTGAGCGACCTCGCCTCCCTCCTGGCCGATCGAGGAACTCACGACATCCGCCTCGAGGCGGCGATGGCCAAGATGTGGAACACCGAAATGGGCTGGCGCATCGTCGATGACACGATACAGATCAAGGGCGGCCGCGGCTACGAGACCACGGACAGCCTGCGGAGCCGTGGCGACCGGCCGGACCCGGTCGAGCGCATGATGCGCGACTACCGGATCAACCTCGTCTTCGAAGGGTCGAGCGAGATCATGCGGCTGTTCATTGCCCGTGAGGCCGTCGATACCCACCTGAAGGTGGCGGGGGATCTCATCAATCCCAAGGCATCGCTCGGAACCAAATTCAAGGCGCTCGGCCGCGCCGGCTTCTTCTACGCCCGCTGGTATCCGAGCATGTGGCTGGGCTGGGGGCGATGGCCCCGGTATGGAGAATTCGGTCCGCTGGCGACCCACGTCCGGTTCGTGAACCGGGCGTCCCGCCGGCTGGGGCGGACCCTCTTTCACGCGATGATCCGGTTCGGGGCGAAGCTCGAGAAGCGGCAGGCGGTCTTGGGGCGGCTGGTCGAGATCGGTGCGGAGCTCCTGGCCATCACGGCAGCGTGTTCTCGCGCCCAGGCCCTGGTGAAGAAGGACCCCTCGAATCGGGGACCGATCGAACTGGCCGACCTGTTCTCGCGCCATGCCCGGCGTCTGATCGAGGACCGGTTCAGCTCGGTCTTCAGGAATGACGACGTCCGGACCTATGCCACGGCGCGCAAGGTACTGGACGACGCCTATCTCTGGCTCGAGGAGGGGATGGTTCGCTCCGAGGCTTGACCGTCGGGCCCCGCCCCCGGAGCCCCCGCCGGCCACCGCCGGCGGGGGCTCTTTCTTCTCGCGACGGCAGGTGCAGGCTGGAACGGAAGCGACTAGGTTTCGGCCGAGGCGGAGGCCGGTCCGGTGACGGAAGCGAGTTTCCTCCGACCTTCAGGCTTTTTTCCAACTTTCCATGCTATCTCTTGACCCGGAACCCTAGGAGGGTACCCAAGAGCCTCGAGCTTTCACTCCGGCAAGGATGCGCAGCATGGGACGAGACACGCTGACCACCGACGAACGAACTCCCGATGTTTATGAGTCCGCGAGGAAACCTGAAATGGCAGAAGAGACGCTGACCGTCAAGGACAACAGGACCGGAAAAGTCTACACGCTGCCCGTCACGGACGGCACGGTCCGAGGCATGGATCTCCGGCAAATCAAAGTCTCGGAAGACGACTTTGGGTTGATGTCCTACGACCCGGCCTACATGAACACGGCGTCCTGCCGGAGCGCCATTACCTTCATCGACGGGGACAAAGGGATCCTCCGCTATCGAGGATACCCCATCGAGCAGGTGGCGGAGCATTGCACCTTCCTCGAGGTCGCCTACCTCGTGGCCGAAGGCGAGCTGCCGACCCAAGCCCAGCTCGACAAGTGGGTCCATGATGTGACCTACCATACCTACGTCCACACCAACCTCACCAAGTTTTTGGAGGGCTTCCGGTACGACGCCCACCCCATGGGAGTGTTCTTGGGGACGGTCGGGGCGCTCTCCACGTTCTACCCGGATGCGAAGAACATCCACGATCCGGCCAACCGCTACACCCAGCGCGTGCGGCTGATCGCCAAGCTGCCGACCATCGCGGCCTATGCGTTCAGGCAAGCCCACGGGCTTCCCATCGTGCTGCCGGACAACGACCTCGATTACATCGCCAACTTCGTGAACATGACCTTCAGCATCGGCGGGAAGCACAAACCCAACAAGGTGCTGCAGCGGGCGCTCGAGATCCTGCTGATTCTACATGCCGATCACGAGCAGAATTGCTCGACTAGCTCGGTCCGCGCGGTCGGGTCGTCGCACGTCGATCCCTTCTCCGCCATCGCGGCCGGCATCGGTGCCCTCTATGGACCGCTGCACGGCGGCGCCAACGAGGCCGTGCTCCGGATGCTCGACGAGATTCCGGACAAAGCCGCCGTGCCGAAGTTCATGGAACGGGTCAAGGCCGGCGAGATGCGGCTCATGGGCTTCGGCCACCGGGTCTACAAGTCCTACGATCCGCGAGCCAAGCTGATCAAGCGCGTGGCCGATGAGGTCTTCGAGCAGACCGGCTTGAATCCGAAGCTGGAGATCGCGCTCGAGCTGGAACGGATTGCATTGCAGGACGACTATTTCGTCTCGCGCAAGCTCTATCCCAACGTGGACTTCTACTCCGGCTTGATTTATCAGGCGATGGGCTATCCACGGGACTTCTTCACGGTCCTGTTTGCCCTCGGGCGGCTCCCTGGATGGTTGGCGCAGTGGGAAGAGATGTTGCTCGACAAGGAGCAGAAGATCGCTCGGCCGCGGCAGGTTTACGTGGGCAAGGACGAGCGTCAGTTCGTCCCGATGAAGAATCGCCGCTAGGCAGAAGTGCCGCGAGCGCGAACAGCCCGGCGGGCCTATGGGTCCTGCCGGGCTTCCCCTTCCAGGTAGGTATACCCCTCCAGCCCCGCCACATAATCGGCAATGAACGTGTTGGCTTCCGGCCGGGTCAGTCCGGCTGCGCGGCCGACCTTGCGACGGAACGTGGCCAGCAAGTCCGCCGCGTGGAACTGGACGAACGTGAGCACCTCGGTGACGGTATCGCCATGAACCAGGTCGGTAATCTCATACCCCTCCTTGGTCATGCGTACATGCACCGCGTTGGTGTCCCCGAAGAGGTTGTGGAGGTCACCAAGGATCTCCTGATAGGCTCCAACCAGAAAAACGCCGAGCACGTACGGCTCGTTTTCACGCTGCGGATGGAGAAGCAGGCTGTGTTGAGGCTCGCCGACGCCGACGAAGAGGTCAATGACGCCATCGGAGTCGCAGGTGATGTCGTGGAGCGTGGCCCGCCGCGTTGGCTCCTCCTCGAGCCGATGGATCGGCATGATCGGGAACACCTGGTCGATGGCCCAACTGTCCGGCAGTGACTGAAAGATAGAGAAATTGCAGAAATACCGGTCCACCAAGGCCGACTCGATGTGGCCCCCGAGTTCCGGATAGCCGGCGCGACCCTCTCCCACCACCTCTGCCACCGCGTTCACGGTACGGAGATAGAGCTGCTCCGCTTGGGCACGCTGGCGCAGCGACAGGACGCCGCTGGCAAAGAGATCCTGCGCGCGCTGCTTGGCGAACACGGCGTCGTGGAAGACCTCCATCGTCCGGTCCGACGCTACCAAGTCCAGGTTTTCCAGCATCTCACGCAGCAACGGGTGGGCGTCGGGCTCCAAGCGGGGCACCTCGGGGCCCTCTTGGGATTCGACGTCCGTGACATCGACCAGCAGGATCGCGTGGTGCGCCGTGATGGCCCGGCCCGATTCCGACACAATATGCGGCATCGGGAGCTTCTCCTGCCGGCAGACGCTGGCCACGCTGTGCACCACGTCGTTGGCGTATTCCGCGACGGTGTAGTTGGTGCTGGTCGGTCGATTCGACCGGGTGCCATCGTAGTCCACGCCGAGCCCGCCGCCGACGTCCACATGCGAGATGGCGAAGCCTAGACGGTGGAGTTCGACATAGAACCGTCCGATCTCCTGAAGTCCAACCTTGATCTGCCGAATGTCGGTAATCTGGCTGCCCAAGTGGAAGTGGATCATCTTGAGCAGGTCTTGCCGCCCCTCCGCAACGAGCCGGTCGAGCAGTGACACGAGCTGGGTCGCGCCGAGCCCGAACTTCGACCGCTCGCCCCCGCTCTTTGCCCACCGGCCAGCCCCTTCAGCCGCCAGCTTGATCCGCACGCCGATCTGGGGGGCTGTATTGAGCTCCTCAGCCGCTTCGAGCAACGTGTCCAACTCACTGAGTTGCTCGAGAACCACGAATACCCGGTGCCCCAGCCGCTGGCCCATGAGGGCCAGCCGCATGAACTCCGCGTCCTTGTAGCCGTTGCAGACGATCAGATGGTCGGTGTTCTCGCTCAGCCCGAGAATGGCCTGCAGCTCCCCCTTGCTGCCGCACTCGAGTCCGACACCGTATCGCTCGCCGAATTCGACCACTTCCTGCACCACGTGGCGCTGTTGGTTAACCTTGATGGGATAGACCGTGGTATACCCGCCGTCGTAGCCCGCTTCCTGAATGGCGCTCGCGAAGGCCGCCCCCAGTGCTTCGATCCGCGCCTGGAGCACATCCGAGAAGCGAAGCAGCAGGGGAAGGTGGATGCCTTGCGCCCGGAGGTCTCCCGCCAATTCAAAGAGATCGAGACCCCGGCGTCGACCATCGGCGCTGGGGTTTACCGTCACGTGTCCCTTGGAGTTGATCCGGAAGAAACCGAGCCCCCACCGGCGCATCCGGTAGAGCTTCTCGGAATCCTTGCTGGTCCAGCCGGCGTCGGCCGCAGCTTCAGGCGTGGTGGGGGTGGATGTGATCGCGCTCCTCCGGTCCCGGGGCAGGCCCATTCTAACCCCGCCACCCCGCACTCGGGAAGCGCCCACCACGAGGAGCCTTGACCGAGCGGGGGCACCCTACTAGTCTTCTCTCTCAAGGACATAGCCCGCAAGGGCCCCAGGGGTCATGGACTGCTTCCGGCCTGGGTGATCAAAACCCGGAGGACGAGCCACCCGGTTCCGCTGATGCGGACCGGGGGTTTTTGCTTGTGGGCATGGAGCCAGCGCCGTCTCACACGCCCGTGCGAGGTATATTTGGAGCAATCACACCTTCCACCAGGGAGCAGTCGGTGAAGTGGTCCTATCGCATCGGTCAGATCGCTGGAACGGACATCAAAGTCCACATCACTTTCCTCCTCCTCCTGGCTTTCATTGCATTCGTCAGCTACACCAGCGGCGGCCTCGCCAGTGCCGTGGGGACCACCGTGACGATCCTGGCGCTGTTTGCCTGCGTTCTGCTCCATGAGTTCGGCCACATCCTGATGGCCCGGCGATTTGGGGTCCGCACCCCCGACGTCATTCTGCTTCCAATTGGCGGAATGGCCCGGTTGGAGCGCATGCCGGAGGAGCCCCGCCAGGAGCTGCTCATCGCGCTCGCCGGCCCGGCCGTCACCCTCGCCATCGCAGTGATCTTGTTTCTCGTGCTGATGCTCAGTGGCACCACGCTCAATGTCCAAGAGTTGACGCGGCTCGACCAGCCGCTGCTCCAGAATCTCATGGTCATCAATGTGATGCTGCTCCTGTTCAACTTGATTCCCGCCTTCCCGATGGATGGTGGTCGCGTGCTTCGGGCCGTTCTCGCGAGCCGAATGGGCATTCGCCGTGCCACCCGGATCGCCGCGAGCATCGGCCAGGCGCTGGCCGTGCTGTTCGGGATGTGGGCGGTGTTCTACTCCTGGAATCCGATCCTCCTGCTCATCGCCGTTTTCGTCTTCCTCGCGGCCGGCGCCGAGGCCACCGCTATCGAAACGTCGACGGCGGGCAAGGGCGTCGTCGTAGCCGACATGATGATCACCAACTTCCGCACGATCCCCGTGTACGCGCCGCTCCAGCAGGCGGTCGAATTCCTGCTCGAAGGCGAGCAACGCGAATTCCCGGTGGTGGACAACGATGGACGCGTGGAAGGATTGCTGACCCGGGAGAACCTCATCAAGGCGTTGGCTGAACGCGGCGCGGGCTCCATCGTAGGCGAGGCGATGACGCCGCGCGTGCCCGGCATCTCCCCCGCCCTCGAGTTCAATCAGGCCCTCGCGCAGCTCCGCTCGAGCGGACTGTCGGCGCTGCCGGTGCTCGATCCGGCCGGCCGGCTGATCGGCCTCCTCACGATGGACAACATCTCCGACCTCCTCCTGGTGCGCCGCGCCCAGGGCGTCGAATGAGCGGAGGCGCCACCGACGCTTCGCCGTTTCGGATAGCCGAGCGAACCTCACTCATCGCGGCGCCTCCCGAGACTGTGTTCGCGTGGCACGCCCACCCGGGCGCGCTGGAACGCCTGATCCCACCGTGGGAATCAGTCGAGGTCGTGGAGCAGAGCGCTGGCTTCGAGGATGGTGCCCGCGTGATACTGCGCGTCAGGCAGGGGCCCCTCACCTTTCGATGGGTCGCCATCCATCGGGATACGATCCCGGGCCGGCAGTTCGTCGATGAGCAGGTCGAAGGGCCTTTTTCGCACTGGATTCACACCCACCGGATGGATCCCGCCGGGGACGGCGGGTGCCGGCTCACGGATCGCATCGAGTACGCTCCTCCCTTCGGTCTCGTGGGAGCAGCGGCCGGACAGTGGTGCCTGGCCCCGCAGATCGAGCGTATGCTACGCTATCGACACGATGTCACACGGGAGGACCTCGCCGCGCACTCGCGGTTTCGGGACAGTCCCCGTCTGACGATCGCGGTGACCGGCTCCCACGGGCTCATCGGATCGGCGCTGGTCCCCTTCCTCACGACCGGCGGGCACCGGGTCGTGCGGCTGGTGCGCTCGCGGCCCGCCCCTGGTGACGTGCTCTGGGATGCGGCAACCGGTCGATTCGATCCTGAGGCTCTTGGCTCGGTCGACGCCGTCATCCACCTCGCCGGCGAGAACATTGCGGCAGGCCGATGGACCGAGAGCCAGAAGCGTCGGATCCGCGAAAGCCGTCTCCGGACGACTGGTGGCCTGAGTCACGCCATCGCCGCGCTCGACCGGCCTCCATCGGTGCTGATTTGCGCCTCGGCGATCGGGTTCTACGGCGACCGGGCCGATGAGCCCTTGAGTGAGGACAGCCCGGCGGGGACAGGGTTCTTGGCCGACCTGGCACGCGATTGGGAGGCGGCAACGGAGCCGGCGGCGGCACGGGACCTCCGGGTGGTCCACACGCGCTTCGGCGTCGTACTCTCTCCGCGAGGCGGGGCGCTCAAGGCCATGTTGCCCGTGTTCAGGATCGGGCTCGGAGGGCGCTTGGGACCGGGCTCCCAGTGGATGAGTTGGATATCGATCGACGACACCATCGGCGCCATTTATCACGCCTTGCACACTGCTGACCTGAGTGGACCCGTCAATGTGGTCGCCCCCGCGGCCGTGAGGAATCGTGCCTTTGCCGAGACCTTGGCGAAGCTGCTTGGCCGGCCCGCGCTCGGACCGGTGCCCGCACCGCTCCTCCGGCTCGTTGTCGGCGAGATGGCCGATGAGGCATTGTTAGCCAGCGCGCGGGTCACACCCTTGCGGCTTAGCGGCACCGGGTATCATTTCCGACACGCGACCCTGGACGCGGCGCTGTCGCACGTCTTGGGTAAGTCGATCTAGCGACGTCGGGCCGCACCCTCTTCCGATCTCTGCATAACGGTACCACCATGACGCCCCCGTCCTACAGCGACCACATCGATCATGCTTTCGCGTACCTCGTCAAGCATTACGGCGAGGGGAGCCCGCGCTTTGCGTCCCCCGCACCCCATGCCCGGGCCATGAACGTCGCTGTGACGCTGGCGCGATTCAGCTGCGACGAAGAAACCATCGTCGGGGGTATCCTGCGGTATGTCTTCGAGGAAGCCGCCCCGCGGGTCAGGCCGGCGCTGGAGGAGAAAGTCGAGCAGAAGTTCGGGAGGCCGCCCTTCCTAGCCGCTCGAGATGCCACATTCCCAAAGTATGATGCCACCGGGCGCGAGCGATCCTGGATGGACTACCGCCAAGAGTACCTCGACCGGCTGCACGGCACGGCTCCCCGAACACTGGACCTGGTGGCTGCACACGAAATTCATTGGTGTGGTTCCGCCCTGTCCACCATCGAGCGACTAGGCGGCGAGTACCTTCATGGGTTGACCCGTGCCACTCATGCCGAGCTCCTCTGGTGGTATCGATCCCTGGGGGAGGTGCTCGACGAGCGGGCTGATTGGGCACATCATCCCATGCTCGGGGAACTCCGACGTTTGAGTGCGCGACTCATCCGGTCCTCACCCAACCCTCGCTAGCCCCAACGACACGGCCCTCGCCACCGTCCGCGGCTTGACCGGCCGATGTGGCGGCCTGGTTTGGCGGATGGGCATGGGGCCGCTATTTTGCTCGAACATGGGAACCTTCCCTCCCCCGGCACCTCTGTCCCCAATTCCAACCGCCTTCGCGGAAGCGTGCCGCGTCTCCCGTACGGACGCGGAGCTGTTCGAGCGATGTCGTGATGTGCTGGTCAATCGTTTCGGCAGCGAGAAGATCTGGTTCACGGTCACGTCGCCTCGTGGTCCGGACCGGCGGATTGGCGCCGCGGCCGGGTATGAAGGCGCCCGGCAAGTGGCCCACGTCGGGAGCGGAGACATCGAGCTCACGATTGCGGCAGACACCGGTGTCGCCGACCAGATTCGAGCCGATGCTCTCCCGCTGGCATGGGGCCTCCTGGTCACCTTGGAGCTTCGGAGCGTCCTGCTCGAGCGGCAGGCGGACCTCGATGATGCCGTCTTCCAACTGCGTGCCCTCCGGCAGGTCGCGCGGCTCTTGTCCTCGGTCCATTCCACCGAGGAAACCGAGCACCTCATCGTCGATTTCACCGCCGAGGTGTTTATCACGAGCTGGGCTTGTTTATATCGGCCTCGGGGCAAGGAGTATCACCCGGTCGCGTTTCGCAGCCGCGACGAAGCCCCACCACCTGCGGGGATCCTGCGCGAGCAGCTGGACCGCGTGCTCGCGCTCGGCAGCTCCGCCACGGCGTGCGACCAGACGCCGCTGGCCGCGGTGGTGACTCCCGGTACGCAATTCGTGGTTCCGCTCGATGCCGGACCGGAACGGATGGCGGTCCTGGCCTTCGGCCCCCGCGTCACGGGGCAACAGCTTGGCAACGCCGAGCTCGAGCTGGCCGGCACGCTCTCGTTTGCCGCGGCGATCGCACTCAAGAACGCAGCCTTGGTGGAAGAACTCCATAGCGCGGCCACCACGGACCAACTCACGGGGCTCTACAACCGCCGGGCGCTCGAGGAACGGCTCAGGGCGGAACTGCAGCGGGCAAGTCGCCATGCGCTGCATACCACGATCGTCTTGATCGATATCGACTACTTCAAGCTGGTCAACGACAACCTCGGGCATCTCGAGGGCGACCGGCTGCTGGTGCTTCTCGCCAAGATCTTCTCGACACAGAGCCGGAACCTGGATATCGTAGGCCGGCTCGGGGGAGACGAGTTCTTGGTGATCCTGCCGATGACCAATGGCGAGGAAGCACAGATCTATGTGAAGCGGGTTCTCGACACCCTTCGTCGCTTACCCGAGGATTATCCGGAATTTGGGCCGCAGACGATCAGCCTTGGTTTGGCGGTGAGCCCGCGTCACGGATCGACGCCGAGCGCCCTCCTCCGCGCGGCCGATGCAGCGCTCTACCGTGCGAAACGTACCGGCGGCAATAGGGTTGAAGTGGCGGAGGGTGCGGATGGTAGCGGGTGATGCAGACACCCCTGTAGCCGAGTCTTCTCCCGCGGCCGGCTACCTCGCTCGCACCGAGGCCTTGCTGGGCGAGCGGTTCCGGCTGGACCGGATGGTTGCCTCCTCTCGCGAGCGTGTGCTGTTCCTCGCCTTCGATCGCCTGGTCCATCGCAAGGTCAGTCTCCGCGTCAATATCTTCAGCGATGAGCAATACCGCACTTGGTTTCTGACCGAGGCCAAGGCCCTGGCGCAGTTGGACCACCCCGCGATCCGGCACCTGTACGAGGCCGGCATCGTCGGCGACATCGCCTATCGCGTCGGGAATTGGGTGGACGGCGAAGGTCTCGACCATGCGGTCGCGCGTGGCCCGCGGCCCATTCCAACGGTGCTGCGTTTCGCCCGCGACCTGCTGGGCGCCCTGGAGCACGCGCACGATCGCGGGGTCATCCTTCGACGAATCGCCCCGACCGCCATCGTGATCGGGCCATCAGGCCGCGGGGTGGTCACGGACTTGCGATTCTCGAATTTCACGCTGTACACCATCCCGCCCGGCATCAAGCCGAGCGGCGAGGCGTTCGTGGCACCCGAAGCCCGCGAGAGCGACACCAGTGACCCGCTCGGCGACGTCTACACCGCGGGGGCCATTCTTTACTATTCGGTCACCGGCCAGGCGCCGCCGCTCGACCCCGCAGAGCTCGTACCGCCCACAACGCTCCGGCCGGTGTGCCCCAAGATCCTCGAGCAGGTGATCCTCCGCGCGCTGGAATACGAACCGGTGCGGCGCTATCTCACCGCATCGGAAATGCTGGACGACCTCATGTCCGCGGCGGGGCTCTTCGAGACCACCGCCACCCCAGCCATGGACTCAGCGGAACTCTATGGGACGGCGGACGCCTGGGAAGGACATCTGCGACGGGCCTTGGGCGACGATTACGAACTGCTCGACACCCTGGGGCAAGGCGGATTCGGACGCGTGTACCGGGTCCGAGACCTACACCTGGAGCGCGAAGTCGCGCTCAAACTGCTGCACCCCTACCTGACCCAACACCCCTCGGGCGTGGAACGGTTTCGGCGTGAGGCGCAGCTCGCTGCCAAGCTCAAGCATCCCCACATCGTCGACATCTATGACATTTCGGGGCGAGCCGGCCTGCTATGGTACACCATGGAGCTGGTGAAAGGTCCCAACGTCGCGCAATGGGTCGAGCGCAATGGCCCCATGCCGCTCGACCAGGTTCTGCGCCTGATGCGCGAAGCGTTGTCGGCGCTCGCCCACGCCCACGCGAGCGGCCTGGTCCACCGCGATATCAAGCCGGAGAACCTCTTGATCGACGAGCGCGGCAGCCTGCGCATTACCGACTTCGGCTTGGCGATGGCGCTGCAGTCCCAGGAATACGGCGGCGCGACCAGCCGCAGTGGAACGCCCCAATTCGCGAGCCCGGAACAGTTGCTCGGTGAACAGGTCGATCAGCGGTCGGACCTCTACAGCCTCGCAGTTGTGGCGTACTATGCCCTGCTCGGCTTTCCGCCCTTCACCGGCTCCAGCGTGGCCCAAATTCTCGCGAAGCAGACGACCGACCAGGTCCCGGCGCTCAGGAGCTACCGGCATGACGTGAGCCAGGAACTCGAGGCGGTCCTCCGGCGGGCCGTCCGCAACGATGTTGCGGCTCGCTTCGCCACGTCGTCCGAGTTTTTCCAGGCCTTGCGCCAAGCCTTGCGGATCGCGCCGAGCCGACCCCCTTCCGACCCCCTCCGTCCCGGGTCGCGATGGTGGCGCCCACGCGGGAGCTCGCCGGGCGACGGGGTGTGATCGCATGGCCCCTCTCGCGGGACTTGACGACGCCGCGCGCCGGGCAGATCTTGTCGAAATCCGGCCTGGGCGGTGCATGGAAGGCACGGTCAGACAGCGCTGGAAACGGTAGCGGATCTCCTCGATAGATCCAAAGCGTCGACCTAACACCTGGAGTGTGTTCATGGCGCGTACGACCGGACTGGTGAAGTGGTTCAACGATGCGAAGGGATTTGGCTTCATTACCCCCGAAGATGGCGGCAAGGACTATTTCGTCCATCACACGGCCATTGTTGCCGAGGGGTTTCGGACCCTGGCGGAGGGCGATAGGGTCGAGTTCGACATGGTCGAGGGTGCCAAAGGCCCCGCCGCGGGCAATGTCGCGAAGATCACCTAGCCGCGTTCCGAGTACCATCAAGCACGAGGGCCGCTCGCTGAGCGGCCCTCGTGCTTGATGAGCAGTTTCCGTGTAACGGACTATTTATGACGGTAGATAACGCGGCCACGCGTCAGATCATAGGGGGACAGGACCACCGTGACGCGGTCGCCCTCCAAGACCCGGATCTTGAACTTGCTCATCTTCCCAGCCGCATACGCCAGGACTTCATGGTCGTTTTCCAGGAGGACCCGGTAATTCCGATCGGGAAGCACCTCAGTCACGACGCCTTCCATCTCAATGCCTTCTTCCTTCGCCATCTAAGCACTCCGCCTTCGGTGTGATTCGAGGACCGGGCTCCGATGAGCCAGGTTGCGGCTTACAATCTCACTAGTCACTGACCAAACCGCAACAGCGCCGCCTGCAGGTGGACCGTCACGGCTCAGCGGCGAGCCGCCCTATTTCGCCTTCCACAAACCGGACGAGGTTGCGCATCTCGCCGGCATCGAAAATGAGGCGCGCACCGGCGCGGCCATACAGCGCCGGAAGTGACTGCGTCGCACCGAGTGCCAGAGCGCCGCGATACTGGGCAAGGGTTTCAGCCCCATTCTCGAGACTCCGCCGCCACACCTGCAGCGCCCCCAACTGCGCGATGCCGTACTCGATGTAGTAGAACGGATATGCGAAAATGTGGATCTGGCGATACCACCGGCCAATGCGCTCACGTTCGAGATCCGACCAATCCACGCCGGGGTCAAAGCGTTTGCGGATGGCGACCCACGCCTCATCCCGAGCCTGGGCATCGTGGCCATGGCCGCTGGAATAGATCCAACTCTGGAACGCATCGACCGACGCAACATGGAGCAGGGTCGTCAAGATGTCTTCGAAGTGTTCGAGGCGCGCCACTCGCAGTTCGTCCTGGGTAAGCAGCTCGCCCGGATCCGACAAGTAGGGAGCCGCAAGCAACTCCATGGACATGGAGGCAAGCTCCGCGGCCTCGGAGCCTGGCTGGCGCTGCCAAATGAACGGCTGGGCATGCGCCGCAAAGGAATGGAACGCATGCCCGGCCTCATGGAGAAGTGTCATGACATCATCCATGACGCCGACGGCGTTCATGAAGATGAACGGACGACCTCGCGATGCGAGCGTTTCACAGTACCCACCGGGCGCCTTTCCCAGCCGGCTGTCCAGGTCGAGGAGCTGTTCGTCCATCATCGTCCTGAAATTCCGACCCAACACCGGGTCGAGCCGGTCAAAGATCCGAGCTGCTTTCTCACTCAGCTCGCGCCCGTCGGCGAAGGGCCGGACCGGCGGCCGGAGATGGGGATCCACTGCCAGATCCCACGGCTTGAGAACTGGAACGCCCAGCAGCTGCCTGCGGCTCTCACGGATCCGCTGCACCACCGGCACGACCTCCGATTCGACCGCACGATGAAACGCCCGACAATCCGACGGCGAGTAGTCGTACCGGCACTTGGCAGCGAACGAGAATGCCTCGAAGTCGGGGAATCCCGCCTGTATCGCCGCCTTTTGGCGCAAGGCATACATCTCGTCGAAGAGCGAGGCCAAGGCATCCTGGGATGCGAGATAGGGCGCATTGGTTCCATGGAACGCGCGCTCACGGATCGCTCGATCGGGACTCTTGAGATGGGGCGAGAGCTGCGGCACCGGCACCTCCTTGCCGTCCCACGTCGCGGTCATCCCGCCGGTCATTTCATGGTACCGGCTCGAGAGATGCTCCAGGTCGGCAAAGACCTCGACATTCTCCTCGCGGAAGATGTCGACCGCGGTCCGGAATCGCCGGATCGTGGTCTCGAGGTCGGGACGACTCCACCTGGTGGCCAGGAGCCGACGCACCAACCCCACGCTCTGCTCTTCGAGTTTCGGGTAGATGTCGGTGGAGAAGCGCAAATGTGCCGCCTGCTTCCCGGCGTCGGTCGTATCCCCGGTGTAGGCAATCATGGCCAGGCCAGCCGCCTCCGTCACCAATTCCTCGAGCCGCGACCATGACGCGAGCCACGGCTCGATGTCCCCATCTCCCAGTGGGGCCTCGGCCAGGGTCACATAATACGGCTCGATGTCACTCCAGGTAGCGTCGGCGAAGCCGGCGCTCGAAGCCGGAAGCTCACGTAACAGCGTCACGTCGTCTCCATCGATATCAGGTTCGGGATTGCCTCAGCTCCCAGTGGTCGGCTCAGCCACAGGGCCCTCGACGGCAGTTGCCACCCCAAGCGTCAACACGCTCACCAGCATGAGAACTGCGGCCGCGGCAAAGAACGGCACTGCATGCCCCAGCCGCTGAAACAGGAAGGTCGCCATGAGCGGGGCGGCAACCCTGGCCATTCCAGCGAAGGCCTGCGCCGTCCCCATCGTTGCACCGACCTCTCCCTCCGGCGAGTAGCGGGACATGAGTGACGTCGTGGACGGAAAGAGCAACGCGGTCCCTATGGGAACGAGCGGCATGACGAGAATGACTAATTTGAGGCTGGGCATGAGCGGATACAACACGAGCCCGACGGCGAGCGCCATCGCACCGACACGCATGGCCCAGCCTTCACCGATACGCTCGACGATCGGGCCCAGCAAGAAGGAGCGGATGACAAAGCTGAGCGCGCCGATGTAGAAGAAGAAATACCCAATCGTCCGCGCGGTGATGGCGTATTCCGCCTCGAAGAACAGCGAAAAGACCGCGGTCAGGGAAGTAAACGCCAACATCCCGACGGCATAGATCCAGATCAACCGCGGGACCTTCTGGCCGGGATGCAGCAAGACCTGGCCGACCGCATGCCAGACGGGCGGGCGCCTGGTTCCTGCAGCCTGCGCAGTGCCCGGCCGGGACTCCGGCAGCCACTTCCAGGCGAAGAACACGTTGATGAGGCAGAGACCAGCGGCGACGAACCCGGGTCCTCGCTGGCCGAGGTGCGCCGCCAAGGAGCCGAGGGCGGGTCCGATCATGACCCCGGCCGACGTCGCCGCCGACACCCACCCCAAGGCCCGGGCGCGCTGCTCCGGCCGGACCATGTCGGACACATAGGCGTGGAGGACGCCGATCGTCCCTCCACCGAGACCCTGGACGATCCGGGACACGAAGAGGAGCCACACGGTCGTGGCCAGCCCGAAAACCACGTAGGCGATGGCAGAGGCCGTGAGTCCGATGAGGATGGCCGGACGCCGCCCGTAGCGATCGGACACCCGCCCCCAGATCGGGGCCGAGATCAGCTGCGCAATGGAGAAGGCGGAAATGATCCAGCCGATCACGACGGGACTTGCACGCATGTCCAGGGCGTAGAACGGCAACAGTGGAATCACGATCATGAAACCGACCATGTCCACGAAGTTTGCCGCGATCAGTACGGCAAGCCGGCGAAAATGGACCGCGGAGGAGACGGTGTCGGTCGTCGTCATGCACCGACCTCCTGCCGTTCACCGCCCAAGGCGAACACCACCGCGCTGGCGAGCATGAGGAAGACACCATAGGCGGCCGCAGTACCCACGTCCGAGTCCCGGAGGCTCGAGAGTATCTCGAGCGAGATCGGCCGGGTGTCGTAGGTATAGAGAATGATGGAGGTGACGAAATCGCCGAGCGCCGTGACAAATGCCAGGGTGGCCGCCGCCGCCAAGGCAGGCCGCAGGAGCGGCAGGGTGACCCGGGTGAGGGTGCGCCATGGACCGGCCCCGAGCGTCGCTGCGGCTTCTTCCAGTGAGGGATCGAGCTGGCGGAATCCTGCGACGATACCCCGCCCCGCGATCGGCAGGTTCCGCACCAAATAGGCGAGCGGCAGGATCCAAAAGGTTCCCACCAAGAGGAACCGCCCAGTCCATGGGGAGGACACGCTGAAGGCGGTCGCGATGGCGATCGCGAACACCGTCCCGGGCACCGCCCAGGGAAGCGCCAGCAGCGTGGCGATCACCCGGCGGGCCTGCACGCGACGCCGCACGATCAGGATAGCTGCCGCCAGCGCGAGCGCCACCGCGGCCAAGGTCGCGACCGTGGCCATGGCCAGACTGTTGAGCAGGGGGCGAAGCCGCGCCGGCTCGCTCACCAGTGACACATAGTTCTCGACCGAATAGGCCGGCGGGAGGGGCTCGGTGGTCCAGGTCCCCAGTGGGACAAACGACACCAGGATGAGCGTGAGATGGGGCAGGAGGAGGACTACCGCGAGAGCCCACGCAGACGTTCCAGCCAATGCCCGACTCCAGCGATGGTGGAGGCGCCGCGCGACCGGAGCGGCCCCCTTCGCCGGACCTACCAGCACATCCCCCCGGTCCCCCCGGCCAAAGACCCAGAATCCGATCAGCGCAAGCACCGCCAGTGCGGCCGTCTCGACCATCGCGAGTGCATACTCGCCGTTCAGTCGCGTGCTGACGATCTGGGTCGTCATGACCCGGAAGCCGCCCCCGAAGATGTACGGCGCGCTGAACGACGCGAGCGACGTCATGAAGGTGAGCAGCGCTGCACCGGTCAGAGCGGGACGCAGCAGCGGGAGCGTCACTTGACGGAACGTCCGCCACCGTCCCGCGCCCAGGCTCGCGGCCGCCTCGAACAGGGAACCGTCCAGCCGGGCCAGCCCAGCCCGCGCAAAGAGGTAGAAGTACACGTACATCGAATAGGCGTGTACCAGCAGAATGGCACCGGCTCCTTCGAGGCGCCACGGCGGGGCATCCAATCGCAACACCGTGCGAACGAGATGCGAGACGAATCCGCTCTCGCCATACAAGAACAGGAAGGCGATCACGCCGACCAGCGGCGGGAGGACAGCAGGCAGCGCCACCAGACCACTCAAGATCCTTCGGCCCGGGAAGTCGTAGCGGGCGAACAGAAAGGCGAGGGGAATCCCAATCCCGCCAGCCAGGCATACGCTGACGGCGGATACCCACAAGCTTCCCCAGAGTGCCGACCATTCATTCTTTCGGCCGGCAAACTGCCGAAGAAACTCCGTTGTCCAGTTCCCGGGGCCACCCACGCTTTCGACGAGGACCAGCGCGATCGGGTAGATCACGAGCCACCCGAGCAGGATGACCAGCGCCCACCCGGCGAGTTGACCGCGATTCCTTCCGCCCCTCATGCCTGGGCCCTCGGGTACACATGGACTCCCTGCCCCGTGGGTGCGACGCCGACACGATCGCCAATGGCCGCGGCATCGGGCAGTGCGCTGACCTCGATGATCAGCCCTCGGTCGGTCTCGACCGTAAACTGGGCGAGCGCTCCGGTAAATCGGCGGCCGACGACCTCCCCGGACAGCACATCCGGCCCCGGGTTCGCCAAGCGCACACCTTCTGGCCGGACAACGAGCAAGACGCGCTCCTCGATGCCCGGCACCCAGGCATCAGTTTGTGGACGAGCCACGATCCACTCGACACCGTCAACCTCCAGCCAGAGGCTCTGGTCGTCCTGCCGCCGGACCAGGGCGTCCAATCGGCTCGAGCGGCCGACGAATCCCGCGACGAATGCGCTCCTCGGCGAGCCGTACAGCTCGTCGGCGCTCCCGACCTGTTCGAGATGCCCGCCCGCGAGGAGGGCCACCCGGTCGCCGAGATCGAATGCTTCTTCCTGCTCGTGTGTCACGAGGACCGTCGTGATGCCGATGCGATGGATCACGCTCCGGAGCTCCCGACGGGTCCGCTCCCGAAGCGACGGGTCGAGATTCGAGAGCGGCTCATCCAGGAGCAGCACGCGCGGTTCCGGGGCCAGGGCGCGCGCGAGGGCCACCCGCTGCTGCTGCCCCCCGGACAGCTCGGTCACCCGCCGCCGCTCGAAGCCCGCCAGGTCGACCAGCCGGAGCGCCTCCCCGATGCGTTGGCCCAGGGCATCCCCGCGCACGCCACGGCTCCGCAGCCCGAACGCCACGTTCTCCGCCACGTCCAGATGGGGAAAGAGCGCGTAATGCTGGAACACCATGCCGAAGCGCCGGCCGACCGGTGTGGTGCGCGTCACGTCCTGGCCCTCGAGCACGATGCGTCCGGTATCCGGCGCCTCGAACCCGGCAAGGAGCCGCAGGGTCGTGGTCTTGCCGCTTCCGCTGGGGCCGAGGAGCGCGAGAATCTCCCCTCGGTCGATCGCGAGACTCAGATCTTCGACCGCGGCGGTCCCGGCAAATCGCTTGGTGAGATGTTCGAGCCTCAGAAACGAGGCCGGCGATGCCGGCGTGGACCCGGCACCGGTCACCGTACGTCCTTTGCGGCTGACTTCCCGGTGCCCCGCACGTGTTGGTCCCAATAGGACATCCACGCGGGGCCGTTGTGGGCGAGCAGGTCCCAATCCATGGTGGCCACCACCATGTCCCGTTCGACATCACTGACCCAATCAGGCATCGAATCAAGCGGCAGGTCGTGTCGAGCCGGCACGCGGAAGACGCCGCGCGCCGTCAGCAGCTGCGCCTCTTTGCTGCCGACGAAGTCGATGAACCGCTTGGCGGCGTTCGGGTGGCGGGCTCCCCGCACGAGTCCGATGGCGTCCTCAATCACCACCGTGCCGCTCTTGGGGAATACGTATCCGAACGGTGCTCCCTTCGACCGGTTGATCAAGATGTCCTGAAGGTCCCACAGCGTGACGAGGCCCTCCTGACGCGTGAGTTTTTCCACCAGGATGGCGGGGTTGAGGGTGTAGGTCTTTGTGTTGGCGTCGAGACGCCGTAACCAGGCCATGCCCGCGGTCGTGTCTCCCGTGGTGGTGATACTCCGCTGAATGATCAGCCCCCAGATGGCACGCATGGTGCCGCTTGCCATCGGGTCGCGGATCAGGACCTTGCCCGCCCACCGCGCCTCGAGCACGTCGTCCCAATCCTGCGGCGCGTCCTCCGGAGCCAGTGCAGCGGTATTGTACGCGATCACCGCGGGCGTTCGGTATGCCGGGTAGTAGAGGTCGCGCGGTCCGATGCCATCGTCCCCGACCGCCGACGCCCAGGCAGGCCGATAGGGCGCGAGCAGGGAATCGCGGATGCCCCGGTCGAAGATGGTGGAAGGGCCGCCAAACCAGACGTCGGCCTGAGGGCTCTGCCGTTCGAACCTCAGTCGATCGAGGATCTCCTGGCTTCCCATATCGAGCCAGCGAAGGTCGACATCGGGGTGCTTGGCTTCAAAGGCGCGCTCGAGGAGTTCGAGTTGGTCCCGCCCATGCGGCGTGTACACGAGCAGCCGCTCACGGGAATCTCCACTGCATCCAGCGAGCAGCACCACAAGCGCCACGACAATCCAACGCGCGGCCGTGCTCGCCACCCGCTGAAACGCGTTCCGGGTTGGAATCAGGGAATGCCCGTGGGTCCGGACGAGGGGGAGATCGTTAGCCATGGGGACGGAAAAGGTAATCCGCTCACCGGCTGAGTGCCTACCCGGTGCGTGCTGAAACGGCACTTTGCCAAAGGGATTGACTAGCGAACCGCGTTAGAGACCAAGAGGGCCAGGAGAGCGGGGAGATAGAGCACCGACGCCTTGAACAAGCGTCCGGCGGCACGGCGTGACGGGCACCGGGCCGCCTGCCACGCCACCTGCAGCATCCAGCCGGAGAGGCCCAAGGCGCCCCAGAAGTAGAGCCAGCCGGCCAGTCCAAAGGCCACCGGCGCCACGGAGAACGGCACCAGCACGAGGGCGTAGAGCGTGGCCTGTCGGAAGGTCACGGTCCCGTCCAGGTCATCCACGCTCAGCATGTGGAGCCCGGCGCGAGAGTAATCCTCTCGGTACATCCACGCGAGCGCGAGGAAGTGCGGGATCTGCCACAAGAAGAGCACCGCAAAGAGCACCAGGGCCTCACCGCCCAGCGGCCCACCGGCAGCGACCCACCCACCGACGATCGGCAGCGCGCCCGGCACGGCGCCGACCAGCGTCGCCAGCGAGGTCGTGCGCTTGAGGGGCGTGTAGACGAAGACGTAGGTCAGGAGGGTCAGAGCCGCGAGCGCCGCCACCACGGGGGCAACCAGCAGAGCCAAGTAGCCAACGCCCAGCGCGCCGCCTGCCCAGGCCACGGCGCTGGCCGTCCGAACCGTTATCCTCCCGGTCGGCAGCGGGCGATTGGCGGTGCGGTGCATCAGAGCGTCGACGTCGCGTTCGAGAATCTGATTCAACGCATTGGTGCCGGCTGCCACCATCGCCGTCCCGATCAGGGTATGGAGCAGGAGCACCCAGCGGATATCGGTTGGATTGGCCACGTAGAAGCCGGCGGCTACCGTGACGAGCACCAGGCCGACGATCCGGGCCTTGGCGAGCTCGAGGAAGTCGGTGGGACGTGCTACTGGGGTGGTCGGGAGAGCCATTCCTGTCCTTACGTGGGCAATTGGCACAAAATAACCGTCCCTTCGGCCGGCGCTATCCCGCGAGCGGCAATCGAGCCTGTGACCTCGACTCGCGCTCCCGAAGGCTACGCGGACGAACCCGCGCCGTGGGCAAGCGGAGCCCGGCAGCGCGGGCACCCGCACATCGACCGCAGTAGCTCGTAGGTATAGATGCCGGTGGCGTGGCCGTCGCTCCACGTCACCCTGATCCCGTAGGCCCCGACCAGCGCCACGGCCACCGGCCGCACATCGCCAGGGACCGTCTCCGGGCTCAGGAGGGGGCGGCCGGTCATCTCTTCCTTGCACCCCGCGCACGGGCAGGCCAATCGGAGGTCCCGCGCGCCAAGAAACGTCTCGTGGCCGCTTCGGTCCCATTCGATGCGAATGCCCGCGTCCTCGCGGCTAATCGTGACGGGGATGGAGGGTGGTCCGGGCATGATTCCTAAGGTACACTGGTCACGTGCGGTCGGCAGGTGCGGCGGAGGCGCGACGTGCGGCGACCCGCCTCTCGAGCATGCTCCGCTTATATTGACACCATCGCTCAACGGTGCTGCATACCTCCTACCCTTCCAACTCGACCATCCACATGGCAACCACAGCCCACAATCCGTTTGGCACCCGCGGCTCCATCTCACTGGGAACTCAGTCGGCCACCGTATACCGACTGCCCGAACTGGAGCGGCAAGGCCTGACGACATTGGCGCGCCTCCCCTTCTCCATCCGTATTCTCCTGGAAAATGTGCTTCGCCATTGTGGCCGCGGGGCGGCAACCGAAGACCATGTCGCGAAGTTGGCCCACTGGGAAGCGCTCGCGGATGGGCCACGTGATGAGGTCCCATTCATGCCAGCCCGCGTGGTCCTCCAGGATTTTACCGGGGTGCCGAGCGTCGTCGACTTGGCCGCGATGCGCGATGCGATGGCCCAGATGGGGGGCGATCCGGACACGATCAACCCTGTCGTCCCGTGCGACTTGGTCATCGATCACTCTGTTCAGGTGGACTACTACAACTCCGAGCAGGCCGTTCACTTGAACATGCAACTCGAAATGGAGCGGAACCGGGAACGGTATCAACTCCTGAAATATGCCCAGCAGGCTTTTCGGAACTTCCGGGTGGTACCTCCCGGCACGGGCATCGTGCACCAAGTGAACCTGGAATACCTCGCATCGGCGGTGCAACTCCGCGACCAATTCGGCGAACTCACCGCCTTCCCCGATACGCTGGTTGGCACCGATTCTCACACCACGATGATCAACGGCCTTGGCGTGATGGGATGGGGCGTCGGCGGGATCGAAGCCGAGGCGGTCATGCTGGGGCAACCCTACTTCATGCTGATTCCTGATGTGGTCGGCATGAAGCTGGTGGGCGAGCTTCCAGTCGGCACCACGGCGACCGACCTCGTCCTGCGAGTCACCAAGATGCTCCGTCAGGCGGGCGTCGTCGGCAAGTTCGTCGAGTTCCACGGGCCGGGGCTATCGCATCTGTCCTTGGCTGATCGGGCCACCATCGCGAATATGTCGCCCGAATACGGCGCCACGATGGGGTTCTTCCCGATCGATGCGGAGACACTCCGGTATCTCCAGGCTACCGGCCGGCCGGCGGAGGTGGTCGAACGGGTGGAGCGGTACTGCAAGGATCAGGAGCTTTTTCACACGGCCCGGACGCCGGATCCGGAGTTTACCACCCTGCTGGAGCTCGACCTCAGGACGTTGGAACCAAGTCTCGCCGGCCCGCGGCGGCCCCAGGATCTGGTTCCGCTTCGCGAGCTGAAACGCAACTTCGCGATCAGTCTTCCGGACCTGATGCATGCGAATACCCCCGCCCCCCGTCGCCAGATCGCCCAGGACAACTATTCCCGGTGGATGAACGATGGCGGCAGCGGCAACGGGGCGGGCTCCGCCAAGGCCGCGGCGCCCGCCTCGACCGTGGAGGCGGACCTCGGGGGAGTCCAGGTCGCCCTCCGGGACGGTTCCGTGGTCATCGCCGCCATTACCAGTTGTACCAACACCTCCAATCCGTCGGTCATGATCGGCGCGGGGCTCCTCGCCAAGAAGGCGGTCGCGCGGGGCCTCAAGACCCAGCCTTGGGTCAAGACCAGCATGGCCCCCGGATCCCGCGTGGTGACCGATTATCTCACCGGCTCAGGACTCTTGCCTTCCCTGGCCGCGCTCGGGTTCCAGGTCGTGGGGTACGGCTGCACCACGTGCATCGGTAACAGCGGCCCGCTGCCCGAGCCCGTGGCCCGGGCCATCGATGAACATCACTTGGTGGCGGCCGCTGTCCTGAGCGGCAACCGGAACTTCGAAGCGCGGATCCATCCGCAGGTGCGTGCCAGTTACCTCGCCTCGCCGCTTCTGGTGGTGGCCTTTGCGTTGGCCGGCCGCGTCGATATCGACCTCCTGCGCGAGCCGCTCGGAACGGGCCGCGACGGCCAGCCGGTCTTCTTGCACGACATCTGGCCCTCCCAACAGGAAGTCCATGAGGCCATGAGCGGATCGCTCAACCCCGGACTCTTCGTCCATCAGTACAGCCGCGTGTTCGAAGGAGACGACCAATGGGCCGCCCTCGAGGCCCCGCCAGGGAAGCGGTTCGCATGGGACCCCGCGTCCACCTACGTCCGGGAGCCGCCGTTCTTCCAGGATCTTCCCCATACCCCGCCACCGTTGGCCGACATCGTCGACGCCCGCGTGCTGGTCAGCCTCGGTGACACCGTCACCACGGACCACATCTCGCCGGCCGGGGCGATTCCCAAGGACGGGCCGGCCGCACGCTATCTGCGCGAGCACGGGGTGGAGTCCGTCGATTGGAATACCTTCGGCTCCCGCCGGGGCAACCACGAAGTGATGATGCGGGGAACGTTTGGGAACGTCCGGATCAAGAACCGTTTGGCCCCGGGCAAGGAGGGCAATTGGACGGTCCACTTGCCCAGTGGCGAGGTCGTGTCGATGTACGACGCCGCCATGCGCTACCAGGCCGAAGGAACCCCGCTCCTCGTGCTGGCGGGGAAGGAATACGGGACCGGGTCGAGCCGCGATTGGGCCGCGAAGGGGACGACGCTCCTCGGCATCAAGGCAGTGCTGGCCGCGAGTTACGAGCGGATCCACCGCAGCAACCTGCTCGGCATGGGGGTGCTGCCACTCGCGTTCGAGCCCGGCCAGAATGCGGAAGCCCTCGGACTCACGGGCCGCGAGTATTACAGCATCACTGGCATTGCCAACGGGCTCAAACCGGGAGGCAGGGTTCAGGTGCGTGCCCGGGGCGACACCGGGGAGGAGATCGTGTTCCCGGCGGTCGTACGCCTCAACTCCGACATCGAGATCGACTACTACCGGCACGGCGGCATTCTCCAGCGCGTGCTGCGCACCTTTGCCGCGGACAAGTAGCACTGAACACAGCAGTCGAGACAAAGGCCCCTCCGCATCGCGGAGGGGCCTTTGCGCAGGCCTGGTCAGGCGGCGTCGGCTAGGCGACCAGATCCTTCAGCCGGTCGCCCGTTTCCCCTTCGCGGAGCCGGAGCAGCGCACGATCACGCAGCTGGCGGATCCGCTCCCGGGTGACGCCCATCATCCGGCCGATTTCCTCGAGGGTCCGGCTGTTGCCGTCGTCGAGCCCGAAGTACAATCGGAGCACCTTTGCATCGCGCGGCGGCAGTGACGCAAGCGCCTGCTCGATGCCCTCGGTCCGGCTGTTGAGTATGGTGCTCGAATCGGTGCCCTCCTGATCGGACCAGGAGAATCGCTCGATCCGCTCATGGCCATCGCCGTCACGCGTCGGATGGTCGAGCCGCACCGCCTCGGAATTGAGGGCGCTCAGGCTGCGGACCGCCTCGAGCGTCAGCCCGGTGGCTCGCGCCAGCTCCTCCACCGTGGGCATCCGGCCCAGGCGCTCCTTGAGCAGCGTCGTGGTGCGCCCCAGGCGGCTGAGATCGGCCGTCCGGTTAAGCGGCACCCGAACGGGCCTGCCGTGCCGGGCAATGGCGGCCTGCACGGCTTGGCGAATCCACCAGACCGCATACGAGATGAACTTGACACCCCGGTCCGGATCGAACTTCCGGGCAGCGGTCATGAGACCGAGGTTCCCTTCGCCGATCAGATCGACGAGCGGGACACCGCGATTCTGGAATTTCTTAGCGACAGATACCACGAACCGCACGTTGTGCCGGGCCAGCCTTTCCTGAGCCGTCACATCGCCCCGGAACGCCTTGCGCGCGAGAGCGATCTCCTCTTCGCGATTGAGCAGCGGCACCCGGCTGATCTCGTCGAGGTAAAGATCGAGGCTCTCCCGCCCCTCATCGACCGCACGGGCGATTTGAGCCGGCCGAACCTGGCGTCGCTTGGCTCGCGTCTTTGTTGCCACTCAGGCCTCCTTGGGGACTCCCGTCGTCCACACTGTATACCAGCTTACTCTCGAGCGGGTTCCCAGTCTGCGTGGGATTCGAGAGCTGTTCAAAAAGTAACCGTGCAAAATAACACGTAACTCACCAAAAATCAATACCTTAGCTAAGCACTTCTGTACCTAGGGTTTGCACGTCTGGACCGGAATTGGGACCATTTCACTAGATGCACCACCGCGAACAAGCGTCGCGCGATCGGTTCATGTTCCATTTCGCAACGTTCGAGATTCTCCATCCGGGCCCGACTCCACCGGGGGGACGCGCGGGGCCAGTACCCTTGCACGGATTTGGTCGGGGCCCGTCACCTCCAAAGCGGACGGGGGCGGCACCCCCGGTGCCGCCCCCGTCCGAAGAACACTGGACCCACAGTCCTAGAATCCGGGCATGTCCTGAATCGGTCCCGTAATCGCGCTGGTCGCGTCGCTCCCATGACCAGCCAGCGATCAGTCGTCCCTGGTCGCTGGTCATCTTGACGAGGAAAGGAATGACATGTCCTTGCTCAGCCACATGTCGCCGTCGTCCGCGCGCGGTAATGGCGCGCGGTGAAGGTGCCCGCCGGGACGGTGACGGATTTCGTCGCCGAGATCTGCGATCTTCTCACACCCCTCCTCACGTCGGCCATTGGATCCTTCATCTTGTCCCGGAACATGGACATCATCCGCTCCGGCATCCGCATGGCCGGCTGGCCGGCCGGCTGCATCATGATCTCCTTGATCTCCCCCAGTTCTCGCAAGCCCGCCACCAGGAGTCTTGCATGACGACGTTTTCGCCCTTCTTTTCACCTTGACCGCCATTTCCATCCAGAAGTACGCCTTCCCGTCCCGCTCTTCCTGTCCCACGATGGCCTGCTTCATGGTGCCGTGTGACGTCTGATAGGAGGCCCATGATCCGACTTCCATGTCTTTACTTCGTGCACCTTGCACCAACTCACATACGCTCTGGCCGTGCAGCGGGGCCACTGCGGCCACCAGACCGAGCAGGAGGCCTGGCAGCGTCACTTTGAGCGAGCGACCGGCTGACCATTCGTCTCCTCCTTGCTACAGAGACTTGACCTCGTTCACCAGCCCCGTGAGCGAGGCCTTGGCATCGCCGAAGAGCATGGAGTTCCTGGGATGGAAGAATAGCTCGTTCTGGATGCCCGCGAAACCAGGGTTCATGGAGCGCTTCATCACGATAATGCTCTGCGCTTCGTCGACGTTCAGGATCGGCATGCCGTAGATCGGGCTCGCCGGGTCGCTCCGGGCCGCCGGATTCACCACGTCATTGGCCCCGATGACCAGCGCCACGTCCGCCCGCTGGAATTCGTCGTTGATCTGGTCCATGTCGTACAGCTTGTCGTACGGCACGTTGGCCTCGGCCAACAGCACGTTCATGTGGCCCGGCATGCGGCCGGCAACCGGGTGAATGGCGTACTTGACCTCGCCACCCCTCTTCTCGATCAGGTCGGCCAACTCCCGCACCTGGTGCTGAGCCTGGGCCACGGCCAACCCGTAGCCCGGCACCACGATGACCAACCGGGCATAGGCCAGCTGGAGGGCCGCGTCCTCCACGGAGAGCGACCGCACGGTGCGCTCCTCGGCGCCTTTGCCCGGCCCCAACGCCGTGACGGACCCAAACGCGCTGAACAGCACGTTGCCGAGCGACCGGTTCATGGCCTTGCACATGATGGTCGTGAGGATGATACCGGACGAGCCCACCAACGCGCCGGCAATGATCAAGACGCTGTTGTTGATCACGAACCCGGTCATCGCCGCCGCCAATCCCGAATACGAATTCAGGAGGGCGATGACCACCGGCATGTCCGCACCGCCGATGGGAATGACGAAGAGCACGCCCAACACGAGCGAAATGGCGATGACGATGTAGAAGCTTTGGAGTTGCTGCCCGGGCGTCACGACTTGATACACGGCGAGGCCGAGAATACCAAGCAGTAGAATGGAGCTAACGATCTTCTGCAGAGGATAGGTGATGGGCTTCCCGGTCATCACTTCCTGCAGCTTGGCCCAGGCGATGACGCTGCCGGTGAAGGTCACGGCCCCGATCAGAAGACTCAACTGAATGGTGATGTCGGTGTCGACCGGGAGCGTTTCCACCTTCAGGAACTCCGCACCACCCACGAGGAGCGACGCCGCGCCACCGAATCCGTTCAGGAGCGCCACCATCTGAGGCATGGCGGTCATCTTGACCGTACGGGCCATCCACAGGCCGGCCGCGGAGCCCACGAAAACACCCGCGATGATGACCTGGTACGACAGAATGTCGCGGTTGAAGAGGGTGACCGCGATGGCCACCAGCATGCCCAGGGCGGAGAGTTGGTTGCCGCGCGGGGCCGTATCGGGATGGCCCAGCTTCTTGAGCCCGACGATGAAGAGGCTGGCGGAGACCAGGTAGATCAGAGCGGTCAAGCCGGAGGGTATCATTTCTCCTCCGGCTTCTTCTTGAACATGTGGAGCATGCGGTCCGTCACCATATACCCGCCGACCACGTTCATCATGGCCAGCACGACGGCGCCGAAGCCGAAGACCATCGAGACCCACCCGTGGCCGCCTCCCGCGACGATCAGCGCGCCGACGATGGTGATGCCGCTGATCGCATTCGACCCGGACATGAGCGGGGTGTGCAGCGTGGGCGGTACCCGATGGATGAGCTCGAAGCCCAGGAAGGTTGCCAGCGTGAAGACCACAATGCCCAGGATGATGCCTTCGCTCATGCCGTTCTCCCGAACCGGACTGTGCCGTTATGGGTCACGCACATCGGCCCGACGACCGAATCATCGAGATCGATGTGCAGCGCGCCTTCTTTGGTCACCGCGTCGACAAACGTCGACAAGTTCCTGCTGTACATCTGGCTGGCATGAATCGGCACCGAGGCCGGCAGGTTTGCCGGACCCAGGATGGTGACGCCGTGCCCGGTAACCGTTTCACCGGCACGGGTGAGTTCGCAATTCCCGCCGGTTTCATTGGCCAGGTCGACGATGACGGACCCCGCCTTCATGCTCTTGACCATGGCATCGGTAATGAGCCTCGGCGCCGGCTTGCCCGGTATCTGGGCCGTGGTGATGATCAGGTCCATGCCGGGCACGTGGTTGCCGATCGCCTCCAGAACCTTCCGCTGCTGCTCCGCGGCCAGCTCCTTCGCATAGCCGCCGCTGTCTTCGGCCTCCTGGCTCACCGCCTCGGCTTCCACGAAGATGGCGCCGAGACTCTCCACCTGCTCCTTCACAGCGGCCCGGACGTCGAACGCCGAAACGACGCCCCCGAGCCGGCGCGCCGTCGCGATGGCCTGAAGACCGGCCACACCGGCGCCGATGATGAAGACCTTGGCCGGCGCAAGCGTCCCCGCCGCTGTGGTGAGCATGGGCAACAGCTTGCCCAGGTGGGAGGCCCCAAGCAGCACCGCTTTGTACCCGGCGATCGTTGCCTGGGATGACAAGGCGTCCATGGACTGAGCCTTGGTGATGCGTGGCACCAACTCCATGGCAAACCCGCCGACCTTACGCTGGGCCATGTGCGCGAACAGATCGCCGGACGCCGCCGGTTGCATGAACCCGACCACGGCGGCGCCGGCCTTGAGCAGGTCGATCTCCTGGAGCGGGGGCGGTTGGACCCGGAGCACCAAGTCGGCCTGGCCGACCGCCGCCTTGAGATCCGGGGCCACCGTCGCGCCGGCGCCGGTGTACAGATCGTCTCCAAGGCCGGCCTCAGCACCCGCTCCGCGCTGAATGGTCACGTCCAACCCGGCTTTCACCATTCGGCGAACCGTGTCGGGCACCAGGGCTACGCGGCGTTCACCCGGGGTGGTTTCCTTCGGGACGGCAATACGCATATGGATTTCTCGCGTCGAAAAAGCGCTGGGGAATCTAGTGGAAATCCAACTTCATGCGAGGGGTCGTCGGCATTCGTTCCAAGAGTCTTCAGGAAATATTCACGAACCCCCTGAGCGGGGCGCGACGAACCGGCCCTCTCGCCTCACCAGCGCCGCCGCACATCCAACCGGGTGAGCCCAATCTGGCGGGCCCAGTCTTGGGCCTCGCGGAACTCGTCCTGGGCGAGCAGGCGGTTGATTTCGGCATGCCGGTCGGCCTGGACCCGGCCGGCAGGCCGATACTGGCTCATCACGTTGACGTAGCAGTCACGGCCGAGCTCGGAGGCGATCCAGCTCATGATGGCTCGCGTATCATCGAGGCACCCCGGCATGACCAAGTGCCGGATCAGGACACCCCGACTGGCCAATCCGTCGGACCCAATGACCAGCGGCCCGACCTGCTGGTACATGGCGCGGATTGCGGCGCGGGCCACGGCCGGATAGTCCCCGGCCATGAGATAGCGCTTGCTCCGCGCCGGGGACCAGAACTTGAAGTCGGGCATGTAGATGTCCACGATGCCGTCCAAGAGCGCCAGGCTCTCCAACGAATCGTAGGCGCTCGTGTTGTAGACGATCGGCAGCTCGAGGCCGCCATCGACCGCGAGGGAGAGCGCTTCGATGATCTGCGGGACGACGTGTTCGGGCGTTACCACGTTGATGTTGTGGCACCCTTGGTCCTGAAGCTCGAGCATCATCTCTGCCACGCGCTCCGGCGGGGTGCCGGGCGACCTCGCGCCCGGCCAGGCACCCTGACTGATATCGAAATTCTGACAGAAGACACACCGCAGGTTGCAGTGGGAGAAGAATATGGTTCCCGACCCGTTCCATCCTCGGAGGCAGTCCTCTTCTCCGGAATGCGGGAAGTAGCTCCCCACCACCGCGTACCTGCCGGTCTTGCATGCGGACCATTTGTCCTCGAGCCGGTTGACGCCGCAATTGCGGGGGCAGCATCGGCAATCCTCGAGCAAGGCAAGCGCACGGTGGCTCCGCATCTGGAGTTCCGATGGCGGAAGCTGCTTGTATGCAGGCTCGAACGAGGCATGGCGGCGAATCAACCGACTACCTCCCCGCGTCCAGGCAATGCGACGCCGATCAACCCACCCGACAAACGCCTCAGCAACTCTTCGAGACGTTGCTTTTCCTGATCGAGCCTGCTCTGCCCTGCCTGCAGTTGCGTGTCCACCGAGTCCTTGAGCGCCGAGACGCGGCGTTTGATCGGGGTCACGTGGAGAGCCACCACGCTGTCCACCATCGCACGGGCCCGGGCTTCCGCCTTCGCCACTTCTTCTCCGGCGACTGCCCGAAGTTGGCGCTCAATGGCCGGGCCGATGTTCGATGACACCTCGATGTGCGGCTGCCGGATGGTGCCGGTCAGCTGAGCCGAAATCGACAGGGATGGCACGCCACTCAACACCCGCCAGAGCAGTGTCTCGACCGCCGGCGGGGTCGCCGAAGCTCGGTCGTGCCGCGACCATTCGACTCGATCCGATTGGAGGGTCCACCGAGCGAGGATGGTGTCGCCGGCAAGTCGGACCAGGAGCCGGGAATCGCCGAAACCCGGATCGACCCGAAACGGCAGCGGGCCCAAGTCGAACCCGGGCAGTCGCAGGCCGGTGACCGAAGCCTGGAGGGAATCCCGCGGGTTGGGACCGGTGTGGTCGATCACGGCGTCGACGTTCACCCTCCGAGGACCAGCGTCCCGGGCGGTCCGCTCGGCAGACACGCGTGTCGGCCGGCCCAAAATGGCAGGCGCCGACGTGAGGTCCGAGATCCGGACTGAATACTGCGCCTCGCTGGCTCCGCCGGATCCCAGGACGAAATTCGCATCGCCCCGCTCGATCCAAAATTTCGGATACTCTTTCATGCGCGGGAAGTCGAACGTGGTCCCGGCACGGCGGACCCGAAAAGGCCCCGGCCGTTCTCGAGGAAGCAGTCCCGGTGGCAAGTAGCGCTTCACCAACTCGGCCCAATAGGCAGCCTGCTGCAGCCGGTCGATGCTGACCTGCCCGAACAGCGCACGGCTCACATGTGGAGCCGAGAAATTGGGAACCTTGAGCAGGCCCCGGGCGGTGGCGTAGTCCAGTTGAGTCGCCGCATCTACCTGGCCCAAGCCGCGCTCCAGGTTGGTGACACCCCGTGTGGCTCCAACCTGGAGCTGCTCCAGCCTTCGCCGTGCCGCCCCGAGACTGTCCAACGCTCGTTTCAGGTCGGAAACGGCCCGCCGGGTGCCGTCGAGCCCGAGCGTCAGCGGATTGGCGCCCGCCAGGCGGCGCGCGACGGAAGCCGCGGTGTCGAGCACCGGCTCCAGGTGGAGCCCCGCGACTCCGGCCTCGAACGCGGCGCGCGCGGAATCGACCTGACCGGCAAGGCGCGTGGCTGCTTGCACGGTCGCGAGAGAGCCGGGATCGAGGATGATGCTTCGAATCGTATCGATCGGCAGCAAGTTCTGGAGCGAGGCTTGGACATCGAGCGGCCACGACCGGATCGTCTGGAGGGTCTTGGCGGCAAAGCCATCGGGCGGGGCGGCAGCCGCAGGGCGCCGTCGGGCACTGCCGAAGGTGAGGTCTTGAAGGCTGATACGGCTCACCACCAGCTTCTTCTCGAGCAGGGGGACAGGCTCGATGTCGACCGTCACCAGCGCGGCTTCGAGCAGGTTGCGATTCCGATCGAACGGATCGGCAACTTCGAGATTCTCCATCCTGACCGAGGCGTCGCGCTCGTTGATGGTCAGGCTCCCTACCTCCACTTGGGTGCCCAGCAATTCGGTCGATGCTTCCTCGGTCGTCGTTTCGGCTATCCGATCGGAGAAGACCCAGTACAACACCCCGAGCAAGACCAGAACGAGGAGCAGCGGCCCGACGGCCCGCCAGCGGAATAGCTTGATCTTCCGCACGCTCATTCCGGCCGAAACAGGCGGTACAGGTTGTATACCTTCGATGCCTTCACCGCCTTGTAGATCCGAAGCTGGCTGACCCGCACTCCGATGGTTGCGCGATACCGGGCAATGCCGAACCGCGCGAGGAAGAAGATCGGCACGCTCAGGAGCACCCAGATGATGATGCTCCCCAAGACGACCGAATTGTTGAACTCCGTCAGTGGGACGACCGGAATGTTGTACCACTCCGTCCAGAGCGAGCGGAGCGAAGGGGCCTCGAGCAAGGCCCGTCCGATCGCGTCCGAGGCCGGGTCCAGCAGGAAGCCGACCGGCGTGAACAGCACCCAACCGAGCATCCCACCGGCAAATGACACATTGAGCAGCACAATCGCCGCGAAAATGACCAGGTTGTGGAGCGTCATGAGCGGGGTCAGCCCCAGACAGGCACCGAGCGCGACCCCCAGCGCCACCTGCCCGGGTGTGCCCTCCGAATGCAGGGACTTGACCAGCGATTGGATGAACTTGATGAGTAGTGTGAGCATCGATCTGCGAACGACGGAGCGTGACCCGAAAGGTAGTGCATCGGCACCCGGCCTGCCGAAGTCCAGTGGACTTTGATTCGACAGACCGATATCCTCGATCCAGAATGCCCCACCCACCAGTGGTGACCGCCTATGCTCCGGGCTCGATCGGCAATGTCGGGCCGGGCCTCGACATCCTCGGCATGGCCGTGGCCGGCGCCGGCGATACCGTGACGGCGCGCCGCACGGACGCGGCACGGATCACGGTCCAAGATCCGGGGCACCCCGATCTCCCAACCGACCCCGAGCGCCACACCGCGGCTCTCGCCGCCCGCGAAGTGTTACGGCAAGCCGGTGCCAGCGCGGGGCTGGAACTCCGGGTCCAGAAGGGACTGCCGCTCGCCGGTGGTCAGGGGGGCAGCGCCGCCTCCGCCGTGGCCGGCGCCGTGGCCGTCAACACGTTGCTCGGCGAGCCGCTCTGCACCAACGACTTGATCGAGGCGTGCCTGATCGCCGAGACCGTCGTGGCCGGCCGTCACGCGGACAATATCGCGCCGTCGCTCATGGGCGGGCTGGTGCTGGTTCGCTCGCTCGATCCGGTCGATGTGGTTTCGATCCGCGTCCCCAGCAACCTCTGGATCGTGATGGCCCACCCCGAGCAAGTACTGCGAACGGCCGAAGGAAGAGCCCGGCTCCCGAAGCAGATTCCACGTGATCTGGCACTGAGACAGGCGGCCCAGGTGGCCGCCATGGTCGCGGCATGCGTGAGCGACGATCTCGAGCTCTTAGGACGCGCCCTGGTCGATGAGATCGCGGAGCCGGCGCGCGCGCCCTTGCTTCCGGGCTTCGCCGAGGCCAAGGCCGCAGCATTGGCTGCGGGCGCCATCGGCTGCTCGATCTCGGGCAGCGGCCCGACCTCATTTGCCTTTGTGGCCACGAAGGCAGTGGCGGAACGAGTCGCCGCGGCCATGCAGGCCGCGTATCTGACCCGCGGCATTCCCTGCCAAGCCCGAGTCACGCAGCCCGACACTCGGGGTGCTCACGTGCTCCACCCTGAGCCGTGAGGTAAGCGCCTGTCCGTGACCTCTGAGACTCGAAAGAGCTGGCAAGTCTGCGCGACGTGCGGGGATCGCCTATCCGAGTTCGATTCCTCCGCTCGGTGCGACTGCGGCGGCCTGCTCGATATCGTCCACCCCGCTCCACCATCGACAGGCGAAGAACTCCGCGGACTTCTCGAAGCGCGTCGCACAGCATTCGAAGGACCTGCCGCATCCGGTGTCTGGCGCTTCCGCGAACTGGTTCTTCCGTCCGCCGGCCTCGACGTCGTGAGCCATCCGGAGGGCAACACGCCCATTCTCGAGCGCGCGTCGGTCAGTCGTTGGGCAGGGGTATCGCGTCTGGAGCTCAAGCACGAAGGGCATAACCCGACGGGATCGTTCAAGGACCGAGGCATGACGGTGGGCATGACCCAGGCGCGACGGATTGAGGCGCCTGCGGTCGCATGTGCGTCGACCGGCAATACAGCGGCATCACTTGCGGCCTACGCGGCCCACGCAGGGATCCCGTGCCTGGTGCTGGTGCCCAAGGGCCGGATAGCCGGAGGCAAGCTGGCGCAGGCGCTGGCCTACGGAGCGAGGACTCTGCTCGTTCGAGACGGGTTCGACGGCTGTCTCGCGCTCATCGACCGAGCGTCCAGAGAACTGGGAGTGTATCTCCTCAATTCCATCAATCCGTTCCGGATCGAGGGTCAGAAGACCATCGTGTTCGAGCTGCTGCAGCAGCTCGCCTGGTCGCCGCCGGACTGGCTCGTCGTGCCCGCCGGCAATCTCGGCAACACCGCCGCGTTCGGAAAGGCACTCCGGGAAGCGGTCGAGTGGGGCCTCATCGAGCGGTTTCCCCGAATCGCCGCCGTCCAGGCCGAGGGGGCGGCACCGTTTGCGCAGAGCTATCGCGAGGATTTTGCCACACGCCATGAGGTCACTCCCGATACGGTCGCGACCGCGATACGGATCGGCAATCCCGCGTCGTACGATCGCGCCGTGCGCGCGATCCGCGAGACGGACGGTGTCGTCACGACAGCCACGGATGAGCAGATCCTCGAGGCGAAGGCCGTGATCGACGCGGCCGGCATTGGCTGCGAGCCGGCGAGCGCGGCAGCCGTAGCCGGCGTGCGGCGACTGGTGCGCGAGGGGGTAATTGATTCCAGCCAACGGGTCGTCGCGGTCCTGACCGGCCACATCCTCAAGGACCCCGAACTGTTGCTCGCGTATCACCAGACGACAGAGCCGGCTCCCCCGAAGGCGAACCGGCCCATTGAAATCGATGCGGATCTGGATCAGCTGGCTCGCGTGCTCGATCGCTCGGCACGCTGAGCCCCTGCCCCTCGGTGTTTCCTACCCTTCTTCAGTCTGGTGCTCGTGGCTGCCGGCAATCTTGTCGACGGCCGCCTCGAGCTCGGTGTAGGCCGTTGGGTCGACTTCGCGAAACGGGATCTGCCGGTACTTGATGGTGCCGTCGGGCGCGATCACAAACAGGTTCCGATTGTTGGAGCGACCGCTCGGGCTCATGGCACCGTAGAGCCGGCCAACCGCACTGCCGGGATCGCTCAGGAACGTGAACGGGAACCCTTCGTCCTTGGCCCAGGATGCCTGCGCCTCCGCTGGATCGGAGCTGATCGCGAGCAGAACCACGTCATCGCCATCATTGAACAGTGTCGCGTACTGATCACGGTACGCTTTCATTTGGATGGTTCAGCCAGGGGTCCTCACCCGGTAGAAGAACGCAAGGACCACGGTCTTCCCGGCGAAGTCGCCCAATCGCACCGTGTCCGGCAGGATGCCCTCGCGGGTCGCGCCCACGAGCGCGAACTCCGGGGCGACCGCACCAACCTCGAGCGGCGCTTGGGCCTCGAGCGCACCCGCGGCGAGCAGGCATCCAATCCCGGCTGTCGCCATTGCAAGCCCCAATTGTCTCACAAGATCCTCCCTCGGCATGTGTTGCTGCCTACCACCCCGCGCTCCTACCACCTACTCCCTGCCCTCCATCATCACCCGCCAGATCTTCTGATCCCGGTCCGAGGCGATGTAGAGCGACCCGTCCGGACCCATCGCAACGCCCGATGCGCGAAGACTGGTCGGCCCGGCGGCCCCGGTGGCGAAGGTGGAGTATTCACCCGTGGGTCGGCCGTTCGCAAACGGAATGTACACCACCCGGTATCCGGCTTGTGGCAAGGGCGCCCGGTTCCATGAACCGTGGAACGCAAGGAAGGCACCGCCCTGGTACTCGGAACCCAACGCGGGCATGGAGTTGAAGGCCAGGGCCATCGGGGCCCAATGGGCCGGAAAGCCGATGATCGGGTCTTTCATTTCTGCGCACCGGCCCACCGCTCGTCCATCGCCGCCATACTCGGGGGCCTGGACTTTGGCGTTGGCCTGTGGGTCGTAGTAACAGTAGGGCCAACCGTAGTCGTCGCCTTTGGCGGCGACGCCAAACTCTTCGGCGGGAAGTTCCGCATTCTGTTCGGCGGTGAACCCCCAGCTAGCGCTCAATTGATCGCGGCCGTGTGATGCAAAGTAGAGTTGACCCGTCGAGGGATGTACCGCCAGCGCCATCGGGTTTCGCAACCCGGTGGTCCAACGCTCCCCATCCGACGGACTCTGATTGAGTGTACCTGGATCGAACCGCCAGATGCCCGCGCGCTCCTCGAGTTCCGTGCAGGGAAGTCGTCCCGGTGACCGTGCGCTCCGATCCTGTGCCTGGCAGCTGTTGCTCCTCGACCCGAAGTCAACGAACAGCGCGCCGTCCAGCCCGAACACGATAGTCTTGGCTGCGTGCCCACCGGTTGGGAGGCCCGTGATAACCGTCTCGGGTGGGTCCGCGGGCACGAGGGCGGCGTCCTCTAACCGGTAGCGCACGATCCGGTCGTTCGGCGCAAAGTAGAGGTAGTCGCCGTGGAGCGCCACGCCCGTTCCCGAGGCGCGCCCGATTGGACGGAGCATATCCGCCTTGCCATCACCGTCGGTGTCGCGAAGGGCCAAGAGGCCACCTCCGCCACGGCCACCAACGCCAGCGTAGATGTCGCCATTGTCCGCCACCACGATGTGTCGCACGGAGCCCAGCCGCTCGCCCACCAGGAGAGCGCAGTAGCCGGCGGGAAGCACCAAGCCCGCGTTGTCTGGATCGCACACCGGACGTGCTTGAGCCAGCACCGCTGGGCTCGGGACCATCACGAGGGCGAGGATCGTAACGAGAAGACGAGACATGGAGGCTCCCACCGAGAAACTCTGAGTCATGGAATAGTAGGTGTGGGCCCGCAGGTTTGCATCTCTTCGTCGCATGTTGCTACCGCACCGAGCGCGGGAGTCCTATCTTCCCGCCCATGACCAAACATCAGTACATCTTTACGATGGTCGACCTCCGGAAGGTCGTGCCGCCCAAGCGTGAGATCCTCAAGGGGATCAACTTGGCCTTCTTCCCAGGCGCCAAGATCGGCGTTCTGGGGGCGAACGGCGCGGGCAAGAGTTCCCTGCTCCGCATCATGGCGGGCGTGGACCAGGACTTCATTGGCGAGGCCCGCCCGGCACCAGACATTCGGATCGGGTTCTTGCCGCAGGAACCCGAACTCGATGCGACGAAGACCGTCCGCGAAAACGTCGAGCAGGCCGTGGCGTCGACCAGGGCCCTGTTGACGGAGTACGAGGCGATCAGCGCCCAGTTTGCGGAGCCGATGTCGGACGACGAAATGACGGCACTGCTCGAGCAGCAGGGCGAGCTCCAGACCCATATCGAAGCGGTCGGCGCCTGGGACCTCGACCGGAAGATCGACATCGCGATGGACGCCCTCCGGTTGCCGCCGGGCGAGGCCCAGGTCACTAATCTTTCCGGCGGCGAGAAGCGGCGCGTGGCCCTCTGCCGCGTGCTGCTCGAGCAGCCGGATCTGCTGCTGTTGGATGAGCCCACCAATCATCTCGACGCCGAGTCGGTTGCCTGGCTCGAGCGCCACCTGGCCGAGTTTCCGGGCACGGTGGTGGCCGTGACCCACGACCGGTACTTCCTGGACAACGTGGCCGGCTGGATTCTCGAACTCGACCGCGGGGCCGGGATTCCCTGGAAGGGGAACTACTCCTCCTGGCTCGACCAGAAGCGCCGGCGTCTCGCGGTGGAGGAGAAACAGGCCTCGGCACGGCAGCGCACCCTGGAGCGCGAGCTCGAATGGATCCACATGGCACCGCAGGCGCGGCGCGCCAAGTCGAAGGCCCGTATCTCCGCCTACGAGTCCCTCTTGGCCGAGGGCCAGCAGGAGCAGGAAGGCAAGGCCGAGATCCTGATCCCAACGCCCGAGCGATTGGGTGACCAAGTCGTGGTTGCAGAGGGCTTGCGGAAGGGCTACGGCGACACGCTGTTGATCGATGACTTGAGTTTTGCCTTGCCGCCCGGCGGCATTGTGGGCGTGATCGGTCCGAATGGCGCGGGGAAGACGACGCTCTTTCGGATGATCGTGGGTGCGGAAGCGCCGGACGGCGGAGCGCTCACCGTCGGCTCGACCGTAGCGATTGCCTACGTCGACCAATCCCGCGAAGCCCTCGAGCCGGACCACACCGTCTACCAGGAGATCTCGGGCGGCGTGGATGAGCTCGAGTTTGGTAAGCGGACCGTCAACGCGCGGGCCTATGCCGCGGGATTCAATTTCCGCGGCGCGGACCAGCAGAAGCGCGTCGGCGATCTGTCGGGCGGCGAACGGAACCGGCTTCACCTGGCGAAGCTGCTCAAGAGCGGGGGCAATCTGTTGCTGTTGGACGAGCCGACCAACGATCTCGACGTCGACACTCTCCGCGCCTTGGAAGATGCGCTGCTCCGCTTTGCCGGCTGTGCGGTTGTCATCAGCCACGATCGCTGGTTTCTCGACCGGGTCGCGACTCACATCCTTGCCTTCGAAGGCAATAGCGAGGTGATCTGGTTCGAGGGCAATTATCAGGATTACGCCGCCGACTACAAACGGCGAAAGGGTGCGGACGTCGACCAACCTCATCGAATCAAGTACAAGAAGCTGGTGCACTAAACCGCCAGGTTTCTCCGGCAGGCAGTGTCAGCGCTCTCCTAAGATCGGGATCTCAAACGGCGCCTGGACCATGATCCGGTAGGAATATTCCCAGTTCGTTCCTGAAATGGCGTTGCTCGTATCGTTATCGATCTTGTGGAACCGCAGCTCCACTCGAAAATGCACGGCCTCATCGATCGTCATCCGGCGGACGAAGCCGATCTCGGTATAGCGCCGTTTGGAGCGGTAGAAGGTCGGATCGAACCCGACTGAGTTGTAGTTGTTGTCGCCTTCCTCCGACAAGAAATCACGGCCCCACCAGAGAACGGTGAAGAACTCCCCCAAGGCGGGGGTGACTGAAGCCCGCACATAGGTCCCATGACCATTGTCGGGCCGACCGGGCGGCGGGTCAGTCGCGAAGATCCCGCTGCTCCACAGCCGAAAGAGCGCGAGACTTCCCTCCCGGACAACGGGGAGTGCAGCAGTGAGCCGAAGCCCGGGCCCTCCCGCAAAATTGTTGGTGACCGGGACGCCGGCGCTGAACAGCTGGCCGCCGCGATGCTTGCCGTGCCCTTGGTACTCGAGCGCCAAGAATGGGAGCGGCCGCACACGAAGCACCAACCCGTAGTCGAAGATCTCCCGACTCTCTCCGGTGTTGAGCACCTGCCAGTTGATGAACGCCTCGGCGTCTACGTGCTCCCGCCGCTCGACCCATTGCAGGCCATACTCGACCGGCCGGGTGATCTCGAGCGTCGTGACCTGAAGCGGCTCCAGAAACCCGTGCCGGTTCGCGGTCTCCAGGGTGCCCAGCACGCCGAGCGAGTGATCGGTGCGATAGCGGAAGGACAGGAGCGGCTTCACAGGATCGAGGAACTCATCACTGCCGCTCCGCTGATCGCCGAATACCCCCGCAAGCACCTCGGTGTGGTCGCTGGTTTTGAACCGGAGGAAACTCTGGAATTGTCCGCCGAGAAGTGTCTCCCCCTCACGGAATGGAGTGAAGAACTCCGTGTTGTCGCCGTAGAACGTGAATTCGTTCCGCCATACGAGCCGTTGAGCCGCCAAGCACGGGGCGGTCAGGAGAACGATGGCCGACACGAGCACGAGGGCGCGGCAAATGGTTCTGATCATTCCGAGCTCACCGGCCCCCGCGGCAGAACTGGTGAATGAGGCGGTCCAGGATCCCCGAAGCGGCAATGAACTCCCGCACGGGGAGGGATTCATTTGGCTTGTGGGCCACGGCGATGTCACCCGGCCCGAACACCACGCACTCGAGCCCCGCATGCTGCAACCAGCCGGCATCGGTGGCGTACGACACGCCGTCGGGGCCGTTGCCCTGTGCCAGCCGTTGTACCGCTTGGAAGATCTCGGCCTGGGCGTCGAGCAGCAGTGCCGGGCTCTCACTGGTGCACTCGAGTGCAAACGGCGTGGCGCCCGATGCCTCCGACAGGACGTGCTCGAGCCGGTTTCGAATCGTGGAGAGGTCTGTTCCGGGCAGGACGCGGACGTCGAACGCGATCGCACACCGGTCCGGCACGACATTCACCGCCACCCCTCCGGCAATCCGGCCAATGTTGAGGGTGAGGTGCGGCACCTCCGGAAAATGCCGCCCGGCGTCGGGCCGCTCGTCCCGCAAGTGCTCGCCGAGTGCGGCCAGCGCCACGATTGCGCGGCCGGCCGGTTCGATCGCGTTGGTGCCCAGATGCGGGTAGCCACTGTGCGCGCTCGTGCCGCGGAACTCGAGCCGGAACTCCAGGTGCCCCTTGTGAATCCGCACCGCGCTGAGCGAGGTGGGCTCGCCGACAATGGCGTGCCTCGGCAGGCTGGAGCGATCATGCCAGGATTGGACGAAGTGCTTGGCGCCGACCGTCCCGACCTCTTCGTCATAGGTCAGCAACAAGGCCAGCGGATGGCGAAGCTCCGCGCGCGCCGCCTGGGCGGCACGATTGATGGCGAGCGCCAGGAATCCCTTCATGTCGCAGGCCCCGCGCGCCACATAGGCGTCCCCGCGCTCGGATAGGCGGAACGGGTCCGTGTCCCACTCCGTCGGGTCGGCCGGGACGACATCCATGTGGCCGGAGAGTACGAGGCCGTCGCGCCGCTCGGGGTCCGTCTCGGGACCCACGAAGACCAGGACATTGACCTTCTCCCCATCGGGCGACGGCACGCGGTGGACCCGGATGCCTGGCCGGGCCAGATAGTCACAAATGAAATCGGCGATCGGCAGGTTGCTGTTCCGGCTCGTGGAATCGAATCCCACCAGTCGGGCCAGCAGTTGCTCGTCGGTCAGGAGGGCGGTCACGGGGTGAAGTCTGCCGGTGAATACGCGGTGCGACAAGGGGGACGGGCGTGTTATACTTGCCGCCATGTCGACGACGTCGCCGGGCACGGTCTCGCTGGGACTGGTCCAAATGCACTGTTTGCCCGATCCCGAGGTCAACCTCGTGGCGGGCATCGAGCGGATACGCCTCGCGGCCGAACGGGGCGGGCAGGTCATCTGCCTCCAGGAGCTCTTCAAGTCCCAGTATTTCTGCCAGACGGCGGATCATCGGCACTTTGCCCTGGCGGAGCCGATTCCGGGCCCCTCGACCGAGGCGCTCACGCCCCTCGCCCGAGAACTCGGCGTCGTCATCGTGGCGTCGCTGTTCGAGAAGCGCGCCGAGGGCGTCTACCACAACACCGCTGTGGTGATCGACGCCGACGGTCGGCTCGTCGGCAAGTACCGGAAGATGCACATTCCCGACGACCCGAGGTACTACGAGAAGTTCTATTTCGCACCGGGCGACCTCGGCTTTCGGAGCTGGGACACGCGCTTCGGCCGGATCGGCGTCTTGGTTTGCTGGGACCAGTGGTATCCCGAGGCGGCCCGACTCACGGCGCTCAGCGGGGCGCAGATCCTGTTCTATCCCACGGCAATTGGCTGGCTCCCCGAGGAAAAGGCGGCCGTCGGCGCCGCGCAGCAGTCGGCCTGGGAGACCATGCAACGAGCCCACGCGATCGCCAACGGCGTGTACGTCGCCGCGGTCAACCGCGTTGGTCACGAAGGCAGCAGCGAGGGTGGGATCGAGTTCTGGGGCGGGAGTTTCGTCAGCGATCCCTACGGCAGCGTGCTCCAGCGGGCCGGGCACGAGGAAGAGGTCATGATCGTCCCTTGTGCGCTGAGCGCGGTCGAGACAGCGCGGACCCACTGGCCATTCCTCAGGGATCGCCGAATCGACGCCTACCAGGGCCTCACCGAGCGGTATCTGGATTGACCCTACCGGCCCAACTCGGCTACCGCATGCCGGCGGAATGGGCGCCGCACCGAGGCACTTGGCTGAGCTGGCCGCACCGGGAGTCCTCCTGGCCGGGGAATTTCGAGACGATTCCGCACATCTTCGCCGCCATGGTTCGGGCCTTGGAACCGGGCGAGGAAGTGCACATCAATGTCACCGGTCCAGAGATGGAATCCGACGCGCGCCGCCTGCTCGACGATCTCGAAGTCCCGGCCCACCGGGTCCGCTTCTATCATCATCCGACCAACGACGCCTGGTGCCGGGATCACGGACCGGTGTTCATCCAGCGGACGGAGGGCGACCACGTCGACGAAGCCATCGTCGATTGGGGGTACAACTCCTGGGGTAACAAGTACCCTCCGTTCGATCTCGATGACGCGATCCCCACTCGGATCGGACAGACGCTGGGCGTTCGCGTTTTTCATCCGGGTATCGTGCTCGAGGGCGGCTCCATCGACGTGAACGGCGCCGGGAGCCTGCTCACCACCGAGGCGTGCCTTCTGAACCCGAACCGCAATCCGGACCTCTCACGAACGCAGGTTGAGCAGCACCTGCGTGACTATCTCGGCGTGACCAACATTCTCTGGCTCGGCGACGGGATCGTGGGCGACGATACCGATGGGCACGTGGACGACATCGCGCGATTCGTCGGCCCGAGCACCATCGTCGCGGCAGTCGAGGAGGATCCGGAGGACGAGAACTTCGACCCCCTTCAGGATAACCTCCGCCGTATTCGGGCAATGACGGATCAGGACGGGCAACCGTTTCGGATCGTTCCTTTACCGATGCCGCCGCCACTCTTCTACCAGGGAGAGCGGTTGCCTGCCAGCTACGCCAATTTCTACATCGGGAATGAGGTGGTGTTGGTGCCGGGATACGATACGGCCCGCGATGCCGCGGCCGGTGCCGTGCTCCAGTCGGTCTTTCCGCGGCGGCGCATGACGTTCATTGACAGCCGGGACCTCGTCTGGGGACTCGGCAGCTTCCATTGCGTGACCCAGCAATGGCCCGCGCGCTAGGTCGGGGACGCGGTCGCGACTGCCTCCCGCAACACTTCGAGCAGCACCGCCATATCGCTGGCATCGTTGTAGACGTGGGGAGCAATACGGACGGCATCACCTCGCACCGACACGGATAGTGCCCGTAAGGCCAGCAGTGCTTGGAGGTCGGTGCGGCCTACCCCAGCCGGCATCCGCAGGCCGAAAAGGTGCGGCGCCTGCCAGTCGTCATCTTCCACTCCATATCCGAGTCGGCGAACCTCGTCCTTGAAGTCCGCGCTAAGCTGACGGCAGTACTGCTCGATCTCACCCACGCCCCACGCCGCAATCTGTGTCAGCGCCGCCAAGAGCATGGGCATGAGAATGAAATTGCTTCCCTCCCCTACATCGTAGCGAATCGCTCCGGGGCGGTACTTATCGCGGTAGCGCACCAACCCACCGAAGTCGTCACTTTCCGGGCGGGACATCCAGGTCTCTTCAACGGGAATGCCCCGTTCATACCGCTCGCCGTAGTACGCCAGGCCGATCGAGTACGGGCCCAGGAGCCACTTGTAGCCGGCACAGACCAGCGCGTCGGGACGCACGCGTTCAATGTCGAACGGCATCGCTCCGATCGACTGCGTGCCGTCGAGCACCACGGCGGCGCCAACGTCACGGGCCCGCGCGGCAATCTGCTCGACATCGAACCGGGTGCCGTCGGTCCAGTGCACCGGCGCGAGCGCCACCACTCGGGTGGAGCGGCTGATCGATTCGAGGAGACGGGTGGTCCATGCCTCGCCCCGGACCGTCCCGTCCGGGGGTTCCACCGTGCGCAGCTTGGCCCCAGTCGTCGCTGCCAACCGGCGCCAGGCGTACACGTTCGACGGGAACTGCTGATGGGCGATGACGATGTTCTGACGCGGGCCGATCCGTGTGTTCTTCGCCACGGTCGCCATGCCATAGGAAACCGAGGGAATGACCGCGATTCGGTGCGGGTCCCCGGCGTTGATCAGGCGAGCAAAGAGCTTGCGAACTCGCTGCACGTCTTCAAAGAACGCCGCCGGGGTGACCGAGGACGGGTCGCGTTTGCGGCGAATCCCCGCAATGCCGGCCTCCTCCACTGCCTTGAGCAGTGGGGACATATAGGCACAATTGAGGTAATGGAGATTCGGCGGCAGCGAGAAGAGGTGTCTCTGACACGTCAGCATACGTGAGCCTTCGCAAGTGGGTGACTGCGCCCTCGGCACGTTCCGCTCACACGCCGTGCCACTGCCAGCCGGTGTGCGCTACGTTTTCCACCCCACCTCGCCACCCACCACGGTCAGCCGACACGTGTCCGGGCGAAAGTGGTAGAGCCAGTGGGTCACGTCGGGCGCATCGATCACGGCAAAGTCGGCCGCCTTGCCCACTTCGAGCGAACCGAGCTCCTGCTCCCGGCCGACCGCTCGGGCCGCGTGGAGCGTCCCGCCCTTCACCGCTTCGGCAGGCGTCAGCCCCGACAGCGTGCACGCGAGCATCAGCGCGAGGTGCATGTCATAGCTCGGGGCCGACCCGGGATTGAAATCGGTCGCCACTGCCACCGGAACCCCCGCCGCCACGAACCGTCGAGCGGCCATGGGCCGCTGCCTCAGGTACAGGGTGGCCAGGGGAAGCGCGACGGCGACCGTGCCGGAGCGCGCCATGTCCGTTATCCCTTCGGGCGAGGCGTGCTCGAGATGATCGGCGCTCACGGCCTGGACCTCCGCCGCGAGCTCCGCGCCGCCGCCCGACTCGAGCTGATCGGCGTGGAGCTTCGGCCGGAGCCCCGCCGCTTTCGCCGCGCGGAAGATCCGCCGCGCTTCGTCCACCGTAAAGGCCGTATCCTCAACGAATACGTCACAGAAATCGGCCAGGCCTTCCTCGGCAACCGCTGGAATCATCTCCTCGACTATCAGATCGACATACCGCGCCCGGTCCGTTTGCCACTCCTTCGGAATGACGTGAGCCCCGAGGAACGTCGACACGATGCGAACGGGGTGGAGTTCACGCACTCGGCGATACACCCGCAGCAACTTGAGCTCGTTCTGCGTGTCGAGTCCGTAGCCGCTCTTGCACTCGACGGTGGTGACGCCAAGCCGGACCATCGCATCGAGAAAGGTCAGGCAGCGTTGGCTGAGCTCGTCCTCGGAGAGCGCCCGGGTGGCCGTCACCGTCGAGGCGATGCCGCCCCCGCGACGCGCGATGTCCTGGTACGTTGCGCCGAGCAGCCGCTGCTCGAATTCCCGGGCACGCCAGCCCCCGAACGCCAGGTGCGTGTGACAGTCGATCAAGCCGGGAATCACGAGACGCCCAGCGGCATCCCATGTCTCACCGGCGGCGAGGATCGGTGGGACATCGACCTCGGAGCCCACCCAGGTGATGCGGCCGTGCTCCCACGCGAGGGCCGCATCGCGGATGGGGTGGATTTCCCCTTGCCCACCGGGGGCACGGCAGGTGGCGAGCATCCCGATATTCCGGAGCAGCGGCATGGGATCTCAGTCTTGCATGGGAAGGTCGACGCCACGCTCCCGGGCCACGCGCATCGCATCGTCGTAGCCCGCGTCGGCATGGCGCATGACTCCCGTGCCGGGATCGGCCGTGAGTACCCGCTCGAGCCGGCGGTCAGCTGACGCCGTCCCATCAGCGACGCACACCATGCCGGCGTGGATGGAGTATCCAATGCCGACCCCGCCACCGTGATGGATCGAGACCCAACTCGCCCCGCAGGCCGTGTTCAGCATGGCGTTCAGAAGCGGCCAATCCGCGATGGCGTCGGAGCCGTCGGCCATGTTCTCCGTTTCGCGATTGGGGGACGCCACGGAGCCGGCATCGAGGTGATCGCGACCAATCACAAGCGGCGCCTCGACCTTCCCCTGTTTCACCAGCCAATTGAACTTGAGCCCCATCTCGGCCCGCTCGCCATACTCGAGCCAGCAGATGCGGGCGGGGAGGCCCTGGAACTGCACTCGCTGCCTCGCTTGATGGATCCACCTTGTCAGAGAGGCCTTTTCTGGAAAGGTCTCGAGCACCGCGTCATCGGTTGCCGCGATGTCCTTCGGGTTCCCCGAGAGAGCAACCCACCGAAACGGTCCGGCGCCGCGACAAAACAAGGGCCGAATGAACTCGGGAACAAAGCCGGGGATCCGGAACGCCTCGCGCAATCCGCGGTGGTCGGCCACCTGGCCCCGGAGGTTGTTGCCGTAGTCGAACGTCACGGCTCCCTGGCCCATGAGATCGAGCATCGCCTTGACGTGCAGCACCATCGAATCGAGCACCCGAGCGTCATAGCCCGCAGGGTCACGCTCACGTTCCACGGCTGCTTGCTCCACCGTCAGGCCCACCGGGACATAGCCGAGCCGGATGTCATGGGCCGACGTCTGATCGGTCAGCATGTCGGGTACCACCCCGCGTCGGACCAACTCGGGAAGCACATCCGCGATGTTACCGAGTAACCCGACCGAGAGCGCTTCCTTCCGTTGCTTCGCCGATTCGACCAGAGCCAGCGCCTCATCGAGATCGGTGCTCATCCGGTCGCAGTAGCCGGTCGCTACCCGTCGCTGGATCCGATGCGGATCGACCTCAACGCCAAGAAACGCAGCCCCATTCATCGTGGCGGCGAGCGGCTGAGCCCCTCCCATGCCGCCGAGCCCGGCGGTCACCACCAGCCGCCCGGCCAGGGTGCCTCCGAAGTGCTTTCGCGCACACTCGGCGAAGGTCTCGTAGGTCCCCTGGAGGATGCCCTGGGTGCCGATGTAGATCCACGAACCCGCGGTCATCTGGCCGTACATGGTGAGGCCGAGGGCATCCAGCCGCCGGAACTCATCCCACGTGGCCCAGCGCGGAACCAGATGCGCATTGGCGATCAGGACTCGGGGGGCCTCCTCATGGGTGCGAAACACCCCGACGGGCTTCCCACTCTGCACCAGCAGGGTTTCATCGTTCTTCAACCGGCGCAGGGTCTCAACGATCGAGGCGTAGCATTCCCAGTTGCGCGCGGCCTTTCCCCCACCGCCGTAGACGATGAGCTCGGCGGGATTCTCCGCCACGTCCGGGTCGAGGTTGTTCATGAGCATCCGGAGCGCCGCTTCCTGGTGCCATCCTTTGCACGACAGGGTGGTACCGGTCGGGGCCCGAACGACGTCTGGAGGGTTCTGTGCGGCTGCCATGATTGAATCGACACCCGTTCAAAGGGGTGGAGGGTTGCCGGGGTCTGCCCCGTCACCGACCAGGGGGCGCGGCCCCTACCTCCTGGAGGCTACAATAGGAAGAGCCTTGGCGCGACCCCGCCCTGACCATGGGCGTGCATGGCCACGGTTGGGCCCGCGGACGAGGCACCTTTCCAACCCTTCGTCTCTTCTTGCTATCCAATTGGGTGCATGCGGAGACCAGGCCCTGGAGTCGCAACGCTGACCGGAAGCCGGCGGACTGCCACAGCGGGATCGGATATCGCGGACGTCGCCTTGGCCGCGAGTGGAGATACGCACGCGTTCGAGCGCCTCTACCGCACGCATGTGGCTCGAATCCACAGCCTGGTATGCCGCATGTTGGACCACGACCTCGCTGATGAAGTCACGCAGGACATTTTCGTGCGAGCCTGGGAAAAGCTCAAGACCTTTCGTGGAGAGGCTCAGTTCGGGACATGGCTCTATCGCTTGGGAATCAACGTGATTCTTGCCCAGCGCGCGACTCTCGGGAAGCACCGGGAGCGTTACCTGGAGGGCGACACGCCCCTGGCACGCCTGCCGAGCCGAGCCGAGGCGCCGGGTACCATGGTGGATTTCGAGGAAGCCCTTGGCCGGCTCCCGGACGGCGCCCGCCAGGTGTTCGTGCTCCACGACGTGGAAGGCTATCGGCACGAGGAAATCGCCGGCATGCTTGGCGTCGCGGAAGGCACCAGCAAATCGCAGCTGCACCGGGCGCGCATGGCTTTACGCGGGTATTTGGATCGATGACTGGAGAAGGCCGATGATGGATCAGTGGACGGAGCGCCTGTCCGAATACGTCGACGGCACGCTGGAGGCGGAGGAACGTCGCCAGGTGGAAGCCCATGTGTCCGGGTGCGAGGCCTGTACCGCGATCGCGGACGAACTGAGAGCGGTTGCGGCGCGGGCGAGCACGCTGGCGGATCGTTCGCCGGCGCGGGACTTGTGGCCCGGGATTGCGTCACGCATCGCGGTGACGGAGGAGTCCGACATCCTCGATCTCTCCCGCGCTCGGGCTCGGCGCCGGTTTGCCTTCACCGTGCCGCAACTCGTTGCTGCGTCGATCGGTTTGATCCTCTTCTCCGCCGGCGGTGCATGGCTCATGCAGCCCAGCCCAGTGCCGGCACCCGTGGCCGCGGCTTCAGTCCAATCGCCCGTCGTCCAAGCAGTGACGGGCACAGCGTCGTACCAGCACTACGACCGGGCCGTGGCTGAGCTTTCTCTGGTGCTCGAGGCCGGGAGGGCACGGCTCAACCCGGGCACCGTCCGCATTCTCGAGCGCAACCTCCGAGTGATCGACGCGGCCCTGGCCGAAGCCGTCCAGGCCGTGGCCGACGATCCGGCAAGCGTATACCTCCAAGACCACTTGGCAAACACCATGCAACGTAAGCTGGCCCTCATCCGCCAAGCCGCTGATCTCGTCACGGCGGCCAGCTGATACCTCCTACGGAGATGACATGTTACTCACTACCACTCTCGGGTTGATAGCCGCGCTCGCGGCCGGAGCACAGGACACGACATTTGCCGTGTCGCGCGATGCGCGCCTCAACGTGGCGAATTTCGCCGGCACGATCACCGTGGGGGTATGGAACCGTGGCGAGGTCCGGATTCAGACGGATTCCGATCAGGGGCCGCTTGCGGTCAGCCAGACCGGCTCGGTCATCCGGGTCAAGGCCCGCGGACCGTACCAGCACGAGGAGAAGACCTACACGCTGACCGTACCCCAGTGGCTCCCGCTCGAGCTCTCGGGCACGGAGACGGACATCGTGGTCGAGGGATCCGACGCCTCGATCACGGCATCGACCGTCGACGGGGACGTGACCATCCGCGGCGGACGGGGCCAGGTCATGGCCAGCTCGATCGAGGGCGACGTCAGCATTGAAGGCGCGAACGCTCAGATCACCGCAACGTCAGTCGACGGCGACATCGTTGTGTCGAGCTCCACCGGCAATGTGTCGGCCCAGAGCGTCGATGGGTCCATCGAGTTGACGGGAGTGACGGCCTCCTCGGTAAAGGCCAGCACCGTCGATGGCGACATCTATTTTCGTGGACCGATCCAGGCGAACGGGCGCTACGGGCTCACCACTCATGACGGCGACGTGACCCTCGACGCAGGGCGAGGCATCAACGCCAACATCACCGTGTCGACCTTCGCCGGCGAGTTCGAGTCGGACTTCCCGGTCACGATTCAGGGAACGACCCAGCGTGAGCGATTCTCGTTTACGCTTGGCACGGGGAGCGCCCAAGTCACGCTCGAAGCGTTCGACGGAACGATTCGCTTGCAGCGCGGGCAATAGTTCCATGACCATCCAAGGAGACGATCCATGCTGAAGTCTTTCACCCTTGCTGTCGCCACCGCCGGGATCTTCGGGTGGCAGACCGCGGCCGATTACGATGGAGCTTTGACACTGACTAGCCCTGGCCATGAACACACCGCCCAGCAAGATTTTCGCTGGAGCGGCAGGATTCCGGCCGGGAAGGCGATCGAGATCAAGGGCATCAATGGAAACATCGTGGCACAGGGGACGGGCGGCGGAGAGGTCACGGTAACCGCCAAGAAGGAGGGCCACGGGGACGACCCCGAGAGCGTCAGGATCGAGGTCGTCGAGCACGATGACGGTGTCACGATCTGCGCGGTCTACCCGGACAGCCACAAGAACCGGCCCAACGTGTGCGCCCCCAAGAACGAGGGGCGCCTCAACAGTGACGATAACGACGTGTCCGTCGACTTCGAGATCAGCGTCCCCACCGGCGTGCGATTCATCGGGCGCACCGTCAATGGCGACGTCGATGCAACGGGGCTCACCGCTGATACCGATGTGTCCACCGTGAATGGTGAGGTGGAGGTGCGCACCGAAGGAGAGGCGGAAGCCAGCACGGTGAACGGCAGCATCCGCGCCACGATGGGGAAGGCAACGTGGAGCGGAACGGTCGAGTTTCACACGGTGAATGGCAGTATCGAAGTGACGCTTCCCTCCGACTTTAGTGCTGAGGTGCGCGCCGGTACGGTCAACGGAGACATTAGTACCGATTTCCCCCTCACCGTGACAGGGCGTTTCGGACCGCGGCGAATTTCAGGAACGGTCGGGGGCGGTGGTCGGAAGCTCGAGCTGGAGACCGTGAACGGTAGTATTTCGCTTCGCAAGGGCGGCTGAGCACCAGCGTGGCCGGCACCGTGAGTGCCGGCCTCTCACGGTTCGTAGGTAATGCGGTAAATCACATCCGCCACATCGTCGGACACGAGCAGAGAACCGTCCGGCAGTGCCAGCACATCCACCGGCCGTCCCCAGGCACGCCGCCGTCCCAACCAGCCCTCCGCAAAGACATCGTAGGTCGGCACGCTATCGTGGCGCTCCCGGACGACCATGAGTCGATACCCAACTGGCTGCTCGCGGTTCCAGCTGCCGTGTTCGGCTACGAATAGTGCATTGCGATAGAACTCCGGGAAGGCCGTGCCTGTGTAAAATCGCATGCCAAGCGGAGCCACGTGGGCGGGAAGATCAAGCAGCGGCGGGGTGGACGCCCCGCAATCGCCTTCGATGCCGAAGTCGGGATCGACGATGTCGGTCCCAAAGCATTTGGGAAATCCGAAATCCAACCCCGCTCGGGCGGCGACGTTGATCTCATCGGGCGGGACGTCATCGCCCAACATGTCTCGGCTGTTGTCGCCGAACCAGAGGACCGCTGTCTCGGGATGCCAGTCGAACCCGGCCGTGTTTCGCACGCCGCGTGCGAAGACGGTCCGGTCCGTCCCGTCGGGACGCATGCGGAACATCGCCGCGTATCGGTCTTCGACCACGCGGCACACGTTGCAGGGCGCTCCCACCGGCACGTACAGGTATCCGTCCGGACCGAACGCGATGTACTTCCAGCCATGCTGGGTGTCGCGAGGAAACCCCGCATAGGTCACGATCGGAAGCGGAGCGGCATCGAGGCGCGATTCAATGGCGTCGAACCGGAGCACTCGGCTCACCTCCGCCACGTAGAGCGCACCGTCGCGAAAGGCCACACCGCTGGGCATCTGGAGCCCTCGGGCAATGGTCAGAACCGCGTCTGCAGTGCCGTCCCCATCTGCGTCGGGCAGCGCATAGACGTTGCCGGCGCTGCGGCTGCCGACGAACACCGTGCCGTTGTCGCCCCGCGCAAGCGCTCGGGCGTTGTCGACACCGGTGGCAAAGAGTCGGACCGTGAACCCCGGGGGCAGGCGAAGCCGCTCCGGATACGGCCGCGGACCATTGTAGCGCCAGTAGAGACCAACCGCCGCCAGCACGGCAAGCCAGAACATCCAGCGAATACGCGACCGGCGCTCAAGAGTCGTCGGTGAGGTCATGGTTGGATCGCCATCGATGACGGCGTTCCTGGAAACAAGGTGAACGCGGCCTCGAGCCGCTCGAGGTCGAGCGCGAACTCGACTAGGGCCATCTCCCTTACTCTCTGATCAGTTGCGCTTTCGGTAGAGCCCGTCGAAAACGACCGTCCACGTCGAGCCGCCGTCCCTCGACTGCTCCCACACTTGTTTGACTGTTGATTCCGCGGTGTTGTCATAAAATGTCAGCTTGTGCATCACGGGACTCCCGTCCGGGGCTCGGGACTCGCCCGACAAGGCGAGGCGCCCGTCGGCATACCGTCCGGAAAACCGTAACACACCGCCAGTGCCGTCGATCCAGATCTGGTGCCAGAGCCCGGTGGAACGATCGAAGAAATTCCAGCTCTCTCCGGTACCACCCTCGGAGCCCTTCCAATGCTCGTGCAACACGCAGCCGTCATCGCGCAACGTGACGAGGTTCGTGCCAGCCACCCCTCCCTGTGCGGTCACCTCCCAATCCCCTACCCAGAAGTCGAACTGCCGATGCTCGGGCCCAGCGCAGTCCGGCCGGGCCGCCTGAGCCACGGCGTCGGTTCCGCCAAGCATTCCGAGTGCAATCACTGTAGCCAGAACCATGCGGGTCGCCTGATGTGCCATTGGTCCCTCCAACTCGGGGCTGGTTTCGCAACCTAATGCGGCGTCCGGTCACCAGCCACTGACGCATAGAGCCTCGGTCGAGCACACAGACCGGCCACGAAGATCCGCGCGCGGGCGCGCGTTGCCCCCGTCAGCCTGATAAAACGAAGCGGAGCGACCAACGATGCGTTGATCGCTCCGCCCAAATCGGGACGGCGGGATTTGAACCCGCGACCCCTGCAACCCCATTGCAGTGCGCTACCGGACTGCGCCACGTCCCGTTCACCCGGCCGTGCGCCGACTGCGGCCCAGGAGTCCCAAGTTTATCCCCAGGGGCCCAGCGTGGGAAGGGTTCTCCCGCTGAAAGAAATGCGGATGCGGTTACGACCTGATGACCCCCGGGCCGCATCGGCCAGGCAGGCCACCGGAACAAGCCCCTGTCATCGCATTCCTCGACTGCCCGCCGGCCACTGTCCCCGAGCCGAGACCGGCCTGTACTGCCCGAGCCGGCGGGCCACAGGCCGTATCTGATTGCACAGCAAGATATTACATCGGCCGACTTGAAGCTGCAGTCTCGTTCGTGCGCGGCTCGGGGGACCTAATCGTTTGGGCCTGAGACTTGCACTAGTCTCACGCGGGCACCCTCAACCCTGAAGGTGCTGGCCACTCGGAGGACCCACCGGCGATCGTGCGAGCCGAAGGCAGGCGAAGATGAGCAACCCGTGGACCCCACAGCCGAACGACGAAGAGGACGACGTCCTGTTTTCATCCGGCGGCAGTGACGAAGCCTGGCGGGGCGATCTGCACCTGGAAGACGACGAGAGCTGGAGAACCGACGTGGAAGAAGAAAGCACGGGGTTCTACGACGACTTCGAGGACGACGCCGGTGTCGTGGAAACCGAGGAGGATTGGGATGCCGAGGAGGAGGCCGCCGACTGGCCGGAGTGGCTGTCCGATCCGGAGTACTGGCTGTATGAGGACCGCGACGAGGGAGAGGCTGCCTAACAACCCTCAGCGAGAACCTCGTTCCAGAGCGCACGCCCGCATAGCCCGCCACTGCCCGATTCGTGAAATATCCTGCACGCCGACATATGACTCGTAGGTGCCTTCGAGCATATCGTCCGTGATCTCAGCCAAAGCAGACCGTCTCCACTCGACCATCGCAGTCGGGATCGTGGTCCATGGCTAGTGCTCCGTGGTCGGTCTGCAAATCAGCACCGGGCACGGTCGCGCCGCGCAGTATTTTGTCGGCGACGCTTCCGAGCAGGAAGCGGCGGACGCCTGATTCTCCATGGCTCGCGATGGCCACCATACCGGCGTCGCTCTCCTCGACAAGACCGAGAATGGTCGTCGCGGTGTCTCCTCCAGGCGCGATTCGGGTGATCACGGCCAGGCCCTTCTGCCGCAGGACACCCGCGAGGGCACCGAGATAGGCTTCCGCTTGCGATTCCAACTGCTTGGCAATTTCCTCGTCATACCCGACGACGTACGGTAAGGGCGGCTCCGCGATCGGGAGCGGCGGGTGGACCACGTGCAGCAGCACCAACTCCGCTTGGAACATCGCGGCCAGGTCTCCGGCAGGACCAAGCACCGTCTCCCCGAAGCCCGAGCGATCGAGGGCTACCGCAATCCGAGCCGGGACGGGTGCCGGCCCAGCGGAGGTGTCAGCGGGGTCCGTCCGGATCAGGACCATCGGGATCGGCAGCGACCGAACCAGCCGGTCAGCGACACTTCCCATCCAGAATCGGTTGAAGGCACCTCGCCCATGGGTGCTCATCACGATGAGGTCCGGTCGCGCGTCGAGGACGTGCTTGCTGATGGCCTCGGCAACCGGCCCTTCGAGCAACGACGTGGTCGTCGTGATGACCTGACCCGGAACCAACCGCCCCGGCGCCTGACCCAGATATGCCTGCTCCGCCTTCCGAGAGGCCTCGGCATAGGCAGTAAACCCCTCGGGAATACCGCCGGGTACGGATGAGTGATGTACCAGGACGAATTCGAGCCCGGCGCCTGAGCGCTCGGCGATGGCTCGTGCAAAGGGTACGGCGGCTTCGGCGGAGTGCGAGCCATCGAGCGGAACGAGAATCGTGCGATACACGAGTACCTCCTCAGCTCCCAATCGGCCTGGCGGCGGCGAAGGAGCCCTTTGGGAATGTCGGCAGCACAGTGTGAAGGACCTGTGAAGCCCTCGCGAACCTCCCTTGCGCACCACAATCTTCCATATTTCTTCCACTGGCGTTCATGCTCGGAGTCCTACTGTAGGCGGGTCATGAGGCAAGCCAACTCACCGCCGGCACAACAGAGGGGGTACGATTCCATGCCGCGTCGTGTGTTCCAAGGGTCCACCCTGGCTGTGCTCGGTATCCTACTCGCATTCCCGGTGCGGAATGCCGACGCTATTCCCGTCTTTGCCCGGCGGTACAAGGTCAGCTGCCAGCTGTGCCACAATGTCATTCCGGCACTCACCGCCTTTGGGGAGACCTTCGCGGGCAACGGCTTCCGCATGGCGCCGCGCGAGGAAAGCCCGGGTCTCCTCATCACCGGCGACAGCACGCTGTCCCTCCTCGAGCAATTTCCCTTGGCCGCACGCTTGGACGCTTACGTCCAAGGATTTGCCAATGGTAACGTCGTGACCGATTTCGAAACCCCGTACGGCCTCAAGATCCTGTCGAGCGGGGCCATCTCGAAGTCGATTTCGTATTACTTCTATGCCTTCCTGTTTGAGCGTGGCGAAGTCGGCGGCGTCGAGGACGCGTTCCTCTACGTGGATGATATCGGGGGGGTCAAGCTCGATGCTGTGGTGGGCCAGTTCCAAATCTCCGATCCCATATTCAAGCGGGAACTTCGCCTGGAGTTCGAGGATTATGCCGTATACCGTGCCCGCGTCGGCGATTCTCCGGTCGACCTCACCTACGACCGCGGCATCATGGCCATTGCCGACGTCGGCGGCTTTACGGTGACCGGCGAAATCGTCAACGGAAACGGGAAGGGCGAAGCGCTCCCCAACCGTCGATTCGATGGCGATGGCGGCAAGGACGTGCTGCTGCACGTGTCGCGGGACGTGACCGAGGGCCTTCGGCTCGGGGCGTTTGGATACTACGGCCGGGCGCGGAGCGGGGGGTTCCGGAACGAGACGAGCATGTTCGGCGCGGACGGTACCGTGACGCACGGTGCCCTGGAATTCAACGTCCAGTACATTCACCGCGAGGACGATCGCCCGACCTTTGCGCTGTCAGAGCCGCGCGCTAAGCTGGACGGAGGGTTCGGCGAGCTCCTGGTTCGCCCGCCAGGGAGCCCGTGGTACGGATTCGCCCTCTACAACCTGGTGTCCACCAATCGTCCCCTGCTCGACGTGAGACTCGGCGGACCGGCCAATGTCGATCGCTACGAGGCCGTGTCGGCGGGGGTCGGGCGCTTGATCCAAAACAACCTGCGGGTGACGACCGAGCTCACCTACGATATCGAACTGGAGGAAGGGCGATGGACGCTCGGATTCGTAACTGCCTTCTGACCGTTGCCGCCTTGGTGTGCCTGCCACCGGCCGTGGCGGCTCAGGAACAGGCAAACGCGGCCCCGAAGGATGTGACGCCGGAGACGATCGCCGCGGGAAAGAAGCTGTTCGGCGGTACGGGCCTGTGCAGTGCGTGTCACGGAGCAAAGGCGGACGGGGGAGTCGCGCCCAGCCTGGCCGATACCGTGTGGCTCCACAGCTCGGGAACGTACGACGAGATCGTCGCCCAGATCCTCGCTGGCGTGCCTGCAGGCAAATCAAAAAGCGGCATTCCCATGCCGCCGAATGGTGGCTCGTCACTCAACGAGGAACAGGTCAAAGCGGTGGCCGGGTACGTCTGGTCGCTGAGCCACCAGCCGGCCAAGAAGGGGGGCTAGCCCGCGTCTCCGTTGTCGTTCGTGCGTCGGCAGGTACGGATGCCCAGCCAGGCGTAGAGCGGGCAGAATCCGGTGATGGCTGTGGCAATGAAGCCAAGCCCGAGGAGGGTCACGTACTTCCAGGGAGGATCGAGCGCTCCATAGAGCCCGAGCAGCATCACGCCGAGCACCAATCGGATCGCTCGATCGACCAGACCCGCATTTCGCATGGCGCGCGACGGCGTGCCCGTCATGTTGGGTGCCTCACAATGGGACGGTGAGAACGGCGCAAGGAGCCCGGTGCGTCAGCTGTCGGGCCACGCTCCGAGATTCCAGCGGCCCGGGGGGACCGCCGCGATGATATCCCACCACCAGCACTCCCGCCTGGGTATCCGATAACTCCTGCAAGATTTCCGGCACCGGACTGCCGCGCCGAACCGTGAGCCGCTCGGCTGCGGACGACTTCGGGTCCAACCGTCCATGCCGTTCGCCATGCAGCGCGAACTGGTCGAGAGCCCGGGCCAGCACTACGCTCCGCTCGCCGGGAAGCCGCTTGGTGAGGTGGGATGGTTCGTCGTCGTGTGGCGGCTCGACCGTCACAAAGGACACATCTCCGCCGATCGCCTGGGCAAAGGCGATACCGGCGTGGACCACGGCAAGGCCCCGTTCGGTGCCGTCCGCCGCCACCAGAATGGGGGACTCGTCGAAACCATCGGGTGGCACGAACAGACACGGCACCGGACTTCGGCGAACCACGGAGTCGGCGGTGTCGCCAAGCAACATCCGGCGCAACTGAGAATGGCGCTTTCGGGTCATGACGATGAGGTCGGCCTGGTGATCCTCCGCGTACCGGGTGATCTCGACAGACGGAAGGCCCAGACCCACCATGCACGCCACCGGAACGTCGGCGCCCCCGCAGTCGGCACCGCGTGGTCCCGACCGCCACCAGAGGCAGAGATTGTCGAACTCCTCTGCGAGCCCGTCCCGATCCGGCACGGGCGGAATGGCCTCCATGGAAACTTCAACCGGCCGCTGCAACACCGCCGTCGCCACGTAGATCACGCTGACCCGGGCGTGAACCCGGCCAGCGATGTCCACGGCCGCAGCCTGGGCCGCTCGGGCGGCCTCGGTCTTGTCGCACGCCACGACGAGATGCCGGAGATTCATTGCGGATAGAAGTGGAGTCACCCACTAGGATGGCGTTCATCGGATGAAGTGATGATGAAGCCTCCTGTAAGCCAGGATCGGGCGTCGAGGCCGCTCGCCGTTCCGAGGCCAGGTGCTTAGACTGCAGTCTATGCCCTCCCCCAGGTCCAGAGCCTCGCAGGCGCGGCTCGAGCGCCTCCTCTCGGCCGGACTCGACTTGACGTCGGTTCTCTCGCTCGACGGAGTGCTTCGTCGGGTCGTCGACCTCGCATGCGAGATCCTCGGCTCACGCTATGCCGCCATGGGGTTGCTGGGACCAGACGGGAAGTCGCTCCAGCAGTTCGTCACCGCCGGGATCGAGCCGGCGGAATCCGCCGCCATCGGTCGCCCGCCCAAGGGGCTGGGCGTCCTGGGACTCGTCATGCGGGACGGCAAGATCCTCCGGCTCGAGAACCTGACCCAGCACCCCGAGGCCCATGGGTTTCCGCCCGGGCACCCGCCAATGCGTTCCTTCTTGGGCGTGCCGATCGTGGGGCGGCGCGGCAGCATTGGCATCCTCTACATCGCGGAGAAGCTCGAAAGCGGGGCGTTTACCGAGGAGGATGAGTACATCGCCCGCCTCATGGCCGCACAGGCGGCAGCAGCGGTCGAAAATGCACGCCTGCATGACGAGAGTGCGCGCCTCCTCGAAGAAGTGCAGCAACTGCACCGGTCGAGGGAGCGCTTCTTCGCCATGGTGAACCATGAGCTGCGAAACGCACTCGCCGGCACCTATGGGTGGGCCGAGATGCTGGTCCGTCGAAAGGACCCGGCGACCGTGCCCCGCGCGGCCTTCGAAGTGCTCGACGCCGCCGAGCAGGCCGTCAGCCTGATCAACGACCTGCTCGACTTGAGCAGACTCGATGAGGACCGGTTGAAGCCGAAGATCGAGGAGGTGGTGCCGGCCGCCATTGTCCGCAGAGCCATCGGGCGGGTGACACCGGCCGCCGAAGCCCGGCCTGCCGGGCTCGAGTTCCACACCGAGAACGAGATCCCCACCTGTGCCACCGATGCGCATCGTGTGGAACAGATCCTGGTGAACCTCCTGACCAACGCCATCCAGCACAGCCCGCCCGACACCACTGTTCGCACCACCCTCCTGGCGACCGGGGACGCGTGCCGCTTCATGGTCGACGACGAGGGCCCCGGCATCCCCGAGGACGACCTCGAACGGGTGTTCGATATCTATGCGACGAAGCCTCGTGCCGGGTCTCAGGGCACCGGCATCGGCCTGCCGCTGTCACGGCGGCTGGCTCGCGTTCTCGGCGGGAAGCTGTGGGCGGAAAACCGGCCCAGCGGCGCCGGAGCTCGCTTCGTGCTCGAGCTGCCCCAGGTCAGACGGGGAGTTGACCTGGCCTCATCATGAACGTTTCTTCATAAATGGTTCCTCCAGGGTTCATCTGCCCGCTCTAGGTTCGGTATCATGAAGATCCTCATCGTGGAAGACGACCGGAAGGTCGCCGGGTTCATCGAGCAGGGCCTCAAAGAGGAAGGGTATGTCGTCGATGTCGCGTCGGATGGTGACGAGGCGACGATGTTGGCGCATGTCTATGACTACGACGTCATCCTCCTCGACATCGTGTTACCGAAGAAGAACGGCTTCCAGATCGCAACCGAGCTTCGGCGCGAGGGCAAGAGCACGCCGATTCTGATGCTGACGTCTCGCGATGCTGTGGAAGACGTGGTGCGGGGATTGGATGCCGGCGCGGACGACTACCTGTCGAAGCCGTTCCGCTTCGATGAGCTGCTGGCTCGCATTCGGGCGCTGGTGCGGCGCGGCGGCGCCGAACGGCTCGAGATCCTGCGCTACGGCCCAGTGTCCCTCGACCGCCTCCGTCATCTCGTCACCGTGTACGACGAACCGCTGGATCTGACGCCCAAGGAATTCCAGCTCCTCGAGTTCTTCCTGCTCCATCCCGAGGAAGTGGTGCGGCGGACGACGCTGCTCGAGAAGGTCTGGGATATGCACTTCGACCCCGAGAGCAATGTGGTCGATGTCCACGTGGGAAACCTCCGGCGCAAACTGACCCAAGCCGCCGGTGAACGGCTCTTGTCCACGGTCCGCGGCGTGGGCTTCGCGCTCCGCCATGACGGCAAGACCTCCTCGACCACCTCAGCAGCAGAGCTCGGCCAGACGGCTCCGTGACCGGTCGGCTGCGGGCCTATGCCCGACCCGGCATAACTCTCCTCTTCATTGTCGCAGGCTTTCTGCTGTGGCTCCGTCCGGGCACCGCCCAGACGGGGGCCACGGTCTGGCTGATCGGGTTGGCGCTCACCGGGGCCCCCGTGGTGTGGGGCACGGTGCGAGGAATCCTGATCGGCCGATGGGCTGCCGATGTGGTGGCCACGTTGGCCATTCTCACGGCACTCGCGCTCCGTCACCCGCTGGCCGGCCTCATCGTGGTGCTCATGCAGACCGGCGGCGAGGCGCTCGAACGATATGCAGCGGGAAGGGCATCCGCCGCCGTGCGCGATCTCGAAGCCGCGGCGCCACGCACGGCTCACCGCTACCGGCACGAGGAGGTCGAGGATATTCCCGTCGACCTGATTCGGGTCGACGACCAGCTCCTCGTGCGTCCGGGTGAAATGATCCCCTGTGACGGGATCGCGATCACGGGCCGGTCGAGCGTCGACACCTCACGGCTGACCGGGGAGCCCCTCCCCGTCGAAGCGGGCCCCGGCACCGTCCTCTTGAGTGGAAGCCTCAACGGAGCGGGCGCCCTCAGGATGCGAGCCACCGCTCTGGCACGCGAGAGCCAGTACGCCTTGATCGTCGAGTTGGTCCGGACGGCTCAGGCGAGCAAGGCACCGTTGCAGCGCCTCGCCGATCGCTACGCCATGTGGTTTACCCCGCTCACCCTGCTGGCCTGCCTCGTGGCATTTGCGTGGTCGGGCGAGGCCGAGCGGATTCTGGCGATCCTGGTGGTCGCCACCCCCTGCCCCCTCATCCTCGCAACGCCGGTTGCCATCATCGGAGGCGTCAACCGGTGCGCTCAGAATCAGGTCATCGTGCGCACCGGGGCGGCACTCGAGCAGCTCAGCCAAGTTACCGTCGGGGTCTTCGACAAGACCGGCACGCTGACCATCGGGCGCCCTCAGGTGAAACACGTGGTGGCCTTAGCACCGTTCACGGAGCTCGAGGTGTTGCGTCTGGCCGGTGCGATCGAACAGCAATCGAGCCACCTGCTCGCGCGCACGCTGGTCGAAGCAGCCACAGCCCGGGAGATCAGGTTCCCCGAGGCCCAACATGTCGTGGAGGCTCCGGGATCGGGCATTCAAGGCATCGTGGAGGAGAAACCCGTCTCGGTGGGGTCCTTGGCCTATCTCAAGACCACCGATCCCGCGGCAGCGGTGGGGTTTGCAAAGCTGGGACAGGGTGCCGACGGCGTCCACGCCTTCGTCGCCGTCGAGGGTAAACCCGCCGGAATGGTGGAATACGCCGACCGCATCCGGCCGGAACTTGGCTCGTTCCTCGCCCGACTGCATGCGCTCGGCATCCGCCGCACCATCCTGCTCTCGGGAGACATTACCGCCAACGCAGTGGCAGTGGGGAAGGAACTCGGCATCCAGGAGATCCACGGCGACCTGCTGCCCCGAGACAAGGTGAGGCTCGTCCGTCACCTAGTCGATGCTGGCCAGAAAGTCCTGATGGTCGGAGACGGGACCAACGACGCGCCCGCCCTCAGCACCGCCACGGTCGGCGTGGCGCTGGCCGCGCACGGCGGCGGGATCACAACCGAAGCGGCCGATATGGTGGTGCTGGCGGACGACCTCAACCGGGTGGCCGATGCCGTCGCCATCAGCCAACGAACGATGCACATCGCGCGTCAGAGTATCTGGGTCGGCCTTGGCTTGAGCGGCCTCGCCATGATCATCGCGGGCCTCGGGTACATTCCGCCCACCGTGGGTGCGTTGCTGCAGGAAGGCATCGACGTGACGGTGATCCTCAATGCCGTCCGGGCGAGCGCATCATGAAGAGCCCTTCACGGGGGGCGGTCCGAACGTACCCTTGAGAAGATCCAGTTCGGCTCCTATCTTCGGCCCCTGATCGTTCACCGACCTTCATTTCACGCCATCGCAGCACACTGTGAGGAGGTATTGATGTCCGAAATGCCCCCCGGGCTCCCCAAGCATCCGATCGGCACCTTCGCGTTCGTAGCGACGTACATCATCCTGTTCGTCATCGGGTGGTTCGCGATCTACCTGTTCATCTTCCTCGCTCGTCAGCCGGTGACACCATGAAGGTCGATCTCTACGAACGCATCTGGATGTGGGGCGTGGCCGTCGTCCTCGCGGGGTTCTTCGTGAGCACCGCCATCGCGGCCTACGGAAGCCAGATCCATCCCCCGAGCCACGTCGAGACCATCGATCCCCGCACGGCGATCACCGACCCTCGGATGGCGCCGCAGGGCGTCTCGGTCGATGCCAACGGCCGGGTACACGTCCGAGTCGTCGGCGTGACGTTTGCCTGGCTGCCCGCCGAGGCCACGGTGCCCGCCGCCACACCGATCACCTTCCACATCACCGCGGCCGACGTGGTGCACGGCTTCCAAATCGTGGGCAGCAACGGTCAGGCCATGGCCATCCCCGGCTACATCAGCCAGTTCACGACTCAGTTCATGACGCCCGGGGAATACCTGGTCGTCTGCAATGAGTACTGTGGCGTGGGGCATCACATGATGGCCGGCAAGCTGATCGTCGTGGCGAAAGACTCCTGGCAGGCCCCGAGCGCTTCCCGGTCTTCAGAGCCGGAGTCTGAGGAGGTGGAGGAATGACGGCACCGACCCACGGACCCGTACAGGCCACCGAACGGCGCCTCATTCTCGCCCATATCTGGGTGGTGGTCCTCGCGTTCGGCATAGCCGCCGGCTTGGCCATGATGCAGGCGCTGAGCCGGGCCAACTTGGAATTGCCCTATCGATCGGCCCGAATGTACTACATGTCGGTGACCGGCCACGGCGTTCTGATGGCGCTGGTCTTCACGACTTTCTTCATCATGGGGCTGGGGTACGTCATCGCCAGGAAGGAAACGGGCTCCATCCGCTGGCCCAAGTTTGCGTGGGCCATGTTCTGGTTGGCGCTCTTCGGCACCGCCTTGGCGGGCTGGGCCATCTTCACCTTCCGAGCGAGCGTGCTCTATACGTTTTACCCGCCGCTCCAGGCCCACCCGGCGTTCTATATCGGCCTCACGCTCGTCATCGTGGGATCATGGGGCTGGGCGGCGAACATGGTCGTGACTTGGCGCGCGGCGCGGCGACTGTCCGCGGAGCGGCCGGTGAGTCTCGCGATGCACGCGACGACCGTCAACGCGTTGCTCTGGCTCCTGGCGACGCTCGGAGTGGCCGCGGAGATGCTGTTCTTACTGATTCCCTGGTCGCTCGGCTGGGTCGAGACGGTGGACCCGCTCCTGGCTCGGGTTCTCTTCTGGTACTTCGGTCACCCGTTGGTCTACTTCTGGATCTTGCCGGCCTATACCATCTGGTACACCGTGCTGCCACGCGAGGCCGGCGGAAAGTTGTTCTCCGAGCCATTGGGCCGGATGGTCTTCATCTTGTTCCTCATCCTGTCCACCCCGGTGGGCTTCCACCATCAGTTCCAAGACCCGGGCATTCCGGCCAACTGGAAGATGCTCCACACCCTGTTGACCATGGCTGTGACGTTCCCCAGCCTGGTCACGGCCTTCACGGTGTGCGCATCGCTCGAGGTCGCGGGACGCCTGCGCGGCGGGACGGGCCTCTTCGGATGGATTCGGCGATTGCCGTGGGGTGAGCCGTTTGTGGCTGCGTGCCTGCTCGCGATGTTGTTGTTCTTGGTCGGCGGATTCGGCGGTGTCGTCAATGCCGCGTACGCCCTCAACTCCGTCGTGCATAACACGGCGTGGATCCAGGGCCATTTCCACCTGACGGTGGGTAGCGCATCGGCGCTGACCTTCATGGGGGCGTGCTACTGGCTGGTGCCCAAGATATCCGGGCGAGAACTGGAACTCCGCCTGTTGGCCAAACTGCAACCGTACCTCTGGTTTGGCGGCATGGTCCTGTTCTCGTTCACCAACCACATCACCGGCCTCATGGGCCTCCCGCGGCGGGTATTCGAAACCGGGTTCTCCAACGCGCCCCAAGCCCAAGCCTGGGAATCGCTCACCACCGTCTCGGCACTCGGCGGCGTGTTGCTGTTTGTCAGCGCCGGGTTCTTTGTGCTCGTGATGCTGGGCACACTCCTCGCCGGCCAGCGCAAGGAACAGCCCGAGATCGTGTGGGCCGAACCGCTGGCTGAGCCGGCGGGAGGATTCCGCAACGGGCTCTGGGATCGATTGGGACTGTGGTTCGCGGTCGCGGTGGTCTTGGTGCTGATCGCCTACGCGATGCCGCTGTGGGACATCCTCAGCATGACCAGGTACGGGAGTCCGGGCTTCAAGCCTTTCTGAGTATCCGCGCCAGGCACTGGCTCACCAGCGTGGTGGGTCAGTGCCTATGCAGGTGCCGTTCGATCCGGTCCGACCAGCCGTGGGGATCGTATTCCCGGGCCGCCTCAATCGCGCTCTGGGGTCCGGCCAGCACCGTGAGTTGGTCCAGCCAGTAGGCCCCATCGTCCCGTCGGGCGATGATCATACGACCGTAGTCCTCCCGCCGATGGGCTCGGTGATAGCGGAGATAGATGAGGTCGTCATCGACTCCGCAGATCTCCAACTTCCCGACGTGATGGGACATGACGAACCGGGCGCGCTTCGCCAATCCCGAAATGTGGCGGTTGGCCTCGAGAAAGATCTTCCAGCCTTCGACGATCGGGACCTCGTAGGGCTTGTTTCCGACGGTGGGCCGTCCCTGAAATACGTAGTAGGGCGGGCAACCCTCGAATGACAGCTCGCGAAAGAGGGTGGCGAGTATGTGAGGCCGGTCGTTCACCCCTCGCACGATCGGGCACTGATTGACAATCTGGGCGCCGGCGGCCAAGAGCCGGCGCAACGCCTCCCTCGCCTCGGAAGTCAGTTCTCGCGGATGATCGAAGTGATTCATGATGTAAATCTGCGTTCCGCTCTCACCGTGCTCGCGGATGAGCGACAGCAGCGACGGATCATCCAGCACACGGAAGGGATTGAACGCGGTCATCTTCGTCCCAATCCGTACGATCCGTATATGCGGGATCGCGGCCACGTCGCTGATGATCTCGCCAATCCGCCGAGTGGATAGCATGAGCGGGTCGCCCCCGGTCAACAGCACATTCGTGATTTCCTCATGCTCGGCGATATAACCGAGACCCTCCCGATAATCGAGTGATGCCTCCTCGTTGTCGTCCATGAAGAGCCGCTTCCGGAAACAATAACGGCAGTAGGCCCCACAGACCTCGTTCACCAAGAGGAGTGCCGTATCGGGGTACTTGTGCTGGCAACCCCTGACCGGGGTATAGTCGGCCTCTCCGCTGGCGTCGAGCGTCCCCCAGTCATCCGCCTCTTCGGGGCGGGGAATCACGAGCTGGCGGATGGGATCGTTCGGATCATTCCAGTTGATGAGGCGCTCGTAGTAGTCGTTGAGTCGGAACGCGTAGCGATCGGCCACCGGTTGGAGCCGACGACGCTCCTCCTCGGACAGCCCAGCGAGCTTTCCTAGGCGCCGTGTGTAGCGAACTTTCATGGCCGCCTCCTTCGACTCGACACCAATGGCCACGCGGCTCCTCTTGCGGGAGCAACATTGACCACCGGGGTTGGGGGATGAACGGACCAGGCGCGGAGCGTTGAACCATGGATCTGGCCTCTGGCCCCACTCGCGAATGGGCTCGAGGCCCACCGCGCAGTCCTGCCCTCGGCGTCCAACTCGGAGTGCAGGTTCCTCTTCCAAGATACCCCCCCATAGCTGGGCCGCACGTTTCGATTTGAAACTTCCCTGAAAGGGGAATCGCGACTCCGGGCTGAGGAGGGACAGAATCGAGCCCGAGTCTGCCAACGAGAGCCGTAGCTTGGTAGACTTGGACAGTGCGGCGCCTTGGCACGATGGATGCCGGTGTGCGGCACCAGTATCAACGGTCTCGTGTCGTCACCCCGCTCTGAGGAGAGGAATGAGCCCACCGGATCGGCTTCCAGTTGCGACCGCTCATGTCGTTTATGGCCCCCTGTCGGACGGTGCGGTGCTGTTCTCCACCAAGGACGAGGTCTACTTCGGCCTCAATCAGGTGGGGGCCCAGGTTTGGGAATTGCTCCCTCCAGCAACCCGCACGCTCACCGAACTCTGCGCCAATCTCGAGCGACGATTCGAGGGCATTGCCCCCGATGTCCTGAGATGTGATGTGGCGACCCTGCTCGACGACCTGCTCGCCAATGACCTCGTGGAGTATCTCGACCAGGAGCGCGCCGATGCCGGGACGGATCCGGACACTGATCGGCAAGCTGATTCGCCTCCGACCGCGTGAGTGGGTGGACCTCCTCAGGGCACAAGCTGCCTTGCTGGTAGCCCAGGTCGTCGTGTGGACCCGACCGCACGGCCGCTTGGTGTCCCGGAGTCCCATCCCACCGGCTCCCGCGCAAGCGCATGCACAAGCCGCGCCTCGGGCGGAGGCGCTGGCACGCGCCATCCACCGGGCCGCCCACTACGGTCTGACCCGCCCCGCCTGCCTCGTGCGCGCTATTGCCCTGCGGCGCATGCTTGCCTCCAGCGGCTTTGACGCGGTGGTTCGCGTGGGCGTCCGGCAGCGGAATGGAAGCTTCGATGCACATGCCTGGGTCGAGCTCGACGGAGCGGTGCTGGGAGATCACGAGTCGCATACGGAATCGTTCACCGAGCTGTCGGACCTTCACATCGCCGAGAAGGGGCGATAGCGCGGTGCCAGACCTCGCAATGTACGGTGGCATCTTACGGTCGGAACTCCCGTTCCCCGACCTGCGGCCCAGCTCGGGCGGCGAGCCGTCGTGGTGGTTCCGTCGATCCGCCGAGCAGCCTCCGGACTGCGCCGGAGAGGTCTTGGGCGAGGAGACGTTCGAGGGGCAGGTCCGTCTCGAGGTCACCAAGATGCCCACCGGCCTTCGATTCGCCTACACCGACACCGGCGTGTTCGATATCTCCGATGGCGGACGGAATCTCGTGTGGTATTCCACCACCGGCGCCCCGCTCGACCTCGCCAGGATCGATGTGATGGGGCGCGTGATGGCCGGTGCGCTCCACCTCGGCGGACTCCTCTGTCTGCACGGCAGTGCCGTCGCGTTGGGAACCGGGTCTTGCGGGATCGGGTTTCTCGCGCCCAAGCACTACGGCAAGTCCACCCTCGCATTCGCGATGACGCAACGCGGCGCCCAACTGCTCACCGACGATACCTTGCCCGTCGAGTTCAGTCATCCGGTGCGACTCCGGCCCGGCGTGCACAGCGTCCGACTGTGGACCGACTCCGCCGAGCGCCTCGCCTCGGATCGACTTGGGACCGGCCGCGAGTATGGCGGCAAGCACATCGTCGATCGGCTCCCCGAAGACCGGGTTGCCACCCAGGCGGTCCCGTTGTCCGCCATGTACGTATTGAACCCGCCAGGCGAGCAGACGCCGCAAGCCCTCGTGGGCCGCGCTCGCCTACCGGACGTGCCTGCAGCCATGGCCCTGGTCCAGCATGCGAAGATTGGAGCTTTGCTTGGGAAGAGTGAGGCGCCGGTGCTATTCGAGCGCGCAGTTGCCGCGGCCCGAGCGGTGCCGGTCTATGCACTCGATTTCGTCCGCGACTTTGCCCAGGTCGACCAGGTCATTAGCCAACTCATGGAATGGCATGCCATGACTACCGGCACTCGAGCATGACGCTGTCCCGACTCGCCCCCGAGGCTCAGGTCCTCCTGTTGGCGGCAGGACCTCCCGCCGACTGGCGCCAGGCCCGCATGCACGCGGTGCTTGCGGAACCATTCCCGTGGCCGCGTCTCTTGTCGCTGGCCGACCGCGAGCACGCCGAGCCAATTCTCCGCAAGCGGCTCAATGAGATCAATGGTCTCGTCATACCCGAGGCCGCGGCAGAGCAACTGCGACGCCAGGCCATGGTCGCGGAATTTCACGTGACCCATTTGGAACACCGCCTCCACGACGCGCTCGACATTCTGGACCGGGCGGGCATCGAGGCCATCGTCCTCAAGGGCGCCGCATTGGCCTATATGGTGTACCAGTCGTTCGCCGATCGGCCCATGGGCGATATCGACCTCCTCTGCGACCCGGACACCGTCACGGAGGCCAGGGCACTGCTCCAGCCGTCCGGCTGGGGTTGGAGCCAGGACCCGGCAGTTGAGGCTCGATACCGGAACCATCACCATCTCCCGCCGCTCGGAGACCAAGCGGGTACGGGACTCCGCCTCGAGCTCCACACCTCGCTGTTCCCCACAGGGCACCCGTTTCCCGGGTTCAGTGAAGACTTCGTTGCCAACCGACATCCGGTTGCAGCCCGGGATCGGTTCATCTCGACCCCCGATCTCCTGTTTCAACTGCTCCACGTCTGCGTGCACTTCGCGTGGTCGCATGTGATGCAGGTTGGGGCCTGGCGCGCCGTGCGCGATGTAGACACGATCGTGAGACACGGTACCATCGACTGGGACGCATTCGCAGACCACGCGCGTCGGTACCAGGCCGAAACATGCTGTTATTGGACGCTCAGGCTGGCACGCACAATTACCGACGCCCCGATTCCGGATACCGTATGCGAGGTGCTGCGCCCCCGGTACCCCGGGGCCGTGCTGTCATGGCTAGAGCAGCGCTATCTCCGGCTCATGCTTCCAGGCGAGGCGTTGGTGCGGTCGGTGCGATTCAATCGGATGGTCTGGCAGCTCGGCATCAATCCGAAACGCAACGGTCCTGACCAACGGCTGCCATGGGACGCCATGGGGCCGGAGGCCAACTATCCAACAGTGGACATGGAAACGGCGCACAGCCAAGCGACGTGAGGAAGCGACGTCAGGTGTGCACTTGGTGGGGTGGGAACGTCGGTGCGTCGCACATGCAGCCGAGAGCCACTGGTCAGATTCGAACTGACGACCTGCTCATTACGAGTGAGCTGCTCTACCCCTGAGCTACAGTGGCGAGGTCCTGCGGAGTGACTGCCATGCCCTGGCGCGGATTCGAACCGCGACGCCTTTCGGCACTACCCCCTCAAGATAGCGTGTCTACCAATTTCACCACCAGGGCGGGACCGGGTGAAGATAGCGAACCACCCGATGGCGGTCAAGCAATTCAACCTCTTGCCTCACAGGAAGTTACCGGTCAGCGCCGCCACCACCATAACAGCGAGGTCCGGCTCGTGCCGGACCTCGTGTTCGTGCCATCAATTTCCACCGACTCGACCATCAGTGGAAGGTCACGCTGACGCCGAGGTTCACGATTCGCTCGCGCCAGTCATTGTAGCTATGGCCGTACAAATCGAGGGTGGGCGTGATCGAGACATTGCGTCCGACCCGGATGTCATATCCCGCGCCGAGCACGGCACCGAATCCGGTCTCCTCGTCGACCAGGGCCGAGAAACGTCCTCCCGTTCTCTGCTCGAAGTGCGCGATGCCCACGCCGCCCTTCACAAAGAAGCCGGAGCGGGTTGCCGGGTACCACTGGGCGATGAACATCGCACTCGAGAGGGTCTCGTCCAGGTCGAAGTTGTCATCCCAGGCCCAGCCGTACAGCTCGCCCCCCAGGAGGAGGCTCTGGCTCACGGTCCCACCGAGCTTGACCGTGAGGGAGGGGCCGGTCACGTTATCGCCGAATCCACCGGACACCCCATCGAGATCGAACGCCTCGTTCCCGACCCCAATGCCCGCCGAGAACCAGAAGCCTTCGCGGTAGTTGCGGTGGATCTCACGCAACGTCGACCGCTTCCCTTGGGCGCTCGCTTCTGGCACGAAGCCAATCAGGAGCGCCACCATCGTGGCAAACGAAAGCGCGACTCGCATAATCCTATCCTCTTTCATTGGTATTGCGGACGGCCATCCACCGCCGCCACACCGCTATACTTGTGACTGGTCGGACGGGGGTCATCCCCGTGTCCGCCTTGACTGGCAAGGCGTAGACCACGCGCCGAGATCCTCTCTAAGCGATTGTAGGTAGTGAGGTTACAAAGCAGTGTCGTGTGCGGGCGAGCATCGTCCGGGCGAGTTTTGTCCTCGAATGCAGACAACAATGTCACTCCGATCAACGCCCGTCCTCGTCGCCATTATCGCCATCGTGACCGTCGCATGTCTGCGCCTTGGACTGTGGCAAGTGAATCGTCTCGGTGAGCGAAGGGCGGCCAGCGCGATCTCGCTTGCCCGCCGGTCGCTCCCGCCGCTGACCTTGGACGACGGAGGAGCCGCGGATACGCTGGTCGACCGTTGGGTGCGCGCCGCGGGAGAATTCGATCACACCCATCAAGTGGTCATCCGGGGACGGGTCTACCGAGAGAGTCCAGGGGTCTACGTGGTGACGCCGCTCCGGCTCAACGGCTCCGATACGGCTGTGCTGGTCAACCGCGGCTTCGTGCCGGCAAGCGACGCCATCACCGTGTCCCTCGACACGCTCGACGAGCCCGGCAAGCGGCAGGTGACAGGCCTTGCGATCGCGATTCCATCCGGGCCGGATGGCGGCGTCCCGTTGGTGCGCAATGGCACGACGACGTGGAAGCGGCTCGACCTCGCCGCCCTGAGGGCCCAGCTGCCCTACCCTGTCCTCGGCATTTCGATCCTGGAAGTACCAGACGGCGGACAGCCGCGCTTTCCACGCCGGCTCGAGCCCTTGCCGCTCGACGACGGGCCTCACTTGAGTTACGCCATCCAGTGGTTTGCGTTCGGTGCCATCGCGCTGGTCGGCGGGGCGATCCTGGTGACGCGCGAACGGGATCGCCCCCGAAGCTAGTCCGGAAGGCTCAAGTGCGATCCAACGCCTGGATGGTTGCGGTCGACGGCGGCCGCTCCTGCTGAAGCCGATGAGCCGTCCGTTCCACGGCTCGGAGTGCACGCAATAGGTTCTCTCCCGCCAGCTTTCGGAGGTCCGCGTCGCTCCACCCGCGACGGACCAGCTCGGCGAACAACGCCGGAAAGGTCGATACGTCACCGAGGCCGTCCGGCCCGGCGCCCATCCCGTCGAAATCGCTGCCGATCCCCACATGGTCAGCACCGGCCACGCGTCGCACATGCTCGATATGATCCGCGACATCGGCAAGCGTCGCCTTGGGCATCGGATGCGCGGCAGTGTATTCCTGCCAGATCCTGCGCCGCTCGGCCTGAGCGGTCACGCCCTCGAAGAGCTTCCGGAGCTCCCGCTCCCGCTTGGTGGCGGCCCGCGCCACCTGGGACGAGACGAACTCCGGTACGAAGGTGACCATCACCACACCGCCATTTGCCTGCAGCTGGCGCAGCACGCTGTCCGGCACATTGCGCGGAACGTCCACCAGGGCCCGGGCCGACGAGTGGGAGAAGATGACCGGCGCTTCCGACGTTGCGATGGCGTCGTGCATGACGCTGGGGGCGGTGTGGGACAGATCGATCATCATGCCCAGACGGTTCATTTCGCGTAGGACTTCGCGGCCGAAAGCCGTCAATCCGCCATGTCGTTGCTCATCGAGCGCTGCATCCGCCCAATCCACCGTCACGTTGTGGGTCAACGTCATGTATCTAGCACCCAGGTCGTAGTAGGCGCGCAGGGCCCCGAGGGAGTTCTCGATGGCATGGCCGCCCTCCATCCCGATGAGCGAGGCGATGCGGCCCTCGCGAAACGCCTGCTCGATGTCATCGGCAGTGAGCGCAAGGGCAAAGTCGTTGGGGTACTTGGCGGTCAGGCGGCGCGCGATGTCGATCTGCTCGAGCTGCACCCGGGCATAGCCGCTATCCGGAATTTCGCCCGGCACGTACACCGACCAGAATTGAGCACCGACCAGTCCCTCCCGCAGCCGTGCGATGTCCGTTTGCCCCGGGGTGCGCTTCGAGAGGTCGTAGGCGTCCACGTCGAACGCAGCCGGTCGGGATCGCCGAATCTCCCATGGCAAGTCGTTGTGCCCATCGATCAGCGGGGTGGAGCGCAGGATGGCGCGCGCATGCTGCAGCGCTGAGTCGGATTGCCCGAAGACGGGGGCGGCGAAGACGGAGCAGAGGACAAGGAGGACGGGCAGCCGCATGAGCGAAGATCCTCGCAAGTAGGGGGTCGGCCTATTGGATAGCCGCACGAAAGCTAGCCGGGGCCGGGGAAGGAGGATACCGGACCACATTCTCCACCAATGCTGGCGACGTTGGCGACTATCCGGATTGGCTTCGCCTCCCGGCCAGTCGCATGGCATTCTGGGCCTCGACAGCGCCGCGCCACGGCCCGGCACGATCGATCAAATCCAGTTTGGCCACCACCGCTTCGGGCAACCGAAGCGGTTGGCCTGTGCCGAACACGAAGCGCTCGGATCCGATGGTGTCGAGCAGCGTGGCCAGATCGTCTTCCGGCGGCCCCCAAACCCAGGCAACGTCCCAGGTGATCCGCGCCGACTCGGTGGGCGTGGAGCCGAAATGCACCTGCTCGATGTAACTCCGGTCCGCTCCCGTCACGATGATCCGCACAGCGGGATTGCGGCGCACGAACGAACGGACATGCCAGGGCGCAAGCTCCGCCGCCCGGTCGTTCGGATGACGTTGCCGCGCATCCTCGAGCCGAACCGCAACGAGAAGCGGGACACCGGTTACACCGCAGGCGGCCAGCAACTCAGCCAGATGGTCACCGTCGGGGGCCAAGGCGTAGTACTCCGGATCACATCGCACGGCCGGCACGCCTCGCTCGAGCGCATCATCGAACGCGGCCCGCCAATTCGGTAACCCCGGATGCACCGCCGGCACGGGCCGGAGCCGGTCGGAATCATTGGTCACGCCATACAATGGCGCGTTGCCCGCCATCGGATCCCGCCAAAACATGGCCGGCAGATAGCTCACCCACGCCTCGTCGATTCCGACCCGATCCATGGCGTCCAATAGCCCGTCGCGGGTGCCCCCGGGCACGTTACGGAACGGGTACGTGCCAAGGAACGCGCTCACATCGATCACCATGTCACGCCCCTCCCGCGGGAAAGGATCGCGTAGGAAAGATCCGAGCGGCATTCCGCCAGGCCACCTGCTCCAACTCGGTCGGCGTCAGCAACCGTTCGAGATACCGGAGCTTGGCCCAGCCCGTATCCATGGTCAGATCGCATCCGAAGAGCATGCGGTCGACCCCGACCGCATCGACCGTTGCCTCGAGCATGCCACCATCGACTCCGCTGCCGGAGAGATCCACGCACACGTTGGGATGAGGCCGAAGCGCCCGAAGCGAATGCAGCCAGTCGCCACCGCCGGCGATGTGGGCCAGGATGAACGACACGTCGGGGTGACGGTGGGCCAAGGCGCAGAGTTCCACCGCATCCGAGGCCTCCTGATTGGGCCACTCACGGCGCCGGTGCTGCCAGACGTGGTGCAAGATCGGCACGCCATACGCTTGGGCCATCCGGCAAATCGGATCGAGCAAGGCGTCGTCCGCCCGACGGCTCGCCGCCAACTTGATTCCGATCATTCCGGTGTCCGTCCCCAGCAGCCGGGCGACCTCCTCGCCCGCATGCGCGGCGAAGTTCGGATTGACGGCAACGTAGCCACGAATCCGACCGGGGTGCGCCCGCATGAGTCCCACGAGTGCATCGTTACCGTAGGTCAGGTCGTTGGGAGATGGGAAATAGATCGGCGAGCTACGCCCCCAACTCCCAAGGATCGAGGCGACGTGCACCGAAATGCCCATCTGCTCACCCGCACGCATACGACTCGCGTTCCGCTCACGATAATCGGCCCGCGGCGTTTGGTCGTGGTAGAAATGGGCGTGTACGTCGATCAGCATGAACGGCCCTTCCCTTGGGGACCATCCCGGACGGCTCCAAGCGCCTCCTCCAACACGCTGAGGGTGCGATCGATCAGCTCGGGATCGTGTGCCATGGACACGAAGTTATAGGCCGTGCGCTTCCAAAGGATCCCGTGGGCTGCGGCCACCCTGACCACGCCATAACCGGACGGGGGATCGCGAAACTCCAGGTAACACATCTCGGGCATGCCGCGGACTGCGGAAACTACCGAGGGATGCCGCTCGGCAAGCGTCGTGAGGCCGGCATAGAGCCGGACGCCCAGCTCGCCGAGCCGCCGCGGAACCCGCTCCGTGACCATGATGCCGACGACCGCCTTCGCTGCAGCGAGAGAGACCTGCTCCGTGGCGAGGGTCGACGAGATCCAGGTCCTCGTTGCGCCCGCCATGATGTCTCGCCGCCCTCCGACCGCGGCGAGCGGGAATCCATTGCCGAGCGCCTTGCCAACGACCGCCAGGTCCGGCTTGACGCCATAACGCTCGGCCGCGCCGCCGAGGGCGATCCGGAACGCGGTCTTGATCTCGTCGAAAATGAGCACGGCACCCAGCCGCTCGGTTTCCGTGCGCATTCGGGCGAGCCATTCAACGTCGGGTTCGCCATCGATAACCGGTTCGATGACGACCGCCGCCAGGTCCGGGCCCAGCCGGCGGAGACACGTAACACTCTGGTCTATGTCGTTGAACGGAATGTGCTCGTGCAGCGACCGTACCGCACGAGGTACCCCTGGCTCAGACTGGCACCAATCGAGCCACCCGTGATATCCGCAGGTCACGACCCGGTCGCGCCCGGTGTGCACCCGTGCCAGGCGTACCGCCGCCAGCGTCGCCTCGGCGCCCGTTTTGAGGAAGCGAAGCTGTTCCATCCATGGCATGGACCGCGACAGGAGCGCCGCCACCTCTTCCTCGAGCAGCGGCGGCAACGGGCCGACAACTCCGGCGGCGATCGCCTCGGAAGCGGCCCGGTTGACCGCGGGATGACCGTACCCCAGCGCCACAGCGCCGAGCCCCATGACATAGTCGATGAACTCGCGGCCGCGCTCGTCCCAGATCCGAGCACCGGACGAACGTACGACCCTTGCCGGCACCTCGTTCGGGTAATCAGGACCGAACAGGGCCTCGAGTCGCTTGCTCCCGGTCGAGGTCTCACCAGGGATGTGCGGCGCAGCCATCCGGCGCGGAGTGTCGGGTGTCATGCCAGTAACTCGAGCACGCCGAAGCGCTGAGGATCCTGACGATCGCCTCGCAGCCACACCCAGCCACCTCCCCCCGTCCAGGCGAGCTGACCGGCACGACGCAAACGCTCGGGAGGCGGCGGCATCTCGTTCACGATGAGGTCAAACCGCACCCGGTCGGCGCCGAGCACCGACTCCCACCACTTCGGAGTCATGCGGAGGGTCACGCAATAGCCGTCGGCTGTCCGTTGCCATCGACCCTCGGCAGATTGCGCGTCAACCGACACACCTCCAATGCCCAGGAGCCGCACAACTCCGGCTGACGCTCCGGCGGCGGCATCCGGCACCACGAGAAGTCCGAACACCTCTCGGCCGGCATCCTGTTGCAGATAGACTTGGATGCCATCGGAATGGATGTCGTCGACCTCATTGTCCAAGAGGAGCGGTGGAGCGTCGGTGGGGCGGAAGTACGGATCTTGCTTTCTCACATCCACCGCGAGGTAGAGTCCATCCCCATTCCATTTGAGATACGCCGTTGCGCTGAATGCTTCGGGCCCGGGATACGGTTCCTCACTGCGGCGGTATTGGTCTTCGTGGTCGAGGCTGAGTGGCGCGGAGAATTCGAATCCGGCAAGGGAGCCATCGAGCGGCGGAGTGTCCGGCACGAACGGCACCGTCGCTTGAATCAGCATCGGCGGCTCGAGGTCGAGCCGCGCCGGTGGCGGGGGCGGCGTTTCTCGCAGTCCGCCAAGCTCGATCGTTCCGGCTTCGGACTCGATGCTCCACCCTGAGGCGACTGCGCGATGCCGGTCGACGCCCGACTCGGTCTCCACCTCGATATGGCCGGGCGCCACACGGAGGGTGGGAGCCGACCCGGCATGCAGCGACACCACGAGCGTGACAAATCGTACGTCCGAACCGTCCGCACGAATCACCACGAATTCGGCCGTATCGCCGCTCGGCGGCCTGCCGGGCGCTGCAGCGCGAATCATCGTGCCGTCGAAGGCAAACACCGCGACGAGCTTCCGCTCGCCGGCCCGTGCCTCAATGACGACCGGCTCATCCGCTCGACAGTCACATTCTTCGACTCCGGTGACGTGATCGCTGGCGAGCGAGCCCGGACGCCACGTGGGTGTCGAGGGAAAGGCCATCGTTCCTTCGAAGTGATAGGGAAGCTCTACCACGCGCCGATCCGAGCCTCGGTACTCCATGATATCCAGCACGTAAGTAGGGCCGGAAATGACGGTCCGGAGCATGTCCCCGTAGCGGCCGCGCACCCAGCCCCACCGGTCGGCCACATCGAAGGCCTCGCAGGTCGCCTCACCGGGCAATTGTGACAGCCCATCGAGGCGCGGCGCATTGTGCGCCAGGGTCGAGCGGTACCATGCCAGCGTGTGGGCCACGTAGGACCCGGTGCCAAAATCCGGTAGCCACAGTGTGCCATCGGCATAAAGGGTGAGATGCAGTCGGTCAGGGTGTCCGTGCCCCCCGCCGTACGGCCCGCATTCCAGGCTCAGGTAGCGCCCGTCGTCCCGCAACACGGCCAGCCCCTGCCCCTCCATGAAGACCGACTCGGCCTCCCAACCACTGTCCGGAGGTAATTCCGGCATCATGTCCAACAGCATCCACCAGGACAAATCCGCCCTGGTTCGTGGCATACCGCTTGGCCCCGGGAGCGACGCCTCGTGCAAGTATGATTCGAATGGCTCGGCCGGCTGGCCCGGAGTGCGATACAGCTTGGCCAGCCACGATGTGAAGAACCGCTCGGTTTCCGCGTCCCCGGACCCGACCCACGCCATCCCGACTTCCCAGCATTCGAGGTACATCGGCTGAGCGAGCGACAACCCGAACCGTGAGTCCTTGCGTGCCGGAAAGGTCGTATTCGGCAGGGCCGTGAGTGCAGGGGCCTGGAGCGCCAGAGTGAGCCGATCCGCCAAGGGCGGCTCAGCGCCGATGTCGATTCCCGCGAGGCGTGCCCACGATACGCCCGTGAGCAGGCCGCGAAGGGCAAAGAGGTGGTAGTTCTCTCCTTCATACCACATGCCATCGGGACCGTAGCCGCGCCCCAGATGCGCAATCAGGCCGGTCGGACCTTCGATGGATACCTGCGCCAGAGCTTCGTCTTCAAACCATGCGGCTACTGCGGCAAGCGCGGCATTGTTCCAGGTTTGTCGATTCGAGAATCCTTCGTTGTACTCTCCGATGAGATTCGCGGCCTCGTCTGCCATGCGGGAAACCGACTCTTCAACCTCGTCCGCGAGGAGGCCACCTTCTCGTAGGAGGAAGGCGCCGGCCATGATGTTGGTCAACCACAGCGATTCGAGATAGGTCGAGAAGAAAAGCCGGCTCGGGCCCAGCACATTGTCCCGGTTTGGGAACTCGTGATAGCGGGCGCCATACCACTCGAGGAGCTCGAGGGCTCGCGACACCGACCCTGTGTCATCAGCAAAGACGCCGACCGCGGACAGGTGGGCGATCCGTTCCGCGAGCCAGAGATGTTGAAAGCGCGCCCAGTTCTGGTCGTGGCGTTCACCGGTCACAGCTGTATGGCACCGTGGACAGCGGTGAGCCGATGGACTCCACGGATCGAAGATCAGGGTTGCGCCATCCGTCGGACATATCCCCCCATCCACCGACAGCAGGGCCTTTGCCTCCGGCAGCGGCGGCATACGGGCCAGCAGAGGATCCGCATGTTCGCGCAATCGTGAGCGCAGCCTCCCGAGGTCTGACGATCCGTTGATAATCTCTCGACGCGCGATCAGGTCGTCCCGACTCAACATGAGCGAACACCCTCCCATGACCATTCGACGGGCAGCACCGTCATGCCCAGCCCCTTCACGGCCTCGATCAGCGGTGCCGGATCGTCAGGCATCACGAAGAACATCGATCCTCCTGCGCCTGCACCGGCCGCCTTGCCCCCCAAGGCACCGGCGCTTGTTGCAGCGGCTTCCAGCTTCTTCATGAGGTCCGTCTGCATCCCAGGATCGAGAGCTTGCTGACACCGCCAATTCCTGCTCAGGAGCAGGGCAACGCGTTCGAGATCCCCGGAGGCCAGCGCCTCAGCCATGGCGTACGCGAGATCTTTGAGTTCGAGGAGCGCTTCGGTGACTGCGGGGGCGCCGTCGTCGTACGCCGTCATTACCCGCGTGATGGTATTGCCCGATAGGCGCGACTGACCTGTATAACACAGCACGGTCTGCCGCGCGAGAGCCGACGCAAAATCCATGTCCAGTTGAAGCGGCCGCACCGATACCTCGGGGTCCAGGAATTCGAATAGGTGGAACCCTCCGAATGCGGCGGCGTACTGGTCCTGTTTCCCTCCGGCGACGCCAGCGACCTCCGCCTCGGCCTTCCGGGCCAGCTCCGCGAGCTCTTTCGCCGAGGCATCCGTCCCGTTTGCGCTCGTCAGCACTCGGGCCAACGCAACATCGACTGCCCCCGAGCTACCAAGACCGGATCCCGGTGGAGCATCGCAGTTGGTCTCCAGGGAAAACGGCGGGTCAACGCGCGTGACCCGAAGGGCCGCTCGGAGCAACCGGAGCTTGCCCGACTGGCCCAGTTGATCGAGTCGCGCGCCGTGGACTTCTTCACGGAGATCACGCGACTTGAGCCTGATTCCCTGCCCTCCGTGCACCCACCGGGCAGTGGCGGACAACCGGATGGCCACGTTGACCACGGCGCCGCCTTCCACCGTCGAGAAGGGCGGAACATCGGTCCACCCTCCGGCCAGATCCAGTCGCAGCGGGGCGCAGGCTCGATACCCCTGGCCGAGGCTGCTCAGGGTTCGACCCGCCATTGGGCAACCGTGCTGAGCTCTCCCCTGAGATCCATGCGCACGCCGCGCACCCGGCGATTGGCGCCTTGAACGCCGCGCGCATAGTAGAGGAACGCAACGGGAACCGAATCGACGAACACGCGGGTGATCGCCTCGCCGCCGGCCGGCAGCTTCATGCCGGCAAGGTCCACGAGCGGCCCAAGGTACCCCAGTGACAGGTCGCCCGGAATCCCCATGACCGCCCCCTGAAAATCGTGTCGCTGTCCGTACACCCGGTCGAGAAAGGCCGACAGCTCGAGCTGACGGAGTCGGACGTCGAAGCCAACTTCGTGCAGTTGTGCCTGAAGCATTTGCTCGAGCGCCGCTTCGCCGCTGCCCACCGTCAGGAGTTCGAAGCTCGGCCGTCGGTCGCCGAGCAGCCGCCGCGCCGAGGCGCGGTCCATCGGGACGGCTGCCGCCGGCGTCGCCCCCGGCACGCCGGGCGGAATGGGACCATAGGCGCTCGCGCCGAAGCCGTAGAGGTAGCCCTCGACGATCTCATCCCGATCGATGCTGAGCGAAATCGCCCGACGAACCGCAATATCGTCAAATGGCGCACGGCGGGTATTGAACACGACGCCGTACGTGAACAAGAGCGGGTAGTCGAGAACCACGAGCTCGGGATCCCGTCGCACGAAGTCCGCATGGGCAGGCTGAATTCCGGCGAAGTCCAGTTCCCCGGCGGTGAGCGCCGCGAGCTTGGTGGTCGGCTCGTCCACCACCACCACGATGAAGCGATCCAACTGCGGGGGGCCGCCGAGGTCGGCCGGGAAGTCCGGATTGGCGGCGAAGACCCACCGCCGGTTGGGCTCATACGACACGAACCTGAAGGGGCCGTTGCCGACCGGCGCCTGGTTCCACGCTGCCTGGCGCATGCGATCCCGCGGCACGGTATCGAGACGGTGTGCCGGCACGATCGCCAAGTCCGTGAGCACGTCGGGGAAGCCTCCCTGCGGGCTGTCGAATTCGAGCAGGACCGTCGTGTCGTTCAGCGCCTCGATCGCAGTGAGGTCCGCCAGGTCGGCCAGCCGGGGATACCCGGTTGATGGGTCGCGTGCTGCAGCCAAGGTGAATCGCACGTCCACGGCGGTGGTGGGTGTGCCGTCATGCCACCGCACGTTCGACGCGAGATGCAGGGTCAGCCTCGTGTTTGCGCGGGACCATTGCCACGTACGGGCCAAATACGGCTCGATCGCGAGCGTGCTGTCGTAGCGCGCGAGCGTCGTCAGGAATACGTACCGTTGGACCTGTTTCGCGAGCGGGTGAATCGTGACGAGGGGGTTGCTGCTCTGGAGGTCGGCTCCGGACGCATACAGCACCGTGGATCCGCGCCGCGTAGCCGCAGAGCCACAAGCCGCCACGGCAAGAAGGAGCGCGCCCAGCCCGAGTCGACTCACCATATCAGGTAATTAAGGGCCGAACCAGGTTCCCTCCAAGCGGCAACAAGGACTGGCGCCGCGTGCCACCGCCCCTGAGATTCTCTGGATGATCCGGTTTCTCGTCCGGCGTCTCTCGATGGGTGCGGCCGTTGTCTTCGGCGTTGTCACGCTCACCTTTCTCCTGCTCCACATCGCGCCAGGCGATCCGGTCGAACGGCTGATCGGGCCTGCCGCCACCTCGGCTCAGATCGACGCGCAACGACGCGCCCTCGACCTGGATCGTCCCCTGCTCGTCCAGTACGCCTCCTGGGTGGGCCGGTTCTCGGTTGGTGATTGGGGAACCAGCATTGCGCGGGGCCGGCCGGTGCGCCACGTCATCGCCCGTGCATGGCCCGCGACCGTGATTCTCGTGGGTCTCTCCCTCAGCTTGAGTTATCTCATCGGCATCTTCGTCGGCGCCGTCCAGGCCAACGCGAGGGGGACCCGCCTGGACACGACGATCTCGGTCACCACCGTTGCCGTGTACGCATTGCCGGGATACTGGCTCGGCCTGATGCTGGTTATGGTCTTCACCTACTGGCTGCGGATCCTGCCGGCCTTCGGTGCGGCTGGATTGGACGCCGACTTCGTGACCGGCTGGCCGTGGCTGTTGGATCGGCTCCGGCATCTCGCCCTCCCGGTCGCGACACTGACCCTGATCGGGATCGGAGGGGCGGCCCGCTTCGTCCGCGGCTCGATGGTGGACGTGTTGTCCCAACCGTATGTGGTTGTCGCGCGAGCGAAAGGACTCGCCGCATCGCGCGTCACGTTTCATCACGTGCTTCGCAACGCCCTGGTTCCCCTGGTCACCCTGCTCGGCCTCTCCATTCCCGCCCTGTTCTCCGGCGCCGTCTTCGTCGAGGCCGTCTTCGCCTGGCCGGGTGTCGGACGAGTCCTGGTGGAGGCCGTCCAGGCGCGGGACTACCCCGTGGTCATGGCGGCGACGGCCGTCAGCGCCATTCTGGTGGTCCTGGGAAACCTCGCGGCCGATGTGCTGATGACCTGGGTGGACCCTCGGGTGAGGCACGCATGAACGGCGCGAGAGGGTGGAGCGACCGTCGGGCCGTCTTCGGCCTCGGTATCTTCTCGGTTCTCGGTGTCCTCGCGCTGCTTGCCCCGGTGCTCTCCACCGGCGGTCCGGCCGTGCAGGGAGATGTCGTGGCGACACGCTTTCTGCCGCCATTGAGTACCGATCTCCACGGCGTCTTTCATCTGATCGGAACCGATCGGTTCGGCCGGGACGTGTGGACGCGGCTCGTCTACGGCTCGCGCATTTCGCTCACCGTCGGAGCGCTGGCGGTGGCGCTCTCGGTGACTATCGGGATCGTGGTCGGCGCCGTTGCCGGGCACTGGCGTGGGCCGATCAGAGCGGTCTTGCTCGGCCTCACCGACTTCGCACTCGCCCTGCCCCGAGTGGTGTTGCTCTTGTTACTCGCGGCCCTGTGGCAGCCCAGTGCGATCGTGGTCGTAGTCGTCCTCGGGACGACCGGATGGATGCCGATCGCCAGACTGGTGTATGGGGAGGTTCGTGGGTTGAGCACTCGTCCGTTCGTCCAAGCAGCCGAGGCACTGGGCGTGCGCCGATCCGGCATCCTCTCCCGGTACATTCTCCCAAACGCCCTGACGCCGGTGATTGTGGCCGCGACGCTTGGGTTGGGCAATGCCATCATGCTCGAAGCCGGATTGTCGTTCTTGGGAGTGGGGGTGCAGCCGCCAACGCCGTCCTGGGGCAACATGATCGCGTCCGGGCGGGATACGCTGGTCAACGCCCCGTGGGTCGCGACCGCGCCGGGGTTGATGCTCGTGCTCGTGGTGGTCGCCAGTACCCTCCTTGGCGACGCAGCCCAGGATGCGTTGGAGCCGGCGAACCAGGGACGATATCGCTGATCGTGTGCCGACGGTCAGCGGTTATCGTAGACGTAGCTCTTCATGAGCTCGATCGTGCTCTCCTGATCCCTGACCCGGTAGGCCAGCATGTCGCCGCTGGTCACGATCCCGACCACCTCGTCACCCTGCACCACCGGCAAATGCCGGATCCGTCGCTCGGTCATCACCTTCATACATTCGTCGTGCGTGGTGTCGACTGGGCAGCAGGTGACGGGCGAGGTCATGACGTCCCGAATTGCGGTCGTCGCGGGGTCGCGGCGTTCGGCGACAACCCGGCGGAGAATGTCGCGTTCGGTGAAGATGCCAACCATGGCCCCGCCGTCCATCACCACGACACCGCCAATCCCACGTTCGTTCATCAGCCGGGCCGCGTTCACCACGGACTCATCGGCAACCATCGATACCACGTCACTGCCCTTGTGACGGAGGATGTCCTGTACAGTCGACATCGGCACACCTCTCGAGGGGGATGCCTTGGATGGTAAGGAAGAGCGGCCGGACTCGCCAGAGGAAACTCCGGGCAGGCACCGCGTCCCTCACCCTGGGGAAGACGGGAGTATATTGCTGCTAATGTGTTGTCCGACAACATATTACGATTCGTATTCTCCCGAGCGGCACAGCCAGGACCGGCAATCCGCGCGGACCGGGACACTGCCCGCCACGGCTAAACGAGGTTTCGGGCGCTCTTCATGAACTTCTCACGCACTGCTGTCGAGACTTCAGCCCGGCTAACGGAAGAAGGAGTAGTGACGATGAGCGGTGCCATGCAGGACTGGAAGCAGACGCACGCGTCCAAGATCACGACGGTGGAGAAGGCAATCAAGCTGATCCCGCGCGGGCGGCGGATCCTCATCGGCTCCGGGGCCGCGGAGCCCCATGAGCTGGTCGAAGGACTGGTCGCGCACGGCGGCCATCTCGCAGACAACGACATCGTCCATCTCATGACGCTCGGGCCCGCGCCCTACGTCCAGCCCGGGATGGAGCATCGGTTTCGTCACACCGCCTTCTTCATCGGGCACAACGTACGGGCCGCTGTTGCCGAGGGTCGTGCCGACTTCATGCCCGTATTCCTATCGGAGATCCCTGCGCTCATCAAGAGCCGACGGGTGCGCATCGACGTGGCGCTGATCCAGGTGTCGCTGCCCGATCGGCACGGGTACGTGAGTCTGGGCGTCTCCGTGGATATCGTCCGGGCCGCCGTAGAAGCCGCCGATCTGGTCCTGGCCGAGGTGAACCCCAAGACACCGCGCACCCACGGCGACTCTTTCATTCACGTCGACCGGATCGACGCATTGGTCCCGGTTGACTACTACCTCCCCCCGCTGCCCGCCAGGACTGCGGATGAGGTGTCCATCGAGATTGCTCGCCACGTCGCGAGCCTCATTCCCGACGGAGCGACCCTGCAACTCGGTATCGGAAAGATTCCCGACGCGGTGCTGGCCGCCCTCTCCAACCACCACGACCTCGGGGTGCATTCAGAGATGTTCTCCGACGGCGTCATGGACCTCGTCGAAGCAGGGGTGATTACCGGTCGAAAGAAGACATTGCTCCCGGGCAAAGCGGTAACATCGTTCCTGATGGGAAGCCAGAAGCTCTATGATTGGGTTGATGACAATCCCGTTGTGGAAATGCGGCCCAGCAATTTCACCAACGACCCGTTCAACGTCGCGCGGAACGACCGCATGATCGCGGTCAATTCCGCACTCGCGGTCGACCTCACGGGCCAAGTAGCGGCCGATACGCTCATGGGCAATTTCTTCTCGGGCATCGGCGGTCAAGTCGATTTCATACGCGGAGCGGCGCGGAGCCACGGGGGCAAGCCAATCATCGCACTTCCATCGACGGCCAAGGAGGCCAGCCGGATTCAGCCCGCCCTGGAAGAGGGAGCAGGTGTCGTCACCAGCCGCGGCGACGTCCGGTACGTCGTGACCGAGTTCGGCATCGCCGACCTCTGGGGCAAGAACATCCGCCAGCGCACCATGGCGCTCATCGAGATCGCGCACCCGGACTTCCGGGCCGAACTTCTCAATGCGGCCAAAGGACGCCGGTACGTATTCGCCGACCAGATCGCGTCCGAGACCATCTACCCGTGGGAAGACACGCGGACCGTCCAATTGAAGACGGGTCAGACCATCGAGCTTCGGCCCGCACGCTTGAGCGACGAGGAGGCGTTACAGGACCTCTTCTACCGGCTCTCGGACGAGAGCACCTATCGGCGCTTCATGGCCTACAAGAACGTGCACTCACACTCGGAAATGCAACGACTCGTCGACTCGGATTACGAGCACAGCATGGCACTCCTGGCCACCCTGCCCGAAGGGCCGGAAGAACAGATCCTTGCCATGGCGCGGTACGACGTCGATCCGGGGACCCGGCTCGCCGACATCGCCTTCGTGGTCCAGGATCAGTGGCAGGGATGCGGGCTCGGGACCCTCTTGATGAAGCGCATGGGTGAGATTGCCAAGGCGCGGGGCGTCGCCGGTTTCACGGCCGACGTGCTCGACAGCAACAAGCCGATGCTCATGGTCTTCCACAAGAGCGGCCTTCATGTGCGTGGCGAAACCAAAGACGATATGCGACACCTCACGCTCTTGTTCGATGAGCCTGATCAGGAAGGAAACCCGCGCGTTCGGAGCGGTTGAGCACTGACGCGTCACCGCCGGCTGTCTCGTCGTTCGGACGCGGGGTCAGGGGCTAGGCGGGGAGAGCGTCGCCCGGCTGCCAGCCGGTCTCTTCCAAGTGCCGAAGCAGGCGCAGCGTCGCGTCACGGTCTCCCTGCACCGGAAGGAGGAGGAGGTCCCCGTCACGGGCCCAAGCCAGCGCCTCGCGCACACCGAGCATCTCCGAATCGGCAACCACTAAGCGCTCCCGCGGGGCTCCGAGCTTCACGAACTCATCGACCAGGAGCGCCGGCACCTCGCCCGGGCCACGGCCACGCAGGTGCTTGGCCAACTCCTTGATGACGATTCGGTCCGGAGCGGCCGCCCACGCAGCTCGTGCCAGCGCCCGGATGGAGTCGTCATCGCGATCACCCGCCTGGCCGATGAGAATGAGGCGCCGCGCCGCGGGCAGTCCGGCGGCCATCTCGACCACGGCGGCAACGCCATGCGGGTTGTGGGCAAAATCGAGGATGACCCGGACCCCGCCCAGATCGAACACGTTGAGTCGGCCGGGATTGTCCTCACTCGAGGGCTGAAAGCTGCGGAGCGCGGCCGCCATGGCCTCGAGCGACAGACCGAGGCCGGCCGCGACACCCACCGCCCCGAGCGCGTTCGCCACGTTGTACCGGGCAGCCCCGCCGAGCGTGATTGGTATTCGATCGATCCGTTCGACGATCCGCGCCGTGCCCGCCAGGTTGAGCACCGCCTCACCGTCTAGAGCGTAGATCGCATCGCCACCACGCGCGACATGCGCCTGCACGAAGGGAAGCCCACCGTCCAGGGTGAACCACGTGATCGGCGCTGCAAGCGCCGCGGCCGTGGAGCGGAGGGCCGGGTCGTCGGCGTTCAGCACCACCCGCCCACGCTGACTCACCACGCGGGCGACGACCAGCTTCACTTCCGCCAACGAATGGAGGTCATGGATCCCGAATTCGCCGAGGTGATCCTCGGCAATGTTGGTCACGAGGGCGACCTCGGCGCGCCGCACGGCGAGCCCGCGTCGGAGGATCCCGCCCCGCGCGGCTTCCAACACCGCTCGTTCCACCCGGGTGTCGCGGAGCATCATCCGCGCGCCACCGGGACCGGCCCAATCGCCCTGATCGATGGTCTCCCGGCCAACGCGAACACCGTCCGTGGTAGTGCTACCTGGCACGTGCCCAGCGGCTTCGATCATGGCGGCAACCAATCGCACCGTCGTGGTCTTGCCGTTACATCCGGTCACCAATGCCAGAGGAACGTCGCGCACCCGTTCCCAAGGGATGGCATCGACATCGGGCAGATCGGCCGTTGGCCAGGTGATGGACCCGGAGCCGAGCCCAACCGACACCGCCTCCTCATCCCATAAACAGGCGACTCCGTGCGCGGCGGCGGCTTGCTCGATGGCAGGGAGGCGTGGATTCCTCTCCCGGTCGATGACCTCGCTGAGTCGCCGGGCGGCCTCGGCCACGCGTGGCGGTGTGCCTCCGGTGAGCGTGGCCTCGGCCGCTTCCCAAGCCCATTCATTCACTTCGGTCGCGGCATAGAGCGCATCAATCGGCGCCGTCAGGACGAGGCTTGCGCCGCCGGGAAACGTCCGGCTGTACCGATGCTCTTGGCCCCATCCCACTGCATCGAGGATGCGCCGTGCGGCGTCCCGCCAGGCCTCGACGGCGCGCGCCTCTTCTCCCGGAGGGATGCTCACGTCCAGGATCGCTCCGGGCCGGTCGCTGAGGAGATTGGGCCCGGTGAGCCGCCGGGAATCGGTTATCGCTGCCATGCGGGCATCGGCCACGTCCACGCTCCGAGGTCGGGCCTAGTCGTCGTCGCGAGCCAATCGGACGCCGCGCTCGTCCCGCACCAACTCTTGGAGGAGCAGGTCGCCCTCTGAGAAGCTGGGGAGGTCCGACAAGTCCCGGGCGGCAGACTTCGGACGGTCGGTGGCTCCGCCCTCCGTGGCCGGCTTGAAGTTGATGATTTGCTTCCACCCGCGCGTCACGTTGTCGGCGAAGATGAGCAGCAGGTCTCCCGGTCGGGCCATGCGGAGCGCGTGATCGACCGCCGCCGCCTCCTCGGGAACGACATCGATCCGCTCGCCGGGCACACCGGCGGCGAGGAGTTCGTCCCTGAGCATTTCCGGGACTTCGGTCGGCTGGCGACCGCGTAAGCCGTCGTCCCGCCGGCAGATGTAGTGGTCGAAGTGACCGGCCGTGGTGCGGGCGATGCCGCGGATATCTTCATCCCGCCGGTCGCCGGGGCCGGCCAGCACGCAGATCCGTCGACCCGGCGGATCGAACCCGTCCACCATTCGGCACATGGCCTTGACCGCCGCCGAATTGTGTCCGTAGTCGAGAATGACCTTGAACGGGTGCTCATCGAAGATGTTGGTCCGTCCCGGCGCTTGGAAGAAGGTTGTGTCGAAGGTGCGGAGCCCGTGCTGGATGTCTTCCAGCTTGACGCCCATGCTGTACGCCATGGCCGCGGCGAACATGGCATTCTGTACGTTGTGGAGCGCCCGTCCCTCCATCGCGGCCGGGATCAAATGGGTCCACAACAGTGGGATATGCGTGCCACGATCATAGATGGTGATCATGTGTCCGTTCATTCCCTCCTCCAACACCACCCCCTGACCACCAGCCCGGATGTGCTCGCGCACCAGGGGGTGCAACGGGCTCATGGTCACGTAGCAGACCGTCTCCGCCTCGGTGTAGTCGGCCATGCGAAGACACAGCGGATCGTCTGCGTTGAGCACGGCGGTGTTCCGCGCCACCTCGATGGGGATGCGCTTCACCTCTGCAAGCTGTTCGATGGTGTCGATCCCTCTGAGTCCGAGGTGGTCTTCCGCAACATTGAGGCACGCGGCCACGTCGCAATGCCGATAGCCCATGCCCGCCCGGAGCAGGCCGCCCCGCGCGGTTTCCAACACGGCCACATCCACGAACGGATCGCTGAGCACCATGCGGGCCGCAATGGGACCGGTCATGTCGCCCGCCACGGTGCGGATCCCGTCGATGTAGACGCCGTCGGTCGTGGTGAGCCCCACGGTCCGGCCTGCCAACTTGTGAATGTGGGCCAACATCCGTGCCGTGGTGGTCTTGCCGTTGGTCCCGGCGATGGCCGCAATGGGCACCTGGCTGGCCGTCCCGGGTGGGAAGAGCATGTCCATGACCGGACCCGCCACATCCCTCGGCGTCCCCTCGCTCGGCGCCACGTGCATGCGAAAGCCGGGCGCGGCGTTGACCTCGCAGATGCCGCCGCCAATGTCCTTGTACGACCGACTGATGTCCTCCGTGAGGAAGTCGACGCCGCCGACGTCGAGTCCGATTGCGGTAACCGCGCGCACGGCCATGGCGACATTGTCGGGGTGGACCGTGTCGGTGACGTCGATGGCTGTCCCGCCCGTGGACAGGTTACCAGTGGTCCGCAGGAACACGACCTCGCCCTCGGGTGGCACCGTCGTGCGTGCATAGCCAAGGTTCTTGAGCAACCGTTCCGCCTGGTAGTCGAACTCGAGCCGCGTCAGCACCTTCTCGTGACCGACCCCCCGGCGTGGGTCTCGGTTCACCAGCTCGACCAACTCCTCGATAGTGTGGGTCCCGTCTCCGACGACGTGGCCCGGCACACGTTTGGAGACGGCCACCAGCCGGCCGTTCACCACGAGCATCCGGTGGTCCAGTCCCGCCAGGTGCTTCTCAACGAGGACTCCACGGCTGTGTTTCCTCGCCTGTGCGAAGGCGAGCCGCACATGGTCCGGGTCCTGGAGGTTCAGGGAGACGCCCCGCCCATGATTGGCATTCAGCGGCTTCACGACAACGGGATACCCGATGCGCTCCGCCTGGACCACGGCTTCCTCTTCGCCATACACCAGCCGCTGCTTCGGAACCGGAAGGCCCAGGTTCTCGAGAATACGATTCGTCTCGTCCTTGTCGGACGCGATCTCGACGGCGATGTGCGGCGTCCGGGTAGTGACGGTGGCCTGGATCCGCTGCTGGTAGCGTCCGTGCCCGAACTGGATCAGGCTGTATTCGTTGAGGCGGATCCAGGGAATGCCGCGCTCTTCGGCGGCTTTGACCAGCGACGCGGTACTGGGGCCAAGCGCCCGGCGCTGGGCAAACCGGATGAAGTCTTCCCGCTCGCGCTCCCAGTCGTAGCCGGGTGGCACCCCACCGGACGGTTGCAACGCCGGCGGGAGCAGCGAATGCAGCAGCGTGAGCGCGAGACGCCCGGCTTCGAGCCCCACTTCGGCCTGTTCGTACTCGTAGACCACGTCATAGAACCCGTGCTGGCCGGTGCCGCGGGTCTTGCCAAAGGTGACGTGCTCCCCCGTCGAGTTTTGGAGTTCGATCGCGACGTGCTCCAGGACGTGACCTAACCACGTTCCTTCTTCCTCGACCATTCGCCGGATGAACCCGCCTGGCTCGCCGTACGAACAGCCATGTTCCGCCAGCCCGGGGAGGACGGCCACGAGTCGATCGATGAACTCTTGCCCAAGCTTACTGGTCGGCCATTCCTCGAGCGGCCCGAGGTCCACGACCAGTCGAATGACGGGGAAGTGAGCATACAGGCTCGGGCCTTGATAGACAGCGCGTTCGATGATCCGCATGAAACCCCAAAGAGGAACTACGTTGTAGTCGCGGGAGCCAGTGGCGTCCTGGTGAGCAGGTTGTATGAAGCACCATTGATCAGAATATGCAGCCGCACGCCGAGGATGCAGACAGGGTCGTGGCGATGGGATGAATCCATCGACGTAAACTCGACGTCGGAAGGATCGATGATGGTGATCGCGCCGCTTCCACGGACCTCGATGCTGTCGTCCGGCCCAATGAAAGCGGCGGTGTCTTCGTCCAGCCCCAAACCGATCGCGAACGGGTTGTACGCCAGCGCCGCGAGAAGCCGTCCCAGGCGTCCACGCTGCCGGAAGTGCTGATCGATGATGACCTGGTTGGTCAGACCCAACCCCGGGGCCAGCGTCACCATGTCGGCGCGCGGCGACGAGCCCTCCTCGCCGAAGGCGATCATGTGCTCGCTCAGGAATGCGGCCCCTGCCGACGTTCCCGCAACGGGTACCCCCTTGGCATTGAGCTGGCGTATCAGCCGGGCAGCGGGAGTCCCACCGAGCGTCGTGCTCAGCCGGAGCTGATTTCCACCCGTAAGGAACACTCCTGTGGCGTCGCGTAGTTTCTCCAGCAGATCCTCACGATCGGCGTCGGCCCGATCGCGAAACGGGAACGAGCGCACCCGGTCGGCCCCAAGGTCCTTGAACACCTTTTCATACTGCTCGCCCGTGTCGTCCTGCTGTGACGCTGTGGGAATGACGGCGATCCTCGCGCGGTCGCCGCCACAGAGCTGCACGAATTCCCGGAGGATCTCGGGATCCCGGAGTTTCTCTTCCGCCCCGCCAATCGGCACGATGTGCCCACGAATCGCGTCCGGGTTCGGCCGTGCAGGTGTCATGATTGTCCCTCGAATGTTCCAAGTTTGACCACGGCACCGTCTCGCACGTGCCACTGCCCACCTGCCATGACGTCCATCACAACCCCCTCGCCATCGAGCATCACGAGGTCGGCGTCGGCCCCGACGGCGATACGCCCTTTCCCGGCCAGCCGGAGGTGCTTTGCGGCGTTCGTCGTAAAGGCCGGCAGCACCACGTCCAGCGCGTGACCCATGCCGACCAGCTCGCGGAGAGTCGCCGCCATGGCGCGCGGCTCTCCCACTTCCATCCCGGTCATCCGCCCCGCAGCGTCGAAGGTCGGGAGCGACCCGCCACCGTCGGAGCTGACCGTAATGCGGTCCCGCGGGAGTCCGCGCTCCAGAAACATGGTGACGGCCCGGGCCGCGGACCACGCATCTTCATCCTCGGCTACGGGAAAAGCAGTCACATCGATGGTGCAGCCTCGCTGGGCCAGCTCGAGCGCCTCCTCGAACAGGGCCCGTCGCCGGTTGACGTGCGTGGGATTGAAGACGCGTGCGGGCACCTCGCTCCGTTCGAGCGCCTCCCGCACCATGCTCAAGCCCCGAGGGCCGTCACCCAGGTGCAGGTGCAGGATGCCGGCCTTGCCTGACAAGAGCCCCCCCACGTGGGCATCGGCTGCCACGTGGAGCAGCTCGTCGAGCGTCGGTTGGCTCGAACGGTGATCACTCACCGCCACCTCGCCGACGCCGAGGATGCGATCGATATGGACGATATCGCCCCGCACGGTCCCAGTCACCGTGACGGGAGGCAGATGGTAGCCGCCAGTCAGACAGTAGGCGGTGATCCCCTCGTCGAGGAGCCCCCGCGTTGCGGCTACCAAGTCGCCAGGGTGGCGAGTGGTATCGTCGGTCCCCAGGACACCCACAACCGTCGTCACTCCGCCGCGAGTGAACCGACTGACTCCAAGTGGCGGGACCCGGGTTCGAGGTCCGGCTTCCCCACCGCCGCCGGTGATATGCACGTGGGGATCGACGAGCCCCGGGATGACCCGGCGACCCCCGAAGTCATGTCGCGCCACACCGAGGGAGGACGAAACGCCGGGGTCAGACTCGCCGATCCAGACGATCTTCCCGGCGGCGACGAGCACGTGCCGGACGCCGAGACGCTCCGGGGCGAATATCTCGACATTGAGGAGCAGATCCATCATAGGCTGGGCCAGGCATCCATGACGCGGATAGTATAGTCGGGAACGACGGGGAGGTCGAGGAAGCTGTCAGGACCGCAATACCCTGCGCCCGACCCAGATGTACACCGCAGCATTCACCACGAGCACTCCGATGCCGAGACCGATTTGAAGACCGCGCGTGAGACCGGGGGGGTACAGCAGCGGGACCAGATAGTGTTCGATGAAGCCGGTTTCGTAGCCCGCGCCGCCGGCCCGCCTGCGCAGCCAGTGTTCCAGTGGCGTAAGCGGGCATGGCCAACCGGCAAATTCGATGAGCGCTCCCCACACCGCCGCCGGAAGATGAAGCCAGATGATCCGGGGCCACTTGAGTGCACACACCCCACCCAAGACCACGAAGCATACAAAGCACAGGTGGATCAGGACGACCAAATCGGCGAAGAGCAGGTTGATCACGTCGTCTCCCGGTCGAGCGGCAACGGCAAGTCATCTTCCCAACCCTGCCACCCGGGGGGCCGGCCCTCGAGCCGGAATCGGGGCCCTTGACAGCCGCCGTTTCAGGGGTAGTTCAGTACTGAGAGCCCCAGCACTAACCCTCTAGGTTTTGAACCATCATGGCAGACGTCCCCCAACGCCCCACGGCACAGGCGCCCGGCCAGAAAGCCGGATCCGACAGCGGCACCCGAACAGGACGCTACGGCACCCGCGGCGAGCCCCTGCGCTATGGCGACCCCACCACCACGGCCCTGCAGCTCTGGGAGCACCTCGCGAAGGCCCATTCGGCTGTGCATGCCCAGGCGACCCATGACCTGACCCAACGTGGTGTCACCATGGCGGAATATGGGGTGCTCGAAGCCCTGCATCGCAGGGGGCCACTGCAACTCGGGGAGATCCAACGGGACCAGTTGGTATCGAGCGGTGGGGTCACGTTTCTCGTGGACCGCCTCGAAGCCAAGGGACTGGTGGAACGCCGCAGTTCGCAGGAGGATCGACGGGCAAAGTACGCGGCCCTGACCTCCCAAGGGGAGGCAATGCTGGCCGAACTCCTTCCCGCTCATGCCGAGTGCATTCGGGACAGCCTGTCGGGGATCAGTCTCCCGGAGCAGCGCAGTGCCATCGGCATCCTCCGGGCCTTGGCACGAGAGGCGGCAGGCCGGAAGGGCACCCCGTCCGGCGTCACCTGATCGACGCCGGTTTCCGTCGCTACTTCTTCCGGTACCGCCAGTCGACGATCCCGCTACCCTGGCCCTCGACCGTAAAGACACTCGATCCACCGGCAGGAATCGACTCGAGCGCCACCTCGTTCGAGGATATCACCGCGCCATCGGCCCCGACGAATTCGAACACCAGCACCATCGGCGCCGACGCGCTCTTTCGCTTATTCAGGGCAACCCCCCGTACCGACCTCCCGCCTTGCAAGGGTGTGGCGGTCAGGCTGTCCACGAAAATTGGCAGCGCATCGAGTTGCGCGACCGCCGTCTGCGCCTGGCCCTTCTCTTCGAGAAACACGTAGCCCTGAACCAAGAACCGGTGGGACAGCTCGTCGAACGGGTCTCGCGCGATGGAACGCTTGGCCGTCGCGACCAGCTTGGCTCCGTTCTTGAGTTCATTGTAGGTCAACGCCAGGTTGGTCAAGGCGATGCGGTTGCTGGGATCGGCCATCACGGCCCGTTCGAAGTCCTTGGCAGCGGCCTCGAACTGTTGCTGCTGATACTTGCCCGCCCCACGGTTGATCAAATACGGAGCCGCATTGGTATCGACCTGCTGCGCCACTGGAACGGTCTCTCCAAGGGCAGCGAGGATGGCCTGCGCGCTATCCGAATGTCCCGCGGCCTGGTAGATGCTGGCGAGATTGCGCTTGGCGGCGTCGTCGCGCGGGCGCCACTCGGCCAAGCGCTTGAAAGCTGAGAGCGCCTCCGGGTATCGCTGGGCTTGGAACATGATCCGTCCGAGGGCGCTGGTCGCGGCATCGCGGCCGGCGGAGTCGTTGGCAGCCTGGGCCGACACGATCACCCGCTCCAGGTAGACGCCGGCGCTATCGATGTTATCGCCCTCGGCGAAGAGCTGGGCCATGCGCCGCGTGGCCCGCCCAATCTCGGGATCGGGCTTCCCATCCACACGGGTGTCCATGTTCGCGGCGAAGCGGAAATAGGTCAACGCGCTATCGGGCTCTTCAGCCAGCTCGAAGATCGTCCCCATATTGCTGTACGCGCGTGGTTCTCCACGGTACATCCGCAGGGCAAGCCGGTAGGTCACCACGGCGCTGTCGACGCGCTGCTCCTGCACGTGGAGGTTGGCCACCTCCGCTATGGCGAGCCACGTCCGACGGCGCAGGTCGGTGACCTCTGCCACGCATTCGGGGGCCAACACCTCGGCTCGGGTGAACGCCGAATCGGCACCGACGACGTCCCCCATATTGAGGTAGGTCCGGCCGAGGTAGAACCAGGCTCCAGCGTTCTTCTCTTGGTCGCGCTCTTCGATCGCGCGGACCAGACTGGTGCGTGCGTCTCCAAGCAATCGTTCCCGGTTCGCCTCGCTCTCAGACGCGGTCTTGAGCGCGGCCGTCGCGCCGCGCACGCTGAAGTGGCCGGTCTTGAAGCAATCGGAGGACTCGAATCGCACCGGCTGCACATCGATGACACGCTGCCGGATATCGGCATCCTGGGCAACCGCAACCGCCGGGAGCAGCACGAGCACGGCGCCTTTCCAGAACTGCGTGGCCATGGTATCCCCCCTCGAACGCCGCACGCCGCGGCGCTTTCGCTCGATCAAACTGCGAACGACCCGTGCCGGACGCCTTCGCGGCGACGGGCTACCCATGAGCGAGTATGCGTTGACCAAGAGTCCCGCGCAAGCACGGGAACTCCGCTCTCAGGTGGTCGATCGGAGGGCGTGGATTGCGGAATCGAGCGCGTCGATGGCGGCCCCGAGCTGGACATCCGACAGATACGGCGCCGGCCCTAACCGCAACACGTCGGCGCGGTAGTCCGACATGACTCCTCGCTCGCGGAGCAGGCGGCACAGCTCACCCGCTCGGGGCGCCTCGAGGGCGAGGAAACCGGCGACCCCGGGGAGCCCGACCGACCGATCGCGATCGATGATGGCGGGATCCGCCGCGAGGGCGTCAAAGCGAGCCATCAGGAGCCCGACCTGGTGCTGGCTCACTATGCGGAGAAATTCGGGCGTGAGGCCGTGGTCTTCGAAGAAATCGAACACCTCCGCGGCGCGATAGTGGCTGGTCGAGTCGTAGGTCCCTCCCGCGAACCGTGCCGGCCCTGCACCGTAGCCAACGTGGCGGCCGGAGATTGGTGCGGCCAGCGCGCCGAACTCGCTGAACCATCCAGTCACCACCGGGCGCATCGCACAGTCGGCGGGAAGCCGAAGAAACGAGTTTCCTTCGCCCATTTGGCAGTACTTGTAGCCCCCACCCACGACGTAGGCGTCTTCGAGTCCCGCCTCGCGCACCGAGAAGGGCACGATGTTCGTGGCGTGGTAGGCGTCGACCAGGAGCTCCGCGCCGTGGCGACGACACGTGGCCATCAACGCACCCAGGCCCGGGACGATATGGGCATTGCGGAAGAGCACCGCGGAGACCAACACGGCCGACGTGCGGTCCGTCGTGGCGGCTCCCAGCCGCTCGGCGACCGTATCCGCCGGCAGTGCTGGGATTCTTGCAACCTCAATGCCCTCTTCCTCCAGCCGGTCGAGTTGTCGGCGGATGGTATGGAATTCTCCGTCCGTCGTCACCAGACGGGGCCGAGCGCCGAGCGGCAGCGCCGATAGGAACCGCACGACCAGGTCGTGAGTACTGGTGGAGAGCGCCACCGACCCACCCGGGTCTCCGAGCCACGCGGCGAACCCCCGGCGGACTCGGTCCGCCTTGGCGAAGGCGGTGTCCCACTTCTCGTCGACCAGGGCTGCGGCATCGCGCCATGCCTGAGTTTGTCCCTCGAAAGCACGGTCGGGCCAGGCCTGATGCGAGTGGCCCGTCAGCAGGAGCCGCTCGCCGACTCGGAAGTGGCTGTAGTGCGGGGTAAGTGCGTTGGGGCTTCGCTGCAGGTCCTCGAGGGTCGGCACGGTCAGAGATCCCCTCGGATCGCCCAGAGATCGGGAAACACCGGCTTCATCAACGTCGTCTTCAGATACTCCGCACCGGCACTACCGCCGGTGCCCCGCTTGGTACCGATCGTCCGCTCCACCATCTTCACGTGCCGGTAGCGCCACTCCTGCAGTCCCTCGTCCAAATCCACCAGCCGCTCGCAGACCGGAACGATTGCCGGATTCTCGCGGTAGATGCTAGTCAAGATCTCCTGCACCTGAGGCGACGATGGCACCGGCTGGGTCACGTCGCGTTCCAAGAGTTCCGCCGGAATGGCGTACCCGCTATCCGCGACGTACCTGAGGAACGCGTCCCACAGCGTACCTTGGCGGAATCGCGTCTCGAGTCTCTGGCGCCCGACCGAGTCCGCCGGAAAATGTTGGATGGCGGCCCGGTCCCGCCGCCCGAGGAGGAACTCGAGCTCGCGGAACTGGTACGATTGAAATCCACTGCCCGATTCCAGCCGGTCCCGGAAGGACAGGAAGTCTAGCGGAGTGATGGTCTCCAAGACGTCGATCTGGGACACCAGGACTTTGAGAATGGTGAGGATACGTTTGAACGTGGCCAACGCGAGCGGCGTATTGGTCTCGACCAGCAGCGTGCGGAGGTAGTCCAACTCGTGGATCACCTCCTTGAACCAGAGTTCGTAGACCTGATGAATGATGATGAAGAGAGTTTCGTCGTGCTCGGGCCCTTCGGACACCGGTTGCTGGAGGCGGAGCAATTCGTCGAGTTTGAGATAGCTCGAGTAGGTCAGCGGCATGTGGTGTCGCTCCTGAAGTGGCTTCCGGAACCAAGAAAACATGACTAGTCGAACCGGGGCACGTACCCGTCGAGCACGTGGTACGGACTGGACCAGGGCAGCGGGTGCCGCAGGGCCTGCGCTGCGTGGTGTGTCCAATATGGGTCCCACAGGTGGGCGCGCGCCAGCACACAGAGATCGGCCCGACCCGCGGCCAGGATGCTATTGACGTCCATGAAGGACGAGATGTTCCCCACTGCCATGGTGGGAATGGCCGCCTCGTGGCGGATGCGGTCGCTGAATGGCGTCTGGAACTGCCGCCCATAGACAGGCTTTGCCTCGGGAACCGTCTGCCCGGCGGACACGTCGATGATGTCGCACCCGTGGGCCTTGAGTCGACGAGCCACTTCGACGGCGTCGGGCGGCTCCATGCCGCCGGGGACCCAATCGACGGCTGAAATCCGAACCGACAGCGGCTTGGGGTCAGGCCACGCCGCGCGGACCGCATCCAGAACCTCGAGGGGGAACCTGAGCCGGTTATCGAGCGACCCGCCATAGGCGTCGGTTCGCCGGTTGGTGAGCGGAGAAATGAAGGTCGAGAGCAGGTACCCGTGCGCGAAGTGGAGTTCCAGTAGATCGAAGCCTGCTTCGTCCGCCATGCGGGTGGCCTGCACGAAGTCGCCGCGGACCCGGTCCATGTCATCACGGTCCATGGCCCGAGGCACCTGATGCCCGGGTGCGTACGGAATCGGCGACGGCGCGAGGAGGGGCCAGGCTCCATCCACGAGCGGCCCGCCCCCGCCCTCCCACGGGCGATTGGTGGCGCCCTTCCGCCCGGCATGGGCAAGCTGGATCCCGATCTTGGCCGGTGAGTACCGGTGGACGAAGTCGACGATGCGGCTCCACGCGACGGTGTGCTCGGGCTGGTACATGCCGGTGCACCCCAGTGAGATCCGTCCGTCGCGGCTCACATCGGTCATCTCCGTCATGACCAGCCCCGCACCCCCAACTGCCCGGCTGCCGAGATGCACCAAGTGCCAGTCCCCCGGCGTGCCGTCCTCCGCGGAGTACTGGCACATCGGCGACACGACGACCCGATTGACCAATACGAGATCCCGAAGCCGGAACGGCGTGAACATCGGTGGGGGTGCGGGTGACGTGTCGACGACTACCCCGCTCTGTCCCGTCGCCTGTCGAGCGAAGACGCGGTCGACTTCGGACACGAATGTCGGGTCGCGCCGTCGAAGATTCTCGTGAGTTATGCGGAGGCTCCGGGTCAGGAGACTGAACGCAAATTGGACCGGCTCGAGGGCCCGATAGCGTTCCGTCTCCTCGAACCACTGGAGGCTGACCTCGGCCGCGCGCTGGAGGCTCTCCACCTCCGGTCGACGAGCATGCTCGTAGGCCGTCAACGCCGCCGGTATGTCGGCCGTGCCACGGAGCGCATCGACCAACGCGATGGTGTCCTCCATGGCCAACTTGGTACCTGAACCGACAGAGAAATGTGCGGTGTGGGCCGCATCGCCGATCAAGACCACGTTCTCGTGGTGCCACGTAGCATTCCGAATGGTCGGGAACCGCCGCCAAATGGATCGGTTGGCGAGGAGCGGATGGCCTTCCAATTCCTCGGCGAAGAGATCTTGGCAAAAGGCCACGGTGTCGTCCTCGGTTGCGCTCTCCATGCCGGCGGCGCGCCACGTCTCCTCCCGTGCCTCGACGATGAACGTCGAATGCCCGGCTTCATACTGATAGGCGTGCACCCGCCAGAGGCCGTACGGGCTCTCCTTGAAGTAGAAGGTGAAGGCCGGAAACTTCCGGGTCGTGCCCAGCCAGACGAAGCGGTTGGGCCGCCAATCGATCGCTGGCTCGAAGGAGTCGCTGAACCACCCCCGGACGACGCTGTTGAAGCCATCGGCGCCGAGAATCAGATCGGCTCCCTTCACCGCATCGTACTCTTGGACCTCCGATTCAAAGCGCAGATCGACATCCAATTCCTCGCATCGTCGACCCAGAATCGTCAGGAGTCGCTGTCTCGACAAACCGCTGAAGCCGTGGCCCGTTGATGTAATGGTGGCACCGCGATGATGGATCTCGATATCGTCCCAGTGCGCAAACGCGCGGGTCATCTCGTCGTGGGTTGATTGGTCGGCCTGGGCCAGGCGTTCTAACGTGGCGTCGGAAAAGACCACGCCAAACCCGAACGTGTCGTTCAGTCGATTCCGCTCGTACACCGTGATCTGGCTCGCCGGATCGGCTTTCTTGAGCAGGATGGCCGCATACAGGCCGGCCGGCCCACCACCGATACTCACCACCCTCACGATACGCTCCTCAGGGCCGCGTCACGCCCTGCCCACGGTGGCGCAACCAGGCGGCGGCGGCCGTCATCCGTCATGGAAACGTCACCTTCCGGTACGTCGCCGCCGAGTTTGTCCCACAGCTTGCAGGTCACTTGCTTGTGCACCTGATCGAGTCCCTCGCAGTAGTTGGTGTAGACACACCGGCGCACCTCCGCCCCGCTGCCAACCCGCGTCTTGAGAAACCAGTCGGGATCGGCCAGTGACTGCCGCGCCGACGCCACGATGTCCGCCTCTCCGCGCTGGAGAATGCCTTCGGCTTGATCGAACGTGGCGATACCCCCGCATGCGACCACCGGCGTGGTGAAACCGGCCGTGCGGATAGCCCGCCGGATCCTACCCGAAGCCTGGACGTTACGGCCAAACGGCCCGCGGGCGTCGGACCGCACCGTCGGCATGCATTCATAGCCGCTGGGCCCGGTGTAGGGATAGGCAGCCCACCCTACCTTGGGCTGCTTGGCGTCCTCGAACTTCCCCCCGCGGGACAGCGAGACATAGTCCATCCCGGCTGCCGCGAAGCCGACCCCGAACGCCATTGCGTCTTCTACTGTGCTCCCACCGGGAATGCACTCCTCCGTCAAATAGCGACACCCGACGACCAATCGGTCCGAGCAGCGATGCCGTACCGCGTGAAACACCTCGAGCGGCAGACGCATGCGCTGCTCCACCGGCCCTCCGTAGCCGTCGGGCCGGTCGTTTCGGGCCGAAAGGAAGGAAGCCATGGTATAGGCGTGGGCGTAATGGAGCTCGACTCCATCGAACCCGGCCTGCTCGGCCCGGTGCGCCGCGTCGGCGAAGATGGCCGGCAAGACGCGAGGGAGATCGAGTACCGCCGGCCGATCCATGTCGGTTACTCGCTCACGGTACCCATATCGGAGCGCCTCGAGTTCCCGGGCGTCGAGTAGATCATCCAACGCCTCGTCCGGCAAGCGGATGAGGTGCTCCCGGATCTCCTCGTCGGTTCCGGCCAGCCGCGCGCGGTGCCGGTCGGCGACCGCGAAGTACTTCCTGAAGTACTTCTCCTTGGATGGCCGGCGGCGGATGACCTGGAAGTCGATGAGCTGAATGAGGAGGCGAGTGTGGCCACCGCTCGCCTCCCGCACAGTTTCGACGAGCGTGGCCAGCCCCGGAATGAAGCGGTCGTGTCCGATGCGCATCAGCGGTCCGCTTGGAACGTCCCGTATTCCGGTCGCCTCCACGACCAATGCCCCGGGCCGGCCCTCGGCGAACCGGCGATACCACGCCAGGATGGCCGGTGTGACGTGGCCGTCCTCGGTAGCCCGCCACGGGACCATAGCCGGAACCCAGGTGCGTTGCTCCAGCGTCTGAGGCCCCAGCCGGATCGGGCTGAACCAGATCGAGTCCCGCGCTTCGGCCTCGCTCGGCCAGCGGGCCTCGGGCAGCGCATGCTTGATCCGCTCAGGCGGATGCCACACTTACGCCCCCCGCCCCGTCATGACGTAGCGGCTTTGATGAGTTGCCCGGCGATGATCAACCGTTGGATCTCGGTGGTCCCCTCGTAGATGCGCAAGGCACGCACCGACCGGTAGAGGCGGTCCAGTGGGTGATCAGCCAGCACCCCGAGGCCCCCGAAGATCTGGACCGCATCGTCCACGATGCGCTGCGCCGCTTCCGTGGCGAAGGCCTTGGCCATGGCGGCCTCGCTAGTGACGCGGGAGGCTCCCAAGTCGAGCTCCCACGCCGCTCGGTAGGTCAGTAACCGCGCCGCCGTGAGATCGGTCGCCATGCGCGCCAATTTGTCCTGGATCAGCTGAAACTCCGCCAGCGGCTTGCCGAACTGCCGGCGCCGGCAGGCATGGGTCGTCGCCTCGCTCAGCGCGCGCTCCGCCATGCCGCAGGCGGCCGCGGCCACGGTGGGCCGCAACTTATCCAGCGTGGTGAGGCCAAGCCGGAATCCCATACCCTCGGCCCCGAGCCGGTTCGCCACGGGGACCCGGCAATTCTCGAAGGCGATCTCGCCGAGCGGATGCGGAGAACTCAACACGAGTGGACGAACGAAGCGAAGACCCTCCGCGTCGCCGGGCACCAGAAAGCACGAGATGCCGTCACGGCGCTTTGCCGCGTCGGTTGTGGCGAACACCGTGTAGAAATCGGCGATACCCGCGTTCGAGATGAGGGTCTTGGTCCCATTCAACAGATAGAGGTTGCCGTCGCGCCGCGCCGAGGTCGTAAGGGACGCGACATCCGAACCGGCTTCAGGCTCGGTCATGGCAAAGGCCGCCACTGCGGTTCCCGACACGACCCGCTCGACCCACTGGGTTTTCTGCTCGTCGGTCCCCGCCAGCAGAATCGGAACCGTGCCCAACGCCTGGAGCGCAAACATGGCATCGGCCAATGGCGAGGCCCCCGCGAGGGCCTCACGGATGAGCGAGCAGGCCCGAAAATCTTGCTCCTCGATCGCCCGAAGCCAGCCGCCTTCACCGAGGAGGGCAACCACCGTTCGCGCCTCGGTCCGGCACGCAGCATCGTCGGCGGGTTCGGGGCGCGGCGCCAGGTTGGTCGCCGCCCACGCCGCCACATTGGCAGCGAGGGACAGGTGGCGCTCTTCCAGGAACGCCCGGACCGCCTTCGGGTCAGGCACGCGGTGCTCCGGATCGGCTATTCAAACACCGGGTCGCGCTTGGCGGTGAACGCTTCATACGCCTCCCGAAAGTTGGGGTGCTGCATGCAACGGGCTTGGGCCTGGGCCTCCGCCTCGAGGGCCTCCGCGAGGTCCATTGCCGCCTCACGATTCAGGGCATCCTTGGTCACGGCGAGAGCGTCCGACGGGCCACGGGCCAGCGCGAGTGCCGTACTCTGAGCCTCGTGCATGAGCTCTTCGAGCGGGACGACCCGCTGGTAGAGCCCAATCGCCTCGGCACGGGCCGCGTCGATGAACGTGCCGGTCATCAATAGTTCCGAGGCGTGCCCTAGGCCGATGATCCGCGGCAGGAGCCAGGCTGCGCCCATGTCGGCGCCCGAGAGCCCGACTTTGGTGAAGAGAAAGGCGATTTTCGCTGCCGGAGCCGCGATTCGGACGTCACACGCCGTGGCAATAACGGCACCGGCGCCGGCCACCGTCCCGTTGAGCGCGGCGATGACGGGCCGCCGGCACGTGCGGATCGCGAGAATGAGATCGCAGGTGAGCCGGGTGAACTCCAGAAGCCCCTTCGCGTCCCGCTCGAACAGCGCCCCGATGATGTCTTCGACGTCCCCGCCGGAGCAGAAGGCCCGCCCCTTGCCGGTGATCACAATCGCGCGCACGGACGGCTCGGTGTCGAGCCGGACGAAGGTCTCCCGCAACTCGCGGTACACCTCGAACGTCAACGCGTTCAACCGATCGGGCCGGTTCAACGTGATCGTGACGACCCCGTGTTCGGTGTCGTGATCGTAGAGAAACGTCTTCGGGGCGAGGGACATAGGGTCTCTGCTCCTAGCGGCACGCAACGGGCTCAGGGTAGGACGGCGGTCGCTTCGATCTCGATCTGTGCCCCTTCATCGACGAGGCGTTTCACTTCGACGAGGGCCATCGCAGGATAGTGACGCCCCATGAGCCGGCGGTACACGACACCGATCGCTTTTCGGCCGTCACGGTAGGCGTCGAGATCCGTCACGTAGATCGTGAAACGACCGATGTCTTCGGGCGTGCCGCCGGCAGCGCGCACGACGGTCAGGACATTGGTCAACGCCTGCTCCCATTGCTCGACGAACGACGTGGCTCGAATCCGCCCGCCTGCAGCGACGGCCGTCTGGCCGGCAACAAAGAGTGCCCGGCCGCCGGCCGGTCCAACGAGGGCGTGATTCCATCCTCGCGGGACGCCAAGCGATTCGGGGTTAATGATATCGAAGGTCATGCGAGGAGTGCTCCTCCGTCAATGACGATGGCCTGTCCGTTGATGCCGCGGGCCTCCGCATCGCACAGCGCGGTCACCGCGTGGGCAACCTCCTCCGGTTGCAGCAGCCGGTGCTGCGGGCTGAGCGCGAGAATGGCCTCGAGGGCTGCCTCCTTGGGCAGTCCGGTCGTCCGCATGATCTGCGCGATCGACGCGCGGGTCATGTCGGTGTCGACGTATCCGGGGCAGACGGCGTTCACCGTTACTCCCGCGTGGGCGACTTCGGCGGCGAGGCTCCGGGTAAACCCGATGACCGCGTGTTTCGTGGCGCTGTACGCGGCCACGTACTTGGCCCCCGACAGCCCCGCCACGGAGGCGATGTTGATGACCCGCCCCCAACCGCGCTGCACCATGTCTTCGACAAAGGCCTGAGTACACAACAGCGTCCCGGTCACATTGACCCGGAACAGGTGATTCCAGTCATCCAGCTCGATCTTCTTCACCGGGGCGGAATGGGCCACACCGGCGTTGTTGACGAGGATGTCCACGTGCCCAAGGCAAGTCTTGGCGGCGGCAGCCATGTGTCGAACGCTCTCGGGATCACCCACGTCGCACGCAACGGCCCAGGCTTTGTGTCCGGCGTCGCGCAATGCCTGCTCCACTTCGTTTAGCTTGGCGGTGGATCGTGCCGCCACCACGACCGACGCACCAGCCTGGGCCAAGGCCTCGGCAATGGCCGCACCGATGCCCCGCCCTCCGCCGGTGACGACGGCTGTCCGTCCGTCAAGCCGCATGATGGCACCTCATGGGCGATCGAGCTCTGCGGTTACCGCGACAACGGCATCCTCGAGGATACCGCCTAGGATGTCGATCACTCGTCTTCCCTCTTCTGTGCTGGCCTGGGCCGGGTTGCCAAAGTAGGCTCGCGGGCCGCCGGCCTCGTCAAAGGTATGCTTGCCTTCTCGAATCGCCTGCGACAGCGAGGCAGGATTCGGGGCCAGGCTCCGCCGAATCTCATTCCGAACGAGCTCTGGACACTGTGCGAGAATGACGGAACTTTCATATTGACCGGCGTGACACGCACCGCTTTGGAACTCCTCGGTCAGGCGGGGCGCCCACGGCTTCTTGGTGATGTTCGGGAAGATGACCCGGCCCCCGGCATCGCCCTCGGTCGCGGCAACCGCGGCATCCAGGGCCGCGAGATGCGCCGGGTCGAGGTGCACGTTGGCGAGCGCGAGGTCGAGCCCGAACCGGGCGACACCCCGCGCCAGATCGGCCACCATGGCCGTCACCGTGCCGGGACCGACCGATAGCGTGCCGGGAAACTCCGCTGCGAACGGCGCGGCGGTATAGTGAAGGCAGGGCAGCAGGAGACACCCGTATCCCCGCCGCGCCAGCCGCTCCGCGCCGGCCTGGGCCATCGCCTCGGCGATGCGGCCGTCCGTCGCCAGCGGAAGATGAGGACCGTGGGCCTCGATCGCCCCGATCGGAAGAATGGCCAGGGATGCCGTCTGTCCAAGATCCCGAACCTCCTCCCAGGTCATGTCGGCCAGCCGGAGTGGGCGCATCGTCATTATGAAGCTCGGAACGCGTGTGAAGACTGCCGACATCGACTCCCATCGGTGAGCCACTCATGACCTTCGTCCCACCAGAGTCGTTCAATATGGCGGATTACTTCCTCGACGCCCGTCTGCGGGAGGGAAAGGCCAACGCGACCGCCCTCCGCACCGGTGACGGAGAATGGACCTATCAGGCGGTGTTCGAGCTGGCGAACCGGTTCGGCCACCTGCTTCAATCGGCCGGCGTGGAGCCGGAACAACGAGTCATCATTGCGCTCCCAGACGGTCCGGAATTCGTAGCCGCTTTGTTCGGCATCTTGAAGATTGGGGCGGTGGTGGTGATGGTCAACCCGCATCTCAAGCCCGATGCCGTTGCCTATTTCTATGACTATACCCGGGCCCGGGTGGCGCTCATCCACCAAGACACCCGGAGCGCGTTCGAAACCGCTGCCACCGAGGCCCGCCATCTGCAGACGATCTTCGTGGTGGGAGAGGGCGGATTCACTGAGCAGCTGGCCTCGGCGCCGACTGTGCTCGAGCCCTTCCCGAGCCACCGGGACGATGCGGCCATTTGGCTCTTTTCGGGGGGGACCACGGGCCATCCCAAGGCGGTCCTGCAGACCCACCGTTCGTTCGCGAATACGACGGAGTGCTATGCCAAACAGGTGATCCGGTACCACGAGAGCGACATCACGTTGTCGGTGCCGAAACTGTTTTTCGGGTACGCGACCGGCGCGAACCTCTTGTTTCCCTTCGCCGTCGGGGCAAGCAGCGTGCTGTTCCCGGAACGGGTCACGCCGGAAGTAGTGTTCTCCAACGTCGCGCGGTATCGGCCCACGATTCTGATCGCCGTCCCGACCATGATCTCCCACATGTTGAATCACCCCGAGGCGGCGGCGCAGGACCTCTCGGGCGTCCGGGTGGTCACGTCGGCTGGAGAGGCGTTACCCGTCGAGCTGCACCGGCGCTGGCAGGAGACGTTTGGCGTCGAATTGCTCGACGGCCTCGGGACCGCCGAAATGTGGCACATCTTCATCTCGAACCGGCCTGGGGCGGTCCGACCCGGCAGCCTGGGAACCGTGGTGCCGGGCTTCGAGGTACGAGTCTGCGACGAGGAAGGGGCAGAAGTTCCCGATGGCGAAGTCGGATGGCTCCGGGTGCGCGGACAATCACGGGCCATCGGCTACTGGCAACAGATGGAGAAGACCGCGGATGCGTTTCAAGGGGAGTGGTACGTGTCGGGCGACATGGTGCAACGTGACTCCGACGGATACTTCACCTATGCCGGGCGCGGAGACGACATGCTGAAGGTCTCGGGCAAGTGGCTCTCCCCGCAAGAAGTCGAAAACTGCCTGCTCCAACATCCCGCCGTCGAGGAAGTCGCGGTGGTCGGCAGTATCGATGACGAGGGCCTCACCCAGCCGCATGCGTTCATCGTCCCCATCGGCGCCCCGCCCACCGAGCACGAACTCCAGGCGTTCCTCAAGGAGCGCCTGGAGTCGTACAAGCTACCTAGAACCATCACCTGTCTCGAGACACTCCCGCGAACCCACCTCGGCAAGGTCGATCGGGCGCGTCTCCGTCGCCTTCCCGACTAAGCACTCACGGTCGTTCCCACGCGTTGTTCGCACGATCGACGTCAGGCAACGCGCCGTCGGCGTCGAGTTCCACCTTCACAACCGGACGACTCGAATCGATGTCGAGGGTGGCGTGCGCCTGTCCGGTGAGCCAGTGCTCGACGGAGACCACGCGATTGTCCGTCGTACCATCATCAAACGTCACGGTCACGTAGGCGGGCATCGGCAGGTATCCCCGGTCCGCGATGACGATTCGGGTGCCGCCGGGGATGGGCTCGACCGCCTCCACAGCCTGGTCCAGCGTCCATGTCTCGTAATACCAGCTGTGCCAGAACCAGTCGAGGTCCTCGCCGCTCACCGATTCCATTGTAGTGAAGAAGTCCCACGGCTTGGGGTGCTTGAAGGCCCAGTTGCGCAGATACGTCTGCCAGGCCTTCTGGAATCGGTCCTCGCCGAGGTAGCGCCGAAGGGCCACCAACGCGGTGGCGGGCTTCGAATAGGATGCCACACCCCCCGCTCCCTGGTACTGGAAGTCGGTCCACCGCATCATCTCGCCCTCGGTACCGCGTCGCGTCTGAGCGACATACGATTGCCGGTCTCCCTCGTCGAAATCCGGTCCGGGAAAGAACTCCTTCGACGCTTGGTTTTCGTGGAACGACGTCGAGCCCTCGTCCATCCAGCCGTACCGCTTTTCATCCACCCCAATGATCATGGGCAGCCACATGTGGGCTTCTTCGTGGGCCGTCACGTGGTAGAGCGCGCTATCGCCGGCGTCATTGTAGTCTCCAATGAGGGTCATCATGGGGAATTCCATGCCGCCGCCCATGATGCCTCCGCCCTCGACGGCGGTCATGTGCGGCCACGGATAGGGCACCCCAGTGAATCGGGACAGAGAAGTCGATGGCATGCTGGGTAAAGCGAACGGAATGCTGCCATCGCGGTGCGCTCGACCGCCAGAACCCATCCACCCGCGTATAGTCTGTTTGACCATCGCCGTCGCGGTCACCCACCGCGGTGCGTGCGGCATCCCAGCGTGATTCGCGCGTGGCGCTGAACGCCATATCGCGCACGTTCTGGGCGGTGAAGCGCCAGCGCAGCCGTCCGGTGGCGGACGTCCGGGTGGCGCGGCCGGGGCCGAAATCATCCTCGGTCAATACCGCCACCACGTCGTCACTTTGTTCCGCCCGGGTGAGGCGTTCGAGAACGGCCGACGGCAGTACCTCTGCACGATTCTGGAGGGTACCGGTGCCCATGATCACCCAGCCCTCGGGCGCTTCGATGGTGACGTCATAGTTGCCGTACCCCATGTAGAACTCGGCGTTCCCCAGATACGAATCGAGCTGCCAGCCCACCACGTCGTCGTACACCGCCATCTGGGGATACCAATAGGCCATGTAGATCAGATTGTCCTTGTTCCAGCCCATCCTACCCGATTGTGGCGCCTTGAAGCCCCAGGAGATCTCGAGCGTCAGCGAGTCTCCCGAGCGCACTGGCGTGGGCGGCCGGATGGCAAGGATGGTTCCCTGAACCTGGTAGCCGGCTCCACGCCGGAGCTCACCTTCGCTCAGCGTTTGCCCTCCGGCAGCCACGCCGGTGAGCTGGACGCCACCCGTCATCTCCACTGGACGATTCCGCGCCACACCAGGCGAGTGGAGGTTCTGGAGGAGGTGGAGGAAGACCACATTCAGCGAACGGGGAGAGCGATTGTAGTAGGTGATCGCGGCCCGGCCGTCCAGGCGCTTCTCCTTGGGATCGAGCGACGCCTCGATTCGATAATCGGTCCACTGCTGCCAATACTTGGCCCCGGGCGCTCCCGTGATGCTTCGGGTCCCGGCATCGATCGCGGCTCGGTATTCCGGGGGGGGCACCACCGGGTAGGGCACCGGACGCTCCGGTCGCGCCGCGGCGGGAGTGACAGCTGGTTCGGGGGCGACGCCCTGTTGAACGACCTGGGTAGGACTGCCGCACCCGACACCAAACGCCACCGCGATTCCCAGCACGAGACCTCGCATTGGTATTCTCCCTTTCTTCTGAGTGCCTCAAGGTAGCCTTCTCCCCGTGGAGCCGGAGCCGCCTGGGGAGGCAAGCAGCCAAGAATGTGTTAGACAGACGCAACCGAACGGCGTTAGGATTCGTAAGAAAGTGTGAAGACCTGCTCTCTCAGGTCTGGCCAGGGCAGGATCCAGGGCAGACCGGTCACGAATCGAGGCGATGTGCTGCATCGGCGAGCCCCAAGCCCGATCCGAATTCTGGTCCTGCGCGGCCGCGCAATCGTCGCGCTGCTGAGCCTCTGGGCGGTCTCGAGCGGCGTAGCCCAGACCGGCGGAGGCTCACCGGACGGCCCGGCGGCCCTCGGCGGCCACACCAGGGGTCGAGCTTTCTACTTCACACGCGCCGTCTACACCGATGTCGAGCGGCGCGGCCGGTTCGGGTGGTGGAGTGTGGATTACCCCAAGGCCGACCGTCAGTTCCTCATGGGACTGACACGGCTGACCGGCATCGATGCCCACCATTCCGAAAACCCCGTCCGGCTCGACGACCCTGAACTCCGTCGGTATCCGTTGGTTTACGCGGTCGAAGTGGGGCACATGGCCCTCACCGACGCCGAGCGGACCGGCCTCAGGAATTACCTGATGGCCGGCGGAATCCTGCTGGTGGATGACTTCTGGGGCTCATGGGAATGGGCCAACTTCCAGTCGGAGATGGCGCAGGTCCTTCCGGGTCACCCGATCATCGACCTCCCGCCCCACCATCCGTTGCTGCACGTGTTCTACGACCTTGCCGAGATCGTGCAGGTGCCGAACGTGGGATTGGGACGGGCCGGCGGACGCACCTGGGAGAAGGATGGATACACGCCTGCCCTGCGAGGCATCTTCGACGAGCACGGCCGGCTCCTGGTTGTCATCAATTGGAATAGCGACTTGGGCGACGCATGGGAATGGGCGGAGGACCCCTACTACCCTATCCGGTTTTCGAATTTCGCGTATCAACTCGGCGTCAACGTCATCGTGTACGCCATGAGCCACTAGCGCAGTGTTCGACTCGATCTTCTCCTTCCTCTTCAAGTACCGCCCTGCCGTGTTCGCGCACGGACGGCTGGGATTCGAGCCACCCATCCCGCCCGTGGTGCTCGTCCTCGGGGTAACCATCCTCCTCGCCGGCGTTCTCGTGACCTACCGCTCCGCCCGGGGCCGCATTGGACGTCGCTCTTTCTTCACCCTCATGGGGCTCCGCGCCGCGCTCCTCGCCCTCTTGTTGCTGGCCCTCCTCCGACCCGTGGTGGTCGTGTCCACCGTGGTACCCCAGGAGAACATCCTGGCGGTCGTGCTGGACGACTCGAAGAGCATGCAGCTCGCCGACCAAGACGATGCCCCGCGCAGCAGCCTCATCAGCCGGACGTTCTCGTCGGAGGAGGCCGGTCTGCTCCATGATCTGTCCGAGCGCTTCACCCTCCGATTCTTCCGTTTCGGCGGGGACGTGGCCCGGCACGATCTTGCCCAGCCGCTCGGATTCGGGGAGACTCGGACCAACTTGGGCGGGGCGCTGGCGGGGGTTCGCCGGGAGTTGACCGGTGTCCCGCTGGCGGGCGTCGTCGTGGTCACCGATGGCGCGGATAACGTGGCAGGGAACTTGGCCGAATTGGTGCTGCAGTACCAATCGGACGGCGTCCCCATCTACACGGTCGGTGTGGGCCGGGAGGTCTTGCCGCGCGACATCGAGCTCAGCCGCGTCGAAGCCCCGCGCCAGGTCTTGAAGGGGTCCTCGGTGATGGTCGACGTCATGCTCACGCAAAGCGGCTTTCGCGGCGATCGGGTGACACTCAACGTGGAAGACGGCGGCCGCATCGTGAACTCCCAGGAGGTGCGCCTGGCGGGCGATCGCGAGGCCACCGTGGTCCGGGTGAAACTCACCGCAGCAGAGGCCGGGGCGCGGCTCTTCCGATTCCACGTGCTTCCCCAGCCCGGCGAACTCGTCGTCGAGAACAATGCCCGCGAGGTGATGATCTCGGTCGAAGACCGCCGCGAAAAGATTCTGTATTTCGAAGGGGAACCCCGCTTCGAGGTAAAGTTCATCCGACGCGCGTTGGAAGATGACCAAAATATTCAAGTCGTCACGCTCCAGCGAACGGCGGAGAACAAGTATTTGCGACTCGGCGTGGACAATCCGGATGAACTCGTCGCGGGGTTCCCGGAAACGCGGGAAGAGCTCTTCGCGTACCGCGGCATCATCCTGGGAAGCGTCGAAGCCAGCTACTTCACCCACAGCCAACTCGTTCTGCTCGAGGAGTTCGTGGGGCAACGCGGCGGAGGCTTGTTGGTGTTGGGCGGGCGGCGCGCATTCGGCGAGGGCGGATACGCGGGGACGCCGCTCGAAACCGTGTTGCCCGTTGTCCTGCCGCGCACCGCGGACGCGGAGTTCTTCAGCGAGGTTGCGGTGCGGGCCCACGCCGGCAGGTCTCGTCCACCCGGTCACCCGGCTGGTCGATGACGGCGAAGCAATCCCTCGAACGGTGGGCCGGGCTTCCACGCGTATCACTGCTCAACCCGATCATCCAGAGCAAGCCCGGGGCGAGCACTCTGCTCACGGGTCAGTCCGACGCTTCGGGTGAGTCCTATGTGGTGCTGGCCTTTCAGCGCTATGGCAAGGGGAAGGCCATTGCCTTCACCGCGCAGGATTCCTGGTTGTGGCAGATGCACGCCGACATCCCGCTCGACGACATGACGCATGAAACCTTCTGGCGTCAGATGCTCCGCTGGTTGGTCTCAAACGTGCCCGACCTGGTCACCGTGGCGACCACAACGGAGCAGGTCGAGCCCGGCGAGACCGTCACCATCACCGCCGATGTCCGCGACTCGAGTTACCTGGGCGTCAACGGTGCCCAAGTCACAGCCTCCGTCACCGATGCCCTGGGCACCGAAACCGACTACCCAATGGAATGGACCGTGACCGAGGACGGCGTCTACCGCACCAGCCTCACCGCGGGACTTGCCGGCCGATACGACGTCCGGGTCCTGGCGCGCCGGGGAGACGCAGTGCTCGGCGAGAGCCACGCGGCCCTTCGAGCGGAACCCCAACCAACGGAGTTCTTCAGCCCCGCAATGCGGGCCGACCTGTTGAAGGACGTGGCGGCCCAGACTGGAGGTCGCTTCTACACCGAGGCAACCCTCGGCGGACTGGCCGAGGACGTCCGGTACACCGAGAGCGGCATGACGCGAGTCGAGTCCCGTGACTTGTGGGATAGTCCTGTTCTGTTCCTGGCCTTACTCGCGATCGTCAGCCTGGAATGGCTGCTCCGCCGGCGTCGGGGTTTGGCATGATGCGCCCGATCCTGCTGGCCTCAGCGCTCTGCCTGCCGGTCGCCACGCTGCCCGCGCAGACGCACCTCGTGGTCGTCACGGGACTCGGCGGTGAAGCGCGGTATCGCGACATCTTTCACGCGTGGGCGCTCGAATTGATCGACGCCACCACCGAGCGCTACGGGGTGCCGGTCGACAACGTCATCTACCTTGGTGAGTCGGCCAATCGGGATACGACGCGCATCGCGGCCCGCTCCACCATGGAGAACATAGAGCGAGCCCTCACGGACCTGGCGGTGCGCGCCGAACCCCACGCGCAGGTGATTGTCGTGCTCATTGGGCATGGGAGCGCGCGCGACGGCGAGCCCAAGCTCAATTTGCCCGGCCCCGACCTGACGGCCGTGGAGCTTGCACGACTGCTCGACGCATTCCCCACGCAGACGATCGTCGTCGCCAATCTCGCAAGCGCCAGCGGAGACTTCATCCCCGCCCTGTCCGGGCCGCGACGGGTCATCATTACCGCCACCAAGAGCGGGACGGAGCGAAACCAGGCCCGCTTCGGCAAGTTCTTTGTAGACGCGTTTGCCGGGGGGCAAGCGGATGTCGATCACGATGGGATCGTCTCCGTGCTCGAAGCATTCACCTACGCGCGACGAGAAGTGGCTCGTACCTACAGCCAAGAAGGCACCCTGCTCACGGAGCATGCCCTGCTCGACGATAACGGGGACAAGACCGGGAGTTACGAGCCCGATCCGACAACGACCGACGGTGCACTCGCTCGGACCATCACCCTCGGATACAGCGAAGCGGGTCCCACCGCACGCGACCCGGAGCTCGCGGCCCTGTACGAGAAGAAGCGGGTCATCGAACAAGCCATCGCCGCATTGCAGCGGGATAAGGGTCGGCTGGAAGCCACCGTCTACGAGCAACGGCTGGAGGCGATGCTGCTCGACCTCGCCGCAACCAACAAGACCATCCGCGACCGGGAGGACGGCACACCATGATCCGACGGGCCCGACCGATCACGGGAGTGGTGCTCGGACTTGTCGTGTCCGCCTGCGGGTCGCGTGGCCACGCGCAGGCAACGCTGGCGCACGCGGACTCGCTCGCCAGGGCCGGGGAATATCAGACGGCCATCGAAGGATACCGCGGAGTCAGCCGCCGCGAGCCGTCCTGGCAGGCGGCTCGCGGGCTCGCCAGCAGCCTCCAGGCAATCGGTGAGTACGCCGACGCGGAACGGACGCTCCGCTCAGCCATCGCGGATTCGGTAGCCGACGCTCACCAACTCTGGAATGCCCTCGGCGAGGTGCTCACCCGCCAGGGACGGGACGCGGAAGCACGCGAGGCGTTCGAGCGCGCCATCGCCAGCGGCGCGGCCGATCGGCTCTCGGCCGAGCTCAACCTGGCCGTCGCGAGCTTCGACAGCGGCAACCTCGACGCGGCGACGCGGCAATTCGACCGGTTCATCGACATGTACAATCGCGGAGCGGCTCGGACGGCAGCCGACTTCAGGGCCGTTGCGCGAGCCGTCCGCTACCTCGGACGCACCGACCCACAACTCTACAAGGATGCGCTCCGGGCATACGACGAGGCCGTCGCCTTGGATCCGCAGGATTTCGACATCCAAGTCGAGATCGGCAACCTGTTCCTCGAGAAGTACCGGAGCGACGAGGCCACGACGACGTTCACTGCCGTCCTCGAGCGCAATCCCAACCACGCCGAGGCCATCCTCGGCCTGGCTCGCGTGAAACACTTCGACGGTTCGAGCGAGGCCTTCGCCTTGGTGCAGCGAAGCCTCGGCATCAACCCCAATCTGGTTCGGGCCCGCGCATTTCTCGCCCGTCTCTATATCGATCTCGAGGATTTCGCCTCGGCCGAGACAGAGGCCGAACGGGCGCTGGCTGTCGATCCCCGAGCGGTCGATGCCTTGGCCATGCTGGCGGCGGCTCGCTACTTGGCCGACGACTCCGCCGGTTTCGTCCAAGCTCGTGACAGCGCCCTCAGAATCGATCCGCGTAACACGGCCTTTTTCAGCACCCTGGCCGAGCTCGCGGCCCGGAACCGCCTCTACCAGCAAGCGGTCGATTTTGCGGGAGAAGCGGTGCAACTGGACTCGCTGGCCTGGCGGGGATACGCCCTCCGAGGCCTGAACCGCCTTCGCACCGGGGCCATCGCCGAGGGCCGGCGTGATCTGGAAACGGCCTTTGCCGGAGACCCGTATGACTTGTGGACCAAGAACACGCTCGACTTGCTCGATGTCGTCGGGCAATACGTCGAGGTCCGCTCGCCCCGGTTTCAGCTGGTGCTCGATCCCAAGGAGGCGGAAGTGGTCCGGCTCTATCTCGAGCCGCTGGCCGAGGAAGCCTATGACCGCCTCGCGGCGCGGTACGGGGTCAGGCCGTCAGCGCCGATCCGGGTCGAGGTGTATCCTCGGCACGCCGACTTCTCGGTCCGGACGATCGGACTTGCCGGGCTCGGCGCTTTGGGGGTGAGCTTCGGTCCCGTCATCGCGATGGATGCACCCTCGGCGCGCCCGCCTGGCGAGTTCCACTGGGGTGCGACGTTCTGGCATGAGTTGGCTCACACGTTTCACATGGCAGCAAGCGAGCATCGCGTCCCACGATGGTTCACCGAAGGCTTGGCGGTCCTGGAGGAGCGTCGAGCGCGCCCCGGGTGGGGCGACGACGTGACGCCCGGTTTTCTCATCGCGTTCCGGGAGGGACAGCTCGCCCCGGTGAGCAACCTGAATCAGGGATTCATGCGGCCGGCGTACCCGGAACAAGTGATCTACTCCTACTACCAGTCGTCCCTGGTATTCGAGTTGATCGAGCAGGAATACGGCTTCGAGGCCGTGCGGCACATGCTCGCGGCCTATCGCGACGGCGCACAGACCCCGGATGTGTTCCGCACCGTGCTCCGCATCGAGCCCACCGTCTTCGATCAGAGGTTCAATTCCTTCCTCGAGACGCGTTTTGCGACGGCGCTCGCCGCCCTGCGTCACGGAACGGGTGACCACGCGGCCCCGGGTCGGGAAGTGATCGGCCGTCGGGTTTCCTCCGATACGACCGATTTTGTGGCACAGTTGGGGCTCGGAAGGACGCTCTTTTCGGAGGGTCGGTTGGAGGAAGCGCTGGTACCGCTCCGCCGGGCCAAGGCGCTCTTTCCGGAGTACCTCGGCAGCGACAGCCCTCGGTGGCTGCTTGGCCAGGTCTACCAGGCTCGAGGGCAGCTCGATCAAGCCGCGGCGGAACTCACCGACCTCACGGCTCGTAATGCCAAACACTACCCTGCGCTCCAGGCACTGGCCGAGATCGAAGCGGAACGCGGCAATCCGGACCGTGCCGCCCGTGCCCTCGAATCGCTCATGTTCGTATACCCGTACGACATCGCACGGCACCGGAACCTAGCCGGTTATGCACGTGCCCTAGGTGAGGAGGCTACCGAATTGCGCGAGCGGCGCGCCGTGCTGGCCCTCGACCCGGTGGATCGGCCGCAAGCGCTCTACGAACTGGCGCGGGCCTACCGGGATGCAGGCGATCGGAGAGCAGCGCGCCGCACGGTGCTCGAGGCCCTAGAGCAGGCGCCCAACTACCAAGATGCACTCGACTTGTTGCTCGATTTGCAGGCCACGCGCGGCCAAGGCACGGAGTGAACCGGATGACGACTCGATCTCTTGTGTTGGTGTCGGCGGCCGTCGCGCTCGCCGCGCTGCCTGCCACCGCCCAACACCGCGCTCCCGGTACCGACCGGACGGACCGGTTCAATGTCGGCTATGACGGACGATACACGTTCGTGCGCTTGGCCTACACGCCGATCAGTAGCCGTCAGCGCGGCGGGGGCGGGTTCTTCGGCGGAGCGGACTATCAGTGGAACCACGATTGGCCCCGTGCCGATCGGAACTTCTCCAAGATCCTCGGCGAGCTGACCGCGATCGAGGCGCGGCTCGACGGGGGCAATGTGCTGTCGGTCGGCGACCCCGAGATTTTCAAGTACCCGGTGGCATACCTGGTCGAACCGGGGTACATGACGTTGACCGATGAGGAGGCGGACAATCTTCGCAATTACCTGCTCAAGGGCGGCTTCCTCATCGTCGATGATTTCGCCGATAATTTTTCCCAGGGGCCGGAGTGGGGCAACTTCACCCAATACATGCGCATGGTGTTGCCCGAAGGCCGCTTCATCAAGCTCGCGCCGGATCACCCGCTGTTCACTTCGTTCTTCACGATCGAGTCGCTCGACTTCTATCACCCGTACCGCGGGGTCCCTTCCCAGTTTTTCGGCCTGTTCGAGGACAACGACCCCACAAAACGCCTGCTGGTGATTGCGAATTACAACAACGACATCGGTGAAGCGTGGGAATACTCGGAAACCGGATTCTTCCCGGTGGACATTACCAACACCGCGTACAAGCTCGGAGTAAACTACGTCATGTACGCCATGACGCACTGACGCCTTTTATCCAGGAAGCCCCATGACGATCCAGATCGAGTCGGCCGCTCACGATACCGTTGATGACTTGGCGCTGGCCCAGCAGCTCAAGGCCGGCCGCGACAAGATCTTCACCGAGCTCCGGAAGCTCATCGTCGGGCAGGAGGCCGTCATCGAACAGGTGCTGCTGACCTTACTGGCCGGGGGCAACAGCCTCATCGTGGGGGTCCCGGGGCTGGCCAAGACGCTGCTTATCCAAACGATTGCCCGCGTGCTCGATCTCAAGTTCTCACGGATTCAGTTCACCCCGGACCTCATGCCGTCCGACATCATCGGAACGGATTTGGTGCAAGAAGATCCCGAGAGCGGTGAGCGGCGCATGGTGTTCATGCCCGGCCCGATCTTCAGCAACATCATCCTGGCCGACGAGATCAACCGCACGCCGCCCAAAACGCAGGCCGCCCTGCTCGAGGCCATGCAGGAACACCGGGTGACCGTTCAGGGCCGCACCTATACGCTGGATGAGCCTTTCTTCGTGTTCGCAACGCAAAACCCGATCGAGCTGGAGGGTACCTATCCACTTCCGGAGGCCCAGCTCGACCGGTTCATGTTCCACATTACCATGGATCACCTGCCCGAGCGGGAAGAGATGGACGTGGTGCGAAGCACCACGGCGATTCAAGACCCGCAATTCGAGCATGCTGTCGACGGGCCGGCACTCGTTGCCTTCCAGCGGTTGGTCCGCCAGGTGCCGGTGTCCGACCCGGTGCTCCAGTATGCGGTGTCACTCGTTCGACACACCCGGCCCAAGGACCCCCGTGCCCCCGAGGCGATCCGGCAGTGCGTGTCATACGGGGCCAGTGTCCGGGCGGCTCAGTATCTCGTCTTGGGTGGGAAGGCCCGCGCGCTCACCCAGGGTCGGCTCCACGTCACGTTCGATGATGTGAAAGCGCTGGCGCACCCGGTGCTCCGGCATCGGGTCCTCACCAACTTCTACGCGGAATCGGAGCGCATCACCTCGGACGATCTCATCGATCAGCTGTTGGAGACGGTGGCACCACCGTCGTCGGGCCTGTGACAACTCGTTTTCTCGACCCCAAGGTCTTGGCGCGCATCGACCGGCTCGATCTCCTTGCCCGGACGGTGGTGGATGGTTTCGTCGCCGGCCTGCATCAGTCGCCCCACCTCGGGGTCTCGGTCGACTTCGCTGAGCACCGGGCGTACATGCCGGGTGACGACATTCGCCGCATCGATTGGCGGGTGTACGGACGGACCGATCGCCTCTATGTCAAGGAATTCGAGGCGGAAACCAATGCCAACATCAGCATTCTCATCGACATCTCCGCGTCGATGGACTATGCGAGCCAGGGAATCTCGAAGCTGGATTACGCCCGCTACCTGGCCGCAAGCCTGGCCTATTTCTCCTTTCACCAACGCGACCGGGTGGGACTGGTCACCTTCGATCAGGATGTGGTGACCCAGGTACCGCCGACCGGCCGACGGCTGGACACGATCCTCCATTCGATCGATCGCATCACGCCGGGCGGCCGGGGTCAGCTCGACCTGCCGCTTCGCCGCATCGCCGAGAGCATTCGCCGCCGCAGTATTCTCGTGTTGATTTCGGATCTGTACGAGCCACCGCAGGAAATTCTGACGGCGATCAATCGGCTTCGGCGGCGGGGCAACGATCTCATCGTATTCCATCTGCTCGACCCCGCCGAGGTCGAGTTCAGCTTCGACGAGGCGACCCAATTCGAGGACTTGGAGACCGGTGAGCGTATTCCCGTGGTGCCGGCACGGGTTCGGGCCGGATATCGAGGTCTGATGCAGGAGCATGTGGCCGAGCTCACTCAACGAATGGGCCAGAACCGCATCGACTACTATCTCATCGAAACATCGAAGCCGCTCGACCACGCCCTGTTCCATTACCTCAGCCGGCGCCACCGCATGTCGCGAGTCCGCTGATGGGCCTGTCGTTTCTGGCTCCCGCCTTCCTCGCCGCTCTGGCCGCCCTGGCGATTCCGGTCCTGGTGCATTTGACGCACCGGAGCCGGAAGGAGGTCGTCCGGTTTCCGTCGCTGCGCTTCCTCGATCAGGTGCCCTACCGCGCAGTCCGCCGGCAGCGGATTCGGCACTGGGCACTCTTCGCCGCGCGGTGTCTGGCACTGGTACTCCTGGCCCTCGCGTTCGCCCGCCCGCTGCTGGACCGCCTGCGCGGCACGGGCGCGGCGGATGCGAGAAGCACCGAGCATGTGATCCTGCTCGATCGGTCGTACAGCATGGGCTACGGCAACCACTGGCAGCGGGCGCTCGACGCCGCGCGCGGCGTCCTCGATGCGCTCGATCCGGGCGATAAGGTCTCCCTCGTGACCTTTGCCGACGATGCGAGCCTCGTCGCGGAGGCATCCTCCGATCCGGCCGCACTCCGCATCACCCTCGGCGGGCTGACGCCGGGCCCCGGTCGCACCCGGTTCGCGCCGGCACTCCAGGTGGCGAGGCAAGTTCTCGACCGATCCGAGCTGTCGGACCGTGAGGTCGTGATGATCAGCGACTTCCAGAACCAAGGGTGGGAGCGATCAGCCGATGTCGGGCTGCCGCGCGGCACCCGCTTTCACACAGTCGATTTGTCGGTGGCAGAACCGGTCAACGTGTTGGTATCGGACGCACAGATTCAACGCGGCGAACGGGGCGGGCGCGAGGAGGTCTATGTCTTGGCCCGAGTCGTCAATCAAGGCGAAGGCGCCGTGCGCGCGCTTCAAGTGGAACTCGAGGTGGACGCCGCATCGGTGGATCGCAGACTGGCGGATGTCGAGGCACGGAGCGCAGCGATAGTGCGCTTCGGACCTATTGCCCAACCGTCCGCCATTGCCCGCGCAACGGTCAGGATTGCTCGCGATTCGCTGGCACTGGACAATGCGTTCCATTTCGTGCTACCACCCCGCCCCACCCTGTCGATTCTGATCGTAGAGGCGGCCGGCGGCGGCCGCGGCACGCTGTACCTCCGACAGGCGCTCCGTATCAGCCACGAACCGGCCTTTCTCGTGGAGTCACGCCGGGTCGACCGGCTCCGGCCCGAGGACTTGGCCGACCGGGCGGTCGTGGTGCTCAACGATTGCCCGTTCCCGGGTGGCCAGGCCGGACGGGACCTGATCGCATTCGTGCGCGACGGCGGAGGGCTACTGACCGTCCTCGGCAGTAAGAGCAACCTGAGTAGCTGGCCGGCCGACGCGCACACACTTCTCCCCGGCACTTGGGGAGCGCCGGTCGACCAGCTCCCGATGCGCGGCGTCGCACTCGGTAGCATCGACTACGCGCATCCGGTATTCGCCGCCTTCAGCAGCCCGGAGCACGGAGACCTGTCATTGCCCCGGTTCTATCGCTATCGGCCGCTCCAGATGGACTCCACGGCCACCGTGCTGGCGCGGTTTTCCGACGGCGGCGTGGCGCTCGCGGAGCGCACCCTCGGCCAGGGAAAATCGCTCATATGGGCCTCGGCGTTGGACAACGTGTGGAGCGATTTGCCCATTCAGCCGGTCTATCTGCCCGTCGTGCACGAGATGGCCCGCCACCTCGCCGGCCGCCGGACGGACCCTCCCTTCTATGCCTCGGGCCAGATTCTCGATCTGTCCCACTACGTCGACCGGCTCACCGGCACACGGGGAGCGACGCTGGACGAGGTCGTTGTGGAAACCCCAGGGGGAGCGAGCGTCACCAAGACGACGGCTGGTGAGAACCGGTTCCTGCCGTTGGATGAGGCGGGTTTCTACGCACTGCGGCCCACCGGGAGGCGCATCGCCGTGTATCCGGTGGCGGTCAATGCCGATCGCGCGGAATCGGACCTCAGCCCGCTCGACCCTGAGGAATTCAGCGCGGCTGTGACCGCGGACACGGGGCCAGGGGAGCTCGAACCCAGTCAGGCGGCCAGCCTGACACCAGCGGAACGCGAGCGGCGTCAATCGCTCTGGTGGTACTTATTGGCCGCGGGGTTGCTGGTCCTTGGAGCTGAATCGATCGCCGCGAACCGATTACCCTTCGTGGCGAGAACCGAACGCGCGCAGGAGGTTCCCAGTGGCTAGCTTCTCCAAGCACACGCACATCTCCGCCCAGGAGGAGCTGCTCCAGGTGGTCCGCACGGTGCGGAACCGTTGGCGCCTCAGAGTATTCCTGCGCGGGGCGGCCATCCTGGTGCTTGCCACCGTGGGCATGATGCTGCTGGCCACCTACGGCATCGATCGGTTTCGGTTCGATGACACCGCTGTTCTGGTGTTCCGGATCTTGCTGTACGGTGTGGTCGGCGGTGTGGCCATCTGGTACGTCATCAAGCCCCAGCTCAGAGACGTGTCGGATGAGCGAGTCGCACTGTACCTCGAGGAGCACGAGCCGTCGCTCGACGGCCAGGTACTGAGCGCTGTCGAGTTCGGCCGGCCGCACGAACCCGGCGCTCCGCAGACCGGCTCCACCGTCTTGATCGAACAGGTGATCGCGTCCGCCGTCGACCGCTGCCGTGCGATCGATGATGGCAAGCGAGTCGACCGACCCGCGCTCCGTCACTCGACCGGGGTCGTGGCGGGGTCCACGGCCTTTGGAGCGCTGCTCCTCTTGTTCGGACCCGCCTTCCTCCACAATGGCGCCCCCCTCCTCCTCATGCCCTGGCGGGCACTCGGCATCAACCCGTACCGCATCGTGGTCGAGCCCGGGAGCGTGACCGTGCCGCGGGGATCGGACCTCACCGTGTCGGCTCAGTTGAGGAATTTCGACGCCGACGAGGTCGATCTCGTAGTCAAGTCCGCCGAGGCAACACAGTGGGATCGCTGGCCGATGACCCTCGAAGATTCCGCGACGGGGTATTCGGTCATGGTGTTCGACCTGTCGGAGCCACGGGAGTATTTCGTGGAGGCCAGCGGCGTCCGGTCACCGGTGTATCGCGTCGACGTGGTCGATTTGCCGTACGTGAAGGACATCGCCGTGGAGTACCACTTCCCCGGATATACTGGACTACCGCCGCAAACCCAGGAGGGCTCGGGCGACATCATCGCCCTGACCGGCACCCGCGCCATGGTTCACGTCACGTCGACGCTCGCGGTGAACGCCGGGGTGCTCATCGTCGAGCCAAGCGACACTCTCCCGTTGACGATCGAAGCGGATGGCACGCTCACCGGAACCGTACCGGTCCGGGAGGAAGGAACCTACCGGGTGCTGCTCGAGAGCGCGCAGGGCGACCTGGTGGTCGCTTCGCCGGATTACCTCATCGACCCGTTGTCCGACCAGCCACCCAGCGTGTCGTTCGCCAAGCCGGGCCGGGACATTTCCGTGTCGAGCCTCGAAGAGGTCACGACCGAGGTGCATGCCCAGGACGATTATGGCGTCGCAACGGTGAACCTCGTCTTCGCCGTGAACGGCGGTGAGGAGCAGACGCTCTCGCTCTGGTCGGGGAAGCGATCGCTGAAGGAAGTCTCGGCGGGCCACACGTTCTTCCTGGAGGAGTTGGAGCTCGAGCCCGGCGACTTCATCTCCTATTACGCAAAAGCATCGGACGGACGCCGTGGTGCCTCGAGGCAGGAGGCCGTAACCGACATCTATTTCATGGAGATTCGGCCCTTCGACCAGAGCTTTCGGCAGGCCGATCAGCAGCCCGGCCAAGGCATGAGCTCGGTCGGCGGCGAGCTGTCGGAGCGGCAACGTCAGATCATCGCCGCAACCTTCCGCATCGTGCGCGACAGCCTCCGCTACAATGACAAGGAAATCCGGGAGCACATGTCCACCGTGACGCTGTCGCAGGGGCGGCTGCGAGAAGAGGTCACCACCTTGGTCGAGCGGATGCGTACCCGCGGCGTCGTGGGCATGGACTCGACCTTTGCCCTCGTCGCGGAGGCGCTGCCAAAGGCCGTCGAAGAGATGGAGGCCGCGGAGGCGGAGCTGGGCCAGCGGCAGCCGAAAGCGGCCCTCCCACCCGAACAGCGGGCCTTGCAGCAGCTGCAGCGCGCCGAGGCCGCCTATCGCGAAGTCCAGGTCGGATTTGCCCAGGGTGGCGGTGCGCCCGGACAGGACGGAGAAATCAGTGAGGAACTCGCGGACCTGTTCGAACTCGAGCTCGATCGCATGCGCAACCAGTACGAGCAGGTGCAACGCGGCAACCAGCAGGCAGCGGACCAGACCATCGACGACACGTTGGAGAAGCTGAAAGAGCTGGCCCGGCGGCAACAACAGGAAAACGAGCGCCTTCGTGCCCGGGCCCAGGCCGGCCAAACACCCCAGTCAGGTGGCGGCGGCGGCGGGCAACGGCGCCTGGCGGACGAGGTCGAGCAAGAGGCTCGCCGGCTCGAGCAGCTGGCCCGTGAGCAATCGATGCCCGATCTCGCGGAAACTGCTCGAGGGTTGCGTGAGGTCGCCGAAGCCATGCGACGGGCCGCCTCCGCTCAGGGTTCCAACGGGGCGGCGCAGGGATCGTCCGCTCTCGAGGAGCTCAGAGAGGCGCGGCGTCGGCTCGAGCGGACCCGTGAGGGGCGCCTTACCAGGGACATCGAGGATGCCCGCCAACGTGCCGAACGGCTGCTGGAGCAGGAGCGGCGCATGATGCAGGAACTCGAACGGCTCGACCCCACCAATCCAGGTGCAGGCGAGCGACTCCGGCAAATGGTCGACCGCAAGGGCGCGATGGCAGCGGAGCTGGGCGACCTGGAGGAACAACTCGACCAGGCGGCACGCGATGCACGTCGCGACCAAACCGACGCATCACGCCGCCTCGGTGAAGCCGCGGGATCGATCCGCGACAACCAGCTCAAGGAGAAGCTGTTGTACTCTCGCGGCGTCATCCAGGGTCGATCCCAGGACTACGCTCGCAATTTCGAAGAACAAATCCGAACGGACTTAGAAGGCCTCCGCGACAAGATCGACCAGGCGGCTGGCGCCATGGGTCCGTCACGCGAGCGGAACATGGAGGAGGCCCTCGACCGTGCCCGCGCGGCCGTGACCGGCCTCGAGTCGCTGGGCGAGCGCATGGAACAGCGCGCCGACTCCGGCGGCGTGCCCCAGCCGGGGCAGGAGGGCGACAGGGCGCGTCGACTCGAGCCCGGGCAAGAGGCGGCCGGGCAAGAGAGTGAGCCGGGCCGGGAGTCGTCTGAGGGCCAAGCAAGCGCGGCGGGACGTCCGGGCGGCCAACCGGGCCAGTTCTCACCCAATGACGTGCGCCAGTGGCGCCGGGAAGCCGACCAGCGCCGACGCGAGCTTCAGGATCTCCGAAACCAGCTCCGTCAGGAAGGCGTCGACACCGGTGAGCTCGACCGGGTGCTATCGGGCATGCGCGACCTCGGGATGAGCGACACGTACGAGGACACCCGATCGGCCATCCGCCTCCAGCGCGAGCTGTTGCAGAGTCTCAAAGAGTTCGAGTACGGCCTCCGCCGCGCATTGACGGCACCGGACGCCGATCGACTCGAGCAGGTGGGCAGCGACAAGGTGCCGCCCGAATACCGGGACCTGGTGGAGGAGTACTACCGGGCGCTCGCGGGAGGGAGACGATAGGACCAGAGAGTAGGAAGTAGGAAGTAGGAATGAGGAGGCAGGCCATTCACACTCCTTACTCCTTACTCCTTACTCCTCACTCTTCGGTTGAGTCGGCGCAGTAGACGTTCCTGTTGTCGGCACAGAATGACTCGCACCCGGTCCAGGTCGATTGCCTCCCACTGGGGATCGCCTGTCATGAGTCCATCGACCGCTCCAGCTACCGCGCCGGTGGCCGCGCCGGCTCCCGCTCCCCTGACCATGTTGTCGCCGACATCGGCATCGTAGGTGTCGAAGAAGTCAAACGCCTCTGAGACGAGGCTCCCTACCAAGCCAACAAGGGTCCCACCAACGGCCCCCAAGCCCGCTCCCTTCGCCGCTCCCTTGGCTACCCCGGCGCCGGTCCGTTTGTTCCCTCGATAGAGCTCGATCTTGGTGAGCCCGCTTGTGGGAACTTCCAAGTGGTGCCCGCGGCCCTTGGGTCCCATGGCGTGGAGCACCAGGGTGTCTCCCTCGAGCCCGATCAGGTAGCCCTCATATCTGCCTTGGTTTGCGCTGCAGTCGTAGGTGGCGCAGCGAGTTATCCGGATCCACTGACCGAGGGCCGGCGCGGTCGGTGCCGGGCTGCCGGGCGAGACCACCTGGAGAGGCGCACGCGGCCCCGAGGACCAGGCCCGCAAGCGCTGCGATGTGGTGAATGCGTGTCATGGTGCCCTCCCTTGAGTCCACCCCAACGCTAGGGATCGGGTGGTCAAGCGAGGGTCAAGCCGGCGAATCAAGGCCCGCGGGCGGCCTCCACCAGCCTCCGCACGCCCTCGACCACCATGAGCTCCACTTCGGCCACGGGCTGCGAGGCACGCTCGATCGCCGCCAGCCGCTGCGTGTGATCCCCGGTCGTGTCGCGTCCCTCAATCCCAGCCATGGCTTGGAGTCCGATCGCGCCCAGCTCTGCCAGGGTCCGAGACAGGGGGTCGATCTCCCTGAGATCCGGCGAGCGCTCGAGTATCGGAGCGAGCCGGTCGCGGTGCTCTCGCCAGCTGGTGAGCCAGCCCCGCAACTCGTCTCGGCGGGCCACATGGCTCGAGTCCGCCAGGAATTCGGCTACTGCGCGATTGAAATGCCGGGCGACGTCACTTTCGGGGCGGGCCGCATCGACCAGGCGCGTGAGCGGAGTCGCACTCGTGTAGTCCCGGTTCCGGTGCCGCTGGTAGTCCTTGATCGGCTCCACCACGTCGGCCAGCACCTGCAGCGGCTCGATGGAAGCGCCGCCGGCAAGCCGCCGGAGCATGGCCGGATAACTGCTCCGATGGGTGACACCCACCGACTCGAGCCACACGCTCACGGCCTCGAGCCGCCGGTACATGTCGTCCGCGTCGGTCACCGTCCTGGGCGACCAGAAACGCTCGGCGATGGCCGCGGCGCGCGGCCAGATCCGCGAGTCGATGTTTTCAGCAGTCACGAACTCGGCCCACATACAGGCCTCGCCGCCGAGGACCCGGCCCTGCTGCTCAGGCGTGAGAGAGACGCCAGCCGTACCCAGCGGATCTACGGCATAATGCTGGCCGGCGGGCTGGATCAAGTCCAAGTAGTAGCCCCGGGAAAGGATCACATCGTACCCCAGGCGTACCACCTCGACCAGCGACTCCTCGCCGCGCCACGACTGAATCACAATGTCATTCGGAAAGCCGGGCGCACGAATCTCCTCCCATCCCACCATCCGCTTGCCGTGCTTGGCGAGGATGTCGTACAGCCGCCGGTTGAAGTAGGCCTGGAGCGCGTGATTGTCGGCCAGGTCATTCCGGCGCATGAAGTCCTGAATGCGGCGACTCCGTTTCCAGTGCTTGCCGGTAACCTCGTCCCCGCCGATGTGCCAGAACGGGTCAGGAAACAGGGGAGCGATCTCGCCCACGAATCCGTCCAGGAGGCCGTACACCTCCTCCTTGCTGGGATCCATCGTGGGATCGAACACGCCGAAATGGCGCTCGATCTGGTACGGCCCCGGAGCGCTGGCAAGCTCGGGGTGTCCGACGAACCAGCTCGTGGTGTGGCCCGGTATGTCGAACTCGGGAATGACGCGGATGCCCCGGTCAGCCGCATAGGCCACGATATCGCGAATCTGATCCTGGGTGTAGAACAACCCGTCGGAGCCCATCTCGTGCAATCTGGGAAAGCGCCTGCTCTCAATACGGAAGCCTTGATCTTCAGACAGGTGCCAATGGAGCACGTTCAGCTTGACCGCTGCCATCGCGTCCAGGTTCCGCTCGATCACCTCAACCGGCATCCAGTGCCGGCTCACGTCAATGAGAAGGCCACGCCACGGAAAACGGGGCGCATCACGGACGATTGCGGATCGCACCATGGGGCCATCGGACCCCGGCTCGACCAGCTGGAGGAATGTCTCGATTCCGCGAAGCGCGCCGTACGGGGTCGCCGCCGAAAGGTGGGCCGTGGTCGGGCTCACATCCAGCGCATAACTCTCGTCCTCTACAAGGCCCGGGATCGGTCCCGACGCGGCCTGAACATGGATCTCCAGCCGAGCGTCGGCTGGGTCTCCGCCGACTCCCGCGAGAAACTGTATGCCCGTCTGTCTCGAGAGTCGCTCGAGGAAACGCGCCGCGGCACGGTCGAGGCGTGGCTCGGTGTAGCCCAGCAGTGCCACCGTGAACGACGAATCGATCAACAGGCTTCCCTCGCCGAAGGACACCTCGGCTGGGACTGGCATGAGGGTGTGGGGTCTCATGGAATCGGTGGGCTCAGATGACGCGACGGTGCAACCCGCGCAGGCGGAGGCAACACTCATCAGGGTAAGGAAAGAAACTTCGTGCCGGACCGATCGCGTTCGGGCCATGATCACCTCCGGATTCTGTTACGCCCTCGAGCGAGCGACGCGTGACCGAGCCCTGGAGTCTACGGCAGGGCCGCCGCGACGCGATGCACAGGCGAACCCGCCCGCCGGTTGCGGCCCGGGCGCCAGAGCAGCTCACCATCGATGTCGGCCGGTACGGTGACGCCGAGCCACGCCAGCATGGATGGGAACAGGTCGGCACTGCGTAGGCGCTCCGCCGGAAGCGGGTGGCTCGCCCACAGGGGAATCTGCATGTGGACGCGGTGCATGCTGCCATGTCCCGCTTTGTGCTGTGGGATTTCATACCGCCGCCGGAAATCGAACCCTTCCCGCCCCACCACTACCAGATCACCGGTGCGGGGAGACCGGAACTGATCGAGGATCTGGACCGGGGCATCGGGAAACGGCCCGTCCCAGGTGTGTTCGAGCCACTCACGCTGCGTGAGGGTTCGAGCGCCGCCGACCGCGAGGGAATCCCCGGTCATCGGCCGGTAGGAGATCGCACCACTGCGCGACCGGACCTCCGCCTCTCCCGACGAGGATACCACGCGCACACCGCCATCTTCTGATTCGGCGACGACGAAGGCCACGGCGGGGTCGGCCACCAACTCGGCAATGAGATCGTGCCGGCTGCCAAACGCATCCGGATGCCTGAGCCGTTCGATGGTCCATCGCGCGGTGCGCGGCTCGGTGGGCCGCGCGTACACCATGGCCGACCCGTTGCCGGCGACCATGACCGCCGCCCGCGGTGCCCGCTGCCACATGATGGGGTGCGACAGGGTCGGAACGCCTCGTTGGCGGAACCATTCCGGAAGATCCAGGTGGGTGTGAACCTCGGTCGCCCCATGGTCGCTGACGACCAGGATCAGGCTCTCCTCGAGTTCGCCGCGCGCGGCGAGCTGGGCCCGGAGGCGTCCCACCACCAGGTCCACCCGCTCGAGGGCTCGAAGCACCTTGGGGGCGTCGGGACTGCTCTGGTGGGTGTACCCATCGACTGCCGGAAACTGGGCGAAGATGAACTTCCATGGCTGGGCTACGGCCCGGAGTAGGTGTCGAGCTACCACGTCATCCGACGGCTGGTTCCAGAAGAGATAGTGCCCGATGGCCGCCCAGTAGACGCGGGCGCGCCGGGCTGGATCCCGCTCCGGCGTGAGGCCGCGGGTGATCATGGTGAAAAACGCGATGCTCTCGGGAACCAGTTCGAAGACGGTGCGGATCGAAGGATCGATATCGTTGTTCAGCATGTCCGCCTGGTAGCCGCAGTAGCTCCGCACCGCGTCTCGGTTGCGCCACCACCTGCCGTCGTAGGCGGAGCGGTCGAGCCAGCGAATAGACGGGACGTTGCATCCGCCCGGCGTGCAGCCGGTGAGGAACGGCAGGTACGACACGCTGGTGGTCGTTGGAAATGACGTGACAGCCCGCGTGACACCGCCGCCGCCCTGGACCATGGCGGCGAGATGCGGCAGGCGCCCGGCCTCGAGCAGCCCCTCGGCCACGTCAGGCCTAAGGCCGTCGACCAAGAGCAGGAAGCACCGCCTCACGCGGCGGTCTCCGGAACTGTTTCCTCTTGTCCGGTCTTGTGGACTGCCCGGAGCGCCACCAGCAGGAGAATGAGACTCCCCATGACGATCCATACCCCTGGAATCGGGAATGCCCATCCGACGGCTGCGAGGCCGGCATAGCGGAGGCTCCGTCCGAGGGCGACAGCGCCTTGATATTTCCAGAGGGAATAGCGCGCCAGGGTGGCGACCACCCGCATTGGGTAGTGTGGGATGATGGGGAGTGCGCAGGTCGCGACCAGCGAGAAGAACGGCGCCTTGGAGTAGAGCGAGAGAGTCCAGCGCGTCGCCTTGTGTTCCCGGAACCGCCTCGCCCCATCGCGCGCCAACAAGCGGCTCAGCAGTTCCATGTTCCAGACTTCCACCAGCATCGTCGCGAGCGTCCCGACGGCGACTACCACCCACAGGGGGTAGAACTCTCCCAAGTAGATCACGGCCCCATCATAGGGAATCATCGCGAGCGAGTTCCCGAGGAAGCTGAAGGGCACGAACCACCAGAGCTTGTTGTGGAGCGGCAGCACATAGGTCGCAAGGGCGCACAGGGCGCTCACCCCACCGAGAACAACCGGGAGAAGCCACGGCCCCCAGGTCGGGGGGCGGGGAACGTGGGCGACGGACGGAACATCGAGAATCGTAGAGGAGTCGGACGGAAATCCGGGTCGCGTAACGGCCATAGGGTTCCTTTTCGCTGCGTTGGGTCGGAGTCGGTCGTGTCGAACATGCGACGCCGTCGTCCCTCCGCCGTGACTTGCGCCCCGGTGGGGCATCCGCCAAACACCGTCGCCCGGTGGTGGCTACTCGGTTCCGATGTCTTCGTGCCAGAGATCTGGGTGTTGGGCGATGAACTCCGCCATGAGGCGGATGCAGGTCGGATCTTGTACGACCGTGACCTCGACCCCGCGGGAGCGGAGTAGCTCTTCCTCTCCCACAAAGGTCTGATTCTCGCCGACAATCACCCTCGGAATGCCGTATAGAAGAATAGCACCACTGCACATGGCACAGGGAGAGAGGGTGGTATAGAGCGTACTGGCCCGGTACACGGACGCCGGCTGGCGGCCGGCCCGTTCCAAGGCGTCCATCTCACCGTGGAGCACCGCACTGCCCTGTTGGATGCGGCGATTATGGCCCCGGCCCAGGATGGCACCCTGGTGCACCAGGACCGACCCAATCGGGATCCCGCCTTCCTCCCAACCGCGTCGAGCCTCCTCAATAGCCGCCTCGAAGAACGCGTCCATCTCCACCTCGCTTCCCTGCCACAGCGCTTGCCGCTCCAAGTACGGGGGCTCATCTTACATGTCATGCGATTCCCCTCGGTGAAGCTACTCACCTCGGCCGCGTCCGCCAGTTTCGCCCGGTTCCCGTTTGTGCTGGCCGCCGCCGTAGTGGCCACGGTCACGGCCATGCTCGCCATCGAGGACGTCGGCGCGGACACGGCACCCCGACTGCTCACGGCGGCGCTCCTGGGCCTTCCCCTCTTTACCGCGCTGGTGCTGTGGGGCGAACGCCGAGGGTGGCGTGCCCTCTCCAGACTTGCCATCGGGGGCGGCGGGGTGGTGATGCTGGCAGGGTACTATTTCTTGTGGCCGCACTGGTCACCGGTGGTCGCATTTACCCGATTCGCCCAATTCCTCGTCGCATTGCATCTCTTGGTGGCCTTCCTGCCCTACCTCGGCGTCCGGGAGCCGAACGGTTTCTGGCAATACAACCGGATCCTGTTCCTGCGCTATCTCACGGCCGCACTCTATGCGGCGGTGTTGTTCCTCGGGCTGGTAATTGCGCTCGTCGCGCTGGACAAGCTCCTGGGCATCAACGTTCCCGACAAGAGCTACGCCCATCTCTTCTTTTTCATGGCCGGCGTGTTTCATCCTTGGGTGTTCCTGAGCGGCGTGCCCGATGACTTCTCGACGTTGGACCAGCTTCGAGACTATCCGTTGGGCCTCAAGGTGCTGGCGCAGTACATCCTCATGCCGATCGTGGTGATCTACCTCGCCATCCTCACCACGTACATGGGCAAGATCATCATCACCGGGGTCTGGCCGAGCGGGTGGATTGGTTATCTCGTCTCGAGCGTCGCGGCGGTCGGCATCTTGTCGCTGCTCCTGCTGCATCCCATCCAGGAACAGACCGAGAACCTCTGGGTGCAGAGTTACGCGCGCTGGTTCTACGTGGCGCTGTACCCGTCGATCATCATGCTGGTGCTGGCCATCGGGAAACGGGTCGCGCAATACGGATTTACCGAACGCCGATATTTTCTCGTGGTGTTGGCCGCGTGGCTTTTCGGGGTGGCCCTCTACTACACCATCCGACGATCCAAGAATATCAAGATCATCCCGGCATCGCTCTGCGCCGTGGCACTGCTGACTGCCTTTGGCCCATGGTCCGCCTACCGGGTGTCGGCCCGGAGCCAGACGGGGCGATTGGCCGATCACTTGACGCGGGCAGGCCTGCTCCTGGACGGACAGGTCCGACCGGCGACCGGTGACGTGACCTTTGAGGACCGGCGGGAGATCAGCGAAATCCTCACCTATCTCATCAGCACGCACGGCAGTGAGACAATCGCGCCGTGGTTCCCCGACGAGGTCGGGATCGTTGACAGCGCCGGTTCTGATCCCGCCCAGCGCCGGTCCTATGCAATCCGGCGCACCCAGTCGATCATGCAGCGCCTGAATGTGGCCTACGTCAGCGCCGCCGAGGCGCGAGAGCCCGCGGGCTTTTACTACACCACGGGAGCCAGGTCCGTGTTCGCCCCGGTCGAGGGATACGACTACGTGTACCACTTGGCCCGCATCCCATCCGACACGCTCTTGCTCGGCGATCGCCGCCTGCGCGTCGCGCTCGACTCAGCGGCTGGCGTGCTGCAGGTGCTCGAGGATCAGACGGTCCTGATCGGGCTGCCGCTCGACCCGCTGATCGACAGCGTTCGGGCCTATCTGGGCGAACATCCGATGGATCGGAATGCCCTGCCGCCGGATGTAATGCGGTTGGACGGAGAGAACGACCGCGCGGCCGTTCGAATCTATGTGAGCCAGCTCTCAGGCCGGCGTGTCGAACAGGGAACCACAGCTACTCAGGTGAGGGGGGAGGTCCTTCTCCGCCTGAAGTGAGCCGGTTGGGAGTGGGTGTGCCTGCTCCTCGTGTCAGCAGCCGCTCCGTAAAGTCGAGTCGTTCGTAGACCTCCGCCAACTCATTCCGCACCGCCTCCATGTCGAGCTGGAGGTCCTGCACGGCGTCGCGCAACTGCCGCGTCTCGTCGTCGCCTCCGGGCAGGGTGGTTCGCGCGCGACTCTGGGTGATCATCCAGGTGATGCCCAACGCGCCACCGAGCATGATCAAGAGCGCGAGCAACGGGAATATCATCCCCATGACAGCTCCTTCGGCCGTCCCTTTACGCCGGCGCGGCGGCGGCGCGAGGCAATTCCTCCAACTCGGCGGTGAAGTGCCGCAGATACGGCGGGTCGTTGAGCAACCGGAGCCCGCGCAACGCATGCCGGTTCTGAAACACCTGGTCGCACGCCTCCACCACGTAGTCGATATGGCTTTGGGTATAGACGCGGCGCGGAATCGCAAAGCGGACCAGTTCCATTGCAGGAGCTTCGGCCGCCTGGCCAAACATGAGGCTGCCGATCTCCACGGTTCGGATACCCGCCTGCCGGTAGAGCGCGCACACCAAGGCTTGCCCGGGAAACTGCTCCGGCGGAATGTGAGGGCACAACTCACCGGCATCGACGTAAATGGCGTGGCCGCCCGGCGGCTCCACGATTTGGTATCCGATGTCGAGGAGTCGCTCGCCCAGGTATTCCGTCGAGCGGAGCCGGTAGGCAAGGTAATCCTCGTGCACTACCTCCTCGAACCCCTGGGCCATTGCCTCCAGGTCGCGGCCGGCCACCCCACCGTAGGTGACGAACCCCTCAGTCAGAATGAGGAGCGCGCCCGCCCGTTCCGCGAGCGCATCGTCCCGGAGGAGCAGCACTCCGCCGATGTTCACGAGGCCGTCCTTCTTGGCGCTGATCGTCGCCCCGTCGGCCAGGTCGAACATTTCCCGGACGATGCTCTTCACGGTCCGCTGGCTTTGCCCTGGCTCGCGCAGCTTGATGAAGTAGGCGTTCTCGGCGAACCGGCATGCATCGAGAAAGAGCGGAATGCCGTGGCCGTCACAGATCCGGCGCACGGCCTTGAGATTCTCGAGGCTGACGGGTTGCCCGCCGCCCGAGTTGTTGGTGACGGTAATCATGCACAGCGGAATGCGATCGGGGCCCACTCGTTCGATCAGCTCGACCAACTTGTCCAGGTCCATGTTGCCTTTGAAGGGATGACGGCCCTTGGCATGCTTCCCTTCTTCGATCACCAGGTCGATGGCCTCCGCTCCGGAGTGCTCGATGTTGGCCCGGGTGGTGTCGAAATGGTTGTTATTCGGCACCACTTTCCCAGGCCCCCCGACCAACTCGAACAGGATGCGTTCGGAGGCTCGGCCCTGATGCGTCGGTAGGATGTGCGTGAACCCGGTTAAGTCCTCGAGACGATGAAGGAACCGGTAGAAGCTTTCTGCGCCGGCGTACGACTCATCGCCCTGCATCATGGCGGCCCACTGCAGACTGCTCATGGCGCCGGTGCCGCTGTCGGTCAGGAGATCGATCAGCACGTCCCGGGCGTGAAGATTGAACATGTTGAAATGCGCGTCCCGCAGTGCCTGCTCGCGCTCCGCGGGGGTCGTAAGCTGGAGCGGCTCGACCACCTTGATCTTGAAGGGTTCGATGATGGTCTTCATCGCCATCGTGCAGTCGTCGCCGACAGGTTCCCAGCCCGTCTGACGCTCACGCGGACGGCATGCCCCCGATTCGGAGCCGCACCACGTACTGGACATCGAGTTCGTCGCGCCAGATGCCATACACCACGTCGCCTTCGAACCGAAGCGGCGTGAAGCGTTCGGGCATCGTGACCACACCGAGGTACCGCCCCTCTGCATCGAACACATCGAAATCCGACGACCCGAGGTCCTGTTGCGGGTTGAAGAACTCCTGAGCCTCCGGGCTCAGGGCACTGGGCGCCAGGATTCTCTGCACCCACACCGTGTTCTTGGGACCGCTCAGGAACTGGAGATAGGCCGGGAAGTTGTCCGCGAAGCGAATGGCCGACCGAAGCCGGTCGATGGCCTGCGCCGGCACGCCGGCCTCTTTCCAGAGGCGCTCCATGGCGTTCAAGAGGACGGTCCGATCCCGCTCCCCGACCGGCATGGGCTCACTGGGCTTCGTGATGACCCGGGTCAGAGCACCAGCAGGGTTGTAGGCGCCGATCCGGTACTCGTCGTTGACGCCGAACAGGATGCCCGCATCGGGAGTGAGGGCCCAGACCGGTTCAGCCACGAAGAAGGTGATTTCCGGCCCACCACTCGCAAACGAGATGGTCTTGCCGGACGGGACGCGCATCAAGGTATCCGTCACCGAGCCGTCGGTGTCACGGACCGCGATCAAGTCCATGCTGTCCGTCGCCGGCTGATTGGGCAGCGCGAGCGGCCGCAACTGGTTGACGATCACGCCGGACGGCGTCGCATCCCAGCGGAGGGGAAGTCCGTCGGTAAAGACCATGGGATAACTCCCGAGACTGGTTCCATCGGGAGCATAGCGATTCACCCGCTGCTGCTGGAGGTCGGGCACCAAGAGGGTGTCACCCAGACCCATCAGCACCGGCCCCGCGCCGGCACCGAACTCTCCCGGCCCACCACCCGGTCCGCCGATGGCCCCGTCAAACGTGCCGTCCGACGTGAACACCCGAACCTGCTGCGCACCCTGATCCATGACGTAGATCCGTCCGTCCGACCCGACCGCGATACCCGCCACCCGTACGAACTGGTAGTCCGGCTCGTCCTCGGCGGAACCGATCTTGAGCTCCTCCGTGACCGTCCAGCGACTCGCGTCGGTCCACAGCTCACTCGTGGGATTGACGACGATGGGAATGCCGGCGCTGTCGGTAACGGTGCCTGCCCATTCGGGAGCGGCCTCCCCCTTGGCGCATGCGAGCGCCAGGACGAGGAGCAGCACACTGAAGTCTGATCGCTTCATCGTTATATCCACCGTTGGAGTTTGGAGCAATGCTCAACCCTAGATCCCGGGCCGTGAAGGAATCGGGAAGGATACCTGAAGAGGACGTGGCCGGAGCTATTCCTCCGTCACGCGCCCGCCCCGCACCGCCCACAGTGCCATGAGGCCAACAATCAGCATGATCGTCGCCAGGGCCAGGCCCTCAAGCGCAAAATCGGGCAGAGCGAGAGGCCATCCCCGGATCGGCCGCCCGCCGCGCGCCACCACCCAGAGCGCCAACACGACGCCCGTCAACCCACCGCCCCCAACCAGGCCCGAGCCGAACAGCACACCCTGCTCGCGCCGCCGCTCGGCCACATCAGCGGGGCAGCCGCGCGTCAAGAACAAGCGGGCCATGCCACCGAGGAAGACCGCCGCCATCGTCGAGAGAGGCAGGTACACGCCCACGGCAAAGGCCAACACGGGAACCCGGAACAGCGAGGCCACCAGGCCGATGCCGACACCGATGAAGATGAGCATCCACGGGAGGTTCTGGTCCAAGACACCGTCGATCACCAGTTTCATCAATACGGCCTGGGGCGCCGGAAGTTCCGCGCCGCCCAGGCCACCGGGCACACCCTGATGCAGCAGCATGACGACGAGCGCCACGACACCGGCGGAGGTGATCACCCCGACCAGCTCTCCGATTTGCTGGAACCGCGGGGTGGCACCAAGGATGTAGCCCGTCTTGAGGTCCTGCGACGTGTCGCCAGCAATTGATGCCGCAATGCACACCGCCGTCCCGACCATCAGGGCGGTCGCCTTGCCGGGTAGGTCGGTCCAGCCGAGCAGGAAGAAGATGGCGCTCGTCCCGAGCAGGGTTGCGATGGTCATCCCAGAGGTGGGGTTCGAGGTGACGCCGACCAAGCCCACGATGCGCGAGCTGACGGTGACAAAGAAGAACGCGAAGATCGCGATCAGGATCGAGGCAACCGCGCGCACCGGGATCGACTCGAGATAACCCAACACTCCCGGCGTGAAGGTCAATGCCAGGAGAATGGCGATGATGAAGATCCCGACGACCTTGAAGGACAGGTCCTGATCCGTCCGATCGATCGCGGTACCACTTTCACCCGCTGTGATGTGTTTCAAGCCAAGCCGAAACGACTCGATCATGGTCGGGATCGACTTGATGAGCGTGATGATCCCGCCGGTGGCCACCGCGCCGGCGCCGATGTAGCGCACGTACCGGTGCCAGATGTCACCCGCCGCCATGTCGCGGATCAACTTCTCTGTTTCCGGAAAGAGCGGCTCGGTCAGGCCAGCGCCCCAGAAATTGATGACGGGAATAATGATGAATGCCGACAAGGCGGAGCCGGCCACCATCACCGTGGCGATCCGCGGGCCGAGGATATACCCCACGCCCAGAAGCGGGGGTGACACGGCGATCGCCACGTTGGCCTTGAAGGCGAGCGCCGCCTGAAAGGTCCCGCTCACGAGCTTGGCACCGTCGGTGATGAGCTTGAACAGCATCCCGATCCCGAGTCCCCAGAACACCCCGGCGGCCTGCCTGCCGCCGCCTTCCGCAGCCACGAGCACCTCGGCGCAGGCCATACCCTCCGGGTAAGGCAGCTTGCCGTGTTCTCGCTTGATCAGGTATCGCCGGAGCGGGATCATCGACAGCACGCCGATCAATCCGCCCGCCATCGTCACCAAGGTGACCTTGGCCCAGGCCGGGCTCATGCCCCAAATGAACAGCGCGGGGATGGTGAACAGCACGCCGGAGGCCACGGACGAACTAGCCGAGCCCACGGTCTGGGAGATGTTGCTCTCGAGAATCGAGTGGCGCAGGCCGAAGGCGGAGAACAGCCGGAAGACCACGACGGTGAGCACCGCCACCGGAATGGACGTGCTGATCGTGAGGCCGGCTTTGAGGCCGAGGTAGGTGTTGGCAGCGCCGAAGATGACGCCGAGGATGGCGCCCGTCACCACGGCCTTGACGGTGAATTCGGTGAGGGTCTGCCCGTGAGTGAACGGGACGTATTCCTCACCCTCCTTCAGCTCATAGGCGGTGGGCGGCAGCTTGCGAGCAGGGCCGCCCACGGGATCCTTCTCCGGGGAACTCATCGCGCGAATGTTCACTCATCCGTGTCGTGACGCAAGTTGCAGCTCCAGAGTGCGCGCCTCCTGAACAACGCTTGTCGAGTCGATATCCGCCTAGTTCAATTACGGATGGACTCCGCCGCTCGGTCCCACGTCGGGCGCCCGGTCACGCACCGGTCCCCGCCACAGAGGCGATACCATGCAAAGCCATCGATCCACACTCCGAGTCTTCACGGCAGGCGCCTTGCTCGCCGGGATTTCACTGGCTGCGACAGCATCGGCACACGCACAAGCCAACACCGCGCCGGGCCCTTTGGACACCGCCGAGGGAGTCGTCGCACACCTATACGAGTTGGTCACTTTCGAGGCTGGGCACAGCCCCGATTGGGACCAGGTCAGGTCACTCTTCCTCGCGCAGGCGGTCATCGTGCTGCGCACCAGCCGGACCGCCACGACGGTGTTTTCGGTGGACGGCTTCGTGAACGATTTCGTCACTTTCATCGAGGGTGCCAACGTGAAGCAGACGGGGTTCACGGAGCGAGTCTTACGCACCAAGCCGACGGTGTTCGGCGACATGGCGCATGTATGGGTGCTCTACGAGGCCAGCATTCCCGGCTCGCCGCGGCCGCCGCAACAGGGCGTCGACAGTTTCTCGTTGGTCAAGCGAGACGGCCGGTGGTGGATCGCCGCGGTCATTAACGAGATCCCGACGCCCGCCAGGCCCGTTCCCCCGCCGCTCCAGGAGTAGCGGCGGCGGGGTCCACACCCGGGAGTGGTTCGTCGTCAGCTCTAGCGACGCTCCCAGCTCGCCCTGAAATCTCGGGTCACCTGGTACACCAGGGCCTCAACCAGGTCAGCGTACGCGCGGTTCGGGTCGTCGGCATCGAAGGCGAAGTCGCCGCCTCCGAGAATCCTGACGTGACCGACCCGCCGGGTGGCCCTGGCGGAGCCGCTCCAAAGCGACGCCCCGGACGCCGTCTCGATCAGTTGCACCGCGAGGGTCGCATCGACGTCGGCGGCGACGCTCGAGCGGATGAGCCCGGGATCGATTCGGACGACGGGCCTCACATCCGAGATCTCGAGCCGCCCGGCGAAGAGGGTCTGGACCCGGTGTCGCTCGCCCAGGGCCTGGATGGCGGCCGCGTCCAGCCGCGGCCGCCCGACCTCCTGCAGCGCCGTGGCCTGGGGTCCAAGGTCGGTGATTCGGACGAGGCCCTGGTCCCGGCGCGCGATGTCGATGAACCTCCGGGTCGCATAGGAGCCCAGGTCGCCTTCGCTCGAGGCCGTGAACTCGAGCACTCCCACGATTTCATGCTGGGTCAGATCGATGCGGGGCGGGATCATCACCCGGGTACCGCATCCTGATGCGATCGCTCCCATGACCGCTATTCCAAGCACTGGACCGTATTTCATGGCTTACCCTCGCTGAGCGACGCCGAGCTTCTCCAGAATCTGCTCCATCAAACACCATTTGGTGATGCTCGACTGGAGGAGGTTCAGCCCGACGAACGCCGTGAAGAGGTACCAATAGGGACTCACCCAGTATCCCAGGGCGAGCGAAATGAGGATGAAGCTTCCAGCGATGGCACGAATCGTGTAGTGCATGCTCATGGCACTCTCCCGGACGGATCGATCATTGTCGCGGGCCGCCTGGCCCCGTTACATACAGAGAAAACGGTGGGAGGGCAGAGTCGCCTCCCACCGTTCACAGCCATCGCGCGGCACTCTCCTACTTGGTCGGCTGCGGTGTCACTCTGAGGTAGGGCTTCTTGGTATCGAAGCCCGGAAATTTCTTCATGGCCTCCTCGTCCGACACCCCAGTGCCGATGATCACGTCTTCGCCATCCTGCCAGTCCGCAGGCGTTGCGACCTGGTACGTGGCGGTGAGTTGGAGCGAGTCGAGCGAGCGCAGCAACTCATCAAAGTTCCGGCCCGTGCTGGCCGGGTAGGTGAGCGTCAGCCGCACGGTATTGTCCGGCCCCACGATAAACACGGATCGCACGGTGAGCGTGTTGTCCGCGTTGGGGTGGATCATGTCGTACAGGTCCGAGACCTTGCGATCGTGGTCCGCAATGAGGGGAAAGTTGAGCTCGTTCCCCGTGACGTCCTTGATGTCCTTGGCCCAACGCATATGACTGTCGAGTGGGTCGACGCTCAGGCCGATGACTTTGGTGTTTCGCTTGTCGAATTCCCTCTTGAGCCCGGCGACCCGGCCCAACTCGGTGGTGCAGACGGGAGTGAAGTCTTTGGGGTGCGAGAACAGTACGGCCCAGCCATTTCCCTTCCATTCATGGAAATCGATCGGGCCTTCGGTGGTCTCGGCGGTGAAGTTCGGGGCGATGTCGCCCAATCGGATTGCCATGGGACGGTCCTCGGTACTGAGGTTCGCGAGGCAGCGCATGACCAGCGCCTCCCTCGGGCTCAGTGGGCCGAACCGGGAGCGCGGGCGCGCAGTTGTTGAGAAGATTGTAGGGTATGACGGAACTTGCGGACTGTCAATTCCGGTTCGAGAGCTCGGGCACCGACCCTCGGATAGCCGCCTCAAGCTCGGGCGGAGTCGATGCCGGAGGGATCTTCCGCACGTCGAGCGGGATCCCCTTCCGCTCGTCCAGCACCAGGCCGATCGCGCCCGTTTCGCACTGGCCCTCGCACACCCCGCACCCCATGCACTGCCTCCCAGGCCACGGCCGCACGGCCATTCACCGTGATCGCGTCGAAGGGACACGCCTCCTCGCAGTCACCGCACGCGATGCAGGCGCCTTCGTCCACCTCCGCCACGAAGCCCGAGGAGGCCACCATCGGAACCCCGTGCCGCTGCATCGCGATCAGGCCGCCGCAGCAGCACCGGCAGCAGTTGCAGATCGCGTAGAACCGGTGGTCGCACGCGTCCTTGAAGTACGCCGTGTGCACATGTCCACGCTCATGCTCGGCCTGGAGCAGCTCCAGCGCCTCTTGCTGCGTCGCGCGGTGGGCCCGTTCGGGATGATGCTCCAGGACCCAGTCCCCTCCCCCCACCAGCATGCACACCCGGGTGGGGCGGCAGGGATCCTCCCGGGCCGCCCGGCACGGACACTCGAGCAGCGTCACGCCTGGGGAACTGGTCAGCACGATGTCCCGCGCCGTGGAATACGGGATGATGTGCTCGAGGTCGGTGCGTTCGATGTCGTGATCGAGCCGGATGATCTCGCAGGCCAGGTTGGTGGGCAGCACCTTGCCGTGATAGTGCTCGGCCCAGACGCGCTTGAACCCGGATGACATCCACGGTGCCACCCGATTGACGAAGAACTTGATGTACTGGTAGCACCACCGGCCGTACACGTAGCCGTGCAGGGCGTTCACAGTCCGCCCCGCGGCCACCGTCCTGGCGCGAGCGTAGCACCTCGCGGGTGGACGGCAGCAGGAGGTGGCCTCGCTCGCCGATGAGCCAGAGGGTCAGGAACCCCAACAGGATCAGGCTGGGAATCAACAGGAGCCAGAGCATCGGAGCCTCCGTCCGGAGTCAGCGACCGGCGGTCGACTCCCAAGCTAGGGCCCCGCAATTGAAGGTCGAATGAAGGTGACCTGAAGGTGCGGGTCTATGGCTGGCCGGCGACACGCACCGGAAACGGCACAATCCCCCTCGGGCGCGACGGGTCGCCGAGTTCGCCGTAGTAGTTAGCCCCCCAACAATAGGCGACGCCGTTGGTTGATATCGCGCACGTGTGGTCCGGCCCGGCGACTATGGAACGGAAGGTGAGGCTTCCGATTACCTGGACCGGACTCGACCTGTGCTCCATCGACCCGTCGCCCAATTGGCCGCTGAAATTAGTCCCCCAACAATACGCGGCACCTGCATTGGTGAGCCCACAGACGTGATCGTCCCCGCTGCTGAGTGACGCGAACGTCAATCCCCCAGGCACAAGCCGCGGTATGTGAGGCGGGTTACCCCACCTGTTAGGCCAGCAATAAGCTTCTCCAGAATTCGTAATCCCACAGGTTGAGGCAGTGTTTGACGTCAGCTGCGTGAAGGAGTGTCCGCCTGATACCAGGACGGGCAGCGGGCTATCCGTCCGGACTCCGTTTCCGAGTTCACCATAGTGGTTGTCGCCCCAACAGTAGACCATCCCGGAGGTCGCCAGCCCGCAGACATGGTCCCTTCCAACTGCAATCGAGTTGAACAGAATGCCTCCAGCCACTGCCACGGGAACCGGGCTGTCGGCTTGTGAGCCGTCTCCGAGATTGCCAGAGCGGTTTGTCCCCCAGCAGAACGCGGTCGAGTTCTGGGTCACTCCGCAACCGCCATTCCAGCCCACCGAAAGCTCGACAAAGGTCAGGCCGCCGGAAACCGGGACCGGTACGGGGCTGTCGATAGCCTGGCCATTGCCGAGCCCTCCGGCGTATCCACTCCCCCAGCAATAGGCGGCTCCACTAGTCGCGAGTCCGCACGTCACCCCGTACGAATCGCTCGGATGGATGCTCCGGAAGGACAACCCTCCAGCGACAAGGGTCGGCGTGGCTTGGGACCCACCAACGGTGCCGTCGCCCAGGACGCCGCCGCCATTCCATCCCCAACAGTAGCCATCACCCGCCACCGTCACGCCACAGGAGTAGCTGCGCCCGGCCTCGATGGAGGCGAAGACAAGCCCCCCGGCGACGGGAACGGGCAGAGAGTTCGGGCCATACGTGTTGGTTCCATTCCCGAGCTGGCCGCCATCATCATCCCCCCAGCAGTAGCCGGCTCCGGTCGCCGTGATCCCGCAGGTGTGGTATCCCCCAGCGCTAATGTCGACGAAACTCAACCCGCCCAGCACCGCAACCGGCGGGGACTCCTCATTCTGCTGGTTGGTGCTTCCATTGCCCAATTGGCCGACCACATTGGCTCCCCAGCAAAACGCTTCTCCCGCCGCAGTGAGTCCGCAGGAGTGCTCATCGCCATCAGTGATCATGGTGAAGGAGTACCCAGCTGCTTCGAGCTCCGGCACATATCCGACCTTTCCAGAGTGATGAAAGCGCTTGAACCCCCAGCATCGCACTTCACCACTCGGGGCGAGCCCACAAGTTCGAAAGATGCTCGCATCGATTTTGCTGAACGTGTGACCGCCAGAGACCGGGGTGGGAGTGAGGCTGTAGTAGGTCGTATCGTGCCCCAGCTGACCGCCGCCGTCGTATCCCCAGCAATACGCATCCCCGCCGGCGTCCAGGCCGCAAGACACGTGGTATCCCTGAGAGGAGACGGAGGTGAAGAGGTGCCCTCCGACAACCGCTGTCGAAGTGAGGCGACCCGTTCGCGTCCCGTCACCCAGCTGCCCGAAGGAGTTGGACCCCCAACAGTAGGTGGTGCCCGAGAGAGCGAGACCACACGTATGGCTAGATGAGCCAGAGATGGCACTGAAGCTCAGCCCTCCAGCAACGGCAACCGGAGCACGTTGCGCAATCGTGGTCCCGTCACCCAGCTGACCCGCGTAGTTGTCACCCCAACAATGGGCGCGATCACTCTCGGTGATCCCGCAGGCTCCCCCCCAGCGGCTAATGAGTGTCTTGAACTGCAGGCCGCCCGACACCGCAACAGGAAACGCCGCCGATGTGGTATCGCTCGATCCGGTTCCCAGCTGTCCGTACCAGTTCGACCCCCAGCAGTACACCCTCCCCATGGTGGTCAAGCCACAGCTGGAGCTTCCCCCGGCATGAACTTCGGCAAACTCCACGCTGAAGCTGGTGACCTCGGTGTGCCCGCTCACGTCATCAATCGTTGCCGTGATCGTCACTACACCCTCTGCCCTCGCGGTGACCCTGCCGCCGGCCGAGACGATGGCGATCGTCGAATCACTCGTTGTCCACGCGACAGGTCGGCCTAATACAGCGTTGCCGGCGTTGTCGAACGCTTGCGCTGCGAGCGCGACTTGCCCGCCGAGTATGACCGAATCCCGGCTGCTGCTGATCGTGACCGAGGCAACCGGCACCGGAGTCGGAGCCGCGACCGGCTCCTCACCGCACGCGGCAGCGGCCACCAGGGTCAATAGAAAAACAGAGCGATCCTGCCAGGGCATCGTCCCTCTCAAGGAGTCCCAGGGCAACGAGCGCATGGTCTCATTCCATGAGCACGAAGGTTGGCACCGAGCGCGCGAGCATAGTCCCGTCACCCACCGGTGGGGTTCCCCAACAAAGCAGCGCGCCGTCCGTTCGGATACCGCAGGATTGCCACGCCCCGGCTTCGATCCGAACGAACGTGTGGCCTCCCGCGACAAGTGTTGGAGTGAGTCGGTCCGTCGTGGTACCATCTCCGAGCGCACCGTCCCAGTTCGACCCCCAGCAAAACCCCGCCCCGTCGTCGGTGACTCCGCACGTGTGAGCCCAGCCAGCCGAGATAGCCGTCATGGTATGACCGCCCGCAACGGCGGTGGGGACGAGGCGCTCGATGGCGCTGTTATCACCCACCTGGCCCGCTTCATTATCACCCCAGCAATAGGTGACACCAGTGGTGGTAATCCCACACGAATGCCGAAGACCCGTCACGAGCGACGCGAAGGACAATCCTCCGCTCACAGGAGTCGGGACTGACCGAAACTCAGTGGTGCCATCACCTAGCTGACCGGTGAAATTCGAGCCCCAGCAGTAGCCCAGGCGCGCGTTCGTGACTCCGCATCCATGGGAGTCACCTAGGGCAATCGATGCGAACGAAACACTCGGCCCCACAGGTAGAAGCCACCCTGCTCCCCAGCAGTGCGCCGTGCCGGCGACGATCCCACAAGTTGCGGGCCACCCAGCGCTGATATCAGCGAACGTAAGTCCACCTGCGACTGCCACGGGAGCCAGCCGGTCAATCGTCGTGCCATCGCCAAGCTTCCCGTAGGAATTATCTCCCCAGCAATACGCCTGACCCGACGCAGTGAGCGCGCACGTGTGGTCCCATGTCGTGATGGTCGTAAAAGAATGTCCTCCCGCCACCCGAGCCGGTGTGAGGTATTCCTCTCCGAAATACCCTGTTCCCAGTACCCCCCTCCAGTTGAACCCCCAACAGAATGCCTGGCCGCTCAGGTCCAGCGCGCACGCGTGGCCTGCTTCCAGAGTAACGGCGAGGGCGCGGAAGGGTCGCCGGACCAACACATCCGCATTCCCTTGGACGCCTTCGGCCGTCGCCGTAATCATCACGGCTCCATTGTCGAGGCCAGTCACCATCCCGCTCGGTGACACCGTGGCTATGTCTGGATCGCTGCTTACCCAGAAGACCGTTCGACTTGTCAGAGTATGGCCCCCGGTATCGGTGAGGCGTGCCGAGAATTGCTGTGGCTGGCCAACAGCAAGTGTATCGCTCGCCGGGGACACTTCCACCAATGCAACCGGTTCGGACGGCCCGGCCGGCTCAGAGCAGCCACCGAAAGCCAGGGAGACAGAGATAGCACAGAGACTGACACGCATTTGGCTATCCATAGCACGGTGGAGATGAAGGATCCTACAAACTTGGATGAAGCCTTCGTGGCTGCCGAAGCCTTCTAGTGGGGAGACGTCAGGACGGTCGGTCGATGGACCAACCAAGCAGCGGCTAGGGAAAACCCTAGTGGTCTAAGTACGCTCAGTTCCGACTCACTGGCCTTGTTCTGCACCTCCGCCCCCAGACCCCGGCCGGCTCAGCAGCCGCTCGGCGAAGTCGAGCCGCTCGTGGATCTCGGCCAGCTCGCCGTCCCGCGCGGCCAGCGCCCGATCGATCTCATCGCGGATGGCCTCCTGCAGCGCCGGCGTCACGTGGTCCGCCGGCAGCTTGGCCTTGGTGCGGACCCAGTAGCGCCAGCCCGAGAGCGTCATGGCGCCCAACGTGGTCACGATGACGAATATGCTTCCGAAGACCGCTAGGATATCCGTGTCCACGACATACCTCCGGCATTCTGTTGGGCCGACCTACGGATGACGCGAGGGAAGAGTTTCCAGCGGGCTCTTCTCACTTGGGCTGTTCACCCGCCCCTAGCTGGCCGAGTACCCGCTCGGCGAAATCGATGCGCTCGTGGAGTTCGGCCAGCTCGCCGTCCCGGGCCGCTAGGGCGCGATCGACCGCCTCGCCGATGGCGTCCTCGAGCGCCGGCGTCACATCCACCGGCTGGCTGGCCTTGGTTCGCACCCAGTACCGCCACCCGGCTAAGGTCATGGCGCCCCAGCTGACGAAAGCGACGCCCATGCTGATGGCCCACACCAGATCCGCGTTCACGGTGTACCTCCGAAATGTTACGGGAGATCCGATGGGTCAGGCTTCCCCTGACTATCGCACCTTCGCTCCACGAGACCAAGTCGCCGCCTTGCTGACCGACTCACGACGAGCGCGTCTCCGCATCCCCCACTCCCAGCATCTGTTTGAGGTGATCGGCAAGCCGAAGCGCCATCGCGACAATCGTGAGCGTCGGATTGGCAAACCCGGCGGTGGGAAATACCGACGCCCCCGCGACATAGAGATTTTCGGTCCCATGCACCCTGGCATCTGCGTCGGCGACACCGAAGCGCGGATCGGTATGCATCCGGGTGGTGCCGGCGTGATGATGCGCATTGGGATCGGGCCGGCCGGTTTCGACCTCCACTCGACCAATGCCCGGATGCCTCCACCCACTCGCGCAGCGCTGTGCCGAAGTCGTTCCAGTTCGGCCTGTTCTTCATCGCGCCAGTGCCATTGCAGCTCAACTTTCGGCACACCGAGCGCGTCCCGGTCTCGCGCCAGCACAATTCGATTCTCGGGATGCGGCCGCTGCTCGATGTTGATCAGCATACGGAGTCGGTCGAAGCGCTGACGGCTGGGCGGAAGCCGTGACCAACCGTAACCAATCTCCGGACTTCGCCAGCGTCGCTCTACAAGCAATGTACCAAGGCGTGAGAACACTGTCTGCGCGGCCGGGCGCGGCAGGAGCGTGATCGACACGTTCGGCAATTGGCTAGAGCGGATAGACTCCTCCCGGATCGCAAGACGTCCCACAATCATGGTCCCGTCTTCGGCTGCATGCAGGTCGTAGAACTCGGCTTGGCGAACTAGGTCGGGGGTGCTGGGAACAAGGGTGAGCGTGCGGTCTCGGGGATGCTCCATGAAGCAGCGACCCAGCCAGCCGTGCTCATTCCCGAGGCCCCGCGCGCTCGACCCACCGGAAAGGAGAAGAAGCCTAGCATTTTCGATCGCACCTGTTGCCAGGACAAAGACTCCCGCCCGTACCGATATGCGGTTGCCTGACGCACTCACACATTCCGCTTCGACGACCCGGTCTCCATTCGTTACGAGCTTGGTGACTGTCACATGACAGTAAAGGCTTAGGTTGCTCGCACTGCTGACTGCGTGCACATATGTTTGGGTGAAGGGGCGGGCGAGGCCACATTGATACACTCGGGTGGTAATGTATTTCCCAAATGACAGGACGCGAGGCCCTGTGGAGGTCTCCCAGTCGGCACCGTCGTAGGCAAAAGCACCGAGGCCACACACCACCTGGGCTCGTCGATAGAACGGTTCCAGATGCGTTCGATCGAACGGCCAGCCACTGAGAGGAACATGGGGGCGTGTCTCGAAATCGATCGGATCGAGCGGGACGTGCTTTGCCCCGGGCTGGTCGACGACGCGGGTGTTCCATGTATTCGCCGTGCCACCCACTTGCCGATGACGCGTGCGCCGCAGACCCGCGTAAGGATCACCGACCACGGCTCCTTCGTTGAGGCGCTGCGCCTCGAACTCGGCCTGAGACCCGCCGCTCTCGAGGAGGACCACCGTGGCGTCGCAACCGATGAATTCGCGAGCCAGGGTGAGCCCCGCCGGGCCTGCACCAACGATGCAGATGTCTGCCTCGAGCTGAGTCCCACTCGCCAAGAGGCTCGCATCTTGCGTCATGGAGTTGCCCCGTTGTCTGAAGTGACCGCCGGTGTCCGGAGAAATGACCGCGATGTCCCAGCTACCAGCCATTTCGGTAATAATGCCGACACGCGGGCTCCGTGAGCGCCACGGCTTGCTGCATCAGGCGCTGCAGAGCGTCCTCAGTCAGGACAGTGTGGCAGCGGTGCCGATCCTCGTCATCAACGGACCCGATCGAGACCCCGAACTCACGCGAGAACTTCAGAACGATCGCAGGCTGAGAGTGATCGTCCTCGAGGATGCCAGTCTTCCAGCCGCCCTTCTAGCTGGCCGAAGGATGGTTGACACTCCGTGGTTCGCCGAACTCGATGACGACGACCTCCTGTTACCGCGAGCGCTTGCCGATAGAGTGGAGGCACTCGAAGCCAACCCGGATTGCGACGCTATTGTCACCAACGGCCTCAAGCGTGCCGGCACGGGCGACACCCTCAGTATCCAGAATATCTCGGTGGTCCGCCATGACCCATTACGGGCCCTTGCCAAAGAAAACTGGCTGCTCCCTGGTTCGTATCTTTGCCGTGCCGAGACGGTCGGGCCAGGACTCTACGAAGGAATGCCCCAATACCTCGAGTGCACGTATCTCGCCATCAGTCTGGCCAGCAGATTCCGACTGCAGTTCTTGGATCGCCCAACGGTCGTCTGGCGGATGGACACTCCGCGATCCGAATCTAAGTCCAGAGCATATGTGCTTGGCCAAGTCACGGCAATCCGACGGCTTCTCGAACTGGACCTACCGCCGGACGTGCGAACTCGACTTCGGCATGCAGTGTCCAGCGCATCATACAACATCGCGAAGTTGTATCTTCGAGAGAAGAACCTCTCCCAAGCATGGCGCTGGTACTTTCGCGCTCTTCGGCAGCCTGGTGGGTGGCGTTATGTCGGGTTCCTTCGCCGGTTGGTGGCTGCCTCACTCGCGCCATGAGTTAGCATGACCCGCCCTCCATCCAAGATCCTGGTGCTGGCGATCGATGCCGCGAGCCCTGCCCTGCTGAAGCGCTGGGCAGCAGACGGCACCCTACCCAACATCCGCTCGCTAATGTCCCGAGGGCTCGTGGGACAGACCCGAAGCGTGGACGGGTTCTTCATCGGATCGACGTGGCCGTCCTTCTACACGGGGGTGACACCAGCGCGGCACGGCCTGCACTACCTGGTACAGCTGGAACCTGGAACCTACGACTTCCACCACATGGCCGACAGAGGCCTGGTTAGGAGCGACCCGTTCTGGATCCCGTTGAGCCGGGCGGGCAAGCGCGTCGCCGTTCTGGACGTGCCACTCACCCGACTCGACCCCACGGTGAACGGCATCCAAGTGGTCGAGTGGGGAGGACACGATGCAGTGTTCGGGTTTCAGGCATGGCCTCCCCACATCGCCGATACGATCACGGCACAGTTTGCTGCTCACCCGCTCGGTCCCTCATGTGATGCTGTCGGTCGGTCGGCGGAACAGTATCAAGAGTTCGTCGCGAGGCTCATCGACGGCGTCCGCACCAAGACGTCCTTGACGAAGGAGTTTCTCCTGCACGACGACTGGGACTTTTTCATCCAGGTGTTTACCGAATCACATTGCGTAGGCCATCAATGCTGGCACCTGCACGATGATAGGCATCCCGCCCATGACCCAGCAGTGGCCGCAACTCTGGGTGACCCACTCCGCCGGATCTATACCGCCATCGACACGGCAATCGGTGAATTGCTTGCGGTTGCCGACGACGCGATCGTCGTGGTGATGACGGCACACGGCATGTCATACTGGTACGGCGCCCAATTCCTCCTCCCCGAGATCCTCATCCGTCTGGGCGTCGCGCAGGCTCCACGCGCGTCTCCTCGAAACCACGGACCGAGGGCAAAGGCCATCGCAGTGACGCGCTGGATGTGGCATCGGCTCCCGACCTCGCTGCGGACCGGATTGGCACCCATCCGCCAATGGTTACGTTCCGAGGGAACTCCTCGGCTCCCGACCATCGGAGTCGACCCTGCGGCAAGTCGCTGCTTTTGCCATAACAACGGCCTTGCCGTCGGGGGAATCCGGCTCAACCTGGTAGGGAGGGAACCGCAGGGGATACTCGCGCCTGGCGCAGAAGCCAGCGCGTTCTGCGATTCTCTCACCGCCGATCTCCTCGAGATAATCGACGAGCGCACCGGTAGACCTCTCATCCGGCGGGTCCTCAAGACCGCGGACCTCTACCATGGAAGCTTCCTGGATGAACTGCCCGATCTCTTGGTCGAGTGGAGCGACGAGGTCCCGACAGGGAGTACCGCTCTGGGGAATGGGACCGGGGCACTCGTACGGGCCCGTTCTCCCAAGATCGGGGTAATCGAGAGTAGCAATCAGTACGGCCGGACAGGCGAGCACCGGCCTGGGGGACTCTTCATCGCGACAGGTCCTGGCATTCGCGCCGAGACGCTCGAGAGAGAAATCTCGATACTCGACTACGCACCGACGTTTGCCAAACTGCTTGGCGTAGATCTCCCTCAATGCGACGGCCATCCAATCGCCGAGTTCGGGGACGCAGTGAGGAAGTCCGGTTGATGATCCCGGTTGGCAAGCAGGCGGAAAAGCCTGGGCAGCACCGTTTCAGGCGTATTTCACATTTCCTTATAGACTCTGGGAGAGTTTGGTAGGAGCGTAGGGAGTCGACCGTGACATCCTTCAGTTTCATTCAGTGGGCCCGAACCGTCGGGTTCGCCCTTGTAGCCCTCATGATCGCTGGGCCGCTCACGGCGCAGGTGCCGGAGCTCGGCCCCAATCGGTACCGGGCCGAGCGACGCAGGATGGTCGACCTCATCGAGCGGCGCGGGGTCGAGCACCCTGCCACCCTCGCGGCCATGCGCGCTATTCCGCGGGACGAATACGTGCCGGAGGAGCACCGGAATCGCGCCTACGGCGACTACCCCATCCCGATCGGGCTCGGGCAAACGATCTCCCAGCCATACATCGTGGCCTACATGACCGAGATCCTCCGGCCGGTGCCAGGGATGAAGGTCTTGGAAGTCGGCACCGGCTCGGGATACCAGGCTTCCGTGCTGGCCCAGATTGGTTGCGAGGTCTACACCATCGAGATCTTCGAGGCCCTGGCCCAGAGCGCGCGAGAGCGGCTGGCCCGTCTGGGATTTGACGAAGTGAAGATCCGGCACGGCGACGGACACTTCGGGTGGGCAGAGGCCGCGCCGTTCGACGCGGTGATCGTGACCGCGGCGGCAGGGTTCATCCCGCCGGCCCTGGTCCAGCAGCTCAAGCCGGGCGGCCGCATGGTGATTCCGGTCGGGAGCGTGTATGGCATCCAGAACCTCATCCTGGTGGAAAAGGACGAATCGGGAGACGTCCGGACCAGGAATCTCCTGCCCGTCAGGTTCGTACCCATGCTGAGCCAGCTGCGCTGACGATGTGAGCCGCACGTCCCGCACGATCGCCGTCATCTGCTTTTCAGCGGGAACGCTCGCCTACGAGATCCTGCTGGTCCGCGTCTTCGCCATCGAGCATTTCCATCATTTCGCCTACATGGCCATCGGTGTTGCCATGCTCGGCTTCGGTGTGAGCGGCACCGCCCTGGCGCTCGCCCGCCCCCGAGACGCACCAACCCGCACGCGATGGTTCTTCCGAGCCGGCGTCGCGACCGCGATCGCCCTGGTGGCGAGCCCTGCGCTGGTACATCAGATCTCGCTCGATCCGACGCAGCTGGTCTGGGACCTCGACCAGTGGCTCCGCCTAGGCGTGGTGTACCTCCTTCTCGCCCTACCATTCGCCGCCGGAGCGCTCTCCATCCTCCTGGCCCTCAGTATCGACACGGAGCGACCGGGCTGGGTCTACGGCGCGAGCTTCGTGGGCTCAGGGCTTGGCGCCGGCCTGGCCATCGCCGTGCTTTGGCTCGTGTTGCCCACGCGAGCGCTCGCAATCCCGGCACTGGTAGCGGGGCTCGGGTGCCTCGCCGCGGCATGGGGGGCCGAGCGGCGGAAGCAATCTCTGTGGTCAGGCGGCATCGTGTGCCTGGTCACCGCGATGGCCGTGATCCACCCCCCGTGGCGGTTCACCCTCTCTCCCTTCAAGGCGCTGCCGCAGGTCGAGGCCTATCCCGACGCCAGGCGGGTGGCGGAGCGCAGCAGCCCGATCGGCTGGGTCATAGCCGCGACGGCGCCGGCATTCCGCTACGCTCCCGGACTCTCGCTTGGATTCACCGGAGAGTTGCCGCCGCAGACGGGGCTGTTCGTGGACGGTGAGTTGACCGGTGCCGTGACTCGCTGGGGCGACCGGGACGGAGCCATGGCCGTGCTCGGCTGGTTGCCAACGGCTCTGCCGTACGCCTTGGGCCGGCGCGACCACGTGCTGGTCGTTGGCGGCGGATCGGGAATCGAAGTTGCGAACGCGGTGGCGCACGGCGCCCAACAGATCACGGCCCTCGAGCTCAACCCCGATATCGCGGAGCTCAACCGAGAGTTGGGCGAACTGCCCGGAGACGGGAAGCGAGACGTTCACTGGGTGCTGGGAGACGCCCGATCCTACGTCGCCCGCACCAGGGATACGTTCGATCTCATCACACTCGGCCCCGGCGGCGCGTTTGGCTCTGCGACCGGCGGTGTGCTTGCGCTGGGTGAGGACTTCCTGAACACCCGCGAAGCGTATCACGCCTACCTGAAGCGCCTGACCAATAGGGGCGTGCTGTCCATCACCGGCTGGCTCGCACTGCCGCCGCGCGCCAACGTCCGCGTTCTGCTCACGGTGGTCGATGCCCTGCGAGACCTCGTGCCCGATCGGGTCCCGCTCGCATTCGTGGTTGCCCGAAGCTGGGGCACAGTGACCGTCTTGGCAAAGCCGTCCGGTTTCATTCCGGCCGAGATCGATGCACTCCGAGAGTGGGCGGCATCCCGAAGCTTCGACCTGGACTGGTATCCCGGCATCGCGGAACCCACCGATGGCTGGAACCAGCTGAGCGAGCCCGTCTTCTTCGAGGCCGCCCAGGCGGCAGCCACCGGCCGGGGCAGCGCGGAGCGATTCGCTGAGTCGTATCCCTTTGATGTGTCCCCGGCCACTGATCTCCGGCCATATCCACATCATTTCCTTCGGGTGCGTGCGCTGGGCGTTCTACTGAAGAGCGATCGAGGCAGCTGGTTGCCCTTCGCCGAGTGGGGAACGCTGGCGCTCGTTGCCACCCTGATCCAAAGCGTCGTCCTTGCCGGCGTCCTCTTGATCTTGCCGGTCGCGGTGCGTCCCAGAAAGGTGGGCGAAGCAGGCTTGGCGCCGGTCATCGTCTACTTTGCGGCCATCGGCCTCGCCTATCTGGCGGCGGAAATTGCGGCCATTCAACAGTTGGGCTTGTTGCTGGGTCATCCCGTGTACGCTGTTGCCGCCGTCTTGGCCGCGTTCCTGCTCTTCTCGGGCGGCGGCAGCGTGTGGTCGGATCGGCTGGGCCCGGCGCGGCGAGTATGGGTACTCGGGGCGATCGTGCCGGCCCTGCTGTGTTGGGTGTTGTTCTTGCCCTTGCTGGTCCACCTGGTACAGCCGGCCCCTCTCGTCGCGCGCGGGGCGGCGGCGCTCGTCCTCTTGGGACCAGTTGCATTCCTCATGGGGATGCCGTTCCCGCTTGGCATCCGGACGTTGGCACGGGACAACCAGCGGCGGCTGGCCTGGGCCTGGGCTGCCAATGGATTCGCATCGGTCACCGCCGCACCACTGGCCGCGCTGGTGGCGCTCGAGTTTGGATCCACGGCGGTGTTGATAGCGGCGGCCACGGCCTACGCCGTGGCGGGAGGGCTGCTCTGGACACACCCGCGATAGGATCGGCAATCCGCGCTCGGCCTGGCGATTCGAGCTTGCCGGTGAATCGATTCCCGCCAAATTCATTGTGCTTTCAAGGTTCAGACCCTATCCTGCAGTGTCTCCGCCCAGGAGTGCGACATGCCACGATTTCCCGCCCTAGCCCTCCCGGCCGCCCTTGCTCTCGCACTCGGCTGTGCCCCGCCGCCCGAGGTGCCGACGGACCCGGCCGAGTTCCAGCAGCATTGGGACGCGTACAAGACCGCTCTGGCATCGGCCGACGTCGATGCGATGGCCGCGTTTTACTTCGACGACGGCATGCGTATCCCGCCGGATAAACCGCCGCAACGGGGCCTCTTGGCGGTGCGGGAATACCTGACCAGCGTCTTCGCCGAGAACGCGTACATCCTCGACGAGGCCACCCCTGACGACGTCCATGTCTCGGGAAATCTTGCCGCCGTGCGTGCCACCTATCGTGACCACGCGTACCCCAAGGCGGGTGGCGACACCACCTGGACGGCAGGCCGATGGCTGTCGGTCTGGGGGCGTGAGCCCGACGGCCGGTGGAAGATCAGAACGGAGATGTGGACCGTCGAGAGTATCGAGTAGGCAACACGCCCGTCATGAACGCCAGGGGCGTCCGGAGAAGACGTTTTCCTGCCAAGAGGGCGGTAATGCCGCGGCGACGGTTGCTCGATGCCGTGGTTCGGGTCGCGGGCGCGCTCCTGGGGGGTGGGGTCGGCTACACAGGGTGGCTGGCCCTTTTCTCGTGGGTTTCAAGCTCGACAATTTCCTGATCACGCGTGCTCTCTGGGTCGCGGCTCCCATCGCGACGGGAATCGGGTGCGCCGTAGGTGCCTGCTATCCGGACCGGCGCACCATCAGCGACACACAGCATCGTAATTGACACCTTGCGGACCCCACGACACCTTATCGTCAGTTGAGCCAAAGCGTGGCGAGGTGGCCTGCGCTGGTGCTCAACGGCTGGCCATGGCGAAGTCGTTTCGCCAAACACGGGAGGGTACAATGGCCAAGATCCACGTGAAGGGCGGAAGCCCCTTGAGACTGGAGTTTGAGAACGACGAAGGCTTCACCCTCAAGGTCCATTTGGAAGCCGAAGGGAAAGGACGAGTATTGGGTGATCAACGAAGCTACGAGTAAGAGGATCCAGACCCATCAAGAAGCGGGGACCAAAACATCTTCAGAGTGACGAATCCGAATAAGCATACTTGTGAAGTAAGCTACATGGAGAAAGCAAGGGCCTTTGCATGAGCATCAGGCCATTGCGACGGGCTAAGCGCCCCGACGGCTGACCTGGATAGTGATTAGCCGCCGCGGCTCTGTCAGCCGCTTGAAGCGAGGGTCGTCACGAAGCTCTTGGAACCACGAGTCCTCGCAAGATAGGACTTCTCTTGAGGACTCGCCTCTACGTAGATGCCCAACGCCCGCAAGGCTTCATCCCGCTCGCCGAGATGCAGCCAGGCGTGCGCCTCGTCATAGGCGATCAACTGCTCGGGGTCCTCGGGGGCCTGTGACCGGGTGCGCTGAATCACCGCCCTGGCACTGTCTTCGAGCCCGGCGCGCGCCAGCACCGCGGCCACCTGCATCCTGACAATCGATCCGAACAGCGCCCGATGCTGCGGCGAGGTGAGCCGCTCGATTTCCTCCACCAATTCCCACGCGTGCGCTACGTCGGGGTTGCCTCCGGTGGCGAGACTTCCCAGCTCAACCGCCGGGAAGTCCACCGCATCGGGGAAACGCTGCCGACCCTGTTCGGCCCAGCGGAAGACCTCGCCGAACTGGTTGAGCTCCAGCGAGGTGTTGGACAGGCGGATTAGGACGTTCTTGGCCTCGGCCAGAAACGCATCCTCCTCGTAGGCGCGGAGCGCTGCGTGCTTGGCTCCGCTGAAATCCCCCTTGGCCTCCTGTAGCAATTCGCTGAGCGTGGCCCAAGCACTGGCCAGGGAGGGATTCGCCTCTACCGCATCGCGGAGATCTTGTTCCGCCGCCGCAAGCAGATCGGAATCGGCCGATTCGGAGGCCTGGTACGAGCGGTAGCGCAACGTCCCGCGCAGCTCGAGCGCCTCGGGATCCACTTGGTGTCGTGTCAGTGCCTGATCGGCAAACTGGAGACCTCGAGTGGTCCACGTCTGGTCGTAGACGCCGGGGGTAGGACCGAGCAAGGCCGCAAGGTCGGCAGCGACCCAACCACGATGGAGCACCGGTTCCGCCCAGGCCGGATCCAACGAGACGGCAATCGCAAGCAGGGAATCGGCCCGCATGAGGGTACGCTCGGCGGCCGGGACATTACCCGCCATCCACAGCGGGCGGTGGTCTTCGCGGAGCTGCTCCGCCCGCTGCAACAGTTCCAAGGCCCTCGGGTTTGCCGACCTGGCCAGGCGCTCTCGGAGCCGAACTTCGACGCCGAGCTGCTGGCGAAACTCTCCCGAAACCTCACTGACGATCTCGTCGACGACCGCGAGCCAATCGCCCACAGGGCGATCCCAGGAGTGGCTGGCCAGGTGGGTCATGCTTGCCGTCTCAATAATCTGAACGGTTACCCGGAGCAGCTCTTGCGATCCCATCACGCTTCCCTCGACCACCGTTCCGACCCCTAAGGCTCGGACTATGCTGTCCAGTGTCACGGGAGTATCCCGGTAGGGCCTCACTCCATTTCGTGAGATGACGCGAAGGGCTTGAACTTGGCTGAGCTCGTGGATCACGGCCTCGGTCAGGCCACTGGCCAGATAGCCCAATTCGCGCCCGGCACTGAAGTCGTCGAAGTAGAGCACGGCGATACGAGTCGGGTCAAAGGTCTCCGCCGGCGGCACGCCGCCTGCCGGAGCCTCCCCTCGTGTTGCCATCTGCCACAATCCAATACCACCGGCGACCACGATAACGGTCGCTACCAGGGCCAGAAGCCGCCAGCGGTTCGAGGTACGGTCCCGCCGTTCCACGCCCGGAGGAACTGGCGCCTCCAACAACTCCACGAACCGCTCAGCGGTCACCGGCCGGTCGGCCGGCACCTTGGCCAGCGCCTTCTCGACGGCGTATTCGACCGATGGCGGCACGGTGGGGCGCACCACCGAAAGCGATCGGGGTGCCTCCTGCATGTGCCGCGCGATGATGGCCTGCGCGGTTGGCCCGGTGAACGGAGGCTCCCCCGCCAGCATCTGGTAGAGCACGCATCCCAAGGCATACACATCGCTCCGCCCGTCGATGGTCGCTTCCCCGCCGGCCTGCTCCGGACTCATGTAGGCAGGCGTGCCCAGGGTAATCCCAGTCTCGGTCAAGTGCTCGCCGCCGGCCGAGGTCACGGCGCGCGCGATGCCGAAGTCCGCGACTACGGCCTCGCCGCCCTCGAGCATGATGTTGCCCGGCTTGATGTCGCGGTGGACGATCCCGAGGCTGTGGGCGTGGGCCAGGGCCGCGGCGACGTCCTTGGTGATCTGGAGCGCGTCTTCCAGGGGGAGCTGCTTCTCCCGATCGAGCCGGTCTTGGAGCGATTCCCCATCGACGTAGGGCATGACGTAGTAGAGCAGCCCGTCCGCGTTGCCGGAATCGAACAGCGGGAGGATGTGCGGATGGTGCAGTTGGGCTTCGGTTTCGATTTCTTGAAGGAATCGCTGGGCGCCGATCGCGTTGGCGATCTCGGGGCGGAGGACCTTGATGGCGACTTGGCGGTGGTGCTTCAGATCCTGGGCCAGGAAGACGGTAGCCATCCCGCCGCGGCCGAGCTCGCGCTCGATCGTGTATTTGCCAGACAGCGCAGCCTGCAGCTTCGGGCCTAACTCTACCACGGATGAGTCCAGGGAGTAGAGAAGTTCGGCGCACACCTCCGCTCGCTGGCCGTGGGGCCGGACCAGCGGTCAAGGAGGCTATGGTTTGCCCTACGTTACGCCGTCGAGGGAGTCACTGCAAGCAACAGCATGCCCTGGAGCGGTTTAGGCATCGCGTAGGCGTCGGTAGGGATCGGACCACCGAATCTCGAAGGGATTGAGGCTAGGTAAGATACTCAGTGTGAGATTCTCAGCGGAGCGCGTCAAGCGCTACGAGCGATTCGGCCGGAACATGCACCAGGCGTGGATGTCGCCCACGTCGGCTTCTGCGATCACTCGGTACCCCGACCGCTCGTAGTACCCCACGTTCGACGGATCTTCCGTGCTGAGCGACGACCCCCGTCGAGACCGGGTCCCCTTCGGACATGACTTGGATATGCTCCAGCAGGAGGCGGCCGTAGCCGCTGCCTTGATGGCCTGGCGCCACCCCGATCATGCCGAGGAAGTAGTGCGGCTCATCGGGCTCGTGACCGGTGCTTTGGCGCTCGTACCTGGCCATACGCTCGAACGCCTCGCGGCCGATGATGCGGGCAACCCGACGGTGCTTCCGTCTGAGCTCGGGCGGTGCGACCACATTACGAGGCTCCGACACCAGCGCCGCTGCGACCACTTCCTGACCCTGCCGTATGCCCAGCACCGGCCAGCCTCGGGTCAACCGGGCATCGCAGTAGAAGCCTATGAGTTCGCGGAGCTGCTCGTCGTACTCGGCGCCGGCGTCGGCCAGGGCGAAGCGCATGACGGGATAGTCATGGAAGGCGGCGGCCAGCACGTCGATCACGTGCTCCCGGTCGGCCTCGGTCATGCGCTCAACGGTCACACTATCCCCCGCCGCAGGATGTACGGTGTTTGGGGGAAGAGACTCCTCGCTCTCCCCCCGAATTCCACGAACGGCACGCGTGTGTCAATTCGTGCCCTGCGCTCCGAATGTTGCCCTCAGCTCTCGGACGGCTCGATCTTCACCACGCATTCGCCCTTCACATGCGCGACGAACACGTCGTACTTGATCACTCCGAGTTTGGTCCATTTGGGAGCTGCCGCTAGGTGTGTCAGCGCAAATCTCGTTGGCCTCCCCGCATTCCCAGGTCCCGCTTGGGCAGAGCTTGCATGTCTTGGCCATGGTCATTCCCCTTCAGTTGAGGTTGGTGGGACTATTGAAGTCGAACACTTTACAGCGATAGCTCGACTTAACCGGGTTTGAGACGCCGAAGGTCGCGCCTGGCCTCGTCCACGAGCGGTTTCGTGAGTGAGTCTGCGTTGGTCCACGCACCGATGAAGTGCTCGTAAGACTGGACGGCACGCTGGGTGTCTCGATTCGCTTCATACGCGCGTGCCCGCATGAGATAGGAGAGGCTACGTAAGCCCCACGCGCGGTCGGGACCGTCCACCCGAAGCGGCAGGCTATCGAGTCGCGCGAACAACTCGCCCGCCTGGCCCTGATCGCCGATGCGGGTTGCCACAACACCGAGTATGAATGCCCTCTCCGCTTGGCTTACGCCGGGGACCTTCGACCCCACGGCCTGACGAAGCAGCGCGTGAGCGGTAACCGAGTCTCGTTTGCTCACGACGAGCGCCCGCCACAATGGGATATCGAGTCCGAGACCGTCATCCCACGCCGCCAACGCCGAATCGTCCGATGCCAAAGCTGGTGCGACGTCAAATGTCACGCTACGGCGCAACAGTTGGATTTGCCGCTCCGAATACCTGGGCAGCGACCAGACACGGCGAAGGGCATCCAACTCGCGTCTGATCCGTGTCCCCTCCACTCCTGTGGCTGCCAACACGCGTATGCGCTCAATGATGACCTCGGCACCGCCGTAGGGTATGAGCGAATCCGCGACACTGTCCGGGAGAAAGGTCTGTTTGGTGGAACTGGAGACGAGGCTCAGCGCCCGCAACGGCTGCCCCGAGGCCAACAAGACGTTGACGGCGAGCTGATTTCGGGGTGCACTGCCATATCGCGCGAACGCCTCATCCGTCAGCCTGACCGCCTCAGCAGGATCGCCCGCTCCGAGGTAGAGGCCTCCCAGCCGGAGGAGATCGAATGGCAGTGTGTCCCCCTTGAGCGCGAGCGCTTGAGCAGCACTCTCGAGGGCGAGTTGGCCCAGGCTGTCGATGGACTCCGGAGCGGCCAGCCGCAAGCGCGCCCGTCGCGCCAGCATGGCGGCCGCAATTTCTTCCCGCGGTTGGGCCAGGCCTGGAGCGAAGTCGGCCCACCGGCGGATGGCTTGGACCGATTGGTCGAACAGCCGAGTGGCTCCGGCCTCGATCAGGGATGCATCGAGCGAATCGAACGCCGCCTTGGTCACCCATTCGATCGAGTCCAGCGCCACGGCGCAGAATGCGCGAGCGCGATAGGGCGTCTTGTCCCCCCAGGGAGCAATGAACTCGTCACGGGGCAATTCGAAGCCGCCGCATGTTCCGCGATCGATCGACTCCGTCACGACCTTGTAGATCTCAAACAGATGCCCGTAGCCAAGATCGAATGTCGGCTGAAGCCGCACCGCCTCGGAGAATGCACGAATCGCCACGTTGAGATTGCCACGCGGGCCCAGCAACCTCGGGGACTTCTCTTGCAGCCAGGGATCCTTAAACTCCACGCTGCCAAGCATCAGCCAGGCGTAGACATCGGTGGAATCTGATCTCAGGATCGACTGGTAGTGCTGGCGAGCGGTCGGGTAATCGCCCTGCTGGAACGCGTAAAATGCAGCGATGTGCATGCTGTCCCGAATTGGCAGCCCGGCCGAATGCCGCAGGGCAAATGCACTCAGGCTGGAAATCTCGGGCCCAACGCCCTCGAGCCGCGTGTCGCTTGGAGCGGCCTGCCAATACAGGGTCTGGGCCAGGTTGTTCATCGCAGTCGCAAACGATGTGTCCAGCACGATGGCCTGGCGGAAGCTCCGCTCGGCGTCGCCGAGTCGCCAACTCGCCAGATATCGCTGCCCCTCGGTCAAGCGGGCGAGTGCCGCTGGCACGGCGGTCAGCCGACGCAACTCGCCCGGGTCGGCGGTAACCTGATCGATGCCCAGAATCCCGTACACCACCGGCGCTACCAGCGTCAACATCTCGTTGGCGGCACCCGAGGCTTGTATCGAGGGGCCTACGCTCTTCTGGCCTCGTGCATCAAACAGAGTGGCTTCAACGAACGCCGTGTCGCCCCGCAGGTTGAGGGTCACCGCGGCCAGGGCCTGGGCGCCCACGGCCCTCGCCACGGAGATCCCGTCCTCGATCAGCTCCAGCGTCGGGCCTGGGAGTCCCAGATCAAAGAGCGGCCCACTCAACGAGACACTGGGAATGGCCCGGATGGATTCCCATTTGTTCAATTCCCGGGTGATGTCGTCCGCCAGATCACTCGCCATTGCCCGCTCACGCGCGGTCGAGGTGGAAGTGCTGAACGGCACCACGACCACCGACGCGGGACGCCCATCCACCCATGCCGCGGCGCGGGAAGCCCCGAGCGTCTTTCCTCCGATTACCGCCGCGGCAAGGAGGATCACCAGCCCTCCCACCGCGATGACCGGGTGGGCCCTCATCGGGCGTACGATCGACTCCCAGGGCTTGGCCCGGCGTCGCTCGGCGCGATCCTGGACCGCACCCGACATTCCACCCATCGGCACGCCGTACTCGGGAGTGGTCAACGTGGTGAGCGCGGCGCCGAATTCCTCCGCCGTCCGATACCGATCGGCCGGCACCTTGGCCAGCGCCTTGAATACTGCCTGCTCCAAGGGCCCTGAGATGGTCAGCCGAACCGTCCTGAGGCTCGGAACGGGATCCACCGCGTGCCGCGCCAGTACGGCCTGAGACGTGGGCCCGGTGAAGGGCGGCTCGCCGACCAACATCTCGTACAACACACAGCCCAGCGCATAGATGTCGCTGCGGACGTCGACCTCGCTTCGGCCCGTCGCTAGCTCCGGACTCATGTAGGTGGGGGTGCCCAAGGCGAGGCCCGTCTGGGTGAGCTTTTCCCCTCCGGCCTCGGTCACGGCCCGCGCAATCCCAAAGTCCGCAACCACTGCCTGCTCGCCGGTCAACAGGATGTTCTCCGGCTTGATGTCCCGGTGCACCACGCCGAGGCTGTGGGCGTGGCTCAGTGCCCGGGCCACCTGCTGCACGATCCGCACGGCCTCTTCGATAGGGAGCTGATGCTCCCGATCCAGCCGCTGGCGGAGCGTTTCGCCCTCGATGAACGGCATCACATAGAACAGAAACCCTCCGGCCTCACCGGAGTCGATCAGCGGCAGGATGTGCGGGTGACTGAGGCTTGCGGTGAGTTTGATCTCGCGCAGGAACCGTTCGGTGCCCAGGGCGGCCGCCAATTCCGGATGCATGACCTTGACCGCCACGTCCCGATCATGCTTGACGTCGCGGGCCAGGTACACGGTAGCCATGCCGCCCGATCCGAGCTCCCGTTCGATGGGGTAGCGGTCGGCGAGGGCTGATTTCAGGCGGTCGAGATCATCGGGCACGGCGGTTCCCCTAGGCTGGCCCTAGGATAGGCCGTGGCAGCGGGAATCGCCAGAGCGTCGGGCCCAGGCGATCGTCAGGCCGCGATCAGACCGAACGGTGCAGGGACATGAACTGGCGCCGGACGCTCACGTGCTTTCGACCTCTGCGTCCGAGATACCTCTCTAGAGCGGTCGCAGCAGCCAAACCGCCCCCCGCATCCCAGAGATGCGAGGGGCGGATTGGGTCTGCTGGTCAGATCACGTAGGCCCTAGTCCCCGTTGTCCTCCTCTTCTCCAGCCGGGCAACACCGGTACTCCTGAGACTGTTCCAGGAGTTCGATCTGCTTCTCCAGCATTTGGTTCTCCAGCTTCTTGCGTTCCAAGCCAAGCCGGATTTCCTCCTTCAACGTGGGCTCGCAGGTGTCGCACTCGTCGAGGCACCCTTTGACGATGATGCCCGCCGTGGGCAACGCAAAGGTCCGCTCCCAGCGCACCCGTGCCTTCACGCGTTCGGAGACCTCTCCGGTCTTCGCGTCGAGCAGACCCTCTTCGGCTAGCTCCTTATCGACCTCTGCCAGGGCCGCCCGATGATCCGCCACACTGAAGGACTGCTCCGTGGCGAAGGACCCGGCGGTCAACATCCTCCCCGTGAAGAAACTGGACCGAGAGGCCGTCGCGAGGGTGTTCAGCTGCTCTGCTCGGCTTGTGCGATCGGCTTGCTCGACGGCAAGACGATTCGAAGCGGTCGCCACCACGGACTTGGGAAGCACCGACACCTTCGTGGTGGGCAAGCGCGGGTTGAGCACCGCTCCAGTTGGTGCGGCAGGATCGTTGACCCGGCGCTCGATGGCCACCAAGTCGAACGTCACCTTCTGAAGCTTGTTGATCTTGTAGAACAAATAGGTGATGGCGTGGCAGTGGTTGGGGTTCTGGAACACCCGAGACGATGCCTCGAAGTGACTCTCCGACTCGCCCTCCGCGTGGGTGCGGCGCTCAACCTCACCTACCGACGTTGCACTAGCTGCCCGCACTCCGACCTCTACGTGTCGGCTCGACGCCTCGGCGTGGCGGCTAGCGCTGCGAATATAGGAACTTGCCGCAGCCGAGTTGTACGAACTCCCTGAGGCACCGCCGCCGATCTCGAAGAAGAAGAGATCGAGACTCGCGCCACCGCCGTAGGACGTGGAAGACTCACTGAAACGCGAACTCGCCGCCCCAGCCTCGACACTGCTGACGTCACTGACGGCGTTCGCCATACCAGCCATGAAGAACGACTCCTCCGACGTTGCTTCATGCCGATATGCCAGGTTGGTTTCCGTATCGTAGCTGAAGCGGGTGTGCCGGTCACTCGTCCGGAGCCACACTTTCTCACCGGGTAGCAGGGTCGTGGTGTACGCGAGATCGCCCAAACCCAGTTCACCCGAGCAACGGGTGAGGCGGAAGTGTAGGACGACCTCGACCGGGACCACCCTGCGCTGCTGACCCACAACGGGGCGGAACGACAATCGATAGGTGATATCGAGGCTGTCGCAATTCTCGGCGGGCTCCAACTGGGGGCAACAGTCCAATTGGGCCACTTTGGTGCGCTTTGTCAGTAAGGCCATGATCTCCCTCCTTCAAGTACCAAGCCGTTCGTGTGCCCGAGCTCGAGCTACACGTCAATGACCGCGATGTCGCGGTGTGGATGCCACCAAGAGTAGACCGGGTTATACAGCCAGTTGGTACCCGGCCCGGCATCGCCCCCCGCTGGGTTGAAGGCACGGCCCCGTGCAAACACCCAGATGCTGCAGACGCCTTGGGTGCTCATACCGTTGAACGTGGCTGGCAAATCGAAAATGGCGGTCCCGCCCCAACTGTTATCCGACGTGCCCGTGTGCCAATGCTCGTAGCGGCCCCGATCCGCCAGCGCTGTCAGCGAGCGCGCAAGCCAGCCCGCTCGGCAACTGTGGCCGCTGATGTACACGTCGCGGAAATGGGTGGCCGAGGCCGCATAGGTCGCGAGGAGTTCGATATCCATACCGGCAGGGCGCTGGATAATGGGACACACATCCGGCAACAACTGACCAGATCCCGTAGACCCCTTGAGGCGCCAGCGGATTTCGGCGAGTGCCACATTGGGTCGGGTGTTATCAACCTCAAACCCCACCTGGGGCGAACCGGGCGGATCGATCACCGTCTTGGCCGAATTGCCGAGCTGGAGACGTACCTTGTACAACCCGTTGCTATAGGAGCCCGTGGGCCAATTCAGGAGCCAATAGGGAAATACCAAGTCTCCCGGGGGCAAGATCTCGTACCACCCATCAGGGTCCGGCACCACGTGGATGGGTGCTCCCGGGCCGAGTCGCGGCGCGTACCAGTGGAGCCCGGTGAAGGGGATCTCGGACGCCGATCCATACTGGTACGTCAGGCGATAGTACTTCGCGTTGCCGAAACGGTGGCAGCCGTGTAGTTGTAAGGTCCGCCAGTAGGGCGCCTCCGCAGGTCCCACGGACGTACCGTCCACGAAGCCGCTAGGTTTCGGCCGATTGGGACGGATACCGTACCCGCTCGTCGAGTTGTGATGGCTCGGCTCCAGAGTCATGAGCCCGACCGTCCGGAGCTCTGGGCCCGTGCAGGTCCCGGGATCGATATCGGGTCCGCTGCAACTCGGAGTCGACAAGGCAATGTCATCCGCCTCCAGAATGACATCAGGAATCGGATCGACGTTCCAGCGCACGTCGAAGAAGCCTTCGGAGTAGATCGTCTCTTCATCCCCGTCGTCATCCACATCCTGGGTCACTCGGAACGTGATGTCGGGGACATCGACGATGGGTACCCACTCGGGGATGAGGACATCCCTGCACCGCCAGAAGGGTCCAATGAAGTGAGAGAAATTCACTCGCCGAGCGAGTTCGGGCTCAAGCCCAAACTCTGCCGTCACCGTGGCCACATCCTTCCGAGCGTCGAGGTCAGCCATTTTGGGTGGGAGAGGTGGAGCCATCCGTCGACCCAGGGCTGGGGTTGCAAGCAGCCTCTCAAGCGGCTTGGTCGACTCGCCGAATTCTCGCTGGAACGCAATACCTTGGAGACGTTCGGCCGCCTCAGGGCCCAGCAACTCGCCAACGCGCTGCAGTGCGCCCGGGTTAACCAGCCAATCGGGGGCGGGATCGGGTTCCGGCCGTGGTGGCTTTCGGATCCTTGGCGGTTCCGGTAACGGTTTGATCCACTCCAAGATGTCGCGGATGTCCGGCTTGACGAACTCCGGCCAGCAGATCCGTGCCAGGCGAAACCGCAGAATCCGGTCGATGTCCCAGCGCGGGACATAGACGCAGAATCGCCCGCAGGCATCCGTCGTCACCGTGGCGATTTCCTCCCGGTGACAGACGAGAGGAAACAGCCAACCCCACGGCCCCTCCCTCGGGAACAATCCGAGGAACGAGCAGTCAGTGTCTTCTACATGTACCGTCGCATTTGGAACGGGATGGAGTTCTCCCGACCCTGGATCACGTTTCACGACCTGTCCGCAGACTCGACGGAACAGCAGCAGGACCGGGTCGATCTTCCAGCGCAGGCGCTCATGGACTTCCGCGATCTTTCGGCCTACCAGTTCTTTGACGTCGACGGAGGCAAGCTTCGCCAGGTGTACCGCTTGGCGCTCGGTCACGGCCCGCTCGTCAGGCGCAATGGACTTCACCCGCGCCGGCACCATTCGCTCAACCTCGTTGGCGATCGCTTTCTCTGTCCCTTTCTTCTCGGCCATCTCAGCACTTCCTTCCGGTATGGATTCGGCAAACAGATTTCGACCTGAGATTCCCGCGGTCACCCCATGGTTGGCGGACTCTGGTGTCCGAATTCGTGACGTACAGACGCCCGGATAACGTCCCGGAGGCCGTACGGTGACAGGTTCGCGTGATAGACCACGACTTCGCGTCCATCAAGGCCAACCCCAACAACAGGTGCGTGATTTCCCGGTGCGAAGCTGCGACACTCGTGGAGGAGAGCCTGGTCTGAGACTCCGACTACGATCACGTCAGGCTCGGCGTGCCGGGCCCCGACAGCGACTTCAGCCGCCGAACGGCCTTCGGTGACAATCTCGATGTCGGGTTGGTCAGCCAGGACGTCGCAGAGCACGCTCCGCATCAGGTCCGGCAGTTCCCCCAACAACACGCGAATCGGGTCGCGCTCCCGCATGTCGGTCAAGCGACGCGCCTCGGAGGGTGTTGGTGTGCCAATCTGGGAGTTGCCGGGGGCTGCGAAAATGGCTCGTTCGGCTCAAATCGGATCCACGTAGGGGTGTGGGGCGACTGCCTTGCCGAGGCAGAGCCTGCCTGAGGCCAAGCCGAGACCAGCTCGTCGTGGCCACGACATGGGATCGTACTAGGCCGAAAGATTCAGAATGGGTGGATGGGAGGGGACTAGATCGTGATCGGCGGCGGGCCCGGACCCGTCAATCGTTATCCCTCCCGAACAGGGGTCCGCCTGAGCGCGGAACGGCGCGGAAGGCGATGTCGGACGCGGGCCGCCGCCTCGCCACGCCGGTGGACGTGGAGCTTTTCCAGGATGTTGTGCACGTGGTTCTTGGCGGTGGCGAGCTCGATGCCGAGGCGCCCTGCAATTTCCTTGTTGCTCATGCCCCGATCGATGAGGCCGACGATCTCGAGTTCCCGCAGCGTGAGATGGGCGCTCTCGGGGCCCCTCCCTCGTTCGGCGGCGAGCTTGGCCACTCGACGCAACAGCGAAGCCGCAATGTGCGGGGAGCAGCGGAATTCCCCGCGATCGACGCTCTCGAGAGTCGAGATCAGATCCTCGAGCGAGCCCTGGCGCGGCACGTAGCCGGCCACGCCGGCCTCGGCACACGCAATCACGTCACGACTGACTTCGGGAACCGCCAGCGCGACGATCTGCACGTCGGAGCACTCGGCCAGGATGGTCTTGGCGGCGGTGAGACTGTCGGGCATCGCCATGTCGAGCAGGACGACGCGAGGCTGCGACTGCTGGATCCGCTCCATGGCGTGGTCTAGGCCCTCAGCAGTCCCCACCACCTTGACCCGATCATCGCGATCGAGCAGTCGCGCCAAGCCGTCGCGATAGAGCCGGATGTCTCCGACGATGAGCACAGTGATCACGGTGAGAACTTCCTAGCCAGCACCGAGGGGCCAATGACTCGTGAACGCCACGGGGGACGGCGCGCGGGAATTATGTCGGTCCTTTGGTAAGATGGCCAACGCGATATCGGGAAACAAGTTCAAATGTTTGACAGTTCGTGCAAAACAATGCAGTGGCAGCCGATCAGACCTCGGCGGCTCGCGGCGCAGATCGAACTAGACCATCTTTCAGCGAGGCTGAGAGATCCGAGGTGATGCGCACGACAGATAGGGCCGCACAGAGGAGGCGTAGTAATGGCACAGTTCACCGTCAATCCGAATCGGTTCGATCCCTACAAAAACTTCAAGTTCCGGGTCAAGTGGGATGGCAAGTACGTGGCCGGCGTCAGCAAGATCAGCCCACTGGTACGCACCACCGAGGTGGTGAAGCATCGTGAGGGTGGCGATCCCAGCACCAGCCGCAAGTCGCCGGGGCGCACGGAATACGAGCCGGTGACCCTCGAGCGTGGGGTGACCCATGACCTCGAATTCGAGAAGTGGGCCAACAAGGTGTGGAATTTCGGGTCGGGACTCGGGACCGAGGTCTCTCTCAAAGACTTTCGGAAGGATGTCATCCTCGAGCTGTACAACGAGGCTGGCCAGCTGGTCCTAGCATACAAGCTGTTCCGCTGTTGGGTCTCGGAGTTCCAGGCGCTGCCCGAATTGAATGCCAATGACGGTGCCGTCGCGATCCAGAAGCTCACGCTCCAGAACGAGGGGTGGGAGCGCGACTACGACGTCACCGAGCCCGAGGAGCCGTCCTTCACGGAGCCCAGCTAGGAGGACTCGGCATGCCTGGTTCACGATCGCCGAAGGTGCTGAAGGGGGCCCTCGTGCTGCTGGACGATCAGGGGGCGGGGGCGGGGGCGCCGGCCCAGGTCGTGGTCTTCCAGTACAACCCCGACACGCTATACCGGAGACTCGAGAAACGGCCGAGCGGGCCGCCACAGGAAGTCATCACCTGCTCGCTCGCGTTCGACGCGACCGACGCCTTGGAATTCCCGGACGAGAACCCGCTCGTGGTGGAGCACGGGATCTATCCGATGCTGGCGGCGCTCGAGCTGCTCATGCACCCGCGCGAGGCGCCCGGCGGGGGATCCAGCTGGTGGCCGTTCTGGCCGTTCGGTTCGGGGTCGGAGGTAGAGCACGAGCCCGTGCTCATTTTCCTCTGGGGCGACCAGCGCGCTGTCCCCGTTCGGCTGACGCGGCTCGACATCACGGAGGAGCAGCACGATCCGGAACTGCAGGCCGATCCGGGCTACCGTGCGGCTCAGGATGCGAGTGGTCACCGACCGGGATGTGCCCGGGGGGCACCGGGGAGCCCGGCTCTGGCGAGAGCACCTGAGCAGAATGCGGACCCTGGCGCGGGGGGTCTACGCGGCCGCGCCGCCGGTTCACATCAGGGGATAGCTTGGAATGAATGCAGAGAACCCTCCCAGTTGGCCCAGTCGCTCCGATGACGTTGCCCAACTCGAGCGCCTGAGACACGATCTCCCCGAGACCATGCTCGTGGTGAGTGACCTGCACATTGGGATCGGCCGAGAGCTGACAACCGGACGTATCAGCCGGAGGGAGAACTTCCTCGCCGATGCCGCGTTTGCCGACATGCTCGCTGCCTACCGCCCCACAACCGAGCGGAGGACCCTCCTGATCCTCAACGGCGACACCTTCGATTTCCAGCGCGTACTCGAGACCCCTGATCCAAAGAATGTGGAGGAGATGTCCGAGTGGCAGCAATTGCTCGAGCGGTTGGGCAAGCCGAAGCCGCTCTCCGAGCTCGAGGCAAGCATCGACAAGCATGAAAGGGTGTTCGGTCTCAAGACCCACGATTTCAAATCGGCGTGGAAACTTCACCAAATCGCCCAGGGCCACCCCGTCTTCTTCCAAGCACTGGCTGGCTGGGTAACCCATGGCGGGCGGGTGCTCTTCATCAAGGGCAATCACGACCTCGAGCTCTATTGGGAGTTGGTGCGAGCTTCCATCCGTGACGCCATTTGCACCGCCGGAGCGGAGCGATCGAGAGTAAACGAGGCAGTGCTGTTCTGTGATGAGAACATTCTGCTGGAAAATGTATACTTGGAGCACGGCCACCGCTTCGAGGCGCTCACGGCAGTACAGGGAGACGCGGTTCTGCCTCAGGCTCCCGAGGAGTTGAACCTGCCGATCGGCTCGTTCATGAACCGCTACATCGTCAACAGAATCGAGCGGCTCGAGCCCTTCCTCGACAACGTCAAGCCGTACAAGGACATCCTCTGGACGTTGGTCAAGCGCCACCCACTCCGATCGTTTGGGATCGTTTGGCGTGCGTGGCGTCTCATCAAGCGCGCGCTGGAGAAACGGGATTGGATCGACAGCCTGGCATTTACCTTCTGGTTTCTGGCCCTGCTCGTGCCAATTCTGACCGTGGGCCTGATCGTGTCCGCCTTTGTGTTCCCCACCATCGGCGCCGAAGTCGTCGATGTTCTCGGCCGGTATCGGTTTCCCTTGAGTATCCTCGGTGCAGCGTTTCCCTTTCTCGTTGGGGTCGCGCGCGACTTGATCCCACAAAAACAGCCTCTCGAAGGGGAGGATGAATACGCGGCGGGAGGATACATGGCACTCAACCATGCATTGTCCGAGCCGCGGCCGGCGACCGCATACGCCGTCCTGGGACACACCCATATGCAGGATGTCCAGCGCCTATCGAGCATCACAGGAAGCGAGGTGCTCTACATCAATACCGGCACCTGGGCGCCACTCTGGCGGGCCGATCGGCCTGACTTAACAGGGAGAATCCTACACCCAGTAGTCGAGTTCAGCCGCACGGGGAAGGACGGCTACCGATTCCGCTTTCTCGAGTGGCTGGCAGATGCCCGCCGGTCCAGGGACAGCACCATTCTCACCAAGGCCTGACCAGTGCGGTCGGCGCAACGCGAGGCTGACGCATGAGTGATCCCGACAAGGAACTGACACCTCGATCCTACGGTCGGCACCCGCTTGTTTCGCCGATCGCCGAGGACGAACTCGACAACCCCACCTTCCTGACCGTGCTCAAGCTCATTTGGAACACCGTTGCCCGCATGTTTCACGACCCTGTGGGCATGATACTGGGTAGCGCATTCCTCCTCTTGATGCTCTGGGGGCCACACGGCAACCTCGAGCTGTTGGGGAAGATCTGGTCGGGATGGCAACCTGGAAGCGACCCGAGCAGCCGGGTCTCCATCATTCAGGGCATTCCCTGGGATCAAGAATGGATCAGCTTCGCCACCGGGGTTGTCCTGGTGGTGCTCGTTCCCGTCCTGCTGATCAAGTTGGTCTACAAACAAAATCTGCGGGACTACGGACTGGGCCTCCCACCCCGAGATCGCTGGGCCCTGACGGCCGTATCCACCGTGCTGCTCCTAGCCGTGAGCGCTCCGGCTTTCTATTTGGGCACGCGGGATGCAGACATGCAGGCCACATATCCCCTGTACCGCGGCATGTTCGACGGGTTGCCCGAGTTCTTGATCTACTCGGCGGGCTATTTCCTGTTCTTCGTCGCGATCGAGTTCATCTTTCGGGGATACCTCCTGTTCGGCTTGTTTCGTGCCCGGGACCGGGACGCGCTACCGGCAACCGGTGGTGTACCGGGCCCCCTCGTATTCGGCTACTACGCCATCTTCATCTCTATGTTGTCCTACACCGCCTGGCACCTGGGTAAGCCCGTCCCCGAACTCTGGGGCACGATCGTGTGGGGACTTGCAACCGGCACGATCGCCCTGGCGACCCGGACTATTTGGCCCATCATCCTGGTCCACTGGCTGCTCAACGTCTTCATGGACTGGGTGATCTGGACGGGCCGCGGGCCGGGAGGATGAACGTCCCAGCAGGACCATGGAGACGTGCTGGCTAGCCTAGCCTCTGCCGTCGACGATAGAAGTGACGCAGGATGGCGTTATCGAGTAGTACAATCACGCCGCCAGCGAGTCCTACCACAAAGGCTCGGAAGACGTCATCGGTGATACCCAGAGGCCAGCCGTGCGCGAATTCCCAATCGAAGAATGGTAGCCGATCCAGGGCCGCCAGCAATTCTATGGCCGTAGCCAGGGCCGTGCCCACCAGGAACTGGATCAGGCCACTTTGCCGGCGGAGCCACATTGCGACACTGCCCAACCCCATTCCGAAGGCGAGGATCACGATGACAAAAACGGTCCACCAAGGATCGAAGGTGTAGAACTTGCCGATGTTCGAAGTGACCTCGATGACAGTCCCGATGGCCATCGACACCAGCATGTACTTGACCCACAAAAGCACACCGCTCTGCCCTTCCAGCGCCCGGACCCTGTCGCGCTGAGCGAAGAAGTGCGGCAAGGTCTTCTTCATTCCCTCCAGCAGCGAGAGCTTAGCCTCCCAGCCGAAGTCACGTTTGGCCTTCGAGGGGTCAGCCACCCAGAAGAGTTGTGAAACCTCTCGCACCTTGTCTCGAGTAATGGCAGGGCGGTTGCCGGTGAAATGGTATCCCAATTCCGCGAAGGGCGCGGCCAACCGGAGCAGGAAGTGCGGCGTGAGCAACGGCAAACCTGCCTTCTTTCCCATGGCTTCTCCGGTCGTCCTGGTGACGGCCACGTCCGTCAATGCCTCGCGACTACTCAGGAAATAAGTCTGGCCCTTCGCGGCGGCGCTCTCGGCCGCTCTCACCATGCCTTCAACCAGGTCCCCCACGTATACCATGCTGAGATGTTTCTTCTTGAAGCCAAGCTTGGGCTGAAGCCGGTTCGCGATGATGCCAAACGTGCGGCTGAGATCTGTCTCCCGCTCTCCATACACCGCCGGGGGCCGGACGATGGTGACTGGCAGGCGGGCCGCCCATTCGTTCGCGACCTCCTCGGCCTTCATCTTGGAGGTGCCATACCAGGAGATGGGCTTGGGACTAACGGTCTCGTCCAGAGGCGTCGAGTCGTTTCCGGGTCCCACCGCGGCCTGACTCGACGTGAGCAGAAACCGCTTGAGCGTACCCGACGCGTTGCGTGAGGCAGCCTCGAGCATGTTCCGGGTTCCCTCGGTATTCGCGACCGCGAAGGCCGCTTCGCTCGCTACCATGAGTTCCGCCGCAAGATGGTAGATGTAGTCTACGCCCTTCGTAGGAACGTCGAGGGAGCTGGGATCGCTGAGATCTCCGATGTGGAGCGCGACAGGGAGTCCTGCAAGGGACGCAACGTCACTCGTATAACGCACCAGGCAGCGCACCTCATATCCGCGGTGGAGCAATGCTCTCACGAGGTGCGATCCGATGAACCCGTTGGCTCCGGTTACCAATACGGTTGTCATGGCACAATCCTCGGCGTGGAGCGCCAGGCACCAGTCACGCGCCTGCGGTGACTTGGTACGCGGCTCGAGACGAACGCTCGTATTGCCAAGCTCAGTGAGCAGATCTTAAGGGAGCATGAAATCCCCGTGAACCCTTGCTCTCCCCGTCCGAACCGTGGCCGCATGACTCACTCGCCCTGCAGAGTGAACGATAGGACCAGGATCGATTGTAGGATGTCGTTCACCGAAGCCGTCTCCCCCAACCCTTCTCGTCGCTCGGGCAAGAACGTCCTCCTGCGCTATGAACCCCACGAACCGACTGTCCGGCCATCCCAACATGTCCCGGAGGTCCGCTAACAACACGACCGAATCCGCCGGAACCACCCACGGCCCCCAGGTAAACAGATTCCGCTCGCTGGCGAGCGCCGACCGCCAGGCGGCAAGGTTCGAAACTCGGTAGGGCCACGGTTGCGGCTCACCGTTCACGAAGACCTCGCCGTCCGTCATGGACACCGTGTCCCCAGACAGGCCCACCAAGCGCCGCAACACATCGAATTCCTCGCCGTCTTCGTCAGTGAATCGAAAGATGACCAGGTCGCCCCGGCGGAGCGTGCCCGGCGGGTTCCATGCTATGAAGTATTCGCCCGCAGCAAGGGTGGGCTCCATGGATGGGCCCGTCATGGTGTAGATCGTGGGCCAGCGGGTGCCGGGCCGAGTCATCCACCCACCGCCCAGGACAAAGATCGCGAGCAGAGCCCAGAAGACAATGCGGAGAGGGCTTGCTACTCGAGTCATGGCGTGTGAACCGCGAGTCAGAAGTCAAAAGTCCCAAGTCGGAGGACTTGAGACTCAGGACTTTGAACGTGGGACACTCAACCTCTCCCGCTTCTTACACCTACACCACCAACGGCAGCTCCCGGAGCCGCTTGCCCGTCAACACCGCCACCGCGTTCGCCACGGCCGGCGCGCTGGGCGGCACCGCGACCTCCCCCACCCCGCCCGGTCGCTCCATGCTCGACACGATGTGGGTCTCGACCCGGGGCATCTCCTTCAGGCGCAGTATGACGTAGTCATGGAAGTTCGCCTCCTGCACCCGGCCTTCCTTCAGGGTGAGTTTGCTGTGGAGGGCCGCCCCAAGCCCGAAGGCCACGCCCGATTCCATCTGGGCCGCGATGGCTTCGGGATTGACGGCGATGCCACAGTCGACGGCGCACACCACCCGGTGCACTCGAATCTTGCCGGCCTCGATCGACACCTCAACCACCTCGGCGACGAAGCTGCCGAACGATTCGTGCACCGCGACACCGCGTGCCCGGCCCTCGGGCAACGGTGTTCCCCAACCGGCCTTCTCGGCCGCCAGGTTCAGCACGCCCAGGTGCCGGGGATGGCCCTGGAGCAGCCTGCGGCGGTAGGCGACCGGGTCCTGACCCGCAGTCTGCGCCAGCTCGTCGATCAACGTCTCCATCACGAACGCGGTGTGAGTGTGGCCCACCGAGCGCCACCAGAGGACGGGGATCGCGGTCTTGGGCGAATGGAGCCCGACCCGGTGATTCGGAATCGCCGCGAGATAGGGTGAGTCGGCGACACCCTCGACCGAGAACAGATCGATCCCATTCTGCACCATTGCCGTTTCGAAGACCGTCCCCGTGAGGACGGACTGCCCCACGAGGGTGTGATCCCAGGCGGTCGGGATGCCGTCCGCGCCGACTCCGATCCGGACCCGATGCACGAAGGCCGGGCGGTAGTACCCGCCGCGGACGTCATCTTCGCGCGTCCACACCACCTTGACCGCTTTGCCGCTCTGCTTGGCGACGTGCACCGCTTCGACCACGAAGTCCGAGGCCGGGTTGGCCCGCCGGCCGAAACCGCCACCGAGAAAGGTGGTGTGGATCGTGACCTGCTCCGGCTTGAGGCCGAGGACCTGTGCCGCCAGGGGCTGATCCAGCCCTTGGAACTGGGTGCCGGTCCAGATCTCGCACTTGTCGGGGCTGATGCGGACGGTGCAGTTGAGCGGCTCCATCGGGGCATGCGCCAGGTACGGCACCGCATACTCCGCATCGATCGTCGTCGACGCCGCGGCGAGTGCCGCGCTGACGTCGCCGGCCGCGACGGCTTGCATGCCCGGGGTCTCTGCCAGGCGGCTCCACTCCTGCCGGAGCTCTGCACTGTCCAGCGTTGCGCCGGGGCCAAGGTCCCACTCGATCTCGAGCACCGAGCGGCCCTGGCGGGCCGCCCAGAAGTGGTCGGCCAGCACAGCGACGCCGCTCGGCACTTGGACTACGTCACGCACGCCGGGCACGGCCTTAGCCTTGGTTGCGTCAAATGACTTGACCGTACCACCGAACACCGGCGACCGCGCGACCAGGGCCGTGAGCAGCCCGTCGAACTGGACATCCATGCCGAACTTGGCGCGGCCGGTGATCTTCTCCGGCGTGTCGAGCCGCTTGGTTGGCTTGCCGATGATCAGCCAGTCCTTCGGGTCTTTGAGTGTGACACTCGCGGGCTTCGGCAGCTTGGCGGCGGCATCGGCCAACTCACCGAAGGTCGCGCGATTGTCACCGGCCAACACCACACCGTTTTGGGTGCGGCAGGCTGATACCGGCACGCCGAAGCGCTGGGACGCGGCCTCTACCAGGAGCGTGCGGGCCATGGCTCCGGCCTCGCGGTAGCGCTGGAACTCGGACCACGTGGTGGTCGATCCGCCGGTGACCTGAATGCCGAAGGCGGTGTTCGCGTAGACCGGCGCCGCCGGCGCGTGCTCGACCTTGATCTTGCTCCAGTCGGCGTCCAGCTCCTCGGCGATCAGCATCGGTCAGCGTGGTCCAGATACCCTGGCCCATCTCCGAGTGCGCCAAGAGCACGGTCATGGTGTCGTCATTGCCGATCCGCAGAAACGCATTCGGTGCAAACGGTTCGGCGCCGGACATGGCCTCCGCCTGAACGAAACGCCGAGCGCCTGGGACGGCGAAGGCGATCACCAGCCCGCCGGAGACGGCGGCGCCGGTCTTCAAGAAATCGCGGCGAGTGGGCTGTGGCTTAGCGGTCACGGGAACGGCTCCTTTCAACGGCTCGAATATCCATCACAGTTCGCTGGAATGGCTCCGGCCGGTTCAACCCGCAGCCAATTCCGAGGCGCGATGCACCGCGTCACGGATCCGCTGATAGGTGCCGCAGCGGCAGAGGTTACCCGCTAGGGCGGCGTCGATGTCGGCATCGCTGGGCTTGGGCTTGTCGGCCAAGAGGGCGGCCGCCGTCATGATCTGCCCCGACTGGCAGTAGCCGCACTGCACCACGTCCAGGTCGGCCCAGGCCCGCTGGACCGGGTGGCTCCCGTTGGGCGACAGCCCCTCGATGGTGGTGATCTGCTTGCCCTCGACGCTGGAAGCCGAGGTGACGCACGAGCGGCGGGGTACCCCGTCGATGTGCACCGTGCAGGCCCCACATTGCGCAATGCCGCAGCCGAACTTGGTCCCGGTCAGGCCGACCAGGTCCCGGATGACCCAGAGGAGCGGCATGTTGGGAGCGGCGTCCACGTCGTGCTGCGTGCCGTTGATGGTGAGCTTCATGATGCCCTCGTAGTGGTAAGCTCTGGTGCGCGGCGGGATCGCACACCAGGCCCATTCCTCGTGCCAGGACAATGCGACCGTTCCAACTCAATCTTAGCGATGTTCGAGAAATTACAAGGTCTCGCCCAGCCTTTAATGGAAAGAACGCGAGTAGCCCCTGACCACGCGCATCACGTCGAGCGACGCAATCGCGTGAGCACCCGGTCCAAGGCCGCGGCGAAGGCCTGTTTGGCTCGGGCATCGAATGGCGGCGGCCCACCGGTCACCATCCCCGCCAGGCGCGCCTGCTCCATCAGGTCCCGCACCGAGAGCCGCTCGCCGATCGTCTCAGCCGTGTGCTCCTCGCCGCGCGGGTCGAGCACGGCCACCTGCTTGGGTACCAAGAGCGCGGCCAGGGGTATGTCCTGCGTGACGACCAAATCGCCCGCGCCGGCATGGTCCGCGATGTATCGGTCGGCCACATCATCCCCGCCATCGACCCGGATGGCGCTCACCAGCGGATAACCCGGCGGTGTATGGAGCCGTTGGTTTGCGACCAGGATGGTTTCGATCTCGAGCCGCTTAGCAGCACGGAACACGACCTCCTTCACGTCCCGCGGTGCCGCATCAGCATCGATCCAGATTTTCAGGGTGGATCCACTCCCGTACCAGTGATCGGCCTCACTCGAGGCACCGAGCCGCAGGCTGACGGCTTAGGCAGGGTCACTCCCGGCCTTCCCCACGGCCACCTCATCGAACGAGAGGCCCCGGTCTTTGGCGCACTCGGCGCAGAGGAAGACCGTCGGCTTGAGCTTTTCGATTTGTGCCGGGGTCGGTCCCGCACCTGGAGACGGAACGACGGGCACTCCGGTAATGGTGATGCCGCAATCGGCGCACACGCATTCCTGCTTCTTCGGGGTAGCCATTCCATCGATCTCCTTCCGTGCGTTGCGGAGATTCGTTTCCGCTAGAAGGCGTCCTCGCTCAGTGAATGTCATGCCGTCGAAGGATGCTTCATAAGGGGCTAAATGTTCCCTAGGCAGAGGCCCGACCGCAAGGGAGGACGCCGCGGAGTGAGGCGCGAATTCAGCTGACCGTCTCCCGCTCGTCGCCTCGAAGGGCTAATGTTGGTCATGCGTGACGCTGAGCAGAGCGAGCACCCTGAACTCCGGCTCCGCCGGCCTACCACCGCCGAGCAGGAGATCGCCTCGCACGCCTCGGTCCGACTGCCGTCCGACCTTCTAGAAGCGTCGGTCCGACGGCTCCGCATCGTGGCCTTGCTCTATGCCGCCGTGTTCTTCCTCGCGGCGATCTTCCCCAACGCCTTCTGCCTGCTCCTCGCCCAGGTGAATCCGAACGTCGCGTGTGTATCGACGTATTTCACGACATTCCGCACCATCGGCCCACCGATCCTGTCGATCTTCCTGGGGCTCATCGTCTACGGCATCATCCGATGGTCGGCCCTTCCGCCGGCTGGCAAGCTCCATGTCGGGTTGTTCTTCGAGGTGCTGGGAAGCGTCGGGATCGCCGTCGCCGAGTACCAGGGCGTCATCTCGGCCATCAAGTACGTCGGGATGGAGAACGTGGCCGGGGCCGGGGGGTTCGGGCTGTCGTGGGTGTCGGTGTGGGTCATGTTCTTCACGGTGGTCGTCCCGAGCCCGCCCCGCCGAGCTCTTGTGGCAGCCCTCCTCTCGGTCAGCGCGGTCCCCGTCGCGTTCGCGATCTTATCATCGCTGGGCCTGACCACGGTAGTGCTGAGCCCGTTCGGATTCTTCTTCGCATTGATTTTTCCGTACGTGCTCATCGTCGCCATGGCATTCGTCGCCGCGCGTGTCGTCTACCATCTGGGCTCGGAGGTGCGGCGTGCCCGCGAGCTCGGGAGCTACCGGCTGGTGGATCGGCTTGGCGTGGGCGGGATGGGCGAAGTGTGGCGGGCCGAGCACCGGCTGTTGGCGCGCCCGGCAGCAATCAAACTGGTGCGACCCGAGTCCCTCGGTATCACCCAGGTAGAGCGGAGCCGCGTGCTCCACCGGTTCGAGCGGGAGGCCCAGGCAACAGCCACCATGCGGTGTCCTCACACGGTCGAGCTGTACGACTTCGGCGTGGCCGACGACGGGACCTTCTACTACGTCATGGAGCTGCTGGACGGATTCGATCTCGACACCCTGGTCCGGCAATTCGGTCCGCAGCCGGCGGAACGCGTGGTGCACATGCTGACCCAGGTGTGTCACTCATTGGGCGAGGCGCACGAGGCCGGCCTGATTCATCGCGATATCAAGCCGGCCAACATCTACACCTGTCGCTTTGGCCGCGAGACCGATTGGATCAAGGTCCTCGATTTCGGCATGGTCAAGCGCGCCGGGGCCGACCGCGCCCGCGATCCACAGCTCACGGCCGAGAACGTCGTGGGCGGTACCCCGGCGTACATGGCGCCCGAACAGGCCATGGGCGGCCCGGTCGACGGCCGGGTCGACCTCTACGCCTTGGGCTGCGTTGCGTACTGGGTGTTGACGGGGACACAGGTGTTCGCCGGGCGGACGTCGATGGAAACGATGATGCTTCACGTCAAGCAACCGCCGGTGCCGCTGTCCGAGCGGACCGAGCTACCGATACCGGAGCAGTTGGAGGCAGCCGTCATGGCATGCCTGGCCAAGGAGCCCGCCGCGCGGCCCCCGACGGCGGACGCGTTGGCCGCGCTGCTCCGCTCAGTACCATTCGAGCGGCCATGGGATGCCGGGCAGTCGGCCGCCTGGTGGGACACCCATCGGCCGAGCGGCTCGGCATAGTCGCGCACTCGGACACACCACGGCCCCGCACAGGCCGGGTCCCCAGTTGACCCGCGGCAGGAACGCGAACGGGGGTGCGCAGCCGGCGCACCCCCGTTCTTTCACGTCATCGAGTCGGCGCTAGCGCGCAGCGTCCGCCAACTCGCGCACCGTGGCCGAAAGCATCCGCACCTTCCGGGCCTCGCTGCTTCTGCTCGCGTCGCGCTCGAGCCCGGCCATCAGGTCTCTGAGTGGAGCGCGCCGGGCCTCACCCGATGCCCTTCTCGGCGGTCGCCAGCTCGGCGCGTGCCGCCGCAATCCGGTCCGCGGCAAGCCCCTCGGGACCGCTCGAGCTGGTCGAGGTAGGCCCGCGCCAGCGCGAATGTCGCCGGCCAGACGAACCGCTGCTGGCCCTGGGCGTTGAAGTGGTCGAGCCGGACCGACCGCGCCGCGTCGATCTCGTTTTGCGACAAGTACGTGCTCGGCGTCAGCTCGAAGATGTCGAGCCCGCGTGCGATCTCGGAGCTCACGATGACGCCGTTGTACCAATACACCGACCAGCTTCCGCCGCTTTCCATCGCCGCGGCGTTCACCGGCCCGCGGTCATGGAACGCAATTTCTACCGGGTTGGCGGCGTCGGTCCAATCAAACACGGAGATGCCGCCCTGGTACCAGGCCTGCACCATCACGTCACGCCCCGGGATCGGGATCAACGAGCCGTTGTGCGCCACGCAGTTCTCTTGCGGGGTCTGCGCTGCGGGCATCTTGAAGTAACTCTTGAACCGCATTTGCCGGTTCTCGAGGGTGAAGATGGCATCGGCGCCCCACTCCATGGGATCCGCGGCCCGGCACTTCGGTCCGCCACCACCGCCCCATTCGTCGCTGAACAGGATCTTGGTGCCGTCGTTGTTGATGGTCGCCGAGTGCCAATAGGAAAAGTTGGTATCGCTCACGGCGCCGATCCGGATCGGATTGACGGGATCGCTGATGTCGAGCAGGAGCCCGTACCCACCGCACGCCCCGCCGGCCAAACCGATCGCCGGATAGACGGTGATGTCGTGGCACTGCGAGGGGCCGGGTCGGGGACCAGAAGGCTGCCTGCCGACCATCCGCTCGATCATGGCTTGGATCCCGCTCCGCAAGGCGGCGCTATCGGCCGATGTCGGGGCACCACTTCCGCCGCGCGCGGTGACCACGCTGTCGAGCAGCCTGGCCGCGTACCGGTCTGGCAGCACTTGGTACTCATCCTGGATTTGGAATACGAAGGCGCCGCGTGCTTTCGCCTTCTCGATCTCAACCAAGTCGGCCGGCGACGCGCCGTGCGTCTCCGGAGCCATGAGGTCCTGGAAGATGCGGGGCGAGCTCACGATAGCCGCCTGCTCCGGATGCGCGAGCGGCACCCGGATCACTTCGATCCGAAACAGGGCCGAGTTCGGGTCTTCGCTCGGCGGTGCGGCCACGCAGCCGGGCAGCTCCTCGGCCGGGCGCACCGGCGCCGAGCCCGAGACGTAGATGTAGACGTTCTCGTCGTCGTTCGGATCCTTCAGCACCGTGTGGGTGTGCGAGCCGCGGCAGGTCTGCACGTTGGCGATGTAGCGCGGGTTCCGGATATCGCTGATGTCGAAGATCCGGATCCCGCGGAGCCGCTCGGTGCTGACTGCCTCGGCGACGCCTTCGGTGCCGCAATCGAGCCGGCCGCCGAAGTCCTCACCCGACACGAACAAGAGATTCTGGTACACCGAGACATCGCTCTGCGACGCGGGGCAGACGTACCCCACCACGAGCGAGGGCTGGCGCGGGTTCGAGATGTCCCACACCTGGATGCCGTTGTAGTTGCCCTGGATGGCGTACTTCCCGGTGAATGCGAGGTCCGAGTTGGACACGCCGAGAAAGGCCTCAGGCGTAGGCGTGGTGGAGAGGACGTTCAAGTTCCACACCGCGGTCTCGGCGTCGAACAATCCGGCCCGGAGCCCGACCCGAGGGTCAGGGCTCGGCGCGACGGCCGCCGAGGCGGGCGCGGCACCAACAGCGCTCGACGTCGAGGTCGACGGGGCGCAGGCGGCCGTGGCGAGGCCGATCATCCCGGCAATGAGGAACAGAGGAGCAACACGATTCATGGGGGGATTCCTAACGTTGGGGCTTAAGGGTTACTGGTCTCGAGCATCTGCTTCATTCGGGCGATCTCGGTGCGCTGGTCCACCTGGATATCCGAGGCGAGCTTGAACACCATGTCGCCCTGGGCCGCGCCGTCGGTTGCGAAGAGGTCGTCGACCATGGTGACGGCGCCCTGGTGGTGTTGGATCATATATGTAAGGAAGAGCCGGTCGAATTCCCGGCCTCGGGCCTGGTCGAGTTGTTCGAGCTGGGCCTGGGTGAGCATGCCCGGCATGTGCATGGCATGGTCGGCCCCGTGGATCGTCAGGGTAATGCCATCGATTTCGTATGTCGGCACCGGCTGGTTCCGGTCGCGGAGCCAGCGCTGCATGAGGGCGATCTCGTCCTGTTGGGCGTTGGTGATACGGGCGCCGAGGGTTCGAGAGCGGGAGCTGGCCCCGTGGGTGGGTACCAGGGCTGCCATGACCAGCGCCTGGGCGTGGTGCCCGATCATGCCGGTAAAGAAGTGGACGTCGGCCGGGCTGAAGCGCGTGCGGGCGCTGTCGAGCCGGGCCCGGTAGATCGCCTCGAGCTCCGCGGTGCGGGTGTCGGCCGGCGCGGGGGCCGGGGATGCAGACGTGCTGCCGCTCGAGGCGCAGGCTGCCGCCACCAGCACGGCGACGGGCCAGAGGAAACGAACTGGGTGCTCGTATCGTGGGCTCATGGGACCTGGGCCTGTCTCCGGTCGGTTGGGCAAGGGGTGGAAGATACTGCGGTCGCGCCGGAATGGCTGAACGCCTACCCCAAGCCAAGCCTGGCTGGACAGTCCGCGACATGTCAACGACCTCACGCGGCGAGTGGAGGATGTTGAGGCAAGTCTCGTACGGGTACCGTCCATTCCCAGGCGACGATCGCTCGGCGTGGTTTTGTGCTTACAGCTCTCGCAATGCAATGATGTCCCGTCGCTCCGCGATGAACCGGAAGCCATGAGCGGCTAGGAGCTTGATGGATTGATCACACTCATCATTCGTCATGTGCGCATGCTCGAAGCGGATAATCAGCGGCTGGACAGTTTGGAAGTCGATTGTTCGGATTATCTGGTAATCATACCCCTCCGCATCGATTTGCAGCATATCACATCTGGCGAGGCCGTGCTCCTGCACCAAGCGGGCGAGCGTGGCGCACCGCACCTTGAGCGTCTGGATCTGGGCCTCAGGGACCCCGTGTTTGAGCAAGTGGGGCCGGAAGAAGGACGCCTTCCGAGACGGCCCGCGCGCGGTCGTGTAGAAGTCTCGCTCTTCATTCGCGTCCGCCACAGCCGCGTTGACAACACGCACCTGGGGGTGGTTTGCATAGGTCGCCTTCAGCGTATTCAAGAGTCTCGGCTGTGGCTCGATGACTAAGCCCCGCAGGCCAAAGGCTTCTACCAAGGGGTGAACGGGATCTTCGACCAACCCATCGAACGCGCCCACCTGAACAAAGGTAAAATCCGGACGCGCTCGGAGGTGGTACGCCACGACCAGCTTCAGGAGGGGCTCAAAGTTCCAATCCGGGTGTCGGAACAAGGCAGGTGGTCGATAGGACCGCTCGACCCCGAGGCTTCGCAGGAAGACATCGCGCGCGATTCTCCGGCTGGTTCGAAGCCTGCTCATAGTGCGGGTGTCCGGTTGTAGAAGTGTCGTGCTGCAGCCTCACGAATCCGTCCGTCGCGGGCCGGCTCGCTCGCCCGCCCACAAATCAACGACTTCCTCGAGCCCCGGCAAGGCCCGCCCACTGCACGCGGTGGTTAGGGTGCGCCATCCGGCACGTAGTCGAGCGTCAGCCCGACATCGTGGGCACGGAGCACCAGAAACGCTTCACTGAAGCGGGCCCGCTGCCACCTAGAACCTCTGATTAAGAGTCACGAACAGCGAGTTTGGCTGAGTTTGCGCCAGTTGTGTTACGTGTTGTGGTGTATGGCGTTACAGAACAGTCGAGGTTGTTGGTAAAGCCAAGTTTGGCCTGCACGGGCCGCCAGGCGCCACCGCCTCGTGACAAGATTGAGACAGCTTTTCGGCTTCTTCTGGTACAGGGCGGCGAAGGAACTGCCCGGCACTCACCAGGAGGAATCATGCGCGCAAGACATTTCGTTGCACCGATGCTGGCCGTGGCGTTCGCCGCGGGGTGCGCAGAATCGCCCACGGAGGCCGACAGCGTGGCGACAGCCATCCAGAGCGCGGAGCAGGCGGCCTTCGTGGCAACCAGTTCCATCGTCACCGCGACCCCGCCCTTCGGTGGCGCGATCATCCCCGGCGCCGTCGCCGAGCTCATGCGCTTCCCGAACGGCGTGAACTTCAAGCTGAAGACCAACGGGCTCATCGCCGGAGATGCATACACTCTCTGGGTCGCCGTCTTCAACAATCCGTCGGCGTGCCGTACCCCGAATGCCTGCAATCCCGGCGACGAGTCCAACCCGGCCGTCGGCGCGGATCTGTTCAACGGCGCGGGACAAGTCGTGGGAGGAAGCGGGACGGCCACGTTCTCAGGCCGCGTCAACACGGGAGACACCGGGGACATCGGCACCGGCCTGCTCGACGTGTTCGGAGCGCAGATCCATCTCGCCGTCCGTCACCACGGCCCGAAGCTCCCGGGCAACGCTCAGCTGAGCACGTTCAACGGTGGCTGCCCGCCCAACGCATGTGCGACCGTGCAGGTTGCACAATTCTTGCCCAGCTTTGCCGCGAGCGCGGCGACGACGCAGATATCGGGGGTTGGGTTCTTCGACGCAGGTGCGTGCCCGGCCCCTCCGACCGGGTATGAGGACTTCATCACGTACCCCGGCATCGCGATGCACGGGAGCCTGGAAGGTTGCTGGTACACGAAAGTCGTGACCAGCAGAGATAACGGGGCCCCGAGTGGGGTGTACCAGGAGCGCGGTGAAGAGGTCTTCGTCGGCAGCTTCGATGGCGGGCCCGAGGGGACATTTACCACGACCTACAAATTCTCGTCTTCGTGGGAACCGGACGTGACTAACGGCTCAGAGGTCCGCGGACGCTGCCAGCACCCGATCGTCGCGGGCAGCGGCACCGGTGGATTCGAGGGTGCCACCGGCCGGCTCGACTTCAAGGACGATGTCGTAACAGGAGATTACTTTTACCGGGGCCATATCAGCCTTCGGTGACCTCCTGCGGTCGGCGCGGCCCGAAGCTCCCGGGCAACGCACAGCTGAGCACGTTCAACGGTGGCTGCCCACCCAACGCATGTGCAACCGTGCAGGTCGCGCAATTCTTGAACTGAGAGGGATGATGACTCCGACCGATCGTGCCCTGCTGGTGCTGCTCGTGCTAATGTTGGCGTGCGACGTCGGAGCGTCCGATCCCGCCGGGCTTGGAGAGCCGGTGGGGTCGGGCGCGGAAGCGGTCGCGATCGCGGGCGGACGGCCCGCGCTGGTCGAAGAGGGCCGCCGCCTGTTCTTCGAGGAGACCTTCGGCGGCAACGGCCGTACCTGCGGCAGCTGCCACCCTAGCCCCACACTTGTGCTCACCCCCGCCGACATCGCGGTCCTTCCGCCCGATGACCCGTTCTTCGCCGGAGTCATGGATTTCGATCCGGTGCAGGCCCAACAGGGCATGCTCCGCTACCCGCTCGGCGGGTCGTCGCTGTTCGAGCCCGACGTGACGGTGTTCCGGGCCATCCCGACCATCCGCAACGTGCGGAATACCGGCCCCTTCACGGCCGACGGGCGCGCCACGACGCTGCAGGAGCAGGCGCTCGAGGCCGCGACACTGCACTTGCTGGACGGCGCGGCTGATCGTCCGGGCGAGCGGCTTCCGACAGCCGAGGAGCTGGATGCGATCGTCGCATTCGAGGAGGCGATGCGCGAGCCGGAGACCGGGGGACTGGGCCTGAGGCTCAAGACCGCCGAGGCTCGCGAGGGTCATGAGCTGTTCTTCGGCGCGGCGCGGTGCACGGCCTGCCACCTGCCGCCGATGTTCACCGACAACCAGTTCCACAACATCCTAGCACCCAGCGGAGGCTCGGTGCCGGATCCGGGCCGCTGCCGGATCGAGCCGGGCTCTCCCGACTGCTGGTCGGGCAGCGCGTTCAACACGCCGCAATTGCGCGGAATCCGGAACACGGCGCCGTTCTTCCACGACAACAGCATGCCGACCCTGCGGGCCGTGGTAGAGTTCTACAACAGCTCCGCATTCAGTGAATCGCCGGCGGCCAAGCGGCTCGGGATCGGCCCCCTGGGGCTCGGCACGGCCGAGGTCGATGCGCTGATCGCCTTCCTGGAGGAGCTGTAGCGGCGCGCTCGCGGTGAGGTGGACGAAGAGTCGGGCGACCCTGAATTGAGTCCTATCCGGATAGACGGTTATTATACCCCCTCATGGATGAGGGTGAGTCCCGGCCACCGTCGGGACCGGACCGCGAGGTCGCAGGTTCACTGGACGCGTTTGCGCTCAGGCTCTACGAAGAGCTCCGCAGCATCGCCCACCGGCAGTTGCGCGGCGAACGCGCCGATCACTCCCTCTGCACGACCGCGCTGGTCCACGAAGCCTATCTCAAGCTCGCCCGTCTCGACCGTATGGAATGGCAGAACCGCGCCCAGTTCTGCGCCGAGGCCGCCCGAGCGATGCGGAGGATTCTGGTCGACTACGCGGTCCGCCGCCGGGCGGCGAAGCGTGGAGGAGACCGGGTCCAAGTCGAACTGCACGACTCACTTGCGCTGACCGATTCCCAGGCTGAAGAACTCCTTGCCCTGCAAGAGGCCCTGACCACCTTCGAGAAAGAGTGGCCGCGCCAGGCGCGGGTCGTCGAGTGCCGCTTCTTCGCGGGCATGACGATTCCGGAAATGGCGGAAGCGTTGGGGATCGCGGAAGCCACGGTGTCGCGCGACTGGCAGCTGGCGCGGGCGTGGCTCAACCGGGCGCTGGCGACGGATACTCAGTGACGGGGCTTTGACCCGACCTCTCGCTCAACCGCGATCGACTACCCGCCCATCCGGGCCAGGCCCGCGCGGCCTTCCTCCACCCAGGGCTGGAGCTCCGGGTCGGCGTCATTCCACCATTCCACGAAGATGCGGTAGTGCTCTCGCGCCTTCTCGCGCTCGCCGAGCGCTTCGTAGACGCGGCCGAGCTGGTACTGGGCGGGGACGTAGCACGCGAATCGGGATACAGGCTGAGGAAGTACCGCTCCGCGTCGTCGAAGCGTCCGGCCTCCAGCAGAAGGCGCCCGACATCGTAGCGAGGGAACGAGCCACTCTCGAGATAGAGATGAAGACCCGTTGCGCGGTCTCGAAATCCCGAAGCCGGTCCAGGTCTCCCTGTCTGAGCGCAGCATAAGTGCGCAGTATTTCGAGGAAGGCCGCGATGGAATCGGCCCGTGCTGTGGTCAGTGTCGGCGGCGGCCTGAGTCTCGAGCTCCCGCAGCGACGCGGAGAGGTCGCTCTCCCGCGACATTGTCGATGGCGTACAGGCCGAGCGAGAAGCTGTTTCCGGAGCGCTCCGGATCCCCCGGCAAGCGACTTCGCGAGCCGGTCGGCGGCTGAGGCGGCCGAGCTATCAGCGTAGGGAGACATTCGAAGTGTGAGCGAGTTGAGATCGGCCTTGTCCCGGAGCGCCGGGTGATCGTCCGCGCGGTCCACGATCGCGCGGGCCGCGCGCACCTCTCCGCGGAAGAGGTGCCCTTGGGTTATCAGTCCTAGAGCCACAAGGGCTGCCAACGGGGGAGATTCCGGGCGCAGCAGGGCCAGCCCGGCTCGTTCCGCCGCCCCGAAGACTTCATCGGCCGCTGCAACGGCGACGACAGACGTCCCACACGCCCCAGTCACCTCGAACGCAGTCGTTCGGGAGCGTATCCAGCGCAGCCAGGGCGCGTCGCCGATCGATGTCCCCGCCCCACCGCAGATCGTACACGAGCCTGAAACAGAACTGTGACTGGTCCATGCCGGATGCATCGAGCAGTGAGCGGACGCGGCTGGAGTCCAGGCGGGCGAACGCATCGTCCAGCAGGTGCATGTATGGTTCAGTGGAGTGGGGAGCGAGCGCTATCGCCCGCTCGAAGGCGTTTCGGTATTCCGCGGGCGACCGGAAATCCCTACCTCCCGTGTGAAAACGGAGTTCCCCCATCGCATTCCAGCCGTCGGCGTCGTCGGGATATTTCGTTGTCAGGCGCCGGAGTGCGGACTCCAACGCTCCAGAGGCAACATTTGCGCGAGACTGCTGCACTGACAACAGCAACGAATCTCGCTCGGGGAGTCCTGCGGCGAGAGTGGCGGCACGAACGAGATACTCTTGTGCTGCCCTGCGACCGGTACCAGCCGACAGCATCGCCGATCCGAGGCGATAGAACGCTCGTGCAAACGTGGTGTCGAGCTCCACCGCCTCGCGAAAATGGGCGGCGGCCGGGAACCACCGGCCCCGGCGATACTCCCGCTCGCCCGCCAGGTACGCCTTGAGTGCGGGGAGCGACGCTGTGGTGGCACGAGCGAGATTCGGGACGAGGGTAGCCGGCATCGGTCGGGACCAGCCCGAGTCGCAGCAAGCTCGACCGCGAGCCGGTCGATCAGCGCGGTCAGGCTGTCGGTCCGTCCCTCCACCTGCGTGGAGCCGAGAAGGGTGGCCGACCGGACGTCGTACACGCTGGCTCCCAGTCGGACGATTCCCTGGTCGCCGATCTGCACGGCGCTTCCCGTCAGGGCGTACCTGGCGCCCAGCAGCTCGGCCACGGTGACGGCGGTGGTCGGGTCCGTCTCCTGCCCTTCGCCCGCTGTCCGGTTCCAGGTGGACATGATCGACTGCGGGTCGATCTTCCGCAGGCCCGGTACGTCGTCGAAGTTGAACGACAGCAGGTCCACCATGCCTTCGCGAAGGTCGGCGACCTCGTCTCCGACCGTCCGGAAGGGCAGGACGGCCACACCGGGGGCGGCATCGCCGGTCGCGTCCGGGGTCACGCGGGGCCTTCCGCCCGCGGGCCCCGTTCCGCTGCGCAGGTCCCCGAGGGCGAACCAGGCCGCGGCCACGATCAACGCGCCGCCCAGGGCGCCCACCAGCCCGATCGGCCACCGCCGGCTGGCCGGTTGGGCGACGATGGCGTCAAGAATCGCGGGGCGGACGCTACGCGTGCGCCGCAGGCCGCCCGGCGTCATCTCGAAGGCCCAGGCCAGCACGAGCGCCAGCGGGAAGCCCAGCAGCACCAGCCACACGAGGAGCGTGACGGTCCAGGCCGGAAGCGGGATGTGCGGAAACACGGCGCCGGCCACCTCGATGACGGCGAAGCCCATCACCCCATACACCGCGGCCACCCGGAACACGTGGCGGCGCTTCAGCTCCGCCAGGAACCGCTGCACAGACGGCGCCGGACGCGCGTCCAGGCCTTTCCCCCCGTCGGCCAAGACCCCCAGGTCCTGGGCGAGCGAACGAGCGTCGGGATAGCGCTCCTCCGCCGACGCCGCGAGCAGCCGGCTCACGATCTCCGCCACGGCCCGCGGGACGGACACCAGCGCGGCGGTGACTCCGTCGGGTTCGGTCGCCGGCCGGCGGCCCGTCAGCATCTCATGCAGCACGGCGCCGAGCGACCACAGGTCCGAGCGGGCATCCACCTCGCCCCCCGTGCGCTGCTCCGGTGACATGTAGCTCATCGTCCCGGGAGTCTGGCCGGTTCGAGTCAGGCTCACGTCGGCCAGCTTGGCAACGCCGAAGTCGAGGAGCTTCACCCGCCCGCGGTTGGTGAGCAGCAGGTTGGACGGCTTGATGTCCCGGTGTACGACCCCGCGCTCGTGGGCCGCCGCCAGGCCGCGGGCCGTCTGCAGCGCAATCTGGATCGCCTCGGGCGTCGGCAGCGGGCCGTCGGCCAGACGCCGCTTCAGGGTCTCGCCCTCGTAGTAGGGCATGACGAGGTAGAGCTGGCCGTCGGTCGTCTCGCCCATGTCGTGAAGCGCGCAGACGTTGGTGTGGTCGATCGACGACACGACCCGCGCCTCCACCAGGAACCGGTCCCGGGCTGATGGATCGCGGCTCAGCCACGCGGGGAGGAACTTCAGCGCCACGTCGCGGCCCAGCTTCGTATCCCGGGCGCGGTACACATCGCCCATCCCGCCGCGGCCGATCAGCTCGCCGATCTCGTACTGCGCGATCGATGTGCCGCAGAGGGTGTCGGAGGAAAGCGGAGAAGATCCGTGGGGCCCGATGGGCTCGGGCGCGATTTCGGCGGTTAGACGGTCGAGCACACCGTCGCTGTCGTGCGCGGCCAGCAGCGATTCGATCTCCGCGGCGAGCGCCGGATCTTTACTCGAGATCTCCGCCAGCGCGGTGGCACGCGCCGCGGACTCCAGCGGTGCCAGGCGATGGAACAGCTCCTCGGCTCGCGCCAGGTCCTCAGGTCTCAAGCGACGCCTCCGCCCTGTTTTCCGCTGAACCGTCTAATGATAGACGTCTGTCTTTCCGACTGAAAGAGCAGACTCTTCGCCTGCCCGACGATTTCTCCCACGACATCCACGAAAAAGGCCCACCTTCGAGTGGGCCTAAGTCCTGTGTCATGTATGCAGTGCCCCGCCTAGGACTCGACGCTGAGCGCAAGTGAGGCCGCGGCAGGCGGCCGACCGAGCGCGAACCGTGCAGTGGTCCGCGTCAGCGGGCCGTCGGCACGCTGAGCGCAATTGAGGCCGCGGCCAGCGGCCGAGTGCGCGCGAACCGAGCGCCGGTTCGCGTCCAGCGAGCCGGCGCAACCTGGACCTCCCCCGAAACAAGACCGGCGACGTCATGCACGTCGCCGAGTCAGTGCCCCGCCTAGGACTCGAACCTAGAACCTCCTGATTAAGAGTCAGCTGCTCTACCAATTGAGCTAGCGGGGCGAAAGAATCTCAAAACTGCCATCAAAGCGCGTTCAAGTGCTATCGGCTATCAGCTATCGGTCGGGTGCAGCGTTAGTACGTATCCACCGCTGACTGCTATCAGCTAACGGCTATCAGTCCCTCGGAACTTCAAGATTGCAGAGACTGATAGCTGATAGCTCTTTCCAATCAAACTCACCCACCGGGGTCTCCCCCATAGCCCCAAGGGGAATCGAACCCCTATTACCACCTTGAAAGAGTGGTGTCCTAACCGTTAGACGATGGGGCCGGAACCACGGTATGTATAGCGCTAACGGGAATTGAACCCGTGTTTCCGCCTTGAGAGGGCGGCGTCCTCACCGCTAGACGATAGCGCCGTGAAAAAAAGCTAACAGCTATCGGCTATCTGCTATCGGTCATTGGGCATCAGTCAACTGATAGCCGTTAGCCGTTAGCCAATAGCTCCTCCACAGGCCCGGCAGGACTCGAACCTGCAACCCCCGGTTTTGGAGACCGGTGCTCTACCACTTGAGCTACGGACCTAAGCCCCGACCCCACCCTGCCTCTCCCAGGTCAGTAGGGAGCAGGCAGTCGGACGCTCGGAATGACAAACTACCCTCCTACTCACCCACTCCGAGGAGGGGTGGCGGCAAGGGTGGCTGACGGGGATCGAACCCGCAACCTCCGGAGCCACAGTCCGGCGCTCTAACCGATTGAGCTACAACCACCACGCACTCCGGTTCGGCCAAAAAGACCCCCAGAGCCCGGTGAAGTTAAGGCCCGGCATCGGGTTGGGTCAAGGCCAAAATAGCGCGACAACACGCGCCAGATCAGGCGATTCCGGCACCGGCACCCCGTCCAGCTCCGACACCGGCACCACCCCGCGCGCGGCATTCGCCACGAACAACGGCCGCCCCTCCAAGTACCCCCGCTCCACGTGCCGCTCCAGGAGCGGCCCTACCCGCTCGCCCAACCGAGCCCTGGCCACACCCGGCAAGACACCCAGCGACGACGCGGGGCACGCAATCCGATCTCCCTCCCACCAGAACACGCTCCAAATACACCCCTCGGCCACGTAACCCTCCGGCGTCAACAACAGCGCGTCATCCGCGGCGGCGGCTCTTGCTTCCTCCAACGCCGCGTCGAACGCCGCACGATCGGTGGTCTTGTCGGGATACGGTTGGTGGAGCGTGCGTGCGGTCACCAGTCCCACCGGTGCCGTATTCCCCAGCGGCCGCTCGCTCACCTCCACCTCGCTCGGCGAGACCTGGTATCGCACCACGCGATGGTCTCCGCCAACCGGCGGCGCCAGGTCCACAGGAAACGGGATCGCCAACGCGGCACAGCTCCGCTCCAGCCGCTCCACGTGATACGGCCAGAGCGGCGCCTGCCCATGCCTCACCCGGACCGTCTCGATCAACGCGGTCACGAGCGCACCGGTTCCGGCACGGCCCGCGCACCGATCAGAGTCTTCGTGATCGTCGCCAACACGATGATGGCCCCTCCCACGAGCGGCCAGGCGCCGGGCCGCTCACCATGCACGAGCCAGGCCCACACGGGATTGAGCACCGGTTCGATCATGAGCACAATGGCGATCTCGACCGCCGACAAGTGTCGCGCCGCGGTGATCAGGAAGATGTACGCTACCGCGATCTGGAATACGCCCAGATAACCGATCACCATCCAATCGGCGGCGGAGCCCGCGATCGGGAGCGCAGCCGGCAGGGTCACCAGACAGGCGAACACGTTGCCCATCAGAATAGCTCCCGCAGCCGTGCCCTCCCCACTGTCCTTCCCTGCCCTGGAACTCATCCACCGGAGCCCCATGATGGTGAGTGCGAAGGTGAGGCCCGACGTCGCGGCGAGGATGTTGCCGCGGAGCGGGTCCGGCGCCGTCGCCATGGGCGCATCGACCCCGACGAAGAACAGTGCGAAGCCGAGGGCGACGACGGCCATGAAGACCACGTCGCGCCGGCGGATCGGCTCGCGAAGGAGGAGCGGACTCAGCAACAGGATGTAGAGGGGATACGTCGACTGCAGGAACACGGTGTTGGCCGCGGTCGTCAGCTTGTTCGACACCACGAACAGCACCATGGTGGCGCCGAACGCGACGCCCACCATGCTGGAGCGCAAGGTGATGCCACGGCGCGCGGCCGGCAGAAGGAGGAGCAAGGTCAGCGCCGCAAAACCGGAGCGGAGCGACGCCACCTGCCACCCGTTGAGCGCGGTAGCCTTGATGGCCGCGCCCCCAGTCGAGAACAAGACGGCGGTCGCGATCAACTGGAGGTGTGCCAGCCGGCGAACGGATCCGCTCCCCTGCTCCTCGCCCACCGCCGCGTCTCCCATCGGCTACTCCTCGGTGAGCGCCTCGTAGATTCCCGCGACCCACGGCTCGGGAAAGCCTCTGGCCTTGCCCATCGCCCTGGTCTGCTCGACGGTCTTGTCGGCGCTGACTGCCATGCGGACGAAGTCGATCAGCTCGAGGGTGGCTTGATAGGACGCGTTGAGCGACGCCGCCGGCGTCACCGGGCCGTGACCCGCGATGACCTTGGTGTCGGGCGTGAGCGTCGCGAGCAGGCTGTCCATCGTGGCCACATACGCATCGACGTGCTTCCCGGGCCAGATGTACGGCGAGGCCAACGCGAAGTAGCGGTCGCCCATGTGGAGCACGTTCGATCCCTCGAAGCGCACGACGAGGTCGCCCTCGGTATGGCCCGGGAGCGGGAACACGCGCACCGTCTCGCCGTTGAACTCGATGGAGACAGGGTTCTCGACCAGAAGGGTCGGCAGGGAGCGGCCGGTGTGCGGGGGCACCACGACGCCTTCGATAAAAGTCTGCGGCTCGAGCAGAGCCTCGCGCGTCTTGGGGTGCGCCATCACCGCCGCTGCCGCGCCGAGCGTCGCGTTGCCGCCGACGTGATCCTCGTGATAGTGGGTGTTGATCACGTAGCGAATCGGGGCCTTGGTAATGCCGCCGAGCGCGCGGAGGATGGCCGGCGCGGCCAGCGAATAGCCCGCGTCCACCAGCAGGATTCCGTCCGGACCGATTTGGGCCGCGATCTGGCAGCCGGCCCCCTCGAGCAGGTACACGTTGCCCTGCACGTGAGTCGCGGTGACCTCGAGCGTGTCCACTTGCCGCATGACGTCCTTGAACGACTTGCTGGAACGTACCGGGTCGAACGCCATATCATAGGCCGTGTAGTACAGCATCAGCCCTTCGATCCGGTCTTGCAGCATCTGGGACAGCCAGCGCGCGGCCGACAGGCTGTCGCCGGTCATGGCGTAGGCACGGGCCAGGTGGTACTGGACGAACGGGCGGTTCAAGTGCCGCGCCGGGAGGAACGGATAGGCCTGCTCGAGCGCCTTGGTGTAGCCGGCGGTGTCGTCCGCCGCGAGGGCGTTCGTCGCCTGCTCGAAGTGAGCCCGGAACCGATCCAGGTCGCCATCCTGAGCCTGCGCAGGCCCGGCCAGCAAACCCAAGGCGCACACCAACTGGACCGACCGCGGGACCCGTCGCATGACTCCTCCTACCACAGCGGTACCTTGGGCCACTTCCGCGCCAGATACTGGTCCACACCCAGCATGCGCCCCGCGGCGCCGAGCATCAGCACCAGGGCGATGAACATCATGGGAGCGTCGTTGCTCGACGACTGCCAGAGGGTGGCGCCCTTGGTGAGCAGGTAGCCGCCGAGCATGAGAATGACCGCGGCGGACGTGAGCCGAGTCGCGGTGCCTGTGATCAGGGCCAGCCCGGCCAGGAGCTCGCCCCAGCTGACCAAACCCGCGAACAAGCCGGCATGCGGCAGCACGACACTCTGGAGGAATCCCTGGAAGAAGCCGTAGCCGCGCTCGAGGCCGACGTTCTCGACGAAGCCGACCAGGCGTGGGGTGAAGCTCCCCTCGCCCGATAGCTTAGCCCAGCCGGCCACCAGCATGACGACGCCCAGGTAGACTCGCAGGACCACGAGCAGTCCTCGGCTCACTTGTTGTTGCAGCGCGTGCGATCGAGATCCGGGATAGTCGGTCATGCAACGCTCCTTCGGCGTCGTTGGCGGGGGTCACTGGCGACGGTGCTTTCCATGAGGACGGGCGGCGCGGGCCTGGTTGCACCAATGGCCGGCCCGGCCACAAATATAGGCTTGCCGGGGGCCAGGGTGAGTGGCAATCCGGAACTAACTGCTAGCGGCTATCGGCTATAGGACAATGACGGTAGTTTGTGCGGATTCCTGCGTGTTGTGTAGCTATAGCTGTTAGCTGATAGCTGTTAGCTGATAGCTGTTAGCCGATAGCCGATAGCTTCTAAGGATATCGCCGATGGAAACCCAGGCTTCTGCCGCCCTCCTGTCCGACCCGATGCTGGTCTTCGCGTACCTGGGCGGTCTGCTGGCCATCATCTTCTGGATCAGCGGATTTCCGGCGCTCGAGAAGTTCTTCACCGTCGTCCCGCCACTCATCTTCGCCTATTTCGTCCCGACCGTCTCGACCGCGCTCGGCATCACACCCATTGCCTCGCCGGCCTATGACTGGATCATCCGATTTCTCCTACCGGTCGCCCTGTTTCTGTTGGTCATCACCATCGACCTCCCGGCGCTCGCCAAGATGGGATGGATGGCGCTGGTCATGATGCTGGCCGGCACGGTCGGCATCATCATCGGCGGGCCGGTGGCGTTCCTGGCCGTCGGGCACTGGCTCCCCGACCAGGCCTGGACCGGCCTCGCCGCGCTCTCGGGCAGCTGGATCGGTGGCGCGGCCAACATGATGGCGATCGCGCAGAGCGTGGGCACGCCCGATTCGATCTTGGGTCCGATCATCGTGGTCGATACCGCGGTGGGCTACGGCTGGATGGGAGTGTTGCTGTTTCTCAGCGCGTTCCAGCACCGCTTCGACCGGTGGAGCGGCGCCAATACCACCGCGATCGAAGAGACCAACGCTCACTTGAGCGAGCTGCAATCCCACCGCCACCCGATCGAGGTGAGGGACCTCGCCATTACCCTGGGCCTGGCGTTCGCCGCCGCGGTCGCGGCGGTCTACGCCGGACAGCGGATGCCGGACCTGGGCGACCCCACCATCATCAGCAAGACCACCTGGGCCGTCTTGTTTGTGGTGACCGGGGCGCTGGCACTGTCCTTGACGCCGGTCCGGAAACTGGAGGAGGCGGGCGCTTCGAAGCTGGGATTCATGGCGCTCTACTTCCTGATTGCGGCGATCGGCGCGAGAGCCGACCTTCACGCCGTGCTCCAGACCCCGATGTACCTCGTCGCCGGACATGATCTGGATGGCCGTGCACATTGCCGTCCTGTTCGGAGTCGCGCGCCTGGTGCGCGCCCCGCTCTTCTTCATCGCCACCGGCAGCATGGCCAACATCGGCGGCGCGGCCAGCGCCCCGATCGTGGCCGGCGTCTACCATCCGGCCCTCGCCCCAGTGGGCGTGTTGATGGGCGTCTCGGGTTACATCCTCGGCATCTACGGCGCCCTTGGCTGCGCCTGGATCCTCGGGCAGCTGGGCGGCTAGCCGGGTTGCCTCGCGCGCCCGCCGCGCCGACAATTCGGAGCGAGAGGACATCAACCGAGCCTGGGAGCCGTCCGTGAACCGTCGCGAAGGCCTGGCCAAACTCACCGGCCGCGAACGTTACGTCGACGACGTGAAGGTCGAGGGCTGTCTCTGGGGCATGACGGTCCGGAGCCCGGCCCCGCGTGGGCGCATCCGCGAAGTCCGGTTCGGGCCAGGGGTCGATTGGTCGGAGTTCGTGGTGGTGGACCATCGGGACATCCCCGGCCCCAATGTGGTCAAGCTGATCGAGTCCGACCAGCCGGTCCTCGCGAGCGATTACGTGCGCCACGTGCACGAGCCGGTTCTACTCCTCGCGCACCCGTCCCGCCACATGGTTCGTCGCGCAGTTGGTGAGGTCGAGATCGTGATCGACCCCGACCCACCGGTGCTGGATTTCCGCCTGACTCCTCGGGCCGATCAGATCCAGTACGGACGCGACAACGTCCTGAAGCACCTTCGTATCGAGAAGGGCGACGTCGAGCGCGCGCTGGCCGATGCACCCGTCGTGGTCGAGGGCGTGTACGAAACCGGAGCGCAGGAGCACGTCTACCTCGAGCCGCAGGGGATGCTGGCCTACGTGGATGGCGACGTCTTGGTGATCAAGGGGTCACTGCAGTGCCCCTACTACGTGCTCGACGCGCTGACGCACGCGCTCGCCCGTGACCGGCACCGTGTCCGGGTGATCCACGCGCCCACCGGCGGCGGGTTTGGTGGGAAGGAGGAGTTTCCATCGGCCGTCGCCCTACACGCGGGACTCTTGGCGCTCAAGAGCGGACGCCCGGTCAAGGTGATCTACGACCGGGCGGAGGACATGGCGGCCACCACCAAGCGGCACCCCGCGCGGGTACGCCACCGCACCGGCGTCGACCGCGATGGGCGGCTCCTGGCCCAAGACATCGAAGTGGTGATCGACGGCGGCGCCTACGTGACGTTGTCGCCCGTGGTGTTGAGCCGCTCCATCATCCACGCCGCCGGACCGTACCACGCGGAGCACGTGCGGATCGACGGGCGGGCCATGTTCACCAACGCGGTCCCGTTCGGCGCCTTCCGTGGGTTCGGCGCGCCGCAATCGCAGTTCGCCACCGAGCGCCACATGGACGTCATCGCCGAGCGGCTGGGCATCGACCCGATCGAACTGCGGCGACGGAACCTGATTCGCGATGGCCAGACGACCGCGACCGGCCAGGTGATCCGCGACGGAGTCGATCGGGTGGCCGTGCTCGACCGCGCGGTCGAGCTGTCGCAATACCGCCGGAAGCAGACCGATTATGCATCGTTCAACGCCGGCCATCCGACGCTCAGGCGCGGCATCGGGGTCGCCACGTTCTACCATGGCGCGGGGTTTACCGGCGCGGGCGAGGCGTACCTCAACTCCAAGGTCCAGGTGGCCGGCCTGCCCGACGGCAGGATCGAGGTGCTGACCGCGTGTACCGAAATGGGTCAGGGCCAGATCACGGTCTTTACTCAGCTCGCGTCGGACCGGGTGGGGTATGCCCCGGACGACGTGATTATCGCCGCACCCGACACGGCGCGCGTGCCCAACAGCGGCCCCACCGTCGCCTCGCGCACGGCGATGATCGTGGGCCACTTGGTGGAGCGCGCCTGCGACGACCTCCGCCGGCAGGTGAGCGAAGCGACGGCACGCGGAGATTACTTGAAGCGCGCGATCGCGGCCTGGCACGAGCAGCATCCCGACCAGTCGCTGATCGGCGAGGCCGTGTACCAGCCGCCACCCGGCATCGTGTGGGATGAAGAGCACTACCGCGGCGATGCCTATGGGACGTTCGCGTGGGCCGCCTACGTCGCCGAGGTCGAGATCGATCTTCGGACCTACATCGCCCGGGTCATCGATTTCCTGGCGGTGCAGGAAGTCGGCAAGGTGCTGAATGAGACGCTCGCCCGGGGGCAAATCCAAGGGGGCGTGGCCCAGGCGATCGGCTGGGCGCTCATGGAGGAGTGCAAGTGGAACGATGGCGCCATGGAGAATGGCCAGCTCACCAACTACATCATTCCAACCAGCGGCGACATCCCCCCTATTCGCGTCGACTTTCTCGAGGTGCCCTATCGGTACGGCGCGCAGGGTGCCAAGGGCATCGGCGAGCTGCCCATGGACGGCCCCGCGCCGGCCATCCTGAACGCGGTGGCGCGTGCGACCGGCACCGATCCGCGATCGATTCCGCTCACCCCCGAGCGGTTGATGGAGGCCATGTCTTCATGACCACTCCATCCGCCCATCCGCCCATCCGCCTCGAATTCGTGCTGAACGGCAAAGCAGTCTCTGCCACCGTCTCACCAATGGACCGGTTGCTCGACCTGCTTCGCTACCAACTCGATCTGCCGGGAACCAAGGAAGGATGTGGCGAGGGCGAGTGCGGCGCCTGCACGGTCTACCTGGATGGACTACCGGTCAACTCGTGTTTGGTGCCGGTGTATCAGGTACGCGGGTCGCGGGTCGACACGGTCGAGTCGCTCGACCCGGCCGCCCTCCAGCCACTGCTCGAGAGCGGCGCCACCCAATGCGGCGCCTGCACGCCCGGGGTGGCCATGACCGCCTGCTGGATCCGCGAACATCCAGACTTGCTCGAGACCCACACCGTGGCCGAATTGATGGCGGGCAACCTGTGCCGCTGCACCGGCTATGACGGCATCCTGAAGGGCGTCGAGGCGGCTCTCGCCAAACGGGGAGGCGCATCGTGAATGTTCTTCTTCCGGACACCGTGGCGGATGCCTGCGCCATGTTGGCCGAGGCGCCCGATGCGGTGCCCATGGCCGGCGGGACCGACCTCCTGGTCCACTGGCCCATGCGGCTGGACGACCACGAGCAGACCTACCTCGACCTGTCCAAGCTGGATGAGTTGAAGCCGATCCAATGGAAAGACGACGAGCTGGTGCTGGGCGGGTTGACCACCTACTGGAACGTGATCCGGGACCGAAGGGCGACCGAGGAATTTCCCTTGCTGAGCCGGGCCGCGCGGCAGGTCGGCGCCATCCAGATCCAGGCCCGCGGCACCTGGGCCGGCAATATCGTGAATGCCTCGCCCGCGGCGGACGGCGTCCCCGTGCTCATGGCGTACGACGCGACCGTGGTGCTCCAGGGGCAGGACGGAGCGGAGGAGGTGCCCCTCTCTTCCTTTTTTACCGGCTACAAACAGATGCGGCGCCGGCCGGATCAACTGGTGCGCGCCATTCGCATTCCCCGGCGCCGCTATTCCTTCCAGATGTTCGAGAAGGTCGGGTCTCGGGCGGCGCAGGCCATCACCAAGGTCGGTGTCGCCGTCACCCACTCGTCGGCAGGCTGGCGGGTGGTGGCCAACAGCATGGCACCTACCGTGTGCCGTTGTCCTGCCCTGGAGTCATTGCTCGAGCTCGAGCTGTTGGTGACCTCGCCGGAGGACCTGCTCCCCGCCATCCGACAGGACGTCGCGCCCATCGACGACATCCGGTCGACGGCCCGCTACCGCGAGACGGTCATGGCGCGGGTGCTGTACTTCGGGCTCAGGGACAGATGTCCGTTCATTCACTGACGCCGAGGCTCGGCGATGGGGGCTGACCTGCCCCGGCGCAGCCTCTCTCGGACCTATCTGGTCCTCTTGCTCGGCGGAATCTTTCTGTTCCGGCTGGCATTCGGGCTCATGGGCAGGCGCTGGGGCTCGAGCGCGGATGACGCTCAGGTGTATCTCCTGGGGCTCAAGTTCTACACCACAGGAGCCTGGCCCTACTTCGGACCCGATGTGGTCTGGACCAAGAGTCAAATCCCAGGAGCGCTTCAAGGGCTCTTGGTCGGCGGGCCTCTGTATCTCATACCGATACCCGAGGCTCCGTTCGTCTTGTTGAACCTGCTGTCCTTCGGTGCCCTGGCGTTTCTTGCGTGGTACATGGAGCGTCGGGTGCCCGGCGTGCCCCGGTGGTTCGTGTGGATGTGGCTCTTGCTGTCGCCCTGGACGATCAACTTCTCGACTCACGTGATCAATCCGTCCTATGTCCTCCCCGGCGCAGTGCTCTTCCTGATCGGCCTCTTGGAAGGAATGCCGCGTTGGCGCCTCGGCGCAATCCCGATCACCTGGGCCTGGGCCATGATGGGATTCGGCGTTACCTGGGTCTTTCAGCTCCACATGTCGTACCCAATCATGCTGCCGTTCTTGGCCTTGGCGGCGTTCGACCTCCTTCGCCGCCAGGCGGCGCACTTTCCCAAAGCACTCGGTGGCCTCGTGCTGGGTGCGGCCGTTCCCGGCAGCCTCCTCTTGCCCACCTTCATGCAGTATGGACTCGGTGGAGGATTGGGTGGTACCGAAGCCAACGTCGTGACGGGCTTCGAGTTGAGTAAGCTCCTCGAATTGCTGTTGACGATCCTCGCCCGGTTTCTCTCCTTTGCGAGCTACGAGCTGCCACGTTTCTTGGGGTCACACACCGTTGACCGGATGGCGTTTCTGAGCCGGCAGCCATGGGTCATCCCATTCGCCGCGTTCGCGGGCGTAGTCGGGTTGCTTCAGCCCATCGCACTCCTCGTGCTCTTCTTCCGGCCAAACCCGACCCCCCATTGGCAGCGCATTCGCTGGCTGGCCTTTGGCACCGTGATGCTCTTGTTCGTCTCCTTCTTATTTTCCATTCGAGGACCGCGGTCACATACGTTCTACCTGGTCTATCCCATCGCGAATCTCTTTGCCTTTGCATGTTGGGCACCCTACTTCGAGCGGCGTCTATGGCGCGGAGTCGCTATCGCGCTCCTCGTATCCGGAGTATTGGTCAACGTGAGTCAAGTGGTCGACCGATTCCCTTCCCAGTCCTTCTACCAGGACCGGCCAGCCATTAAGCGGGCGATCGACGCGCGCGACTATAGGGTATATGGCGAACGACGGGCAGATATCTGGGGATGCTGCTATTGATGGGCGTACGCGGCCCGGTTCCCCGAGACCCTCATGACGTAAGTGCTGTACGATGGTCTTCGAGACGCCTGCGATTCGCTCCAGTAACCAGCACCGCTATCCCCCCGGCCACGAGCATCAAACACATCCACTGCGACGTCGAGAGCAGATCGTTTGCTGCGGCGCCTCCCCCAGCCGGATCGCGCAGGAACTCCCACGGAAAGCGCGTGGCACCGTAGATCAGCAGGAACGACCCAAAAGTGACGCCAGGCCGGTCGCGCCAGCGCCGCCAGATCGCGGTCACGATCAGGAACACCACCAGACCATTCACCAACAGGTACAGCTGGAACGGATGGACCGCGAGCGACGCCTCGGCGGTGGGTGGGAGTAAACCGGCAGCGACGTGAGCCTGATACGGCAGGCTCCCGGCGGGAAACTGGACCGCCCACGCCACGTCGGTGACCCTCCCGAAGTCATCTCCCTTGAGGAAGCAGCTCCAGCGCGCGATGAACGGCCCGAGCGCGACGACCGACCCGGCCGTGTCGAGATAGGGCCAGACCGGGATTCGACTGAACCCGGTGTACAGCAGCGTCCCGATGATCCCACCGAGGTAGGCGCCCCAGGACGCCGTGCCTCGCGAGAGGTTGAACCACGCGAGGAAATCGAGCCGCAACAGGTCCCCGGTCGTGACCAGGTAGAAGAGCCGCGTGCCGATGACCGCGCCGACTGCCGCCGAGAGCACGATCTCGAGCGCGCGCTGATGGTCGAGGCCGGCGATCCTCGCGCGGCGGAGAAACACAAATGTCAGGAGCACCAAGGCGATCCCGTACATGAGGCCAGGTCGCGGCACCAGGGCGGCGAGCCAGCCGAAGCCGGCACCCTCCAGGTATTGCATGATGGTCGGGCGCATGGTACGTCAGCTCCCAGCGGCGCTCACTGCCTATCTAGCGCGCCTTGGCGACTCATGGATAGGTTGTCACGGAATGATGACCTGGCTTGCCGCCAAGGTACACCGTGGTCGTCAAAAATACAGCGAGGCGTATGCAGGCGCTCTGGCTCGACAAGCAGCACCTGACCCTTCGGGATGATATCCCCCGGCCCAAGCCGCCTACGGGCGAGGCGCTGGTCCGCGTGCTCCAGGCCGGCATCTGCAACACCGACCTGGAGCTCGTGCGGGGTTACTACCCCTACAATGGAATTCTTGGGCACGAGTTTGTGGGCCTAGTCGAACAGGGGCCAAGCGAGTTGGTAGGAAGTAAGGTGGTGGGGGAGATCAATGCCGTGTGTCACCAATGCCACGCCTGCCGCGAGGGCCGGTCGACCCACTGCGCCAACCGCACGGTCCTGGGAATCGTGAACCGACATGGCGCCTTCGCCGAGTACCTGACGCTGCCGGTCGAAAATCTCTACATGGTACCGGACAACGTCACGACCGATGCCGCGACCTTCACCGAGCCGCTCGCGGCGGCGCTCGAGATCCAGCAGCAGATCGCCGTCACCCCCGACGACCACGTGCTGGTGGTGGGCGACGGGAAGCTGGGCCAGCTGATCGCGCAGACGCTGGCGCTCACCGGTTGCGAGCTTCTCGCGGTAGGCCGGCACCAGGAGAAGCTCGACCTGTTGGAACAACGCGGCATCCGGACCGGACTGGGCGACCGGGTCGAGCCCGGCCGCTACGACGTCGCGGTCGAGTGCACCGGCAACCCGGACGGATTCGCCCTGGCCCAACAGGCCCTCCGGCCGCGCGGCACGCTGGTCATGAAGAGCACCTATGCCGGCCAGCTGACCTTCGACGCCTCGGCGGTCGTGGTCAACGAGATCACGCTGGTGGGCTCGCGCTGCGGGCCGTTCCCTCCGGCCCTCCGGCTCCTGGCCGAACGGCGCGTGGACGTCCTCCCACTCATCGACGCGCGCTACCCATTGAGCGACGGGTTCGCCGCGATGGAGCACGCGGCCCGGAAGGGAACGCTCAAGGTGCTCCTGACGATGGAGTGATGGTGAGCTAGTTGCTAGTCTCTGGTCGCTAGTCTCTAGTCTCGGTTCTCCTTACTCCTTACTCCATTACCCTCGGTGCTGTCATCTACCCTCGGTGCTGTCATCCCGAGCGAAGCGAGGGATCTCCTCAACGGTTCCCCGAAAGCGGCCTCGCCATGCGGCTCCCCGACCATGCGTTAATGAGATCCCTCGGGCACTTCGTGCCCTCGGGATGACAATTGGAGAAATGATCGACCTCCTCACTCCTTACTCCTTACTCCTTACTTCTTGCTCCTCAGTCCTCACTCCCCGCCAGTTCCCCGCACAGGGCAGCCACGCACCGCGCGCCGCACTTCCCGGCCGCGAGCGCCACGCCCCTTCATGTGCTTCTGGTTCACCTCGAGCTCGATCCCGAGATAGGCCGACGGGGGGAACCGGGTTCGCAGGTACGTGGTGAGGCCGTCGGTGTTGCCCCGATAGGGATAGTTCCGGCGCACGACGATCCGGGGACTCACGCCGCGGATCCTCTGCTGGATGGCTTTGCAGAACGACACTTCGAGACGGCGTGCGGGATCGTACAGGAGGCCGACGTCGGCCGTGCGGGTGACGTCGCGAAGACGAGGGGTGAAGCTGTGCACGCTCAGGTGCACCACCCGCCGACCGTCGCGGACCAGTCGCGCAAGTGCGACCATCGAGTTCGGTGCGGAACGGGACGTAGTACCGCTCGAGCACCAGGGCGCGCTCGTCGGGCCCGAGGCTGCGGGAGAACTCGGAGAACACGCGCGGGTGGTGCGGTGAGCGGTTGAGCTCGACCAAGAGTCGGGTCGTCCGGGAGGCCACGAGCGGGGCACGGAGCCGCCGGGCAAGTCTCACCGCGAGATCGAGCGCGCCCGCGTCATAGCCGCGATGGCTGGACAGGACCCGCCCGGCAGACGCGAACAAGTGGGCATAGCGCCGTGGAACCGTGTTGCCGCCGTGCTCGCACGACACCACCACGGCGCTAGGCATCGTGGCCTGAGCTGCCTCCCCTCGGCCAGGCACGCCGCCAACTCCCGGTAGAGCGGCACCATCCCGTCGCGAGATGGTCTACTGCCCAACCTGGCCAGCATGCGACGGGCGAGGCATCCGTCGCGCCCGATGACACCGAGCGGCGCATGCAATTCGGCCGCAATGGTGCCGTTGGTGCAGTATCGCTCCGCCAGCGCCCGCCAGAGATCCCCCACCGTGCGGCTCGGCGCGCCGCCACATCCCAACAGCATCAGGTAGTCGCCGTCCGGAACCGGTGCCGTGTCAGCCTGGTGAATGGTCGACTCCAGGAGTGCCCGCAACGCGGCACCCGGATAATCGCGCTGATCGGTCCACCGGCTGGTCTCCTCCGTGGCGAGCGCCTCGACCACCGCCGACACGAGGGCCGCGATGGCCACGTCGGCCTGGGGACATTCCTGCATGTCGATCACCCGGATCTCGACCGTGCCGCGGTCGAATCGAGCGATGGCCCCCCGGGCGTTTACCCACTCGTCCCGAAGGATTCCTTCGGGATCGAGCGGTGCCAAGTCGCGGTAGATGGGTTCGAGGATGCGTTCATTGTACTCCGCTTCCGACTCGACCGGTTCGGGAATGACCGCGCCGGCAATGGACGGGACGCGGGCGGCATTCGACTGATAGACCGCGAGCCGGGTATCGAGCGAGCCGCTGACCACGCCGTCCGCGATGGGCGTGCTCGCGGCCAGGGCGGGGATGATCGGCAGCACTCAGACGAATAGCCGAGTGGAGCCTGGCGAACTCCGCGTCATCGGAGAAAGGCAGGTTGACGTGAACGCTTTGGAGATTGGCCCACCCGTGGCGGGCGCAATCGAACAGGCGATCGAATGTGGCGTACACCTCGTGGAACTCATGCGGCCAAATACGAAATTCCTGCTGCGGGTCCATCCAGGGGTGGGTGCCGGTTGGCAGGAGGCGCGCGTCCCACGACTCGAGCCGCTCATTGATGTACGCGACTTCGCCCTGGAATTGATCTGCGAGCCCGACGAGCGTGTCGACCGGGCCGTTGGTCTTGAGCTCGATCAGATGGAGCGCCAGCTCGTTGGACCAGCCCATGTTGCCGCGCTCGACATCGCACACGATGGTACCGGCCTCGGCTTCGAGCAGCCGGTCGGCAATGGGACGAACGACGAGAGACTCGGCATCGACGATCATGTACTCGAGCTCGATCCCGATCGCCTCGAACAGGCCGAGACGGGCGGTCATAGCCTGGCCGGAGCCACGCCTCGTTCGTCGAGTTTGGTCCGGAAGTACTGCATGATGGACAGGTAGAGCTGGTCCCCCAGGATGGTGTCCTCGTACCCGGCGTCGATGGAGGGGTTGTCGTTGATCTCGATGATCCGGAACTTCCCGTCGATCTCCTTCACGTCCACACCGTAGAGTCCGTCGCCGACCAACGAGGCGGCCTTGACGCCCAACTCGACGGCGCGGGCCGGCGCGTCCTCCAACGCCACCGCTTCCACCTTGCCGTACCGTCGGCGGCCAGGGCGCCCACTGATGATCTGCCAATGGCCCCGTGCCATGTGGTATTTGCAGACATAGAGCGCCTCGCGATTCAGCACGCCGATCCGCCAGTCGAACCCGGTCGGCAGCCATTCCTGCACGATGGCCAGGTCGGACTGCTCGAACACCTGCTTCAAACACTCCACGAATTGGTCGTGCCCCTGCTCGATCTTGATGACCCCCTGCGAGAACGAGCTGTCCGGCAGCTTCACGACACAGGGAAACCCGATGGCGGCGGCGACCTCCTCGACATTGTCCTCATGAACCACCATGGTCTTCGGACACGGCAGGTCATAGCGGTCGAACAGCTCCGCCTGGTACACCTTGTTCGAGCACCGGATGATCGATTCGGGGTCGTCCACGACAATCAGCCCCTCGGTCGCGGCGCGTTGGGCAAATCGAAATGTGTGGTGATCGACCGAGGTCACTTCGCGAATAAAGAGGGCGTCGAACTCCGCAATGCGACCGTAGTCCTCGGGACCGATGACGCTCGCGGCGATGCCGACGTCCTGCCCCGCTGCAATGAACTTCTTGATCGAACGTTCCCAGGACGGGGCGTTTTCATCGAGTGGGTTCCAGAGAATCGCCAGATCGTAGCGGGCCACCTGGGGCTTCGCTCGGCGCGCGTGCTTCGGCTTGGCGAAGTACCGCCCCGCCTCGGCCTCCACGAAATCCTGGTGGGCTTCGGGGATTTCGCTGGTCGCAATGGCGCGGAGTCCCTGCAACTTCCAGCGCGCGTCCTCCCAGACAAAGCTGGCGCGGAGAAACGGCGCGGGAAACTGATTGAAGAGCGCACGGCTCAGCCGATCGTAGCGCTTCGCCAGGTTGCGCCCGAAGTAGATGCTCAGCTCGAATGATTCGGACTTGAGCGGCGCCAGGTTCCGTTGAATCAGATCGTCCAGGTCCTCCCCCACGATGCGCAGAATGGGCGAGAGCTGGAGCGCCTGGATGGTGGCCACCGAGGGCATGGGTTTGTGCCCCCGAGCGGCAGCGAGCAGCGATACGTAATAGCCCAGCCCTTGGTAGCCGTACCGGCGGCAGAGGTTGTAGACCGTGGTTCGGCGCAGTTCGGCGTAGCGCGGATCGGTCAGATAGGCGCGAGCCGAGACGACGTCCACGCCGGGAATCGTGAAGTGCCACCGCTTGGTGTTCTCGATGACGACGAGTGGCTTCATGGTTGGCTGGTGCCAGGCTGGATGACGAGCAGGTTAGCATCGTAGGTCAGTGCGCCGAGCAGCACCGCGCCCAACAGCCGCTGAATGCCCACCGAATAGTAGTGGGTGCCGAACCGCGGGTTGTCTTGGAAGGGATCTGCCACCAATGCCTCGCGACTATCCGGGTCGTACCCGTAGAGCACCACGAAGTGCCCGGCCGGCTCTCCCCGGACATCGTCGTAGTAGAGCTTTTCCTTCCCACGCTCGCGCGCGCACCCGAACAGGTAGGTGGCGCTGAGCCCGGTTAGGACCGGGTGGCCACGGTTCAAGTATCGTCTTATCAAATCAGGGTTCAGTTCCTTGAACCGGATCCGGCCGCCCAGTTCGAGGAACCGGAGGTAGGCCTTCGTCGCAAAGCGAAGCTTCGCCGAGCGCTTGACCTTGGCCTGCGACCTGAGCCGTCCCGCCAAATCGACCTTCCGATCACCAAACCAGCTCGGGTCGAACACGTCGAGGTTGTAGGTGAAGATGGTGGCTTGGTAACCACGCTCGAGCGCGTGGCACGCCAAGAGGACCGCCAGGGTCCCGCCGCCTTTCAGTGGCTTGATCTCGTCGATGACCTGGCCCAGCGAGATAGTGTCGCCATAGTAGCGATAGACCGCATGCAGGCAAGTCGGCCCACAGGTCATGTCGTTGGGCTGGGGAAGGATCTCGAGGGTGAGCTTGGAGCTGCGGGGGTCCACTGCAATTACGCCTTTCGTGCGGCAGTACGCGGGCGAGAAGTCTCAATGGTGCCGGGTCCGTCGTCAAGGGCAGGGATGTCTGACGCCTCAGCGGTTGGGCGGCCCGAAGGTTAGGCACGCACGGTTGCCCATCCCAGGCTGTCATCCCGAGCAAAGCGAGGGATCTCCTCAACCGTGCCCCGAACGCGGGCTCGTCCACGTAACCTACCGGCATGAGTCAGTAAGATCCCTCGGGCGCTTCGCACCCTCGGGATGACAATCGGAGAAATACCCGACCTCTAAATCTTCCCACCTACCGCAGTCCGCGGCTGAAGCCGCGACTCGGCTGCTGTCGCTAAAGCGACTCCGCACCCCTCCCTACTCCCTACTCCTCCCGCCTTCCCGCCTCGCCGTGTGCAAATCTCCCCCCTAGACGCATCTCCCGCGCGAACAGTCACTCAGGAGGACGAAATGTACCGCCAACTGACGCTCGTTGCCGCCCTGACGGTGGGGGCCGCGACGGCCTTGCCCGCCCAGGGGTGGGTTGAACTCGAGACCCCCCGGAGGCCCGGCATCGTCATGGGGCCGGTCGTTCGGGTGAGTTCCAACGTCCGGACCACCATCGATGGGCGCGTCGCCCGGGTCGAGGTGGAGGAGCAGTTCAGAAACACCGGCCCCAGCATCGCGGAGGGGAGTTACCTCTATCCTCTGCCCAAGAACGCCGTGTTCAGCGACTTCTCGCTCTGGATGGGCGAGCAGGAGATCACCGGTGAGATCATGAACGCCGATGAGGCGCAGAAGATCTACGAGGACATCGTGCGCCGGCTGAAGGACCCTGCCCTGCTTTCCTTCGAAGGCCACGGTCTCATTCGCGCTCGGGTCTTCCCCATCCAGGCGGGTGAGACGCGCCGGGTGAAGCTCCGCTACACGCAGGTGCTCGACCGGGCCGGCGATGCCCTCCGGCTGCGTTACAGCATCGGGCCGCGCCATCACGGACCCGAGCACGGCCAGGGTGGAACCGACGCCTCCTTCCGCGACAACTTCAGCTATCAGGTGACAGTTCCGAGCGCGGATGACATCGGGACACCCTATTCGCCGACCCACCCGATCGAGACCGAACGACGGAACGGCCGGTTGATCGTCACGTTGAGCCCCAATGCCGTCGGCGACGTAGATCTCTTCATTCCGCTCCGCCGTGGTTTGGTCGGCACCAGCATCCTGACCCACGCCCCTGGTGGTGAAGACGGCTTCTTCATGCTGCTCCTCGCCCCGCCGCACAACGAGACGGGCCAAGTGGTCCCGCGCGACCTTTCGCTCGTGGTGGACGTCTCCGGCTCCATGTCGGGGGACAAGTTGGAGCAGGCCAAGCAGGCTATGACGCAGGCCTTGGGGACGCTGCGCCCGGCGGACCGTTTCCAGCTCGTCGCGTTCTCCTCCGGCATCCGCCATTTCCGTGAGGGGTTCACCCCTGCCACGGCGGCCAACCTTGCTCAAGCCCGCCGATTCGTGGCAAATCTGACCGCGACCGGAGGCACCAATATCGCCGGCGCGCTCGACGCGGTACTCGGCAGCGCGGTTGCCGAGGACCGGTTGCCCATCATCGTGTTCATGACCGATGGGTTACCCTCGGTTGGCGAGCGGGAACCCGATCGTATCGCCGAAGCAGCGTCGAATCGGATCGGACGCGCGCGCATCTTCACCGTCGGCGTCGGCCACGACGTCAACACCTATCTGCTCGACCGGCTCGCGGTCGAGGGGCGCGGAAGCGCCGAATACGTCGCACCAGATGCCGACGTGGAGGTCGCGGTAGGATCGCTGCTGTCCAAGATTCAATTCCCGGCGCTGGTCAACCTGCGGATCGTCAGCTCGCCGGTCGAGTTCCGCCAGGACTACCCGGCCGAGCTTCCCGACTTGTTCTACGGCGAGGAATTGGTGGTGTTCGGCCGGTATCATGGCCAGGCCACCGGGACCGTGGTGATCGAAGGCGAGCGGAACGGCCGTCGAGAGCGGTTCACCGCCCGGGCAGCCTTCCCACGAAGCGAGCATGACAACGACTACATCCCGCGGCTCTGGGCCGCGCGCAGAATCGGCGACCTGACCCGGACCATCCGGATCGAGGGATCAACCCCCGACCTGATCAACGAAGTGCGGGACCTGGGCCTTCGGTACGGCATCATCACGGAGTACACGTCCTACCTGGTGCTGGAACCGGGCATGCAACCAGGGGTGGCTCGGGATGACATGCGCCAGAACGCGCCCATGACCCCAGCGCTGCAAGGCGGGGCGAGACAGGCCCGGGCCCAAACCGGCCGGGAAGCATTCAAACGGGCCGAGGCCAGCTCGGAGATGGCGAGTGCCAAGACCCTGGCCGCGGCAGATGCGGTCGCGGAAAGCCGCATGCGGGCCATAGGCGGCCTGTCGGATGAGCGGGAGGGAGATGCGGTGAACGCCCGCGAGGCCCAGGTTCGCCGAGTAGCCGGCCGCCTGTTCGTGCGGCACGGTGCGACGTGGACCGACGCACGGCACAGCGATAGCCTCACGGTCATCGAGGTCGCGCCATTCAGCGATGCCTACTTTGCCCTGGTCCGGGCACTGCCCGAGATCAGACCTTACCTTTCAACCGACGGCAGCGTGTTGGTCGCCGGCCGGCAGGTCAGCATCAAGTTCGCAGCAGCCGGGCTCGAATCGATGTCGGAACGCCGCATCAACCAGGTGGTTCGTATGTTTCGAGGTACATGAGTCACGACATCGGTCAGTTGTACCAAGAGTACCACGGGTCCCTCGTCCGGATGCTCTACCGCCGGACGGGGGATCCGGACCGGGCGGAAGACCTGGCACAGGAGGTCTTCGCCCGGGCGGTGCAGGCTCCGCCAAGGAATCCACGACCGTGGCTGTTTGCAGTCGCGCTCAACCTGGTGCGGGAGGACGGACGCAAGGCCGTCCGGCAGGGCCGGCGGCTGGAACTCTACCGGGCGGAGACGACGCGCTCGGCGCCGGCGCCGGATACGGAAATGGAACGGGACGAGCAAATCGCCGACGTGCGTGCCGCGCTCGACCAGCTTACCGAGCGCGATCGGGAGGCACTCTTGCTCAAGGCGGAAGGGTTCAACTACGAAGAGATCGCCGCGACGCTGGGGCTGGCAAAGGGAGCCGTGGGAACGACACTCGCACGGGCCCGCCGCCGATTGGTCGAGGCGTATCACGGTGAAGGACGGAAAGACAATGCCGCACCCTGAAGAAGGAATGTTCCACGCGTTGCTCGACGGAGAGTTGACTCCCGACGAGGTGCGCATCATCGAAGCCCACGTGGCGTCGTGCGCCGCGTGCGCCGGACGGCTCGAGGACGTGCGCGCCATTTTCGACGAGTCCACGGGCCTGGTGGAACGGCTGGAACTACCAGAACGAAAAGCCTCGGGCTCCTCCGCTCCACCACCCGACCTGGTCCGCGCCAAGCGAGCCCGGACCATCCCGAGTCAACGGCTCCGCACCTTGGCATGGGCGGCCACGGTGGTCATCGCCGCCGGCGCAGGATACCTGGCGGGCGATTGGCGTCACCGCGTGCCCGGTCAAACACCGGCCTCCGCGATGAATGAGAGGGGCCAAGTTCCGGCCGTTTCCACTGAAGAGGCGATGCGCGACGAGGCAGCGAAAGCGGTAGTCCAGGCGGAACTCCCGAGGGCTAGCGAGGCGCGGCCTGCCGAACAAGAGCAACAGCGGGCCACGGGAAAGGACGACGACGCTCCGGTCCCCACCACCCCGGCGCCGGTCGATGCCGTGGTGGGCGGCGCGGCCCAAGGTGGAGCGGCGCGAGGCAACGTGAGCGGCAAGCCCGGACCCGAGTCTCCCGCGGCGCGCCGTGACCGTCTCGCCCAGGTCGCGAGGGCCGAGGAGCGCGATGCGGGGCGCGCCGCCGATGCGCCGGCGGTCCAAGCACCCGGAGCGGATGCCGCGGCATCCCGGGCCGCTGTCTCGGGGCTGGTCGAGGACGCCCGGCGCGAGGCCGACTTTGCGAAGGCCGCCGATGCGGCGCCGGCCGAAGGATTCAGGGCCCAGGTGACTCGACCCCGGCCCGTGACCCTGGAGGAGGCGGTCGATGCCTTGAACGGAGCGATCCGCCTCGTTGATGGTGCCTCGCTCACCCGCGTGGAGACGAGCGATCCGCCGGCCGTGCCCTGGGCCGAAGTCGAGGGTCCGCTGGTCAGGGTGGTCTATCGACTCGAAGGCGCCGAGGTCGTGCTCAGTCAGGTTCGGGTGAATCCGGGACGCGAGGGAGTCGCGGAACGAGCCGCCGCCAAGCGCGCGCTGGACGCCGTTGGGGATGTTGGCACGGTCCCACACCTCGCTCCCGGCGATACCCTCGTCGTAGCAGAACCGGGCGGCGGGTACCGGTTGTGGTGGCTGGACGGTTCCCGCCGGATCCTGTCACTGTCGGGGCCACTCGGCCAAGATGCCCTGAAACGGATCGTCGATCGGATCCGTTAGGCCTGTCTCGGTCCTCGCCCGGCCCCGGTCCCGCGTGGTATCTTTGTAGGACCCCTTTGATTCAGGACCAGACGCCCGGACGATGGACCACGTCACCGAAGAGACCCTCAAGAGCCTCCTGGAGAACCGGATGAGCCGGGTCGCCCAGGCACAGGTGCGTCATCACATCAGCACCTGCTTCCGCTGCGAGGAAAAGGTGCGGCAGTGGCGGGCATCCATCGACGCACTGAGTGACGCTTCGGAGAAGGCCAGGACGCCCTACCCCAAAACCGAGGGCTCCGAGCCGACCATCCTCGTTCCAGCGAAGCCTGTCATTCTATCGAAGCATTCGCGATGGGCTGTCCGCTCGGTGTTGGCTGTCGCGGCGGTGCTCGTCGTGGCACTCGCCGTCGAGACCATCCGGCAAGACCGCCAACAAGAGGGTGGTGAGGGAGCCCAGGCAGGATCGCTCATCCAACGAAGCCAGGCGGCTCTTCAAGCCGGTATGGACAGCACGCTCGCCGTCCGGGGCTCTGCCCTCCCGGTACCTCCGACCGAGAGCGGCACATCGCAGGAGCCCACCGCTACGCCACCCGCCCCGGTTCGATCGGACAGCGCAAGTCCCGCCGCCGTGCCGAGACCGGTGCCGTTGGAGCCGGCGGCACCAACGGTCACGGGGCCCGGGTTCACCATGCTGACCGTGCGTGAGGCCATCGAGCGAACCGGCGGGCCGATCCTGCTCGTGCGGGGCCTCCTGCCGGACCACCTCGAGGTTGCCCCGGCAAGCGCAGTTCCGGGTGCCCTGCCCGGAAGCGAAGTGATCCGGGTGGTGTACCGGGAGCCGGGCGGCCGGATCTTGCTTCTGGACCAGCAGAAGATCCCCGAGGCCTACCGGTCCGGGCTCGCGGCCGACACCCTCATCGATTCGGACCCGGGTGGAAGGTCCATCGCCATCTGGGTGGGCGGCGATACCCGCGTCACCCTCTCGGGCCGGATAGACCCCGAAACCCTCATGGTCTTCGTGCGCCGGGTCGACTAGCCGGGAGAAGAGGACCCGGTCCGATCGCCCGTCATTGGGGCCGTGAGCTAGATCACGGCCCCTTTTTCTTGCCAGCGACATCATAAGGTATGAAGCACCCCCCCGACGACGCCCAGGCCCACCTCGACCACCTGGAACTGGCTGCGGCCGTCGCGGGAAGGCTGGATCAGGTGAGCACACAGCGTCTGGTGCGGCATCTCCAGCAATGTGAAGCCTGTGCCACCGAGGCATACGCATGGGGTATCCACCTCGATGACGAGGGCAACTTGAAGACGAGCCAGCCGTCCTCGATGGCGGCCCCTCATCGGATCCTCTTCCCGGTGGGTCATGCCGGCTACGACATGCCGACCCGGAGGCCGAAGCGCTCTCCGGCCGTGTGGTTGGCGGGGGTCTTGGTCATTACGGCGCTGGGGGCGGCGCTGTTGCTGCTGCCGCCGGCCGACGCGTCGCGGCCCTTGGTCGCCCACGATTCATCCGCCCCCGCCGCCGCGGGCTCCACGAATCTGCTCGCCGGCATGTCGCCGCCCATCGTCGCCGAAGCACCCTCCCTCTCCTCAGACCAAGAGTTCCCGGCGTCAGTGGCGCAAGCGATGGTGACGGCAGAAGTCGTGACCATGCCGCAGTTCCGGGTCATCACCCCGGAAGAGGCCAAGGCCAGGCTCGCCGGGTCACTCCGGACCATTCCCGCCCTGAGTCTCACGCGGGTCGAACTCGGGCCCGGCGCCGCCGTGCCACTCGCGCTGCCCGACATCGAGGTGATTCGTCTGGTCTATCAGTCTCCGACCGGGGAACTGTTACTGCTCGATGAACAGCGGCTGCCCGTGAACGCGGACCTCGGCGACGTGGGCATCGCCCCGGGCGACACGCTCATCTACAGCGACACGCGCGGCATCACCGTCGCGACGTGGCTCGCCAGCCGCACACTCAGACTGTCGCTCGCGGGGCAAATGGATCATGAGGCCATCCGCCAAATCATGACCGGCATCCGGTAGCCCACACTCGCTCCGCCCTCAGCCCTCTGGCGTTCGATCCCGAGGGATGGTGGTGATGCCCATCCCAACAACAAAGAATCCGTAGCCTGGATCGGCACCCGCAAGGAAACGGCGTTCGACATCGAATCGGAGCCCGATCGACGGTGCGATTTGGATGATCGTTCCTGCTCCCGCATAGACATTGAAGGCACCACCACCGCCACCTTGCGCGACCGCGGCCAGCACCGACGCGCCTCCGCGGGCGAACACGGTCACCCGAGACAGCCGGGCGGGCACGACCAATCCCACGTCGGTCAAGAACACCAGAGCCCCGTCGCTGAAGCCGGCCGGAAAGAATGAGAATGCGAAGTCCGCCCCGATGCCTTCCTTCGCGAGGTTGGTCGCTCGTAGGGTGAGGGTCGATGTGGCGAACTCGTCGAACCAGCCCACCCGCTGAACCGAACCACCAATCGCCCAACCGGCCGGCATTCGGGTGGGGGAGGGTCCCTGGGCCGCGAGCGTGCCCGACAAGGTCCAGGGAAGAAACAGCGTGAGCATGAAGGTGGCCTGCCGCATGGGATCGTCCTGTGTCAGGGTCACCGACACGTTGCACCGGACCCGTGACCTACCCGTGACCCACCTATCTTTGAGGGATGCCAGGCCAGACGAGCCCTGAATGATCAGGCTCAAGACCCTCGGGTCCCTCGAGCTTCTGGGCGCCGGGACGTCCGATTGTGAGGCCGTCCTGCGTCAGCCCAAGCGGCTGGCCCTCCTGACCTACCTGGCCTGCGCCGCGCCGCGCCGCTTTCATCGGCGCGACTCCCTGCTTGCTCTCTTCTGGCCGGACCTCGACACCTCGCACGCCCGCGGCGCACTACGCCGGGCGTTGTACTTCCTGAGAAATGCCCTCGGTGATGACGTCGTGGTCGGACGGGGCGAAGAGGAGATCGGCGTCGACGACGACGTGCTCTGGTCGGACGTCCGGGCCTTCGAGCGCGCACTGGCCGACGGCCGGCGCGACGAAGCGCTCGGGCTCTATCACGGCGATCTGCTCGAGGGGTTCTTCATCAGTTCCGCACCGGACTTCGAGCGGTGGCTGGACACCGAGCGCGCCGCCCTCAGGACCGCAGCGGCCCGGGCGGCGTGGTCGATCGCCGAGGAAATGGAAACGACAGACCCTCGGAAGTCGCTCGAGTGGGCCAAGCGCGGAGCCGATCTCACTCCATACGAGGAAGAACCGCTTCGCCGCCTGATGGAGTTACTCGACCGCCAGGGCGACCGCGCAGCCGCGCTGTCGTCCTTCACCGCATTCGAGCGGCGGCTGGCCGAGGAGTTCGAGCTTACGCCGTCGCAGGAGACCGTAACGCTGGCCGACCGGATTCGGGCGCAGAGCGCTACACCGGAAGTCGTGCCAGGCGAGACAGTCCCGGTCGCGCCGTCACCGGACCTCGTTGCGGTCCTGCCATTCACCGTATCGGCCCCGGACAAGTACGCCTACCTGGCCGAGGGCATGGTCGACCTGCTGAGTACCAAGCTGGATGGCACCCGCGCGCTGCGCGTGCTGGACCCGCGAGCACTCCTCGGCTGGCTGGCTCAACACGGGCAGCCAACGGCAGTGCCCGGTGACGTCTCGGCGCGCTTCGATGCGGCCCACGTTTTGACTGGCAGCGTGGTAGTAGGCGGCGATCGCGTTCAGCTCTCGGCCACGCTGTACGATCGGCGTGGCACGGTCGAGCTGGTGGCGGAGGCCGCGGGTGAGGCCGAGAATGAACTGTTCGATTTGGTCGACGAGATCGCGCGCCAGCTGTTGGCCTCCCGGAGTGCCGGGCCGGCCGGCCGGGTGGCCCGACTCGCGGCGCGCACGACCCGGTCACTGCCGGCCCTCAAGCATTATCTGGAAGGCGAGCATGCATTCCGAGGGGGAGAGTACTTCCAGGCAATTACGGCATATCAACAGGCCGCGGCCACCGATCCGGATTTCGCACTGGCGCACTACCGGTTAGCAGCGGCGCTCGCCGCGTGTGCCATGCCCGAAGGCGCGCGCCTCGCGGCAAATCAGGCACAGACACATCGCTCACGCCTCGCGCCTCACGATCGCTTGTGGTTGGACGCCCAGTTCGCGTGGCTCGAGGGACGCTCAACCGAGGCCGAGCGATTGTACTCGGACATTGTTGCCCTCTACCCCGATAACGTCGAGGCCTGGTATCTCCTGGGCGACTTGTTGTTCCATCACAATCCGTACCGCGGTCGGTCCATCACCGAGGCGCGAGTGCCGTTGGAACGGGCCATCGCGCTCGATCCGGATCACGTGAGCGCCATGGGGCACCTCGCGCGGATCGCGGCGCTCGAGGGCCGTTCGGACGATGTCGCCGATCTGGTGGACCGGATCTTCGTCACGAACCCAGCGGGCGACCAGGGGCTCCCCATGCGCGCCCTAAGGGCGTTTACCGTGTCCGACCTTCGTGAAGAGTCGGATGTGCTCGACGGATTGAAGAATGCCCGTGCCCTGACGATCGGGATCGCCTTCTCGGACGTGGCCCTATATTCGGGCAACCTGGCAGGGACCGACCGCTTCGCGCGACAGTTTCTCGCGGTGGCCCGATCACCGGAGCTTCAGGCGCTGTGCCACATCATCCTGGCCCACATGGAGGCCATGCGCGGACGGCACGCCCTCGCGCTCGAGGCATTGGACAGGGCACAGGAGCTCGACCGCGCCTGGGCGCTCGAGATGCGGGGACTGTTCGCCGCCTGGCCGTTCTTCATCATTGAACCCGACCAGGTGGCCCGGATCCGTGACGAGCTGGGCGAGTGGGATGCCGCGGCGACCCCACCGAGCCCACAGCTGCCGTTACGCGTCCACAACGACCAGCACCCCCATCTCCGTTTCTACCTTCTCGGACTTCTCAATGCCCGGCTTGGTCATTTCGATCGAGCGAGTGAGTGCGCGGCTGCCCTCGAGTCGGCAGCTGAGGCCGGAGCAGTTGGCGCATTTCCGGCATCGCTCGGTGCCGGGGTCAGGGCCCGGATCGCCTGGGAAGAGGGAGATCACGCGAACGCCCTACAGGCGCTCGAGGCCGATCGCCCGGAACTCTGGTTTCAGCAGGCGGTGAGCTCTCCCTTTTTCGGCCGGATTCTCGAACGCTTCATGCGGGCCGACTTGCTTTGGAGCCTGGGACGACACGCGGAATCGGCGTCGTGGTATCGGAGTCTGGTCCAACGCTCGCCGTTTGAGCTGGCGTACCGCCCCATGGTCGAGGCCCGCCTGTACGAGCTGGCCCTGGAAGACGGCGACGCCGCGGCGGCCCGCACCCACGAGATCCGCGTGCGTGCCATGTTGGAGGATGCGGACGCTCGGCTCCTCGATACCATGGCGAGGTATGCGCCAACGCTGTTCGCTGGAGGGAAATGAACCGCCCTACCTGAGGCACACGGGCGGTTGGGTCGTTACGAGGAGAGCGTCGGTCCGGACTCCGAGCGGTCAGCGCCGTTGCCCGGCGCCGTTGCCTTGTTCCTCATCGTGGGCCAGTATGAGCCCTTCCGGCCCGATGAGTACCACCTGCCGTTCCATCCGTCGCATGAAGCTGACGAACGTGCTGGCAACGCCAGTGTCAAAAATGGTTCCGGCTCCCTGTTCGATATACCGGAGCGCTTCGGCCGGTTCCCAGGCGGGACGATAGCTCCGCGGCGTCCGGAGCGCGTCATAGGCATCGCACACCGAGATCACCTTGCTCACGTAGTGGAAGTCACGGGTGTAGTGCAGATCGGGATACCCGTGGCCATCCGGCCGGCCGTGGTGCTCGTAGGCCGCGATGGCAGCCAGCTCGAACTCCGACTCGCGCCGGAGCAAGAGCCGGGCACCTTCCTCTGGATGCCGTTGGACCAGCTTCCGATCCGCTTTCGAGAGGGTGTGTTGCTGCAGCAGTTTTTGGGGCACGCGGCTCATGCCGATGTCATGCAGCAGTCCGGCGGTCCCAAAGGCGCGGATGTCCTTTGATCCCATGCCGAGCGATTCGGCGAGCGTCATCGCCAGGACGGCCACGTTGATGGCGTGCATGGTGGAGTAGTCGTCGTGCGACTGGAGGTCGAGGAGCGGGATCAGCACCTCGCCTTCCGCCCGCATCGCGACGGCCAGCGATCGGATCACCGCCTCCACTTCGTCAAGCGGGACCATCTCCTCGAGTGCAGCTCGCTGGTACAGCCACCGCACGGTTTCGGTCTCTTCGCCGAGGCGATACGGAATCGTGGCGGTCCGGAGGAACTCATCGGACAGCTCGAGGTCTCCGTCTCCGGTCACGCGGAGCATGCCGGAGGTGATGCCGGGTCGAGCCGGAAGTTTTTCGGACGGGCCGGTCGTGCCCAAGCGCGAAAAGACATCGTCGAGGAATTGGCCGTACGCTTCGCGTGCTACCTCGGGTGCAAACTCCATGCGTTGGGCCCCGAGCGCGCCGAACCGTTCGGCCCACGGCCATTGATGCATGTCGTGCAGGGTGCGCTGGCCATAGATGACCGAGCCGTCGATGAAGGAGAACGTCGCGGGCGATTCCTCGTCGAGGAGTTCACGGAGTTTTTCGAATGATCGATCGACGACCCGGGCGCGCGCCGGGTGGCCCTCGCCGTAGAGCTGCATGGCGGACAACACATGGGCCATGGAGTGCAGGAAGAGGACGGGGCGCTCACTCATGGCTAGACGATCACCTTGAGCCGCGGGTCGTCGGTTACCTGCCGGAGCTGGAGGTGCGCGCCTGCCGCGTCCCGCACCTGCTTGTCACGATGCCGTTCGGCGCGGCGCAACAGCGGCAGCGCCTTCGGATTCCAGCGCCAGTGAATGGTCAACGCCGTGATGGCGGCCAGCATTGTCGGAGACTTGGGGGCGATGCGTCGGAACCAATACCACCGCCGCGGACCCATGGCCGTGTCGATCAGGCATTCGAGCACCGACGGATCATCCGACGGTGCGATGGCTCGCACGGCCAGCGGCACCAGATCTTCCGGCAGGTCGTTCTTCCGCATCCGATCCACGATCGCCTGCACGGCCTCGGGCGGGCACCCTTCGCCCGCGGCGACCAATCCCAGACGGACGGTGGGCGGATCCGGTGCGCCGACCGCTTCCCGGATGGCGCGGCCGCGGTTCGCGGGGTCCTGCAGCAGCAGCTTGAACCCTTCATGCCGCACACGGGCATCGGCGTGTGCCAGGCATGCCGTTGGCGAGAACTCCGGAGGCAACTCCGGCAGCATCGACAGGAGTCGGATGAGATTGCGCTGCACGTACCAGGGCGCGCCGCCGATTCGCTCCACGGCTTCCGGGCCGACCTCCGACCCAAACCGCGCTAGATATTCGAGCAGCTTGGCCCGAACCTTTCGATCCTGGGACGTCGCCAGGGCGTCGAACATCACGCCGGCCGCGTCCGGCCCGCACGCCGGCACCATGCGGCCCAACGTTTCGGTATCGACCGACGTCTCGCTGAGGAGCACGCCGACCGTATAGGGATGCACCACGCGGGCTCGCAGCTCCTGGACGACCGCATCGCCCTCCGGAGCCTGATCGATCACATCCAGCAATTCACCGGCCCGCCCGGTGGCAATCAGATAGTCGGCCGCACGCAGGGTGCCGGCCTCCATCACATCACCTTCCAGGCTCATCTGCACGATGCGCGCGGGTTCCGGCGCGTAGGCCGACACCTCGTCGAGTTCATCGGGGAGGAACCGCGGCAGGCGGGCCAGGGTGCGTTCGTAGACGGCCGGCAGGGTGCCCTGAGCGTCCTGCTTGTCCCAGCGCTCGAGGAGCTGACGGATCATCTCCCGCAACGAATCGTCGGCCGCCTGACGCCGCGGACCGCCGTCATCCTCCGCGTGCGTGGCCAGCTTCTGCAGCAGCTGCAGCAGCGCCGGTGACAGGCTGCGATTCGAGGCGTTCGCCGCGGCTTCCACCAGCCGGATCACCACCTTCGCCGCCATCACGTGGGAGCTTTCGAGCAGGAAACGACGCTGCGTCCTTCCGTTGTCGCGCATGGCCAGCAACCGCTTGAGCGCATCCTCCGAGAGCTGGCCGATCAACTTGGCCAGGTGCTTCTGCACGGCGACGGACTCGCCCCGGCCGCGATCGCGGCACGCCTCGGTGGACTCGGTCAATGCGCCGAGGACTCGGGTGACGTAGTCCGGGTTCTCACAGTGTTCTTCGATAGCCGCGGCGAGGGCCTCTGCGTCCAGCGCCGACCCCTCGTCGTCGGTCAGCTCGTCTGATACGGCGGCCCGGGCCAGCCCAAGCCAGATGAGTTTCGACCACGCCTCCGCCGCCGACGTGTCCTGCTCGTCGTCGTCCGAGTCGTCGAAGAGGATGAGATGATCGTAGGAAGGCGGATAAACCCGAATGTGCGGCCAGTGCGAGCGTGGCTTCGGCTCGCCCGGTTGCTCCGAGTCGTCACCGGAGGACCGGAGCAGCGTGGCGAAGAGTTCCGTCAACTCCGTTCGCTTGACACCGCGCAGCAGCTTGACGCCGCCGACGTCGCGGCGGTGCAAGTGATCGGCGAGGTCGCGCAGCAGGACGTGCTTCGGGTCGGTCGGAATTCCCGCCACCAGCAACTGGCCCGGGGCGACCCCAACCGCCACCGCGCCACGGTCGAGGAACACCATTTCCAATTTCTTGGCGAGATTGTGGATGGCCGTTTCGAGCGCCGGGTGCCCATCCGGATACATCGAGAAGCGCTGGAAGGCGCCGGAGAAGGCCACGACGAACTCCGCCAGCTCTCGCGAGAGCACCAACTTGTCGCTGCTCCCGCTTCGAGTCAGCGCATCCGTCATCGCGCCTGGATCGCCGAGCTCGGCGTCATAGCGTTGCTCCGAGAGCCGGTGCTCGAGCGGCTGTTGCGTCACAACAACACCCTGGCGAACCCGGACTGGTCTGGGGCAGTGGCCGTCACGAAACGTCCCCCCTAGAATAGCGGCAAATGCCATCGAGAGCGAGGTTTGGCAATGCAAGGCATGGCACGCTGTACCGCCCCACACCCCAAGGCCCGCTCACTCAGGCTTACCCGCTTGAAAGAGCAGGAGTTATGCCGCAGCGCGGCGGTCTGAAGACGTCCACGGATTCGGGCAGGATTCGCTCCCGGATGGGCTATATTCCGTCGTTCGTCAGCGGCTTAACCCTCGCATCCTTACCCGTGAGCCACGCATGTCGACCACCGCGCGCCCTACCTTCGAGAGCCTAAAGCCCCCAACCGGCGGCAGCCCAATCACCGTGAAGGACGGCGTCCTCACCGTCCCCACCCACCCGATCATCCCGTTCATCGAAGGAGACGGCACGGGCCCCGACATCTGGCGGGCCTCCCAGCTGGTGTTCGACGCGGCCGTTGAGAAGGCATACGGCAGGGAGCGGTCGATCGTGTGGTTTGAGGTCCTGGCGGGCGAGAAGGCCAAGGACCAGACGGGCAACTGGCTTCCGGACGACACCCTTCACGCGATCCGCCACTACCTGATTGCCATCAAGGGTCCGCTCACCACGCCAGTGGGCGGTGGGTTTCGGTCGCTCAACGTGACGCTGCGCCAACGGCTGGACTTGTACGCCTGCGTCCGGCCGGTGCGCTACTTCAGCGGCGTGCCGTCGCCGGTCAAGTCTCCCGAAAAGGTCGACATGATCATCTTCCGGGAGAACACCGAGGACATCTACGCCGGAATCGAGTACCAGGCCCAGACCGACGATGCGCGCAAGCTCATCGCTTATCTGCAGGACACGCTCGGGGTCAAGTCGATCCGCTTCCCGAACACCGCCGGCATCGGCATCAAGCCCGTCTCGGCAGAGGGAACCAAGCGCCTGGTGCGTGCGGCGATCGAGCATGCCGTGAACCGTGGTCGCAAGAGTGTCACGCTGGTGCACAAGGGCAACATCATGAAGTACACGGAAGGCGCGTTCCGTGACTGGGGCTACGAGCTGGCACGTGAGGAATTCGGTGCAACGCCGATCGACGGCGGTCCGTGGTGCACACTGCCCAACGGAATCGTGATCAAGGATGTCATCGCCGACGCGTTCCTCCAGCAGATTCTCACCCGCCCCGCCGAGTATGACGTGATCGCCACCCTCAATCTGAACGGCGACTACATCTCCGACGCGCTCGCTGCCCAAGTGGGCGGCATCGGCATCGCGCCGGGCGCCAACATCAACTACCAAACCGGGCACGCCATCTTCGAGGCGACGCACGGGACGGCACCCAAGTACGCCGGGCAGGACAAGGTGAACCCCGGATCGCTCATTCTCTCGGGCGAGATGATGCTCCGGCACATGGGCTGGGAGGAGGCCGCCGACCTGGTCATCAAGAGCCTCGAAGCGACCATCAGCCAGAAGCGGGTGACCTATGATTTCGAGCGCCTCATGACGGGGGCGACACTCCTCAAGACCAGCGAATTCGCCCACGCCATGGTCGGCAACATGTAGCGCCCGCTCCGCCATGCCCGCCACGGCCGCGGCATCCCCAGCTTCCCGCTTGCAGCGACTGGCCCGCTGGGCCGGACCGGCCGGGTACGGCGCGACCATCCTCCTCGCCCCGCAAAGCCTCAACCCCGACGCCCGACACGTCCTCGGGATCACCGTGTGGATGGTGATCTGGTGGGTCACCGAGGCGCTGCCGCTCGCCGCGACCTCACTCCTCCCCCTGGCCCTGTTCCCACTGCTCGGCGTCGCGAGCCCGCAAGAAGCCGCCCTACCCTACGCCAACCAGCTCATCTTCCTGTTTCTGGCGGGCTTTCTGCTCGCGGCCGCCCTCCAGGCGTGGAACGCGCACACCCGCATGGCCTACGGCATCGTCTCCCGCATCGGCTTCGGAGGGCGGCGCGTGGTGCTCGGCATCATGCTGGCGACCGCCTTCTTGTCGATGTGGATCTCGAACACGGCCACCGCCGCCATGATGTATCCCATCGCCATGGCCATCGGGGGCCTGCTCGGCCACAGCAAGGAGGCCGACACCACCCGGACCGCGCTCATGTTGGGAGTGGCCTACGCCGCGTCCATCGGCGGCATGGCAACGCTCATCGGCACGCCGCCCAACCTGATCTTCTCGGCCTTCGTCGCGCAGGAGACCGGCCGAACGATTGGCTTCGGCGAGTTCATGGCCATCGGCCTCCCGACGGCGGCGGTGCTCCTACCGCTCTGTTGGGTGCTCCTGGTCTTCGTGGCCTTCCGACATCATGCGAGTATTCCGGCCGAAGCGGCCGCCGCCATTCAGCGACGGCGGGCCGCGCTTGGCGTCCTCCGCGGCGGAGAGGCAAAGACCCTCGTGGTCTTCGTCGTTACGGCATTGGCCTGGCTCTTCAGAGCGCCCAAGGACTTCGGCGCCTTCCGCATTCCGGGGCTCAGCGACGTCGCGCCCGGCATCGGGGACGCCACCATCGGGATCACGGGCGCACTCCTGCTCTTCCTGATCCACACCACGCGAGACGGCAGCCGTCGACCACTGCTGACGTGGGACGAGGCCCGGGCCATCCCGTGGGGTGTGCTCCTGCTGTTCGGCGGCGGGCTGTCCCTCGCCGCCGCGATGGAATCGACCGGGCTCACCAATTGGCTCGGTCAGCACATGGCGATCCTTCGTTCGCTCCCGACTCTGCTCCTGCTTGGTGGGTTGGCGCTCACCGTGCTGGCCCTCGGCGAGCTGGCATCCAACACCGCCCTGGCCGCCATGGCCATGCCGCTGGTCGCCTCGCTCGCCGCCGGCATCGGGCAGCCGCCGCTCCTCTTGTTGCTGGTGACGGCGCTGGCCGCATCGACCGGGTTTGCCCTCCCCATCGCGACCCCGCCCAACGCCATCGTGTTTGGATCGGGACAAGTCAGGGTTCGCGACATGGTCCGGGCCGGCCTCATGCTCGACGTGGCCGCCATCGTGGTTGTCGTCGTGATGGTGAGCCTACTGTTCCCCATCGTGCTGGGATAACGCCCGGTCCCTACTGAATCAGGACGCTGACACCGGGGCGATCAAGCGATCCAGTGCATCATCGGCCGGGGCACGGCCCTGTCTCGTGTAGCGCTCGAAGAAAGCCCGGGTAACCTCGAGGTCTCGCCCGGCGACGAACTCCGGCCCGAAGCGGCCGCATCCTTCCAAGGCAATTGCGAACAGGTCCGAGGCCACGTCCGCAATGTCCGGATCGGCCAGGCCATCGATTCCCGCTCGGAGGAGGAGTTCAGGATCGGGTGTGCCGATGAGATCGGCCGCCGCGTGGAGGCTCACGTGGTCGTACACGATGCCGGCGAGGAAACAGATGGGCACGGCATACCATTCGGGTGGAAGGGCGTCGACCGAGCGGCATTCGAGATACCCCCTCGGCCGGACCTCGGGAAACAGGGTGGTGAGATGCGCGTGCCAATCGTCGAGGCTGGCCCCGCCCTCGGTCCACCACCAGCTGAACGGACGGTATGCGCCACCGTCGAGCGGCAGCAACATGGCCGGCGCGTTCAGGGCAAATTGGAGATACTCCCCGACCGGGTCGGCAGATTGTGCCAAGAGTCCGGTCCGGCTCCGATCCGTGTTGCGCCATGTCTCCGCCCGGTAACTCTGGCATCCGGTGGGCACACCCCGGTAGATCGGAGAATTGGCGAAGATGGCAGTGAGGTAGGGGGCCAACGCGTTCAGCACCGTCCACCGCAGCGTCGGCTCTTCCAGGAAATCGAGGTTCACCTGGATGGCGGCGGTTTGACGCATCATGCGCACACCGGTCCCACCGCGGGCCTCGAAATAGGCTGTCATCTTCCGATATCGAGGGGCGGAAAGCTGGAGCGGCACCTGGGCGAGGTCGTTCAGGGGGTCGATGCCTGTCGAGAGCATGGCAATGCCGGCATCTGATGCCGCCCGCACCAACGGCTGCATGGCACTCGCCATGCGCGGCATGAGCTCCGTGATCGAACGGCACCGGGGAGAGCTGTACTCCAGCTGACCGCCGGGTTCCGGTGTCAACGTCCCTCCATCGGGAAGGCGAAACATCCAGGCGCCGCTGGGATGCCGTGTCTCGACCCAATCCCGGGATGCACCATAGTGGCGCAAGAACGCGAGGCTCGAGCGACCCGACTCGGACTCGAACCGGCATACGGCACCTGATTCGGCGTCGACGGGGATGACCTCGACCTCGGCTCCAATGCCCCGGAGGGGCCTTCTGCCGCCTGGGTCGGAAGGCGTGCCGTTCCAAATCGATCGGCGAGGGGATCGGTGGCTCGGGTGGTCATGACGCGCCCTCCGCGAGCGCCAGGGCAAACCACTCCTTGGCGTCGGTCTTCCACTTGGTCAGCCGCAGGCCGGCGGCCTCGAGGAGGGCTGCGATGCTCTCCCGGTCGTACTTGCAGCTGATCTCGGTCCGGAGCGGCTCATTCTGTTTGAATCGGATCGCCCCGACGCCGGGAATCGTCACGCGTTGCTCCCGGAGGGAGTCCAGGTACATCTCGATCCGGTGCGCATTCACGTTGTAGACGGCGCGGTGCCGGAACTGCTCGAGATCGAAATCCGCACCGAGCATGCGGTTGAGCACGCGCAGCACATTGCGATTGAACTCGGCGGTCACTCCTTCCGCATCGTTGTACGCGGCCTCCAGTACGCTCGAGTCCTTGCGCAGGTCGATGCCGAGGAGGAAGTAGTCGCCGCGATTCATGGCGGCGTGAACCCGCCGGAGCAGCGCTGTGGCCTTCTTCGGGCGGAAGTTGCCGATCGTGCTTCCGAGGAAGGCAAACAGGCGCGGCGCGGGAAGCGCGGTCGGGAGCACCAGCGGATCGGCCAGGTCCGCCACGGTTGGAAGCACCTTGAGTCCTGAGTATTCCAGCCGGAGGCGGTCGGCGGAGGCCTCGAGAAACTCGGCGCTCACGTCGATCGGTAGGTAGACAATCGGCGAGTGATCGGCCAGCATCGCATCGAGGATCGCGCGTGCCTTCTCGCCGCTGCCCGCTCCTAACTCCACCAACGTGCGGACGCCAAGGTGGGGAATGAGCTCAGGCATCCAGGTATCGAGGATTTCACGTTCGGTCCGGGTGGGATAGTACTCGGGTAGCTCGGTGATCCGTTCGAAGAGCTCGGACCCGCGGTGATCGTAGAAATATTTGGGCGGAATTTCTTTTGGCGAACGGGCGAGACCTGCCCGGATTTCCTCCGCCATGGAGGAGCCGATCGCCGCACGTCGGGAGGTGCCGGAACGGCTAGGCATCGGCCGCACAGCGGAAGCCACTGAAGATCTGCCGCCGGATGGGGTAGTCCCAGTTCCGGAAGGTGCTCCGGATGGCGCCGGCGCGCGTGGCCCAGGAGCCGCCGCGCAGCACCTTGTACTCCGACCCGAAGAACACCTCGGAATACTCCGGATAGGGATACGGCTGAAAGCCTGGATAGCCGCGGAAGTCGCTGCTGGTCCACTCCCACACGTCACCGATCATGCCATAGCACCCCAGCGGTGAGACATTCCGAGCGAACGAGCCGATCACGGCGGTGTCGAAGGCCGATTGGTCGACGTTGGCCAGGTCGGGAGTTGGGGGCGCCTCGCCCCAGGGAAACGCCGCGGCTCGTCCCGTTGCCGGATCCCACGTGGCGGCAACCTCCCACTCGATTTCGGTCGGCAACCGCTTGCCTGCCCACCGCGCATAGGCCTCCGCCTCATGGTAACACACATGGCACACCGGTTTGTTCCCCTCGATCGGCCCGGTGGCGTCCATGACCCGGGTGTGCCACGCTCCATCCCGCTGGAACCAGTACTTCGGGGCGTTGACGTCGGATTCCGTCCGCCAACGCCAGCCCTCGGGAGACCACAGCTCCGGGCTGTCGTAGCCGCCCGCCGCCATGAACTCCAGGTACTCGCCGTTCATCACCGGCGTGCGATCGATGCCAAACGGCCGGAGTTGCTCGTGGTGCCGGGGACGCTCGTTATCGTACGCGGCGCGCCGGTCTTCGGTCCCGATTGAAACGTCACCGCCATCGAAGCGTGCTATACCGCTCGGCTCCAACTTTGGAGCGGGGAGAACACGCCGCCCAACCGGGTGATACGGCTCACCCTGCTTCAGCTGGAGCGTCTGCAGGATGGTCTCATTGTGCTGGTACTCGTGCTGGAGCACCATGTGATACACATACCCGTTGCGCAGCAACGGGTGAGCCGACCCGAGATCCGCCCGGGCGAGACGGTCCAGCACCCGATGGCGGATGTCGGCCATGCGCCGGATGATCTCCGCGAGGTCGGGCAGTTTCAGCGACGCGCGCTCGCTCCGCGGGTGTTCCATGGGGTTGAACAGCCCGGGCATCTCCACGAACTTGATGTCACCGTCCACATTCCGGGTCAGCCACAGCTCCTCGAAATGCGAGATGTGGCCGAGGTCCCAGAGGATCGGGCTCATGAGCGGGTCGTGCTGGATGCTGAGATCCTCGCGTGTGAGCGGGCGGATCAGCTCGAGCGTGCGGGCGCGCGCCTCGCCCAGCCGTTCGGCGATGTGCTCGTTGAGTGAGGAAGTCGTGCTGAGGGACATCGGGGATGGAACTCCGCGCTGAGCCGGAAGTCTAGGGAATCTGGCCGGCTGCGTCGGATGTGCAAGGCCGGTGCACGGTGTGAGGGGCACGTCCATGACACCGTGAGCCACGACTGCGGCGGCACCCACCGCGAACGTATCCAGAATCGGTGCCGGCGGTTATGATGATGGGAGTCCCTGCCCATTGCCTCTCAGCCGGAGTCCAGGCCACCAGGAGTCCAGCATGATACGCCGAGATTTTCTCCATCGAGGCACCGTTGCTGCCGGCATCCTCGGCATCCATCCATGGGGTAGACGGCTTGGCGACTGGGTTGGAGCACTCACCCCGATTCCGACCGCCGACAAGAAGCGCCTCGCCGATGTGGCCCTCGAGGCCGCCCGCTCGGCCGGGGCGAGCTATACGGACGTGCGCATCGGCCGATACCTGAACGAGTCGCTGAGCGCCAGGGAAACCAACATTCAGAGCATAACCACCAGCGAGTCCTATGGCGCCGGCATTCGCGTCATTGCGGACGGTACCTGGGGGTTTGCCGCTACCAATGATGTGACGGAAGACGGAATGGCCGCGGCCGCGCGTCAGGCGGCCGCGATGGCCAAGGCCAATGCGCCACTTCAATCCGAACCAGTCAGGTTGGCCCCCCAACGCGGCTTCGGCGAGGTATCGTGGCGCACGCCCATCGAGACCAATGCCTTCGAGGTGCCGATCGGGGAGAAGGTCGACCTCCTGCTCGAGACCAACAATGCGGCGCTGTCCGCCGGAGCGAGCTATATCAGCTCGGCGCTCTATTTCGTCAATGAGCAGAAATACTTCGCCTCGAGCGACGGATCGTACATCGACCAGGACGTCCACCGTCTTCGACCAGGCTTCACGGTCACGGTGGTGGATCCCGAGTCTGGTCGCTTCGAGACCCGTGAATCCCTTAGCTCACCCATGGGGATGGGCTACGAGTACCTCTCCGGGAGAGCGAGCGGTAAGATCGCGGGGCCGGCCACCACGGTCTACGGCCAGTATTACGACATGATCGAGGACGCCAGGAACGCGGCAGTCGAGGCCCGCGCGAAACACGACGCGACCTCCGTCGCGGCCGGGACATACGACCTCGTGCTCGACCCCAGTCATCTCTGGCTCACCATCCACGAATCGGTGGGCCACCCGTTGGAGCTCGATCGCGTGCTCGGCTATGAGGCGAATTACGCCGGGACCAGCTTCGCCAGTCTCGACAAGTGGCGGAGCGAGAGTTTCCAGTATGGCAGCCCGATCGTGAATTTTGTCGCCGACAAGACCCAGGCCACGTCGCTTGCCGCGGTGGGGTACGACGACGAGGGCGTCCAAACCAAGCAGTGGGATCTGGTCCGGAATGGCATCCTGGTCAATTACCAAGCGACCCGTGATCAGGTGCACGTCCTCGGTGAGGCCGAAGGACAGGGATGCTCGTTTGCCGACCATTGGAGCACGATCCAGTTCCAGCGCATGCCCAACGTCTCGCTCGAGCCCGGCACGGCCCCGCTGACCGTCGCGGAGATGATCGCCGGCGTGGAGAAGGGCATCTATATCCTGGGTGACGGTTCCTACTCCATCGACCAGCAACGCTACAATTTCCAGTTTGGTGGCCAGCTGTTTTATGAAATTCGGAACGGCCGCATTGCCGGCATGCTCAAGGACGTCGCCTACCAAGCGAACACCCAGACGTTCTGGAACTCCTGCAGCCGGATCTGCGATCAGCGCGATTATCGGCTGGGCGGGTCGTTCTTCGACGGGAAGGGCCAGCCCGGCCAGGTCAGCGCCGTCTCCCACGGGACGTCGACCGCGCGGTTCGATGCCGTCAATGTGCTGAATACGGCCCGAAAGGTCTGACCATGACACTCATTTCCGAACGCGACGCGCGGCGTCTGCTCGAACGGGTCCTGGCGTTCTCGCGCGCCGATTCCTGCGAAGCTCGGGTCACGGGACGCCGTGGCGGTAACATCCGATATGCCAGAAACACCGTGACCACCAGCGGGAGCAGCGACAACGCCACTCTCGACGTGACCTCCACCTTCGGCAGGCGAAGCGGCACCGCGTCCATCAACGAGTTCGACGCCGACAGTCTCGAGCGTGCCGTGCGGCGGTCCGAAGAGTTGGCGCGGCTCGCGCCCGAGAACCCCGAGTTCATGCCGTTCCTGGGCCCCCAATCGTACGTCGACACCTCGCCCTGGGCCGATGCCACGGCGGCCATCACTCCCGACGTCCGGGCCCGGGCCGCCGGGGCCGGCATCGCGGGTGCCAAGACGAGCGGACTCGCCGCCGCGGGCTTCTGGGAGGATGAAGCGTCGACCCGCGCTCTCATGAATACCGCGGGGCTGTTCGCCTACTCCCGGGACACACACGTTGATTTCTCGGTCACGGCCCGCACGCCCGACGGCACCGGATCCGGCTGGGTGGGCCAGAGCTACAATGACGTCTCCAAGCTCGACGCCGGGCAGGCCTCCGAGATCGCACACCAGAAGGCGATCGCCTCAAAGAACCCCACGACGCTCGAGCCAGGGCAGTACACCGCGGTTCTCGAGCCAGCGGCCGCGGCGCCACTGGTCGGCAACCTGCTCTACAACATGGACGCGCGGCAAGCGGACGAAGGCCGGAGCTTCTTGTCGATGCCGGGCGGTGGGACCAAACTCGGCGAACGGGTCCTGGGAACGGACATCACCATCGCGTCCGATCCCACCCACCCCGACGTGCCCACGGCGGCATGGGCGTCCGACGGCCGGCCCCTCCAGCCCATCACCTGGATCAATCGCGGCGTGGTCGAGTCGCTGTTCTCTTCCCGGTTCTGGGCCGACAAGCAGGGCGTCAGCGCCACGCCCCGACCGTCCAACATCATCCTGTCCGGCGGGACGGACTCGCTGGAGGACCTCATCGCCACCACCGAACGGGGCGTGCTGGTCACGCGGACATGGTACATTCGGACGGTCGATTCGCAGACGCTTCTGTACACCGGGCTCACGCGAGACGGGACGTTCTGGATCGAAGGCGGGGTGGTGCGCCACGCCATCAGAAACTTCCGGTTCAACGAGAGCCCCATCGCCATGCTCAACAACGTCGAAGCCCTCGGTCGATCCGTCCGGACCGGCCGGCATATGATTCCGCCCATGCGGGTAAGCAATTTCACCTTTTCGAGCCTCTCCGATGCCATCTGATATGAACCGACTGCGCTGCGCGATCTCCTGGGCCGTCCTGCTAAGCCTCACGGTCCTCGTCACCACCAATCTGACCGCGCAGGCGCGCCGGGGTCGGGCGCCAAATACCTTCGAGCGCACCATCGAGGCCGGCATCCGAACCGGGTATGACTTCGACACCAAGGACTGGGCGCTCGGCCTTCAGGTCCGACTGCCAGTCGCCAGTATCATCGAGCTCATCCCGAGCGGTGATTATTTCCTGGTAGACAACGGCAGCAGCTTCCAGGTCAACGCCGATCTCGCCGTGCCTCTCGCACCCCGCGGGGCACTCTACGGCGGTGCCGGTGGCGGATTCTTCGTGCGCGACCCGGGGCTCCCCGGAGTCGATACCCGGACGAAGCTGGGGCTCAACCTGTTCGTGGGGCTCGAGCCTGGACGGCTCCGGCAGTCCCGGCTTCGCTGGTTCGCCGAGGCACGCTGGTTCGTGATCGAGGGGGATAACCTGTTTCGCCTGGCGGTCGGGGTGAACTTCCCGTTGGGCGGGCGGCGCTAATCCTCCAGCGACCCCCTGGGTCGGCCCTCGCCGGCTCGTTAGGGAATGGCGATCATCACGCGCCCATCAACGGCCGTGACCCCGTCCGCAAAGGCCAGGAGCGGGTTGATGTCCAGCTCACGGATCTCCTTGTTGTCGACCGCCAGCTGGGAGACACGAAGCAGCACCTCCTCTAACGCGGCGAGGTTGGCGGGGGCCTGCCCGCGAATGCCCGTCAGAATCTTGAATCCGCGGAGCCCGCGCACCATGTCGCAGGCGTCGTTTTGTGACAGCGGGGCAATCCGGAACAGGACGTCCTGAACCGCCTCCACCAGCACTCCACCCAAACCGAACATCACCATCGGTCCGAACGAAGCGTCGCGGGTCGCGCCGACGATGGTCTCCCGCCCACCCTTCACCATGCGCTGCACCAACACGCCGCTGATCGTCGCGTCGGGACTGGTGGCCCGTACACTTGCGACGATCTGATCGAAGGCCTCGCGTACCTCGTGCGCCTCATCGCACCCGAGCACCACACCACCCACGTCGGTCTTATGGATGATTTCCGGTGATACGATCTTCAGGGCCACCGGGTACCCGAGCTCCTCGGCGATGGCCGCCGCCTGTGGGGCGCTGCTGGCAAGCCGCGCCGGCGCCACGGGAATACCATAGGCATCGAAGATGTCGAGCGTCTCGATCTCGCTCAGCTTGCTGAGGCCAGCCGCGACCGCGCGATCGAGGATGGCGCGCGCCCGAGCCGCGTTCACCGAATAGACCGGCGTCTCGAGCCGAGGACGCTCCTTCCATTCCCGATACCGACAGAGGGTCGCCAAGGCGCGAGCCGCCGACTCGGGAAAGATGTACGCCGGAATGCCCACCTCGTGAAGCTCGGCCTTGCCCTGGGGAAGCCCCTCACGACCCATGAGGACCCCCAGCACCGGCTTGTCCTTGTGGATCAGTCCGATTTCGGCAATGGCTTCGGCCACATCCGCTTGCTTGATGCCGAGGGGAGGCACGAAGATGGCCATGGCAGAGTCGATGTTGGGGTCGCTCAGGAGCGCATCGAGTGCCGCCCGATAGCCCGATGGCTTGGCCGAGGCGATCATGTCCAGGGGATTGCCGATGGAGGCCTCGGCTGGAAAATGCGGCCGGAGCCGCTCGAGCGTCTCGAGCTGGAGGCGGGGAAGCTCGAGCCCGTTCATCACCAGCGCGTCAGCGGCGAGAATGCCCGGCCCGCCGGAATTGGTCATCACAGCGGTACGCCGGGACTTCGGCAGCGGCTGGCCGCTGAAAGCCATGGCGATATCGAAGACCTCTTCCACCGAGCCCGCGCGGATGACCCCCGCCTGCTGCATCAGGGCGTCCACCGCCGTATCGCTCGCCGCCAGGGCGCCCGTGTGCGAGGACGCCGCCTGGGCGCCAACCGCCGACCGGCCGGACTTCACCACGATGATGGGCTTGTGTTTGGAAATTCGCGTGGCGATCTCGAGGAAATTCCGCGGATTGCCGAAGTTCTCGACGTACATCAAGATGGTATCGACCGTGTCGTCATGCTCCCATTGCAGGAGCAAGTCGTTGCCGCTCACATCCGGCTTGTTCCCCATCGACACAAATTGCGAGATCCCGATGCCGTACTCGCTCGCGTAGTCGAGGACGCTCAGCCCCATCGCGCCGGACTGCGACACGAACGCCAACCGGCCGAACGGCGGCCAGCTCGGCGCAAACGTGGCATTCATGGAGAATTCCGGGTTCGCGTTCAGGACGCCCATGCAGTTCGGACCGATCATGCGCATTCCGTACCGCCGAATGACCTTCACCAGTTCCCGCTCGCGCTCGGCGCCCTCGGTCCCCACCTCCCGGAACCCGGCCGAGATGACCACCAACCCCTTCACCCCGTTCTGGCCGCATTCTTCGGCTGCGGGGATCACGGCCTGTTTGGGGACCACGATGATGGCCAGATCCACCGGTTCCGGCACGGCGCCTATGCTCGGATAGGCCCGGACCGAATGGATGGCGTGCGCGTGGGGATTGACCGGATACACCGCTCCCGTGAAGCCGCGGCTGATCAGGTTGGCCAGAATCTCGTGGCCGATGGTGTAGCGAGACCGGGAGGCACCGATCACCGCGATGGTCTTGGGCTTGAGGATGGGGTCGAGGGCGTTTGCCATGGACGGCAAAATAACACGTCTTGGGTGTCAATTCCTGGTGCACCATGTGGAGATGAAGGCCGCTTGCTGTCCCGCGGGTCGCCTGGAGCAGGCTCAGGAAGGATTCCTCCACGAGAGACCGCAGCGATCCTCGACCGCACGGGCGACCGTCGAGCTGCGACGCTGTTCGCCGGAGGAACATCACCTAGTTTGAGTCAGGTCTACTCCCTGCCTCGCCGCATAGACTGACTGAACTCTGTCTCGAGGTCCTGATGCGCCCATGCAGCATGGCATTCGTGTGCTCCCCCCTGCTCTGCTGGCAGGATGCAGCGACGCCGGTGGGGCGGCCGCCGCCGCCACCGTCCGCGACAGCGCGGGCGTGACCATCGTGGAGAACGCCGGCCCCGTGTGGCCCGAGGGCCTGGGTTGGCACGTGGCCGAGGAGCCCGCCTTCGAGATCGGTGGCGAGTTGGACGACCCGGCCTACGACCTGAATCAAGTACGGGCCGTGCTCCGGCTCAGCGATGGCCGCGTCGTGGTAGCAGACGGGGAGACCCGCGAACTCCGCTTCTTCGATGACGCCGGCGAGCATCTCACGACGACGGGTCGTCAGGGCGGCGGCCCGGGGGAGTTCCAGAATATCGGCCTGGTGTGGCTCGGCCCGGCGGACACGCTGTGGATCTACGACTTCAATTCCCGCCGGCTCTCCACCCTGGACGCCAATGGCGCGTATCTCGATGGCTACGTTCTCAGGCCGCCGGGGCAGTTCCAAGCCGTGGTGCCGGCGGGGCGGCTGTCCGATGGCCGGCTCGTTGCCCCGGTCTTCGTGTTCGACACCACGGCCAAGTCCGGCGTCTATCGTGACCCGCGGCCTCACGTGGCTTACCAGGTCGACGGGACCGTGAGCGACACGCTGGGCATGTTCCCCGGCCCCGAGATGTACACCACCACCATGACCTTCAACGACCAGACGTTTCCTCGGCCGACCCAGCGGCCGTTCGGACTGAACACCCAGGTGACCGTCTTTCAGGATGAGATCTTCGTCGGGACCAACGAGGGCTATGAGATCCAGGTGTATGACGCGACGGGAAGCCTCCGGCGAGTGATCCGTGCGGCGCATCCGCGCGAGGCTGTCGGGCCAGATGACGTCGCCGAGTATAAGCGGTTCATGCATGAGCTCATCCTCGACAATCAGGGCAACATCCCCGAGCAGGTGCGGGAACAACTGGAGGAACAATTCGAGGATGCCCCCTACCCCGATGCGTTCCCCTATTACAGCGGCATTCGTACCGATACCGAGGGAAATCTCTGGGTCCAAGCCGGAACCCAGCGTCACCAGCGTGACGTCCACCGCTATACCGTCTTCGATACGACCGGGCAGGAGCTGGGACCGGTCACCATGCCGGAGCGGTTCATACCCATGCAGATCGGCGGGAGCTTCGTGCTGGGAGTCTGGCGGGACGACGACGACGTGGAATACGCGCGGCTGTACGACCTGATCAAGGAATAGGGAATCATGCTCACGTGGATGCTCGCGCGACGGGTGGGATTGGGGTGCGTGATCGGCATGATGATCAATGCCGGGTGCAGCGGCTCGGACCGACCCGGAGACCGGGTAGCGGTCCGGGACAGCGCCGGCATCACCATCGTCGAGAGCACGGCACCCGCCTGGGCCGAAGGAGCGGGCTGGCGCGTGGTCGACACGCCGAGTGTCGACATCGGGGGCCGGGCGGACGAGTCGGCATACGACCTGTTTCAGGTCTTTGGCGCGCTCAGGTTGACGGACGGCCGGGTGGTCATCGCCGACGGCAGCACCCAACAGCTGCGGTTCTACGCCCCGGACGGGGCTCACCTGCATACCGTAGGGGGTGTTGGAGAGGGCCCAGGAGAATTCACCGGGCTGGGCCTACTGGTCTCCGCCCCCGGCGACACACTCCTGGCGTTCGACTTCCGTCAGCTCCGCATTTCACGGTTCGATCCAAACGGGAGCTTCCTCGATGCGCATTCGCTCGCCGGAATCGAGAGGGCAACGCTCCAGATGGTCGGGGTCCTCGACGATGGTACCGTCCTCTCCCGGTCCGGGGGAGCGTTTGCCCCGGGGAGTAAGCCCAGTGGTCTGGGTCGCGACTCGGCCCTCTACGTGTTCCACCAACTCCCGCTCACGCACCTCGACACGCTCGGCTGGTTCCCTGGCAGTGAGGCCTTCACAAAGAGCACGGACGGGGGAGTGTCCGTAAGGACGCTCCCGTTCGGAAAACACACGACCGTTGCTGTTCACGGACCTCGGGTCTTCGTGGGGACAGCCGACGCGTACCGGATCATGGCATTCGACAAGAACGGCGCACTCCAGATGGACATTCGGCGACCGCACCAGCCAATCCCCGTGTCCGCGGATATGATCGCAACCTACAAACGGAGCCAACGAGACAATGCGGCGGTCCAAGGAGAGATGGCTCCCAACTTCAGGGCCATGTTTGACGCAATGTTGGAGGAAATGCCATATCCCGACGTGCACCCACCCTATCAGGAAATCACTTCAGATCGCGCCGGCAATCTGTGGGTGTTCGACCCGATAGTCTTAGGTGACGGCGCCCGCACCTACCACGTGTTCGACGCGACCGGCAGTTGGCTCGGACCCGTAAAGATGCCGATGCAATTCAAGCCCACCGATATCGGTTCCGATTACGTCCTCGGAATTCGGTGGGACGAGGACCTCGTCGAGCACGTGCGGCTCTACCCGCTCCTCAAGCCGTAGCCCCGGACTCCACGCCGCCGCTCACCACCCCCGCGAAATCACGCCCGCTCGGGTTCTGGAACACCCGGAGGTCGAACTGCGGGGCGATCGAAAGAATGTGATCGAAGATGTCGGACTGGATACTCTCGTACGACGCCCAGCGGTATCATTCGAAAAGCAATAGAGCTGCATGGGCAGGCCGTGGGGCGTCGGCTCCAGTTGCCGCACGATCTGGGTCATCCCCTGATGCACCTTCGAGTGACGGCGAAGATACTCGACCAGATACGCGCGGAGCGTGCCGACATTGGTGAGCCGCTTGGTGTTCGAGATGATCTCGGGATCCTGCACGTGGGTGGCGTTGTACTCCGTCAGCTCCCGGCGTTTCGTCTTGATGTAGTCCTCGAGCAGCGCGAAGCGCTCGAAATAGGCGAGGTCATCGTCGTCGAGAAAGCGGATCGAATTGGTGTCGATGTAGAAGGTCCGCTTGATCCGTCGACCGCCCGATTCCGACATCCCACGCCAGTTCTTGAACGATTCGCTGATCAGCCGGTGGGTGGGAATCGTGGTGATGGTCTTGTCCCAGTTCTGCACCTTGACCGTGTGGAGCGCGATGTCGATCACGTCGCCATCGGCCCCGAAGGTCGGCATTTCGATCCAGTCGCCCACGCGCACCATGTCGTAGCTGGCCAACTGCAGGCTGGCCACAAACGACAGAATGGTGTCGCGGAAGATCAGGAGAACCACCGCGGTCATGGCCCCGACGCCGCTCATCAGCACCAGGGGCGATTGCCCGGTGAGCGTGGCAATGATGAGCACCGCCCCGATCACGTAGATGAAGATCTTGGCGAGCTGGAGATGGCCCTTGATGGGCTTCCCGTCGGCGAGCGTGCTGGTCTCGTAGATGGCGTTGACGGCCGTGATGAGCGCCCCGGCCGCGAGCAACACCGCCAACACCATGAGGGCGAGCGCCATCCGCTGGATGATGAGCACCGCCGTATCCGACAGGCCCGTGACCAAGCCCAGGCCGAGATAGACGGTGACCACCGGGGCGAGATACGCAGCTCGCTCGAACACCCTCGCCTCGAGGAATTGATCGTCCCACTTGACGGTGGAGGTACGGACGACACGGCGCACCAGCACGAGGAGCACGCGTTTCGTGACCAGGTACACCACGATCGCCAGGAGCCCCAAACCGAGGACTCCCACCCAGTCCGTGAGATAGGCCTGAGCCGTCAGCCGGTCGAGGATCGATGTCGGAGTGTTTGCTGCCTGGATCGAGAGCATGTGAACTTCCCGGTCAACGTCGGGCCGTCAGCGGATCGGATTTTCCAAATGTAGCATCGAATGGCCGCACACAGGTGAATCGAGGATGATAGGTGTCCGGCTGCCGGCTTCTGGCCTTTTCTGCCGAGCCCCTGGCATGAGACACCGTTCGGCTCTAGGCTTCCGGGCATGACTCCCTGGGTAACCCGCATTCTGTTCGCCACCGTGGGCATGTACTTCGCAAGCCGGGCCGCGCCCAGCCTGGCATCGGCGCTGGTCCTGGTGCCCCGTGCAATCGTCCTCAGACCCTGGACCCCGATTACCTATATGTTCCTGCATGCCGACTTCTGGCATCTGGCCTTCAACATGCTGGGCCTCTACTTCTTCGGGCCCAGATTGGAGTTGCGCCTGGGCGGGCGGCGGTTCCTGTGGCTCTACTTCCTGAGTGGCATCAGCGGTGCGCTGCTCTCGTTGATCTTCACGCCGTCGGCTGCGATCATCGGAGCCTCGGGCGGCGTGTTCGGCGTCTTCCTGGGCTTCGCGATGTTCTGGCCCCGCGAACGAGTATTCATCTTCGGCATCCTGCCGATGGAGACATGGCTCTTGGTCACGCTGATGACCGTGGCGGCCCTCTTCGGCGGCGTCACCTCCTCACGCGGCGGCATCGCGCATTTCGCCCACTTGGGCGGCTTCCTGGGCGCCCTGCTCTACCTCAAATTCCTCCAGCGCACCTCACCAGCCCGCAAATTCAAGCAGCGCGCTAAGGCTTCGCCCGGGCGGACCAGCGGCAGCGACCGGACCAGCCTGGAGCGCTGGGCCAAAATTCCCCGCGAATCCATGCACGAGATCAACCGCTCTGAAGTCGAGCGGCTGCTCCACAAGGCCCAAACGCAAGGCGTGAGCAGCCTCACCCAGAGCGAACGGGACTGCCTCGACCGATTCAGCCCCTCGTAGGAGCGTGTGTGTCATGCGAAAGCCCGCCCGCTGTCGCTCTCGTGCCGGACAGCGGGCGGGCTCGTCTGTGGGAGGAATCGGCGGCTAGTGCTGGTGCTCGGGGGAGTTCAAGTACTGCTCCGGAATCGGGAGGTCCGGGTATTCCGGCTGCCAGAAGATGGTCACGACCCACCAGCGGCCCTTCTCGTGCAACAACTGGAAGCTGTTGATCCCCCGCATGAAAGGCTCGGCGTCGTCCGCGCTCCGGCGCGATTCATAGGTGCTGAACACGTGCACTACGTTCCCGTATCGCTCCATGCGGCGGGCAACCTCCACCTCGAAGAACCCACCGCCCTCGAGCTGAGGCCCGGCGCGCGAGACGTAGTCCCCGATGGTCATGATGCGGTGACCCGTTTCACCTGTGTCGCGGTTCCGCCCGGTAGGAATGAGCCGTGCGCCGTCGATGAACAGCGATCGGAACCTGTTCCAGTCCCGTTTCTGACCGGCGGGCCCGGAGATGACGTCGTACACCGCCGTCATGATGGCGTCCACCGATGCCACGTCCGCCGGATTCGCCGCGACGGGGGCGGCGGGAGCTGGCGCAGGCGCCTCTTGAGCCGAGCCGGCTGTTGGATTCGTGGCGATCAGCCCCAGCGACAAGAGGGCGGCAGGAACGGATAGAGCAATGCGCATTGCGGTCCTCATTATTCGGGAAACGTCCGGAAGGCGACGGACACTGCCTCGCCCGGCATTCCCTACGGAAGGGCCGGCCTGAAGATTCGAAGTCCTCATAACGGAGCGGGTGGCCCAGGAGACAGGGCCACCCGCTCAGAGGACAGAGCCTACTGCTGAATCAATTCGGCGCGTGTACCGTCGGTCCGCCGTAGTTTCGGTTCCGGCCTATCGCGGGGCCGCTCTCCAACACGATGTCGTTGTCGATCGTGGCGATCACTTGGCGGATGGAGCCCGGGAAGGGCTCGGTCCTGGCGTTCTTGCCGAATGGATCGGAGTACCACACGTCCGGACCGTCCGCGTTGGTGATCCGGTTGCTGTTGATGTCGACGAATCGTTGGACGCCGTCGAAATCCGACCGCGGATCGTCGAATGTCACGCCGAGGAGTGTGCCGTCGGCCGTCGAGTTGTCGCAGAGGGAAGTCTGGGCATAGTCGCCGTTCGGCTCGACCTCGTAACAGGCGTCTAGGGGCCGCCCCACTCCGTTCGGCAAGGCCGGGTCGTAGAACCGGCTGGGATGGAGCACCTGGTAGTACGGATTGATGCTGGCGATGGTCTGCCCGCCCTCCGTCCGGATACTCTGGGAAATCTGCCAACTCTCGCGAAGCGCCGTACCGATGTTGGACGACTGTCCTGCGGGAACCAAGAAGAACTCCTCGATGCATCCACGGTCTGGGAGAATCCGCTTGCCGCCTCCGGACGGCGAGCCGGCCGGTGTGGCGGGTCCCACCTGAACATGCGCGTCGCGATCGCACGAGCGGACGAACTCCCCGGGCGTTCCGATGGCCGCCATCATGGTGAGATGCATCTCTGTGCCGTCGATGCACCGGATGTGATACACCAATTCGTGCAGGTTGTTGGTGAAGGCATCCTTCGAATGGGTGCCTTGATGCAGCTTGGTCAGCACGTCGCAGGTGATGCGCAGGCCGGCCGAGGCGGCGTCCCCGTTCAGCCGCATCTCGACGTCGTTCTCCCATTCGACCTTGTGGCCCACGTGGTCCTCATGCCGCGGGGTCGCCGGATCGTAGATGTCGAGCGCCTCGTTGGCGTACCCGAATGCAATGTCTCCGACTTCCTGATACAGATCCGACCCGCGCGGATCCCGACCATGTTCGTGGCCGAAGGAACATCCCGTCGCCGGATCGACCGGTGGATGCCAGGTGGGGTAGAGCTGCCGATCCGGCCCGACCACCGAGTAGGCGTCGTGAATGGCCGCCGAGCATTCGCCCGGGCCCGGAGTCCACTTGCCAAACGCCGTCGCCGGACCGGTCGCCGTCTCGGGCCCGGTCGACTTGTCAAACGCCGAGGAACATCCGGCGAGCATGATGGTCAGCGGCAGGATGACGGCACCCAGCATTCGGTTCCCACGAATCGAACCCATCGACTCCTCCTCACGAAACGGCGTGCCGGCCAACGCCGTGCGACGATGACCGGACATAGTGCAATGCGTTGCATGCACTTACACTTTCAGGATGTGTCAAACTGCTGGTGCGACGGATGCTGCACCGTGATCCGTGTCACAGGGAAAGCATTGCGCCCCTTTGCGGCGGCTCAGTGCCAGGTCATACCGAGGCCGACTTGGAGAAAGCTGAGTGTGGCGTCGCCGGCGATGCGGGTGCCGTTGAAGTTGCGATTGCCGTGGGCCGATCCGATGGCCGTCACAAACGGCACGAGGGACATGTTGCGGCCAACCTGGAACTCGTAGCCCACCCCGAGCTGGGCCGCCAGGGCGCGGGAGGTCAGCGCGTCGGCATCATCGTCCAGCCGGTCGGCAATGACGCCGAGGCCGCCTTTGACGTACCACGACCCGCGGTTGGGATACCAGAGCGCGATGGCGCTGAGCGAGCCCATGGCCCGGTCGATGGCGTTTTCATCATGCATCCACCCGTTTGCCTCGACACCCAGCAGGAACCCGGGTGTGATGGTCCCACCCAATCTGAAGTACGCGGAATACGAGCTGTGCCGATCGCTGACGCAAATGGTACAAGCCGTCTTGGCAAAGCCCACACCGAGTCCGGCACCATACCAGAAACCTTGATTGAGACTGCTCTGCGCGGCAGCCGGCGAAGCGCCCGCGCCGAAGGCGAGGGCACCCGTGATGGTGAGGGAGCTGAAACGCATCGAATCCTCGAGGCAACGGTTCATGGCTTGCCGGGCGGCCGGGCGGCGCGAACAAGCCTGTGCCAAAAGCAGAAACCGTGCCCTCGCGGCGTGCGCCGGCGCAACACCGGGCGCATCTCATTGCCTTGAGACGGCATATCCGACAATCTCATAGCTGGCGCGCCGCGAGCCCCACGCTCTCGAGCGAGCCGCCACTCTAGCAGAGTGCCCGAGTCCCAAGGGTCCACCCCAGCGTCCCGGGCGGAGCCACCGCAATTCCTGCATGGAGCCTTCGACAATGCACCGGCTGCTGCACTATCACCCGCGCTCGAGTCTGGGTCTCGCGTTCGCTGCGGCGGTACTCCTGCACCCAGGATCACCCCTGGTGGGCCAAGCCGACGCCCCGTACCTGATCGTGCTCGGCATCGCCCAGGACGGTGGTGTTCCCCAGGCCGGTGCCAGGCCCAGTGGAGACCAGGAATCCGACGAGTTTCGCCGACATGTGGTATCACTCGCGGTGGTCGATCCCGAGACCGGTGAGCGCTGGATGTTTGAGGCCACGCCCGACTTTCCGGCCCAGCTCCGCGCGCTCGATCGCATCGCGCCCGCCCCCGCTGCACCCGGGCTCCAGGGCATCTTCCTGACGCACGCGCACATCGGCCACTACACCGGGCTGATGCATCTGGGCCATGAAGCGATGGGAGCCCGAGGGATTCCGGTGTACGCCATGCCCACGATGGCCGAGTTCCTTAGCACCAACGGCCCGTGGAGCCAACTCGTCCGCTTCGAAAACATCACCCTCCGGCTCCTCGAAGACGGCGTGCCCGTCCAACTGAATGAGCGGCTGTGGGTCACGCCGCTCTTGGTACCGCACCGGCAGGAGTATTCCGAAGTGGTCGGGTATCGCATCCAGGGACCGGACCGGAGGGCGCTGTTCATTCCAGACATCGACCGGTGGGACGCATGGGATCGCGAGGGACATCGCATCGAGGACGTGCTCGCCGGCGTCGACGTGGCGTACCTCGACGGCACCTTCTTCGCGGATCGTGAAGTCGGGGGACGCGACATGTCGTCCTTCCCGCATCCTTTCATTACCACCACCATGGAACGACTCGGCACGCTCCCGCCGGACCAGCGCGCCAAGGTGCGCTTTATTCATCTGAACCACACCAATCCGGCGCTGCAGGCATCGAGCCCGGCCCGAGCGGCCATCACCAGAGCGGGCTTCAGGGTGGCCGAGGAATCCGAGCGGGTGCCTCTCGGGAAGGTTGGCCCAGCACAACCCAACAGGGGCGGTAGGTGATGATCAAGCATTGCCGCACCAATGGGTTACCTGGCGTAGGTATCAAGATGAAACAAGCAGGAACGGTTCATCGTATGGGAAGGCAACGGAGAACCACGATGACCGCATTCGCCCTGCCGCTCGACCAGGTAGTGTGCTCGGGAGCCTTCGACTCCATCGCCGCAACGGCGCTCGAGTTCCTGAGCCGGACCCGGGCAGATGCGCGCCCTCGAGTGGCCAAGGCCGAGCGCGGGATCACGCTCGAGCGCAAGAACTACGTGTTGCTGACGCAGGAGGGCGAGCGGATCGGCATTATCCCGGTTCCCGAGCGGCGGCCGGTCCTGGGCCGGCTCCAGCCGACGCTATTGCTGCGACGCTGTTGACCTCGGGCTTCAGACGGAGCTCCTACTTCCCTGCCCGGTCCTAGTGCGAGGCCCGCAGGATCCCTACCTTCCTGTTCCACGTCTCTGCACAGCGATCGACATTCCAGCACTGGAGCATTGAATGGCGAGCAGGTCGGCGTCTCCCGGGACTCTCATGTTGAATTCCTGGGAGCGGCTCCGGTCGAAGCCCGGCGGGAAATGGCTGTTCAATCGGTTCCTCGCGTTCCGCGTGCCCTACACCGGCACCGCGGGCCCGAGTGTCCAGGAGCTTCGACCCGGCTACGCCAAGGTGTCGATGCGCGACCGACGCCGGGTGCGGAACCACCTCAACTCGATCCACGCGATTGCAATCGCCAACCTGGGTGAGGTCACGAGCGGCCTGGCGATGCTGGTCGGACTACCGGCGAGTGTGCGTGGCATCGTACTCGGCCTTTCGGTCGAGTACCTGAAGAAGGCCCGCGGCACACTGGTCGCCGAGTGCGCCACCGACATACCGCAAGTAGCGGAGCCGACGGAGCACTCGGTCGTGGCGGACATCCGCGATGCCGAGGGCGACACGGTGGCGCGGGTCACCGCCCGATGGCGGCTGAGCCCCAGTTAGCAGCGGCTCGCTGGTTCGCCACCCTCCTACTCCCGCAGCACGGCCCTTGTAAACGCACCGCCCTCGAGCAGCGTATCATCAGTGCATGAACGAGAGACCGGACTCATCGTGAGCGCGCTCCGGGACCTCAACGAATCGGTTGCGCCGCTGATCGTGCGGGCCCAGCACGGCGACGCGGCGGCCTTTGCCGACCTCGTTCGGGCCTGCCGGCCCCTGGTCTACCGCTGGTCGGTGGTGGCCTCGGGAGATCCGGACGAAGCCGAAGACGTGACCCAGGAGGTGCTAGTGCGGCTCTACCTCTCGCTCGATCGGTACCGAACCGACGCAACCTTCACGACCTGGCTCTATCGTATGACGCGCAATGCCGCGACCGACCGGTTCCGCCGGTACCAGAGCCGACTGAGGCTCATCCGATCGAACGAGGCGTTGCCTGGCACCTCGGAGCGCGATCCCGGCACCAGCCCGTCCGCCGGGGTGCTCGCGACCGAGGCGCGTGGCATCGTCCGCCGATTTCTGGCGTGGCTCCCCGCGCGGCAGCGGCAAGTGCTGGACCTGGTCGACCTGCAGGACTTCACACCGGCGGAAGCGGCGGACATGCTCGGCCTCGACGGCGGCACCGTCCGGGCCCACCTCCACCGGGCCAGGCGGACCCTGCGGTCGAAGATCACCGAGCGCTATCCCGAATATGGAAAAGGAGAAGGCGAGTGACCTGTACCCAGATCCAAGACCAACTGCTCGAGGCCGCTCCATCGGAATTGCGGGGCGAAGGCGAGTCGGCGGTGGCGCAGCACGTGCGAAGCTGCCCGCGCTGTCGCCAACTGGCCGAGCGGATCGTGGCGGAAGAGCGCCGCCTCCAGAGTGCCCTGGCCGCGCTCGAGCCACGGCAACCGGTCGATGACGCCGTACGTACCGCCGTCAGGCAGGCGCGGCAGCGCCGGCGACGGCGACGGGTGTTGGCGGCGGGCCTAGCGGCGGCGGCCATCGCGACCTTTGCCCTCTGGCACAGCGGTCGGTCGGCACTGCCACCCTCTCCGCCACCAACCGCCATGGCCCAGCCGTTTGTCCAAACCAGTGCGGACCAGAATGTCATCGTGTACCAAACCGCCAACCCCGACATCGTCGTGGTCTGGCTGTATCAACGGAACGGGAGCTGATTTATGCGTCTACTCACCCTCGTACTCGTGGCTGCGATCGCGGCCGCCTGCGGGACCGCGCCCTCACTCGACACGGAGACCTTCACCCTCGACCACATCGGCGGGGGCCAAGCCGCCACCCTCGTCGAGCCGTATGTTTTTGCCGACCGTCCGAATGCGCCGGGATCGATCAGTCACTCGGGCAACATGCTGACCGTGAGGGAGACGCGCGATAACCTCGACAAGATCCGCCGCGTCCTCGGCGAGATCGACCTACCCCGACCAACCGTCCGGCTCCACTTCCAGCTGATAGAGGCCGACGGCGCTGGGAAGTCCGACCCCGCCATCGCCGAGGTCGAGACCGAGCTACGCAAGCTGTTCCGCTATCGAGGTTACCGCCTGTTGCACGACGCGGTGGTTGGGGGGACCGAGGGCAGCCACATCGAGCAGGTCGTCGGGCGGGAGGACGATGCCAATGCCGGATACATGCTCATCGCGAACATCGGCGCGGTCCGGGCGTCGGGAGACTCCGGTACGGTGCAACTGGATGTCGGCGTCCGGAACCCCATGCGCGGCGCGCTCATGACCAGCGTCAATGCTCGAGCCGGTCAGACGCTGGTGGTGGGCAACGCCCAGCTCATCCAAGGCGGCGGGACACTGATCCTCACCGTACGGCCGGAGTTCATGCGCTGAGTAGCATGCGCGCCGTACCACATTGGGCTGCTACGGTCTAGATTTCCGCCGTAGAGGGTCGGCGGCGGACCTGTCGGACCGTGAGGAGGCACCAATGTACCCAGCCAGCGCAGCCGCAGGCGGAGCGGCCGCGGCCGCGGCCATCGCCCAGGCCATCAAGGCATCGGGCGTCATCGTCGGACTGGAACCCGATGAGTTCCAGAAGATCCTCCGCCGCCAGGAGGCTCCACTCGTGGTGGAGGCCCTCGGCGGATTCCGGAACAAGACCAGACACTACTTGACGAGCTACAAGGGACTCGCCTTCCACACCAAGACCAAGGACCGCATCATCCTGCCGTCGCGGGCCGAGGTGGTGCTCGCTAAGAAGATCTGGCTGCCTGCGTAGCGCTTTCGGGCACCGGGACGTCCGCCGGGACGACCTCGAAGTGCGCGATCGAAAGCTCGAGCCCGTGGTTGACCCGTAACCCAACGATCCCGTCCACATCGATGTCCGACCGAGGGAGGCGGGCCACTTCCTCGCCGTTGATGCTGAACGTCACAGCGTCAGGGCCCGCATCGATCCGCAGGGTGTTCTCGGGAGCATCGCCACCGTCCGGCTGGCGCGCGATCGCAGCATGATCGGTCCAGTCCTCGATGGTGGATGTCTCGGCGCCGATCCGGCGCTTGATGAGGAACTTCCCGTCCTGCCGTATCATGAAATACACGTACGACTGCACCACCGACTGTAAGTCCTTCCCGCCGACGAACAGGCCGTAGGCCTCGCCATGTGCCGTGGGCTTCAGCTGGACGAAGCGCGCCACGGCATAGAAGTCCTCCGAGATGGTCAGCACCGGGTTGAACAGAATGGCGGCGGGGCCGGTGCGCACCATGTAGCCGGGCTCGGCGTTCCGGAACTCGACGCCGGAAGGGTCGTCCCCCGGCTGATCGAGTCGGACCTCCCAGCCCGTGGGAAGTCCGGTCGTGGACTCCGGGACTGCCGCGTCGGGGGTGGTGTTCGACCGACGATCACTCTGACACGCAACGGCTGCCAGGAGGAGTAACGCGGCACCGGCCGTTCGGAAGCGTGGGTAAGAACTCATTGGGTACTCCGCAAACGATGTTAGGTTAGGACACATGGACCGGCACGAATGTAGTCCGCTGCCCTGGCCTGAGCCAGCGCCGCCTGCGTGGAGGCTGACATCATGACGCGCGATCCGGCTCCCGTCCAGATCACCCTCCCGCCCTGGGTCGACGAGGTGGTGGAGTGGACGAAGCGATACCCCGCGGATGAGGACCGGATGCGGCTCGCCATCACGCTCGCGCGCGAGAACGTTGCCCGCAATACAGGGGGGCCGTTCGGGGCGGCGATCTTCGTGGAAGAGACCGGTGAGCTGGTGGGCGTCGGGATGAACAGCGTGCAGCGCCTTACCAACGCCACGCTTCATGCCGAGATGATGGCCTTCATGATGGCCCAGCACGCAGTGGGTGCCTATTCCCTGAGCGCACCGGGCCTCCCCCACCACACGCTGGTCACTTCCTGCGATCCCTGCGCAATGTGCCTGGGTGCCGTCCTGTGGAGCGGGGTACAGCGGGTGGTCTGCGGTGCCAGCCGGGACGACGCGACCCGGCTCGGCTTCGACGAGGGCCCGGTCTTCCCGGAGTCCTATCGCTACCTCGAGGATCGCGGCATTACGATTGTGCGCGGGGTGTTACATCACGAGGCGCGCGCCGTGCTCGAGTTATATCGCCAGCGCAGCGGAATCATCTACAACGGCTGATGCTGGATGGGTGCGCTCAGCCGCCGGTCTTACCCCGCCCGGTCCATCGATCCGAACCGACCACATCATCGATCAGGCGTTCGAGCGCGGTGAGCGCCCGCGGCACATCGGCACAGCCGTAGTCGTGCTCGACCCGCTTGGTCGCGCCGCTCCGGGTGAGTGAGGTGATTGCGGTGGGTGAGTCGGGCACGTACGAAGGACAGCTGGCCTGGCCGGCGGTGTAATGATCCGCCAGCTGGTCAAAGCCCGCGCGTTCGAACTCCACAAGCAGGCGGCGCACCTCGCTTTGGGGAATGCCCGCCGAGTCCTGGCCGACCACCGCGACGTGCGCTTTGCCCTCGTACCGGACCTGGCCGGCTCCGTCCACTGTGAGTCGATACACCGGGCAGGTGCCGAAGCACGATCCACGCTCCAACGTGATCAGGACATCCTCGAGCGACGCCGGTGTCTGGACGGCCGGCCGCGGCGCGCACGCGAGCAGTGCGAGAGCGGCGGACCACGGAGCCCATGCCGCGGCGCGCGAGATCATGGGAGTTCTCATCGACCGGAGACGGTGACTCTGGCGGGAGTGCTTCGGACGCCGTCCGAGTACAGTAACTCGACCTCCCGCCCCGTGGTCCACACGGTGGCGGCGCCACCGCGGGCGAAGGAGAGGATTTCGCGGGTCCGCGGATCGCGAACGAGGAGCATCGGGAATTGCGAGCGATCCCACCGAAGCTCGATACGGTCGGGGGCGACGGACTCGACCGACGCAGCCGGCGGCTGCTGCAGCGCTTGCGCACCGGGCGCCGCGCCGCGGGACATCGCGACCGCCTGCCCTGCCGGACCCGTCACCCTGAGGCTCGCAGGCCGAGCGCGGATCGGCACGGTAAAGGCAAAGTGGCCTTCCCACTGCGGCGCATCGGCCACCGTCCGGGGCGAGAACGCATAGCGGAAGAGCCGGGTGCCATCGGCGGCCAAACCCTCGAGCGTGTAGGGCCCCGTGCCGGACGGGGTCACGGGCGCGGCATCGAGTTCGAAGGCCGGCTCGAGCTCGATGGTCCCACTGCGCACCCGTCCCCAGACCAGGAGCACCGGCTGCCGGGCCGCGCCGGGTTGTGACACCGAGAAGCTCGCCTGGACATGGTTGACCACGCCGGTATAGGTGTAGTCGCTGACCCAGTCGTTGGAGCAGTACCCCATGATGTCCGGGCGCGTCGGTGGTATCAGCGTCGCCGAGCCCACATCGTAGCCCCAGACTCCGATCACGCCGCCGGGGTACGGGTAGTTCGGATCCGGGTTCCCCGCCCCGCCGCACGGCGCATGCTGCCGCCCCCAGTTGTGACCCCACTCGTGCGCCGCGACACCGCTCGCGCTCGGCAGCTTGTCCCATCCCACGGCCGCCTTGCCGGGCACGTAGCCGATGCCGGCGATGCCGCTCGAATACGTCGTATTGACCACGCCGAAATAGTACCGGGAGCTGGCGTCCGCGGTTCTCAGCGCGTTGATCTCGCTCAGCACCCGGCTCCAGGTTCCGGTCGCGTTGTCGCTCTCGATGGGGATGGTATCGGTGAAGGTGTACGGCGCCCGGATGTCGGCGCTGTACGACTCGAGCGGGAAGAGCTGCTGCGTCACGGCCAAGAATTGATCTTGATTGCCGACCGTGACATTGCCGGTCAGACCGTTCACACTCTGGAGCACCGGCACGAAGCGCAGGGTGAACGGATTGATCGAGCGCACGTCCATCGCCTGCGGCGTACCGGAGGCTGGGAAGTTGTTGTCGCCCTCGTCCTGCTCGACGATGGCATTGCTCGGGTCGACGTCCGCCACGAGTTCCAGCCCGGGTCCGATGGCCGACGCCGGAAGGGCCAGGTTCCACGATTTGTTCAGATCGCCTTCATCGACAATGGTCGGGACCCCGATGGTGGGTGCCGGAATCGTCGACGTGGTAACCAGCGAACCATTGTCGTAAACCCTCAGCCGGACGTCCGGCTGCTCGACGTTGGTTTGGTTGGCCCGGACGAAGATCCGTACGAATCCGTCACGCCCGGCCACCAGGGGCACATTGCCACCATAGTCCTGGACGCTCTGCGTGACGTACATCCCGTCGATGAACAGATTGAGCGTGGCTGGCGATGCCACCTGGTAGGTGACCGATGCGGAAGCTGTGGCCCCCGCCGTGACCGACACGGTCTGGGTCGAAGGGTTGGGGACATAGGCGACCGCACCGTCCGATACGTTGCGCGCATCGACCGTGTAGCCACCGGCCGCGATGTTCGACAGGGTCGTCGTCTGCGTGACCGCCGCGCTGTACCCCGGTCCGGTTACCGTGACGTCCGCATCGACCCCATTGGGCAGGCCCGTGATCGTCACTGCGAGCGACCCCGAGGACAGGACGTAGGTCACGCTGCTGGTGGCCGGCGTGGGCGTGGCAGTGACCGCGACGGTTTGCATGGGCACGGTGGCATCGTACGTCGAGCTGCCCGCTTGGACTCGTGCCGCCGCCACCGTGTAGGTGCCCGGTGTCAAGTTCGACAACGTGGTCGTGGCCGCGAGTGCGACCGAGAAGCCTCCCGCACGCGTGACGGTGACGCCGGCGGCCGCGCCGCTCGGGAGTCCAGCAACGGTCACCGTCAGGCTCCCCGTTGAGAGAGCGTAGCTCACGGTCACTGCCACCGGGGCATCAGCTGCAACGATGCTCACCGGCTGCGACGCCAGGGCGGGAGAGTAGGTCGCCGATGGGGTGCTGACAGCGGTGGCGCTGACGAGGTACTGCCCGGGAACCAGGTCGGCGAGGGTTTCCGATCCGGTCAGGGAGCGGTTGAAGCCGCCCGGACCACTGATAGTGATGGCGGCGGCCGTTCCCTGGCCCAGGCCACCGACCGTAACGGCCAGGCTGCCGGTCGTCGGGCCGGCGACCTTCTCCCCGCCCCCACAGGACACCGCGAGAACGGCCACGGCGGCCACGAAGGCTACCCGCGCCCGCGCCCGAACCGAGTGCCGGATCGGGACCGATAGACTGTGGGGGCCGAACAGGACAGACATGCGTACCCTTCCCGATGAGTCATCGCGGGGCGTGCCGAAGCCTAAGCTAATCCCAATCCGGGGAGCAACAGGTGTGCCAGGGAAGGCCCAGACCGGCACTTCAGCCCTAAGATATTGGTACGGCAACACCTCAGGGGTGAGCAGCGGCGTCTCGCCGCGGCGCCCGGATGTCCACCATCAGAATCTGCAGTGGATATGTCCAGACAGCAAAGATATCGTGGCAGGCCTCTGGGCGCTCCCGCCCCCCGGAGACTCGCTGTATCTTCTCTGCGTCACCACTCGCTCTCTCGACCAGGGCCGCTTGCGATGGAACCGATCATCTTCGTGGTATTGCTCGCTCTTGGCGTCTACCTGGCCTTCAAGGTCGTGAAGGTGATCGTGCGACTCGCCATCGCGACCGGCCTGGCCCTGGCGTTTTATTTCTTGCTCTATCCTCGGATCGCCAACTTCCTGCAGTAGCCTGGCCCTCCCCATGGGAAGGGCCGCAGCCTACCAGGAAAGCACAGGCCCGGCTTCCGCAAGGGAGGCCGGGCCCAGTTTGTGTGCGCCACGGCATCGGCCTAGGTGAACACGATGTGACCGCCGCCGGCCATTTCGTAGAATTCCCCAACGGTGATGACACGCTCGACCTGCGGAATGAAGTCGTCCATCGACCAGCCGAACATGTCGACCGAAGCCTTGCAGGCAAACAGCTTGCCACCGGAATCGGAGATCATCTCGAGGAACTCGGGAATCGGCGGGATGTCGAGCTTCTCCATGGTCTTGGACATTTGCCGGGTCACCATGGCCGACATTCCCGGCACGCCGCCGAGCCAGGTCATGAGATGGAGCCCGGGATTGCCCACGGTCGCGACCTTCACGCGGTGGGTCCGATCCTTGTGGATGGCATCCATTCCGAAAAAGGTGAAGAACACGTTGGCCTCGATACCCTCCATCCGGGCTCCGTTCGCCATGATCAGGCCGGGATAGATCCCTTCGAGCGATCCCTTGGAAACAATGATCGAGACTTTCTTGATCGCCTCATCCACCGGTGTGGGCACCGCCGTGGATTCGGGCATGATCGTGCTGGTCATGGACTTCTCCTCCTCTTAGATACACCCGCGCGGCTTGGGAATCCCGGCGATCCTGGCGGCCAGTTTGGCCGGACCCTTGGGAAACAACTGGTAGAGTTCCTTGATCGGCACGCCCGATTCCTTACCGAGGGCCCGGATCGAGGGCGCACTGCCGGCCTCGAGAAACCGCTTTCGCATGAATTCGATGACCATCCAATGCTTCGGGGTGAGTTCGCCAATCCCGATGTCGTCAGCGATTTCCTCGGCAATCGACTTGGTCCACTGCTCTGGCTTCTGCATGTACCCTTCGCCGTCGACATCGACGGTCTGTCCGGCAATTGTGGTCTGGCTCGTCGCGGTCACAGGCTTGACTCCTTCTCGTAACTAGGCAACCTGACTGGGGATTTCTTCGGGTGATACCTCTGGTACCGGCTCCTGGGGTGTATGCGGGAGCGGTCGCTTGCCGCGCATCGACATGTGGCTCGACGTGCCTGGAATGTGCCGACCAGGCAACAGCATGTTCCAATAGATCCACCGAAACGCCAACTTGCCGATGTGGTTGAGCCGGCTCTCCTTGAGAAGCGGCAACGGACCGAGCACGGGAATGGGAAACATCCCCGGCAACGGCTCAACATTGTAGTTGAAGTCGATCAGCAGCGCCTTGTTGAATCCGGTTTCGATGAAACAATTGGCATGGCCGTCGAAGCCATGCTCGAGCGGGCTGTCCTGCAGGTAGAGTCGGACATTGTGCTCGAGGATTTCCGCCTGGAAATGCGCCACCGATCCGGCCTTGGAGGCCGGTACGTTGGTGGCGTCGCCGATGGCGAAGATGTTCGGCTTGACCTCGGCCTGCAGGGTCCGCTGATCCACTATCACAAAGCGCTGATCGTCGCCAAGCCCATCCGTCTCAGCAATAAACTCCGCGCCCATATGCAGCGGAACGCTCACCAGGAGATCGAAGTCTACCACGCGGTCGTCCCACGACACTAACCGTCCGTTGGGACCGTCGACCTCCCCCGCGTTGAATTCCGTCACGAGACGGACACCCTTCTCGGTCAGGAGATGGGTCAGGGCTTTGGCACACGTCGGCTTGGTAAACGCGCTATCCAACGGTGTCACATAGGTGATGTCGACCTTGTCCCGAATCCCGCGCTCGGTGAAGTACCAGTCCGCCAGAAATGCGAACTCGAGCGGGGCCACCGGACATTTGATCGGCATATCCACGATGTCCACCACGAGGCGCCCGCCCTCCCACCGCTCGAGGGCGTCCGCCAAGGCTACCGCGCCTTCCAGGGTGTAGAACTCGAATATGCGTTCACCCCATCCGGCACCGGTCAGCCCAACCGTCTCTTCGGGAGCGATCTGCGTGCCCGTTGCGATGATGAGCACGTCATAGGGCAGCTTCCGCCCGTCTGCCAGCACGACCTCATTGGTGTCCGTCAGGACACGACGGATCCCGCTCTCGATCCGGTTCACTTCGCTCGGAAGGCAATCTACCTGACGCCGGACGAGATCCTCCGGTTGGTAGATCCCGAAGGGAACGAACAGCAATCCCGGCTGATACAGGTGAGTCCTATCCTGATCGACGATGGTGATACTCAGGGCCTCGCACTTGATCTCCTTCCGGTAGAGCCGTGAGAGGCGATTGGCCATGATGGTCCCAGCAGTTCCCGCTCCCAAGATCACAATTTGCTTCATCGGTGCGGCACTCCAGGGTCGAATTGGGCGAATCGCCAAAACCCAATTGCGATTCGAGTTGCCGGAAATTGTCATGAAACCTATAAAGACAGCCCCAATGCCATCTGAAGATATCTTCATTCTTTGAGCCTGAGCCCTCCTCACGGTTGCCGCTTCGAGCGTTCCGGAACGGCGCCACAGGGGCCTGGGGCATGGACATTGCGCCGCTCCTGGCCAGCCTGCGTGCAAGAATGAGAGGCCCCGGCATCTCCCCCTCGAGCACGCTCGACCCGAACCCGGGAGCCCTCATGCTTCGAGTCCACTACATCCTGGGCGCCGCCTACCTGGCCCTCTGCATCATGTTGCTCCGGGGCTCGGCCTCTCGACCGGAGTTCCTGCCCCATCCGACGGGTACGACCCAAATCGTCCCCGCGACCGGCGAGGCCGGCGCATGGTTCGCGAGCATGAAGCCCTATTGCAACGCGGTCGAAGTGGAGACCCGGCAACGGGCCACGCCCCCACCCGGGACGCTGGAAGGATTGGGCTACAGCGCCGGCTGCTACGCGTTGGGCGGGAAGATCGACCTCGCGCGCGAAACGATCCGACGCGCTCCCGCCGATCAGCAGTACAAGGCAGCCGGTATTGTGTTCGCTCTGGCGCATCCGGTGGCAGACGCCGGTGACGACAAGTCGGCCGGACCGATCATGGAGCTGGTCCTGGAGTTCTGGCCCAACCACTACCAGGCACGCTATCACGCCGGGATGTCGTCCTACATCCTCGGCGACGCCGGACGGGCCCGCCTGCATCTCACGCAGTTCGTCGAGGAGTATCGGCAGAACGACGGCTGGCGCCGGAATGCAGAGGCCGTGCTGCAACGCCTCGGCAACTGACGGTTATGGCTACCCCGGCAGCGTATCTCCCCCTCGGGACCGTGCTTGCGGATCGCTATGAGATCCTGCGGGAGATCGGCCGCGGGGGATACTCGGTCGTGTTCGCGGCCCGGGATCGCGACCTGGGCGCCGACGTCGCCATCAAACTCCTGGTGCCGCCTCCCGCGGTCGCCCACATTGCGCGGGAGCGCATGCGACGCGAGGTCCAGGCCGTCCGGGGACTGGCTCATCAACATATCGTTGCGGTCCACGATTTCGTAGAGGACGGCCCGCACAGCTTCATCGTCATGGAGTTGATCAATGGGTCCGATCTCGGCGTCCGTGTGGCTGAGCGGCAGCCGCTCGCTATCGACGAGGTCGCCCGAATCGGAGAAGAGGTGGCGGAAGCCCTGGCCTTCGCCCATGCACGCGGCGTCCTCCACCGCGACGTCAAGCCGCAAAACATCCTGATCGACTCCGAGGGCGGGGGCCGCGCTCGCCTCACCGACTTCGGCTCAGCCAAGCTCGATGGTCAGATGACGGTGACCCAGACCGGCGGGCTGGTCGGAACGATCCCGTACAGCGCTCCCGAGGTCCTGAGTGGGCACCGCGGCGACGCGCGCGCCGACATCTATGCCCTCGGCCTGACACTGTTCTACGCCGTGACCGGACGACTGCCTGGAAACCCAGGCTCTCGCCTCCCGCCGCCTGCCATGCCGGGCGGACACCATCCCGGCGAGTGCCGTGACGGGGTCCCGGACTGGCTCGATCAGATCATCGCGCGCGCGACGGAGGCGGAGCCCGGCTTTCGATTCCCCGCCGCCACCGATCTCCGCGCGGCACTCGAAGCCCGCGCCGGAGGACACCTCGCCATTTCGTCGGCAGGGCCTCGGACAGTCGAGTTCTGCCTGAGCTGCGGCAGCAGCGACACGTTCGGGATGAGTCCCTGCCCGGAGTGCGGAGGGACGAGACCGAGACACGCCGACACGTTGGTCTTCGTAGTCCCTCCCGCCAAGCGGAAGGACCGGCTCGCGGTTGCCCTCAATCTTGCGGGGTTATCCCCGCACCCGGTCTCCCAGGCCGAACTCAGGCACGCCACCCGTGGACGCAGGGCCCTGGTACGCATTCCGGCGCACCGCGCGGCATCCGTGGTCAGGCACCTCACTGCCCGGGATATCCCGGTGCAAGCAGTCCCCAAGGCCCACGCCTGGGCGGCGGTTCCCCTCCCGCTCTACGCTCTGGCGGGCGCCATCGTCGTGGTCGGAAGCCTGGCCGGCATGCTCGCGTTGCCCGTTATGCTCTGGACCAGTCCGGTCGTGGCCGTGCTCCTCGTCATCGGAGGGCACCGGACCGCCCACACACCGATTCTCCACGCCGCTCGCGACAACGCTGCGAAACTCCCGCACGAACTCGCGTCCCGCGTCACTCGCACCATGGCGAGGCTCGGCCCTGGAGCGACGCGCCGCATGGTGGCGGACATTGTGACATTGGGCCAGGCTGTCCTGGCGGATTTTCCCGCGACCGATGGAAACGGCGATCAGCACGCAGATATTATCGAACTCCTCGCACGTGTCAGCGACGTTGCCGATGACCTGGCGAATCTCGAGCGAGCCCTGGCCACGCTCGAAACCCATCGCGATCGCTTTGCCGCCGACCCCGCTCGATGGCTCGACGCGTTGTCGCAATGCGAGCGGGCGCACGATCGCCAGGTACAGCAGCTGCTCGACGTGCTTTCGATCCTGGCCCGACTCAAGGCGCAGGGAACGATGTCGGACGCGACGTCGAAGGAGGAATTCGGCGAGTTGACCCGGCGGCTCGAACGAGACGCCGACGCACAGGCACTTGCAGAGGCGGAAATCGAGGAACTGCTTGCACCGGACGGTGCGTGAGGAGAAGAGCGGCGCGACTTCTCTTGACATCCCCACCGACTTTGCGTTCTAGTTCTCCTGCCAGCCCAACTTTCCACCGCCACCACACCGGTTCGACTCGTGACTGCTGATCACCCGCTGCTTGCCGTCATTTGGGACTTCGACGGGACTCTCATCGACACGCACGCGAAGAACCTGAACGTCACGCGGACAATCTTCGCGCTCCTCACCGGAAGGGATCCGGACGGCGTTCCAGCACTTACGTCCGTCGAAACGTACGGTCGGCTGATTCGAAAGACGTCGAACTGGCGGACGCTCTATATGGACGAGTTCGGGTTTAGCGCCGAGCAGACCGATCAGGCCGGTAACCTCTGGGCCGAGTATCAGTTGAGGGATGGCACTCCCGCCCTCCTCTATCCGGGCATTCCGGAGGTGGTGCAGGCCCTCGCCCACACCCCGCAAGGCATCTTCTCCCAAAACAGCCGCGAGACCATTTCAGGGGTGTTGAAGCGAGAGCGCCTCGCCGGGCATTTTCGGATGATCGTGGGGTACGAGGAAGTATCCTGGGAGAAACAGAAGCCGGAGCCGGACGGGCTGCTCGCATGCATCGAGGCGCTCACCGACCGTACCGCCGGCTCTGTGTTGTACGTCGGCGACCACGAAACCGACGCCCGCTGCGGACAGAACAGCAATCGCGCATTGGCATTGCGGGGCGTGGATATCCGAGTCCGGGTGGTCGGTGCGGCGTATGGGGGCGGAGCTCCCGAAGATTGGACCTCGGGCGTTGACCACACCGCGACGACGGCCCACGACGTCCTTGCGATCGCGCACCACTACGCGGGCACCAATCGCTAGCGCTGAGGCGAGACTCTGGAATGACGAAAGCCCCGTCCAGCGACGGGGCTTTCGTTCACCCTCGGGCCCGCGAAGGTCCGATCTATAGAGGGAATTCGCGCCGCGCGGTGTTGCCGCGGGCGTCCTTGTAGCTCATGATGCCGCGCCGCACGCCGGCCTGGAACACGGCGACAATGCCCGAACCGCACGTGACCCGGGCAATCACGGTCTCCTGGGAGCCGGTCGAGCGGCGGCGCAGCGCCTCCCGAACCGCCACCGCCCGGCACACTTCATCCGAGTCGGTGTGGAAGCGAAGCTCGCACACGGTGGCTGCCGCGCCTGGCTGGCAGTCCACCCTGAGGCCCTGTTCGGGGATCTCCGCCAGACGTGTGGCGGGAATGCCCAGGCGCCTGAGGACATCGGGTGTGTCAGGGTCACCGGCCTGGCCGGCAAGCAGCCGGGGTGTCCCCAGAGCGATACAGATGATCGATAGCGCGACGGCCTTCAGGCCCATCGAGCCTCGTTTTTGCCCGTTCGGTATGCAGAACATTGCACTCCTCCCTTCCAGGGCGGTCCAACACCATAGGGTAGGGGCAAGGGGCATACCGTGACCGTGATTACTTCGGGTTATATTCGGTGTTCCAGGACGAGCCTGGCTCGAGCGGCTGAGGAGGTAGTGAAACGGGATCTCTTTACCCATATTGGCAGTGCGCCGTCCGTTGGCGCACCGGTGTCCGCGCCCAATGTGTCCCCGAACCAAGGAGGTGATCCATTGTCTAGTCCGTGTACCGTCTGCGTCCCGGCATGGGCAAGCGATCGCCGTCTCGGTAGCTAACGGGTAGCAATCGCGAATCTCCGCGACGTTCGGTGCCGATCGGCATCGTGCCGGGTCGCAGAGGTGAAGAAGCGCCGTGGCCACTCGAGCCTCGGCGCTTCTTGTGTCGACGGACCGGCCTCGCGGGGGACTGGCGCAGGGCCAGGACCATGTTATTCCTTCATCCGCTCACGAGCGACCATGCCGGCCACGTGGGAGCGGGGGCCGACGTCATACATCATCTCCCTACAATTCGGTGTTGTGGAGGCAGTATGTTTTCGAAGTCGCTGCATACCGTGGCGGCGGTAGGTGCCCTCATGTTCCTGGCCGGCTGCGCCAACCAACGTGTGCCAGCCGAGGCCGCCCTCCAGGCGGCAGAGCAGGCCGTGGCGGCGGTACGCCCCGAGGCCGAGCAGTATGCTTCGGACGGCCTGAAGGCGGTGGACGACGAGCTCGCGTTCATCAAGGAGAGCATGGACGAGAAGAAGTACGGAGCCGCCATGAGCGCGGCCAAGGACTTGACCGCCAAGGTCACAAAGCTGGAGCAGGCGGTGACGGCCAAGAAGGACGAGCTGACCCAGGGCTGGGGTCCGATGGCCGACAGCCTGACCACCATGGTCGGTCAGCTGGAGGCGCGGGTGGCCCAGCTCGCGTCGTCCCGCCGCCTGCCGGCCGGGATGACCAAGGGTCAGGTTTCCGAGGCCCAAGCATCAGTTCAACAGCTCAAGGATTCGTGGACCCAGGCCGCGGAGAGCTTCAAGGGCGGTAAGCTTGCCGAGGCCGTGACCATGGCCGCGAGCGTCAAGTCGAAGGCAGCCGAGCTGATGAACAAGCTCGGGTCGACGGGCGCCTGACCTAGACCGAAGAGATGTCGCAGCTGGGGACGCGGGGCCCAGCCTACCAGGCTGGGCCCCGCGTTCGTCACTACCCCTGACGCAGAAGCGCCAGCTTGCGCGCGCGGGAGAGCCGCTTGATCTCGGCCTCGCGTTTGAGCGCCGCGGAACGGCTCGGGCTGTGTTCCCGATATACCACCGAGACCGGTGTGCGGGCTCGGGTGTACTTGGACGCGGTTCCGTCCCGGTGTGCCGCGAGCCGCTGGGCGACGTCCCGAGCGATCCCGGTGTACAGCGAGCCGTCGCGGCACTCGAGCATGTAAACCCACCAGCCGTCGGCCTTCACCCGGCTGGTGGCCACCGGCTTCCGGATCACTCGGGCTGGGTGAGCGCCCGAACTTCGTCGGGCAACGCGAACATCGAGTCCGGCACTTCGCCGCTCTCCATGCTGGTAAAGGTCATGATCTGCTCCATGCCCATGACCCGCTGCACCGTCTTGTGCGGCAGCAGTACCCCACCCACGGGCTGCCAATCCGACACGAGCGACGTGGCTTCCATATCGCCCATCGCGGTCGAGCGGGTTCGGACAGAGCCCACGAGAAGACCGGTCGTGCGATCGAAGAAGTCGAAATATTCCTCGCCACCCGCGGTGGTTACCTTCACGCGGTAACAGGGGGTGCCCTCGAACTCCTCCTCGCCGATGGTCTCGACCGCCGCGAAGAGCCGCTTGGGATAGAGCATGCTGTAGAAATCGGCGCTTTGCTGCATCTGCTGGAGGGACAGCCCATCGAGAAGCATGGGTCCTTCCATCGGATTGAGCGTCCAACCGACCGTTCCGTCGTAGCCATTCTTGACGGTAACCATCCCGGGGATCACGACCGTGACGGCCAGCTTGTTCGGGGCCTTCGCATATACCTCGAGATCACCGACGACACCTTGGGCCGGCACCTCGAGGCGACCCGTCACATGGCGCGCGGTCTGCTGCATGACGGCCGCTTCGCCGCCAACGGCCTCGACGAACCGGCGGATGACGGCGGGCCCATCGGGCAACGTTGCCCCCTGGGCGACAACCGTCGTGGGGAGCAGGGCAAGCAACAGGGCACCGGGTACCAACTGCACGCGAAGCTTCATCATAAGTAAAGACTCCTTCATAGTCTCTTCGGGCGTCGTCGCGTAATCCAAACAGCCGTTCCACAGATACGCCGAAAACGCCGGCAAGTTTCAACGTCGAGAACCTCGGGATCTCGAAACCCACCCCGAACGAGAGCATCGGAGCTGCCGCCAATCCCGGCCGAAGGGTAATGAATCCCTGCCGTGGCGCCAAGGAACACGGGAGTGGTGCCGGTGCGGCTCACGACTATCTTCCACACTGCGGCCGATTCGGAGTTCGATCGTGCCGGCATCCGTGCATATCATGGAGGAGTGGCAATGGTACAGCGCACAACACTCGTGAGCGCCGGGTTTGTGTTCAGTCTTCTCGCAATCCCTGGTGTCGCGTCGAGCCAGGCTCCGCCCACTCAGGTCATGGTCCGTGTCACCTCCCACGATGCGAAGATCATCGGGTCGGGCGTCGGCGGGGCGACGGTGACGATTCGCGACGCCGTGACCGGACAGGTTCTCGCCCTCGGCAAACAGGAGGGCTCGACCGGTGACACCCGCCGCATCATGACCGAGCCGCGCGTGCGGGGCGGCACCGTCTTCGATACCGAGGGCGCTGCGGGGTTCCTCGCCACGCTCGAACTCGACGAGCCGACCCTGGTGGAGATCAGCGCGGAAGGCCCCCTCGGCACTCCGCATGCCAGTCAGCGGGCCTCGAAGACGATGCTCCTCGTACCCGGCAAGGACGTATTGGGCGAAGGCGTCATCCTCGAACTCATGGGCTTTACGGTGGTCCTGGAGGCGCCGAGCGACACAGGATCGGTGAAGGCGGGCCAGACATTCGAGGTGCGCGCGAGCGTGACGATGCTGTGCGGCTGCCCCACCGAGCCCGGCGGACTGTGGAACGCGGACGATATCGAGATCGTGGCGGTCCTCAAGCGCGCGACGCACGTCTTGACGACGGTGCCGCTCGCGTACGCGGGGAAGCGGAATACCTACCATGCGACGGTCGTGGTGGACCAGCCGGGGCCACTGCTGATCCAGGTGTTGGCGATGAATCCGGCCACGGCCAACTTCGGCATGGCCACAGGCGCCCTCGACGTGCTGCCGCGTTGATCACCGGCCGATAGACGCCGGGTCGCTTTCGAGCGCGATCTCCACGGTAACGATGCGATGCGGCGCGACCGTCACCCGGAGTCGCCTGCCCTCCGCAACGAGCTCCTCCTGGCGCGCCTCGAGAAGATCCACCATCCACGCTCCCACGATGTTCTGCCCAAGGGTAAGCGTTTCTTCGACAGGGTCTGCCGTGAGATTGTAGAGCCGGACGACCAACGAGTCGCGGGCCGCGTGCTGTTTCACGGCACTGATGGCCGTCGACGCGGATGCTTTCCGTAGGAAACTCACCCCGCCCGCGATGGCGTTGTCGGCAACGCCCTGGACCACGAGCACCGGGGTGCGCCAGCCCGCGGCCATGCCTTTGATATCCGCACTGATGCAGTCACCTGCAAAGGGCACCACGGCGTAACGGAACCGGTGTCGGCCGAGGCACTGCGCATCCGGCGTCGCGAGCGTCGGGCCGGCGTTCGCGAAGTTTCGCGTAGGGAAGTCGTCCCTCGAAAGCCACCCGACAGCCCGCAGCAGTGTCAATACCAGGACGACCCCCGAAGCCGGTGGCGTTGCTTCAACCGCCTGGATCTCCGGGAGGCCCCGGTTGAGCACCGCCAAGCCGCGTCCTTGCCCCTCCACCAACGAGAAGTCCTGCTGAGGATAAGTCCCCGGTGGCGGCTGGGCCCAACCGGCTCCGTCGGGCTGCTCAACCGGGCGTCGGTTCAAATAGAAGTGGCCGTCCGAGACGACCGTGTCACTTTCGATTCCGGTGGGAAAGGCGAGCCGAAGCCGGTGGTCTTCGGCTCGATTCTCGATGGTCGTCTCGACGTCGACGAGCGGACTGCCGCGTGTCAGCCGCACGCGGGTGGTGACCAAACAGGCGACACGTTCCTCGCTTCTCCGGCGACGATCCGCCTGGATACGCGCCGGCAGCATCAACTCGAAGATCGTCTCCACGGCCCCTGCGAGACCGGTGGCCTCGACGATCGTCGTCTGCCCGCTCAGGCTTTCCGCGGTGACCGTCTCCGACTGCTCGGACGGCGAATAGTCGTACTCGTCGCCGACGTCCTCGGTGTCCTCCAGGAGGTTGAGCCCGCTGTAGCGATGCCCGGTGACCTTGTCGACCAGATCGAACGTCCCGTTCGGATAGAGGCGAAGCGCACAGCATTCGTTTTCGATCGTCTCGTTGGTGACGGTCACGCCACCAGCGAGCGGCGCGGGTCCATCCGCTGTCGTGGTCTCCCGCAACGCGAAGGTGGCGTGCCCCAGAGCCGGAAGATCCTCCGCCAAGAACTGGATCGTCAGGAAGCAATCGGTGGCGGGGGTTTGCTGTGACTCCTTCCGCATGCGGTCGGGAAACCGGTCACGACAGACCCTGAATTGCTCGCGCTGGTCGCCGAACCAGAGCTGGGTGCGATAGTCGATGCCCCAAAACCGTTCCATGAAACGTGTTTCAACCACTACGAACGGAACCCGTCGCCCGGCTTCATCGAACAGGCCGAGCCGTTCGATGTCGTAGCCCAGCGGCTGCAACACGACGAGCCGGTCGACGACCTGCGTCCGGCCCGCTGGCAGGGCATTGGCCACGCAAAGGACCGTATCCCGATCCGCTGCGGCATGGCGCCCGAACGAGGGGGCCAACCGTGTCAGCTGGGTTCTGAGCTCTTGTTCCGCGGTCTGGATGACGCCGTCGAACCGCGGGCCCATGTCACGATGGACCTCGTCGGTGCTGCAGCCACAAATGGAATCGTGCGGGTGGTTCTGGAGCAGGAGCCTCCAGGCGTACCCGGCCAGCCCCGCGGGATATGGCAGGCCAAGGACGAAGTGCCCATAGGACGACCACGGCTCCAGGTACTGGGTCAGCATGGCCTGGGCGGCGTCGTTCTGCTGCTTCAAGTACATCCGGGCGGACCAGACCCCCGACAGGATGAAGTGGAGCCTGCCCTGAACCAGCTCGCCCGCGTAGCGGTGGGTCACGAAGCCGGCGGATCGGACGGCCTCGAGGTAATCGGCCAAACTCGCATGCCGGAACGCCGTACCCGGAAAGGCCTGGCGCAACGCGTCGAGGATCGGCCCGAGTTTCGGCTGCGGCGGATAGTGATCGCAGCCATTGTTCACGAGGTAGATATCGCCCGCTGAACGCACGGCGAGCGCGTCGAACAACTTCCGGACTTGGTGCACCGCCAGGGCCGGATCCACCTCGCGCTCTGTGTGGGCGTGCCATCCCTCTTCGAGACCGAGTGCTCCGGCATTGCAGTAGCCGCCGCATTGGTTGATGGCCAGCACCTCGCTTCCGTCCGGCGCTTCCCACCAATACTCGTGTCCCAGGTCGTCGATCTCCGCCCCGTTGCCCCGCGTGTAAATGAAGGAATCGATACCAGCCTGCCTCAGGATCTGCGGCATCTGCGCGATATGGCCGAAGGAGTCCGGCATATAGCCGACCTTCTGCACCGGCCCGACCCTCGCGCCGGCAGCATGGCCCAGCATGAGGTTCCGGACCGTCGCCTCCGCGCTCACCAAGAATTCATCGGGCAGGATGTACCACGGGCCGATGGAGAGGGCTCCCCGGCGCACGAGCGCCGCAATTCGCGACTCGTCTTCCGGACGGACTTGGAGATAGTCATCCAGCAGGATCGACTGACCGTCCAGCAGGAAATGCTCGAAGGCGTCATCACGTTCCAGCCGCTCCAGCACCTCCTGGACGACGTTCACCAGCATGCCGCGGAAGCGATGAAAGGTCAGGTACCACTCGCGGTCCCAATGGGTGTGGGACACCACGTAGGCGGCCTTCGGGGCGGGGCTCACGGATTCCTCACGCATGGCAGGACGCGAGCAGGTCGCGAATGGTCGTGGTGGCAAGCCCGACACAGGTATCGGCCGCGCCATAGTACACCAACACCAGACTGTCAGGCTCGGCGAAGCCTGCCTCGTCGTACCGCTCGACGATCATGCCGCTGGGAAAGACGACGTTGGGCACCTGCCCCACCAACTCATAGAGCTCCCGCGGCTCCAGAATGTTGTTCCGGCTCCGCGCAAGTACCCGGGACGGATCGTCGAGGTCCAGGAGGGCGACGCCGGCCTGGTAGATGTTGCAGCTTCCGAAATGCGTGGCGATCCCGTGGTACAGATGGAGCCAGCCCTGTTTGGTCTTGACGGGTGGCGGACCGGACCCGATGCGCTCGTCCCAGTACTGCGGGCGCCCTCGCATCACCCCACGGACCGCGGTCCAGTCCACCAAGTCGGTCGACTCGGATAGCCGGATCTCGTCTCCCGACGTCGGCCCGCCCGGGAGGGACACCCGGTTGGGACGGTCGAGTCGCACATACTTCCCGCCGATGCGCTCCGGAAACAGCACGCCGTTCCGAATGTCCGGCTCGGCGCCGAAGCCCAGGAAGTCGAACCGCTCGAACGTCTCCGTGCGCGCCACGCCAAGCCGGCATCCGTCGTCGGTGTCGGCCGCGAACATCACGACGTAGGCGCCGTCGATCTCCGTGAGCCGGGGATCATAGACGTGATGGATGGTGTCGGGAACTCGCTCGAGGCCCTCGAAACGAACGAGCGCCGGTGCCACCTCGAACTCCACCCCGTCATGGCTGTCCGCGAGGAGCAGGAAGGTTTCCCGTCCACGGCTTTGGACCCGAAGCATGAGCCGATAGAGCCCGCGGTAGCGAACGGCCCCCGGATTGAACACCGACGTGACATCGTGGAGGGCCGGCTCAACCTCGGGGATGTCCCGCCGTGTGAGGATTGGGTTCATCGAACTTCGGGTCAATGCCACGGCTATTCTCCCGCCTCGACGTAGCCGTCGTCCTTCACGTCGCGTTGCGCGATGCGCAGCTGCGTCAACATGGCCCGCAAGTCCGCGATTCCCCCAATGGCAAACCACACCAGGACGATAATCGAGAGGACCACCTGGACGTAGAGATAGAGTCGCCAGAACTCCGCCCATCGCATGTTGTCCACGGTATGGGTCAGGCTGTACACCGTGCCTGCAACGAATACCGCCACCCAGAAGAAGGTGTGAACGTAGGTCACGATGTACAGGATCTTGTCCCGCCGCGTAAACTCCTTCCCCATGCCCAGAACCTTCCAGCCCCGGCTTGGCGCCTCGGTAACAATCCGGGTTTCCGACGTGGCGTAGGCGCCACGATGCAGTAGCCGGTCCAGATCGAACGCCTCACCTCTTCCAAGGAGCGAGACGGCGATGTACACCAGGACCGAGGCCCCGATGGCGATGGCCGCGAAGACCTGTCCATTGATGAAGAAGTCGTCGATGATGCGATGGATGATGATGCCGCCCACCGATATCCCGGACCCGACGATCATGGCCGTCCACGCGGCGGCCGTCGTCCCGCGTTTCCAGTAGAGCCCGCCAATGATGACGGAGCCCGCCCCGCCGAAGAAGATCGCGCCGGTGATCGCAAAGAAGAGGAAGATGTACTCGCTCTGCTGAAACAGGAGACTGAAGCAGAAGATGAAGCACGCGACGCCCAGGATGCTCCAGCGGAGCGCGCGGAAATGCTGTTCCGGGGTAAACGGGGTCGTTCGGAACGGCATGATGACGTCCTGGATGAAGATGCTCCCCCACGAATGCAGGTAGGTATCGTGCGTACTGATGAACGCCGCCAGCATGACCGCGGCGAAGGCCCCGAGCAAGCCGACGGGGAGCATGACCTTCAGCACCAGGGGCACGCGCATCTGGTTCTGGAGCGCTTCCGTCCCCACCGAACTCAACATCGCATTGACCTGCCCCGCCTGCACGGCAAAATCCGGATGATGCATGACGGTATAGGCAATGATCGGGACGAAGAGGATCAGCAGGTTCTGCGGGTAGTTCCGCCAATTGGTCAGCACGCTGCCCATCTTGGCCTCGTGCGCGCTTTTGGCGGACGCGTTATAGGCCTGGGTTCCCTGCCACGACATGGTCCCGTACACGTAGATCAGCACGCCGATCAGGAAATACCAGAAGTTGAAGTCTTCCACGTAGCCCGTTTCGAACGGATTGATCAGCGACTTATTCTCCGGCGCCATCGCCAGGGCTTCGACGACCCGCCCCCAATTGACAACGAACATGAGGTAGAGGGGCACGGCAATGAACACCACGTTCATGAACAGGCCCTGGATGAAGTCGGCGATGATCACCGCGACCTGGCCGCCCCAGAAAACGAAGAAGAGCGCAATGCTCAACAGGACGAGCATCGTGAGCGGAAAGGTCGAGATGGCGACGCCGAGGATGGTGACGGCCGGCGGCAACCCGGTAAAGGCAATGAAGAATCGGGCCCCGACCGCGGGAAAGATGCCGAAGTTGACCACACCGGACGTGAACGCGATGAGCCCGGCGAAAATCCGAAATCGGCGGCTGTAGCGTCGTTCGAAGAATTCGGCCAAGGTGAGCGCGCGCGTCTGGCGGTAGCGATAGATGACCCATCCCGACACGGTCACGATCAAGACCACGACGCTCATGGTGAAGCCCCACCACGTCATGGCAAAGCCGGCCACGTAGTTCATCTCCAGCAAGCCGACCACGGTGATTGCGCCCAGGGCGGCGGCGCCCTGTGAGAGGCTCAGGAGATAGCGGCCGGCCGTGCGGCCGGCGGCCAGGAAGTCGGCCACACTCCGCATGTAGCTGCGGCTCAGGACGACGCCCACGATCATGAACCCGAGGACCGATAGCACGATGGTCCAATCGAGGGCAGTAAACATCAGGTGCCCGGCCCGCGCAGTGGAATCACCAGACGCGTCCGTCTTGTGCGATGTGGAGCGCCCCGCCGAGTCGATCGCGCAGGCTCGCCTCGAAGAGATGGGCGGTTGCCTCGAGCACGACCGTGCCCTCGAACCCCTCGAGCACCGGGGTCTCGAGTCCCAACGCACGGACATCATCGGTAAAGCGTCCATGACGAGCGTGCCAGCGACGTTCGGCGTAGTACACCTGCCGGAGGAACCAGCGGGCACGATCTTCGGGGCGCTCGACAAACGCATCACCGCCATCCCCGACATCGGCCGCGGAGAACTGCACCAGCCCCCACATCTCGGGATAGTGCATGTTGATCAGGCCCTGCGGCGACCACACCCAATTGTCCTCCGGGCGCGTGCGGCCCGGCACCGTATCCGTGCGCACCACGTAGCCATCGCTCACGGTGTCGGCGCGCCATTCCACCCGCGAAAAATTCACCCGCCATTGATCGCCCGGCTCGGGGGGCGATGGTCGATGGGCCGCCTCCGCCAGGGCCGCCCAGGGCAGTGCGATCTCAACCGTCCAGCCGCGATCGATATCGGCAGGCTGGTTGAGTGTCCCATCCACGTGGACTGCGGCCTGGAGGTTTCGGATATACCAGCCATTGATGGCGGGGCCCCCATCGCGGTAGGGCTTGACCAGAAACAAATCCCACAGGGTGCCGAGCGCATTGATCTCGAGTTCGTAATAGTGATGGGTATCACCGTCGGGGTCGATGAACACCTCGAAGTCGTTGTCCCGATAGATCACCGCATCCCGCTCAACCAAGGTGGCCCATACCTGCGGCTCCTCCAGGAACGCCCCGATGTAGAGGGTGGCGTCGTCCCAGAGCAGTTTGGCTCGCGTGCGGAAGCGCGGCACCGGCCCAAGCGGTCCTTCGATGTCCACGAAGTCGGCGGTCCACGCGGCGGCTTCCCAGGCCGGCTCATCCAGCCGGCCGTCGACCTGGAGCGGAGCCGGCGTCCGGTATGCGATGTAGCGCTCCGGGTTCCAGTCGATCGCGGGAACCGGGAGGTCATCTCCCGGAGGATTCCCGGCCTGAGTCTCCGCCCGATCGCTGCACGCGACCACACAGGCCGCCGCGGCGAGGAGCCAGGCCATGCGCATGACCCGAGCCGTCACGGCTTCCCAGCTCCGACACGAACCACGACCGGCGCCGTATTCATCATCCGACAGGCTTCGAGCGCCCGCGGGGCGTCGGCCAGTTCGGGCCCCCACGAGACGGCGTACCGGAATTCATAGAATCCTCCGAGGCTCGCCGCGAAGTTGGTCTCCCAGTAATTGGTCATGACCCAAGCGTACATCTCCGCTTGGATGTCCTCCAGCTCGGGCGCGCCAGCCAAGTGCCTCGGCCCGGGCTCGAGCGCGCCCAGCTGAATCAGATTGGTGTCGGGCGTTGCGATGGCGATACCGCCCTCCGCCGACGTGACCGCGACCCCCGCCTGGATGCTGTAGAAGTCGGTCAGGGTGCCGGGCACCTGGTCCACCCAAGGCCGGAGCGTTGCCCCCGCCTTGTCGATCCAAAGCTCGGCTGGGGGGGGACCCTCAACGCCGAATGGCAGGGCCACATAGAGATTTTCGGGCTCCCATACACTCTGCTTGTGCAGGCGAATTGTCACATCCACCCGCGGCGTATCCATCGATGCCCGAAGCAACACATCGTACAGGGTCAGACCGTCGACCGCATAGCGCAACTCCGCCGTGGCAAACACGTCCCCGCGGGCCAGCAGCCGACCCTGGACCAGGCGCCCGACGCTGCGCCGGACGTTGGGGCCCTTCCGGTTCAGCTGCATGGCGCCGCGAACCGCACACATCTCACTCCGGTCGGCCACCGGGGTCACCTCGTACACGGGGGCAAACGGCGTGTGATGTCGGCCGGCACGGAGCAGGCTTCGGTCGGCGCGGCGATCGTGCCATGCGGTGATGCCGTCCGGCCCCCACGCGATCCGGACGAAGGGCGTCTCGAGCATCAGTGCGTCGTGCGATCCGGAATCGTCGGACATGACCGGGTCGGTTGCCGTGGCGGGGCGAAGCTCGAGCACGCACTCAGACCTGGGGGCGAGCACGAGGTGCACGCAGAAGTCACAGCCACCCGGGACGAAGTCCCGCTCCACCGCGATCTCCCGGTTCGCGGCGCTATCCCACACGATCGTCGGCCGGTCGAGTCCCAATTCCCGATACTCGAAGTGGCCCACATGGAGCCGCGCAACGCCGGTCAGGGTCGTTGTCGAGGCATTCAGGACACGGTAGCAGAGCGGCCGGCCGACGGCGAGGTCGGCTCCACCCAGGGTCGTCAGAGCGCGATCGGTCAGCCGCTCAACCTCCTCGAGGGCCTCGCTGGCATAGGCGCTCTTTCGCCCCGCGATCGCATGCACCGAGGGATGCCATGGCTCGGACATCGCGACGGCATGGCTGAACGTGTGCTCGGCGTAGCGGGCCAGGTCGTACTCGACGTGGTCGGTGGCTTCCCGGGTCAGTCGCGGAAAGCAGTCGAGCAGCTGGTGATAGGCGCGGAGATTTCGTTGTGCTTGGCGAAAGAGCTTGGTCGCCGCCGGGGTGCCGGCACAGCCGTCGGACCACCAATCGGGCCAATCGCCACGATACGTTGGGATGTCGACATCCTCGCTCCGCAGGCGCCGGAAGAATTCACTCAGGGTGGTCATCTCGACCCGGCAGACATCGCTGTGGTGTCGATTCCACCGCGCGCAGAACTCGGCGATTCCAGGATTCGGCGGTGCGTTGTCGGTTCGCAAACCGGAGACCATGACCGGCGCGAACGGATAAGGGTATCCCGCTCGCTCCAGCCGGTCGAGATACCTGGGGATGCGCAGCTCCGCGACGCTCCAGTGATCGCCGAAAATCATCTCGGCGTCGCATTCGTCCTTGGTGAGGTAGCTCGACACCGCCCCTGGGACGACACCGAGTTCATTGCCGAAGTGGTAGTGTTCCCCGTTCCACACCAGGATGCGCTGCCCGGACGGTGTTTCCCACCAAAATGGGACCTGGGTACGGCCGAGCGGGAACATGCCGTGGTGGGTGTGAATGCAGGTGAAGAGGTGCTCGATCCCCGCGTCGTAGAGCGCCTGCGAGAATCCCCAGCTGTAGCCGTTGATGTCCGCCGTCATGGCGGAGTCGATCGGATAGCCGATGGACCTCCCGAAACTAGCCGCGCGCTTGGTCAGTGCGGCCAGGAGGTCATAGTCGGGCAGCTCGTTCAGGTTGAGGTAGCTGCCCGACAACCCGAGGTGCCCCGAGCCGACGGCGCCCACGAACGCGGCCCGGTGGCCGGCGGATGCAGCCTCCCAGAACCGTTCCACCGCCCAGAAGGTCTCACACTGCCACTTCCAGCCGCCGGGTGCCCGACCGCCGGAGCGAGCGATGATGTCCAGCGCTTGGTGAATGAACCCCACATGCCACCGCTCCACCCGGCTCTGTGTTTCAGTGTAGCCGAGATCGGTGTGGCTGTGATGGATGAGAAAGAGAGTTCTGGGACTGGGGTGGGCGGCCGTCACCGGTAGCCCGGGGGCACGGCTCGCCGTTCAGACATGTTCGCGATAGTTCGGGTCGTACATCATGGACGCGATATGCGCCTGCAGGTCGCTCGGCGCCGGCCCGACCGCCTGGCCCTGCTCGAACGCCACTTGGGCCACGCTCAACGCCACAGCAGCGGACACCTGCCGGATCGATTCGAGTGGCGGATAGATCGACCCCTGCTTCAAGAGGTCCTCGTCGACGCTTTCCGCGAGCGTCTTGGCGGCGGCATGGAACATGGCGTCCGTGACACGGGTCGCGCCCGAGGCAATGACGCCCAAGCCTACGCCCGGAAAGATGTAGGCATTGTTGCCTTGGCCCGGCACGAAGGTCTGGTCCTGGTAGGTCACCGGATCAAACGGGCTTCCGCTGGCAAAGACCACCCGGCCGTCGGTCCACCGGTAGGCCTCCTCCGCCGTGCACTCCGACTTCGAGGTCGGGTTCGACAGCGCCAGGACAATGGGCCGGTCGTTCAGCCGGGCCATGGCACGCAGGATCGGCTCGGTGAACGTCTTCGGCTGCGCTGACACCCCCACTAATGCCGTCGGCCCGAGCGCCTCGACCGCACCGAGGAGATCGGGAATGAAGGCGTGGTCATGCGCGAATGGCAGCTTGTGCTCCGCGAGATCGCGACGCGATGCCACGACCAACCCCTTGGAGTCCACGAACCAACAGCGCCGCATCGCCTCGGCTTCGTCCATGCCCTTGCCCATCATGGCGGAGGCGATGAGATGGGCGATGCCGGTGGCCGCGGACCCCGCGCCCAGGAACAAGACGGTCTGATCGGTGAGCTTCAAATCGACGATACGGCCGGCCGAGAAGAGCCCAGCGAGGGTGACCGCGGCCGTACCCTGGATATCGTCGTTGAACATGCAGGCCCGGTCGCGATAGACCTCGAGCAGGTGCACCGCGTTTTGCGTGGCGAAGTCTTCGAACTGGATGAGGACCTCGGGGAAGACCTCTTGGACCGCCTCGACAAATTCCTCGATGAACGCATCGTACTCCTCGCCCCGCTGCCGATGCTGCATGAGACCGATATAGAGCGGGTCTTTGAGCAGCTCTTCGTTGTTGGTCCCAACATCGAGCGTGATTGGAAGGCAGCGCGCGGGATCGATCCCGGCGCAGGCGGAATAGAGCGAGAGCTTCCCGATCGGGATTCCCATGCCCTGCGCTCCGAGGTCGCCGAGGCCCAGAATACGCTCCCCGTCGGTGACCACGATGATGTCGACCTTGTCTTCGGGCCAATTCCGCAGCACGTCGCGGATTCTGCCTCGGTCGTTGATCGTGATGTAGAGGCCTCGGGGGCGCCGGAAGATGTGCCCGAACTTCCGACATGCCTCACCCACCGTGGGCGTGTAGATGATTGGCATCATCTCGCGGATGTTGTCGATCACGGCACGATAGAACAACGTCTCGTTCCGATCCTGGAGCGACGTGAGGAAGATGTACTTCTCCAGCTCGGACTCTTTGCGGCGCAGGTTCTCCAAGACGCGCCATTGCTGCTCCGCAAGCGTGAAGATGCGCGGCGGGAGGAGTCCGCGGATCTTCAGCGTATCGCGCTCGGCGTCGGTGAACGCCGTGCCCTTGTTGAGCCGCGGGTCGTGTAGGAGATCTTCACCCATCGAGATTGTGCTCTTCGCGGGTCGCGATGCGACCGTCTTATTCGCCGCCACGGCGTTTGTCCTCAGGTAATGGATGAAACCGGTGCGCGCCCAACGGGCGCGCTCGATCGAGCCGGTCCAAGTTCGCCTTCCCAGTTTGCCGCTCCGGGGGCCGCCCGGCAAGACCGGCAAAACCCCGCCCAGAGCCTGAGGCGCCGGGCGGGGTCATGCCGGTTCGGCGCCCCTCGTTCAGCGGGTTGCCGGCTGAGCCACCCCCTGCAGCTCGTCGGCGATCCGATCGGCGTCATACACCTTCCGGAGCGCTTCGACAATGCCCGCCGAATGGACACTAACCGACCGGGACACCTCGTCGGTGAAAATGAACCGGTTGGGCAGCATTTCGATGTTGCCGTCGAAGATGAGGCCTACCACCTCCGCATTGCGATTGATCACCGGGCTGCCCGAGTTCCCACCGATGATGTCGTTGGTCGACACGAAATTGATGGGTGTGGTCAGGTCGAGCCGGTCCTTGCGGTCCAGCCACCGTTGGGGCAGGTCCCACGGGGGCTGGTAATCGAATTCGGCGGCCCGGCCGAACAACCCATAGAGGCTCGTCTTGTAGGGCGCGACCGTTCCGTTCATCGGGTAGCGCTTGACAACGCCGTCACTGATTCGAAGCGTGAACGTCGCATCCGGCGGCAGCGCCTTTCCGTACGCCGCGAAGATCGCCTGCCCCACGAGCTCGGCGTTGGCCGAGATCGCATCATTGAGGGTCGTGGCCCGGTCCGCTTGCGCGCGGGCGAGCGGCTCGAGCTTCCGAGCCAGCACGATCATGGGATCGTTGGACGCCGCAATGGCCTTGGTACCGCCGTCGAGCAGGGCCTTCCGGGCGCCCGCATCGGTCAGGGTGCTGGCATTGATCAGCGCCTCGGCCGCAACTTCGGGGCTCCGACCACCCAGAATCGCTTCCAGGAACGGGTCGTTGGCCGGGAGGTCTCGCTGGGCTTCACTGAGGAAGCCCGCGAAGGCGAGCTTGTCGGCCTCGGTATCGATGGGCTGATCGCGCAGGATGAAGCCCTTGACCCGGTCGAGCCCCTCGCCGCGGTACTGCGGCAGCCTGAGCTCATCGGCCATCGCCGCTTGCGCCGGCCAACGGACGATGCCACCGGCTAGGTTCAGCAGTTGCGACCCGCCGAAGCCGTAATACCGCGCCTCGGTGGCAAAGCTGGCCAGGTCCTTCTGGGCCTTCGCGATGTTGTCCCAGGCTGGGCCGTACTTCTGCTTGAGTGCCGGGTCGGCATCGATGCGCCCACGGAAGTCGGCTTCGAAGCGCTGCTTCTTCGCCATGATGCCGGGATCGAGGAGTCCGGTCAGGTAGCCCGTGATCGCCTTGTGGGCGTTCTCGAGACCAAAGATCTGATTCTCATACTGACGGCGCGCTTCCTCGCTTGCCTTTGCCAGCTCCCGAGTGACGTCGAGCTGCCGCTCGATGGCGCGGAGCTGCGCTGGATACTGGACATCCCGCAAATACTCCATCTGCGCCATGGTGAGGAGCCGCCCCGTCGAGCCCGGGTTGCCGGTGACGAAGACCAGCTCGCCCTCGGCCGCGCCGTTCTTGCTCCACGGGAAGTAATGCGCCGGCTTGTACGGCTGGCCACCTTCATACACGCGCAGCAGCGTCAGGTCGAGATCGTATCGTGGGTAGGTGAAGTTGTCGGGATCGCCACCGAAGAAGCTCGTCCGACCCTCTGGAGCAAACACCAACCGGATGTCGCTGAACCGCTTGTAGCGATACAGCGAGTACATACCGCCCTGGTAAAATCGAACCACCTGACAGTTGAAGCCGGTGCCGGCCTGGCATTCGTTCTCGATCACCTCGATGACCGAGTCGCGCTGGGCGACTTGCTTGGCCGGTGTGGTGGCGGTAACAGCCCCGCGTATCCTGGTCGTGACGTCCTCGATGGACTGCAGCTGGTCCACCCACAGGCCCGGGCAGGCACGTTCTTCCTCCTGCGTGCCCGCGCTGAAGCCGGTATCCTGGTAGTTGGTGTCCGCCGGCGAGACCGCGGTAATGCAGCCGCGGGAACAGTGGTGATTGGTCATCACGAGCCCGTTATCGGACACGAATGAGGACGAGCAGTTTGGCAGCCGCACCGACGCAAGCCGAACCCTGTCCAGCCACGCCTGATCCGGAGCGAAGTCGTACGTCGCCTTCCAATAGTCGAGCGGAGGGGCGTCGAACGTCCACATCGTCCCAAATTCTTTGATGAATTTCGATTGTGCTGCCGGCTTGGCCTTTGCCTCTGCCTTTGGCGCCTGCGCGGCTGAGGTGGTAAAGGCTCCCAGGAGCCCTCCAACGGCAAGCAGCATGATAGAACCCAACGACTGAATGCGACTCATGATGAATCTCCACACGAGGAAGCGGTGGACGCGGCGGGGCCCGCTGGGCGGGTCACCCTCCAATCCAAGAAGAAATGCACCGGATACGATGAAAGAACCATGAAGCAGCGGTGAATCGACTCAGAGAATTCGCCTCATAGGATAACCTGACGAACGAGAGGCGCGCACTGGTTGGCGCGAGGACGCATGTCACCATGCCGAAACCGGGCGCGAAAGCGGGCTCGGCGGCCGGCTCCGGCGACAGGATCATAACCTGACCCGGTCGGGGCCGTCATTGGCCGGAACCCAGGTCGGATCCGGGGCCTCCAGCCTGCCGGAAGGCAGTTCACTGGCGCCCGATCGCGAGCACTCCGGCCAGTTAAGCTTACGTCTGCCTCCACTCGTCCGTTTCAGTACGATAGGTGGCGTTGGACGTGGCCGACGTGAGCACTGAGGCATGAGGGCATTCGCTCTATGCGTTCTAAACGCTGGCCCCATGGCCGACATCCAATGGGTAGATGCCCGTGAGCGCGAGATCCAGGGATTCCGAGCCCGAGGCCGGTAGGACCGCCTCTTCAACCCCCGACGTCCCTGCCCTGGTGGCGCGGGTGCAAGCGGGGGACATCGAGGCATTCGAGCCGCTGTACCGACACCACGTGGATCGGGTCTACGCCCTGTGCCTGCGCATGGCCGGGCACGCAGGTCGGGCGAGGGAACTGACTCAGGATGTGTTCGTTCGGTGTTGGGAGCGAATCGGAAGTTTCCGCGGCGAGAGTGCGTTCGGGACCTGGCTCCATCGGGTGGCGGTGAACCTGGTCCTGGAGCAACACCGGGCCACGGGGCGCCGCGAAGGGCGGGTGGAGCCGCGAGCCGACCTGGAGAACTTGCCGCATGTGACGCTCTCCCGAACTGACGACCAGCGTCTGGATCTGGAGGCCGCCATCCAGGCCCTACCGCCCAAGGCCAGACAGGTCTTCGTGCTCCACGACATCGAGGGCTACACCCATGATGAGATTGCCCGCTTCACAGGCTCGGCGCCGGGAACGATGCGGGCGCATCTCCACCGCGCACGCCAGCTGTTAATGAAGAGGCTGTCATGACGCACCACCTGCGGGATGAAGAACTCCACGACCTGGTCGATGGAGTGCTGCCAGAGGCCGAACGGCAGATGGTCGACGCGCATGTGGCTTGCTGCGTCGAATGCAGCGAGCGGGTCGAGCAGCTGAGGCGGCTCCTGGCAATGGCGCGGGCTGCCCCTCGCGGAGTCGCCCCGCCGGACGACTGGTGGCCGGCCATCCGCACCGCGATCGGCCAGCGGAAGATCGTCCCGATCGGGGCCGTTCCGAGCCAGCCTCCCCGGCCATGGTGGACGAGGCCGTGGGCCATGGCAGCCGCCGCGGTGCTGTTGGTCGCGGCGTCGGCGACGGTCACCGCCATCGTGGTGCGCCCGCCCGAGCGGGTCCCGATGGCAGGCGTGCCGGATTCCGGGTTCAGCGTACCATCGGTTTCCCCTCGCTTGGCCACCATGACTGCCAACTATGAGGGTCTGACCCGGCAACTCCTGACCGACTTCGAGAGTCGGCGCGGCGCACTACCCCCGGAAGCCGTGACCCAGGTCGAGCAGAACTTGCGGGTCATCGATATGGCAATCAGTGAGATCGTGACCGTGCTCCAAGCCGAGCCGGACAATGACGTTCTGCTCGAATTGCTGGACACGTCCTATCGACAGAAGGTGGCGGTGTTGGAACACGCAACAGAGTCGGTGTCATGAATCTGTCCCGGGCGGCCATCGGCGTGACGATGGCAGGCATCGCGTTCGGGGGCGTGCCGACCCCGACGCGCGCGCAGCAACGCATCGATCGCGGGCATCCCGCCGCGCAGGACCTCCGGCTCAAGATCTGGGCCCCGGCAGGTTCAGTCAGGCTCGAGGCCTGGGATCGGGATTCCCTCCAGATTCGCGGCACCGTGGAGCAGGGGAAGCTGTTTGCGGGTGGCGGGCGCGACGCGATGAAGGTGGCGGTTGAGGACCCCGCAGGGGCAAATCTCTCGCCTGTGGCCGATCTCGTGATTCGAGTTCCACGCGGCGCCCAAGTCTCCGTCAAGACCGTGACCGGCACGATCGAAGCCGTCGATGTGACCGGCTGGTATAACTCGGTGAGCGGGAATATCCGGCTCCGCGGTACAGCACGACGGCTCGAAGCCGAGAGCCTGGACGGCGACATCACGCTCCAGGCTGAAGCCGAGTGGGTGCGGGTACGCACCGGGAGCGGTGCCCTCACCATCGAGGGACGGTACCGCGATCTCCTGGCGTCCAGCGTGAGCGGACCGATCCGCGTCGTGAACAAGGAAGTCGAACGGGGCCGTCTCGAATCGGTCACCGGAGACATCCACTATTTCGGCCGGTTTCGGGCCGGAGGATCGGTGGATTTCGACAGTCACAGCGGCACGATTACGCTCGAGCTGCCGGCGGAGATGGCCGGCCGGCTCGATCTCACATCGGTGAGCGGCTCCATCGACAATCAGTTGACCGCGGATCGGCCGTCCAAGACTGCCACGGGAGCGGGCCAGAAGCTGGACCTCACCCGCGGGGCGGGCGGGGTCACCATCACGGTCCGATCGTTCAAGGGCACGATCCGCCTGTTGCGAATGTGAGAAATCGTCGCGGCTAAGCACCGAAGCGTCGAGCGGCATCTCATTGACGACACCCACTCAGGAGTTCTCATGTCACGCACCACAATCGCTGCATTCAGTATCGCCGGGTTGCTCCTTGCGCTGCCTCTCATCGGGGCGGCGGCCACCAAGCCCTACGGGCCGCCCTGGATCGCCGTCGAGTTGCCCGCCAACCCGCTGAACCCCGCTACCCGCGGTGCGGCGCTCGTGGTCCGCACCTACCGCCATGCGACACCCGAGCCAATGCCCTTGCGCGGGATGGCCGAGGGCCTCGTCCGGAACGAGCGGCGCTCGATCCCGCTCGAATTCGAATCCACCACCCAGCCCGGCGTGTACCGGGTCGATCAGAGCTGGCCCGCCGAGGGCAGCTGGATTATCGCGATTGCCGCGGGCGATGATGCGAATATGGTGATCGAATTGGGGGGTAACGACGGTGGGGTGAGCCGGGCTTCGTACTACGGCCAGTCAGCGACCGGCCTCGCCATCCGCTCGATTCGGACCAACCAGGGTAGGCTGTCGATGCAAGGGATCGACCGGGGTCTCAAGGCGCTCGCGCTCGCACGCGAGTAGCAGGCGCGCCGGGACGACGACAGTGAGGCGAATCCGCTTGATGGGTTCGCCTCACTTGTTGATCCTCACGTAGTAATAGACCGCCACATTGCGGGGCCGGGTCTCGGCCCCACCGTAGGCCCCGGCCACGACGTCGATGCCGGCTGTGCCAACCGGCCCTGATTTTCGGGACGAAATACCGCCCGCTCCGCGGCCGCGTGCCGCATGCACCGGGTGAGCATGGGCCTTGAGTCCGTCGGGTTGCCAACTGCCGGCCACTCGTCCGGCGCCGTTCGGATCGCCCTCGCCCTCATGACGCTGCCCCATCGCCTCATCGAACCGGTTGAGGCCTCGCAGGAAGACACCACGGAGGTCAACCGCCACCGGCTCGTCGCGGCCATTCCGCGGCAGCGTCCAGTTACGCTGCTCGGCTTTTCGGGCCAGATCCGACTCCTCGATGCTTCGGGAATCAGCGGGCGCCCACCGGCTGCGCGCCGGCTCGAAGGGGAACGGATCGCCCACTTCCCGGGCGTAGGCCTCGGGGTCGAGCATCGAGGCAATGATGGTTCCGAGGGGAACGGCCATGAATATCCTCCACCTGATTCTTTATGACGCAGCGCGGCCTCGTCACAGCCCCGCAGCGCACATAATGGACGGGATTCCTCCGGAACGCTACATTCCCACCGGGCTGCGGGCGGTTCCCGAGGCCTCGCAGTCTCGATTGCACGTTAAGGAGGAACGCATGGCAGGATCGATCACGGTCGACCGTTTGGTCCAGGAGCTCGAGAAACTCAAGACCCAGATGGATGCCGGGGAGCTCAAGCACAGCGAGTACGATCAGCGCTTGTCACGCGTCATCGCGGAGCTGCGTGAGCGTGGCATCGATGCGGACCGGGCGGCGATCACGGCGGCGCTGGATGGGCTGCTTCAGAAGGGCACCATTGTCCCATCGGTCAAGCAACACCTCGAGAAGCGGCTGGGCTTGACCTCGTAGCGGACGCGACGATGAAGGACGAGACGTTCAACTTGGCGCTCGCGTCCGGGCTGCTCACCGGGTCTGAGACGCTCCGGGGCCGGGCTCGCCTCTCGAAATCGAGGGCCTTGCGCTCGAGACGGTGGTGTAGGGAGACATCAGTCTGACCTAGCCCGCTGATCGGCCCCGGGGCATCGCCGGACGCCGTTCACACCACAAAGCGGCGCGAGGCGTCGAGAATCGACCAGTTTCCGGTCACAATCGACTAGCCTGTTGACAACACGCGCGAGGTGCAACATCCCGCATGGCCCTTCCGGGTGCGCTTGCCATGTTGCACAACAGCAGCACTGTCCCCATTGCTCACCTGGCCGAGCGTTACCCCCAAACCCCCAACCCAGTAGGGGTTAGCTGGACTGAGACCCTGGCACGCCCGTTGCTCTACCTACTGCCGAAGATTCTCTCGCCGGCAGAGGGTGTGAATGACGGATTCCCGAACACTCAGGAAACGAACCGGGGCGTTGGGGCTCGACCAGGGCGGATTCGCTCTGGAGGCCACCATTTTCGTGCTGGTGCTCATGTCCGCCCTGACGATGGTGGCGGTGGTGGGGGTCGTCACCGCGACCCGGACGGCCAATTACGACTACCGCTATACGCAAGTCTCCTTTGCAGCCGAGGCTGGCGCGGACGCCATTATGGCCCAATTGGAGGACGCCATCCACGACGGGGCCATTACCGACGCGGAGCTGGCCGCCATCGTCCCGCCGAGCATCCCCGGTTTCACCTTCAGCGCGGTGAACGCCAGCCGCCTGGGAGGGGTCCAGGTCCAGTCGATCACGGACGGCCCGTTCGCAGGTCTGTACGCGCTCACCCAATTCATCGACATCTTCTCCGAGGTCCGGGACCCGATCGACAACTCGGCCGCCGCGATCGTGACGGCCAAGGCCCAGTCGATTCCCATCTTCCAATTCGGCGTGTTCTACGAGAAGGACCTGGAGATCACCAACGGGCCGCCGCTCGAGTTTGTGGGATGGGTGCATTCGAACGGCAACATCTACTTGAGTTCCGACAACGCGTGGTATCGCGAAGTCATCACCACACCGAACAAGGTGTATCACGATCGGAAGGACTTTCACGAGGTCGAGTTCGGAGTCTTCATCAACGATGCCGTCGGCACCGAGGTTCCGCTCGATTTCGACAGCCGGAGCCATCCGACGCCCGCCGCGTTCATGACCGAGAGCCATGCCAAGTTCGACGACCGGCTGAAGACCGATGCCTACGGCGTGGACACGCTTCGCGTGCCGTTGCCGAACGGCTTCCCGCCGGCGGAAATCGTGGCGCCCCGGCGGGTCACGGACGGGGCGATCGAGCGGCGAGCCAAGTTTTCGTGGAAAGCCGATTGGGCAATTACGATCGATCTCGCCGGCCTCAACAACCCGGCAGACAATCTGTGCGCCGTCTTGGCATCGATCCGCGACGGGGGCGAGCAGGTTCCGACGGCACTCGACTGCGACACCATCTTCCGCTTCACGTGGGATGCCTGGTTCGAGGGCCGTGAGAAGCGCTACGTCGACGTGCTGAACATCGATCTGCAGCAGCTGTTCAACTGGGTCGGCGGCAACCCGAGCCGAATGACTCAGATCCTGCACGTGACCTTTACCGGAATGGGCCACGATCCGAAGGGCGACGGGAACTTTCCGGTGGTCCGCCTCGTGAACGGCGACCAGATCGGCAACCCGTTCACCTTCTCCACCGACTATCCGCTCTACGTCCAGGGGCACTACAACCGAACCAATTGGAAGCCGTCGGCGCTCACGGGCGACGCCATCACGATGCTCTCGAACGCCTGGAACGACGCCCAGCACCAGTGCACCACCTACAATCCTGCGGCGCTCACCCCGGCGACCATCTGCGGCGGCTTCGTCCAGCAGCCGGCGGCCGCCACCCAAGTGTGGGCCGCGGTACTGGCCGGCCATACCCCGACCCCGTGCGACCACGAGCTTCCGGGGTGCCCGGGCGGGTACGCGGACTTCTACGGCGGCGGCGTCGAGAACTTTCCACGCTTTCTGGAGAATTGGAGCGGCGTCACGCTGACCTACCGGGGCTCGCTGGTGTCGCTCCACTTCTCGGCCAAGGCGGTCGGCACCTGGAATGGCACCTACTACACCCCACCGACCCGGGACTGGCGGTTCGAGACCAGGTTCCACGACCCTGCCAACCTCCCGCCGGGCACACCGGTCGTCGGCAACGTCATTCACACGGCCTTCCGGCCGGTGTACTGAGGCGTGGCACTCGTGATCGAATCGCGCAAGGGCTTCACCCTGGTCGAAGCGGTGACCGTGATGGTGGTGATGGGCCTCATGCTTGCCATCGGGATCCCCTACCTCCGGGTCAGCCCGTACCAGGAGGTGCGGAGCGCCGGGCTGCAACTGGCGCGTGACCTCGAGGCGGTCCGCACCCGCGCCCTCGCAACTCGCAGCACCGCCCGGATCGTGTTCGATCCTTCGGGCGGGAGCTACACCGGGTTCCTCGACGACGACCGGGACGGGGTGCTCACCGAGAGCTCGGTGGAACAGCGCGCGCTGCGCGCGTTTGCCGGCAATCGTGCGCTGGGAAGCGGAGTCACCTTCGGAAGCGGCGTGGCCGGCCCGGTGCCGAACGACACCGCGACGGGGCCGATCACCTTCATCAATGACCGGCTGGAGTTCGACGGCCGCGGGGTGACCACACCGTTCGGCACCCGTGGGGTGGTCTACTTGGTCAACCAGCGCGAGTCGACGGCGGTCGCGGCCGTGGCCGTGTCGGGCGCCGGGTCGCTCAAGCTCTGGGTCTACCGGGAGGGCGCATGGCAATGAGGAAGGATGGCGGCTTCAGCCTGATCGCGGTGTTGGTTGCGATCGTGTTGCTCTCGATCGGACTGCTCGCGATCTCACGCGCAAGCACGCAAGTCCTGGCCATGCATACGTCCGCGGCCTCGCGCTCGGCAGGGCTCGCGGTGGCCCGAGCCCACATGGAGACCCTCCGGAGCCAAGATCCGGCCACCATCGTCTCGCAAAGTGAGGTCGTCGTGAATGCCGAAGGCCAGCTCGACGCCTACGGCGCTTTCCACCGGACGGTGGTCGTCGACAGTGTTTCCCACAACTTGAAGGCCATTCGGATTCGGGTCACGTGGCCGCGCGCCAGCGCGCCCGTCGAGCTCGTCACGATGGCCTTCTTCAGCGTCGAGTAGTGACCATCATGCCGTCACCCGTCGCGGGTCGCCGCGGATTTACCCTGGTGGAGATTCTGATCTCCCTGGTCATTGGGTTGATCGTGATCGGCGCCGCGATGACCTATGCCGTCAACACGGTGCGCAGTGTCGAAGCCACCGGACTCCGCGAGGGCGTCACGCGCAACTCGCGCTTCATGGCAATGTCGCTCGAGCGCGATTTCACTGGAACGGGTGTCGGGATCGAAAGCACCATCGCCTACGGGTCGGTGCGGGTGCGGGGCGACACGCTGCTCGTGCTCAGCGTGCCGTTCGACAGCGTGATGTCGCCGCCATATGACCTGATCCCGCCCCCAGCCGCCACCAATCCCTTGCCGGCCGGCGGCACTTGTGGCGCCACGTGTCTCGACCTGATGAAGGCCGCGGACAGCACGTTCGATCTTCAGGTCGGAGACATCGGCCGACTCCAGGTCGGTGGAGAACGCCGGCTGCTGCGCGTCGAGAGCATGACGTCGAACGACACCGCAGTGCAGCTCGTGTTCACGCCGCTTCCCGAGATCTTCCTCCACCCGGCGAGCCTCTCGGGTGGCCTCTTGCTCAATCCCTTCAACACCTACGTCCAGAAGCTCGAGCCGGTGGCCTACTGGGTGGAGTCGGGCTCCCTCATGCGGGCGACCAGGGTCGAGGGCAGTGGTTCCTTCAAGGGCGAGGTCATGGCGGACGGGATTCAGTCGTGGGAGGTCAGTCTCATCTTCCAGGACGGGGACGAGCTGGACAACGCCGACCCGACGGACGGCGACCCGACCAATGATTACGACGACCTCCTGTCGATCAGAATCCGCGCCGTCGTGGCCGCCAATCGGGTGGATCGCCACGTGAACGCGGGGACGCTATTTACCCGGTCGTACGACTGGCGCTTCACGCCGCGAAACCTCATGTACGAGCGGAACCGGCGCTAAGGGCCGCTGAGCGCCGGGCGCAGGGTTGGCTCCGCGACGTCGCAATCAGTCCTGGGGCTTCCGGGGAGCGGACGCTCCGATCGAGGCGGTGGCCTCGTGTTGAGTCACGAGCCGAATCGACGCACGGCTATTGCGCAACGCGGCCGGGGTATTATCTTTTAGGGGCTTGATGCACCCAAAGGGGTGCGCGCTGAACCGGAGATATCTGTCAAAAGAGGGATCTGGCTCGGAGCTGGATCCCTCGTTGCGTTTCAAGTGTTAGGCCGATCGTTTCACAAGTGGATCGGCAGCCGGCCACGAGGCCTTAACGTGGCAAACATGTCTCGGTGGTGCGGAATCTCCGAACTCCGACGACAGCTTTTATCAAGAGGAGTACGAGTATGCGTACCACCGGAACCGTCAAGTGGTTCAACGACGCCAAGGGATTTGGCTTCATCACCCCCGAGAATGGCGAGAAGGACTGCTTCGTGCACCACTCGGCGATTCAGGCAGAGGGCTTCAAGTCTCTGTCCGAGGGCGACAAGGTCGAGTTCGACGTGACCCAGGGCCAAAAGGGCCCGGCCGCGGAAAACGTCGTCAAGATCAGCTAACGACTGATTGAGCGTCCCCGAACAGGGGAAGCAAGGGAAGGCCGTCCCGAAGTCCGGGGCGGCCTTTTCCGCATCCGGATGTGCCGGTGGCGCCCACCGGCCCGACCGGGGCCGAGGTATTGCAGAAACCGGCCAGGTTATTAGCTTAGTGCAGCTTACCGCGCACCCGGTTTCTGTGCGCCTGAGGCCCGAGATACCGCACGAGGGATCTGGCTCAGCGCTGGATCCCTCGTCGCGTATGGATGTTCCGCCGACCGCGCACTAACGCCGGCCGGCAGCCTGCCGCGGGGCGTGTCCGCGGTAATGTCGACGGATGGTACGGAAACCCCGGACTCCGAAGACACAGATTCCACCAAGAGGAGTACGGCAATGCGTACCACCGGAACCGTCAAGTGGTTCAACGATGCCAAGGGCTTCGGCTTCATCACCCCCGAGAATGGAGGCAAGGACTGCTTCGTGCATCACTCGGCGATTCAGGCCGAAGGCTTCAAGTCGCTGGCCGAAGGCGATAAGGTCGAATTCGACGTCGTCCAAGGGCAGAAGGGCCCGGCGGCGGAGAACGTGGTCAAGGTCAGCTAACCGCCGACCGCGATCCCCTCTCACGAGGGGAAACACACTGGGAGCCGTCCTGCGATTCGCAGGGCGGCTTTCGTGTGCCGAGGCTAGACCTCGGAAAGCTCACGGCTCCGAGCGCGGCTGCTTCGGTGACGCCAGCCTTGCGGAGGGCCGCGCCATGGGGTATATCGGAATCTGGCCCGCACAGACGGCGCGGGCGCCGCTCCTTCTTACCACGGAGGCTGGATGGGCAAGGGACACGAAGACCTGCACACGCTGCACGAGGCGCTGGCCGCATTCGAGGAGGCGATTCGGCAGCGCGAGCGCCGTAACCCCCTCACGAGCAAGGTGTCCACAAAGCAAGTTGCCGACGAGGCTCGCCAGCATGTCGTGGAGGTCGTCGTCGAGATGGTCACGGCCGCGCGGATGGGTCGCGAAACCTCCTAAGCAACCTCGCCCTTGACCATGTGGCGCATAACAAGGCCCCGGGCGCCGATCGGCGCTCCCATCGTTGCTACCCGCAGCTACCCGCCGAACTTGATGCCCTGTGCCAAGGGGAGTTCGGTGCTCCAATTGACGGTATTGGTCTGGCGGCGCATGTAGGCCTTCCAGGAATCGGAACCCGATTCACGCCCCCCACCGGTTTCTTTCTCACCGCCGAAGGCACCGCCGATCTCGGCGCCGCTGGTGCCGATGTTCACGTTGGCGATCCCGCAATCGCTGCCACGGTGCGACAAGAAGTACTCCGCCTCGCGCATGTGCTCCGTGAAGATCGCGGACGACAGCCCCTGCGGCACCCCGTTGTGCAGTGCCACAGCCTCCTCGATCTCCGCCACCGACTCGGCCGGCGACGCCGACGCGCTGCCGTAGCCGATGATGTAGAGGATGGGCGCGAAGGTCTCCTCCTGCACGATGGCAAACTCGTTCTTGGCCGCGGCGATGCACGGCCTCACGTAATGTCCGCCCGGATAGTCCGGCCCGTCGAGCGGCTCGCCGCCGAAAAGAATGTCCCCGCCCTCCTCCTGGACCCGGCGGACCGCGTTCTGCAGATCCTTCACGGCCTGCCGGGTCACCAGCGGTCCCATCAAGGTCTCGCGGTTCCGTGGGTCGCCGATCCGGACACCCTCGTACGCCCGGCATAGGCGGCGGACGAATTCCTTCCGGATCGACTCGTGCACGATGATCCGGCGCGTGCTAGTGCAGCGCTGGCCCGCCGTGCCCACCGCGCCGAACAAGACCGCCGGGAGTGCTAAGTCCAAGTTGGCATGCGGCGTCACGATGATCGCGTTGTTGCCGCCCAGCTCGAGGATGGCACGACCGAGCCGCTTCCCGACCACCTCGGCGACGCGGTAGCCGACCTGGCAGCTTCCGGTGGCCGACACGAGCGGTACCCGCCGGTCGTGCAACATCCGGTCGCCCACGGTCGATCCCTTGCCGATGGTGAGCGAGAAGATGGCCGGGTCGACATCGTTCGCGCGGCACACCTGTTCCGCCAGCCTGGTGCACGCGATCGCGGTGAGCGGCGTCTTGCTGGCCGGCTTCCACAGGACACTGTCGCCGCACACCGACGCGATGGCCGTGTTCCAGCTCCAGACGGCGACCGGGAAGTTGAACGCGCTGATCACACCCACCACCCCCAGCGGGTGCCACTGCTCGAACATGCGATGGTCCGGCCGCTCCGACTGCATGGTGAGCCCGTAGAGCTGGCGGGAGAGGCCGGTCGCGAAGTCGCAGATGTCGATCATTTCCTGCACTTCGCCCTCACCCTCGGCCAGGATCTTCCCCATTTCGAGCGTGACGAGCTGACCCAGCTCGTGCTTCACCTCCCGGAGCCGGTCGCCGAGCTGCCGGATGATCTCGCCGCGGCGAGGGGCCGGCACGCGGCGCCAGGAAAGAAAAGCCTCGTGGGCGCGCCCCGCGATCCGGTCGTACTCTTCTTCAGTGACCTGTTGCACGGTCGCGATCCGCGAACCGTCGATGGGGGTGATGACCTCGAGTTCGGGACCAGATCCGATCCACTCACCGTCGAAGCCGCCCGCGTTGGTCTCCGAAATTCCCAGGGTCGCCAGAAAATCGCTCAGGACTGGGGCCGTCGTTGCCATGGTTCTATCCACCGTATGTCTCGTCTGGAAAGAAAATCGCTGTGTGGAGTTCAGTATTGACGTCGGATTCTAGCATGGTCCGGCGGGCGGGGCCACTCCGCACTCAATGGGCGCCGAATCGCGAACAACCCATGGAATCTGGAGTTTCAAGACCCGTGCCGTCGTGGGTAGTACTCGCCATCCTGGCGGCGTCGAGCCGGCTACCGTAGTTTGCCGCAGACTCCGGAGGCAATCACCATGCACATGCTTGCTCGTACACGATGTTTCCGATACCCGATCCTCACGGCCTTGTGGCTGGGACTCTTGACGTGGCCCATGACCGGTGCCGCGGCACAGGGCGCCACCCGATGGTCGGGCCCATCCCCGTTCCGGCCCCTCGACCTCCCGGCCGCGACAACCATCCGTACCGGCGCGGGACGCCCCGGCCCGGACTACTGGCAGCAACAGGTCGACTACGATCTCCGGGCGGCGGTCGACACCGCCACCCGGCTCCTCACGGGCTCGGGTGTCATGACGTACCGGAACAACTCCCCCGAGAGCCTGCCATTCCTCTGGCTCAAGCTCGACGCCAACCGCTGCGGCGACGAGAGCGAGGCCGCGGTGCTCAACGTGCCGCCGCTCCTCTTCGGCGATGCGGTGTTCGACTTTTCGTGCCGCGGCGGCAGCGGCATGACGCTCGAGCGGGTGACCTCCTCGCGGCGTGCCCTGCCCTACCAGGTGTCCGGGACGGTAGCCCGCGTGGAGCTGCCCCATCCGCTCCAGCCCGGCGGAACGATCGATATCGAGCTCGCCTGGCGGTGGACCCTGCCGGACTACGGCTACGGCCGCATGGGGCGCGACGGCTCACTTTATCAGATCGCGCAGTGGTATCCCCGGGCTGCGGTCTACGACGATGTGAGCGGCTGGAACATCGCCCCGTTCCTGGGCGCGGGAGAGTTCTACCAGGAATACGGCGATTTCAAGGCGGCGCTGAGCGTGCCGGCCGGCTACGTCGTAACAGCCACGGGCACGATCGACAACCCGGAGACGGTTCTCACCGCGGCCCAGCGCGCGCGGCTCGGCCGAGCGCGGGCGTCGGAAACCGCTGTAGCGATCGTGACCCGGGACGAGGCGCTCCGGGCCCGGCGGACAGCCGTCACGGGGACCAAGACATGGCACTTCTCAGCCCGGAACGTGCGCGACTTCGCCTTCGCGATGGCACCCGATTTCCGGTGGGACGCGAGCAGTTGGGACGGCACCCTGATCCAGACGTTTTACCGGCCCGAGGCGACACTCTGGGAAGAAGCCAACCGGATGTCGTGGGTGTCCATCAAGCACTTCTCGGAGCGGCTGGCCCGCTATCCCTACCCGCACGCGACGACGGTCGAAGGCCCGAACGAAGGCATGGAATACCCCATGCTGACGTTCGTGCCCCGCGGTGCCTCGCGCGAAGAGCTCTACTGGGTGCTGACCCACGAGTTCGGCCACGAGTGGTACCCGATGTTGGTCAACTCCAACGAGAGGCTCCATCCGTGGATGGATGAGGGGTTCAATACCTTTATCGACATCGGATCGGTCGAGGAGTACTTCGCGGGGCAGGCCTATGCCGACACCATCAGCCTGCAACCCCTGCACCTCTTTCCGCTCCATGCGATCGAAGGACAGGAGCAGCCCATGGCGCTGCCGCCTGACGAGCAGCACGATCTCTACTGGGCGGCCTATTTCAAGCCCGCGCTCATGCTGCATCTGCTGCGAACGGAGGTCCTCGGCGCCGAGCGATTCGACCGAGCGTTTTCGGAGTACACCAAGGCGTGGAGCTTCAAGCACCCCACGCCGGCGGATTTCTTCCGCTTCATGGAGAATGCCTCGGGTAAGCAGCTCGACTGGTTCTGGCGGGAGTGGATCTATTCGACCGCGCGGCTCGACCAGGCCATCGATCGCGTGACCGCGGAGCCGACGGCGGCGACGACGGTGTATCTACACAGCCGTGGCGACATGCTGATGCCCGCCGAACTGGCGCTGACCTTCACCGACGGCACGACGGAGACCGTGCGCCTGCCGGTCGAGATGTGGAAGCTCGGTCCGGAATTCGCCTATCGGGTCCGCGGCAACCGGCAACTGGCCCGCGCCGAACTGGACCCGCGGGGTGTGTATCCGGACGTGGAGCGCGGCAACAACGTGTGGCAACGGTAGCGGCGGCATCGAGCAAACAACCAGACATAGGAGAGGCGTGATGGCGCAGATCGGCAACGAGACGTTCGACATGGCCGCCGTGCAACGCGGGGCCCGCCTTCGGCGCTCGCCGTTTTTCGAGGCGACGCTGGCGGCGGGATGCCGGGGCTACACGGTCTACAACCACATGTTCCTCCCGATCGCCTATGCCGACCTGGAAGAGGAATACTGGCGGCTGCTCAACGACGTGACCGTGTGGGACGTGTCGGTCGAGCGCCAGGTCGAGATTACCGGGCCGGACGCCTTTCGGCTGACCAACCTGCTGACCCCGCGCGATTTGACCAAGTGCCGGGTCGGTCAAGGCAAATACGTCGTAATCACGGCGGAGAACGGCGGGATCATCAACGACCCGGTGCTGCTCCGCCTGGGCGAGAACCATTTCTGGCTGGCCCTGGCCGACAGCGACGTGCTGCTCTGGGCCCGCGGCGTGGCCTACGACTCGGGAATGGATGTCGAGATCACCGAACCGGATGTTTCACCGCTCCAGATTCAAGGACCCAAGTCGAAGCCGGTGGTGCAGGCGCTGTTCGGCGACCGGGTGCTCGAGCTGCCGTACTACTACTTCATCGAGACCGAGGTGGACGGGATCCCGGTGGTGGTGACCCGGACGGGATGGAGCGGAGAGGTCGGCTATGAGATCTACCTGCGCGACGGAAGCCGCGGAACGGAACTGTGGGACCGGGTCATGGCGGCCGGAGAGCCGTACAACATCGCTCCGACCGGACCGTCGGACATCCGGCGGATCGAGGCCGGCATCCTGAACCACGGCGTCGATATCACGCTGGACGATACGCCCTACCACGTGGGACTCGAGTGGCTGGTGGACATGGATCAGCAAGCCGACTTCGTTGGGAAGGACGCGCTCCGTCGATTGGCAGCCAAAGGCGTGAGCCGGAAACTGGCCGGAGTCGAGATTGCCGGCGACCCGCTGGACCTCAACATGACCCGCTGGCCGGTCCATGCCCGAGGCACCCAGGTAGGTTCGGTCACGTCGGCGGTCTACTCGCCCCGCCTGGAGCGGAACATCGGCTACGTCATGGTGCCGACCAAGTACACAGAACTCGGCACCGGCTCACCGTCCACACCCCGGCGGGCGAACGGGAGGCCACGGTGGTCGTCAAGCCGTTCGTCGATCCGAAGAAGGACGTGCCCAAGTCCTAAGCGGTTCGATCATGATGTATCTGCCCGTATCGGTGGCGTGGTTACTTCCACGCCACCGCACCCACCTCCACGAGGTCTTCCGCGTAGCGCCCGACGAGTAACGTGGGCACGGGGCCGTATTCCGCGCTCAGCGCGTTCCGGATGTCGGTCACGGTTCGTGTCCCGTCGATGAAGTTGACCAGCTCGAAGCGCTGGTCGCCGCTCAGGGTGAACTCGGGCGAGGCGTACCAGGCCGCGCGGTCCGGATCCAATCCGCTTTCGGGAAGGTCGAAGTCCAACGGCCCACGGGTCAGCCGGACCGGTACCCGTGAGTCGGTGGCGGTCGTCGGTGCGACCGGTGGGCAGACCCGCGGCCCGCGCCTCATCGCCAAGGGCCTTCCGGAAGGCGGCGGCCACCTGATCGAGCCGATTCCCCGCGGCGCGGACCGCGCGCCGGGCGTCCTCGCCTTCGTTGAAGAGCAAGACCGACGCGATCGCCGCCTGGTCCCACGCCGTCGCGTGGGTCAGCGCGTTCTGGCCCTCGAACCAGGCCGATGCGCGCTCGTCGCCCGACGCCGCCAGCATCGCCGACCGGACCGCGCGCGCCGCGGCTCCCAGCCGCGCCATGCCGTTCTGCCCGACCAGGTAGGCCACGTCGGCGGCTTCTTGGCCACTCAGGTCGGACAGATAGATGGCCGTTGCCGCGGCGATGATCTCACTCCGCTCGAGCTCCACCGGATCCACCTTGTCCGGCGTGTCCTCCGAGGTGTGGTGGGTGTAGTCGGGCCCGTGGCCCAGCATGATACCGGGCACCTTCCGGTCGATGAACATCATGTGGTCGCTGCCGCCGGAATACGGAGTGACCCGATAGTTCATGGCGGACAGGCTGCCACGCGGGGTCCGCACATCCATCCGCGAGACCATCTCCGCCATGTTCGCCACCACGTCGCTGAGCGCCGACGGAATCGATGCCGGTGTCCGGGTCAATCCCATTTGGGAGTGAATGAGCTCGAGGTTCTCGCCCACCATGTCGAGGTTCAGGTTGGCCAGCACCCGGCCGCCGAGTGCGGGGCCTCGGAGTTCGGGGTGGCGATCGATGTAGGCCATAGTGCCGTACCACTCGGGCACCCAGAGGAACCGGAGGGTGCGCTTGGGCCGCGGCAGCCGGCCGGACTCGATCAACTGATGCAGTGTCGCGGCGATGTCGACCAGCGCGGCCGAGCCCGACGCGTTGTCGTTGGCCGACTCCTTGGGATGATCGAGGTGGGCGCTGAACACGATCTCCTCGTCGGGACGTTCGGACCCCCGGATGACGGCCACCGGCACGTCCATGAAGTAGGGCTCGAGCCCGATGCCGCTCACCCGTCCGTGGAGCACCACCTTGGTACCGCGTTCGAGCAGGGACCGAAGCCCGCTGCCCTGCCGGTTGGTCAGGTTGAACCCGAAGGTGACCCGCTCCAGCTCCTCGGTCAGCGGCCACATGCCAGTGTACGCCAGCATGTCCGGATATTCTCGGGCCCGGTCGTCGTCGAGGTAGCACACGACGGCTGCTGCGCCGTATTTGAGCACTGCGAGCCGGTGGACCGACCCGCCGTAGCCGGTCGCCAGGACGAACTTGCCGGCGATGTCCTTTCCTTCGTAGTCCGCGTCGCTGGTCCCACTTCCCACCCAGACCAACTCGGCCGTGACGTCGCCGGGATTGGAGTAGGTGATGACGCTCATCGCGATCTCGGGATACCCGACGATTCGCTCCTCCCGGGGCTCGACCATGCGAAGCTCGCCGGAGGTGATGTCCCAGCCCGAGGGCGACTGCCAAGTCTGGTAACTCACCCGGCCGTCGGAGGGAAACGACTCGGTGAAGGCGTCGGACTCGGCGAACCCCGCTGCCCGAAGCGCGGCCTCGACGTACCTGGCTGCGTGGCGGTAGCCCCGCGATCCCTGGATCCGGTGGTGGCGGCTGATTTCGATCACGTGGTCCTTGGCGCGCTCGCCCGAGAGGGCCTCGTGCAGCAGATCGCGGCGATTGGAATCGAGCAACGGGGCAAAATCTTGGGCCGGGAGTGGCGGCGGGAAGGCGGTCAGTAGGAAGGCGGTCAGGACGGTGGCCAGGACGGCGAGCGACGTTCTCATGACGGCTAAACTCCCTCGGTGGAACGGCCTCTTGGGCTCACTCTCGATCGTCAACAACGATAGTCCGACGGGATCTCGCAACACGATATCACCCCCTGAGCATACCGCTCGACCACTGAACCCGCCATCTTCGTATCGTTCGCGGCGAACACCAAGCGCCGCCATCCGTGACCAACAACACCGAGCCATCATGAACGATTTCAATGGAAAGCGCGCCCTGGTGACCGGGGCCACCAGCGGCATCGGCCGGGCCACGGCCAGGCTCCTGCTGGAGCGCGGAGCCACCGTCGTCGGCACCGCGAGGCGGGAGGAGGCGCTCGATCAGGCCGTGAGCGACCTCGGTGCAGGACAGCGATGGATCCCGATCGCGGGAGACCTGACCACGGCCGATTTCCGGACCTCGCTCATCGCGGCGGCACGGCAACAGGCCGGCGGCCTCGACCTCCTGGTCAACGCCGCGGGCATCCTGACCACGGGGACTTGGGAGACGACCAGCCTGGACGACTGGGACCGGATGCTCGACATCAATCTCCGGAGCGTGTTCGACCTCACCCGGCTCGCGATTCCTCTATTGAAGGAAGGCCGGGGCGCAATCGTCAATGTCAGCAGTGTGACCGGAACACGAGCGTTCCCGGGTGTGCTGGCCTACTGCGTGAGCAAGGCGGGGGTCGATCAGCTGACCCGTTGCCTGGCGCTCGAGCTGGCGGCCGACGGGGTGCGGGTGAACGCGGTCAATCCGGGGGTGGTGCGCACCGAACTCCACCGCGCCGGCGGGATGGACCAAGCGGCCTACGCGGCCTTTCTGGAGCGGAGCAAAACGACCCACCCGTTGGGGCGGGTGGGCCAGCCGGAGGAGGTCGCGGAGCTGATCGCGTTCCTCGGATCGTCGCGTGCCGGCTGGATCACCGGGGAGACCATCGCCATCGACGGCGGCCGGGCCCAGACCTGTAACCGCTGAGGGCTATTCGCCCGACTGCTCGACCTGCTCCAGCACTCCGATGTAGGGCAGCGTGCGATACTGCTCGGCGTAGTCCAGGCCGTAGCCCACGACCCATACATCCGGAATGTCGAAGCCGAGGTAGTCCACCCGGACGTCGCGCTCGGCGCGGCTCAGCTTCCGCACCAGCACACAGGTGCGGATGGAGGAGGGGTTCCGCGCTTGTAACAGGTCGATGAGGTAATGCAGGGTGTTGCCGGAATCGACGATGTCTTCGACGATCAGCACGTGCTTCCCCTCCACCCGATGGCGCAGGTCCATCTCGAGCCGCACCTCCCCCGACACACTGCCCTTCTCGTAGCTCGACAGCCCGATGAACTCGATCCGCCGCGGAATGGTCAGGCGGCGGGACAAGTCGGCCAGCAGAATGAACGACCCCTTGAGCACGCCGACCAGCACCACCTCGCCCTTGGCGCGGTAGTCTCGCGAGATCTGGGAGGCCAGGTCGATCACCCGCTCCCGAATGGTTTCCTCGGTGATCAGGACGGTCGGTTCCGGTGTCTCGGCGTGGCTTGGCATAGACGGTAAGTTGGCGCCCACCCGGGAAAACGCAATCTCGCCCGAGCGGCCCGCATGACGCGGCGGCGTGACCACCGTAGATTGCGGCCTCATGCCAACCACCGACGCGGCACACATCGCACGTCGCCGCATCCTGACCGGGCACCTGGCCCTGAGCGCGGCGCAGGTGGGCTTCGGGCTGTTCCCGGTGTTCGGGATCATCGTGTTCGGGCCGGCCGGCGTGTCGCCGCTCGGGGTCGGCACCTGGCGCATCGGGGCCGGCGGCGTCATCCTGGGCGCCCTTGCCTTCCTGCTCCATGGCAGGGCCGCCCTGCCCCAGCGCCGCGACCTGACTCGATTCTTCTGGTGCGCGCTCCTGGGTGTGGTCATCAACCAGGGGATGTTCCTGGTCGGTCTGTCCCGCTCGACGCCGATGAACGCCGGCCTGGTGATGTCGATGATCCCGGTGTTCACCTTTGCGATCGCCGCGGCCGTGGGTCAGGAACGTTTCAGCGCTCTCCGCGCCGCCGGCGTGCTGATCGCGCTCGTGGGCATGGCACCGCTCTCTGTTTGGGAATGGCGGTGGGGCCCGCATCTTGGCCCACTACGGCCCGGGCAACCTGCTGATGGTGGGCAACGCGTTGTCCTATTCCGTCTATCTCGTCATCGCGAAGCCACTGACCGAGCGGTATCCGGCGCTGGTGATCCTGGCGTGGAACTACATGCTGTCGTTCGTGGCGCTGCCCTTCTTCGCCTCCGGGGCCAAGCTCCTGCCCGACCCCGGCGCGACCAGCGCCTGGTGGTCTTTGGCGTTTATCATCGCGTTCCCGACCGTCATCAGCTACCTCCTGGCCATGATCGGGCTGGCGCGGGTGCGGGCCTCGACCACCGCGATCTACGTGTACAGCCAGCCGCTGATCGCGGGCATTGCCAGTTGGTTCGTGTTCGGCGAGGAGCCGACGGCCGCCATGTTGATTGCGGCCGTGGCATTGTTCATCGGTATCTGGCTGGTGGCGCGGCGGCCTCCCCCGCCCAAGCTTCCCGCTCCCGCAGAAGCCTGACCCTATTCCTCGATGGTCCCGTCGACCACGCGGACGCGATGTTGCTTGCCCGCGCTCACCGCCACGAACGAATAGCCACGGTCGGTCCGCTGGTAGCCCTCGATGGCGGACAATGTGCGAAGGATCGAGCGACTGCCGACGGGATCCCAGTTCTCCACATCGGAGAGCGAGAGCTGCGACGGGTAGGCGCCCTCTTCCGCGTTCATCGTCTCCAGATAGATCACGAGATGCCGCGTAGCCGCCCGGGTCTGGGCCCGCTCTGCCTGGGAGTGCGCGGCACCGACGACACCGGCCCCGTCGAGTATCGTCTCCACCTGCTCCCTCTGTGCCCGGGTCAGGTCCCGCTCGAGCAGGGGGCGCACCACCTCACTGCCCTCCTCCCATCGCTGGCGCACCATGAGCCATTGCGCCTGGCCGAGGTAGAAGTCGAACGCGAGATGCTCCTTCGCGCTCTCGCCGGCGGATGTGTCCGGCAAGTGGGTCGCGAGATCTTGCAGCATGCCTTCGGCGCGATCGAAGTCGCCTTCGCGGGCGAGCTCACGGGCCTCGTGGTAGCGGCCGTCGGCAAGTGAACGGAGGCGGTCGATTTCCGTCTCGACCTCGGTGACGATCTCATACTTGCTGTTGGCGTCCATGAACGTGGTGAGCCGAGCGACGGATGCGCCCGGGAGCTGCTCATCCACGGTAGCGAGCAGGGACCGGAACTCCGCATCGACCTCGGCCGGGGTTGGTTGGGATTTCGAGCAGCCGAGCGCGGCGGCGGACAGGACGAGGGCTACCAGGGTAACGCTGCGAAGGCGCATCGCGAGTCTCCTTGATAGGGCCGGACGGAATGGCCGAGGCTGCAAATTCTGCGCCTCATCGCTCACCCGTCGACCACGACTCCGACGATCCGCGCCGGTCCACCGCTGTCGCACTCAAATGAGAACAGGGTCACGCGTCGCATGACGGACCTCCGAACGAGGCGTTACTCGTCGGATCCGGCGAGCACCGTGATCTGGTCGCGTCGTACTTGGAGCTGACCGGAGTGCCGAAGGCCACGCCGGGAATGAATCCGGTGACGACCTCGACGGTCGAGGGATCATGAAAGTGATCGGGCTTCGTGTCGGGATGAGGGTAATAGACGTACCCGCGATAGGTCTTGTCTTCGAGGGTCACTCGGCAGGGGGCAAAGGAGAAATCCTCCGCCGGCGCCTGGCCTGTCCACTTGACCTGCCGGAAGGTGTGCTCGGGATAGCGGAGCGCGAACGAGAACGGATGCGATGGAAACGTTGAGGGTCGCGGGGTAGAAACTCGAGAAATCGAGCCCGAGTTCTTGGAAGAAGGGCAGCTGGGTAGTGATGGTGCCTTCGGGGTATGGGCTGTCCTCGCTCATGCCCGACGCGACGCCGTAGCCCTCGACCACCACGCCTGGGATGGTGACCCACTCGTCATTCTCGGAAGCCATGTCGTCTCCGGGCTCTCCCTCATCCTCAATGGCCATGACCAAACTCCAGGTAGGAGCCGCTGACGGGCGTGGGCAGTGAAATGCGAGTGGGGCGCACCCAGGCTGAATCGAGAAGGACCTACCGCCAAAGATGTCCGCGTCAACCGCCGAAAGGGAGGTCTACTGCCGATTTGACCGCGGGTTGAACGCTCCCGCTTTGCCCAATCCCCGGGTCGCGTCCTATCTTCAGTGTTACTGGGGGCCGACCCTCAGTCCGCCCCAGAGTAACCCCAACGCAGGACGGTCATGCCGACGTTGCGTTTCACCCTGAACGGCACCGAAGTCTCCGTCCCGTACGAGGACGGCATGCACTTCCTCGACGTGCTGCGGGAGGAGTGCGGCGTTACCTCGGTCAAGGACGGCTGCGCCCCACAGGGCTATTGCGGCTGCTGCGCGGTTCTGGTGGACGACACACCGGTCCTGGCCTGCCTCAAGAAACCGGCACAAATCGAAGGGAAAGCCGTCACGACGCTCGAAGGCGTGCCGAACGAGCAGCGGGAGGTGCTGTCGCGGGCCTTCGTGCAGGAGGGCGGCATCCAGTGCGGCTACTGCATCCCGGGCATCGTGACACGGGCGAGCGCGTTGCTCACCCGCGGCCAGGCGGCCGATCGCGATCAGGTCGTCAAGGCACTGCCCGGACACCTGTGCCGCTGCACCGGGTACGCCCGTATCGTCGACGCGATCCAGACCGCCGGTGAAGCCTGGGACAACGGCGGTGCGTTTTCGTCCGATCGGCCACGCCGCACCGACTTCTTCGGCGAGCAGTTCGGCCTGTCCCGCACCACCCAGCCGAGCCCAAGCTGCCACGGCGTCGGCAGTGTCGCCGCCCGCTACCGCGGCGGCGAGCACGCGATGGGCGAGAAGCCCTACGTGGCCGACATGAAGCTCCCCGGCATGCTGCACGGCGCCGTGGTGCTGAGCGAGCATGCAAGGGCGCGAGTGACCGGCATCGATCCGGCGCCGGCCCTGGCCATGCCCGGCGTGGTGCGGGTGCTCACCGCCCACGACGTGCCCGGCGAGCGCTCGGTCGGGCTCATCGTCAAGGATTGGCCGGTATTCGTCGCCAAGGGCGAAATCACCCGCTGCGTGGGCGACGTGCTGGCGTTGGTGGTTGCGGACACGCAGTACCACGCGCGCCTAGCGGCGGACGCGGTCAAGATCTCGTACGAGGTGCTCCAGCCGGTGACCGACCCCGAGGCGGCGCTCTGGCGCCGGACGCGCCCACGGGTCCATGAATCCGGCAACCTGCTCGAGACCAGCGCCTTCTCCCGCGGCGACGTCGACGCGGCGCTCGCCACGTCGGCGCACGTGATTCAGCAGCGCTTCACCACCCAACGGATCGAGCACGCCTTCCTGGAGCCGGAGGCGTGTCTCGCGGTGCCCAACGGCGATCGGCTGACCGTCTATTCCCAGGGCCAGGGCGTCCACGACGACCAGCTCCAGATCGCGGCGATCCTGGGCATCGACAAGGGACTGATCGACGTCGAGCTGGTGACCAACGGCGGCGCCTTCGGCGGCAAGGAAGATCTCTCGATCCAGGGCCACACGGCGCTGGCCGCACGGCTGCTCGATCGTCCGGTCAGAACGGTGCTCACCCGCGAGCAGTCGATCCGGATGCATCCCAAGCGCCATCCGATCACGCTGGACTACACGGTCGGGGCCGACGCCGACGGGAAGCTCACCGCGCTGCGGGCCCGGATCATCGGCGACACCGGCGCCTACGCGTCGGTCGGGATGAAGGTGCTGGAGCGCGCCGCAGGCCATTCGTGCGGTCCCTATCGCGTGCCCAATGTCGAGGTCGAGGCCAAGACGGTGTACACCAACAACCCGCCGTCGGGTGCCATGCGCGGGTTCGGCGCCAACCAGGCGGCCTTCGCCATCGAGGGCGTGCTCGATCTCCTGGCGGAACGGGTGGGGATCGACGGCTACGACATCCGCGAACGGAACATCCTGGCGCCGGGCGACGCGTTTGCCACCGGCCAGCGCATGACCGCGAGCTGCGGCATCCGGCAGACGCTCGAGGCCGTGAAGGACGTGTACAAGAGCGCCAAGTACGCCGGCATAGCGTGCGGCATCAAGAACACCGGCATCGGCAACGGCATGGAAGACGGCTGCCGAGTGATCCTCCGGGTGGTCGAGGGCGGGCGGGTGGAGATCGTGACCGGGTACACCGAGATGGGCCAGGGGTTCTTCACGGTGCTCCAGCAGGTGGTGAGCGAGGAGACCGAGCTCGAGCCCGACATCATGACCGTCCGGACGGTGAGCGATCCGGCCGTGTTCTGCGGCATGACCACGGCATCGCGCGCGACCGCGCTCGGCACCGCGGCGGCGCAGATCGCGAGCAGGAAGCTCGCCGCCGACCTCGCAGAGCGCCCGCTCGACCAACTTGCCGGCCGCGAGTACCTCGGCGAATACGTCTGCGACTTCACCACCAAGCCGGGCGCCAAGACCGACGACCCCAAGACCCACCTGACCTTCGGCTACGCGACCCAGGTGGTGATCCTGGACGACGAGGGCAAGCTCTCGCGCGTGGTGGCGGCGCACGACGTGGGCCGCGCGATCAATCCGCTCCAGTGCGCCGGGCAGATCGAGGGATCGGTGCACATGGGCCTGGGCTACGCGCTGTCGGAAGACCTGCCCTGCACGGACGGGCGGCCGGATTCGCTGCTGCTCCGCGACCTCGGCATCCTCAAGGCCAAGGACACGCCGCAGATCGATGTCATCCTGGTCGAGGTGCCGGACGAAGTGGGCGGCTACGGCTCGAAGGGTGTGGGCGAGATCGGCCTGGTGCCGACGGCGGGCGCCGTGGCCGCCGCACTCCATGCCTTCGACGGCATCCGCCGCTTCAGCCTGCCGATGATCGACGCGCCGGCAGCCCAGGCCTCGGTCCCCAAATCGCGGCGGGCCTCATAAGCACGCTCGTCCCCATTCCGCTCGCGGACCTGGTCTGGCGCATGCGGCGCGAGGCCCAGGCGAGCCAGGCCATCTTCGACCTGCCGGCCCGCAAGTGGTTCATTCCCGACGGGGACCTCGACTTCAGCGCCATTCACTTCTCGCGCCGCGCCGCGACACCGGTCGGCCCCGCAGCCGGCCCGCACACGCAGCTGGCCCAAAACATCGTGCTCGCCTGGCTCGCGGGCAGCAGGATCATCGAGCTCAAGACGGTGCAGGTCAACGACCGGCTGGAGATCCCGCGGCCGTGCATCCACGTTCCGAATATCGGGTACAACGTGGAGTGGTCGCAGGAACTCAGGGTCGAGGAATCCACCAAGGAATACGCCAAGGCGGTGTTCCTGATCGAGATCCTCAAGGCGACGCGGGCTTTCGGCATGTTCCCGGACGCCCCCGCGACTCATGCAGCGTTGGATACGGTGTACGACATCAGCGTGGGCTACGACCTCGAAGGCATCCGATCGGACAAGGTGAACGGGTTCCTCCAGGCGTTGAAACGGCCCAGGGCGTTGTTCGACGAGCTGCGTGGCGAGCTGGCACGTGAATTCCCGGAGTATCGGGACCTCCCACTGCCGGAGTCCATTTCTGATTGCGTGACCCTGTCCACCTTCCATGGCTGCCCGGCCGACCAGATCGAGGCCATCGGCCGGCACCTGCTGGAGGAGTGCGGGCTCCACACCATCATCAAGCTGAACCCGACGCTGCTGGGCTACGAGCGCGTGCAGGAACTCCTGATCGAGCGGCTGGGCTACCGGCGCCTCGAGCTTCGCCAGGACGCGTTCGACCACGATCTCCAGTATGACGACGGCCTGACCATCCTGCGCAACCTCCGCCAGGTGGCGGAGCGCCACGGCTCGACCATCGGGGCCAAGTTCACCAACACGATGGTGGTGGCCAACAAGGCCGACGTGTTTCCGACCCAGGCCGACCCTTACATGTACGTGTCGGGCCCGCCGCTCCACGTGATCGCGATGACGCTGATGCAGCGCTTCCGCGAGGACCTGGGCTTCGAGTTCCCGGTCTCGTTCTCCGCCGGCATTGACGCCAAGAACTTTCCGGCCGCGGTGGCGTGCGGCATGGTGCCCGTCACCACCTGCACCGACCTGCTGCGCCAGGGAGGCTACGGCCGCTTGCCAACATATTTGCGTGCGCTGGGCCGCGAGATGCAGCGGGTCGGCGTGACGTCACGCGAAGCGTATGTCTTGGCCGCCCGGGAGCACGGCGCGGAGGCCGCCAAGGAAGCGCTCAAGCTGGTGAGCGTCGATGCCGGGTTGTGGCACCGCGAAGGGCCCGGCATCGCCAAGACCGCCAGGGAACATCCGGACGACCTGCCCCGAGCGCTCCGGGCGCTGGCGCCCGCGCAAGGACTCGTTCCCGACGACCTGGTGCTCCTCGCAACCCGGATGGCGGGGCGGCTGAACGGCCGTGACATCGTCCCGCTCCTACCCAGCGACACGCGCTATCACGCCCACGCCAACGCCAAGCCGCCGCGCACGATCGACAGCACGCTCGATCTGTACGACTGCATCAACTGCGATCTCTGCATCGCCGCCTGCCCCAACGATGCCATCTTCGCCTACGAGGCCGCACCGGTCGCGACCGCCACGGTGCGTCTCGAGTCGGACGGCGCGGGCGGCTTACGGCGCGCGCCGGGGCGCGGCTTCACCATCAATGAGGCGCACCAGCTCGCGGTGATCGAAGGCGCGTGCAATGAGTGCTCCAACTGCGAGGTGTACTGCCCCGAAGACGGCGCTCCATTCGTGGTGAAGGAGCGACTGTTCCTGAGCCACGACGATTTCGACCGGGCCCACCAGCTCGACGGATTCGTGCGCGAAGGGGATATTCTCCTGGCGCGGCTGGACGGGCGAAACCTCCGGCTCCGGCAGGATCATGCGGCAAATCGAGGAACCGTGACCGGCGAAGGCATCGACCTCCAGCTCAGCCTGGATCCGTTCGAGGTGACCGGCGGCACGGTGTCGGATGACGGAGCAATCGATACTGCACTCCTCTGGCGGATGAAGACGGTGTGGGACTCGATCTACGGCGCTACCGCACCAAACGCGCTCAACTCGATGCACTACGCCGATGAGTGAGACCATCCTGCTCGGCAACGGGGTGGTGGTGACCCCGCGAATTTCCGCGGATACCGCGCCAACGCACGTTATCCGGAATGGCGCGGTCGTCTGGCGCGGCGATCGGATCGTCGGTGTCGGGCCTGAGGCACAGCTTCGCCGAGAGTTTCCCAACGCCGGGTTCATGGACGCCCACGGCGGCCTGATCATTCCGGGCCTGATCAACCTGCACCATCACTTCTACTCGGCGCTGGCGCGCGGGCTCGACCCCAAGACGCCGATGAAAGATTTCGGCGAGGTGCTGGACCGGCTCTGGTGGCGGCTCGACCGGGCACTCGACCTGGAAACGGTGCGGATCTCCGCCCAACTCTCAGCCGCGGACTGCATCCGCTCGGGTTGCACCACGGTGTTCGACCACCACGCCTCGCCCAATGCCATTGCCGGCAGCCTGGACGCGATTGCCGACGCGATGGAGGAGGCCGGCGTGTCGGCAGCGCTGTGTTACGAAGTCACCGACCGGAACGGCCACGACCAGGCGCAGGCCGGCCTCGATGAGAACCTCCGCTTCGTGCTCCAGCGCCAGCGCCCCCGGATCCGCGGCCTGCTGGGCCTCCACGCGAGCTTCACCCTGCGGGACGAGACCATGAAGCTTGCAGCCGATCGCCGCCAAGAAGGCATGGGCTGCCATATCCACGTGGCCGAGGACCCGATCGATGTCGTGGCGTCGCAGGAGGCGTTCGGGCGATGGCCCGTCGAACGGCTCGAGCAGTTCGGGTTGCTCGATTCGCGATGTCTCTTGGCGCATGGCATTCACCTTAGCGCTGGTGAATACCGGACCATAGCCCATCACGACGCGGTGATAATTCACAATCCCGAATCCAACGCCAACAACGGCGTCGGTCACTTGAACGTGGTGGACACTGCCGCTCACGGCTGCCTGGTGGGGCTCGGCACCGACGGAATGTCGTCCGCCGTGTTGCGCGCGCTCCGCTTCGCGTTCCTCACCCACCGCGGCCTCCAGCGCGACCCGTCGAGCGGGTTCCAGACGCTGCCCGACCTGCTCTCGAACAACGCGCGCGTCGCCCGCCGCTTCTTCGACGAGCCCCTGCTCGGCGAGCTGGCCATCGACGCGCCGGCGGACATCGCGGTGCTCGATGCGCCGCCACCGACGGCCATCGAAGCGGGCAATGCGTTTGCCCATCTGGTGTACGGCGCGAGCGAGGCCTCGGTCCGGCATACCATCGCCCGCGGCCATGTGCTGCTCCAGGACTTCCACCATACCGCCGTCGACACCGAACGCCTGGCCGCCCGGGCTCGCGAGGCGTCCCCCGCCCTCTGGGACCGGTTTCACGCCTTGCCCTGGGGCACTAGCTTTCTCGGCACTTGATTCCCAGCCACCGGGCCAGACGGGTACCCCGCATGCCGGCACCAGATAAGACGACCAAGAGCGAGAAGCGCCGCCGCGCCGTCGCGACGTGTCGCGAGCGCGGCGTCTTGATCCCGACGTTCGCTCAGATGCGCGATCCGGACACCATCGACCCGGTCATCACGGCCAAGCTCCGCGGCATCGACATGCAGGCGGTGCATCCGCTCAATCTGTTCCGCATCACCTGGCACAACGATCCGCAAGAGCGGCGGCTTCGGACCGGTCAACATGTTGGAGCTCCCGCCCGTCCTGACCGGCGTGCCGGCCCGCATCGTGGGGCTGGTGGGCGAGTACTTCCCGACCGGCGCCCACAAGGTGGGTGCTGCGTTCGGTTGCCTGGTGCCGCGGCTCGTGTCCGGCGAGTTCGATCCCACCACCCAGCGCGCCGTCTGGCCCTCCACCGGCAACTACTGCCGCGGCGGCGCGTTCGACAGCGCGCTCCTGGGTTGCCATGCGGTGGCCATCCTGCCGGAGGAGATGAGCCGAGAGCGGTTCGAGTGGCTGGAGCAGATCGGCGCCGAGGTCATCAAGACGCCGGGCGGCGAGAGCAACGTAAAGGAGATCTTCGACGCCTGCGCCGAGATCCGGAGGACCAGCCCCGAGGCGGTCATCTTCAACCAGTTCGACGAGTTCGGGAACTACCTGTGGCATTACGGCGTGACCGGCCCGGCCGCGGAGGAGGCGTTCCGGCGCCTCAAGCGGCCCGGCGATCGGTTGGCCGCATGGGTCGGCGCCACCGGCTCGGCCGGTACGCTGGCGACCGGGGACTATCTGAAGCGCGCCTTTCCCGGTTGCGCTATCGCCGCCGCCGAGGCGCTCCAGTGCCCTACCTTATTAGAGGCGGGGTTCGGGGGGCACCGAATCGAGGGCATCGGCGACAAGCACGTGCCCTGGATCCACAACGTGCGGAACACCGACCTGGTGACGGCCATCGACGACGAGGCCACCATGCGCCTCATGCGGCTGTTCAACGAGCCGGCGGGCCATGCGGTGCTGGCGCGCTACGGCGTGCCCGACGATACCGTGTCCCAGCTTCCCCTCCTCGGCATTTCGAGCATCTGCAACCTGCTGGCCGCCATCAAGACGGCCAAGTATTACGAGTTGGGCGAGCACGACATGTTGTTCACGTCGTTCACCGATTCGGTCGATCTCTACCGGACCCGCCTGGTCGAGCTCCAGGAACAGCATGGACCCTACACCGAGCTGGCCGCGGCCATCGACTTCGAGCGCTACCTGTTGGGAACCGCGACGGATCATTTGCGGGAGCTGCGTTACACCGACCGGAAGGCCATTCACAACTTGAAGTACTTCACTTGGGTGGAGCAGCAGGGCAAGACCGCCGAGGAGCTCGACCGGCTGTGGAGCCCGGCGTTCTGGCAGGAACTGGCCGGGCAGCTGCCGGGGCTGGACGAGCAGATCCGAGCCTTCAACAGCGACACCGGGCTGGGCAGCTAGCGGGTCCGGTCCGAGACAATACGACGGAGACACGACAGCATGACCCAAGTGAGTAAGCAGGCTCTGGCCGACGCGCGGCAGTACGAGGCCGACATCGTCGCCTTTTTGCGGGAGATGATCGCCATCCCCGCCGAGAGCCTGCAGGAGGGCGAGCGGTGCGAGCGGGTGCGGAAGGAATATCAGACGCTGGGCTTCGACGAGGTCTTCTTCGATACCCTGGGGAACGTCATCGCCAAGGTCGGCGACGGCCCGCTCACCATCCTGATGGACGGCCACATCGATTGCGTGGGCGTGGGCGACCGCGGCGCGTGGGAGTTCGACCCGTTCAAAGGCAAGCTCGAGGACGGCAAGGTGTGGGGCCGTGGCGCGGTGGACGAGCTGCCGGCCGTGGCCTGCATGGCCTACGCCGCCAAGCTGCTCATGGAACGCGGCCTGCCCAAGGACGTGACGCTCTACTTGTCGGCCACGGTCATGGAAGAGGACTGCGACGGCTATTGCCTGCTCCATATGATTGAAAAGGAGAACATCCGGCCCGACGTGGTGATCATCGGCGAGCCCACTGATCTCAACGTCTATCGCGGGCACCGGGGCCGGGTCGAGATCATGATCCGCACCAAGGGCGTGTCGGCCCATGCGGCGCACAGCGAGCGCGGGGTGAACGCGCTCTACAAGGCGGCGCGCATCATGCTCGACATCGAGGCGCTGAACGAGCGGCTCCCGGTGGACGACTTCCTGGGCAAGGGATCGATCGTGGTGTCGTCGGTCGAGTGCACCACCGCGTCGCTCAACGCCGTGCCGGACAGTGCCACGATCTATGTCGACCGGCGAATGACCGCGGGCGAGACGGTCGACGGTGTGCTGGCCGAACTCAAGGCGCTGCCGCACTTGGGCGACGCCACGGTCGAGGTATCGAATTACGACGTGACCAGCTGGCTCGGCGAGCGGGCCCATCAGGAGAAGTTCTACCCCACCTGGGTCATGCCCGAGGACCATCCGCTGGTGCAGGGTGTTGCGCACGCGGTCGAAGCGGTGCTCGGTACCAAACCTAAGATTTCCCGCTGGGGGTTTTCCACCAACGGCGTCGCCAGCATGGGCCGGCACGGCATTCCGACTGTGGGGTTCGCGCCGGGGCTGGAGGAGCTGGCCCACACGACCCAGGAGTGGGTGTCGGTGGAAGACTTGGTGAAGGCCACCGCGGTATACAGCGTCATCCCAGGAATATTGGCCGAACGTAAGGATCAACTCTTGGCGGCTCCGCAGGGCGGCGGGGCGGAGAAGGTCGGGCGCTGAGCCTATGGATTCAAAACTCAAGGGCCGCGATTTCATCACGACTCAGCACTGGACCGTCGACGAGCTCGAGACCCTGTTCGCCCTGGCGGCGGAGCTCAAGGCTGCCAAGCGCAGCGGGAGGTCGACGCCAGTGCTTACGGCCAAGACGCTCTACATGATCTTCTTCGACGCGTCGACCCGCACCCGCAACTCGTTCGAGACCGGCATGACCCAGCTGGGTGGGCACGCCATTTACCTCTCGCCCGACAAGATGCAGATCAGCCACGGCGAGAACGCGCGCGACACGGCCAACGTCCTGTCGCGCTACGGCGACGGCATTGCCATCCGCCACTGCGCCTACGGCGAGGGCAACGCGTACCTGAACGACGTGGCCAAGCACGCCAGCATTCCGCTGCTCAACATGCAGTGCGACGTCTATCACCCGTGCCAGATCCTGGCCGACTACCTGACCATCCGGGAGAAGTTCGGCGACACCAAGGGGCTCAAGCTCGGCGTGTCGTGGACCAGTGCCCCGAACTACGTCCGGCCGCTCTCGGTGCCGCAGAGCCTGATCCTGATGATGCCGCGGTTCGGCATCGACGTGACGCTGGCCTACCCGCCCGAGTTCAAGCTCATGCCGCACATCGAGGCGCAGGCCAAGGCCAACGCCAAGGCGGCGGGGACCAAGTTCGAGATCTCCCATGAGTTCGACGACGCGTTCCGCGACGCCGACGCGGTGGTCCCCAAGTCGTGGGGCCCGTTGGTCACCACCGAGGACACGAAGCAGGGCTTGGCCCTGATCGAGAAGTACCCCACCTGGCGCACCGGCATGGATCACATGCGGCTCGGCAAGAAGCACCTGATCTACATGCATCCCCTCCCGGCCGACCGCGGCCGCGAGGTGACCGACGAGGTGATCGACGGGCCGCAGTCGGTGGTGTACGACGAGGCCGAGAACCGGCTCCATGTGCAGAAGGCGCTCATGGCGCTGACCATGTAGCGTGGTGACGTCGTGAGCGGCTTCCGGTTTCGCTGCACCGAGTGCGGCACGGCGTATGGCGAGGACGACGTCCGGCTCACCTGTCCCGCGTGTGCCGGCAAGCAGGAGCCCGGCGGCGTCACCCGCGGCGTGCTCGAGGTGGAGATCGACGAGCTGCCGACCCGTTGGCCCGATGTACCTCCGTCCCATCCCGATTTCCTGACCGCGTTCCTGCCGATTCCGTCGGCCGAGCATGTGCCGCCGCTTCCGGTCGGCGGGACGCCGCTACTACCGGTGCCCGAATTGCGTCGTGCACTCGGCATGCCGCGGCTCTGGCTCAAGGACGATACCCGAAACCCCAGCGGATCGACCAAGGACCGGGCATCGCTTTTGGTGGTGGCCAAGGCCAAGCAGTACGGCTACCACACCGTGGCCGCGGCGTCCACGGGCAATGCCGCGACCGCGCTCGCCGCCGTGTCGGCCGCCGCCGGTACCCGAGCGATCCTGTTTGTGCCGGCCGCAGCACCCGAGGCCAAGCTGGTGCAGATGTTGAGCTATGGGGCCACCGTCTTGCCCATCGACGGCAACTACGACGACGCGTTCGAGCTGTGCCTCGCGGCCTGTGAGGCGTTCGGCTGGTACAACCGGAACACGGCGCTCAATCCGTTCACCATAGAAGGAAAGAAGACCGCGGGTCTCGAGATCGCGCTGAGTATGGCGCCCGACGTGCCGGACGCGGTGCTGGTGCCAACGGGCGACGGGGTCATCCTGTCCGGCGTGGCCAAGGGATTCGCCGACCTGGTGCGATGCCGGGCTGATCGATCGCGTGCCGCGGATGATCGCGGTCCAGCCCGAGGGCGCGGCGGCGATCGTCACCGCCCTGAAGGAAGGCAGCGAGACCATCACACCCGTGCCGGGTGCACACAGTGTGGCCGATTCACTCACGGTGGAGGCGCCGCGAAACGCGCTTCAGTGTCTCCGGGTCATTCGCGCCTCGGGCGGGAGCGGCGTCGCCGTACCCGACGCCGCTATCCTCGAGGCCATTCCCCGCCTCGCCGGCCTCAGCGGCGTCTTCGCTGAGCCGTCGGCGGCGGCGGTGTTGGCGGGGCTGGAGGTGGCGGTCGAGGAAGGATTGGTGGAGCAAGGCGAGCGCGTGGTGTTGCTGGTGACGGGCACCGGGCTCAAGGACGTAGCAGCGGCGGCGCGAGCGGTGGAGCGGCCGGTACCGATTCCACCGACGCTCGAGGCTGTGGCGGCGAGGATCTGAGGTTCTCATGATGCCAAGAGTCATGCAGGGCTACAGTGGGCCTGTCCTCGTTCTGGCCATGCTGCTGTCAGCGTGTCGGACTCCCGACAACGCCTCACCCGCCAGCACGATCTGGCAACTCGACCCCGAACCCACCCTGACCCTCACCAGCGACCGCCTCCCCGAGGGTCACGAACTGAACGGCATCTATGCGGCGCTCGAGCTACCCGACGGCTCGCTCCTCATCGCCAACTCGGGCGCCCACGAGTTGCTCCTGGTCGACTCCGTCGGCCAATACCTGCGCACCATCGGCCGGAGCGGCCAGGGGCCCGGCGAGTACTCCGACAACCTCCAGCTGTTCCACGGCGCGGGCGACACGGTGGTGGTGTACGACGGTGCCGCCCTCCGGTGGACCTTCTTGACGCCTTCCCTGGAAGTGGCACGCACCGTAGTCGAGTACAACGCCGACCTGCCGAGCCCGAGCTGGCTGTTCCTGGGATCGCTGGTGATGGATGCCAAGATTCGGCAGAGCCGGGAGCGGGCCCGCGAGATCCTGACGCGCGTCCGGGCGCGCGACCCGGGCTTCGAGCACCTGCTCATCGCGAGACAGGACGCCCAGGGAGCGGTCTGGGTGCGGCGGCTCGACGACGCCCGGGAGTGGCAGGTGTACCAGGGCGGAGACACGACCTACGCCCGGGTCACGCTGCCCGCGGGCTTGGACCTGATCGCAATCGGACGGCAGACGATCGTGGGCGTCACCCGCGACAGTCTGGGCGAGGAGCAAGTCCAGGCGCACCGCCTCGCCCGGCCGCCGGGCAGCAGCAGCCCCACAATCGTCGCGGAGGCGGAAGCCCCTGCCCCGGCGGCGGCGGCCGAGCAGCCGCCGCTGGCCCGAGAGCTGGTGAAGATGGTGGTGGCGCAGGAGGGCTACTACTCGGACCACGCCCGCTATGCCAACGTGGCCGACAGCCTCCGGGTTCGTATCGAGGGAGGGGGCCGGCTCTTCATTCTCTATGCCGACGAGCGCCACTGGGCCGGCGTGGCCGTGATGCCCGGGACCGGCCTGACCTGCGGCATGGCGGTGGGGTATCCGACGCCGGCCAGTTGGCAGGAGGGAGTCCGGTCTGCGACAGGTAAGGGGGTAAGTCGGAAGCGAGGAGAAGAGTGAGGAGTGAGGAGTGAGGAGTGAGGAGGCGGAAGGACGGCTCGCAAGCGTCGCGCGAGCGACGCCGTGCCGAGCAGCGGCTTCAGCCGCGAGGGGAGGCGGAAAGACGGTAAGTCGGGGAAGGCGGGAAGAGTGGGGAGTGAGGAGGGAGGAGTAAAAGGAGTGAGGAGTAAGGAGTGAGGAGGCGGAAGGACGGCTCGCAAGCGTCGCGCGGCGACGCCGTGTCGAGCAGCGACCGAAGGAAGTCCTTTAGGGCGGCTTCAGCCGCGATAGAAGAGACGGAAAGACGGGAAGGCGGCAAGGACTGATCGGCGCCTGTGAGGAGTAGAGAGTCAGGGATTGGGGAGTGGGCGGGACTAGGGAATACCCTAGTGGGCGTCCTCGTGCTGTTGACAGCGCATGCCTGACACGGCAGTGTACCCAGAGAGCAGCGCAAGAGGGTACGACGATGAGCGTGCGAAGGACCGAGTGGCGACCTATGGACCAGTGCTTCGACTCTGGCCAGGCCGCCACTCGGCTTTTCAGTCTCCGTGGTGTATGCCGTACCGTCGGCGCTCAGCCCTCTTGCGCCAATTGACGGACAAGAAGTGGTAGCCTGCCGAGGTGTGGCTCTTGCGGTATTGGTGGTGATGTCCGGGTGTGCCGTCCCGAATCAGAGTCCCCACGCCTTGATAGTCGAACTCGACATCTTCAGTGGCCGCCCCAACCCCACCTGGGAACTCTCCAAGGAGCAGGCAGACGAGTTCGTGTCGCGGCTCACGAATTTGCCACGGTGTGACCGGGTACCCAGCATCGGCGGCCTGGGCTACCGAGGATTCGAGATCCGCAATCTCGAAGGACGTGCCGATCTTGCAACACGGATTCGGGTCCTCAAGGGCTTCATCTACCTGATCGACGACGATCAGGCCGCGATGCTTCGAGGACGAGCAGGGGATCGAACCCTGGCTCATCGAGCAGGCCGAGGCACGTGGACTCGAAATACCAGGACGCGATAGATAGGGCCGATACATCTCAGCATGCGAGGTGCACCGTGAAACTCAAGATCACCGTCGACGTGTTCAGCGGACGCGAGAATCCAGTCATCGAATTGGACCATCGCGCGAGCCTCCGGGCCCTGGATCGGCTGCAGCCCGACGAGGAGCTGTCGGCACGGGAGCGGAAGGTCCCGGAGGGGATGCTGAGGTACAGGGGCTTAGTGATCGAACAGATAGGCAGGGGAACAACAAGACTGCCAAGTTTCGCCTCGTCGATGGCAAGCTGCTCGGCCCGGACCTGGCTCATCGCGCAGCAGACCAAGGCTTCGAAGCCTACATCGGCGAACGTCGTCCGTATGCGACAGAGCCCCCGTCGCTTTAGCGACGAGGTCCTGCCGCAGTTCTGCGGCTTCATGATCGTGATGCATGGACACATCAAGATCTCGTAGGAGATACCACAATGCCAAAGGCGCCACAGGCGGAGTTTCTGACCATCGCCGCCATCCGGAAGTCGCGCGGCCGGCGAGAAATCGAGTACCTGTTCAACGAGAAGCAACAGATCTTCACCTTCCGGTCGAAATCCAAGACGGCCGCGGCAGCGGCGGAGCGGCTCGAGGAGGCTTCGAGAAGAAGTGGCCGGTAAGGCCCGGCTCGAAATGACGAAGGGCTTCATCCGGCGCATCTCGAGGTCGACCGCCAAGGAAGTCGCTCAATTCGAGCGCAAGCGCACCGTCCTGGCCGATGCCGCACGGCCGCGCCGGATCGAGGTCGCCAAGATCGATCCGACCACCTTCAACATCGTCGACCACTACCTCAAGCACCCGGTCTTCCGGCTCTGCCGCCGCGTGGTGCCGAGCTATCAGAGCGCCAAGACCATCTTCGACTTCTGCGCCAAACAATCGTGTCACCTGCCGGGGCCGTACGACATCTCACCCTGTATCCCGTTCCAGTACGTGCCGGACGGCTGCTACGCCCGGGCGCACAAGATGCGGTGGATCATCACCACCCGGTACCGCTACTGCTGCGACAAAGTGTTCAGCTTTGCCAATCAAGACAACGACCGGCTCGCGGTCCAGGCCAACAAGTGGGGCGGCTGCTGTATCACGTGGTGGTATCACGTGGCGCCGCTCATCCGCGTGCGCATCCGGTTGTCCAAGCTTCGCAACCTGAGCATCGTCCTGGCCATGGTGATCGATCCCAGCATGTTCGACAAGCCGGTCCTGCTCAGCACCTGGCTGTCGGCCCAGGAGAACGCCGCCTGCCATCCCAACGCCCACGTGTCGATGTACTCGATCCAGCCAGGCTCGGCCTATTGGCCGGCCAGCTACGACGGCACCACGTTCGGCACCGATCCGACCTACACGTTGACCGATGGGACACTCACCTCGTACCGGAACCTGGTGTCCTGCCCGTGAGGAGGAGACGCAAGGACATGGGGCTGCCGTGAACGGGACGAGCCGAGCCGGCCGAGAGCAGCCCCATTACCGGATCATGCAGGTAGCGCAGGTCCGAGAACGGGAGGGGCAGACCACGTGGGAGTGGTGTTCCTCGAGTCGGCCCGGTTCTATCGCCTCATGAGGTCGAATGCGACGTTTGCAGAATCGTACGAGCTGCTGCAAGCGGCTCAGGAGCAGCTGAACTGCTCACGATCCGATTGCCGTCGATCGAGAGTGACATCATCGAGGGGGTATCCGCCGGGGTGCGTGAGGATGAGGAGTGAGAGGGGTCGCGGCGGTTGGTTTTCGAGTTGATGCCTGCTATCTAGCGCGCGCATCGGTTGCGTGGGGAGGACGAGCGTGTCGATCCTGACTAAGCGCGTGTACGAGGAGGCCTCCTCGGCCGACGGCCGTCGTATCCTCATCGATCGGTTGTGGCCGCGCGGAATCTCCAAAGCCACTGCCCGGGTCGACTACTGGGCCAAGGAGGTGGCACCGTCCACTGAGCTCAGGCAGTGGTATCGCCACGACCACGACAAATGGCCTGAATTCAAACGCCGCTACTTCGCGGAATTGGAGGCCGAGCCCGAGGCCGTGCAGGCGCTCCGGCGATCGCATGGGGCGCGGCAGGACGACCCTGGTCTACGGCTCGACGGAGCGGATCTACAACAACGCAACCGCGCTCAAGGAATTCCTCGAGCGGTGACACAAGAGTGAGGAGTATGGAGCAAGGAGGGAATCGGGAAATTTGGAGCAGGGACCCGACTTCCTGGCGACACCCTACCGAGCAACTACCCACCGGCGATACCGCCGATGACGAGGAACGGCTCGCTGCCCGATGCAGTCGGGCAGCGGGGCGTCCGGCGGTTGGTGGGACAGATCCTCCTCACAGGCAAAGAACCTGAGGAACGGCCGACGCTCCCGGGTGCCGTGGTCGCGGATCGTCCCGCGCAGCATCGGATAGCGGGCCTCGAGCGCGTCGAGCACGGCGCGCGCCGTCGGCGGTCAGAATGAACGCGCCCTTCCTCGTGCCGACCAATACACGGACCTTGCTCATACACTTCTCCCGTCTGGTCTGTTCACCAATGAGCCGCGGTAGTTCTCATACCCAGGAGGTCGGTTCTGTTCAGGGCTTCACTTCGTACGCCGTTGGAAACGGGCTCGCCGGATACGGACCGATCTTGTCGACGGTGTACTCGCCGGCCCACCGGTCCGGTGGGGAGTCGGATGCCTCGACTTCGTTGCTGGCCGGCCGGAGGCCGTGCTTGAGATAGGCGATGAGCGCCCACAAGTCCTCGTCCGCCATGTGGCGGACGGCGACCCATGGCATGATGGGGCCCAGGTAATCCGGCTCAGCCGGAAAGTTGTTCTGGTCTGCGGCAATCTCCATGTTTGTAGCGTCGCTCGGCCGGAGTCCGTAGCGCAGTGCGTTGAAGATCTGGCGGTCGGTGTAACGGCCCATACCCGTGGCATCGTCCGGTGTCAGATTACGCGGGCGCAGAATGAAGCAGGGTCCAGCCTCCGCCTCCCCACACGCCCCGATCGGGAAGGCATCACTCGGATCCCTAACGCCGACGAGCCAGCCGTCCGCCGCCGGGCTCGACCCCCCCCCGTGACAGCCGCCGCAGTCGTGCTGGATGGCCACTTGCCTGCCCCGGAGGACCTGCGCCCGATCAACGCCCGCCGGCGGTTCGGTCTCGTGTGCCGTCGGAAACGGGACGGCAGGCAGCGTGCCGATCTCCTCAGGCGTATACGCACCCGCCCAGAAATCGGGTGGCCCCTCGCTGTCTTCCACCTTGTGGCTGACCGGCGCCACACCGCGCTTCAGGTACGCGGCGATGGCCCACAGGTCTTGGTCGGGCATATGTCGCCAGGCCGGCCACGGCATCGGCGGCGCCAGGTACTTGGGGTTCACCGGGAAGTTCCCTTCGCCGGGAGTGGTGGAGGTGATCTCCACGTCCGCCGTCTCGCCGGGACGCAGTCCATAGCGGAGCGAGTTGAAGATCTGGCGCTCGCTGAAGCGGCCCATGCCCGTGACGTTGTCCGGCGTCAGGTTGCGGGGCCGGGTCCGGAAGGGACCGATCAGGAACTCCTGATCCGGCCGCATCATGCCGGCCACCCAACCCTCCTGCCCGGGATCGAAGCTCCCATGGCACAGGCTGCACGCGTGCTCCAGCACGAGCTGGCGACCGCGGAGCAGCTGCGAGGGGTCTGCCGGGCCGTCCGCCACTTCCCCTGGCCTGCCGGTAAATGCTGCGACTACCGCCACCGCCGCCACGATCGCGGGTACCGCCACCAACGGACGGATCCACCAAACGCTGCGCTTCATCTTCGCTTCCCCTTCATTTGACTTCGAGAACTCCCATCATCCCGTTCACCTCATGATCCAGGATGTGGCAGTGGAACATCCATTTCCCGGGGTAATCATCGAACCGCACGATGATGCGCACCGTCTCGTGCTTCGGCACGTTCACCGTGTCCTCCCAGCGCCGATACGCGACCGGCACTCCATTCACGTCAATGACCTGGAACCGATATCCGTGCAGGTGGAACGGGTGGTCCATACCAACCAGGTTCTCGATCGTCCAGATCTCGGTCGCGCCGAGGGCCGCGGTCTGGTCTACCCGGGCGAGGTCCATCGTCTTGCCATTGATGAAGCCCTGCGTGAACGATAGCACCCGTGTGACCGTTGCCGCCGCCGTATCCAGTGGCACGACCGGCCGCATGATAGTGGGCAGCGTTGCGGGCTCGACGGGAGGATCGTCGGTATACGCGAGTGTCAGCAGGTTTCTGGTCTTGTCCCAGTCGGCCGGCCGGGTCTGGGGGATGTAGCGGTCGTACGGCAGGGCCTGCAGCAGGGCGGTGCTGCCCGGCGCGCCAGTGCCGCGCACCAACAGCTCCACCCGCTCGGAGTTGGACAGGATCACCTCAGTCGTGTCCACGGCGTGCTCGAACAAGCCGCCGTCGCTCCCGACCAGCAACAGTCGCTGGCCCGGAATCGCCAGCCGGTAGACCCGCGAGGCGGACGCGTTGACCACCCGCCAACGCTGTACCTCGCCGCTCCGGATAGCGATCGTCGGCCCGAGCTGCCCGTTCACGAACAAGAGGTCTCCCTCCCATCCGTTCTCGAAGTCCACCCGGCCTTGCGGCGAGGTAAGCGCCGGCAAATCGACGGATCCGTCCGCCAGGAACCGGGCGTCTGTGAGAATGAGCAGCTTCTCGGTAAGCGGGGGGAGCGGATCGTCCGCGGCCCGCACGATGATCGCCCCGAAGAGCCCCTTCGTTACCTGATCGCGTGTCAGATGGTGCGGATGCGGGTGATACCAGTAGGTACCCGCGGTGCCGGGCGGAATGGTGAAGTCGAAATCGGCCTGCCCGCCCGGTGGGATAGGATGGAACGGACTCCCGTCGGCGTACCACGGGATGTGGAGCCCATGCCAGTGCACGGTGGTCGGCTCAGGAAGCTCGTTCTTGAGGTGAACGATCAACCGGTCGCCCTCGCGTACCTCGAGCGTGGGCCCCGGTACCGTTCCGTTGTACGCGTAGGCGTCGGTCTCGACACCCGGCGCCAGCGAAACGCGGGTCGGGCCTGCGGTGAGCGTCACCTCGACGGTGTTGGGACCGCTGGCGCGGTCCGCCATGAGAGGCGGAGCCGTGAGGACTTGGGTGACCGGAGCGGCGGGCACCGGTTCTTGTGAGTGGAGCGGTGTGTACGCCAGGAGCGGGACCGACCCGAGAAGGGCGGTCAGCAGCAGGGGGAGACGAATGGGGGTGCTCCTCAGTTCAGGGAAAGGTGTTCGGCCAAACCCTGTCGGGACGGAATATTCCTCTTGGCACAGGGGATCGCAAGCAAACCCAAGGCCTCGCCCACTCCAGAGGGCTCAGCGCCATGACCGACGGATTGGCGCCCTACCCTCTTGGGTTCAGCGGGAAGCAGGTCTCCTGACGTCCTTGCGCCCGGAGCCGATGGATAGTTACTTTGCAAGACAAAGTACTTGGTAAATGGTAACCCTGCAATCGAATCGTCGGGAGGCCCCGGGTATGAGTCGATCCCTGATCAAGCAGCCGAGCGCCGTGGTTCCGCTGGTCCTGTCGAGCGCGGCCCTGGCCCTGGTGCTCGGTCACGCGGCCCTGTTCGGCGTGGTCCATGAGGCGGACGAGGGAACCGCCGCCCATATCTTCCAGCTCCTCATGGCTGCCCAGGTCCCGGTCGTGGCCTTCTTCGCCATCAGGTGGCTGCCGCGGGCTCCGCGGCAGGCATTCCAGGTGCTGGTGCTGCAGGCCGGCGCCGCGCTCGCGGCATTTGTCGCCGTCTTCTTCCTCACGTGAGGAGTGAGGACTGAGGAGTAAGGAGCGGGGAGTAGGAGGACGAGAGAAGGAGCGGGGAGAGGAGTAGGGAGTGGGGTGTGCGGAGTGAGGAGTGGAGAGGAGACGCGCGGGAAGCAGGACGTGGGCAGTTGTGGAGATTAGGGATGGAGGTGGGTAGGTTAGTTGGTCGGTAACTGGTTCAACCAGACGGGATCGCACAGCATATCTCACAACGATGCTCGCACATGAACCAATCGATCATTCATGTGGCGCTGGTTGTTCGCGACTACGACGAAGCCATCGAGTTCTTCTGCCACAGACTGCATTTTACGCTGGTCGAAGACTCCTACCAGCCCGAGCAGGACAAACGCTGGGTCGTCGTCGCTCCACCCGGCTCCCGCGGCACCAACCTGCTGTTGGCTCGAGCCTCGACCCCGGAGCAGGCTGCGTTCATTGGCCGCCAGACCGGTGGCCGGGTGTTCTTGTTCCTCCAGACCGACGACTTTAGGCGTGACTACGATGCGATGCGCTCTGCCGGCATTCGCTTCGTCAGGAAGCCGATCAAAGAACCGTACGGCACGGTGGCGGTGTTCGAGGATCTGTACGGGAATCTATGGGACCTGCTCGAGCCGACGAAGCAGGAGGCCACCTAGACGTGTTGGTGCCGCACAATTCTCTTCCGGATCGGACGCAGCCCCCCCCGTGGTGAAGCCAAACAGAGGACAATTGCGATGACAGGTGATGCGAACTTGATAAGCGGTGCCTTCAAACGTCCTCGGAGGAAGAGATAATGCGGAGAGGGCTCATTGTTCTATCGGTCATGATGCTCCCTGGGTTCCTGCTCCCTCCCCAGGCGTTTCCGGCTTCCCAATCACCAACCCAACCGCCTTCCGCGTCGGCCGCGACCCAGCTGCCACGCGCAGCAGCAGGGGACCTTTCGGCAGAGCGTCTCGCTCGGATCGACCGCGTGCTGCAGCAATACGTGGACGAGGAGCGCGTCGCCGGCGCCGTGGCCCTCGTGCTTCGAGACGGGCAACCGGTCTATGAACGAGCGTTTGGATGGAGCGACAAAGAAGCCGGGCGACGCATGGCCGCCAATACGATTTTCCGTATCGCCTCCCAGACCAAGGCGATTACCAGCGCGGCGGCCCTGTCGCTCGTGGAAGAGGGGACAATTGGCCTCAACGATTCGGTGAGCCGCTATATCCCTTCCTTCGCCACAACGACGGTGGCAGTGCGCCACGATACCGGCGTCGCGTTCGTCGCGGCCACGCGTCCAATCACCATTCGGGACCTGCTCACGCACACGGCTGGCATCTCCTACGGAACGGAGAGTGACGTCGCCCAGTTGTACCAAGCGAAGGGGCTGGGGCCCGCAGCGGGCTTCGGGTGGTACACAGCGGACAAAGATGAACCGATCTGCGAGACCATGGAACGACTGGCGTCGCTCCCGTTCGTCGCCCAACCCGGCGAGGAGTGGGTGTACGGCTACAATACCGACGTCCTCGGTTGTGTCGTCGAACGCGCTTCTGGAGTACGGTTGGATGAGTTCGTTCGGACTCGCATCACCGAGCCGCTCGACATGAGGGATACCTATTTCTTTCTGCCGGCCGACCACAGGAATCGGCTTGCCGCAGTGTACGCCAGCACGAGCGATGGCCGCTTCGCGCGGGCTCCTGAAGGTCCGACAGGCCAGGGCCGGTATGTTGACGGCCCGCGCCGCAGCTTTGCAGGCGGAGCCGGGCTCCTCTCGACCGCGCACGACTATGCTCGATTCCTCGAAATGATTCGCAACGCTGGAGCCCTGGACGGCGTCCGCATCCTGGCGCCACGGACCGTGAGGCTCATGACAACGAACCAAGTCGGGACCCTGTATTCTTCGACGGGCCTCGGGTTCGGACTGGGTTTCGAGACCACGGATCGGTTTGGTGCCAATGGAATGGACTCCGAGGGCGCTTTTGGGTGGGGAGGGGCGTACGGCACGAGGTATCGAGTCGACCCCGAGGCTCGGCTCGTCATGGTCTTGATGATCCAGCTTCTGCCCAACGCGACGGACATCAGACAGAAGTTCCAGACCCTGGTGTATCAGGCGCTGGTTGAGCCACCGAACAAATGAGGGGAGCCGACGCGCGGCCTGCCGCTGGATGCAAATGTAATGTCGAGCGCTTGTGTTCTGGAGGAAGTCGTGGAATCGTTACGGACCCAAGCGAATGAACCGCAGCCGCGCTAGGTAGCCTACATAGATCGACGGGCATCCCGAGCGAGTTCCAATCATGAAGACACTCAATCCCTACCTCATGTTCTCCGGCAATTGCCGCGAAGCCCTGACGTTCTATCAGGAATGCCTGGGCGGCGACATCGTGTCGTTGCAGACCTATTCAGACTCGCCGCTCGGTGTGCCCGACGAACATGGCCATCGGATATTCAACGCGGTATTTCGCGCCGACGACCTGCTCCTCAGGGCGTCCGACGATATGCCGAGCCATCCGGTGACCCGAGGAAGCAACTTCGCCCTCTTCGTTGCGTTCTCGGACAAGGAAGAACAGGAACGGAGCTTTGCCGCGCTCTCGACGGGCGGGAAGATCTCCTTCCCGCTTGCAAACGGGTTCGGCATGCTCACCGACAAGTTCGGGATTCAGTGGATGTTGGCGCTGAAGGCAGCTAGCCTAGCCTTCACCCGCTAGAGGTCGTGGCCAGCCTCCACGGAGATATATGGGCGAACCGGTTGTCGTTGGATTCGCGGTTCTGGCAGTCGTCGGCATCGCCCTCGTCCTGGTGGGTGCCGTTCGGCGTGCCGTCAATCTCATGGTGGTCGGGTCGGCCATCCTGCTCGCCATTGCCGGAGCCTGGATGCTGGGCCCCGTCGGCGCTTTGGTGGGACTGCTGGCCTTCGGATTCCTGAGACGCGGCCCCCGCTCGTGAGCTTCACTGCTTACTGAAGTGAGAGGGGGCCGGGCGGTCGTCTCAGGATGGTACCGCGCTACTGCAAGTTGGCCATCACGTGCTCCCACGCCTCGCTCAGCACCGGATACTCCGCCAGCTTCATCATCTGGGCCGCCGCTTTGCTCTGGAATTCTCGTCCGTCCGCACCGTACTTCTCGGCGATTTCCTGCATTTGCTCCCTCGTCGGCGGCGGTAGTTTCTTGACCTGCGCAACGACGTCGGCCATGCGTGTTCCCAACGCCTCGATCTCCGAGGCCGCCTTCTCGGCCGATGCCTGGTCCTTGACTCCCTCGAGAACGTCGACCATCTCCTCCATGATTTCGGCCTGCGCCTCCATCGCGTCTTCATAGGAACTGATACCGCCGCCGCCACACGAAACAGATAACACACTTACAACCGCTGCCATCAGAATTCGCCGCATGTTCATTTCTCCTCAGAAGATACTTCGCAGTGTACTGTCGCCGACCGGTACCGGCAACACGGACCACCGGCGAGGATTCCGACCCTGGGACGGGACCCCGATCAAGGCTTGCTCGACTGGGAGAGAGCGCGTTGATTCGAGTGGAGCGTGCCCCGAAGTGGCCACCCTAAGCCTGCGGCTCCTACCTACGACGATGATACCTCGTTTGTTGCCCGACCGCGGCATCGCGTTGGCCTGGGCGATCAACACCGGAGAAAGCCCGCGCGGTCTGGCCGAGCAGTTGATGGAGCGAACCTGGTCGGAGTTGTCCCGGGTCCTCTTAGAGCCGAGCAGGTAGCTCCGCAGAGCGGCTGGAGGCCGCGCCCCATGCACGCCAAATGCCGACAATGATGGTCGATATTGGCACATGACTTCTGGTTGTCGCGGTTTTCAGCCTTTCTTTAAGCATGCAGTGCTATGATGAATGTGCGCCGGTGACGCATTTGTGCGCGTCCGGTGCTGATGGCGGACATCCGCAGGGGGGAGGCCGATCATGCCTGCCACGGAAGCCCGTTCGACGACGAAGACGATCCTGGTCATCGACGACGACGACGACTTCACGACGGCCGTGCGCTCCGTGCTCGAGGGTGAGAACTACACGGTGGTCGTGGCCGATTCGGGCGCCGAGGGGCTGCAACAGCTCCGCGCGTCCAAACCCGACCTGATCATCCTAGACATCATGATGGAAACCACGACCGAAGGGTACGGTGTCAACGAGGCGATCAAGTACTCGGACCAGTACGCCGCCTTTCAGCAGACGCCGATCATCATGGTGTCGTCGATCCAGGAGTCGCCCGACGACCTGTACCCGCGGGCTCCCGAGGTGGACATGATCCGCCCGGATCGTTACATGACGAAGCCGCTCGACGTTCCCAAGTTCCTGGAGATCGTCCGGCAGACGCTGCGTCGCTAGCGCGCCACCCTGAGCGGGACACCCGCGCCGCCCGCCGTCGGTACGTGTGCCGCGGGGAGGGGGACGGGTATGGTGGAGGTCGCGGGGGAGCTGGGGACCGTGGTCGTCATCGACGACGATTACGCGATGCGCCTGTCTTGCGAGCAGGCGCTCACCCGCGTCGGGTATAGGGTCGAGACCTTCGCGGACGGCGCCCAAGGGCTCGAGGCCGTAAGCACGTGCCAGCCCGGACTGGTGCTGGTCGACCTCAAGATGCCCGGGCTCAGCGGCCTCGACGTCATCAGTCGGCTGCATCAGATCGATCCCACCATCACCATCGTCGTCATCACCGGCTATGCCACGATCGGCACCGCGGTGGACGCCATGCAGGCGGGCGCGTACGACTTCCTGCCCAAGCCGTTCTCCCCCGACGAGCTCAGGCTGATCGTGCGGCGCGGCTTCGAGCGGCGGCGGCTCCAGTTGGACACGCGGGCCTGCGAGTTGGAGCGCGAACTGCAGCGTCGCAGGTTCGTGACCTTCGTGTCGCACCAGCTGAAAACACCCCTCGTAGCCGTACACCAATACCTCGATGTCCTGCGCACGATGGGCGACATGCCCGGGGACGCGGCGAAGCGCCAGGAATGGCTCGCCCGGTGTTTAGCCCGGACCGAGGAACTGCACCGGCTGATCGACGATTGGCTCACCCTTGCCCAGCTCGAGGGGGGCACCCTGGGCCGCCAGCACACCCAAGTGGATCTCCGGCAGGTCCTGGAACAGATCACCACGACCTATGAACCACTGGCAGTCCGCCAGGACCTCGCGCTCACCTGCGAGCTGCCGGCGGAGCCGTGCGCGGTCCGCGGCGATCCGACCTGCATCGGTGTCCTGTTCGACAACCTCATAACGAATGCCCTCAAGTACAACAGGCCCGGCGGGCGGGTGTGCGTCCGGGCGGTCACGCAACCAGGCGAGATCGTGGTGGAGGTCGTGGATACGGGTATCGGCATACCCTCCTCCGCACTCCCGTTCGTGTTCGACGAGTTCTACCGCGTCCGGCAGCCCGGCAAGCGCAAGGTCGAAGGCACCGGCCTCGGGCTCCCGATCTGCCGCCGGATCGCGGCGGAGCTCGGCGGCGTCATCGAGGTGGAAAGTACCGAGGGCAAGGGGTCGACGTTCTCCGTTCGTCTCCCGGCGTCCACCGTCGGTGACGAGGCCTCAGAAACGGAGCTGTCCGCATGACGCCCAGCGGTCGCATTCTCGTGGTGGACGACGATCGGGATTTCGTGCAGGCGCTCACCGCGCTGCTGGAGCGGCACGGCTACGAGGTCCTGTGCGCATACGACGGACGGACGGGGGTGCTCCGGGCGCGGCGCGAGGCCCCGGACCTGATCCTGGTGGACGTGATGATGGACGAGCGGACCGAGGGCTTCTTCGTGGTCCAGGAGCTGCGCCGGGTGCCGGAGCTCGAAGGGGTGCCGATCTTCGTTGTGAGCGCGGTCTACGAGCAAGTCCCGGAATTCCAGGTGCCTCCCGACCGTGCGTGGCTGCCGTACGACGCCTTCTTCCGCAAACCCATCGACCCGGAGGCCCTGCTCGCCCAAATCCGCGAGGCATTGGCCGCGCGCAGCGCGACCCCGCCGGAGGCGCGCCCGTGAAGACGCTTACATTGCCCAAAGAGCACCTGGACTTCTTCGCATCAGTCCTGCAGCAGTTTGGTGAGATCCATGGGCCCGTCGCCCAAGGCAAGCGATTCGTGTTTCGGCGGCTCCGCCGCTGGTCCGAGATCCGGCTCGATTACACCCGCACGATCCTACCGCCCAAAAAGTACTTCCTCCCCCCGCGTGAGTGCCTGTTCCGCTACCGGCGGCGCGAGGGCTACGTGCCGGAGACTGCGGGTCTCGAACGCCGCATCGTGCTGTTCGGCGTGCATGCCTGCGATATCTACGGCCTCAACATCCTGGATCAGGTCTTCGGCGGCCGCTATCCGGATCCATACTACCAGACGCGCCGGCGACACATTGCGGTGATCGGCGTCGACTGCACGCCCGATGAGCACTGCTTCTGCCGCTCAATGCGGGCGGACTTCGTCAGCGAAGGATTCGACCTGTTCTTTCAAGACCTGGGCGACCGCTACCTCGTGTTCGTCGGTACGGCGCTCGGAGACGACATGGCGCTGGCGACGGGGCCGCTGTTCCAGCCCACCAGCCGGGCGGACATAGAGGAATACAAGCGGCGCTCCGCCGCGAGAGAGGACGCGTTCCGGCTCGAGGCGGAGATCCGGGACCTGCCGGAAATCTTCGAGCTCGAGTACGAAAGCGACCTCTGGCAGCAGCTCGGTGAGCGGTGCCTCGGCTGCGGTGCCTGCAGCATGGTCTGCCCGACCTGCTACTGCTACGACGTCGCCGACGAGGTCGAACTAGGCAGCGCCGACGGGACGCGCACCCGGGTGTGGGACAGCTGCCTATTTGCATCGCATGCCGCCGTGGCCGGCGGCGAGAATTTCCGCGCCAGCCGGGCGAGCCGTATCAAGTTCCGGTTTTATCACAAACAGCGTGGCTTCGTCGCGGAATATGGCCGCCCGAGCTGTGTCGGCTGCGGCCGCTGCCTCGAGGCCTGTCCCGCCGGCATCGACATCATCGAGGTCATCGAACAGCTCCGGGAGGTCAAGCATGCCACGGCTGGCTGAGGCCCCCCTTTTCCGCCCGGTCTTGACGACGAACCCATATCAGCCGGCGACGGCGCACATCGTCAGCATCCACCGCATGGTCGCTGACAACTACCTGTTCACACTGCGCTTCGCGGACGACCACCAGGCGGCGGCGTTCCGCCACCGACCCGGCCAATTCGTGATGCTGAGCGTGCCCGGCGCCGGCGAGGCACCAATCTCCATCTCATCGTCGCCCACGAGACCTGGAATGCTCGAGCTGTGCGTGCGCCGCGTCGGCCGGGTCACCAACGCACTCTACCGTCTGCAAGCTACCGACCACGTCGGGGTGCGAGGCCCGTACGGCAACGGGTTCCCAATCGAGCGGCTGGAGGGCGGTGACCTGCTGCTGGTGGCAGGCGGGCTCGGCATGGCGCCCCTGCGGTCCCTGCTCTGGTACGCGCTCGACCGCCGGGACCAATTCGGCAGCGTGACGCTGATGTACGGCGTGAGGACCCCGGCGGACATGCTGTTTCGCGACGAGTTGGTTTCGCTCGCCGACCGCCCGGATCTGACCTGTCTCTTGACCGTCGATCGAGACCCGGCGGGCGGGTGGACCCAACAGATCGGACTCTTGCCCACCCTGTTCGATCGCGCGGCCCCGGACCCCCGAACCACTCACGCCGCCGTCTGCGGTCCGCCGGTCGTGTACCGGCTCGTGCTCGAGCGCCTGCTGGCCCTCGGGTTCTCGAAGGACCGTATCCTCATGTCGCTCGAACGCCGCATGAAATGCGGCGTCGGGAAGTGCGGCCACTGCAGCGTGGGCTACAAGTACACCTGCCTGCACGGACCGATCTTCACCTACTGGGACGCCATCAATCTGCCGGAGCTCGTATGAGGCCCGACGAAGAGGCAACCGTCACGGCCGCTGCCCGACCCACCGTGGGGTTCGTGGGGCTCACCGGTTGCGCCGGCGACCAGCTCGTTGTGCTCGACTGCGAGGACGAGTTGCTCGACTTGGTTGCGCTCCTCGACGTCCGCGAGTTTCTCATGGCCGCGTCGGACGGCAATGGAACGAAGGCACCACTCGACATTGCCTTCGTCGAGGGCGCAGTGATGAGCCGCCGCGACGAGGAGACGCTCCGGCAGCTGCGCGAGCGGACCCGCTGCCTTGTCGCCATCGGGACGTGCGCCGTCTGGGGCGGCGTGGCCGCGCTCGACAGACTGTTCGATCGCGGGGCGTTGGTACGTGAGGTGTACGGAGACGTCGGGGCAGGATTCGACACCCTCCCGACGCGGGCGGTGCGGGACGTCGTTCCGGTCGACTACGCGATCACTGGGTGCCCGATCGAGCGGGACGAGTTCCTCTCCGCCGTCGCGCACCTGCTTCAGGGCAACCCGCCCCCGGTGCGAGACATCCCGGTGTGCGCCGAATGCCGGATGCGAGAGGTGGGCTGTCTCCTGGTGGACTGCGGCCTGCCGTGCTGCGGTGCCGTGACCGCCGGTGGCTGTAACGCCCGGTGTCCAGCCCTTGGCGTCCCGTGCGTCGGCTGCCGGGGACCGGCGTCCGACCCAAATATCGAGGCGGCACTCGCCGCCTTCGAGGCCCACGGCATCCCGCGCGATGACGCCGAGCGCCGGCTGCAGGTCTTCGCCCCGCTGCCCGTCGAGGCAGCCGTGGGGGAGCTTCGATGACGACACGCATCACGATCGACCATCTAGCGCGCGTCGAAGGGCACGGCGGTGTCACCGTCGAGCTCGACGGTGACAGGGTCCAGGCCGTACGGTTTGACATCTTCGAGGGAGCCCGATTGCTCGAGGGCCTCATCCGAGGACGGCGTTACGACGAGGTGGCCCCGATCGTGTCTCGGATCTGCGCGATCTGCTCTGCCGCACACACGCTCACATCCCTCGCGGCTACGGAACGGGCGTTCGGAATCGTCCCGAGCCCAGCCACCGAGCGCCTACGAGAGCTCCTGCTCCGCGGCGAGAACATCGAAAGCCACGCGCTGCACATCTTCCTGCTCGCGATTCCCGACTACTTCGGTGCGCCGAGCGCACTCGCGCTCGCGGCGGATCGACGCGAGGTCGTGGAGCTCGGCCTCCGTCTCAAGCAACTCGGCAACCGCATCCAAAGGACCGTCGCAGGCCGGGAGATCCACCCCGTGACGACGGTAGTCGGCGGATTCAGTGCCCACCCGGACACTGAGAGCCTGTTGCACCTCCGCGCGGCCCTCCTCGACGGCCGGCGTGACGTGGCAACCGCCCTCGACGTCGTCGCGGCGCTGCCTGCCGCCGATGTGGGCCGGAGCCAGAGCGCCTACGCTGCGCTCCGAACCGTCGGCACGTACGGGTACAGCGGCGATGAGATCGCAATCGAAGGGGCCGGACCATCGGTTACCGTGCCGGTGCCGGCGTACCGAACGTTTGCGCAGGAGCGGACCGTGGCCCACTCACACGCCAAGCACAGTCTCTGGAACGGTACGCCGGTGATGGTGGGTGCGCTTGCGAGGCTCGTGGTGAACGGCTCGGCCCTGCCACCAACGGCACAACAGGCAGCCGAGCGGCTGGGCCTCGTGCCTCCGTTCGACGACCCGCTCGATAACACCCGTGCCCAGATGGTCGAGATGGTCGCGGATGTCGACCATGCGCTCCAACTCGTCGAGCAGCTGCTTGCCGGCGGGGAGCCCTCGGAGCCGGCGCCACCGGTGACGACGCGCGCAGGCACGGGGACGGCAGCAGTGGAGGCGCCGCGCGGCCTGCTCGTACACAGCTACCGCTACGATCAGCACGGCCGGATCGTGGAGGCGGACGTCGTGACGCCCACCGCATTCAACGCCGCGAGTGTCGAGTATCGGCTGTGTCGCGCCGTTGAGCAGGCCACGGACCGGTCGCCCGATCCCCTCCGGCGGCGGCTCGAGATGCTCATCCGGGCCTACGATCCGTGTATTTCGTGCGCGGTACACGTGATCACCTGTCCCCGTGCGCCTTGACCTGCCGTTCCGCCGCCGGTCGCTCAGGGCCCGGCTGATTCTCAGCTATCTCGTGATCCTGGGCACCGGCGGCCTCATCACGTCGCTGGTCGGCTCGTGGATCGTCAGCACGACGATCATGGCGCAGGCCCAAAACGCTGCGGAACACGACCTCTCGACGGCCCGCACGATCTTCGATGGAGAACTCGAGACCCTTCGGCAGGGGGTCATGTTCACCGCACCCACGATCGGGGCAAGTGTCGACGGCGGCGGGATGGCCGCGGTGCGTGCCCGGCTCGCGGCCGTACAGGCGGACGCGGACTACGATTTTCTGTCGCTCACCGATGCGACCGGCCGTGTCATCGCGCGCGCAGCGCAACTGGACTCCACGGGCGACCAGGTCGCGGAGCTGCAGGTGGTGGGCGCCGCGTTGGCGGGCCGGGTCGTGGCGGGGGTGGAGATCGTGCCGACAGCGCTCCTCGCGCGCGAGGGCCCGGGCCTCGCGTCCCAAGCCATAATCCCGTTCGTCCCGACAGCGCACGCCCGCCCGGACGACCGCGACGCGGTGACCGACGGCCTCGTCCTGCTCGCCGCGGCCCCGGTCACGGACCACTCCGGCGCCGTCGTCGGCGCGCTCTATGGCGGCCGCCTGCTGAACCGCCGATTCGAACTGGTGGACCGGGTCTGGGAGCTGCTGTACCGCGGCGAGCAGTACCGCCGAGAGGACGTCGGGACCGTTACCGTCTTCCAGGGAGATGTGCGCATCGCGACGACGGTCCGGCAGCCCGACGGGACTCGCGCCGTGGGCACTCGTGTTTCCGCGCCGGTCCACGCAGCCGTTTTGGAGCGAGGGGAGTCGTGGCGCGACCGCGCCTTCGTGGTAGACAACTGGTACATTGCCGCCTACGACCCGCTGCGCGATCTCAAGGGTGCAGTCGTGGGGATCCTGTACGTTGGCGTACTCGAGCGCGCGTATGCCTCGATCCGCGATCGCGTCATCCTCTCGTTCTTCGCCCTGGCCACAGTGGGGTTCCTGCTGATCATCGGCTTCACCTACGTCATGATCAGCAACCTGACCCGACCGATCGGCGAGATGGTGGCCGCGACGCGGAACATCGCCGCCGGTCGGCTCGATCAGGAGGTGCGGGGGGACGCGCAGGGTGAGCTGGCGCTACTAGCCGACTCGTTCAATACCATGCTCGCGAGTCTGCGGCAAATGAAGGGCGATCTCCAAGAATGGGGACACACGCTCGAAGAAAAGGTCGAGGAGCGCACCGACCAAGTGATGGCCATGCAGGTCCGCATGGCGCAGTCGGAGCGGCTCGCGTCACTCGGTATGCTTGCGGCTGGCGTGGCACACGAGGTCAACAACCCTCTGGGCGGAATCCTGACCCTGACCGCTCTCGCCCTCGAGAATATGCCCGCCGACCACCCGGACCGTCACAACCTCGAGGTCGTGCTCCAGCAGACCGAGCGGTGCCGGGACATCGTGAAGGGGCTGCTCGAGTTCTCGCGGCAGTCCGACGCGGCGATGGAGCAGCTCGACATCAACGCGGTGCTCGAGCAGACCCTCGCCCTAATCGCCGGCCAGTCGGCATTCTTCAATGTTACGTTGGTACGCGACTGGGCCGATGCCCTTCCGGCGGTGATGGGCGATCGGTCACAGCTGCAGCAGGTGTTTCTCAACATCGCCGTGAACGCCGCACAGGCGATGGACGAGCTGGGCACGATTACGATCCGCACCCGCCCTGGCGCCGGCAACCGTTCCGTCGAAGTCGCGATCAGCGACACCGGATGCGGCATCCCGACGGAAGTCATCGATCACGTCTTCGATCCGTTCTTTACCACCCGGGAAGGTGGGCGCGGCACCGGCCTTGGCCTCGCCATCGCCTACGGCATTGTGACCCGGCACCACGGTCATATCAGTGTCTCCAGCGAAATGGGCCGGGGGACGACCTTCACCATCGAGCTGCCGGCGGCGAGTTGAGCTTTGCGGGCCGAGGGACAGTCCGAGAATGCCCTAGCCTGCTCAGTTTGGCGGGGTTCCGAATCGCCGGGGAGCAGATGGGCGGGCCCTTGTGACTTAGAAGAAGTGATTGAATTTTGCCGGAGCGGTGCAAACTGCTGACACGAAACTCGCTCGTTGGACGGGCGCACTGGAGGCATAGCCAATACTTGAGCTACCTCACGCTTGGCTTCGCCCTGGCTGTGGCCCTCCCCGGTGATACCCTCGACGGCCAGTCGCCCATCGCACCCACAGACACCATTACCATCGACAAACCCACGCTCCTCGGCCTTATCCTCCTGGCCCCGGCTGCAGGTGGGTCAGACGGTTCCCACTAACCCAGAGATTGCTAGTCGAACGTCCGCGGTTTCGAGCGCGAGTCTTGTACGGCACATCTCACGAGGACTCAATGGACGACCACTCTCCATCCAATGTCGGCCTCTCACAGATCGGGCAGATCGCCGTTCCGGTCGGCGATATCGACCGGGCAGTCGCCTTCTACCGCGACACCCTTGGAATGCGATTCCTGTTCCAAGCACCGCCAGGTCTCGTTTTCTTCGACTGCGCCGGTATCCAGCTGATGCTGGATGGTCCGGGCAAGGCGCAGGCCAACAACTACAGCTCGGTCATCTACTACAAGGTCCCGGACCTTCACTTTGCCTGTGACAGGTTGAAGGCTCGCGGTGTCGTGTTCGACGCGGAGCCACATGTGATCGCGAAGCTGCCAGATCATGAACTCTGGATGGCGTTCTTCCGCGACCCGGACGAGAACGTCCTGGCGCTCATGAGTGAGGTTCGGGCGTAGCCGCTCGAGCGGATTCCGCCGCGACCACGCCGCAGCCACGTTGCAAGGCTCGCAACTCCCCGATAACCCATCCCCCAATAGGGACCACCTCATTCACGATTGGTCTGACCCTTGCCATGTCCAGGGGGAACGGACCGTCGGCTCTCGCCAAGAACTAGGGTTTACCCTAAGGCGCGAGAGAGCTTCCGGACCCCGGATGGGGGCCAATCGCTCAGCGGGCCACCCCGCTGGCAGTGAACCCGTCGGCGCAGGACACCGGGAGGGAGTTGCAGATCGCATGAACGAGAGACCGGATGGTCGGACCAGTCGACGATCAACACGGCCCCCCACCAACGGGTGCGCAACCGCTCGTGGCCAGGCCCTCGCCCCCGACGCCGATGGGTAACTGGGCCGAGACCCAACGAGTACGCGCTCGGGTCACCTTTGCCGGGGGGCGCTCCATCGAGGGCGACCTCCACATGCAACCCTGTACCGCGCTTCACCGGGACGTCGAGACGCCCCTGGAGATGCTGAACCGGCCGGAAGAATTCTTCGCGATCACGCTCCCGTCGAGCGGTGTCGCGCTGGTGGCCAAGTCTCAAACCACACTCGTGACGTGCACGGCAATGGGCTCCGACATCGACTCGGACGAAGCACTGGGCGGCAAGTCGGTGCGGCTGGACGTCATGCTGTCGGACGGAGCCGAAGTGAGCGGGTGCGCCCATTGGGCGTTGCCGCCCACCAGTGCCAGGCCCATCGACTTCCTGAATACCACCGAACGCTTCTTCGCGCTCACGGATGACGCAACGACCCACTACGTCAACCGGGGTTTCGTGCAAGAGGTTCACCCGCTCGACTGAGGGCTCTCGTGGCACAAATCGATCGATTCATCGAGCTGCTCCACCAACGTCGCGGCGAGGCGCTCAACCTCGCGGCCGGCCAGCGCATCGGTCTGGCCCTCGACGGTGCGGTGCGCCACCTGACCCGCGATGCCCTGACTGAGGCGCAGGTCACGTCCCTGCTCCAGGAGATCGCACCCGCCGAGGCGCGCGCCGGGCTCGCGAACGGCGCGGAGTCGAGCTTTTCGTACGCGGCACCGACCGGCCAAGTCGACATCCACGTGCAGCGATCCAACGGCGGGCTCTCGGCCGCGGTGCGTTCTGCCACGGCCGACGCCGCCAATGGGGAGGCCCCCGCGTCCCCTCCCGCCCCTCCGGGCCCGCCGAGCCCCCAGCAACCCGAGTCGACGTCGAGCACGGACCTGACCGAGGCTCGGGAGCAACTCGACCGCTTGCTCATCGCCATGGTGGAGGCCGGCGCGTCCGACCTCCACTTGAGGGTCGGCGAGCCGCCCACGCTCCGCCGAGACGGCCGGCTGGTCCGTCAAGACGAACCCCCGATCGACGTGGCTCCGCTCCGCCGGATGTTGGAGAGCAACATGTCCCCGAGGGATCAGCGGGTATTCGCCGAGACCGGCGACGCCGACTACGCCTACGAGATCGATCACGTGGCCCGGTTCCGCTGCAACGCGGCGCTGGACCGTCGGGGTCCGGTGGCCGTCTTCCGGGTGATTCCCACCCGCATCCCGACCTGCGATGAACTGGGCGTCAGCACCGCCGTCCAGAATCTCTGCTACCTGACGAAAGGGCTCGTGCTGGTCACCGGCCCCACCGGGTCGGGCAAGTCCACCACGCTTGCCGCACTCGTCGACCTGATCAACACGGAGCGTCAGGACCACATCCTGAC